>CALRXV020000027.1:0-4127 GCA_943372225.1 Chitinophaga pinensis | reverse complement strand
TCAATAAACAATTTCTTAGGTGTGTATTTAACACCAGTTCCTTCTAGAGAAAGTATATAAGTACTAAAGCCTACTTGTTGATTGATGTGTACTGGAACATTGTTTGTACCCATCTGTGCATTCACAGATTTAGTAAAAATTAATTTTCCTGTACTTGCATCAGTAACGTTCATCATTAAAGTACTTGCAACTGGCGCCTTAAATGTGGCTACAAATGAACCGCCTTTTGCTGGGTTAGGATATACACCAATCTCTTTGGAATTTAAACTGTTTAGATAAGCAATATCTGTTTTAGAGAAAGACACTTTGCTAATGTCTGCACTGATATCAGCCAATCTTCCACCGTTTACTACCAGGCCAAAGATTACCATAGTAACATCTTTAGGATTGATCTTATCTTTTGTAGCTTTTGATACAAAATCATCCAAGCTAATTTTATAATCCTGTGTAGTTGAGCTTAATGGCATACTCAATGAATACTGATCAGCCCAGTTAGGAATACCGTCTTTCACCAAAGTAATATACATGGTTGCACCAGATCCTTTTGCAGTGAACTGGAATGATTTGTATCCAGTTAAATCCTGCGGAGCACCACCACCTCTTAGCATTTTGTATACAGAAACAAAATCTGGAGTAGAAGCCTCAATCTGAACATTTCTGAACAATTTGAAGTCGTCTTTATTTTCTGTCACAAAGCTAGGATCGTTAGTCACTTTTAATGACTTAACAGTACTAGTTGCAGAAGAATTCACCTGAGCTGCCCAGTTACCATCAGATATAAACACTTCATCTTGTAATACGCCATTCAGATATAAACTAAGAGTAGACTCATATATATCTGAAGTTGGGATATTGATAGAAGTAAGTCCATTTGCTTTTAAAGTAAACGGTATTTGTTTCTTAACCAAGGCAGCAGATTGCTCATTTGATTTTTCAGCAATTTCAAAATAGCCATTGGTAATTGCAGATTGGTTGTTCACCTCTAATTCAATCTTATCTGATGACCTCTTACCTTTTGTTAAGTAAGTTGTTGGTAATCCTTTAGGACTAGGAACTTGAACAATTGTTTGACCAGAAGCCAATCTTTTTAGGATATCTGTTGCCATTGTGGCAACATCTTCTGGAGTTGCAGCCCATAATTGAATATTGTACATGATCTCATCAACAGAATAATCTTTATTCAACCAGTTTGATTGTACAGTGTAGTAGTTTCTACCGGTTTTAGCACCGACTACAAAACTCATTACATATTCTGTTTGACCAAGATTATTTTTCAATTTGTAATTAACCATTGGAATCTTGTTGATTTCCACTGATTGAAGAGATTGTAATTCAGCACCTTTTAAGCGATCACAAATTGCTTTGGTGTGATCATATACTTCACCAGCAGTAATCATACCAAATGCAACCGCTTTTGCTTGGTTATTTAATGTAAAGTCAATTGACATCACATCTTTTGCATTAGTAATTGCAGTTAGATCTTTTGGTGTTGTAGCGAATGCCTTATAGCTTGTTCCAGTAATCTGAGTTGGCAATAATTCTTTCAATGTTAATTTAGTTCCAACACCAGCTATAGCTCTTTGAATACCAATTCTAGAGATACCTGGTAATTTGGAATAATCTACTGGTACATTGGTACTATTGATGGCACTTTCAAATAAGCGATTACCTACTGCATCTCCAAGGCTCTTACTTTCTAAGCCTCCTACTCCGCCGCCGCTTACTCCGCCGCCGCCGCCGCCGCCACTAGGAGCGCCACTGGTAAATCCAAAGTCAGCTTCATCAAAATCAACACCAACTGATGGAGCTTTCACAACCGCATCTGCACCCTCTGGTACTAATTGACCATCACTATCAATTGATCTATCTGTTCCTACTTCATACACTGTTAGGTTCTTAGTTCCCAAAACAACTTGTTTTGCTACTCCATTTACATCTGGAACACGAACAATATAATCAGGTCCAACGGTTAAACCACTTAAACCATAAATACTACTTGTTGATATTGGTCCACCTGGAGCTGCATTTGGACTAAATAAATAATATCCTTGTGCATCTGTAATGGCATCTGCTCCGGTAACTTTTATACCAGATACTTTATCATACAATTGTACTTTAACACCTGCAATACCTAGTTCATCATCATCTTGAAGACCATCTGCATTGGTATCATCCCAAATACGATTTCCAATTTCACCATCGCCTTGATAAACACTAGCAGTAAGTACTGGCTGTTGATTCACAACATAGTTGAATGCCCTTGAACCACCTAAACCATAGGAATTAGTTAATGTAATAGGTTTTCCTTGTCCAACAGTATTATCAGCAAATTTGGCCGTAACAGCTCCTGGAGTTTGGGTTACTACAACATTACCAGCATCAGATGCTACCAAGTTTTTAATTGCTGGAGTACCAGTAAGTGTAGTGGTATAAGGTGCTACTAAAGTGGATGCTTTTTGATTACCTGCCTTAAGACCTGTAATGGTTACTTTTCTCTGTTCAACTTGTGCAGTATAACCAGCTTCATCATCAATAGCATAGTTAAATCCTTTATCAAAGGTTGGGCCATCGTTTACTGTGTATTTCAAAATACATGGCTGATCAACTACATTGTAATCACCGGCATTTGGACCAGTAAATTCACCAACAGCTGAAATAGTTACCACCTGACCAGCAACGGTACCAGTGTAAGTTTTTCCAACAGTTACCGCACCTGTAGCTTTTGTACCATCATAGGTTTTCTTAACAATAGTGTTTAGTGTATTAGCACCAACTAGCGTTAATTTTTTAGGTTTGATTTTTACAGTAACATTATAAGCAGTTGCGGTATAATTGATTGCTTTACCTAAGGTTGGTCCAACGCCTGCATCGCTTAAGCTAACCGGAATGTTGATATTATAAGTTCCAACGTAGTTGCCATACAAATTGATAGGGACTACAGGACTAAAATTCAGCGTTTCTGTACCAATCAATCCAGTTGGTACTCCTAAAGTAACAGTTCCTGGATTGACAATAACGGTTGCATCGTACTCTTTATCTGTAACCGTAACTGATCCAAATGTTAAAGGCTTAGGTACAATTTTTCCAGGAACAGCAGGGAAAGTAATAGTTCCAGTTAAATTATAGTTGCCAGACCAAGCATTACCATTAGTTATGTCTACAGTAATATTTGAAGTATAATTACCAACATCAGCTGAAAGATAATTAGTTCCAGTTGCTGTTACATTTAATGTCTCTCCAACAATGGTTCCATTAACAGTAAAACCTGAAACAGATACTGGTGGCAGTGAAGTACCATCATATTGTTTATCGGCTAACATAGGAGTTACAGAACTAACCGTTACATCTTTCTTCAAGATTTTTAAATTATTCAATGTAACAGGAGCCACAAAATAATTAGAAGCAGTTGGCCCACTTAAAGCGTAGCTAACGGTAGAACTATAATTAACTCCTGCTGCAGAATAACTATAATCACTTGCAGATGGAGTAATCGTTGGAACTGCCTCACCTACAACTATGCCAGATGAATAAGATCCCGCTAATAAACCTCCGGCAGTTTTATTCCCATCATAAGTCTTATCTAAAATAGAAGGAATAGGAATTGACATTGATAATTGCTTCTTAAATATAGTAGCACTTACATTAGGTTGTGCAGCAATACTATAATTTGAAGCCAAATTGGGTAAATTATCCGCCAATACATACGTAATAGTAGTAGTATAAGGACCAGCAGCAGCACCGTAATTTGCTGCAGCAGCTGTGATATTTAAAGTTTCTCCAGAAGCATATCCAGTGACAGATCCAATAGTAACAGCGCCACTTTGGGATAAACCATTATATGTCACACCAGCTATTGATGATCCAGTAATGGTTAATGCTTTTTTATAGATAGTTGATGGTACTGTATGAGAAGCTAAACTATAATTGCTCGCTAAAAATGCACCATTATTTACCAATGAATAATTTACTGTCACATTATATGGAGCAACATTAGCATTTTTTGAAGGATATACTGCACTAGCAGTTGTTACAGGAGTTTCTCCAACAACATTGCCGGTAATAGTACCTATATGAATCGTATGACAAACATCATCACCATCATAATCCTTACCTGGTATATTGGTGCC
>CALRXV020000026.1:2500-5142 GCA_943372225.1 Chitinophaga pinensis | reverse complement strand
CATATTGGGACAAAATCAAGAAAAATAGAATAAAAAAATAAAGCTTACGGGCAATTAGTACTACTTGGCTTTAATGTTACCATTTTTACACCTATAGCCTATCAACGTCATAGTCTTTGACGACCCTTAAAAGTAAACTCATCTTGTGGAAGGTTTCACGCTTAGATGCTTTCAGCGTTTATCCTTGCCGTACATAGCTACTCTGCACTGCACCTGGCGGCACAACAGATACACCAGCGGTACGTACAACCCGGTCCTCTCGTACTAAGGTCATGTCCACTCAATTTACTAGCGCCCACCACAGATAGGGACCGAACTGTCTTGCGACGTTCTGAACCCAGTTCACGTGCCACTTTAATCGGCGAACAGCCGAACCCTTGGGACCTTCTCCAGCCCCAGGATGTGACGAACCGACATCGAGGTGCCAAACCTTACCGTCGATATGAGCTCTTGGGTAAGATCAGCCTGTTATCCCCGGAGTACCTTTTATCCTTTGAGCGATGTCCCTTCCATACAGAAACACCGGATCACTTTAGCCAGCTTTCGCTCCTGCTCGACGTGTTTGTCTCACAGTCAAGCACCCTTTTACTAATGCGCTCTGCGTACGATTACCAACCGTACTGAGGGTACCTTTGCAAGCCTCCGTTACTTTTTAGGAGGCGACCACCCCAGTCAAACTACCCACCATGCACTGTCCCCCGCAGGGGGTTAGGTTCTAAGCAACAAAAGGTTGGTATTTCAACGTTGACTCCACAACACCTGGCGATGCTGCTTCATAGTCTCCCAACTATCCTACACATTTGTGGCTCAAAATCAATGCAAAGTTGTAGTGAAGGTTCACGGGGTCTTTCCGTCCCGTGGCGGGTAACCGGCATCTTCACCGATACTACAATTTCACCGGGCTCGTGGAGGAGACAGTGTACAACTCATTAGACCATTCGTGCAGGTCGGAACTTACCCGACAAGGAATTTCGCTACCTTAGGACCGTTATAGTTACGGCCGCCGTTTACTGGGGCTTCAGTCAGGAGCTTTGGCTTGCGCCGAACACCCTTCCTTAACCTTCCAGCACCGGGCAGGTTTCAGGCTCTATACGTCAACTTTCGTTTTTGCAGGGCCCTGTGTTTTTGTTAAACAGTTGGTTGTACCATTTTACTGTGACCGCATCGCTGCGGTACGCTTTATCCCGAAGTTACAGCGTTAATTTGCCTAGTTCCTTCTCCACGGCTCACCCGAGCGCGTTAGAATACTCATCCCGTCTACCTGTGTCGGATTCCGGTACTGGCTGCTATGCTCGCTTTTCTTGGCAGGGATTTTATGGTTTCGATTCATCCGAAGACTCCTCTCAGGCGTACACTTCCGTCCGTACGCAACCACCACGTCCCTGCGTCACTTTTAATGCATAGCAGGTGAAGGAATATTAACCTTCTTTCCATCAGATGCCCCTTTCGGGTTTTCCTAAGGACCAGACTAACCCTGATCCGATTAACGTTGATCAGGAAACCTTAGACTTTTCGCGTTAAAGTTTTTCACTTTAATTATCGTTACTTATGCCTACATTTTCTTTTCAAATCGCTCCAGCATGGCTCGCGCCACACCTTCTGTGCAGATTTGAATGCTCCCCTACCAATTGTACAAGTACAATTTTAGAACTTCGGTTCGTAGTTTGATGCCCGATCATTTTCCGTGCAGGATCTCTCGACCAGTGAGCTGTTACGCACTCTTTAAATGAATGGCTGCTTCCAAGCCAACATCCTGGCTGTTATAGAAATCCCACCTCGTTTGCTCAACTTAACTACGTATTAGGGACCTTAGTTGCTAATCTGGGTTATTTCCCTCTCGGCCACGGATCTTAGCACCCGCAGCCTCACTCCCGGAGATATATGATAGCATTCGGAGTTTGTCAGGGTTTGGTAGGCGATGAAGCCCCCTAGCCCAATCAGTAGCTCTACCTCTATCATACTTCTAAATCCGAGGCTGTTCCTAAAAACATTTCGGGGAGAACGAGCTATCTCTCAGTTTGATTGGCCTTTCACCCCTATCCACAGGTCATCTCAAGACTTTTCAACGTCAACGAGTTCGGTCCTCCAGTGTGTGTTACCACACCTTCAACCTGCCCATGGATAGATCACAAAGTTTCGCGTCTACCCCAACTGACTAATCGCCCTATTTGGACTCGCTTTCGCTTCGGCTCCGTTAATTATGAACTTAACCTCGCCAGTTAGGAGTAACTCGTAGGCTCATTATGCAAAAGGCACGCCGTCACATATTGCTATGCTCCGACCGCTTGTAGGCGCACGGTTTCAGGTACTATTTCACTCCCCTGTTCGGGGTGCTTTTCACCTTTCCCTTACGGTACTGGTTCACTATCGGTGTCTGAGGAGTATTTAGCCTTACCAGATGGTGCTGGCAGATTCATGCAAGATTCCTCCGGTCCCGCATTACTCAGGATACTACTCGTCCTTGTTAATTTGCTCCTACGTGGCTATCACACGCTATGGCTCATCTTTCCAGATGATTCAGATTGATAACAACTTCTAAATGTAGTCCTACAACCCCGGATCAGCACGCTGACCCGGTTTAGGCTATTCCCATTTCGCTCGCCACTACTCAGGGAATCACTATTGTTTTCTTTTCCTCCCGG
>CALRXV020000025.1:0-11368 GCA_943372225.1 Chitinophaga pinensis | reverse complement strand
CTCAGCCCATCACAAATCTAATCAGTAGTTCCAAGCCGTTCAGTTCCATTCCAAGCAGTAAAACATATTCCAATCTTTTGTAACTTTAGTCAGCTCCAGTCCCAGCAGTAGTAATTCTATTACCCAACTGCTTCAATGCGTGGGGCGTTAGCCACAATTTTAAAGACAACCCTCAAAAAATGATTTCAAAAAAAACAGCAACTCTTTTCTTGTGCTTGGGGCTATTGACAAGTTCCTTTTCTCAACAAAAATTTGAAACCCTTTACATAAAAGGGTTCACAAACAATAAACTTGAAGTTCTAGATTGGGGAGGTAAAGGCAAACCAATTTTCTTTTTAGCAGGTTTAGGAAATACAGCACATATTTTTGAAAATTTTGCACCAAAGTTCATCAACAATTATCACGTTTATGGCATTACAAGACGTGGATTTGGACAGTCAGATAGAACTTTATCAGGTTTTGCTACAGACACTTTAGTTCAAGACCTTTTGAAAGTAATGGATAATCTTTCCATCAAAAAAGTAATCCTAATTGGACACTCTGTTGCTGGTGACGAACTTTCAACTTTTGCTCGAAACTATCCTGATAGAGTTATAACAAATATATATCTTGATGCTGCATTAGACCATTTAAATGATTCTATACTTGGAAAATCTCCTCAATCACCTGCACCTTCATTAGATTTTAAACCAACCTTACAAAACTTGGAAGAAGATTATTTTAAAGGACACGGTTTTTATATTCCCGAAAGTGAAATAACAAATTCTTGGGGTAAGTTTAACAAAAACGGTTTATTGGTTGATGATACAACAACTTATTACTCATTCAGCAAAATGAATAAAGCGTTAAAATCTATTTCCTACAAAAATATTGCTTGTCCTTCCTTGGCAATTTATGTTGATGCTCCTACTGCACCTGAAAGATTTAAGGCTTTTAATCTTTTTGATTCTGCAAATAAACTAATTGCCGAAGAAGCCTTGCCTCGTTGGACAAATTATTATGACACAGAAATTAATCGTTTTAAGAAAGAATGTAAAAACTGTGAAGTTGTAAAAATTAGAGGTGCTCATCATTGTATTTTTTTGAGTAACCCAAACGAAACAGAAATTGCAATTAGAAAATTTTTGAAGAAACTGTAGAAAAAAACTGTGGCTAACATTGGGTTTGCCAATAGTGGGGCAGAAGGAATAGCAATCAACTTTTTGTTAAATATTTAGCTTCAGTTTCGGCTGGACAAACAACATTGAACTTATGAATAAATTTTCGGCAATATTGCAATTATCAGCAGCAGTTCCAGGCTGGAGGGAATACTAATCCCCACCATCGGCAAGCCCTGCTCGTTGTGTGTCACCTTAAATCACAATTATAACTCAAATGAACATGAAATTAATGGGAAGTATTTTTAAAAATTCAGTTACCATCATTTTGATGTTTTCAACTTCTGTATTATTTGCACAAAAAAACAATACAGCCTTTAACAAGCTATTAAATGACTATTACGAGGAAGGGGTTTTGTTTACTCCAATTATGGCAAACATAAAAGGCGATAATAGGTATATGGATTTATTGCCCAATAATATCTCAGTACCTTATTTAAAGAAATTGCACGACTACAATATCAAATATCAAAAATTATTAAAAGCTTATAAGAGAGCCTCTTTAAACTCATTTGACATAATTTCTTTTGACATAATTAGTCTGCAAATTAAAGAGGCGTTGGAAAAGGAAAAATTTCACTTAGAATATATGCCTTTTAATCAAGGAGCTAGTTTGCCTAATACCTTTCCATCCTTGGGTTCAGGAAAAGGTGTCCAGCCATTTAAAACAGTGAAAGATTATGAAAATTGGCTAAAAAGAATTGATGGATTTGTTGACTGGACAGATACTGCTATTGCAAATTTTAATAAAGGCATTGCAATAGGTATGGTACTTCCCAAGGCTCTAGTTGTAAAAATGATTCCTCAAATGGAAGCACAAACAGTTATCGATACAGCTAAGAATATTTTTTATGGCCCTGTTAAAAATATGCCTGCATCATTTTCAGAAAATGAAAAGGTAGCAATTAGGCTTGTATACAATAATGCGATTAGCAATAAGATTATCCCTACCTACAAAAAACTAACTGATTATCTCAAAAACACTTATTTACCCAATGCCAGAACTACATCTGGATACAGTGATTTACCCAATGGTGCTGCGATTTATCAATATTTAATTAGAGTGAACACTACTACCAACAAAACGCCTGAAGAAATATATCAAACTGGTTTAAAAGAAGTGGATAGAATTACTAAAGAGATTGATGAACTAAGAATAAAAGTGGGCTTTAAAGGCGATATGGCTGCTTTTTTCAATTATGCTTTAACCGACAAACAATTCTTTCCATTCACTTCAGATGAACAAATATTAGATAGCTTCAAAGCTATTTATCCTAAAATTGAACCTAATTTAAAAAAGCTATTCAACATTTTACCCAAAGCTGCATTCGAAGTAAAAGCGGTAGAAAAATTTAAAGCGGCTTCAACCTCTCATAATTATCAAACAGGAGCTGAGGATGGTAGCAGGCCGGGCTTTTTTAATGTACCAATTGTAGATGCTACTAAATACAATAACAACGATATGGAAGTACTCTTTTTACATGAAGCTATTCCTGGACATCACTTTCAATTGTCTTTGCAACAAGAAAATCAAAACTTGCCTAAAATCAGGAAATTTGCCAGCTATTCAGTTTTCACTGAAGGCTGGGGTTTATACGCTGAATCGTTAGCTGAAGAATTGGGATTATATACAGACCCATATCAAAAATTAGGTGCTTTAAAATTAGAAATTTTTAGAGCAATTAGATTGGTTACAGATGTTGGCTTACATACAGGCAAAATGACCAGAGAGGAATCGGTAAAATATATGATGGAAAAAGGTGGTAATGAAGAACAGGATTCCTTCAAAGAAACAGAACGCTACATGGCCAATCCTGGGCAGGCAGTTTCTTACAAAACTGGTCAGCTAAAAATAAAGGAATTGAAAGCCAAGTATCAAAAAAACTTAGGTGCAAAGTTCAATATCAAAAGCTTTCACGATGCTATATTATTAGGTGGCTCTATGCCATTATCTGTATTTGAAACGTATATGAATGAATGGGCAAAAGCACAAAGTAAGTAAAGGCGAACACACAACAAAAGGTTTGCCACAAGGCTGGTGGACGGAATAACAATCGGCTGTTGTACTACTATCAGCTAATATCGGGCTTGACCGAATTCTATTTGGCTTTTAGTTGTTAACTTCAACTTCAGTTTTTCAATCGGCTTCAGTTGCCGGGCAGACACAGCAGCTATTCCAGCCCTGCGGCAAGCCTCAAACGTTAGCGGCAAGTATATTGAACAGTTCGTAACATAAACACAAAATTTATGACAATATCATTAAAATTGAGGAGACTCGGAATCATCGCTTTTCTTCTATATTTTATCGAACCTGTTTCTGCACAGACATATCAATTTGAAAATGGTAATTGGCTTTTAAATAATACGTTTGTTTCAAAAACGGTATTTACTGATAATGGAAAGTTTACTTTTCAAAAACCTTCTAGCATTGACAGTGTAATAGACTTAAAAAATAAGTTTTGTATTCCACCATTTGGTGACGCACATACTCACAATCTTGACGGTACTTATGGCTTGAAAGATATGGTGCTGAAATATATCAAAGAAGGTGTTTTTTATGTGCAGGTTCTTGGAAATAACGGACAAGGTGCTAAAAATGCAAGAGCTGTTTTAGAAAAAGCAAAATTAGTAGATGTTACTTATGCAAACGGGCTTCTAACCTGCACTTATGGTCACGGCTTTTATCCCTACGAACCTATGGCAATGGGTATATATGCACCTTATCAACAAATAATGTATGCAGATTCCATTAAAAAAAGTAGAATTGTAGAGAACATATCCTACTTTTTTTTGGACAGTATTGAAGAAGTGGATAAAAAATGGAATTTGATTATGGCTTTCAAACCTGATATAATCAAAATATGTTTGAATGATGCTAAAAATTATGAAGCAAAGCGAAAACTAGAAAAACCAGATGACAATGGGTTGTCCGAAGAAGTAGCTACTTATGTTGTTAAGAAAGCACATCAGCAAGGATTAAGAGTTTTTGCACATATTGAAACAGCAGACGATGCAAGACTTTGTGCAAGAATAGGAGTAGATGTTTTGGCACATTTGCCAGGTTATGGATGGAATGGCAAAGAAGAAACAAAAGCCAAATATTGTATAACTGAAAATGACATTAAACTTTTTAAAAAGGCAAAAATGACTGTAATACCAACATTTAATTATGATGGAACGAAGAGTTATGACGCTAATGGAAAAGAAACAATTAATCCCGACAACTATAATGCTTCTATTGAATACAAGACAAGAATATTGCGACTGATGAGAAAAGCAAATATTGCTATAGCCGTTGGTGCAGATTCGTATGGAAGTACTGTAATGCCTGAAATTGATGCCCTTATTAAAAACAACGTATTTTCAAATCAAGAACTGATTGATATTTACAGTAGAGCAACCCCTCAGTCAATCTTCCCAACAAGAAAAATTGGCGAAGTAAAAGAAGGTTACGAAGCAAGTTTCTTAGTATTGGATGATAACCCATTTAAAAATATTCAAGCAATTAGAAATATAACTCTTAAAATAAGGCAAGGGTTTATTTTAAAGTATTAAAAAAATAAACGACACTCAGCTATGCCAAGAGAGCCGCTTAACGACTTGATATTTTTTTTGAAATCATTTGACAAAGTGGTTCAAAAAGCTGCTTTGCAACTAAGGGAGTTTGTATTAGACATATTCCCTGACAGCAATGAGTTAATTTAC
This sequence comes from Chitinophaga pinensis, assembly GCA_943372225.1. Taxonomy (GTDB): domain Bacteria; phylum Bacteroidota; class Bacteroidia; order Chitinophagales; family Chitinophagaceae; genus Sediminibacterium; species Sediminibacterium pinensis_L. Next base: position 6,506 of record CALRXV020000025.1, on the reverse strand, counting down.
GATAACTACAACGCTTTGGCAATCGGCTATTCTCTGTCTGATAAGCAAAAAGAAATGTTCTGTCATATTGCTGTGTATATCAAATATGTAAATATTGGATTTGACTGTGGTGTTGACCTTGACGACCCCAAATAACTTTTAAAAGGAACGGGTAATAGAATAAGGCATCTTACTGTGACAGACTTCGTAACTTTTCAAACTGAATATTTTGAGAAATTGCTTAAACAGGCTCATATGATTACCATTGACACATTAGAAAAGAAAACTCAATCTATAGTTGGACAATCAATTGTTAAATCAATTTCGGCTAATAAGAAACGACCAAGCTAAAATAAAATGTAAATTCGATTGACAGAGTATGACAGCAGCCAACGCGGGGTTTTGTGCAAGTTGGGCGGACGGAATAACAATGAGCAGTTGTAATTCTATTTGGTTTTTGTTCGGACTTGACGTACATCGCTGAACTTTTGTTCTTAACTTCAACTTTATATTTTCAATCAGCAACAGTTATCGGCTGACGGATCACGGAATTCCGCCACAACGCCAATGCGAAGACGTTAGCAGCAATGTAACACCCGACTGCGACTATCAACATTCATCTTAAAAATAAAAAATATGAAACGCTTTCTTTTCTTCGCTTTTTTCCTTTTGCTTTTTGTTACTAGTTTTTGTCAGCCAAATCTTAATAAACGACAACTAAAAATAATTACAGTATCCGGAAACGGATATCAACGAGGCTTTCAGCATGGTCAGCAAATGAAAAAAGAAATCGGTGAACTTATGGTGCTTTGGAAAAAAGACCTTGAACAAAACGTTCACATGCCCGCCGATACTTTCATACATAATTTTATGGCTACGACTGATTTTATTCCTTCAATAAAAAAATACACCCCTGAAGTTTTGGATGAAGTAAAAGGAATTGCAAAGGGAGCCGATCAGTCTTTTAATGATATGCTTGCCTTCCAATTGGTGGATGAATATTGGGTGTATGCAGATAAACTGAGTAACGATACTATCCATCACCATTGCAGCGCTATTGGTGTTCCTGCAATGAATGGACGACCAGCTTATGTGTCTCAAAACATGGACCTTGATGCCTGGATGGACGGCTACCAAATTATTTTACACATACAAAGACATGGCAATACGCCTGAACAATATATTCTAAGCTGTGCAGGACTTGTGGCTTTGAACGGTATGAATGAAAATGGTGTCGGAGTTTGTGTAAATACTCTTATGCAATTACAAGCTGGTAGTGATGGATTGCCCGTTGCATTCTTTATCAGAGGATTGTTAGAAAAGAAGAATAATAAAGAAGTATTGCAATTTATACAAAAGACTAAACATGCATCTGGACAAAACTATACTATTGGCGTAGGTGATAGTGTTTATGATTTTGAAGCATCAGCCCATAAAGTAATACGTTTATATCCTGATGCTACCGGTATTGTTTATCATACAAATCATCCTGTGGTCAATAATGATGTGAAACCATGGTATCAGAACTATTACCAAAAATATTTAGCTGGAGCCACACAAAATATGAACAGTGAAATACGTTTTGCAACTTTGAAAAGAAGGGCTAAAGAATCAAACGACAAAAACGATATGTTCATTAAAGCAACCCTGCGTTCAAAAGATGATAACAATAATCCGGTTTGCAGGACGCATTTACCGAGCAAACATGGTTTTACTTTCGGTTCAATTATCTTGACATTATCAGATAAACTTCTAATGCAAGTAACAGCAGGTCCGCCGGATGAATCCGAATATCAAACCTTTTCTTTTAATAAATAATGCTAAAATGCACTGCTGCTAACATACGGTTTTGTGCAAGCAGGGCTGGACGTTCAAACTTCGGCTGTCTACATCGTTGTACTTTGGTTCGGGCTTAATGTAATTCTGTTGGGCTTTTAGTTGCTAACTTGTACTTTTATTACTTTATTGGGCTTCAGTTCCGGACTGGACAAACAACAATGCCATGCCTGCACAAAGCCCTGCCCGTTGTGTGCAACCTTATTAGACAATCCTAAACTTTTAAAATGTATAAATTTCCCATTCTATATTTGACAATCTTTGTATTTACTTTTTCATGTACAACCAAAAGAATAAAAGAACAAGAAAGCTTTTTTCAAATTGACGGTGGTAAAATATGGTATAAAGTGATTGGTTCTGGGAACAAAACTCCAATAGTTATTCTTCACGGTGGACCAGGGTTTCCAAGTTATGATTTAGTACCATTATTGGGTTTAGCAGATGACAGACAGGTTATAATTTATGATCAACTCGGATGTGGTCGTTCAAGTCAACTGACAGACACATCATTAATGAATATACAATCTCAACGTAAAGAACTAAATGGATTATTAAATTATTTGAATATTGATAAATTTTATTTATACGGGCACTCTTATGGAGCTGCCTTAGCAGTCGACTACTATTTAAAGGAAAAGAATACACCCAAAGCATTAATATTATCGAGTCCCTACTTAAGTTCTAAAAAATGGGAGACAGATGCAGATACATTGATTGCTTCTATGGATTCTGCATTTAGTAGACCCTTGCGTAATTCAAAATTGCATATTTGGAACGACACTTCAAATTATGAAAAGGCTATCGATAAATATTTTAGTAGTTTTTATAACAGAATTAATAAAACTCAATTCGTAGACTCTTCAATTGCACGAACTGGCAAAAAATTAATGTCAACCATGTGGGGTGAAGAAGAATTCATTGTAACAGGTAATCTTAAAAACCTTGACTTTTTAGAAGACTTACCTAAAATAAAAGCACCAACATTGTATATAGCCGGTGAGTTCGATGCTGCACGACCATCAACAGTAAGAAATTTTCAACAGCTTACACCAAATTCGAAGTTTATTATGATTGAGAAATCTGGACACTCTACTATGAATGACAATACTCAAGCAGTCTTAAAAGCAATTAAAGATTTTATTACAAAATTGGAAAATTAAAATTGCGTAGGGAAAAGGCAGCACACAACAAAGCATTTAAGCAAAGTTGGCGGACAGAAACGAAAATGCTCATCTCCTATTCGTTATTCAACTTTTTCATCTAATTTCAACAACATAATTTCAAATTCCGCCTTGCTTAAATGCGGAATCGTTGTATGCAAGCGAAATGGAAACTATCTATGATTCAAGAGCCCATTTTAGCAACTGCCTTTTTGAGCTGCAGTCTCCGTCCGGAAGACCGACAATTTATAGAATTTATTGAGCGTATTTAAAAGCTTATCGGATACACCATTTGGAACTGTTGGGAAATATTCTGCTTCTCCTACATCGACAGCTGAATTGATGAAGCTCAATATCCCAGTATCAGATTTTGTGGTTGTAGTTGCTACTCCCCGATATTTTGAAAAAGACATAAGGGATTACAAATCCAACTTTGCAATATCTGAAATGTTGCATGTAGAATCAGGGATGGCATACAAGGCTGATAAACCTTTGATTGTTTTTGTACAAGAAGGAGTTAATGTTGGTAATTTCTTCCCCACTGTCACCCAATATATTACCCTAAACGGACAACAATCCGACCTTGAAGAAAAATGGGAGTTAATTGGTTTTCTGCTAAATAGCACTTAAAGAAGCGTTCTGCAAAAAAAAGAGCAAAAAGCCAATGCTTCTTTCTGGAATACAATAAAAACAGGATTAACGGTATGGGGTGGAGTAAAATTTATCGAAGCATTTCTGAGGAGGAGAAACCTAAACGCAGAAAGTCTGTACGAAAACGAACATAGTCAACCACGAATCTTCGGTCGCCTGCACACAACATCGGCTTGGCAAAAGTTGGGCGGACGAACATCGCCCTTCAGTAGTAGGAATTCTGACCGGACTTCAGTAAATTGGCTTTAGCTAATCGCGTCTTTAGTGGCCAAGCAAGCTTTAGGAATTCTATTTCCCAACCTTCGCCAAGCCTAAACCGTTATGGCGCATTTTAGAAAAAAACACTCATGAAGCATATTCCATTTATATTACTTTTTCTTTGCGGTTGTGCCAGCCCCGACTACAACTCAAAAGTAGGATCTGGGGACAATCCACAAGAAATTGAATCGACAAACACCCAGAATAATACTAATATTATAAAACCTGTCAGAGTAAAAGCCATGACAGAGAGCATTACTGAAGAAGATACAGTTGATGTGACAATTAAAGACAGATATTATATTTTGTACCCAGACGGGAAAATTGCAGTTCACTATACCGCCACGCAACAAGCAGATACTTTTCACCTTAAAACGGATTTAATAGTAGATGGGGCTTATTTCCTTGATTACAAAGACGATTTAATTATTTACTATTCAGCAACTGACAACGAATCGGGCTCAAGTTTTATTGAGGCTTATGACCGCAAAACAAATAAAAGAAAATGGAAAAATGAAATTTATGGATTCAACCTTACCGCACCAATTCTGATAGGTAATAGTACTTATGTTGCCTCAATTGGTTTTATTGGAAAGCTAAATCTAGACAATGGGAAATACCTTTGGAAACATGACGATCTTTATGAACAGACTAGATTCGATGCTTTTGGCTCAATAGAAATTTCAGGAGACAAAGTTAGTTTTATTCAAAGTCGTTGGGTCAAAGAAACAAAACAACCTGGTCGAGTAATAGTTAATGACAAGACAGGAAAAATAGAGAAAATAATTAAAAACGCGTCATAACAGGCGTTTGGCTCAATGGCGGGCGATTTGGTTAATTGAACATTTTACCTCGCATCAACTTTTGTGGAGTATTGATAGTTTAGTGCTCCGAAATCCGCCACTGCGCCAAGCGCCAAACCGTTAGCCGCAACTATTGGAAATATCAAAATAATCGTAACTTTAAAATATGCGTATCCAGGATATCGTAAATATTGACAAAGAAATACTAAGCGGTCAACCTGTATTTATGGGCACACGTGTACCTGTTGATTCCCTTTTTGACCATCTAGAAGCTGGCATTTCTTTAGACGAATTCCTAGATGACTTCCCATCTGTAACTAAAGAACAAGCCGTTGGATTACTTGAAATAGCCAACAAACTTCTTACTTCACAAAAAGCAGATGAAATTTATGAAGCTCTTGCTTGATGAAAATCTGCCAAAACGCTTAAAACTAGATTTTACTGACCACGAAATTTACACAGTTCGTGATAAAGGTTGGAATGGGATTAAAAATGGACAACTTCTAAAATTGTTAATCGAGAATCAATTTGATGCTTTGTTTACTTTTGATAAAAACTTGAGTTATCAACAGAATTTTTCAAAATATACAATTACAGTATTTGTTTTAAATGCTTCAATTAACTCTTCCTCAGAACTTACTAAATTGTCTGCAAAGGTTCATTCATATTTAGAAAATCCCCCACTACCAATTGGTCCCTTAGTTATTGCGATTGAATAAAAGAACGCGCTTAACAGCGCATTGAAGCAATTGATACTGCAATACAGGCTCTCAACCCATTACAAATCCAATCAGTTGTTCCAAGCGGTTCGATTCCTTTCTAGGCAGCAGAACATATTCCAATCTTTTGTAACTTTATTCTGCTCCAGTCCAAGCAGTAGTAAAACCATTACCAAACTGTTTCAATACGTGGGGCGTTGTGCAAAAGACCTAAAACATCTCCCAAAAAAGACTGATTTTAAAATTCTTATATTTGATTTATGAAAACCCTGACTCTTAACCTTCCTGATAGCTTAGATTTAGACAATTCTGATCTTTCTATGCTCATAGCCACAAAGCTTTATGAGCAAGGTAAACTTTCATTAGGTCAAGCAGCTGAATTGGCGGGATTAACTAAACGAACCTTCGCTGAACTTCTAGCAAAATACGAAGTGTCTATTTTTAATTCTCCTGCTTCAGATCTTGCAAAGGATGTTGCGAATGCCTAAAACAATTATTTCCGATACTAGCTGTTTTATTATTCTATCAAATATTGGAGAACTGAATCTCTTACAAAAAGTATATGGGCAAATAATTACTACGATTTAAATTGCAACAGAATTCGGAGATCAATTACCAAATTGGGTTTCAATTCTTCAAGTCACTGATAAGTATAGGCAACAATTATTAGAAATGCAAATTGACAAAGGCGAATCTAGTGCAATAGCTTTAGCTTTAGAAACACCTAACTGTGCCATTATACTAAACGATTATAAAGCAAGGAAAATTGCAGATCAATTGGGTTTACATTTTACTGGAACAATTGGCGTAATTGTAAAAGCGAAATTAAAAGGTGTCATTCCTAGTATTAAACCAATCCTATCAAAAATTAAAACAACTGATTTCAGGCTCTCCTCAGAATTAGAATTATTGGCTTTAAAAGAAGCCTGTGAATAGCTAAATCAAATCCTTCGCACAACAGAGCATTGTAGCAATTGGTACTTCAGTACTAGTTCTCAGCCCATCACAAATCTAATCAGTAGTTCCAAGCCGTTCAGTTCCATTCCAAGCAGTAAAACATATTCCAATCTTTTGTAACTTTAGTCAGCTCCAGTCCCAGC
>CALRXV020000024.1:0-12505 GCA_943372225.1 Chitinophaga pinensis | reverse complement strand
GCCCCTTTTTTTAAATGAAACAACTTGGTCTTATAAGAGACAAAATGCAATTCATATTGGTCTTTTGCCAAGGTTTTTGATTTTAAACCATAGGCAAAATTTCGTTGTATATAATTCAGTTCTTCTTTTTGGCCCTTGTCTTGGTACCTGATCCAATAAGCATGAACAGGACTCTGCCCCATTACACACATAAAGCAAGCAAAAAAGAAACATCCAGTCAATAAAAAACGCCTAAGGGGTATCAAGATCATACACTTTCAATTCATCAATAATTGCCAAAATTATGGAATTACCCAATTCAATGGAAAGTTCTACTAGATTACCGATTCAAGAAGTCTGGCTTCTTCATTTTTTTCCAACTCAATGTCATTTGCCAATTGCAAAATGCAATGCATTTAATCTGGGATGACTTCCTTATCCTGTATAGTCATTTCAACGTATTGTATCATCAGTTCTACTAGTATATAAATTTGCGATGGATCCAGAAATGAAAACTTTGGTTACCATTTTAAAAGACAATCATTTAATACAGCAGTTTCGCGGGAACCAAGAATCAGCTAAACTGCTTTTGGAATTATTCATTTTTTTTTACGGCACGAAAACTAATTTTTTGAACATATTGTTTTGGAATTCCTTCTCCCCTTGAAACAGGTTTATTTACATCAAGAACTGCAGATTGCTCAATTGCAGTTTTAAAGTTGTAGGGATCTTTAGAAGCTACTAATAAAAAAGTATATACCCCTCCATTGATAAGTTTATCCGTTTTGTTTATATTGATTATATCAATTTTATTCGGATCATTGAATTCACCTGGTTTTTCTGGTTTGGGAAAAGAATTGGTATTGTTATCATTCAGACCAAGAATTTCACCTTCTGGTGAAATTCGAAATATTGTGACATGATAATAATTATTAGGAATTAATTCTTGTTCTGCCTTTTTGACAAGGGAAATAGTATACTTATTTCCTATTGTTATCTGGTTATTTAAAATTGGGTTAATTGAATCACGTTGAAACATTTTTAATTGATAGGGAAAATTACTATCATAATTTTCATCAAAAGGATAAGCCATATTCATCCAATAATATATTTTTCCTAATTTAATCAAGTAGGTAAATAATGGGTCTTCAGTAGCTATGGATTGCAAAGTACAAGGATTCATATTTGTCTTAAAAGGAAGTGGATCAAGATCAATGGGACTGGAAATTACCGTTCTCCTAAACCCATAAACCAACCCATCATCTTCTCCAAGATTTGCGTAAAGTACATATTGGGCCTTGCCAAATTCGTTTACTAACTGATAATATGAATTGGCTTGTTTTTTAAATTTATTCAGGATTGAATCAGCAATAACTGGGTCAATCGGCATTTCAACATAAATACTGGAATCGGTATTAAAACCAACGTATTTTTTACAAAGATCAAGTACTTTTTGAGCTGAAAAATCAGGTAATTGAATTGCTTTTAGGGTATCCAATTTCAGAAACCATTGTTGGTCTTTCCAGAAAACGGTTGCAAAAGGGCCTTTCTCATTTAGATTCAAAGACGGTACCCATTTGATTTGTTTTGAGGCTTTTAAAATTTTAGCTTCAATTACATATTGCTTGAATTTGTTGGGCAAAATTTTTGAGGTTGGTATAATAACTTTCATCATTTTATCCTCATCCCCAATTAGCTTAGATATTCTAAATAAAGTTCCAGGTTTGATTGTTTTATGATCGCCATAAATACATGTTGCAATGGAGGTGTTCAACCCTTTTACCATTTGAATTTCTAAAGTCATGGGGTTGAGTGAACTATCATACAATGCTACTAATTGTGTTTTTTTAGACACCTGGTTTGCTAAGCCAACCCTGATTGTAAACTCATTATTTTCAATATTCGTTTCAGATATATCCTCAATTGCAAATCCTTCATAGTTATTCAATTTGCTTAATTTATGTCCAAACAAGGTTTCATTTAGTCTAGCTGTATCAGCTGCTATTAAAGGCTCTTGTGGCTTTGGCATATTTTTTAAAATCGATCTGGCTGATTGAAATATACTATTGGCACTTGCATTGATAGATTGCCCATTGATGGCTTTTAGTAATGAATAGGTAAAAGCACCATGATATACAGAATCGAATAAATCTTCAACTGCTGTCTCAAAAGAACGACTGGCATACATGATCAAACAATATCCTCCTGGCCGATACTCTGGAGCAGGATAGTTTGATGAATCCAATGCGTCCCAGTTCTCAGATTCTAAAAACCGGGGCTTTGCTTTTTCAGAATTGGGGCCTCGTGCAAGTGATCCACTTTCACAACAATCAAATATTACAGTGAGCTTTACTTTTTTATCAACGAATAAATTAAAGTACTTATTCAATTCTGGTCCCCTGATATCATGAACTGTATCTACATAAGTATCTGCAGGTACAATTGTTTGGTCTTGTTTTTCAACTTTACTAGTAAGACTGTTCTTTACATGACTTCCATGTCCAGAATAATATAAAACAGCAATATCGCCTTCCTTGCTATTATCATACATTTTCTTTAATGAAGAGAGAATTGCATTTCTTGTAGCAACCGTATTATAAAGTGTATCAATATTTTCTGCATTGAAACCGAAGCTTTTATGGAGCTTTTCAAACATGCTCTTGGCATCGTTTACACAACCATTCAGATTCTCAACATTTCGAACATTCCTTTTATTGGTATGGTAATTTGCTGGTGCCTCATAGGTATTTATGCCAATTATTAAGGCTCTTTGTGTCTGACCAATCGCCGGTCTAGTAAATATCGCAACTAACCCAAAGAGAACAATTATTTGCTTCATATATGAATTTATAATTATTGTTGAACTGGTGCAGAAGGCGCTGAACCAAATTTCTTTTCAAGGGCTTCATTACCAATGGTGATCATATCATTAGATCCAATAAAAATCATTTTGTCTACAAAATTGCTTTTGGAAGACTCTGTAACTTTAACCTGAATAGAATAATTTCCAAGTCCCCAACATTGTTTTAATTCGTTTTGTGAATTCTTATACCACCCCCTTGACCTTGGAACCAAGAAACTTTGACCAGCACAATCAACGTTTTTTAATGAAGCATAAAAATTGTCGTATCCCTCTGACTTGGGATCAATTGGTGCATTTCTAAGCGAATAAACAAAATTACCTAATACCTGATCTGTATTCATCTGGGCATTACCATTGATATAAGATGCAACAAACTTTATTTCAAAATCCATATTCAATTTCTGATCTTTCTCTGGCATTTTAACCCGCGCATTTTTCACCATGATACTCTCCATTTTCAAATGAAAAATTCCATTATTGAAAATCTCCAAGATACGATTCATGCCGTTACTATAACTGGTATCGATGACAAATTTTGCAATAAATGCAGTATCGGTATTCCCATTTGTATTTTCAAATGTTCTACAAATAGTAATGCCTTTAAAGCTAATATTACTAGGATCATATGGCCCATTCACAGAAATTTGATTATAAAATCCTCCGTCATATTTGAGATATTCATATACAGAACTATACTTTTTTTTCTGGTTATCTATCAATTTCATGACACCCTGGACAACTTTTGACACTAGTAAACCTTCAATTGATTTTTGTTGACCATTAACAGATGGATTTTGAATTGGGATTTGACTATTTTTTATTAATTGGTTTGTGTGTTCTATTTCAAATGGAAAGTCTTCATTTTTAATTTTTGATTGAGCATGAATAACTGTAATAGTAAAAAAACAACTTAGAAAAAATAACAAAAAAAAAGTATTATTAATTAATGATTTCATTTAGTTAAAATTAATTTGTTTTTGATTAGCTATTTGATTTTAAAATTGTATCAATTATATATTGTGCAATGCTATTCATCAGTTGATTTTTTTTAGTGACGTCCATAGTGATTGTTTGGGCTTTAATAAACTGATTTCCTTTTGAAATTTTCACTTTCACAGTAATCTTTTTATTTACTGATTGATAATCTGAAATAACTACAACATAAGCATTTTTATTATCAGAACTGATAGAAGAATTATAGACAATTTCGTCAGACAACTTATTTTTTGTGATATAATTATTCAGAAAAAAAGGAAGCGAATCTTTAATACCCTGAGCACCTTTAAGCTGAAGCTCATCATTATAGTTCACGGCTATCTGACCAATTAGTTTTTTCGATTTCTCTAAATTGATTGCATCTCTTACTTTATTATTTACCATTCCAACGTCGAAACTATTTTTTCCAAAAACCTGGGGCTCTTGCAATTGTCCATTAAATTTTTTTGTTTTTTTAATCACCAATTTTCTTGATTCGTCTAACCAATCGTAAGCTCCAATGATATTGTTAATCCCATTATCATCACTATGCAGACTAGATCCTTCTTTGATATCTTGCAAAAGGCTATAAGTTAAAATTCCATGTTTTAAATCTGGCATTTCATACGATGATTCATTGGGTGCTGAACCTGCAAGAATAAATGTTCCTCCTTTTCCGTTTAACTTATTTAATACTTTCACATCCGTATTCAATGATCCTGTATTGCAAGCATCCAAAATGAGCATTTGCTTACTCATTTTCATAATTTCAAGTTTCGAAAGCAATTCGTCAGCGCTTAATGCTCGGGATTGCTCTAGCTCCTTGCTCAAATCAAAACTAGTAGACTCACTCGTTAACAAATACAATTGGTTTTTATCGGGATCTTTCGGTGAATTATTATAAATAGCATGTCCTGCAAAAAAGAAGATAAAAATATCATCTGCTTTTGCTTTAGATGCAATGCTATCCAGTGCATTTAAAATATTTTTTTTATTAGGAATGGTCGAATCTGATGTAAGTAAATAACTAAACACATGATTAATTGAGTCATTATGATTAAACAGATTACTAGAACTTGCGATTACAGCTTTTGAAAATGCGCTCGCATCAATTGCCGGTGCTTCCAATTTATTTAACTCTACTCCTCCATTATAATTCTTTACCCCAACTGAAACAAGATATACATCAGGTTTTAAATTATTTTCACCTTTATGTGCAGCAATGTCTTCAAATTCATCCTCATCACCCTTCCCACGAGATATCATTTTATTGTCGGATGTATAAACCCTTAAATAGACTGTATTTTTACCGTTTTTTAAAAAATAAGGTGTAACCAATTTCTTATCCACTTTTAATTGATATTGAAAGTCTTTTACTTTAGTCAATTCCAATTTGCTATATTGTTTTACACGTTTATTTTTTACATACAATTCGATATTGCCAATTTTTCCCTGCCGCTCATAGATTGAAAACAAATATGCATCTTTTGTTATTTTATCGTTTATTACTAATGGAATCATACTGCATAATTGAACAGACTTAAGGCTTTTTGCTTTAATTGGCCTGTTTATGATACCAAGAGTCTTTTCAACCAGGTCTGGCTCCCAACACAAATCTTCAAATTGTTCTAAATCGATAATCTCATTGCCACATGAAACATAGAGGTTTTTCTTAGCCTCATTAGAACCATCAAATCGCATCAGGCTATCCAACACCAAATACTCATTGCCTGGCAAACCAATAAATGTAAATAAAGGTGTTCCATCATTTTTCCAGATTCTGCTGGTATTATCTAACGAAGAGGTGATGATATATTTTCCATCCTTACTATAATCTGCAGATAAGATTCTTCCTTCATGCCCTCTTAATCTAACTGAATCATGTTTGACCAAATTCCAAAGAATTAAATCAGAGGGCTGATTTGAGGAAATGGTTAATAAATTTTTTGAATCCGGACTAAACACAGGATTTTTGATAATAGCCTTGCCAGTAAAATGTGAATTATCCAGATCAATCGACTTAGTTAAATAATAATCTATAAGACCTATTGACTGGTAGGCATCCATTGAATTTGTATCAAATAAATCCAATTTATTTAAATCCCAAACTTCGGTAAACAATCTAGCTTTTTTTAAATAGTCTTTGGGCGAAGAATACGTAACTGCCTTTGATTCGTCATCTGATATTGAAACCGAATAAATTCTTTCGGTTGTCTTAATGGTTTTGATCAATTTACCTTTATACAGGTCATAAAAAAAACAGACACTATCGCCTAATTTCATAACTGCTAACTTACTAGCATGAGAATTAGCACTCATATTTAAACTATACAAAGATTTTGAAGGCAAATCAACCTGATACTGCAAACTTCCGTCAGAAATATTCCAGGCCCCTATCTTTCCAATACTGGCAGCGATAATCAACTTTCCATCTGGACTAAATTTTGCAAAATTGAACGGCTCTCTAGTAATAAAGGGTTTAATTGAAAGTTTGTCATCTATTCTCCATAAACAAATTTCCCCCTTTGCATTTGTAATTAATAAATTAGTGTATGTTTCCGCAAAATAAATTTGTAAAGAAGTTATTGGAATGGTATCCCTTTGGGGATCGGATATAACTTTAAAATCCTGAGTCCTATTAAAACTCTTTGTATTCCAAATACCAATGCCCCATTTTTTTTTCACTGTATCATTAAAAATCTCATACATGAGGCTGGCGTCTTTATTAAATAGTGGATAAGACTGTGTACCATCGTTATTATTAAAAATATAGGTATTGTTTACATCAGCTATCTTTTTAATAGCTATAGCATCCCAGATCTCTACATTTCCAGCTGCCTTAATTTGAATGATACATGAACCATCATTACTATAAAAAGTTTTAAGTAATGGAATCCCTTTTCCAAACATTTCGAATCTGTTGATTAAAGAAGCAGTTTCCAGATTCCAAAGCAATGGTTTCCGAGCATTATAATAAGAAATGAGTTCTTTGCTATTCGGACTAAATATTATATCTTCAAATTGATTGTCTTCAGGACATTTCAATTGAAAAGTATTATTTGTTTCTCTATTCCAAATAACCAAGGTTGTATCTGATTTTTGACTTTCATTTTCCAACCTATTTCTTGAAAATGCATAATATTTACTATCAGCACTGATAATTAAATTCCTGAAAGTATGTTCAAAAGAAAACTCAATTTCTTTTAATTTTTCTAAGCTCTTAGTATCCACTATAATTGCTTTTTGAGACAATCCTGTTGTTGAGATCAATACAATGGTTTTTCTATCTGGCGAAAATGAATAATCTGTAATGGAGCTAGTTAAAGAGGAAGGCAGGTATTTTATTTTATAAGCAGATTCTATGGTAGAATCTGAATTTGAAAGATGATAAAAATTCAATTCATTGCCATTATCCAAAAAAGAGATCAGGGAATCTTTATAACTAAATTGCACCTTACTTGGATCAACTAATTTTCCAATTGACCACTCATTATTTCCAATGGAATCATATATTTCAATGGAAGTTCTTGTGGGTACTGCAAGAAAATCACTCACTTCAATTGGTTGATTTTCAAATATACAGGGACGTTTATTGATAATCTTATTAGAAAAAACATTCCAGGAATCAACTTCTTGAACAGAAGCACCATTGCAAAATGCATAAATAATACTATCATTTTGGCTAAAAGTTAAGTAGGTTATTTTATTACTGTTTTTACTATAAAGGGTATCTTTTATATAACCAGTATTAGGATCCGCTAGCAAAATGTCATTCCCAAATGAAATTGCAATAGTTGATCCACTATGATTGAAAGCAACTGATTTAACTTCAGTTTCGAAACCAAACTGATTAAAATCAATCAAAAGTCTACCAGTATTAACATTCCAGATTTTTGCAGTATGATCAGCACTGGTAGTAGCAATTTTAGAGCCATCATAGCTAAATACAAGTTGGTTAACAAATGAAGTATGTCCAATAGGTAAAACCAGTTTCGCGGATTGTTGTTGTTGTTGTTGTTGTTGTTGTTGTTGTGCAAAGAGACAATTAGCAATCAAGACTAAACAAGAACTCAAAAATATTTTTTGTAAAAATGGACGCATCATTAAATTTAAAAATATTTAAACATCCATCAAATAATTAAAAAAAGATTAATAAATTAGAATAACAAATAAAAATGTGTAAATTGGTATTAAAACCTAACATTATGAAGATTATCCCAAAACTTGTGCTTGGAACTTTATTATTTGCTGCAACACTTACTTCTTGTAATAGTGGAGCAGAAAAGAAAGATGCAGCTGCTGATTCTGCAAAAGCTGCTGTTGATACTGTTAAACCAAAAGTTGATTCTTTAGCTGTATTAGTTGATACTGTTAAAAAAGATTCAGGGAACCAAAAAGACGTAAAAACAGTTCCACATAATTAGAATCATAAAGAATATTCGTTTATAATAATTAGAAACCTTTCTTTTTGTCTGTATCAGATAAATTAGAAAGGTTTTTCATTTTGATTTTTTTAGAATGAATATTAATTTGACTTGAAGCCTGCATTTTGTGGTTTACAGTAAGTTTTTCTATTAACCAGTGCTCTATTCTGTGATGAGTTGGTATTAGAATTGCAGCAATTCCAACAAAAACCAACAATTCCAAAATTGGGGTATGGTGTGTTAATTCCACAACAACGGGATGCAACAATAGCGTTAGGTATTCGAATAACAATAAAAGTGAAACAATACCTAAAACCTGAATAGCTTTTCGATGAATCTTCTTACGGCTCAACAAAATAGTGAGTATAAAAAATATAGGGATAAAAATTCCTATTAAAAGCAATTGTAATTGTTGATACCTATTTTCCTCTTCTTTTAAACGAAGTTCTGCTAGCTCATTCTGTCTGATTTGCTCGTTGATACTTTTCACCTGAAATGCCTTGATCTTTTCCGCACTGCTAATTGAATCTTTTATGAGGTTTGCCTTTTCCATATAAAAAACTACACTATCGCTTTTATTCGCTTTTTTGTAGATTGAGGCCAACAAGGAATTGGTTTCCAGTAAATGTGTTTGAAAAGCGCCTTTTTCAGCAATCCCTAACGCCAAATGGGCATATAACAAAGCTGAATCTTTTTGATTATCTCGCAAATACAACTTGCCTATTTTTTTCAATACACTACAATATTCAACCTCATCATTTGCCTTACGGAGATAGTCCATTGAAACAAAATAATTAGAAAGAGCTTGGGTATCTTTTTGAAGATAATCGTAACAACTTCCTAAATTTAAATAGGTTATCCCAAGAAAATCAGAATCACCCATTTTCTGAGCTAGTTCCAATGCCTTGGAATAGTAATAAAGTGCCGTATCTATTTTATTCAGGTTTTCATATAGATCACCAACATTTAGATTAAAATAAAATTCAACATCAGTGTATTTGTTTGCAATAATTATGGAATCTGATTTTAGGTAATAATATAGCGCTTGTTTATAATCTTTTTGTTGTGCATGCATTATCCCTAAATTCATGAGTGAAGAAACCATTCCTCGAGGGTTATTTGCTTTCTCATCTACAGTCAATGCTTCCAGATAAATTTCCATTGACTTATTGAAATTGCCCGTATGATTATATCCATCGGCTAAATTATCCATTGCACGTATTTCACCCTTCTGATAATTTATTTTTTTTGAAAGATTATAAGCCAATTTTGCATATTCCAAACCTTTCAATGGATTTGAGAGATTGTATTCGTAGGATATATTATTTAAGGTTTTAACCTGATTACTATCAGCTATTGAAATTTTCAATACAGACAATAAGCTATCTAACTTCCTATTTTGAGCACTTGAAGAATTAAAAATCAATAGATTCAATGATAATAAATAAAAAAAACACTTGATAATATTGATTTGCCTTGCTTTCATGAATATGATTTACCGTTCAATATAGGGAACAATGTGATTTTAAAAACTATTTTTTTATATATTGTAGTATAAATCAATTTGAATGAATTTAAAATGGCCAATAATACGATATTATTTTTTTTTAATAGCATTGATCTTGATGAGTTTTTCAAATGAATTGAAATCCCAAGCCATTTATGAATTTAGCTATCACTCACCCAATAATAAAGCCTTTTCTAACATTAAAGCCTTAATGTTCAATTATCCCAATGATGCTGATTTTGAAGGAAGGGATTTTGTTCGATTGCATTACTTTGATAGTACTTTAAAAAAATCAGTTATCCTGAATTTGAGTTTAATTGATAGTATTGTAAAAGACAAAAACGGTGTAGAATCTGATCAGTATCTGATCTTAAAAACAAGCAAAATTTCAAAAATCAGACCGCTTATTGGGACCCCAAGTTACGAGCCTGACATGTTCTTACTCAGCAATGATTTGAATACCGGGTATTTACATCCTTCCGCTATTATTACACCCAACGGATCGGATCCAATCATAGTTTCACAACTAAGTATGGATAGCCTTACACCAAAAAAATTAGAATATTTTTTTGATAAATCAGAGCCACTTTTTGATCAAATTCTCAATTCTGATACAAGAGACGATCATAAAATTCCTTCAGAATCAGTTTTGCATTTTATTCTTGTTGCAGATACAGATGATAATAATGATGACAGTAAAGACTATCTCGATTTCAGAATGGATAAAAAAAAGCTACTTGATTTTTATTCCGATATAGCAGGCAGCTTAAATATGAAACTTGATACAATGTTGTTCTATGGTTCAACAATCTATCAAAAAAATATAAAAAAGGATATCCAAAAAAGTATTAGTGCGCTGAAAGTTGGCCCCAATGATCTGATCTTTTTCCATTATACTGGTCATGGATTTAATAAAAATACAAGTATTAATGACAGCTTACCCAGTTACTTACTCGCTAAAGAGAAAATAATAGACACCAAAAATAAAAGAAAGCTTGATCAGTACTATAAGAAGTTTGCAATAGAAATGGGTCAAATGGATCAATGGTTAATCCAAAAGGGGGCTAGATCTACTTTTTTATTTAGCGATTGCTGCAATAATTCAATTATGGAATTACAACATACTGACATAAAAGGACAAACAAAAGTGGGTGCCAATAAGGGGGCAAGCTTAATCCTCTCACCCTCAAAGTGTAAAGCATTATTTTATGATGAAACATATTCTATTATGGTTGCTGCAGCTCAAAAAAACCAAGCAGCGTGGAGTACACATGAAAAAGGCAGCATTTGTACAAAATCTTATATAGACAATTTAAAAAACGCTTTGTCCATAGACAAACCAGCTTCAAACCAACTCAATTGGAACAATATGCTTAAAATTTTAAAAAAAGCAACCAAGGATAATGTTTCTGGAGGCATCATCGGCCATCCAACACAAAATCCAATTGTAGTTATCCGATAAAAATCAATTGTGCCATTAGACGTTTGGCAATTACTAACAATCAAAAATGATTGCGATGACTCACAACACATCTGTTTTGAAAAAGGAGAATTTAAATTAGGCGCAAGTGATGTTTAATTAGGCAGTATTGAAGGATTTGAATTCTGGATGAACCGGGATTAATTTGAACCTTGGCGCTACACGCAATTTTTTATAGAAATAACCAATTGCAGTTCTTACCTACTTACAATAGACCATTGTTCATCTTATTCAACACTAAATTCCCATACGTCTTTCTGCAAGACACCAATCAAAAATGCTTTCCCCATACAAACAACAGAGGTAGTTTGATAAACTCCTTTATTTGGAATTGGAAACAAAGCTTTCCATTGATTGTATACTGAATCAAACTCCAGTGTCTGATTCAAAGCTTTTGTACCATCCCATCCCCCTACTAAATATCCTTTGGACCCAATTCTAAATGAAGCCATCAATTCAATTGCCGGGTTAGAGAAGTCCGTAACTTTAGACCATTTACCCAAGCTATCTAAAACTAATTGCTGTAGAACATCTTGCTTAGTTGTTTGCTCCTGACATGAATTCAAGGTTATTAAGTAACAACATATTATAAATATAGCTTAGTAAGATTTCATACTTCAAGATAAACAATTTCAATACTTATTAATGTGTTATTGATTTTGTTCTGATGCAATGCTATGCTGCTTTTCTAGATATTCTTGCATTCAATAATAATATAAATAAAAATGGATCTTCTTTAGTTACATTTAGAGAACCTAGACTTTGATTTATTAGTATAAACTAAAAAGCTAAACCTACTTGCAAACCCCTACCAACAG
Source organism: Chitinophaga pinensis (assembly GCA_943372225.1). Taxonomy (GTDB): domain Bacteria; phylum Bacteroidota; class Bacteroidia; order Chitinophagales; family Chitinophagaceae; genus Sediminibacterium; species Sediminibacterium pinensis_L. The sequence continues at coordinate 459 of CALRXV020000024.1, read as the reverse complement.
TAGCTAATACATTATTACCAAATCTAAAAGGGAAAGGAACAGATAAATAAAAACTATGGTCTTTTTCCTTAATTACTGTTTTGTTAAAATTGGTGTAAATCCAAATCTCCCTGTTGTTTCAAAACCTACCCTTCCTGCAATAGTTAGACTTGGATTTAATTTGACCAATACTCCGGGATGAAACAATACATTGTACATTCTAGTATTCCCATTCTCTGACTTTAAAAAAGGAACCAATTCCAAAGAATATCCAATTTTGGCATTTTATATCCTTTTGATTAATTAAAGTATCAGCGTTGGTAAAAAAAGACTTTTTCTGAGCAAAAACAAAATTGTTTGTACTTAGCAACAACAAGGCAATTATGACAAATTTTGATAGAAATCTTCTTATAGGAAACCTGTTCATATTTCCAATTAAAGATAGATGTATTGTTCTTCCTTGGCATTCATCATTACCAG
>CALRXV020000023.1:0-15084 GCA_943372225.1 Chitinophaga pinensis | reverse complement strand
CTAATGAGCCTATGGAAATAAAGAGATTATGGAAGAACTATTACCCAAAACATCCTACGTTTGTAAACCAACCCTAGGATTAAAAAGTAAATGACAACCTATAACAGGATTAATTATTAAAACTGTAAACTTTTTTTAGGACGAGTCAGTTCGGCGCCCCTCCTAGGAGGGGATTGAGGAACCCACCCCGCACTCTCTTCGTTCGGCGCCCCTCCCAGGAGGGGATGGGTTTAAATTAATTCCACTGCATTGCGATGCAGGATGACCATATGACGCTGCTCCATTTTTTTCAAGAGTCTAGAAACAACTTCGCGCGAAGAATTGAGTTCATCGGCAATCTGTTGGTGAGAGAGAGAGATAATGGAACTATTGTGCACTTTGGCATGGCGCTCTAAATAGGATAGTAGGCGCTCGTCCATATTTCTAAAAGCTACTTGGTCTATGAGCACCAATAGTTCATCAAAACGATTTCTATAGGTAGATAAAACAAAATGGTACCAAGATTTATAATCCAACATCCAGCGGTCTAAGAGTTGCAAAGGAATCATTAGAACCGTAGTTTCTTCTGTGGTCTTTGCCATGACCCTGCTGGCTTCTGTTTTAGCGGCACAGATAATACTGATGGCGCAGGCTTCACCTGGTTGCAAAAAGTACATGAGAAATTCACCCCCGTCTTCATTCTCTCGGAATACTTTTACATTGCCCTCAAGGATCAGCATGGTGCTTTTGATAAACTGTCCGGTGCGCATGAGTACCTCACCCGCAGGGATGGTTTTGATAACCCCATTAGCAATGATTTCATTCATCAACTCTGGTTCAAACTGTGGGAATAAGGCTTTAATATCTTCCATGAGAAATTTTGGAGTTGAATTATTTAAAATAAAATTATTCTAGGGTTGAATTATTTTTTCCATCTGCATGCTTCTTGATCCTTTTACAAGCAAGTAAGCGTTTTTATAATCTTGTGCTAGATACCATTCTTTTGCTGCAAGGGAATCTGGAAAATAGAGATAGGGGTGTTTGATTTTTGAAAAATCGCCTCCTACTAATACTACTTTGTCCCAATCATATTGACCAATAAGCGCAACAATGGATTCGTGTTCAGCAATACTTTCTTCTCCTAATTCCATCATGCCACCCAGCATCAAAACCTTTTGAGAAACAGAGAGACGAGCAAAATTTTCAATGGCCAATTTCATAGAACTGGGATTGGCATTATAGGCATCCAAAATAACTTGATTGGTACCCAATTGCATCAATTGCGATCGGCTATTTGATGGAGCATAGTGTTCAATGGCAGCAACAATTTTTGCTTCAGGAACTTTAAAATAAATGCCTATTGCTACTGCGCAAAGCACATTGGGTAAATTATAATCGCCCACCAACTGAGTATGAATGGTGGTGGGTGTTTCAAAGCCTTTGTTGATAGCCACTTTTAAAAATGGTTCGCTACTGATAACCTGTCCTTGAATCTGGCCCGCTGTTTGTCCATATTCAAAGATTTTATGAATACCATTGCTCATTTCATGTAGGTAGTCATAATCGGCGTAGCGCAATACCGTGCCATCATGGCCTCGCAAAAAATCAAAGAGTTCGCCCTTGCCTTTTCTAATTCCTTCTACTCCACCAAATCCTTCTAAATGCGCTTTGCCGCAATTTGTAATAATGCCATGCGTAGGCTCTGTGTATTCACAGTATCCTGCAATTTCTTGTTGGTGATTGGCACCCATTTCAATTACGGCTATTTCTGTACCCTGTTTAATTTTCAACAAAGTGAGTGGCACGCCAATATGGTTGTTCAAATTACCTTCTGTAGTAGCAGTTTTATAATGACTGGCTAGTACCGTAGCCACCAATTCTTTGGTAGTGGTTTTGCCATTGCTACCAGTGATGGCAATAAATGGAATCTGAAATTGCTCTCGGTGGTATTTGGCCAAAGCTTGCAATGCTGTCAAACATTCATCAACTTGAATGATTCGCTCGTGAGCGGCAACCGGCTCGTCTACTATCGCGTAAGCAGCCCCCATTTCTAAAGCTTTTTCTGCAAAAAGATTACCATTGAAATTGGGACCTTTTAATGCCCAATAGATATCGCCCTGCTGTAATTTTCTAGTATCCGTTTGAATGGATGGATGTTGGAGATATAATTGGTAGAGTGCTGAGATTTCCACGGGAATTGTTTGATTCAAAATTAAAGTATTTCAGGTCACGTACCCACCCCGGCACTCACTACGTTCGGCGCCCCTCCAGGGAGGGGATGACCCACCCCGGCCTTCGGCCACCCCTCCCGCAAGCGGTAGGGGAACCAACCTCTATAAAAAAAGCCACCCAAATTGGATGGCTCTTTCTACGCTGTATGTTTCCTTTTCCTTAACGCTTGTTTCTGCGGGTTGGAATAAAATAGCCAGTCTGAGCCTTGCTAGACGTGCTTTCAGCTGCACCAAAATGTGTCATGGCGCAACGGAATCCCAAATCCCTAGTGCTTTGTTCTTCTTCTAAGAAACGGCGAGTGCCCGGGCTCAACCAATAAGGCCTATCGTCCCAAGAACCACCCTTGTAAACCCTTGATCTGTCAGAGATCATGGTAGTAACACCGTATCCATAAGAAACACCGCTCACGGTATCACCATCGTTATAGTTGATGGCATATGAGCGATTGTAGTTTCTTCTATTTCTTAAAGCAGAATCAGATTCTGCTGCCATTTTAATCCTACCCTTGTCATCGCGCAAGTTACCTTCTCCACCGCTCTTGTCAACTTGTTTGAATTCGTTACCACGGAAGATATTGAAATCATCTCCATCCAAAGTATTCAAAGGTCTGTACACATCGGCTACCCACTCACTCACGTTACCACTCATATTAAATACGCCAAAACCATTGGGCATAAAAGAAGTTACTTCTGAAGGAATAGCGGCGTTATCATTCAAACCACCGGCAACTCCCATATTATCTCCAGAGCCACGTTTAAAGTTGGCCAAGAACGCCCCTTGGAAAGAAGATTTTTTGGTGTAACGCAGGTTGTCAAAACCTTCGTTCTTCCAAGCATATACTTGTTTGTTAGCAACTATTTCTTCACCACGCTGTTTGCTGCTTCTCTTTCTTTGTGGATTCTCCATCATATAACCATAAGCAGCATATTCCCACTCGGCTTCAGTTGGAAGTCTATAGTCTGGGTGCATAATCCCATCTTCCATTTTTACAACGGTTCTAGGTCTGCCCTGAGCATCTTTTAAAGGATTCTTTTTTGAACTTGCTTCTTTACCAGGAGTAGCTTGGTACTCACCCATGGTATAAGCCTTGGTGTTAAAGTTGTCCTGGCCGGCACCATTTAATTCACGCTTGATCTGAGATTTCTTATCCAAGAAACCTTTGTCCATCAAGGCCAATTCATTTACACGGTCAGTACGCCAAATGCAATAATCCGTGGCTTGCTTCCAACTCACACCCACAACAGGATAGTAGTTATAAGAAGGGTGACGGAAATAATATTCTACATAGGGCTCATTGAACGCCAATTCGCTTCTCCAAACAAGGGTGTCTGGTTTAGCTTGCTCTACCACAGAATCCATACCTGCTTGGCCAAAAACATTCTCCAGCCAATAGAGGTATTCTCTATAGTGTACGTTTGCCACTTCTGTTTTGTCAATAAAGAAAGACGGAACGGTTACCCTTCTAGAGATATTATTCCAGCCTCCCATTACGTCTTCCTGTGTAGCACCCATGGTAAAGGTACCACCCTGAACAAAGACCAAACCCGGTGCTGTTTTAATATCCTTGGGCTTCATTACGTTGAAATTACCTTGATTTTTATCATTGTAATTCCAGCCGGTAGCCGTAGACTTATCTGATTTTTTTCCAATAATACCACAGGCACTAAATGATCCGGCAACGGCCAGTAGCCAAACCAAATTCCTGGTTGTTTTCAATAACTGCATTGTTAGTAGATTGAATTTGAAGTAGAGTTTAATCAGATCTTTCTAATTTAAGTCCATGCGAATATATAAGATTTCCATTAATGTACTAAAAATCAACAGCGCTGCTTCTGTTAGCAAAAACCTAATTTTAGCCCATATAACGACAAAACCTAGTATTAGCGTATCTACTTACAGCGTAGTTTTGAAAATAACTTGCTAGTTAACCCAATTCCAGCAGCGGTCCAATCTTGAAAAACAGTTTAAAATATCTAATTAATAGGGGCCATTTAGTGGCCATTAGCCTGTACATCATGGGATTATTTGGCTGTGCCGATGTCTTTTCTCAGCGGGTCTATGCACCAAATTCTGTTTTATCCACCGGAAATTGGGCCAAGATTGCTGTGACCAAGGAGGGGGTTTATAAAATTGACGCCAATGCTTTGGGTGGTTTGGGGCTTGGTTCAGGATCTATAGCATCAACCGCAATTCGGATCTATGGCAATGGGGGCGCCATGCTCCCTGAGGGTAATGCCGCTCCAAGAGCCGATGATTTGGTAGAAAATGCCATTTTGGTAGAAGACGGAGCCGACGGGGTCTTTAGTGGTTCCGATTTTTTGGTGTTTTATGCTGCTGGCCCCCACCAATGGGTCAAAGACAGTTTGAACAAACGCTTTAACCATGTGAAAAACTTGTATTCGGATACGGCTTATTATTTTATCAGCATTGGAGGCATAGGCAAAAGAGTTCAAAGTCAAGGGGCCTTGGGTCAGGCTACGGTTCAAGTGAATAGTTATAACGAGCGCTATTTCTATGAGAAAGACCTGGTGAACCTGCTGGCCAGTGGCAAGGAATGGTTGGGAGAGGAGTTTAGCAGTTCGGCCAGCAGCAAGGCTTTTAGCGTTGACTGGCCCAATAGAATCTTGACCAGCCCTGTGCAAGTAAGTGTAAAACTGGCGGGTAGGTCCATTGGCGCTCCCAGTAGGTTTAATCTGCAACTCAACGGGCAAGCCCTCAACTCAGTTAGTTTAGCAGCCATTAGCGGCTATTTTTTAGACGCCACAGCCACGGAAGGGAGCCTCCAGCAAAGCTTGGTTAGCGCTCAAACGGGGCTAAGTCTTGGGTTGCAGTTTCAGCCCGCTGCGGCCGGAGCTATTGGCTGGTTAAATTGGTTTGAAATGCACGGCCGCAGCAAGCTAAACATACTCCCCAACATCCCCCTTATTTTCCGCGATTGGGAGTCTGTTAGCCCCAATGCTATCGCCCAATATCAAATTAGCAATGCCAATAATAATACCCAGGTTTGGGACATCAGTCAGCCACTGCAACCACAGAGAATGAACAGCGTTCTGAGTGGGACTGATCTTAGTTTTTCACAAGCAGCAGCTAGCTTACGCGAGTTTGTAGCATTTGATAAAACCAATCTCCCAAGCCCCATATTCTTAGGTAAGGTAAATAACCAGAACCTGCACCAGACAGGGGCTGCAGACCTTTTGATCATTACGCATACAAGTTTATTAGCAGAAGCAAAAAGGCTGGCTGCATTTCACGAACAACAAGATGGATATAAATCTGTAGTAGTTACCACAGATCAGATTTACCAAGAATTTGCCAGTGGTATTCCAGACCCAACATCGCTTCGCGATTTTGTAAAAATGTATTTTGACAAAGCCGCATCCGCTTCTAGCAGACCCCGTTTTTTATTGCTTTTTGGAACGGGTAGTTATGACTATCAACGCAGGGTGGCAGGCAATATTAATTTAGTCCCAACTTATCAAACCATACAGTCTTTTGACCCCTTGGTCTCACATACCAGTGATGACTTTTTTGGACTACTAGACAATACAGACGATATTAATTTTGTGGCGCCCGCGGGGTTACTAGATCTTGGCATAGGTAGAATCCCCGCCCGTAACCCCGCGGAAGCCGCCAACATGGTAGACAAGATTATCCATTATCATGATCCGGTAAGCATGGGCGGTTGGCGCAACCAAGCGGTCTTTATTGCAGATGATAAGGATGGCAACCTGCACCTCTCAGACGCAGAATCCTTAAATGTGGCAGTGAATAATACCAATAGCAGGTTCAACCAAGAAAAGATTTATTTAGACGCCTATCCCTTGGTCAGTGGCAATGGGGGTGGCAGGTATCCTGCTGTGAATGAAGCCATTGTGAATGCAGTATTCAACGGCAAACTCATTGTCAATTATAGTGGGCACGGCAATTATTTGCGACTATCGGAAGAAGCCGTGTTGAGTGCAACAGAAGTCAAACGCTTTAATAATACAGATAAATTGCCGCTATTTATTACGGCTAGTTGTGACTTTTCACCCTATGATGATCCCAGCAAACAATCCTTGGGTTCATCGCTCTTATTAGACAATGCCAACGGAGCCATTGCCCTCATGACAACTACCCGCGTAGTCTTTGCCTATAGCAATAGAATCATGAACGATAATTATTTGCGGCACGCCCTGAAACCATCGCCCAGCGGGCAATACCTAACATTGGGAGAAGCGGTCATGGCTGCAAAAAATGAAACTTATCAGTCTTTTGGAGACGTGTTTAATAATAGAAAATTTACTCTTCTTGGAGATCCCGCCATGCGCCTAGCATTTCCAAAAAATCAGGTGCAACTCACCAGTATTAATGGTCAGGCTCCAACAGGAAAAGACAGTTTGCAAGCACTGGGAAAATACCAAGTCAGTGGCAAAATCACTGATGGGACAGGGCTACTTTTATCTAATTTTCAAGGAGAGGTAGAAACCATTTTATATGATAAAGCCCAGTCTGTAAAAACCTTGGGTAATGATGCGGCAAGTCCAGTTACCAGTTTTCAGGTGCAGAACAGTATTTTGTTCAAGGGTAGGGCTACGGTGAAAAATGGACTTTTTCAAATGAGTTTGATTTTGCCCAAAGACATTAATTACCAACCGGGAAAAGGAAGATTTAGTTTTTATGCTACCGATGGTAAAAGGGACGCGGCCGGGGCTGATACCAATTATATAATTGCCGGTATGGCTCCAGCATTAACAGATAACCGTGGTCCAGAAATCAAGGCCTGGCTCAACGATACTACTTTTAAAAACGGAGGTCTGACCCATGAAAATCCGGTGCTCTTGATGCATTTGGTAGATAGTTCTGGAATCAATGTTTCAGGGGCCGGTATTGGGCACGACATTACCGCTGTGATAGACGGAAATGAACGTAACGTATTGGTTTTGAATGGATATTATAGTTCCCAGTTGGATAATTATCAGCGAGGAACCCTTCGTTATCAGTTGCCCACCATGACACCAGGCAAGCACCAGATTCGATTAAAAGCCTGGGATCTGGCCAATAATTCCAGTGAGACCTTGCTTGATTTTACGGTGGCCAAACAGGAGAAAGCGGTGATTCAAAAGCTGATGAATTACCCCAACCCTTTCACAGATAAAACCACCATCAGTTTTGAGCACAACCAACCAAATACCCAATTACCGGTGGAGGTAGCCATTTTTAATACCAGCGGACAATTGGTCAAGACCATGAGAAAAACGGTTTTTACAGAAGGGACTAGAAATATTGAGATTCAATGGGACGGTAGAGATGAAAATGGTCAAAAACTCAAAAAAGCTATCTATATTTACAGGGTAATCATTTCCTTAGGTGAAAACAAATTCCAATCCGCAGGTCAAATGATCCTCTACTAAAACAGTTGAATGGTATAATCTCTACACTTTTTTTTTATTATTTACGTTTGGGTAAAAAACCCTGAGATTAAACCTTCATCATATGAAAGGAAAACTGCAGTCCATTTTGCTCTTGGCTTTTAGCCTTGTTTTATTGAGCCCAAAACTACAAGCACAAACAGATTCCATTAATATAGTTAGTACAGCCGTTCCATTTTTACGCATATCGCCAGATGCTCGTGCAGGTGGAATGGGAGACCTTTCCATTGCCACTATGCCAGACCCCAACTCGGCGTTCTGGAACCTAGGCAAGATTCCTTTTACAACCAAGAAATCTTCTTTGGCCATTAACTATACCCCTTGGTTAAAAGACCTTGGTTTGAACGATGTTTACCTGGCATCCATGGCCGGCTATTATAAGCTAGACGAGGGTTCCGCCATCAGTAGTACCATGCGTTTTTTTAGTTTGGGAAATATTCAACTAACCGATAATTCAGGCAATATTTTAAACTCGGTGAAACCCAGTGAGTTTGCCATTGATTTTGGATATTCTAGAAAAATCACAGATTTCTTAAGTATTGGTGGTGCTTTGCGCTATATCAATTCTAGATTGGTTACTGGAGACGTAGGAACTGGCGTAGTATACAAAGCTGGCAATACGGTAGCCGCGGACTTGGGTATTTATTACCATGGTTTGAATGAAGAAGGCTCGGGTTTGAACTGGGGGCTTTCATTTACCAATTTGGGTGGTAAAATAGGTTATACCAATGACGCCAAAAACAAAGACTTTATTCCTGCCAATATGGGCTTGGGAATGTCTTATGTAAACAGCATTGATGAAAGCAATAGAATCACTTTTGGAATAGACCTGAACAAATTATTGGTGCCCCTAGCCCCAAAAGCTACCGGAGTTTATAGCACAGATTCTGCTAACCTGGCCGAGTATAGAAGTATGGGTGTCATGTCTAGCTGGATGAAGTCTTTTAGCGATGGAAGTAGCATCACCAGTAGCTTTCAGGCTTCTGTAGGTCTAGAATACGCTTATAATGACCAGTTCTTTTTCCGCGGTGGATATTTCTATGAAGACAAGACCCGAGGTAACCGCAAATATTTCTCAGTAGGTGCTGGATTCAATTCCAATAGTTTTGGTGTAAATATCTCTTATCTAGTTCCATCAGGAAGCGGGGTTACCCGTAATCCACTTTCCAATACCGTTAGATTAGGTCTTATATTCCATTTGAGTGGGGAGGAATATTGATTACTGGATTTCTGATACAATAGCTTCCTATCTTTGAGCCCAGCTAAATGATACATTTATGGGATTAAGGATTGGACAGGGAGTAGATTTTCATCAATTGGTAGAAGGCCGTGATTTATTCATTGGCGGAGTACAAATCCCCTATCACAAAGGAGCGCTTGGTCATAGTGACGCAGACGTTTTGCTACATGCCATTTGTGATGCCCTTTTAGGAGCCCTTTGCTTGGGCGATATTGGATTGCATTTTCCCGATACATCTTCAGAATTCAAAAATATAGACAGTAAAATCCTACTCAAAAGAACCGCTGAATTAATTGCGGCTGAAGGATACCAGGTAGTAAATATAGACGCCACCCTTTGTCTAGAAGCTCCCAAGATCAAACCCTTTGTACCAAAAATGCAATCAACTATTGCAGCCATTCTAGGATTGACAGACCGCGATGTTTCTATAAAAGCCACTACCACTGAGAAAATGGGTTTTGTGGGCCGCGGCGAGGGACTGGTTGCTTATGCTAATTGCTTATTAAAAAAAGATTAAATAGCTAGTTGATTTATTCATTCATTGTATTTGACAAAATCAACTATAATTCAAACATAGTCAATATTTTAAATGACTAGATTGTACTGACAATACAAGGAAATATGTAACAAATCTATTAGTTTTGCAATTCTTTAAAAGAATCTACCTCCCCCAAGGATTCTGATTGTATTGTCCATACATCCTCCCCAGCATTCGCATGTGACTGAGAATAGCGAAGCTCTGTCAACTAAAATTTTCTTTATGCAAAACATTCTAAAAAAGGTCAGCATTGTTCCAAGATGGATTATTTTTTTCTTGGACTTGGGTGTTACCAAGATTGCATTGTTCTTTGCCATTCTGATTAAATTAAATCTTACTTTAACAGGTTTGAACTGGGAATCATTAATCAATACCATTTTATTGGTGGGGATTATCAATACCTTGGTTTTTACATCCTTAAGAACCTATTCTGGTATAGTCAGGTTCACTGGGTTTCAAGATGCCATTAGGATATCTGTTTCTGTATTACTTTCTTCGGGTATTTTGTTCTTGGTAGGCATGATTTCACAGAATTATTCTGAGAAATTCATACTATCTAACGTGATTATTATTATTTATGCCACTTTTAGTTTTTTGGCACTTATTTTTTATCGTGTTTTGGTGAAAGTAGTATTTGCTTATTCCCGGAACTATAATATGAAGAAGAAATATGTTGTGATCTTTGGGGCAGCTGAAGCAGGGATTGCCACAAAACGGGTTTTGGAGCATGATCCACATAATAGTATTCAGTTGGTTTCTTTTATTGATGATAATAAAAAGAAAACCAAAAAAGTGTTAGACGGAATACCCATCATGTCTTTTGATGACTTTGGAAAACTCCTAAAGAGTCAACCTATTGATGAATTGATCATAGCCACTTTTACAATTTCTACCAAAAGGAAAAATCAAATAGTTGATTTTTGTTTAGATCATGATATCAAGGTATTAAATGTGCCTCCTTATCAGCAATGGAATGAGGGTAAATTCAATAGTAGCCAGTTAAGATCTATTAAAATTGAAGATCTGCTTGAGAGAGACGCCATTTATATCAATAACCAACAAATTAAAAATCAGGTAAAGGGTAAACGAATTTTGGTTACTGGTGCTGCAGGTAGTATTGGAAGTGAAATTGTACGTCAATTATTGCCTTACCAACCTGAGTTGATTGTTATGTGTGACCAGGCAGAATCGCCCTTGCATGCCATGGACCTGGAAGTTGGTAATAATAAATACCATGTGAACTGTGTGCCTTATTTAGCAGATATCACATCAGAATTAAGAATGCATGATTTGTTTGAGCAATTCAAACCTCATTATGTATACCATGCCGCTGCCTATAAACATGTTCCCATGATGGAGCTTTGCCCTGCAGAAGCTATCAAGAATAATATTATTGGAACACGCATTATTGCAGATTTGGCAATTAAATTCAATGTGGAAAGGTTTGTCATGGTTTCTACAGATAAAGCGGTGAATCCTACAAATGTAATGGGGGCCTCAAAAAGAGCCGCAGAAATGTATGTACAAGGCATTGCTAGTTTGTCTGACAATAAAACCAAATTTATTACTACTCGTTTTGGTAATGTACTGGGTTCCAATGGTTCAGTGATTCTTCGCTTTAAGGAACAGATTGAAAATGGGGGTCCAGTTACAGTAACACATCCGAATATTACGCGTTATTTTATGACCATTCCGGAAGCTTGTCAATTGGTTTTAGAAGCGGGAAGTATGGGTAATGGGGGAGAGATTTTTGTTTTTGATATGGGTGACGCAGTAACCATTTCTGATTTAGCAAAGAAAATGATTCGTTTGTATGGGTTGATCCCAAATATTGATATTGCCATATCTTATACTGGGCTAAGGCCTGGAGAAAAATTATATGAAGAATTGTTGAACGATGGTGAAAATGTTCAACCCACTTACCATGAAAAAATCATGATTGCTAAAGTACGTTCGGTAGAATTATCCAATATTGAATCTGTTTTTAATGATCTTCAAAATATGGTAAGTGTAAGCGATCAAAATATGCAGATGGTGGCCAAAATGAAAGAATTGATACCGGAGTTTTTGAGTCAGAATAGTGTTTATGAAAAATTAGACAGAAATTCAAAAGTGATACATATTAAAGAGGGAATTGCCTTATAATTTTTAAAAAAATGAAGATACCAATGCCATTTAAAAGCCTTTTATTTTTATTGATTGTCTTGTTGTTAACAACTAATGTTCATGCCCAAGATATATTAAAAGGAAAAGATTTAAGTCAAGTAAGAGTAGACCAATTAACTGATGCTGATATTGCTAAATTTAAAAATCAACTAAATGCCACTGGTCTATCAATAGATCAAGTTGAACAGCAGGCTATTCTAAAGGGAATGAGTTCCGCTGAATTTGCAAAGTTGAAACAACGTATTTCAGAGCCTGCTAATAAAAATGCATCGGGTGTTGGTAAATTGAAAAACGAAACCGACAAGAAAAAAAATAGTATTGAAAAAATTGACAATAGTAGTGATACTCTAGACACCGAAAAGTATAAAGAAAAACTTTTAAAGCCTTTGATTAACCCCTTGATTTTTGGTTCTGAGTTATATACATCGGTTTCGCCAAGTTTTGAGCCAAATATGAATATGGCTACTCCAAGCAATTATGTGTTAGGTCCTGATGACCAAATACAAGTTTCTGTTTATGGTGTACAGGAATATAATGGAGATCTATTGGTTTCGGCTGAGGGGAATATTTCGGTACCCAATGTTGGTCAAATAAAAGTTGGAGGATTATCAATTGAAGCAGCCACTCAAAAGATGAAAACAGTAATGGGGAATAGTGTGTATTCCTATTTGAAATCAGGAGGGTCTAAGCTATCGGTGACCTTATCCAAAATCAGAAGTATTAAAGTTACTATTATTGGCGCCAATAGGCCAGGAACTTATAGGTTATCTTCATTAGCAAGCGTGTTCAATGCTTTATACTTAAGTGGCGGACCTACTGCCTTTGGAAGCTTTAGAGAAATTGAATTGGTAAGAAATAGTAAGGTTGAAAGAAGGGTAGACTTATACAGAATGTTGCTAAATGGTGACCAAACTGATAATATTGGATTAAAGGATAATGATGTAATTAGAATTCCTTCTTACAAAACCCGGGTTGAAATACAGGGTCAAGTAAAAAGACCTGGAATTTTTGAAATATTACCAGGTGAAACATTTGCAAATGCATTAGCCTTTGCTTCTGGATTTACAGATACTGCTTATAAAGCAACTGTAAAAGTTTTTCAGCAAAATGAAAGAGAAAGATTGGTGCATGATTTGTTGTCATCAGATTTTAATAATTATATACCTAAAACAGGTGATGTATTTGTTGCGTCTAAAATTCTTAACCGATATAAAAATAGAGTAACACTTTCTGGTGCTGTTTTACGTCCTGACGTATATGAATTAACTCCCAATTTAAAAGTTGCTGATTTAATCAGAAGAGCGGATGGTTTAAAACAAGATGCTTTTATTGAAAGAGGTCAAATAATTCGTTATCAGGAAGACTTAACAAAATCTATTTTATCTTTTGATATTAAAAAAGCATTGAATTCAGATGAGTCTCATAATTTATTATTACAAAAAGAAGATGAGGTATTGATTAGTTCCGTTCAGGAATTGAAAGATAGCTTTAAAGTTACCATACAAGGAGAGATTAGATTGCCTGGTCAATATGATTATGTTTCAAAATTGACATTGAAAGATTTAATCATACAAGCAGGAGGGTTTACTGATGCAGCTTTTCAAAGTATTGAAATTGCAAGGTTATTAAAAAGAGATAGTGTAGCCACAAACGATTATCGTACTAGTATTTTAATTAACACAAATATAGATAGAGATAGTTTCGGGAATTTTAATGACAATATTTTATTGAAACCTTTTGATGTTGTTACAATAAGAAGAATTGCTGGTTACAAATTACCAGAATCGGTTGTAGTTTCAGGTCAGGTTCAATTTCCTGGCCCTTATACTTTAAGTAATTCAAATGAACGTGTTAGTGATATCTTGAAAAGAGTTGGTGGCTTAGTGCCAAATGCTTATCCTGAAGGGGCTTATATTAAAAGATATAAAACTGCTATTGAAAAAAACCAAGCTGAAGAAACGGCCAAAAAACTGCAAAAAAACGCAAAAGATAGTACTGGATCAGTAACCCAAGACATATTACGAGATTATGATAAAGTACCACTAGATTTAGTTAGCATTTTACAAAATCCAGGATCTAATAATGATATCTTTTTAAAAGAGAATGATGAGCTATTTATACCTAAATATGATGCTCAAGTAAAAGTTAGTGGAGAAGTTTTATTAAGTACTCAAGTTCCCTTTGACAATAAAAATGGGTTTAAAGATTATATAAGCTTTGCTGGTGGATTTACTTCCAATGCATTAAGGTCTAAAGTATATGTTGTGTATGCAAATGGAAAGGCAGCATCTACTTCACATTTTCTATTCTTTAAATCCTATCCAAAAATTGAGCCGGGGTCAGAATTGATTATCCCTAAAAAGAGAGAAAAGAAATCAACAGGTATTGGTGAAATTGCAGGATTTGCCACTGTTTTGGCAAGTTTAGTAACAACATTTGTCTTGTTGAAAAAATAATTAAACCGAGTATTCAAATGGCTGAACTGATGAATATTAATAATCAAAACGGAGAACAGGAACTTAGTTTTAAGGAAGTTATCCTAAAACTAAAGGGCTGGATCAATTATCTTAAAACTAAATGGGTAATCATTGTTTTAGCCTCGGTATTAGGTGCTGCAACTGGATTAACTTATGCTTTATTAAAGAAACCTACTTATATAGCAACACTAAGTTTTGCACTTGAAGATGACAAACCTATTGGCGGCGGTCTTTCTAGTGCCCTTGGATTGGCTAGTAGTTTGGGTATTGATTTAGGAACAAGTGCAGGGGGGGCTTTTAGTGGTTCTAATTTAATTGAATTGATGAAGAGTAGAAACTTGGTTGAAAGGGCATTATTAAATCCAATAAATATTGCTGGAAAATCAATGACAATTGCGGAGTACTATATAAACTTCTCTGATTTAAGAGAGGACTTGGACGAAGAAGAAAGTTTAACAAATATTCATTATTTATTAAATGAAAGTAGAGATAAGTTCTCTATACAGAAAGACAGTGTTCTTGGTGAAATATATAAAAAGGTAGTAGGAATTAAAGTAGACCCTTTGTTGACTGTAGCCCAGAAAGATAAGAAGATAAGTATTATCAATGTTGATGTTGCATCTGAGAATGAAAATTTTTCAAAAGCCCTTTCTGAGAGTTTGGTAAAAGAAGTTTCTGAATATTATATCAATACAAAGAGTAAAAAAGCAAGAACTAATGTTGGAATATTACAAAGACAAACAGATAGTATTCGAAATGAATTAAATCAAGCAATATCAGGAGTTGCACAGGCTGCAGATAATACTTTCAATTTAAATCCAGCTCTAAATATTAAACGTGTTCCAAGTTCGCATAGACAAGTAGATGTACAAGCAAATACTGCAATCTTAACGCAACTGGTAACCAATTTAGAATTGGCAAAAGTTACCCTTTTAAAAGAAACACCTTTAATTCAAATTATAGACAAGCCAATTTTGCCTTTAACAAAGGAAAAACTGGGTAAGGTAAAAACCACAATATTATTTGGTTTTTTATTTGGTT
>CALRXV020000022.1:0-44248 GCA_943372225.1 Chitinophaga pinensis | reverse complement strand
TTGGCGATGGCTTTTTTTTCAAAGTCCACCAATAACTGGTGCATATTACTCAAGCCATGGTATTTGATATCAGATGCCCATTGTCTGAGTTGCTCCCATTCTGGAAGACTATGCGCGGCTTTGTCTCTTTTCTCTCTGACAAACCATAAAGTATCATCATGCCAGTCTGTTCTGGGCTCATCGGCTATGAATTGTTCAGCCGCCTCTGCGTGGGTGAAATTGGCTTGGCTGCTCATAACTGACTGTTTAAAATCTCTGCAATATGGATGGTCTTGATCTTGCTGCCTTGGCGTTTTAAAATACCTTCTAAATGCATCAAGCAACTGGTATCAACACCAGTAATATAATCCACTTCATTGTCTTGGTGTTCCCCAATTCTATCCTTACCCATCTTCACACTCACGGCTTCTTCAAACACACAGAAGGTTCCGCCAAAACCACAGCACTCGTCAACCCTTTTAGGTCTGCTTACTTCAATGCCTTTTACCATACTCAATAAAGTTCCAGGCTTAGAGAATGCTGGTGCCACCAGCTCACTCATACTTGCCAAATGCAAACCTCTTTGTCCATGACAGCTGGTATGCAATCCTACTTTAAAAGGAAAGCTGGCTTGCAGCGATCCAACTTTTAAAACATCTACCAAAAATTCTGTGAGCTCATAAACGCGAGCGCGAATCTGCTCAGCAGCCCTTGGATCTTCCTCATCATGCAAGTGTTCCTTAATATGCAACACACAACTACCCGATGGGGCCACTATATAATCAAAGCCCTTAAAATTCTTTACAAAGTTCTTATCGCATCCCTTGCTCATGGCTTCAAAACCACTATTGGCCATGGGTTGACCACAACAGGTTTGGTTTAATGGAAAGCTTACTTCACAACCCAACTTTTCCAATAACTCCAAACTTGCAACGCCTACCCCAGGATAAAACTGATCAATATAACAGGGAATAAATAAACCAATTTTCATAAACTAAGTCCTTGGTGAATGGAATACAAACGCAGGTCAATCATATCAGCAGGCAAGGGTTGTGGATTCCAATGATGGTGCAGGGCCATGGCTGCTCCAATAGAAGAAGCCTGTGGAACAGAAGCCGCATAGACTTCTAAATCTGGATAGGCCCTAGCCAATAAGTACATATAAATGGGATTCTTACTAAAACCACCATCCACAAAAATTCTGGTTACTTCAGAACCCTTTAAAACCAGGTTAGTACTAAATACTTGTTGGGTAATAATGTCTGCAATCAATTGGTGATAAGCAGCTTCATAATTTTCAAAACTGCTTAAATCACGCTTGCCAAAAGCAGACTGGTGCAACATAGCAGAAGAAGCTTCTGCATCAGAAGGTTCTACATACGCAATAACTTCTGGCAATAATTTGGGATTGCAATAAACCGTTTTATAATAATCAAGATCTGTATTAAAATGAGCAGCTAATATTTTGATTTGTTGCTCGTGTTCATTCCCTGCAAATAGCCTAGAAGCTTTTACTGGATTGCCTTGAAAACTCAAATAACATAGACAATCCTGATCCAGTTCTGCACTGGTTAGGGGCTGCTCATTAAAGGGATGCAAACTAATACACCAGGTACCGGTAGAGAGCAATACAAAGGGTTCAGAAAATGCCACCAAGTAAGGAATTAATGCAGCCGAGCTATCGTGCAAACCAATACCTATGGCTGCCCCATTTTTATTTGCAGAAATGGTATCATAAGCTGCAATAGGTGCTAATAATCTATCAATCCCTTCTGCTGCTACCCAAGGGTGATAGGCTTTCTGTGCAAAATCCCATAACTGGGTATGACAGCCAATGCTGGTAATGTCAGAATGGTATCCACCACCCAAAATAAAACTTAGGTATTGGGGTAGGTGTAATGCATGTTCAATGGCTGGAAACAAGTCTGGCTTTTCCTTACTAATCCTATACAATTGCATCCCTGAATTGAGGTTACCCAAATTGGGTGATGCGGTTTGCAAGGCCATGGCTGCAGCCCCTCCATATTTTTCCTGAAACCCATTTAACAATTCCTCGTTCAATGGTTTGAGGTAATTGTACAAAGGCAAAACAGGTTGATGGGCTTTGTTTAAATACACAAAACTGGCGCCATAAGCAGAAAAATTAACTGCTTTAACCTCAAATTGTTTGTCTTCTTGCAATTGGGCAAATCTATTCAATACCCAACCAGTCAATGCTTTTAAATCATCACAGGGATAGCCGTCTTCATCACTGATTTCAGGAAACTGTGATGACTCTTCCAAAACAATTTGGTATTGCCTGTTAAACAACAACAATTTCTTGTTGGTCTTGCCAATATCAAAAATTGCAATGACCGGTATAGCTGCTATTTTAGAGTCCTGTTGCAACGGTTTGAGCTCCTCTTTCTTTGATCAATTGTTCCCTTACTGCTAAAGAACGATATAGTTCCAATGGTTTTAAAGCACCTCCGCTTCTAAGCCTTGCTTCTGCAACAATGGCGCGGGTATCGGTACGATATGCTTGTTGTAGTACTTCCTGTGCTTTTGCAACATCATTAGATTGTTGGGCAGCTACTAAAGCTGCTTTATCAACCAACAATGCTTGTGCATAAGCATTCATGATGGCTTCTACGGACTGTAACAAATCTTCTAAAGGATCTTTCACATTATGAGAAGCGTCAATCATCCAACCAAGATCTTTGGCGTGGTTCATTCCACGAGCATCCATCCCTTCTACCAATTCATTAAAGATTAAGAACAATTGGTAAGGATTAATGCTACCCACAGTCAAATCATCATCTCCATATTTCGAATCATTAAAATGGAAACCAGCTAGTTTTTCTTCCATTAACAAGAGCGCTACAATCTGCTCAATATTAGCATTGGGCAGGTGGTGGCCAAGGTCTACCAAAGTATAAGCCTGCGGCCCCAGTTTGCTAGCATATAGATAACTCTGACCCCAATCACCCACAGTCATGCTGTAAAAATTGGGTTCAAAAGCCTTGTATTCAATATACATTTTCCAGTTAGCTGGTAAAGCAGCATAAATTACTTTCAAACTCTCCAAAGTATTTTGAAAAGCTTCTCTAAAATTCAGTTGACCAGGAAAGCAAGAACCATCACTTAACCAAACGGTTAAAGAATCTGATCCAAGGGCAATCCCTTGTTTGATCACTTCTAGGTTATGGTCAATGGCTTGTTGTCTAACTGCTTTGTCTACGTGTTGTAGGGATCCAAATTTATAAGAGTGCTCCTGATTTTTTTGATCCTGAAATGTATTGCTGTTCATGGCATCAAAACGCAAACCTTTTTGTGCTGCTAATGCTTTAATAGCTTCTGGGTTCTCTGGTATATCCCAAGGAATATGCAAAGAGATAGCGCCACTAGATTGGTTCAATTGGTGCAAGACACCAATGTCTTCAATTTTTTCTTCCAGATTACGGGGTTCACCACCGCCGGAGAAACGTCCAAATCTAGTACCTCCTGTGCCCAAAGCCCAACTGGGGATGGCTACTTGAAAAGCTACTAGTTTTTCTATAATGCTTTCTATATTAGCAGTTTCTGCTGCAATAAAATTAATCTTTCTTTGGTGCGCTGCTTGTTGGGCTTGGTTATGCGCCTGAATTTGTTCTTGAGCAATTTGCATGATGCAATTGGTTTATGGCAAATAAAAAACTTCGGTTAAAGGTATGCTTACAGGAGAATTGTCTGGATTTGATTCCATAATATCACCCATGTATTTCCACCAGCGTTGCATCACTGGGTCTTTGGGAAGATCATCTAATTTCATGGCCGATGAAATCTTGAGCACCCCAAATAAGGAAAGGGTTTCCTTGTCTAAGAAAATGCTGTATTCGCTAATGCCTGTTTCTTTTAACAGACTTACTAGTTCTGGCCAGATTTCATCATGGCGTTTCAGGTATTCCTCTTGGAAACCCGGAAACAATTTCATTTTGAATGCTACTCTTTCCATGGTTATCTTAAAAATGCTGCTGCAACACCACCATCTACGTTTATCACATTACCTGTTGACTTGTTCAATAGTCCTCCAGTAATGGCAAAACAAGCATTGGCAATATCCTCTGGCAAAATAATTTCATTTAACAAAGTGCGTTTTGCGTAATAAGCTGGTAATTCTGCAACAGTAATTCCATAAGCTTTTGCTCTACCTTCTGCCCAAGCACCAGCCCAGATTTTACTATCAGAAATGACCGCGTCTGGATTCACCACGTTGACACGAATATGGTCTTTTCCTAGTTCAGCCGCATTCAATCTATTCAAATGAATTTGTGCTGCTTTTGCAGAACCATAACCAGCGTTATTAGGACCAGACACCAATGCGTTCTTGCTCACAATATTCACAATATCACCACCCAGTTCCTGTTTGCGCATAATGTTCACAGTAGTCTGTGTAACAAAAAACTGGCCTTTCACTAATACATCATACAGGATGTCCCAATCCTTTTCAGTATGTTCTTCAATAGGTTTAGAAATAGACAAACCGGCACAGTTGACAACAATATCTACGCCGCCAAAAGCCAAAGAACCTGCCTTAAAAGCGTTTTGAATCCCAGCCAAATTGGTCACGTCTAATAATACAGCTGAAAAAACGTCTTTACCATATTGGGCTTTAAATTCTTCACTGGCATTTTCTAATCTGCTATTATCATTGTCATTGATGATGACACAAGCACCTTCATTGGCAAATTTCTTGGCAATAGCTTTACCAATTCCACCAGCACTACCTGTTACCAATGCAATCCTGCCTGTTAAAGCTTTTGGCTTTGGCATTCTTTGCAATTTGGCTTCTTCTAATAACCAGTATTCAATATTAAAAGCTTCTTGTCTTGGAAGAGCAGTATAGGAAGAAATGGCTTCTGCACCACGCATGACATTAATGGCATTCAAATAGAATTCAGAAGCTACTCTAGCCGTTTGTTTGTCTTTTGCAAAACTAAACATACCTACTCCCCTATACAGTATAATCACTGGATTAGCATCGCGCATAGCGGGACTATTCGGGTGTTTGCAACTATCATAATATTCCGCATACATTTTCCGGTATGCTTCAAACTGAGGTGCTAATTTTAATTTAACGGCTGCAACATTTGAAAGGTCTTCGTCTGTTGCAATATCCAACACTAGCGGACTGATTTTGGTACGTAAGAAATGGTCAGGACAACTGGTACCCATTGGTGCCAATCTATCTAAATCATGGCTGTTGATAAATTCTAACACCCTAGCATCATCTGTAAAATGACCAATCATCTGAACATTGCTAGAGCAGAATCCACGCAAAATAGGCGCCAATTCAGCAGCCCTATCTAAACGTTGTTCTTGTGGCAATGATTCCATTTTGGCTCCACCAAAATTGGCTGGTAATTTGGCTTGTGCATCTTGTATAAAATCGGCGCAGCGCTCAATGACTTCCAAAGTATTGATATAACACTCATACGCAGTATCGCCCCAAGTAAACAAACCGTGTGATCCCAACATAATGCCCCTGATCCCTGGATTTTCATCTAGACACTGACGCAATTGTAAACCTAAATCAAAACCGGGTTTTTGCCATTCTACCCAACCAATAGTTCCATTGAATAATTCTTGGGTAATTTTTTTGCCGTCTTTTGCTGCCGCGATGGCGATAGCTGCATCGGGGTGCAAGTGGTCAATATGTTTGAATGGAAGAAATCCGTGCAAAGGTGTATCAATAGATGGCGCTTTAGAAGCAAGGTCATAAATGCAATGGTTGAATAGTTCAACCATCTCATCTTCATGAGCTAAACCACGGTATCTTGATTTCAAGGAATTCAAACGGTCTACATATAAAGCAGCCAAACCATTTCTTTTCATGGTTCCCAAATCGCCACCGCTACCTTTTACCCACATCACTTCCGTATCTAATCCAGTTAATGGGTCTTTAGCCATTAGTTTGCAGGAGGTATTACCACCGCCATAATTGGTTAATCTTAAATCAGCACCCAATAAATTGGAACGATAAACCAAAAGGGCAACTTCATCACCGGCCATGCTCTGAGCCTTTGCATCGTCCCATAAATAACTTACTTGCTTAAATTTTGTTGCTAACGCTTGCATATCTAAAACTTTACGATTGAACTATTTAATACTATTACCATAACCCACAATCAAAACAGAAAGGATAATAGTAGCTATTCCTATTACAATGGTGCGAATGGTTTTGGGTTTCACGCCTTTCCACTCTTTTAATACCAGCCCCCAGAGGTTGGCAATCAAAATAATGAATGACATGTGCAAGATCCAAGAGCTAGCACCATTACCCATTTTGCTTTCTCCCATGCCATAGAAGAAAAACTGTAAGAACCATGTGGTTCCACCCAATGCACATAACAAGTAGTTCTTCAACAAGGGTGTTGAAGCATTACCATAATCTCCAAAAGATTTGTTTTTGAAATTCAGGATCAAACACCAGATTAAATTGGTGGTTAAGCCCCCCCAAAGTATTACTACAAAAATCACATTGTTACGAAACAAAAATTCTCCTTGATCAGGATTGGCTGCCTTCCAAAGGTCATTGGCCACTGCCCCCAAACTGCTGCCCGCTTCAATTCCAAAACTAAAGCAAGCACTTAGTACACCGGATACCACGGATAAGATTAAACCTTTCACCAACAGGAATTCACTTCCTGAAGCATCGGTATGGCTCTCGCCAAGGTCTTTGTCTTTCATGCCACCAGCCTTACCACTAATGACAATCCCTACCACACATACCAATAATCCAAGAATTACAAATTGGCCCCATGGTTTGGTTAATAAATCAACTATGGTATCCTTATCTTTTGTTGGATTAAAATAATAAAATACGGAAGGAATCAATGAACCAAAAATGGAGCAAAGACCCAAGATGATGGAACTACCTAAGGAAACGCCTAAATAACGAACACCCAAGCCATAGGTCAATCCTCCAATACCCCAAAGAAGCCCCATGCCAAATGTGGTAGCAATGACTGTTCCGGGCGCTTCCGTAATAATTTGCATGAAATTGGGTATGGTCAAATATGCCGCAATGGGGGGTACTATTAACCAAGAGAAGAGCCCACCTACAATCCAGTAGGATTCCCAAGACCAACCTTTTACTTTTTTATAAGGAAGATAGAAGGATCCTGACGCGAAGCCTCCAACAAAATGAAATAGTATACCCAGAATTGCACCCATGAGCGTTTAGTTTTTCTTTATGGCAATCAAATAACGTGTGAATTTAGTTTCTAAGGCTATTTATCCCATCATGTACCATCATGCTTTACCGCAGTTAAATTTGCAAAATATATTTTGTAGGTTTGGGCCGCAGGTATCAAAAAAGCAGGCCTTCCATGAGAAAAGCAGCCATTTTCAAACATCTTTTTATTGATTTTTATTCGGCTACCCCAAAGTACCTGCAATTGTCCAATTCTATTGTCAAAGCCATCAATGAAGGCAAACTCAGAAAAGACGATATTTTACCCTCAATTAATGAACTTAGTTTTGAGTTTGAAATCTCTAGAGATACCGCTGAAAAAGGCTATAAACACCTTAAAAAAATTGGCGTTTTAGGTTCAGTTCCTGGCAAGGGTTATTTTGTCAAAAATGCCGAAGTAAACCAACACCTCAAAATCTTCCTTTTATTCAACAAACTCAGTGCCCACAAGAAGATCATTTATGATGCTTTTGTGAGTGTATTGGGAGAACTTGCTACTATTGACTTTTATATCTACAATAACGATTTCGCATTTTTTAAGAAATTGTTGACCAATGCCAACCAAGATTATACCCATTATGTGATTATTCCTCATTTTATGGAAGGAGGAGAAAATGCACATGAAATCATCAATACCATTCCTAAGGAAAAATTGATCCTCATGGACAAATTGGTTCCAGGGGTGGTAGGAAATTATAGGGCGGTCTATGAAAATTTTGAAGTTGACATTTACCATGCATTGGAATTGGCCAAAGAGCGATTAAGCAAGTATCATACGCTAAAAATTATATTTCCGGAGAATACCTATTTTCCGCAGGAAATTTTGAAAGGATTTAAGCATTTCTGCCATGAATATGCTTTTAGTCATAGGGTAGTACACAATATTGCCAATGAGCCCATTAAGGATGGAGAGGTTTATATTAACCTGATGGAAAATGACCTGGTCATTTTGATAGAGAAAATTCTATCTACCAAATTAAAAGTAGGTAAGAATGTAGGACTGATTTCATACAACGAGACTCCTCTTAAAAAACTCATCTTAAATGGCATTACTACTATCTCTACCGATTTTCAAATGATGGGGACCACGGCTGCCAATATGGTCTTGGACGATATTGCCACACAAATGGAAATTCCATTTTATCTAACGCTTAGGGCTTCTTTATAAGCCATTCACAGGCTTGCTCAAGATAGAACAGGATGGTTCTAGACCTGTTTTGTTGTTTTTTTAAGGATAAGATTGCACCTGCTTGGCATGGCCAATCAATTACTGAATTCAACTGTTTGCTATGATGAAAAAACAAATGCTACCTGTATTATTATTAGCAGGATTAACAATTGGTGTTGCTTGTCAACAAAAACAATCAACCACCAATGATGTAACAACCCCTTTGCATTTATTGCAACCGGAATATCCTACTCCATATGGCGCTCCTACCCCTTCTCAAATAAAAACGGTTTTAGATAGGGTATTTCATTTCTTAGACAAGAACACGCCTGCCGCCCTAGTAAATAAGAAAACGGGAGAAACCATTCAAGGCATGCCTTTCCCCGATATTAATATTATCCTCAAACCAGGTCAATTTAGATTAACCAGTTATGAATGGGGAGTTACCTATGCTGCCATGCTCAATGCCAGTGCCGCCACAGGCGATATTCAATACGCTAACTATACCAAGGAACGCTTGCAATTCTTAGCTAAAATCACCCCTGGCTTTAGACAAAATCTAACAGCATTTTCAACTACAGTAAATCCATTAAAACAGGTTTTAACACCCAAAGCATTGGACGATGGTGGAGCAGTTTGTGCCGCCATGATCAAGGCCCTACCCTTGTGCAAAGACGTTGATCTAAGACCGCTGATCAACAATTATATTCAATTCATTAGCAAGGAAGAATTTAGGTTGAAGGATGGCACCCTTGCCAGAAACAGACCCTTAAAAAATACCCTTTGGTTAGACGATATGTTTATGGGAATTCCAGCGCTGGCACAAATGGGCAAACTCACGGGTAATAAAGCTTATACAGATGACGCCGTAAAACAGTTCCTGCAATTTTCAAAGAGAATGTTTAATCCCCAATTAAATGTATACATGCATGGTTGGGTTGAAAGCATGGAGGATCATCCAGAATTTCATTGGGCAAGGGCCAATGGTTGGGCTTTGTTAGCCACTGAAGAATTGTTAGACGTTCTTCCCGTTAACCATCCCCAAAGGGCAAAGATCTTAGACCTACTCAAAAAACATATTAAGGGTCTTGCCAGTTATCAATCAGGCACAGGTTTTTGGCACCAGTTATTAGACCGAAGCGATAGCTATCTTGAAACATCGGCCACAGCCATTTATTCCTATGGTATTTCACACGCCATAAATCAGGGATGGATAGACGCAAAAACTTATGGCCCTGCAGCCATTCTAGCATGGAATGCGGTTGCAACCAAAGTAAATGCACAAGGTCAAGTAGAAGGCACTTGTGTAGGAACAGGCATGGCTTTTGATCCTGCGTTTTATTATCATAGACCCATCAATACGTTTGCTGCTCATGGTTATGGCCCAACTATTTTAGCTGGATCAGAATTGATTCAAATGCTCAAGAAACATGCTTTTGGTATAAACGATAGTGCTTCTCAATTACTAGAAAAATAATAACATGAAAATTAGCAAAAGCTTTCTTTCGATTTTACTGATTGGTCTTTCTAGTTTGGCTTTCTCACAATCCAATACCAACAAAGCCCTGCTATTTGATTTTGGTAGTGGAAAGCCAGCCAAGGGATATACCAAGGTAGGCGCCAATGATGCATTTAATTATCAAAGGGGTTATGGATTTACTGGTATAGCACCTATAGAATCGATTGATAGGGGAGGCAAGGATTTGTTGCGCGCAGATTATTGCAGTAGTGAAAAGCCTTTTTATTTTTCAGTAAAATTACCAGAAGGAAATTATGATGTAACACTGATTTTGGGAGACAAAAATGATTCTAGCTTAACAACTGTAAGAGCAGAGAGCAGGCGTTTGATGGCGGAAAATATTCATACAGATAAAGGTCAATTTCAAACGGTTCAAATCACCGTGCATATTCGGGATAGCATTATTAGAAATGCCAATGGCGATTCCTTGACTAAGGTAAAACTCAAATCAAGGGTTGGGGTTTCTGAATCCGACTACCTACACTGGGATAATTTATTAACGCTGGAATTCAATAATAAAGCTGCCAAAGTTTGTGCTGTTGAAATTAGACCCAATACCAATGCTACAACCCTTTTCTTAGCTGGTAATTCCACTGTGGTAGACCAAGACCGAGAGCCATGGGCTAGCTGGGGCCAAATGATTCCAAGATTCTTTCAACCGGGTCTAATAGCTGTGGCCAACTATGCAGAATCAGGAGAAACCCTGAATAGTTTTTGGGGAGAAAGAAGGTTAGAGAAGATTTTGAGTCTGATGAAAAAAGGAGATTATCTTTTTATTGAGTTTGCGCACAATGACCAAAAAATAAAAGGACCTGGAGTTGGGGCTTTCACTACTTATAAAGACATGATTCGCAAATTTATTGTAGCAGCAAGGGCTAAGGGTGGCATTCCTTTTTTAGTCACTTCCATGAATAGAAGAAGTTTTGATTCTGCTGGACAAATAAAAAATACACTGGGCGATTATCCAGAAGCCATGCGCCAAATGGCTGCAGAAGAACAACTAGCTATGATTGATATGAACGCAGTGAGTAAGGTCTTATATGAAGCATGGGGGCCAGAACTTTCTAAGAAAGCATTTGTACATTATCCTGCTAATAGTTTTCCAGGACAAACAACCGCTTTGAGTGATGATACACACTACAATACTTTTGGGGCATATGAATTAGCCAAATGTATTGTTCAATCATTGAAAGATCAGAACCATCCCTTATCAAAAATACTAATGCCGGGTTTACCCGGTTTTAACCCAGCCAAACCCGATTTACCTGAGCAGTTTTATTGGCCCATGAGTACAAGAGTTTCTGTATCAAAACCAGATGGCAATTAATACTGTACCTGAATTTGTATTTGACTTTCCTGGTTGTTTAATCCTGTATGAATCAGCAATTGTTGATTGGCTGTATTATAGTTCCAACCGGCTGTGATTGCATGATTGGTATTGTTTTCTGATAATTTTTTTCCATTCACCAATACCGTTTTGGGTACCGCTGCATGGTGCAGGGTTGCTAGATATTGAAATGATTTAACTGCAAACTCATTGGTGATTCTCTTAATCAAGATCTTTGTCTCAGTAGCAGTAGCTGTCATTTCAAAATCAGTTGTGCTAGACTTTCCTTTTTGATAATCAAAGCTCAATCCATCGTCCTGATACAGAAGATGCCCTTTGCCATTTCCTGGATAAACTTGCAAATGCATCTTGTCTACTGCCTTTTCTCCAAAAAATTTCATGCCTGGTTGCATGGGAATCATAGACCCTGCCCTTACAAATAATGGAATTTGATCCAAGGGAGTTAACACATGAATATATTGGTGCCCCTTCCATAATTTGCCAGTCCAGTAATCATACCAATCGCCCTTGGGCAAATAAACAGATCTGGTAACTGCGCCTTTTACGGTTACAGGACAAACCATCAGGTCATTCCCCAATAAATATTGGTCAGCAATGCCATATACATTTTCGTCATCCTGGTATTGCAAAACCAGAGCGCGCATCATGGGCATCCCCGTTTTATGGGCTTGATAAGAAGCCTGATAGAGATAAGGGAATAGTCTATAACGGAGTGAATCAAATTTCTTGAAAATGCCCAATGCTTCTGGTCCATAATTCCAAGGCTCTTTATAAGTTGGATGATCCATTCCAAATAAATGCGCAACAGGGCTTAACATACCAAACTGGGTCCAGCGCACATACAATTCCGGATCAGCCACGTGTTCAAATCCACCCATACAATGCGCCCAATTGCTTACACCAGAAATACCAATATTCAAACCTGCTTTGATTACCGGTGCAAAATATTGCCACTCACTTGGCCAGTCTCCTGCAAACAAATAAGGATATCGTTGTACGCCAGCATAACCCTCTCTTGTTAGGTTCATGCCTCTGATACCATTGTATTGTTGAAACTGTTCATAAGCCGCTTTAGCATAGGCAATGGGAAATAAGTTGTGCAACCTAATTACTTCTTTACCTGTTGGTCCTATTTTATCCGACTCATTGGCTAGTGCACCAAATGCACTACCCTCATCTGTTTTCAAAAATTTGGCACCTAAATCAGCAATGCGTTTTACCCCATGCTTCCACCACCAATTAACAGCTGAGGTATCAAAAAAATTGACAAATTCACCAGGCTGCCCATTCTCTGGATAGGTATAACCCATAGCTCTTGCCGTATCTAATAATTGTAGTTTATTCCCATTATCAAATCTTGGTCTTACGTGTAGCCCAACCATTTTAAAATTCATGGCATACAAACTATCAAACATGGCTTTGGGATTTTTGAAGGTTTCTCTCCATTCAAAACTGGTAGCCCCCTTACCTCCTATCTTGCCAAAAATGCGCCAGATAGAATCAATATGCAAAATGTCTACGGGCACTCCCATTTCTCTTAACTTTTTGGCCAATGCCAATACATAGGCATCAGAGCTCATTTGTTCATATCCCCAAGTACCACCAGCATAAGTACCCACTTGCAAGCCTAGCGCAAAATCTGGCATCATGGGAGACTTTCCTGTGATAGAAGTATAGAGGTCTAACAAATGCGGAAAGTCAGGACCATACATAAAATAATAATCCAACTCTTCTCCTACAGCTTTTACTGCATAATTAGTTGGATTGGACGCCCCCATATCCCATTGTGTAGCAGAAGCAGTATGTAAAAAAATCCCATACCCCACCGTGCTCATAAAAAATGGAATGGGGCTATAATTGGCTTCCAAAATATTGTAGGCACCAATGATATGAGGTAACCCCTTTCCCCTACCCACATTGAGTTGCAATTGCTTGGCCCTTTGATCCAAAAAATCCATGCGCTCACCAAACCCAAATACGTGCTCACCAGCTTGCAAAACTTTTTGCATACTTACCGTATCCGCATTGATTTGAACAGCTGCTTGATTGGTTGATCCTGCATCAGCATTCAGCAGTTTACCCGCCGCATCCAAGATCTTGATTTGAAAAGGCTGTTTGTTAATCTGCAATTGCAGTTTGGCTGTTTTAATTTGTATACCAGTTGCATTCTCTGAAACAGTCAGAATCACCGCATCCCATTGGTATTTGATGACCATCCAAGGTTCTGGACTTTCAAAAGCACCTTGTTTTCTAAACCTGATTCTAAAAAGGTCTTCCTTACAAGCTTCTATCTGATATTTTCCGTTTTTGGTTTCAAAGGATATGGTGTTGCCTTTTCTATTCCATGAACCTTTGTATTTATCAGATAAAGAACTGGCAAATAATTGAGTAGTGCTGAATAGAAGAACTAAGCAAAAAAGGAATGGCTTTAATGACATGCAATCTGTTTTTAACCCATCCTTTATAGACAGGTTTTGCAAACTAAACATTCATCTAGAATAGCCATCCTGTAGCAGCCTGTAAATAAAGTATGAATTACAAACCACTCAAGGCCTTGAGCAAGATGCGCAGGCTCCAGAAAATTACAAGAGAACCTACGGCTATAAACATGGTCTTAACGGGTAATTTCCCCGAGAGTCTTGCAGCCAATGGCGCTGCCACCATTCCACCAATGATAAGACCAGCTATAATTTGCCAATGACTAATACCCAACATGGAGAAAAAAGTCAATGCACTAGCAAGGGTTACAAAAAATTCTGTAATACTAACGGTACCTATTACAAATCTGGGAGTCCTTCCTTTTGCAATTAGGGTACTGGTCACCAAGGGTCCCCATCCACCACCGCCAAAAGAATCCAGAAAACCACCTGCTCCAGCTAACCAACCTGCATTCTTCACTTTCTGTGGTTTTTTGTTTTTCTTAAATGCGGTATAGAAAATGCGCAACCCCAATAAAAGGGTATATGCCGCAAGAATGGGTCTAATATAATTGGCGTATTCATTACCCAGTTTGGATAATAAGTACGCCCCAATTACAGCACCAATAATGCCTGGAATCAACAATACTTTAAATAATTTTTTATTTACGTTTCCAAATCTATAATGGCTATATCCAGAAGCCCCACTTGAAAACATTTCTGCGGTATGAATGCTGCCACTAATAGCGGGTAGATTCACTCCCAATGACAATAAAATGGTGGTACAAGTAACCCCGTATCCCATACCCAATGCTCCGTCTACTAACTGCGCTAAAAAACCGGCTAGTATCATCCAATAAAAACTATTATCTATATAGGTTGGAATAGCACTAATCCCTTTAAGTATATCATTGAATGGAATATAAGTGAGAATAAAATATCCCACAAACATGAAGAAAAAAGCAAAGACAAATTTGGAGGCAATGTTTTTCCATTTCTTTTCACTGATAGAAATTTCATCTCCTTCATGATCTACCAATCCCTTAGTTAATTCATTTAGCTGTTTCACTTTTGAACTAAAATCACCTTTCAAAGTTTTCCTAACTGCAGCCATATTGTCCAATAAATCATCCAATTCATTGGGCAAGGATTCCTGCAAGACTTCTTTTAGTCTTTTGGCAATTGTGGGTGATTTGCCATTGGTAGAAATGGCAATTTTTAAATTCCCCTTGGTCACAATGGATCCCAAATAAAAATCACAGAGTTCAGGTTTATCAGCAACATTCACTAACAATCCTTTTGCTTTGGCATCTTTGCGAATGACGTCACTTAAGGGAATATCATTAACAGCAACAACTACTATTTCTGCGCCAATTAAATCATCGGGATGATAGTCCTTTTCAAAAATAGTTAGATTAGGAAATTGAGTTTGAAGCTCCCAGATAGCAGGGTCTACAAATGTTGCAACTACTTTAATGTTAGCATCTGGTGCATTATTCAAGAGTGCTTGCAATTTTTCTAAACCCACTTTTCCAGCACCTACCAGCAATACTTCTAAGGAAGATAGTTTTAAGAAAACAGGGAAAAGCCTGTTTCCCCCCGGAGCAGGTTTTCCCTCGTTTTCAGATGATATTGCTTGCGTATCTATTTCAGTTATTGCTACCAATGGTTAATGCTTTCTTGAACCTTGCGAAAATAAGGTAAAAATTTAATAATCCTACAATTTTAGTAGACTTAAAATAGTCCCCCTTATTTTTAAAATCCATATCTCAAAGTCACACCATAAGTTCTTGGATCTCCCAATACGCCAGCATAATGTCCTGCATTACCACCTGCAGGCAATAATTGCTCATAATAATCTTTGTTTAAAATATTTCTTCCCCACGCAAAAAAGGATAATCCATTGGCAACCCTATAACCCAATCTTGCATTTAGAATAGCGTATCCATCAATATTTAAATATGCCGAAGGCGATGGGCTAGAAGAATAGGAAGATCTATAATAGACTTCTGAAGCAACAAAAAACTTGCTTTCCTTTCCAAAGAATACTGCAGGAAAAGTATACTCTCCTCCTAATGAACCTGCCCATTTAGAAATCCCAGGTAATGCTCCTCCAGAAATATCTTTAAATGCTACCTGAACACCGTTTTGGGTTGTGCCAGTTTCTTCTAATGGAAGTGGGGCATTGGTAAAGCTTACATACTTACCATCTGTATATGAAATAGCAGTAAACAAACTGAATTTATTTTGAAAATTAATATTACCATCTAGTTCAATACCTTTTACGTTTACTTTTTCAGCATTGGCAATATATCCACGGTTGACACCCAGTTGAGGGGATTGAACGTTTGACTGATAATTATCAATATCCGTATTAAATAAGCTTAGGTTTAATTGTAGATTATCTAGAGGTGTTGTCTTTACTCCTACTTCAAAATGCTTTACATACTCTGGTTTAATTACAGCTAAATCAGTTGCAGCTGAATTGTCAGGGTTAGTTGGCAAACCAGCTACATTCACACCCACCGGTTTAAAACTGGTAGAATAAGTTGCAAATGCATTGATTTTTTTATTAGGTCTATAGGAAACTGTTAATTGATAGGTCAGGTTATTCTCATCGGCATTGGCATCATAGGATTGGCTGGTATAAACTAAGTTTTTTAAAGCTAATAACGCCGCATCTGTGGTTTGCAAACCACCAGAAGCTACCCTATTGTATGAAACGTCTTTCTTGTCAAAATTAAAACGAAGACCTGGTTGAAAATGAATGCCATTAGCAATTTCCCAATCAATATTGGCAAAAGCAGCAACACTAAGGGATTTAATAGATGCCTTGGTTTTAATACCATATCCATCTAATAAACCTGGGGTTTTCCAAAGTGCACTTGTTGTGCTTTGCACAAAACGCCACTGGTCTTTTCCAGATTCCTCATTACCGTCAATCTTTACTTCTTGCCCTAAAGCAAATAGTCCAAATACGGCATTTACATTAGAAGCCAACTCACCAGAATAACGAAACTCTTGAGACCATTGTTGGTGTTTTGCAGGATTCTGAGATTTAGCTAAAGCCTGCAGACCAGTAAAGTCTCTATCGTTTGAAGGGCCCCAATTCCAATAACGCCAAGCGGTGGTAGAGGTAAGCGTACCTGATCCAATTTTTGAATCCACATTTACCGATGCCCCACCAAAATCATTGTCTGAATTCCAAGGTGTATCATGGTCAATTAAACGGTCAAATGCGTTTTGACTGGGCAACTTGTAATTAAGATCAGCAATAATTGAGGCAAATTGTCTGTAAGCTGCACGCTTGGTAGTAACAACTCCAGCTACT
This sequence comes from Chitinophaga pinensis, assembly GCA_943372225.1. GTDB lineage: Bacteria > Bacteroidota > Bacteroidia > Chitinophagales > Chitinophagaceae > Sediminibacterium > Sediminibacterium pinensis_L. Next base: position 27,273 of record CALRXV020000022.1, on the reverse strand, counting down.
ACCTGTGCATAACCATCTGGTTTTTGACTGGAAGCATCCGCAGAAAAATTAATACTGGTTTTATCAGAAGCTTTGTACAACAATTGACCATGGAAACCAAGGTTGTTTAAATCATTGGTCTTTTTATTGGTGCGTACATTGTCAACAGTACCATCTCTTTGAGTACCAGAAAAAGACAATCGCCCTGCTAATCGTTTATTTAAAGCTCCGGTGATAGAACTTTTGGCTTGTATATAACCATAATTACCATAACTCAATTCAAAATTACCACCTGGTTTAAAACTAGGTTTCTTAGTAGTAATATTCAAAGCCCCAGAAGTAGTATTTTTTCCAAACAAAGTTCCTTGAGGACCACGCAATACTTCTATACGCTCAATATCAATAAAATCAAGGGTGGCTGCAGCAGGGCGAGCATAATACACCCCGTCTACATAAAAACCAACACCTTGGTCAAGACCATCATTGGTTAAACCAAATGGCGATCCTAACCCTCGAATATTGATACCCGTATTTCTTGGATTTGAAGTGTATAACTGAACAGATGGAACAAATTCTTTTACACGATTTACGTTAAACGCACCAGCGTCTTCTACTTTTGATCCACTGATTACGGAAATAGAAATAGGTACATCCTGCAAAACTTCTCTGCGTCTGCGCGATGTTACAATAATTGTATCGCGTTGATAGAGTACTTCCAACTGAACCAAAATATTATTTTCGGAGCTAGTTTTAATTTGCTTTTCTTGTTTTTCAAAGCCAGTATAAGAAACAACCACAGTAAAAGGAAATTTTTCAATTTTTGAAAACCGAAAATTTCCAGCACTATCCGTAACTGTATTGAGGCTACTTCCCTTGATACTCACATTTGCAAAGGGGATGGCGGTTTTGTTTGCAGCAACTACTTTTCCCGAGAACTGGGATATAGCTAAGGCTGGTAGGAATAAGCCTAAAAAAAAGATAATCGATTTCATGTCAGTGGGGATATATTTTAGTCTATTTATTTGATAGACTATTATGATAAAAAATTATTTAACTAATCAAGTAAGGATATTTAAAAAATAAATTAGAGGAGATCAACAACAACAGCTGTAAGTAGAATAGCTGATAATACAAAATGTCTTGCGTAGTTGATTTGGTTTCATGACTTATACTGGATATTAATTGCACAAAAATAAGGGCCTGTTATTAGTCTACCAAATTTGTATACTTATTTTTTTTCCCTTTTCTTAATATCAATAAGATATAGCTTCAATCCAAGCTTTTGCATGTCTGGCAGCATAAGATATAATTGCATCGGCCCCAGCCCTTTTTAGTGAAGTCCAAATCTCAAGATGCGCTTTACTCCTTTCTACCAATTGCTTTTCGGCTAATAATTCTAAAGCTTGGTATTCCCCACTCACATGATAAGCTACTAAAGGGAATTTGGTTTCCTGCTTAATGGTTTGAATAATGTCTAAATATGGCAATGCCGGTTTTACCATTACCATATCAGCTCCTTCTTCAATATCTCTAATAGTAGATAGTAATCCATCATGGGCATTGAATGCAGAAAACTGATAGGTTTTCCTGTCTTTCAAGATGGGATTATTTCCGGGACTTGATTTACAAGCATCTCTAAAAGGACCGTAGAATTGAGAACTAAACTTAGCCGAATAACTCAAAATAGCAACTTGATCAAATCCATTGGCATCCAATATTTTTCTAATGGCGGCAATTCTTCCATCCATCATATCGCTTGGCGCTATACAATCTGCTCCAGCTTTTGCCAATGCAAGTGCATATTGAGCAAGTATTGTAACAGACTCATGATTCAAAATGGCAGTTTTTGTTTCATTGAGCAAACCACAATGACCATGCTGGGTATAGGCACATAAACAGGTATCAGCCGCAATCCAAACCTTGGTCCCAAATTGGGCTTTAATAGCCTGCAATGCTTTGGTTACAAACCCAAAATCAAAGTCATGGTTTGATTTTGACAAGGGAACTGGAAATAATAAAAACTTACTTATACCTTGTTCAAGGTCTAAAGCAATTTGTGCCAGAACTGACTCAATAGAATCTGCAGCTATATCATTTAAAGATGCCATTGGCGTTCTAACAGCAACAGACTCATCTACAAATAGGGGTTGAATAAAATCACGGTGGTCTACATATACATTTGCCACCAGCTCTCTAATATGTGTATTGGCTCTTATGCGCCTTCTGTTACTGTTATAGTTTGTCTCCATGACTGGAATGCTTTGATAGTGGGAAATATGAGAGGTTTCAAACCTAATCCAAGTAAGCGATTAGCCGTTTTTCCAGAAAGACATGCGTGAATAGCTCCTTGCTTTACAAAAGGTGAACCAATCAAAAATTGCTGATAACTTGACCAAAACACTAAATCTGCTTTCCCAATATGCGTTACCAATTTGGTATCAAAATTAGGGTGCAAACAATAGGTAGCAGCAGCATGCCATCCTTCTGACAACCATCCTACAACACTATTTTGATTGGTAAGTATACAACATTGCGATTTTTCTATTTGCACAATGGGTGATTCAAATAAAGGCAATAGGGATTCCAATCCCAAGCCATCAGCAGAACCCTCAACCCAAATTCCTTTTTTGGCTAGGGCAAACCATGTTTTGGTTCCTGCAGCCCAAACCCTTTTCCGTTGGCACTGTTTAACTAATGTGTTAGAATGAATGGCTTTTTGAGAAGCAACAAAAATAGCGGTAGCCGTACTTGGTATTTTTACATGATCCAAATTGGTCTCTGTATAAAAAGAACGCATATGGTCTGTTCCACTAAAAATTTCTATACTAGCTGGACTTAGGTTAATAGGTTGTTTCCATTCAGTAAATGGTTGCAAATGCTGATCTAAACCAGATGCATAGGTAAAGGAACAATGGGACAAATCCTTATGAAATACGCCAAATGGTCTAGAACAACCGTAACCATATTTTTCCGCAAATAGCCTTTCTTCTTGGACTGCATTGGTATGTTCAAGACTAGCAATCTTGTTTAAAATAGCAATGGCTTCCTGATTGTCTTGATTGGTTTCAACCACAATGGCTCCTTGACCCGCAGCCGGAGGGCATTCAAATAAAGGCAAAAACATGACACGTTTATTGCTTAATAACTCTTGTACTGTTTTGCAAGCAGGTTCATACTGCAACAACCTATTTAAACCAGCTGCTGCAAGGATAATACCGTCATAATCTTTTGATTCCGTTAGTTTGCGTAACCTTCCATCTACATTTCCCCTAATTGGAATGGCTTCAATTTTTACGGGATATTGATTCAACTGAGGTAATGCTTTCTGTAAAAAACCGGAAGCCATTTCTGTTCTTCTTGGTGAAGAAGTTCCAATAACAATGGGTTTACCGGCAGCTAATTTGTCTAAAATATCTGCATTAAAAATGGCTACATCCCGAACATCATTTCTATCTATAATCTGGTAAAAACTATTCTCAAAAAAAGTATCACCACTCACGTCTTTCATACTATGAACAGCAAAATCAGCCTTCCCATTTCTCAGGTCTTCTTGAATCTCAGCCGTAAAAAAATCCTTTCCTTCTACCAAATGTAAGGGTGTACTTTGTTCACGATCTCCCTTGGTTTCTTTGATAACAGGATTTAAAACCATATCAGGAAAATGGGCTTTTACCTTTTGGCAAAACAATTCCACCTGTGCAAGGGACAACCAAGAACCCCTACAAACTATATTGAACTCCTTTTTCATAGGGCCAGGGTTTTAAATTCAGAAGCTTGAATATTATCAGGGAATAGCAATAGCACTTCTGCTAAAGCATCTGCCAATTGCTCCATTTCTGTTTGCCCATGTTTGGTGGTAATGGTCACTCTTAAACAAGCTTTACCCTTGGGTACTGTTGGGTAGTTAATGGGTTGCAGATAAATTCCTAACTGATAGAGTAAGTAGTCTGCAATTTGCTTACAACGCAATTCATCCCCAATTATAATGGGAGTAATATGAGTGGGATTATGTAAAAAAGGAATTTGTTTAGTCAATAATAACTGACGCAACTGATAGACCTTATTAAAATAATCTTCCCTTGTCTTTTTTGATTGCATGAGAATCTCAATACTCTTGGTAGCTGCAGCGCAGATGGCTGGTGGTAAAGAAGTGGTGAAAATAAAACCCGAACCAAAACTTCTAATCGCGTCTACTAAGATAGCTGAACCCGCAATATAGCCACCCAATACGCCAAATCCTTTGGCCAAAGTACCGTTGATAATGTCAATGCCATTTTGCAAACCAAGTGCCTCAGACAAGCCACCACCAGTCTCTCCGTATAAACCAACTGCATGTACTTCATCCAAATAAGTCAATGCCTGGTACTTCTTTGCAAGTAGCACCATTTCTTCCATGGGAGCAATAGTTCCACTCATGGAATAAACAGATTCAAAGACCAAGATCTTGGGTTGATCTCTTGGCATTGTTTGCAAGATTTGCTCTAATGCTACTAGGTCATTGTGAGGAAATAATTTTTTCTCATTCCCACTGGCTTTAATGCCTTCTATTATGGATGCATGGTTGTCTTGATCAGAAATAAATACAGCCTCCGGCATAAGCTTACCAAGGGTTGCTAGTGATGTTAGATTAGCTAAATAAGCACTTCCAAAAACCAAGGCCTTTTCTTTGTTGTGTAATTGAGCCAAAACATTTTCAAGACTTCTATGAAAATTGGTGGTGCCAGAAATATTCCTAGTACCTCCACTTCCAGTTCCACTTCTATGGGTCACAAAACTTAACCTGCTGATGACCTCTTCATGAACACTCATGGCTAGGTAATCATTGCTACACCAATTCACGGCTTTACGTTTTATTCCAGTTGCATCTTCAAAATAAAAATGCGGAAAGTGTTGGGCAGACTTATTTACGTCCAAAAAATAGCGGTAAGTACCTTTCTCTTTTAGTTGGTCTAATTTATTAGCTAATATTTGTTGGTAATTGATCATGCAGCAACCCAATTTTTCCGAATTGCAAAATCACCAAAGGTTTCATCTAGCAAGCGCTCAGCAGCATATGTTTGAAATAGGCCATCTAGGGTTTCTAAAATGGCTGTTTCTTCTAGGTTTTCTTGATATATTTTATTTAATCGAGCACCTTGTCTGTCTCCACCTAAATGCAGGTTGTATTTTCCAGGCGCTGTTCCAACAAAACCAATTTCTGCTACATAAGGTCTGGCACATCCATTAGGGCAACCTGTCATTCTAATCACAATGGCATCATTGTCTAATTGGTGTTTTGCCAATAGGGGTTCTATCTTACTTATTAAAGAAGGCAAATAACGTTGCGCCTCTGCTAATGCCAAGGGACAAGTGGGTAATGCCACGCAAGCCATGGAATTTTTTCGAATTGCAGAACTGCCTTCTGTATGTTGAATAATCCCAAACTGTTCTAAAATAGTATTGACTGTCTCCTTGTTTTCAGGAGCTATATCGCTTAGGATTAAGTTTTGAGAGCAGGTAAAACGAAAATTGGCAAAACCTGTTTGGGCTATTTCAAACATGGCTGTTTTGAGTGGCAAATTTAATTCATCCAATACCCTTCCATTCTCAACAAGTACGGTATAGTACCACAATCCTTGTTGGTTTTGCTGCCAACCAAAATGATCAACTCTTTTGGTGAAAATTACTTGCTTTGCTGGTTCCAAATCAAATCCAATCCTTCTTTCCAATTCTTCCTTAAACCATGCAACCCCCAATTTGTCAACCGTATATTTTAATCGAGACATTTTCCTGTCCGATCTATTCCCATAGTCTCTTTGAATGGTCAGTACTTCATACACCGCTTTGAGAGTTTTCTCTTCTCCTGCTGTAAAACCAATTACTGTTCCAAGCCTTGCATAAGTATCTGGATTACCATGCGTGGTAGCCAAGCCTCCACCAATTGCAATATTAAAACCAATCAATTTCCCTTCTTCAATAATGGCAATCAATCCAATATCATTGGCAAACACATCCACGTCATTATTTGGTGGAATGGCAATGGCAATTTTGAATTTCCTGGGTAAATATCGGTCTTGGTATAAGGGATCTTCCTCTTCTTTTCTGTCTAGGATTTTTTCTTCATCCAACCAGATTTCATAATAAGCTTTTGTCTTGGGCATCAACAATTCACTGATCTTGTCTGCATAAGCAAAGACCTGAGCGTGAATGGGTGACTCATTAGGATGAGAGCTACAAAGCACATTTCTATTAATATCTCCACAGGTTGCAATTGAATCCAGTTTGGCTTCATTAAAAGCCTGAATAGTTGGTTTAATATGGCTTTTAATCAAACCATGCAATTGCAATGTTTGTCTACTGGTAATTTTAATCACCCCAGTTGCATGTTCCCCAGCAATCTCATGGGTAGCCAACCATTGTGCTGGGCTTACAAATCCCCCGGGCAAACGTAAACGAATCATAAAAGAATACAACCTGTCTAATTTCTTGGCTGCACGTTCTTCTCTTCTATCACGATCGTCTTGTTGGTACATGCCATGAAACTTAATCACGGCTTGGTCATCTTCCCGAATAGCACCGGTAAGCTGGTCACCCAAACTTTCTTGAATGGTTCCACGCAAACCATGGCTTGCCGTTTTAATGCCTTCTATATTGGATAATTTTTCTTTTGCTGACATGCTAAACTAGATATGCTTTTTTGAATGGATCAATACACGTCTTTGTGGTATCGATGCTTGTCTTTTAATTCATTGAAATAGGCTTTGGCAGCTTCATCGGTTTTCTTACCATGTGTTTGAATGACCTCTATCAAAGCATTTTCAACATCGGTACTCATGGGATCTTTTTTACCACAGATATATACATAAGCGCCACCCTCAAGCCATTGAAACAATTCTGCTCCCTGCTCTTTGATTCTATGCTGTACATAGATTTTTTCTTTTTGGTCTCTTGAAAAAGCCAGTTCCGCTTTATTTAAAACACCAGTAGCATACCAGTTTTGAATTTCAGTTTGGTACAAGAAATCAGTAGCAAAATGTTGTTCCCCAAAAAACAACCAGTTTCTTCCAGTTGCGCCAAGGGCTTCACGTTCATACAAGAATCCCCTGAATGCGGCAATACCTGTTCCGGGACCAATCATAATCACGTCCTTGTCTTCAGTAGGCAGTTTGAAACGCTTGTTTTTTTGAACAAAAAATGACAACTGATCACCCACTTGATGTTTGCTTAAAAAATCAGAGCAGCGTCCATATTTTTTCTCTTCACCAATCCAAAAAATATCTCTTGCCACCGTAATATGTACTTCTTCGCCTTGAGCAGCTGGAGATGATGACACTGTATATAATCTGGGAGACTGTGCAATCAACACATTTAAAATTGCTTCTACTGTCTCTTTTGATTGAATAGTATATTTTTCAAGAATACCCAGCAGATCCAGATTGGAACCTTTTACATCTTGACCAATAATGACACCAATTCTTTCTAATACTTTCTCTGAGAGATTAGCAATATTGAGTTTGGCATCTAATAATTCATAGAGCGAAGAAGTCAATGATTTATAAACAAATTCAGTAGCACCATCAATGCCGGTTACAGATAAAATAGCCGCTACCGTTACAGGATCATTTTTAGGAACTATGCCAATAGAATCTCCTGACTCATAGGCTAAACCCTCTGCAGCTATTTCAATATGCCAGGTTTCTTTTTTAGAACCTCTATCATTTAAATTAAAATGTGTTAGAATTTCACCTTGATAAATGGTTTTTCCTGCAGGTTTAGCAACAGGCTTGACAACTGTTTCAGTTGGCTTTGTCTGCTCAATAGAGATTGATTGACCAGCTTGAAACACCTGATCCAAGACCTTATGAAACCATTGCTCTGCATCTACTTGATAATCCAAATCACATTTTTGTATGGGCACTATCCTTTTGCCACCCAGCTTTTCTAATTGGCTATCTACGTCTTCGCCGGCTTTGCAAAACAAGGGATAAGAAGTATCGCCCAAGGCTAAAACGCTGAATTTTAATTGGGGTAATTGGAATCCATTTTGATGAATATGGTCATAGAATTTTTGAGCAGCAGGTGGCGGATCTCCCTCACCCTGTGTGCTAATCACCGTTACAAAATATGCTTCCTTTGACAAATCGCTTAAACGATATTGATCCAAACTAACCAGTTTGGTCAGCAGCTTTTTTTGCTTAGCAATAGCCACTAAATCGGTTGCCAACTTTTTGGAATTACCCGTTTCTGTGCCATAGGCGATGGTCAATTTTTGGGGAGCACCAACAGGAATATTGGTTGAGGCGGTTGTTAACCCTTCACCCAATAATCCACTGATATATCCATTGACCCAAGCAAGCTCTTCTTTGGTAGCATTATGCACCAAGGCCTGCAACTGTGCCTGTTTTTCTTTTGTTAGCATCTTCATCTAGCTTACTGGAAGGGCATCCAGACTATTCTTTATAGGTTTAAAATAATGTTCTGCTGTTATAGTATTATGCATCCAATGAAACTGATGATGCAAGGAGACTACACTACCAATGATTACCAAGGAGGGAGACAGGAATTCCTGATGCCCAAAATTTTCTTGATATAATCCCAATGAGCAAGTATATACCTGCTGCATAGGTGTGGTTGCCTGTTCTATGACGGCTAATTCTTTTGCAGGATCAATCCCGTTCAATAACAATTGTTGTACAAGATGATCCAAACAAGTGGATGACATATAGAAAACTAATGTGTCATTTGTCTTAGCAAGGTCTTGATAAGTTTCCGCACTTAGATCCTTGGTATAATTAGTTAAAAATCGCACTGAAGTACTGAATCCTCTTGCGGTTAATGGAATACCAGCATAAGCCGATGCACCAGAAGCAGCAGTAATACCCGGCACCATTTCATAAGGAATTTCATGGGCAATCAAAGTGGCCAGCTCATCCAAAATATTGGAGAAGACCGCAATATCGCCGCCCTTTAACCTAACTACTAGTTTTCCTTCTAAAGCCTGCTCAAGAATCAATTGGTTAATCTCTTCTTGAGAGGTTGAACCTGATTTTAGATTTTGTTTTCCTACATAAATGATGGGGACATTCTTTGGTACATGCGTGTCCAAAATAAGCTGACTCACCAACCGATCGGTAATCACTACATCAGCTTGCTGCAAATATTTGGCAGCTTTGAGCGTGAGTAGTTCAGGGTCGCCACAACCGGCACCTGCTAAGATTACTTTTCCTTGTTGATTCGTCATCATCAGTCTACTTTTTTAGTAGGTTTAATGGTTATAAGTTTATAAATATGCTTTTGTCAGATTGATTTAGAACAATCCTTCAATAGACAAATAGCGTTCTCCGGTATCGTAATTAAAAGTGAGCACCTTGGAACCAGCTGGAATTTCAGCTAATTTTTGTGCTACTGCTGCAAGAGAAGCTCCTGTAGAAATACCTACCAGGATTCCTTCTTGCTTAGCTAGTTCCTGAGCATATTTAAATGCATTGTCTTTACTTACTGGAATAATACCATCCAAAATGGCGGTATTTAAAATAGAGGGAACAAAACCTGCACCAATGCCTTGCAAAGGGTGTGGACCAGGTGCTCCACCACTCAATACAGGAGAAAGTTCTGGCTCTACTGCATATACTTTTAAATTAGGGAATGCCGCTTTTAATACTTCGGCTACGCCAGTGATATGACCACCAGTTCCAACACCAGTAATTAGATAGTCTAATCCGTCTGGAAAATCTTGCAAAATTTCTTGTGCGGTAGTTTTTCTATGGATTTCTGTATTGGCAGGATTGTCGAATTGTTGTGGCATCCATCCATTGGGTGTTTCAGCCACCAATTCTTTTGCTCTTTCAATAGCACCTTTCATTCCCTTCTCTCTAGGAGTAAGAACAAATTCTGCTCCGTACAAAGACATAAGCCTTCTACGTTCAATACTCATGCTCTCTGGCATGACTAAGATAATTTTGTATCCTTTAACAGCAGCCACCAATGCCAAGCCAATTCCGGTATTACCAGAAGTAGGTTCAATAATTATACTGTCTTTATTTAACAAGCCCTTTTGCTCAGCATCTTCAATCATGGCTAATGCAATCCTGTCTTTGATGCTAGAACCTGGGTTAGTTTTCTCAAGCTTAATCCAAACCTCGTGATTAGATCCAAAAATTTTATTCAAACGCACATGTGGTGTGTTACCAATGGTTTCAAGGACACTATTTGCTTTCATATTGTGATTGCTGTTTACAGCTTTTTATAAAAATTAGATAACAAAATTCAAAGCTTCAGTAACTGGGTATTTGTCTTTAACAGCTACTTCACTTTTATGATAAACAATGGATTCTGGCATTACACTATAGGTAAGCCAAACATTTCCTCCAATGACAGAATTATGACCAACCACGGTATCACCACCTAAAATAGTAGCACCAGAATAAATGATTACATTGTCTTCAATGGTTGGGTGGCGCTTAGTACTAGCTTTGTCTTTACTTACATTCAATGCCCCAAGGGTAACACCTTGGTAAATTTTTACATTGTTTCCAATATTGGTAGTTTCACCAATTACAATTCCGGTACCGTGATCAATAAAAAATGAAGTACCAATTGTAGCGCCAGGATGAATATCAATTCCTGTTTTACCATGGGCATATTCAGTAAAGATTCTAGGCAAAATTTTTACGCCAAGTTTCCATAGTAAATTTGAGATTCTATAAATAGCCGTTGCATAAAAACCTGGATAAGCCACCAGTACTTCTTCTACAGAAACAGCTGCAGGATCAAATTGCAAAATGGTATTGGCATCCTTAATCAGTTCTTCATGCAATTCAGGAATAGAAGCAAAAAACTCCTCTGTTACCAATTCTACTTTTCCTGATTCGGGCAATACATCATAGACCAGTGCGCTAAAATGGTCTTTTAATTGTTCAAACTCTTTCTCCAAATCTGCAAGTTTTTTGTGTTTCACCGTTTTGGGTAAAAACAAAAATTCAAAGAGCTTATCAATAAAATCTTCTGCAGACTCCTTATCTGGAAAAAAGGAGAACTGCTTGCTATTTTGCTGGAATAATCTTGAAATAAATGCTTCTTGTGACATAGTTTAATTATTGAATCATGCAGGCCCCAACGGTAACATGACTGGTTTCATCAATCAAAATTGCTCCCCCATTCACCCTAAGATGTTGATAAGCATCATAAGGAATGGGAGCCGCCGTTTTTATAGTGGCTTTAATAATATCATTGAGTTGCACTTTTTCAGGTACATCTTCTTGTAGTAAAGAATTCACATTCACTTTATACTGTACTTCTTTTACCACAGCACGCACCAACCTACTATTGATTTGTAATTGGTATTTGCTTCCTACTTGTAATGGCTTGCTATCCATCCAACACAACAACACTTCTAATTCATTAGACACTTGTGGTGCATTATCCGTTAGGGTAATCAAGTCTCCCCTACTTACATCTACATCATCGGTCAAATGCAAAACAGCACTTTGAGGAGCAAAAGCTTCCGTTACTTCTACTCCACCAACTTCAATAGCTGCAATGGTGGAACTGATTCCGGAGGGTTGAATGGTTATAGCATCGCCCTTGCGATAAATACCACTGACTATTTTACCAGCATAACCTCTATAATCATGCAGGGCTTCTGTTTGAGGCCTTATCACATATTGCACTGGGAATCTGGCATCTGTCAAATTAATATCATTGTAAATAGGAACTTCTTCCAAAATTTGCAACAAGGGTTTACCATCGTACCAACTAAAATGGGTTGACGGCTCTACAATATTGTCTCCATTTAAGGCGCTGATAGGAATATATGTCACATTTTTCAAACCCAATGTTTGTGCAACAGCGGCATAGTCAATCAAGATATTATTATAAACATCCTGAGAAAAATTGACCAAGTCCATTTTATTCACAGCCACAATCACTCGGGGAATATTCAACAAAGAAGCAATAATACTATGTCTGCGTGTTTGCTCAACTACCCCATGTCTGGCGTCAACTAAAATGATGGCCAGGTCTGAATTAGAAGCACCAGTAACCATGTTACGGGTATACTGAATATGACCAGGTGCGTCAGCAATGATGAACTTGCGTTTGGGAGTAGAAAAATATTTGTACGCCACGTCAATGGTAATGCCCTGTTCCCTTTCTGCTCTTAATCCATCTGTGAGTAAGGCCAAATCAATCTCACCATCTTCACGGTTCTTGGTTTGCTTTTCAATGGCTTCCAGCTGGTCAATCATAATAGACTTACTATCGTATAACAAGCGCCCAATCAAGGTACTCTTGCCATCGTCTACACTACCCGCTGTGATAAATCTTAAAATGTCCATTTTCTTATTTTAAGCCCTAGGGCCAGATTTAAAAATATCCGTTCTTTTTACGGTCTTCCATTGCGGCTTCACTGACTTTATCATCAATCCTGGTCTCTCCACGTTCACTAGTCTTGGTAGCAATGATTTCAGAAATAATATCATCAATATTAGATGCGCTTGACTCTACTGCTGCGGTACATGTCATGTCTCCTACCGTTCTATATCGCACGCGCTTAGTGCTCACTTTATCAGTTGGCTCTAGGTTAACAAATTCTGACAATGCCACCAACTGACCTTCATATTCCAATACTTCACGCTCATGCGCAAAATAGATAGAAGGCAATGCTATCTTTTCTCTTCTAATATAATTCCAGATATCTAGTTCTGTCCAGTTGCTAATGGGGAATGCCCTTACATTCTCTCCTTTGTCAATTCTACCATTATAGGTATTCCATAATTCAGGTCTTTGGAGTTTTGGATTCCATTGTCCAAACTCATCTCTCACAGAAAAAATTCTTTCTTTGGCCCTTGCTTTTTCTTCATCCCTTCTAGCGCCACCAATACAAGCATCAAATTGAAACTCTTCAATAGTGTCTAACAGTGTATAAGTTTGCAGCGCATTTCTACTAGCAAACTTTCCTTTGGGTTCTGTTAATTTTTTGGCCTTAATAGTATCTGCAACATGACGTACAATTAGTTTCTCTCCAATAGTTTCTGCCAATGCATCTCTATAATCTAGTGCTTCTTGAAAATTATGTCCGGTATCAATATGTACTAGTGGAAAAGGAAATTTTCCTGGCCTAAAAGCTTTTAAAGCCAAGTGCACCAAAGTAATAGAATCCTTACCACCACTGAATAAGAGAGCAGGGCGTTCAAATTGCCCAGCCACTTCTCTTAGAATATGAATGGACTCCGATTCCAACTGATTCAAATAATTCAATCTATAATTACTCATAACTATTTTTAATGGGCTGGGCCCTTTATTTATGTTCGTGTAAACCACATTCTTTTTTATTGGCGTCTTCCCACCACCATCTTCCTGCCCTAAAATCTTCACCTGGCTGAATGGCCCTGGTACAGGAAGCACATCCAATACTTACAAAACCCTTATCGTGTAAGGGATTATAAGGAATATTGTTAGTAGCTATAAAATCAGCAACCTGCTCATTGGTCCAGTCCAGTATTGGATGATATTTGATAATCCCATTTCCTTGATCCCACTCTATTTTATCTAAACCCTGTCTTGCCGCTGAATGCGCAGATCTTAAGCCGGTAATCCAAATTTTGTTACCCGCCAAAGCCCTTTTCAAAGGTTCTACTTTCCTAATATGACAACAGGCTTTGCGTAGGTCTACGGACTCATAAAACGCATTGGGGCCATTGGTTTCAACAAATGGCTCTAAAGAAGTCTGATCAGGATAATAGGCTTTAATGGGTATTTGATAACGCTCTAAAGTGCTATTCCACACACTATAGGTTTCTGGAAATAACCTGCCAGTATCAAGGGTAAAAATTTGAATGGGTAATTGCTGAGATGCTATCAAGTGCGTGATTACCTGGTCTTCAAAACTGAAACTAGAAGAAAAGACCACCGCATTTGGAAATTCATTGGATATTGTTTTTAAAAACGGGGCTGGCTCCAATTCTTTGGACCGGGTAATCAGACTTGATATATGTTGTTCTGTTTGAGTATTCATGGTATTCTGTTGGCTTGAGAAAACGGTTTAAGCAGTTCAGCTACAACAGCCGCAACAAGCAACAGAGGGCATAAGTATATATGTAAAAAATGGCTTCATACTTGTATTAGTCTACTTAAACAGTGCACAAATATACAACATCATGGCTTTTGTCAAAAAAATATTCCTATTTATTTAGTAGACTAATTAAAAATGACGCAAGTCTGACAGTGTCAATAACACTAACAAATGTTATTATTTCTTCATTTTGGCTATTTCAGAACCCGCTAATAGATAGCAGCCTAGACCAAAGTCTTCAAAATCTGGCACTTTGGTATAACTCAGCGGTTGGGCTTCCTTGGGTTCTTTACCCGTGCCCTGTACCCATCCCAAAAATCCATTGGGGTGCAAACAATCCTTTTCAAAAGCATTCCATGATTTTACAACTATGGGTAGGTATTGTTTTCTATTCAAAATTCCCTGATTGATTCCCCAGGCCATGCCATATACAAATAGCGCAGAACCGGTTAATTCCTTGCCTCCAAAATTGCTGGGGTCTTTCAAACTCACATTCCAAAATCCGTCTTCTCTTTGCAAGGGTAACAATGCTTGAATCATGGCTTTGTAATCGCTCAAATATTCTTGATAATGCGGATCAGATTTAGGTAAAATAGACAAGACCCTAACAAGTGCAGCAACAACCCAACCATTACCCCTACTCCAATAACAATTGCCTCCATTGGGCTCTTTATATGGAGGAACAAAATCTTTATCTCTAAACCACAAACCAGCGGAAGCATCAAATAAACCACCACCCTGTTTGTACTTGGTATGCGCATACATTTGGTACATGCGATTAAAATAACTGGTATCCTGATAGATGACACCCAAACGTGCAAACACTGGCATGGCCATTTGAATGGCATCAATCCAAGTCCAGTCATCAATTTTTGAAGAATGCTTCATGCTATCAATACTTGCTTTGATTTGTTGAATGCGTTCAGGTTGCTTGTCTATCAAATACAAATCAATATAAGTTTGACCACATGCTTGGTCATCTCCGTTTCTAGTTTTAATACCATTGCGCAAACCCCATTTATGGGCTTGTCCCCAACGAATGGCATAATCCAAATAAGCCGGTTGTGGATTCACCGCATTCATAGCCATTAAACCTTCATAATAGACCGCCCTGGTCCAAATATTACTAGGTCTTTCCCTATTGGTTACAATGGGTTTACTTACATCGGGCCACTTGTCCATAAAATATTGGTTGGCCAAATGCATGGAAGCCAATACTTGTTTTTTGGCAGGTATTTTTTGAGCAGAAAGATTCAATGAAAAAGTACAGGCCGCAAGGGCGATAGGCAAAAAGAAAGTTCTTGCATTCATATATGACAGCATTTGAATTGCATGTTACACCAAAATACAGGAAGTCTTATCCTGTAGTATCCTGAAAACTAAAAGATGGCTAAAAGAAGGGTTGCAAACCTTCCCAACGAACATCCCATTTACCATCTTTTGGAAAGCCTGGATTCTTGATCTTGTTTCCATCATAACCCGCACACATAATAGCAATGGCAGTTAATAAACCCCCATTACCAGGCAAATAAAGCCTAAGCCGATTGTCTTGGTAATTGTGTCCATTGATCAAATAGGTATTGGTTTTAATGGGCATGAGCAAAGCTTCTATAGCTTTATCAGGCATACCCAAACGAGTAGCACTCATGGCGGTCATGGGAAAATCCCAACCCCAGGTATCTTTCCAATCCCATTTATTCCAAACCAAATTAAAGGTATTACGCATGATACTGGTATCAAGCATGCCCTTGTTGGGGAGCATGCCAAAAGTTCCTAACACAGAAGGATGGTCTGTTAAAAAAACAGGATTGGTATAAGAATCCTTGGCCGACTCTGTAGACAAATACACTTGGTCCTGCACAGGCAACGGAGACAAATTTCGAATCACGGAATCCCAAGTAGCATTGCGTTTCATACCAGAACGTACACGCCAGTCCTGAGCCGTTTTCAAAGCCCAATCCCAATAGGCCAATTCATAACTGGGATTAAATGTTTCTTCCGGTTTGAATCTTTCTTGAGCAGGTATCAAACCCTTACCCAATTGGTATTTTTTGGTTGCAGGATTCCAAGAAGCATAATCTGCCATAAAATCGGCGGTAGCAAAAACCAGGTCCCGATATTTTTTCAAAGTAGCAGCGCTTGGATTTTTCCTATACAATAGTTCTGCAAAACTGATATAGTGTGGTTGCTGCCAAATCAAAAATGCCCCAACTGAAGAGGGCGCTTCAGCACCTTTTGGATCGGTCATTTTCTGCCACCTGAGTCCTTTGTATCCTTGCCGCTTGGCAATGGCAAAAGCCATGGGGGCCACATCTTGGTACCAACCCATAGATTTTTCCAAGAGCTCCGCTCTATTCCACAAAGGAAAATGAACCCCATGCCACCAATGCATTTCTAAATGGGGTTTACCAAACCAACTATTATAAGTGAGTCCTGTTTCCTGCGGAGGCTGACTATTGGCACACTGAATCCTAGTTAAATACAATGATAACATCATTCTGCGTTCAATCTCCTTGGCCCTTGGGTCTTTACAATGAGAAAAATCAACTGCTGCACCATTAGTCCAAAAATCCTGCCAAGCTGCTTGATTGGCCTGAGCTACAGATTCAAAATCAGGTGATGGAGATTGGCTTTCTTTTTGTTGAAAATGACAGGTGAAACTGAGTTCATCTGTGGCTCCAATTCCCATCACATATTCATGTGCTTTTCTAGTTGTCCATTGTAAATAAGTACTTGATTGCATATAAACAAAATAGCGGGTACTGTCTAAAAAGTGTTGGAACAAAACACCTTTTCTATAATCAGATGGTCTAGAATTGTGCTTATTTGATTGGGTATAATCAACGCCCATATCTGCAAAAGCGTTAGAGGGAAAAGGAAAGTTCAATTTTAAATAAATTCTTTGTTTTCGTAATAAAGTTGACTTGACTTTTACGGCAATAAGGTCTTGATTGGGATGTACCAATGTTTGCACTTCCACTAATTCGTCTTCAATTGTAAAAGAACTTTTAATTACACCCGACCACAAATCAAGTTCTTGCTTTACATTTTTTAAATCTTCTATTTTAGCAGTACTTCCGTCTTTTTTGTCAAACTCAAAACCTAGTGTCCCCAATTGTAAGCGATGAGGGTTTTGTCTAAACCAATTTCCAGCTTCCAGGCTTCTCTTTGGATCTTTAATCTGCACCCCATAAGAAACTTTTCTACCATCAAAAGGATAGTCTCTTAATGTTTCTTCAAACTTGTAACCAACAGTATCTTTAAAAGAATGCCATCCCCAAACAGATTGGGTACCTAAAGGAATACCAGACTGATACTGTTTTGGAAAACTTTGCAATCCTGTAGCATCTACTGTAAATGCAAAGGAACCATTACCCACTGAAAGAGAGGAAAGAGAGTCAAATTGATTTACAAGTACATTATTTCTTTTGGCCAAGGCCTTTCTGTCTATCTTTTCTTGTGCTTGGGTTGAGAGAAAAAATAAACAACTCAATATTAGGTTGATGGCTTTCATACTATTGCTTGTTAACGGGTAAGGTTTTCTTTAATTCATCCGGAGAATCTTTGGTAAAAGGGTCAAAAATTTCTTTGGATGGTTTTTCCGTCAGGTCTTTGATGCGTTGAGGATCTACATCTAGTTGGGGTTGAAATTTTTCTGATAGCATGTATTCATGTAAGCTGATATACAACTGCCTTGAAACTAATGCATCAGGAGATGTGAGTTTGTCCAAATTGCTTTGGTTTGCTAGATTTAAACTACTCACCAATAATTTGCCCTTCCCTATCCGAACTTCAAATACACTGGCCAATCTTCTGTTGATAAACCAAGTATCAATAGGTTGTACCAAGGGTCTTAAGGAAGAAGGAAAATCTTCCAAATGCATTACTTGTGCTTTGTTGACCAAGGACCACCATTGAAAATTACTATGATACTCCGTTGGGAAGTTCTTAAATGCGGGATGCTTTGGGTCTACAACAAAACCCAAAGTATGGGGTGGACGCATTTTAAACCAACTGGTATTCCAAAAAACAGGCGTAAAATTTTGTACAATCTCTTTACCCTTTGTTACCCTTCCAGCTAGATTCAAAAACACTTTACCACCTGCTTCTAATACTTTTAAAGCCGCATCGTCTAAAACCGTACAATCGTAAATACTAGAGAAATCGCTGGCAGGAACGCTAATCGGGTATACCCAGAATTCCCAGTCATTGGCAAATACGGTATTGGCAATACTTACTTCTAGGGTTAGCTTGGTTGGCTGTTGAATGCTAGCAAGATCAATATCTACATCTACTATTGGATTTTGTGCAGCAATCAATAATTTCTTTTTAATGCTATTGATACGGCTAACTATTTTTCCTGAAGGATCTTTGAGGGTAATTTGAATGGTAGCATCCAAATCCTTTTCTCCAAAATGATATACTTCAATAGCAGCTTTTAAATGCTCTGCATTGCTATAAACAAATTTGGCTGTTTTCATTAGCGGAACCGTACTATTACAAAAACGTGCAAATGCTTTTGCGGAGGAATAAGGTTTATCATCCCAAAACACATTCATTGTTCCAACTAATGCCGTTCCTTGTCCCGGAAAATCTTGCAATCCCAATAATTGAAAGCCACCTAGTCCGGGTGTGCGCAATGATTTTTCAATTTCAGCTTTGTAACAAAGCAATTGCAACTTACCAGAAGAAGCAAGGAATTTTTCAGCCATATCGGCCATGCCCCTGTCTTTTAAATCTTCCTGAAACATTTCATAGTTTCTAGCTTTATAAACTCCAGTAAATTGTTTGATCTCATTAAAGTCTGGATAAGCACACCACTGCCCCATTTCATGGGTAACATAGGGCATGCTAAATGCTTTAATGGCTTCGCTATAATCAGTTAAAGATTCTGGCCCCTTGCCCCAAGACAAACCTCTGGAACCAGACTTGATCATATAATCATTCTCTGGTACCAAGGGCCAACTCATAGCCACAGAGGCACCCGTATAAATTCTTCTACTATCCCTTGCCTTCCATTTTAAAATAAAATCGGCCAACCATTTGGCTTGGTTTCTTCCTGCGGGTTCGTTCCCAGCAGAGAGCATACAGAAAGAAGCATAATTCCCATAATTGCGTACCATTCTTTCTGTTTCAGTCCAAAGAAAAGCATCAATGGGTCTGCCATCGCCCAAGCTGGTTCCGTGATTGGGCCAACTAGGTCCTTCTGGTTGTAAATAGATTCCTACCCTATCTGCTGCTTGAAATGCTGCTTCTGGAGGGCAGAAAGAATGAAACCGAAAATGATTCAGACCATGCGCTTTGGCAACCTTGAAAATCTTTTCCCATGCAGCCAGATCTGTTGCAGGATATCCTGTAATAGGAAACTCACTATTGTTCACAGTACCCCTCAAAGAAACTGGTCTACCATTGACAAAAATTTGTTTGCCAACCACTTTAATTTCACGCATCCCAAAATTTTGAATGCTGGTATCCTTAAGCCCATTGGCGTCTGTTATGATGGTTGTAAGTTGGTATAAATTGGGATGAAATTCATCCCATAATTGCATGGATTTCCCAATAGGAAGAACTACTTCCAAACTATCATTAGATGAAGCCATTTGAAATTCAACCTGCTTTACAGGAATGCTTGCTTTACTTGCAAACAAGGGCTTGATTTGAAAACGTATATTCCCTTTTTGTGTACCCGTAAACAAGGTCTTTAATTGCAATTTCAACAAGACCAACTGTTGGTGAATATCAGGATATACTTGCAGATTATCTACCCAAGTAGTATTGCTAGGTATTAGTTCTAGTTTTCCCGTTAACCCATTCCAATTTCCAGAAGTATGGTCCGTAACACTATGTGAGTCTGGCCCCACATTAATGGCACCAGGTCTACCTTCTAATCTATTATCAATTCTAACAGAAATAGTATGCGTTCCTTTTTTTAAATATTCGGTCAAGTCATATTCATGGGCTGTTACCAGTGAATTGCGCATGCCTATTTCCTGATCATCAACCCATACCCTTGTTTCAATATGTGCTCTTTCAAAAGACAAGACCCATCTTTTGTTCTTCCAATCCTTGGGTAATTGAATTTGTTTTTGATACCAGGCCACACCTACATAATGTTTGGCAGGAGTTAACCAAAAAGGAATTTTTAAATGATCTGGTTCCCGATACTTTTTGAGGCGGGGATTAAAAAAGAAAGAACTATCATAAATACTACCCGTCCATTTGGTTTTCAAACTCACATCATTTCCCTTGCCATTTTCTGCCATGGAGCCAGGCAAGTGAACCCGTTCTGGAAGTTGTTGATTAAACCATTTGGCAACTACACCACTGTCTTTGGGATCAGTTTTAAATTGCCAGTTGCCTGCCAAAGAAATGGATTGGGCCAACAATTGGTTCCCAGAAAAAAGCCATAACAAAATAGCAAACCCAATTTTTACACGCATCTTATTTTGAATTCAATATGTATTTTTTCAGATTGGTCTCTTTTAAGTCTTTGATAGCATCAGCCACAATGTGGGCATTTAATTTGGCACCTGCATCATTGGTATGGGTATGGTCTTTTTCCGTAAAATATTGCTTCACGGCTTCTTGACCAGCTGCATCATAGTTGTCTGCAATTAATCCATTCAATTCAATAAATGGCACATTAGCAGCCTCTGCAACCTGTTTGGCCCAGAGTCCATAACCAGTGTTGGCCCTATTTACTTTACCTTCTTTCCAGTCATTGCGTGGAATAGGTGAACAGATGATGGCTGTAGCGCCTTTTTGCTGAATGTCTGTTACAAATTTGTTCAGATACCATCCATAGCTATGCACGGTTTCAGGGATTTTTTTAATAGGATTGTAAATGTCTTTTGTTTCAGGTCCAATGCCCTTGATGGTTCCTCTAGCTCTAGCAGTATCGTCTAAAGGACTACTATCATTATGTCCAAATTGCATGATCACATAATCTCCTTTTCTAACGCGCTCCAATGCTTTTTCCCAGAGACCATTGGTTTGAAAAGTACGGCTACTAGTACCTCCTAGCGCATGATTCTCTACCACAATTTGATTACTGTCAAATAGTTCTCCCAAATAACTACCCCAACCCCAAAGATTACCATCGCCCTTGCCCTTACCATTTTTCACTGTGCTGTCTCCAATTAAAATACAACGTGGTCTTTTGTCATCTTGCACAGTTGTAAATGCCATCAAAGAAAAAACGGCTAACAAGCAATATTTAGAAAATGTATTACGCTTCATTTTTGTTTTATTTATTTTATATTTCTAACCCTCCTACTTCATTTTTTAACTTTTGACTTTTGACTTTTGACTTCCATCGCATCCGGTTTAGGAGGCTGCTTCATGCCATCGCCCATAAAGAAACCGGTATGCGGTGGCTGATTATATCCCACATTCTGCCAAGCCACACTTAATCTATATTGAGGGTCCTGCATCAAACTATAAAATTTACGCGTAGTGGGCAGGTTGGTGGAAAAGATTCTTAATTCCTTGTTATCCACAGAGCGATAAATCACTTCCTCTCTCCAATCACCCAGAATATCAGCAGATAAAACAGGATTAGACTTTGATCCATTATTGGAAACACAACCATATTCTCTAGCGTCAAGCATTTTCACCAATTGCTTGTTTTGATAATCCCATTTTTCAATGCTAGTGCCATTTAACAATTCATAAAGTGGTTCTCCATCCCATTGAATAATAAAATTTACACTGCGTGGAGCAGCTCCAATTCTATCTCCCTTGGCAGATTTTAAACCCTCTGAACCTCCCCAGGCTTCAGCACCAGGATAAGTTGGGTCAATATCGGCGGCAACGCCCCTACCCACGTCTTGATCCATTTCAGAAGTCCATAGAATCTTTCCCGTTTTTGCATCATACATAGCCGCACCAGCACCCTTGGTATTTTCTTCAATTTCGTGAACACCATAAACTTCTAATCCAGGATTACTCAAGTCAAGATCACTTACATGAATGGCATCACCATGTCTTAAACCCGTGCTATACAAACCCATGCCATTATCGTCTACACACATGGCGCCAAAAATGATTTCGTCTTTCCCATCTGCGTCAACATCGGCCACACTTAAATTATGATTACCCATACCAGAAAAAGGATTGGCCCCATTTTCAGAATCAAAAACCCATCTTGAACTCAGTTTTCCTCCCCTCCAATCCCAAGCAGCCAATACTGTTCTACCATAATAACCTCTACACATCACTACCGATGGTAATACCCCGTCTAAATAAGCCACACAGGCGGTAAATCTGTCTACCCTATTGCCTGATTTATCATTTCCTCCATTGCCACCACGGCCTCCCCATGCGCCAATATCGCCACGGGCAGGCAAATAAGGAACTGTAGCTAAAGCCGCTCCATTACGTCCATCAAACACCGTAAAAAATTCAGGACCATCCAAGATTTTTCCATCCTTATTCCTATAATCTTTACTAGAATCACCAATGGGTTTACCTAATCCATCAATGGTACCATCGGCAGTTTTCATGCAGACTTCTGCAATCCCATCACCATCCAAATCATAGACCATGAACTGCGTGTAGTGTGCCCCTTCTCTAATATTTTTTCCAAGGTTGATGGTCCAAATTAAAGTACCGTCTAATTTATATGCTTGAAAAATGGGAGGATCCGTAAGACCAGCAGAAGCATTGTCTCTTCCTCTACCTGTTTGGTGTAAGATAATTTCATAACCACCATCGCCATCAAGGTCACCTACAGAAGCATCATTGGGACTATATCCTGTTGGGGTTTGCAAAGGAATAGAAAGGAATCTTTTGGCATTGGCTGCAAAAACAAAGCTAGAAACCGTTTCAGACTCTTTACCATTGCTTAATAATGTAATATTATAGGCATATTCCTTGGTGGAATCTAATCCACTATCTAAAAAACTGGTTACACTAACAATTGGCGATGCATTGATTTTAATTTTCTTAGCCCCCTTTTCCTGTCTATACAAATTAAACGATAGGTTTTCAGGATCAGCAGCCAAACTGCGCCAACTTAAAAAAGCTTTACCAGCACCATCAGGTACAGCCACCAAGGCCCTATTGAGTTTTTCCATAACGCGTTGCGCGATGGTCACTTGAACAGATATTGCAAACACAAGTAAAAGACTGAAAACCGTCAGTACAATAGACTTAGTTTTATTAACTACAGATGATTGTAAGTGTTGACTCATTCTAATTTCATGTTTTGTGCATTTTCAACCAAAATAGGTTTCTTGTCTGCTGCTATCATTTTCAGGTTGCTCATGATCCAATTACCAGCAAACCGAATTTCACCAGCAGTGGCCACTTCTATTTGTAGCTTGTCAAAATAAAATCCACTAAGTGCTGATTCTTTAAGTCCAGTAGCCGTAACAAATTTTCTAGAATGCTTTGCTACTACATTTGAAACATGGATATCTCTGAATACAGGAATACCCAATGATGCGGGTTCATTTTTTTGTAACAAAGTTTTCCAATGCGCAGGAACGGTAGCAGGATCATATCCCGCAGGTAAGGCTGAATAACTATAACTAGGATTCCAGTTCATGTTAAACTGAAATACATTACCTACACTATCTAGTTGGATGTCTTTGAACCAAATGTCTTCTACTATTCCGCCCCTGGTTACAGCAGATTTAATATGCAATCCATTGCCTGTTCCAAACCCTTGCAGGTTCTTGGCCAACACGTGTCTAATACTTCCAGAAGTTTCACTACCCAAGGTCAATAGTCCCCCACCTTTTCGTGCAATACAATTTTGAATTACTACGTATTCAGTTGGTTTATTTACCCTAAGACCGTCCCAGTCTCTACCAGATTTTAAACAGAAGTCATCGTCATTACAATCAATATCACAGTTTTGAATCAGTACCCAAGTTGAAGAGTCTACGTCTATACCATCGGTACTTGGCCCTTTTCCGTCTTCGTTATTTTTAACCACAATGCCGTCTACGGTAATCTTGGTGGAATACAATAATTGCACCGTCCAGAAACCAGCATTCTTTAAAGTAATATTAGACACAGCAATATTTTCTGAGTTTTGAACCAAGATGGTTCTAACCCTTTTGGCGTCATAATCAACTATCCAACGCAAACCCTTGGGTTCATACTCTTTGCGCATAGCCCAGTATTTGTCCCAACAGAATTTACCTCTTGCATTTACAATACCCTTACCCGTAATCTGTGCATTTTTTTGACCAATAATATTAATCAAAGCCGCTGGCCATTTCATTTCAATCCCAGCAATTCTAGTATCAATTTCAGGATAATCTTTAAAGTCTGTGCTACCAAGAATCAGTACATTTTTGTCAATATTCAGTGTAACCCCAGTTTTCAAAAAAATGGATCCAGTTTGATACACACCTGGTTTAAAAGCAACAATGCCACCCCCTTTTTGTGCACAGGCATCAATGGCTTTTTGAATGGCTGTTGTAGACAAAAAATTAGAATCAGCTTTGGCGCCAAAATCATTGACCCAGTAATTGTTTTTCTTGAGTCCTGTTAGATTGGCCCCTACTTTTGAAGCCCATGCTGGGTCTGCATCTAATTTAGCTTCTTCTTTTTTTAATAGATCTAGTTCCGCTTTACTAATGGTTAATACCGTGCCATGTCTTAAGCCTTTTGGAAAATGCACACTATCAGAAATATCGGTCCAATTGATCAGGTCCTTGGATTTTACAGCGCCATATTTGTGGTCACGGTATTTGTCAAAATAGACAATCCAGTCCTGTCCAATTTTTAAAGCCGTTGGACCTTCTGCCCAATAATTACCGGTAATGGGTGCTGATGGTTTTCCATATCCTCCACTGGCTTGATTGCTAAAAGCCACTCGCAGGTTTTTCTGCACTGGTTTTAGGGTTTCATCTTTTAGAATCATCACATATTGCTTACCCGCTTTTTGTATAGTTGCATCTATCACATTAAAACCTTGGTCATACAAGAGTTTGGTATCACTAAAGCTTTTAAAATCCTTGGTACTTACATAGTAGATTCGATGATTATTATCCCCTAGATTTTCTGTTTCTGGAAATCTACCTGGAATGGTGGTGGCCCAATAAATCAGGTATTCTTTTTTGGCGTCGTCATAAAAAATTTCAGGAGCCCAACAATTCTTGGCTGTTGGTTCTTTTTCCATCACAGGAACAAACACTTGCTCTGACCAATGAATCAGGTCTTTGGAACTAGCATAACCAATCCCCCTGTCTTTCCAACTCACGGTCCATACCATATGAAATAAGCCATCCTTGCCCCTGATGATGCAGGGGTCACGCATCAATTTGTCTTTTGCAACAGTTGGTTTTAAAAAGGAACTATCTTTTTTTAAACTAGTCCAATTAAGTCCATCTAAACTATAAGCCAAGTGTAGTCCGTCTTCTCCATTTCCTTTAAAATAAGAAAATACATAAGCGGGACTTTCTTTTTGCTGTGCAATCAATTCCTGACTCAAAAAAAAGCAAGCACCAACAACAACTATTATACGAGACAAAATTTGCATCTACTTATTTTTTCAAAGTCAATAAAACAATAGACTGAGCAGGAAGGTCTACTACCAATTCATTTCCAACTTTTTTGGCTCCGTTAAACACAACGGGTTTAACCGAATTGGGTTGATTAAAGGTATTTACATCAGTTAACTTAGCAGATGTTAAAACCATGCCCTCTACCTTGGTCCAATCAACTTCATTCAATGCTGTATTAATGTGCATCACATTTTTAGGATCCAAATTTACAAGGGTCAAATGAACCACTTGGTTACTGTCTTTGGAAGCGGATACATTGAGTGCAGGTATTTTGTTTTTTCCATTTACCAATTCAGGGCTACTGAATTTTACTGGAAGCAATTTGGCGTCTTGGTGCGCTTTAAACAAATCAAATACATGATAGGTTGGGGTTAATAACATTTTATCTCCCTCAGTCAAGATCAAAGCTTGCAATACATTAATGGTCTGTGCCAGATTGGCCATACGCACACGGTCTGCATGATTATTGAAAATATTCAAAGTAGTTGCAGCAACCATGGCATCGCGCAAGCTATTTTGCTGATACAAAAATCCTGGATTGGTTCCTGGTTCTACATTGGTCCAAATACCCCATTCGTCTACCACCAATGCCACTCGTTTGGCTGCATCATATTTGTCCATGATGGTAGAATGCTTGGTCACCAGCTCTTCCATGTACATGCAATTCTTCATGGTATTAAAATATTCGTTCTCGTCAAAAGCAGTAGCTGATCCTTTGTTTCCCCAATTGCCTGTTGGCAAAGTATAATGGTGTAAGGCAAGACCCCACATTTGACCAGCGTTTACATTTTTCATCATGGTCTCGGTCCAGTTATAATCAGCCACATTGGGACCAGCTGCAATCTTATTCATCCTAGCATTAGGATAGTTCTTGACAAAAGTGGCATAACGCTTGTATTCGTCTGCATAACGCTCTGGTGTCATGTTTCCACCACAGCCCCAGCTCTCATTACCCACACCCCAGAATTTCACGCCCCAGGGTTTGTCTCTTCCATTTTGTTTGCGAATTTCTGTCATGGGACTCAGGCCATCAAAATTCAAATACTCTACCCATTTAGACATTTCTTCTACGGTACCGCTTCCTACATTCCCCGTGATATAAGGATCAGCTTTGAGCATACTACAAAGCTCCAAAAACTCATGGGTACCAAAACTATTGTCTTCAGTTACATTACCCCAATTGGTATTGATCATCTTGGGTCTTTGTGTACGAGGACCAATCCCGTCTCTCCAATGGTATTCGTCTGCAAAACAACCACCAGGCCAACGAAGGTTGGGAATTTGAATTTTTTTCAAAGCGTCAACAATATCTAATCTGATTCTACCCTGATTTTTAATTTTGGAATTTTCATCCACCCAAAAACCGTCATAAATACATCTACCCAAGTGTTCCGAAAAATGTCCATAAATATGTTTGCTTATGACCGTATTGGCATTGAAACCATCTACTTGCAACTTTACATTGGTTTGTGCAAATCCATTCAAGAGCGTCAGTTGGCAACATATTACCAGCAATAGCATTTTGATTGTTGAATTGTATCTCATGGTTAAATTTTGACTTTTTAATGTTGATTTTCTATGCTACTTTTTTATAATTTCACATTCTTTTTTTCACTCTTCACTCTTCACTCTTCACTCTTCACTCTTCACTCTTCACTCTTCACTCTTCACTCTTCACTCTTCACTCTTCACTCTTCACTCTTCACTCTTCACTCTTCACTC
>CALRXV020000021.1:0-51468 GCA_943372225.1 Chitinophaga pinensis | reverse complement strand
TCACTCTTCACTCTTCACTCTTCACTCTTCACTCTTCACTCTTCACTCTTCACTCTTCACTCTTCACTCTTCACTCTTCACTCTTCACTCTTCACTCTTCACTCTTCACTCTTCACTCTTCACTCTTCACTCTTCACTCCTAACTAAGCTAAGCCCCATTAGCCCAATAACAACATCATTGGCAATGGTTTCTAATTCTATAGACTGCAATGTCTTTTGATTGTTTAAAGGCAGGTCCAATACGGTTGCAGCACCACCGCTAATGGGTTTACCATTAAATGGTTTGATTGACTGATCATACACGGATACAAATTTTCCTGTTTTTAAATGAACTCGAATAGGCTTGGGTGCATTGGTTTGAAACGCATATCCATCATCCAAATAGTCTTGATCAATGGGCCACCAATTCTCTGGATTTTTTAATTCCAAACTATCCGAACTTCCATCTGTATAACGAATTCGAATTACCCCATTCACCATCCTGGATTGCATGGGATTGGTAGAACCCGCCATTAATAAATAAGCATGAGACGCCGAACCCTCTAATGGAATTTGTGTTTTGTGCGGATAATTATCCCACTGAGAAGTAAATAGAATATTGTTTTTCAAAGTATCACTGGGACTACTAAAATATATTCCTTGTTGCAATTGAATGGTTCCAGTAGCTTCTAAATTTTTCCTGAAACCACTATCACTAATATTGGCCGTTCTGAGTGGGTAAGTCCATTCTCCAATACCTTGGGTAGGTAGTTGCAAGGTTGGCACATTGGGCCTAGGACTCAGGTATTGGGTTCGGAAAATCTGATTTACTTTGTTGTTAAAATAGGGACTTAAATTCACGGTTTCTAAACGGCCTTTCAAAGGCTGGTCCATATTCCAATTCAAAATATTTTTAGCAACCTGTTGACCTTTCCATTGAACCATGATTTGATTGGAACCAGGAACAAGATCAGCTGTTGGAATGTAATTGAAAGATTTTGATTGAGCCCCTAATTGTTTGGGCGATAGTTTTCCATTTATCCAAACTTGCGCATCCACTGCTGTTTCTCCATTGTTGCTGATGATATACCCTACTTGGTTTCTTTGTTCTTGACCTTCAGCTCTAATACTAATAGGTGGATCAACCATCAAATCAATGGGTTGCCACCAAGTGAAACTTCCCAGTTGCAATTGCAAAAAGAGACTATGCATACCCGGCATGGCAGCTATTGTACCTTGAATGCTTTTTCCACCATAGTGGCTATTGATTAAAACAGACTGCGGATCTTTTACCCCCTTTATGGTGGTAGCATTTGACATAGTCAAAGACCACTGATTTCCAGTTGCTGTTTTTTGTACAGCTATCTGAGGTAGACTGTACTGATTTTTCCATTGAATCACAATATTGTAAGACTTGGCGTATGCAGCTTTGATTTCAATCATTGGTCTACCAACAGCGCTTGCGTCATTTACCCATTTACTTGGTTTTCCATTCACCAATACAGATACAATTTCAGCGGCTTCTGCGGGTATTTTTAACAAAAGATCCATCTTGGCCACAAACTTATTTTGAATCTGGTATTGGTCGGTTAGTCCTTTTCTAGTAAAAGCAAAATCAATATCGGGAAGAACAATACTAGCATTTTCCCATTGTTTTGGAAATCCAGGTCTGATCAATAATTGGTGATCCAATGCTTTAGGTGTAATCCCATACAACCCTTCTACCAAGGACCTTGCAGTCATTGCAACTGGATCTGCAAAATCCCGATAGGTTTCTCCCCTAATGGCATCATAAAAAGAAACCTGAACCAGGTTACCCGCACTATTACCCAAGTACATACTTTCTATCAGGGCAGATTTCCATAATTGAAAAGCATTTTCTCTTTCACCTGTTTGCCATTGTGCCAAAGCAGTATGCAATACTTCTGCCATAGCAACCACATTCAAACTCCAGATATAGGGCATCCAGTTAGATGTAGACACAGTGAACAAACCATTTTCCAATTGCTTTGCCCTTACCGGAATATGTGGAATTTGGTTGTCTATATATTTGGAACTTTGATAAGCTTGAAAAGGATCCGGTACTTCAGAATCCATACTATGATAAACCGTCCACAAAGCTGCTGCTTCATGTAATAATTGGTTGCCCAATAAATCCTTGAATTCTGCATACCAACCTTGTTTTGAAAGCCATAATTTTTCATTCATGGCTTTTAAAATCTTGGCTGCTTCTTGTTCATATTTACGGCCATCCTGTTTCAGGATTTTGGCAATTTTAGCAGCCATTAGATTAGCCCAATAATTATAAGCAGAACTATGGGCAACCCCTCCTCCACTATATTGCAAAGCATCACTGGCCCAAATAGCTGCATAGGAATCATAGAGGCCATCTCCATCCATATCAAAATTTCTTTTTTCCCAATCCAAATGTCTTTGTAATAGTGGCCAAGATTCTCTTGCATAAGCCGTATCACCCGTCCATTGCAAATGCCTTAACAAACCATCTATATAGACTAGGTTCATATCGTAATGGTGTGCTTTAAAATCGCCATTGGGATTTCTAGAAATATAACCACTGGAAAACACAGCATTTCCCAAACGTTCTTTTTGTCTGGCCAAATGCAAAACCGTATCTGCTTCAATTGGACCAGAAAGAGGTTGGGTCATTTGAGAAAGCGCGTAACTGCTAAAATGCAATCTGGCCCTATCATGCCATCCAAGAACATCACCCACATAAGGACCTCTCCAACCATTTAAACGCATACGCCAACCAATAGATCCGTGTAAATAAGAAGGTGATTCCCAAATTGCATCGGCAGCAATACTTAATACGCCACCCAATGTATTCAAATAAGGATCTGGGGTTTGAATCTTGATTCTATTGGCCAATGCCAATCTTGCATTTTCAGCTTTTGTAGCTGCATCCGCTAGTGCTAGTTGATTAGGTATGGAAACAGATTTGGGCTGATATAGACCAAGCAAATTGGCTTGCGCCGATGTAACCGACCAAGAAGCCAATACCAAAGGTGTTTTGCTGGGCTTGCTTGCCAGCAATTGAAGTGGATTTTCTTGTTGTGTAGCATCTGCTATTTGTACCAATGCATTTGCAGGAAATAAGCCATTGATATTTTGTTCAGGACCTGCTTTCTTGGGCGTTTCTTTGTTTAAATGATTGATTTCATATCGCTCTTCTTCAGACAAAACCACACCCGTTCCATAAACCAAATTAAATCCGTTCTCTTTTAGTTGATAGCGGTTATCTGCACAAGCTGCAGCGTTCAAATAAAATCCAGATTCTGGATCCACATTCATTTCTCCATCCCTGCTAAATTTCTTTCCATTAGCTCCACCATAAGCAGCAACTATTTGTAATCCTGCAGGTACTTGATCAAACTGGGTACGAACCACCAAACCTTCTCCTTCTCCTAGTGCCCAAATTTGCAATTCCATTTTACCTTTACCCAACAGGGAATCCTGAATTTGATAGATCATGGAACCGGGTCTGTAAATGGCTTTGATAGACTGTGCTTGAATGAGCCATTTGGATTGTCCGTTCAAGACCAGCCCAAATTTCAAATTCCCACCCATACCAGGCATGTACATGGCAAATTCTGGAAGGTCTCCTGCTTCTACCCTAAAAGCCGTATTGGTACCATAAAGGGCCCTTGTAAAACGTTTGTTTCCATTGTTGATCACAATATCATTGCCCTCAGGATGATACCTGATTTCTCTTGGCTTATCATGCCAAAATTTCAAAGGCTCCTGAGATTTTAAATCAGATACCCCAATTAATAGAATTAAGCAACTAATAGATGAAATTATTTTGTGTAACATGTTCGGCTTTTTAAACAGCAGCAATTAAGGTTTTAATGGATTCAAAGATTGAATGGGAATTAATTGAACCGTTCCACTCAAACCAGAAGCCTTAGGTAACCAATTGCTAGCATCAAACAATCCGTTAGCGTTTCTATTTTGCGCTAGTCTAGCTGGATAATTGGTATTATTGAATTTCTTCCAAACCACTTTCCTTTTTTCCAAATCAATAATCCTATTGGCCATGCTATTGGCTACTTGAATCTCTAATTTGTTTTCAGCTTTTAAGAGTGAAGCATCTATTTTCAATTGAAATACAGGACCAATTAAACTGGCCAGTTTTACACCATTCAAAATAATATCGGCTGATTCTTTCACCTGACCCAAAGACAATACATATTGTTTGGCATTGCCTGTTGGTTTTTTGAAACTTGTAGAATACGAAGCAGTACCAGAAAAATATTGGTAACTGGTATCAATACTGGTCCATTCTTGCAGAGAAGCTAATTTTTTAGGAGCAGGAAGTACGGGACCGCCTTTTAAAAAGTTTAGGGTCCAAGAACCATTTAATTCAATTGGATTACCCGTTGTTTGATAATAGGGATAAGCAGTTGCTGTTACAGCTTCTTTGGCAGTTTGCAATAAAATGCTTTCATCTTTTGACAATTGCAAATAAACCTCCCAATCACCACTAGCAGACTTGCGCGTACTGGGTTTTCCAAGCGCATCATTCATGGGATTAAAACAAATGCTGTTTTGTAAATTGCTATTTACAGGGTACCATCCTTCCAAATTTTTTCCAGAACGATTGGCTATAAAGTATAATTGACCTGATCCACGTTTTGCTCTAATAAATTCCAATCCTTGATGCACCATGGACTCTTTTCTAATAGCTGCTAATGCTAACATGGCTAATAAGTTGTCACTCATATAAAAGACACCCTTTCCAAGAACCGCTTTTTTTACATTGGGGTTGCTAGTTGCTTCAAAATGGAGCTTGGCCAACATTTGATCATACTGTGCTTTGTTGGCTGCATATCCACCCAAGCCAGGAATGTCTTTGGGCAAATGTTTCAACGCAACAATGGTGGCGCCATTTTCTGCCAAATCCCAAACCTTTTTCAAGCTTTCTAATTGCATAAAGGCTGTAGCTGGCAAAACAATGGTTTGGTATTTTGAACCAGCAGAAAGAATTTCTTTACCACCTGTTTTTAATTGCGCAATTTGTCTATCAGAAATATAGTCAAAGGAATAACCATTTTCTTGCATGGTGGTACCGGCTATTTCAAACGGAGTTCCATTAAACTCGGGTTTCATTCCGTCAAAATGCCAAAGAAAATCCCTACCCGCTAATTGATACTTATCATAAATAGGAAAATACAAAAGAATATCATTATCCGGCTTGCTGTCTTGTAACAAAGACTGGGTTCTTGCCACATAATGGTTCAAGGCTGGAAACTGCTGCCAGAAAGGGTTTGCCTGTGTAAATTCTACCGCAGCATAAAACAAATATCCAGGCCAGGTATCGGAAGGAGGTGAGTAACTAGTACCATGATAAACAATATGATTTACTCCCCCAATAAAATAAGTATCTAATGCTTTTTTAACGTCAGAAAGGGTAGAAACAAAATGCTCGTTTAACCAGGTAGCACTTTCCGCAGAAGTTAATTTCTTACCCATTACATGAGAAGTAGAAGAAGCAAATTTGATGCGCAATAATTCCGTTCCTTCAATTTCGGGAATATCCACAACACCATACAAATCCAATGTATTGGCAGGAGAACCGTGCGATTGATTTCTGACAATTTTCTTTTTACCTGCAGCCCATTTTTTCCACTCTCCTGTAAACTGTTCCAAGATTAATTCATCAATAGTCATTCTATAATCACAGAGCACACGCAAGTCTCTTTCTGTTTTTTCTTTTTTGGTTAGTGCAATCAGTTCTTGTGCCAAATCATAGCCCCTTCTGTTTTTAAATTCTTCTAAGAAATGGGGTGTGTAATTTGACTGTCCACGTGCATCATCAACTTCATAACTATCATTAAAAAAGCCACGTAAATTACTCAGGTCATGTCCTTTAAAAGCCTCGTCAAATTTGGAGAGATAATGGTCTAATGCGGTTTTAGAAAAGTGGTCT
The DNA here is from genome assembly GCA_943372225.1 of Chitinophaga pinensis. Lineage (GTDB taxonomy): Bacteria > Bacteroidota > Bacteroidia > Chitinophagales > Chitinophagaceae > Sediminibacterium > Sediminibacterium pinensis_L. The sequence continues at coordinate 45,539 of CALRXV020000021.1, read as the reverse complement.
ATCACATTTCCTTCTCCTCCGGGAGCAGCCCTTTCAACTTGTTTTCCATGTTGGCCCATAAAGAGTCCAATTAGGGTCCAATTGCCTGGAGGGGCCACCCAGTCTAGGTTTCCGTCTTTGTCAACTTTTGAAGTCAGGTCTAAACTTCCACCAGCATCGGCGTAAGCCATTAAGCGTTGTAAGGGAAGCCAAATTTTAAAACGCACTTGGTCTAAAGACAAAGCCTGCATATTGGTATTGGCAGAAAGCGGTTGTTTGATTTCTGTAATATCTCTTGGCTTATAATTCTCTGTTCGCACCAAGGGCTCCTGTTGCAATACTACTTTTTCTTTCAATCGCTCACCAGCTTTTAATTGATAGCGCGTGAATTGCATATTCTTACTTGCGTCATCTTCTCCTACCCAAGGACCACCAAATGGCCAACCGGTAGCATTGGCCAAATCAATTCCAAGATCTAGTCTTTTGGCTTCTGACAGTGTATGATCAAATACACCCATCCACTGTTTTGACAAAAATGGAATCCATTTTGCATCATTTCCAGTTACGCCATAAATGGGTGTGATTTCTAGTCCTCCCAAACCTGCTTTTTGATAATCCTGCATTACCGTAGTCAAGTCTTTGTTGTTGACTTCACTACCCAACCACCACCATCTAGTCCAAGGTTTATTGGTTTGCGTAATGGTAGGCCACTTGGTTTGAGCCATAGCTGGAACTGCCAAAACAAGGGTCATTAATACTATCAAAAAGGATTTCCAAAAACGAGTTGGGGCAATAGGTTGGCAGGCTAAACTTTTCATAAGCAAATCAATCGTGTTTAAAACCAAAACGGCTATCCGAATAAAGTGCAAAAGTTAAAGCCAACTTAGCTGTCATGCATCCTGTTCAATCCTGTTAGACCAAGGAAAACTGCCTTATTTAGTGCTAAACTTATACACGGTTTGTGTACTATAGGTTTTACCTGGCAATAAAACGGTACTGGCAAAGCTTTTTTGATTAGGCGCGTCAGGAAAATGCTGGGTTTCTAAACAAAAAGCAGATCTAAAAGCATAGGGCTTTCCTTTTTTACCCACCAGGCTTCCATCTAAGAAATTACCACCATAAAACTGGATACCTGGCTCTAGGGTAAGCACTTCCATTTGGATACCCGTGCTTGGTGCATAAACAGTAGCGGCGCTTTGCAAACCAGGAGCTGCCGATTTATTCAAAGCAAAATTGTGGTCATAGCCTTTGCCATTGGTCATTTGAATGTCTTTTGATCCAAGACTATCTCCAATAGCATGGGCTTTGGTAAAATCAAAAGCGGTTCCTTTTACTGGAGCTAATACTCCTGTAGGAATCAGGGTGCTATCAACAGGGGTAAAATGGTCTGCGTTAATTTGTAGCAAATGGTCATTAATAGTTTCCGCACCAGCACCATTCAAATTAAAATAAGCATGGTTGGTCAAATTCACCACCGTTGCTTTATCCGTAGTTGCAGTGTATTCTATTTGCAGTGCATTCTCATCCGTTAAAGTATAAACCACTTTAGCAGTTAGATTGCCCGGATAACCCTCTTCTCCATCCTTAGATACATATTGCAATTCTAGGTGTTGCGCATCTATTAGTTTGGCGTCCCAAACTTGGTTGTGAAAGCCTTTAGGACCTCCATGCAAACTATTGGGCGCATTGTTAATAGGCAATTGATAGGTCTTGCCTTCTAATTGAAAACTACCTTTGGCAATTCTATTACCATAACGACCAATTAATGCGCCAAAAAAGGCCTCTTTATTATGTAAATAATGATTCAAGCTATCGTAGCCCAATACAATATCCGTGGACTTTCCAGCCTTATCAGGAACCATAAAACTGACAATTCTTCCACCAAAATTGGTAATGGAAATTTTAAGTCCATTTTTATTAGACAGCTCATATAATTCCACTTGCTTTTCGTCTACTTTCTGGGCATATGACCCTTTGTTGGGCACCGATACACTGTCCGTTTTTTCTGTTTTGGAAGCTTCCGGATTGGAGCAACCAACAAGAACAGTAAAGCCAATTATGGCTAAGGCAGCAAAGCAATATTTCATATAAATGGTTTAGTTATTTATCAAACTGGTGCCATCACCAATGGCTACAATATACGATTTCAAATCTTGATCAAACCTGTTTTTAAAAGCTAGGGCAGCGCCAGCAATAAAATTGTCAACCTCCGCATCCTTGACCAAATTAATGGTACAACCCCCAAATCCACCACCCATCATTCTAGCCCCAATAACAGCCGATTGGGTCTTGGCGTAGTCTGCTAGAAAATCTAACTCACTACAACTCACTTCATATTCCTGACTCAGGCCCTTATGTGTTTCAAACATTTTCAAACCAAATGCAGTAATATCTCCTGCCACTAGATCCTGACAACCTGCTTGCAATCTGGCAATCTCTCTTACAATGAATTTACAGCGTTGATACACTTTAATATCGCCACCGGCTAAAATACTTTCAACCATGTCTATACTAGCGTCACGCAGGCTTTTCACTTCTGGATATACTTGTGCAATGGCTGCCACACCTGCTTCACATTCCAATCTTCTGGTATTGTACTCGGTAGAAGCCAGACTATGTTTCACACAGGTATCTAATAAGACAATTTGAAAACCGTCTTGGTGAAAAGGCATATAATGATAGTCAAGTGTACGACAGTCTAATTGAATCACGGAGTCCTGCTTACCAAACATGCTAGCAAACATATCCATGATGCCACATTGTAAACCCACAAATTCGTTTTCTGCCTTTTGTGCCAAACGCACCATGTCTAATTTAGAAATGCCCAATTCAAATAATTCATTCAAGGCAAAAATGGTAGCACACTCAACTGCTGCAGAGGAAGAAAGACCTGCACCCAAGGGTACATCCCCTGCTACAACTGCATTAAAGCCACCAATGCTATAGCCATTTTTTTGGAGTTGATCTGCAATCCCCAACAAATAATTGGGCCATTGCAAGTTAGAAGGTTGCAAGCTTTCAAGATTGGCTTCTATTGACTGTTCTAAGTCTGCCGCACTCAAACAAATAGTATCATCTGCTCTTTTGCCTACGGCGATATAGATTGCTTTGTCAATAGCGGCGGGTAAAACAAATCCAAGATTGTAATCCGTATGTTCTCCAATTAAATTGATTCTACCAGGAGACTTGACCAAGAGTTGGTGCTGGCCAAATTGTTTGACATACTGTGTTTGCACCAAAACGGCGCAGTTGTTTTTTTCAGACATACAAGCAATTTATGTAAAGTTCTAAAAAATTGAGCCGAGGCACGCCTCAGCTCAATTTCTGAATCTGCTAATCTTACTAACTCACTCAAAATATTTTGTAAAACAGCAATACAAATCTAGGTGTTTTTAATATTAAATGTATTTTTTACACTTATTTTTTAACTTTTTTACAAATTAGTGGCAAAAAAGCACCAAAATTCATTTCATCTGGCTAAATTGGTTTCCATTGCTATGCCAAAGTATCAAAAACAAACACGTTTTCTAGTTGCCGTAGACTGTATCATATTCGGTTTTGACGGTAATGAATTGAAATTACTCCTTGTACAAAGGGGGCTAGAACCCGAAAAAGGTAAATGGAGTCTGATTGGAAGTTTTATTCGAGAAGAAGAAGATATTGAAAAAGGTGCCAACCGGATCCTGAACGATATGACTGGTTTGGAAGGCGTATACCTAGAACAATTAAACGCTTTTGGAAAACCAGACAGGGATCCCATTGAAAGAACCATTTCAGTAGCTTATTTTGCCTTGATTGATATTCACCAATATGAAAGGCAATTAAATGATGATTATCACGCTGAGTGGTTCCCCATTAAATCTATTCCCAGACTCATTTTTGATCATGAACAAATGGTAGAAATGGCAAAAAAAAGGTTGCGTTATAAAGCAGCATTTCACCCTATTCTATTTGAGTTATTACCAGAAAAATTTACAGTACCCCAATTACAAAACTTGTATGAGGGAATTTTTGATACGGTTTTTGATAAAAGAAATTTTAGCAGAAAAATTCAATCAACCAAACTCCTGATCAAACAAAAAGACAAGGACAAAGAGAATAGCAAAAAAGGGGCCTATTACTATAAACTTGATAAGCGTAGATATGCAGCCAATTTTCATGCATTTCTCAATTTTATTCCAAACCCTGATAATATCAAATAAGCAAGGAATAAAATTTGCTTTTATGCTATATTAAGTGTTAATTTGACACGAATACAAAATCGATTGATTCATGCCTGAGAAAAAATATGCCATCGGTGTTGATTTTGGAACAGATTCTGTGCGCTCTATTATTGTAGACACCAGCACCGGAACAGAAATGGCGGCTTCCGTTTTCCATTACCCTCGTTGGAAAGCAGGTTTATACTGCAATCCATCAGCCAATCAGTTCAGACAACATCCCTTAGACTATATTGAGGGACTAGAAGCAACTATCAAAGAATGTGTTGCAAAATGTGGCCCAGCAATAGCTGCAGCGATTTGTGGCATTGGCGTTGACACAACTGGTTCAACACCAGTAGCAGTTGATAAAACGGGAACTCCCCTAGCAATGCATCCTGCATTTGCAGAGAATCCAAACGCCATGTTTGTTTTGTGGAAAGACCATAGTTCTGTGAATGAAGCAGCTGCCATTAATGAACACGCCAAAAAATTTGATACCAATTATTTACAATTTGTAGGGGGCATATATTCATCAGAATGGTTTTGGTCTAAACTCTTGCACATTCTTCGTGTAGACGAACAAGTAAAAGCAGCCTGCCATTCTTGGGTGGAACACTGTGATTGGATTCCATTCTTACTCACGGGCCAAACGGAACTTGCTCAAATGAAACGAGGAGTTTGTGCAGCAGGACACAAGGGCTTATGGTCAGCCGCATTTGGGGGCTATCCTCCAAACGAATTCTTTACTAGTCTTGATCCAATCTTAGATGGCTTCACTGCTTCCTTAGGTTCAGACACATATACTTCTGATCAATCTGCAGGAGCCCTATCGCCTGAATGGGCAAATAAATTAGGACTACCAGCAACTACCATTGTTGCAGTTGGTGCATTTGATGCGCATATGGGTGCCGTGGGTGGTCAAATTGAACCCTATCACCTGAGCAAGGTCATGGGCACATCTACCTGTGATATGTTGGTAGCCCCCAGGGCCGATATGGAACAGATCTTAGTAAAAGGCATCTGCGGTCAAGTAGACGGCTCCGTGCTTCCTGGCATGATTGGTTTAGAAGCCGGTCAGTCTGCCTTTGGCGATAGCTATGCCTGGTTTAAAAAATTCTTGCTTGGACCATCGGAACAAATCATTGGCAATAGTCAATTGATTGATGCATCTACTAAGGCGAAACTATTAGAAGAGCTCTCTGCCAATATGATTGTGGAGCTCACCAAATCTGCAGCAGCATTGCCTTTAAAAGATACAGACCCGCTTGCCATAGATTGGTTAAACGGAAGAAGAACACCTGATGCCAACCAATTATTAAAAGCTGGATTTAGTGGATTAAATCTATCAACAGATGCCGCTGCTGTTTTCAAAGCAATTGTAGAAGCCACCTGTTTTGGAGCCAAAGCCATTGTTGACCGCTTTGTACATGAGGGCGTACCTATCAAGGGATTGATTGGTTTGGGTGGTGTTGCCAAAAGATCTCCGTATATTATGCAAGTAATGAGTAATGTAATGCAAATGCCTATTAGAATTCATCAAAGTGAACAAACCTGTGCACTAGGTGCGGCCATGTTTGCAGCAACCGCAGCGCAAGTGTTTGAAAACCTAGAAGAAGCCATGCAATCCATGGGTCAGGGTTTTGATGCTACTTATTATCCTGATGCAAGTACTGCTCATTATTACCAAACCAGAATGGAAGCCTATCATAGACTGGGAGCTTTCTTAGAAACTGAATACAAATGAGTTATTACCAAGACATTAAAGAAGCCGCTTACGAGGCCAATATGCAATTACCTAAACTAGGTTTGGTATTGTTCACTTTTGGCAATGTAAGTGTGGCTGATCAAGAAAAACACGTTTTTGCCATAAAGCCAAGTGGGGTTCCTTACGAAGACCTTACTGTAGACAATATGGTGGTACTAGATTTTGAAAACAAAATCTTAGAAGGAAGTCTAAGACCTTCTTCAGACACTAAGACCCACGCTCTCTTGTACAAACAATGGGATTCTATTGGAAGCATTGTACATACCCATAGCACTTATGCTACAGCATGGGCACAAGCACAAAGACCTATTCCCATTTTTGGTACCACACATGCGGATCATTTAACTACGGATATTCCCTGTGCACCACCCATGGCCGATGATCAAATTGAGGGAGACTATGAACACGAAACCGGATGGCAGATTATCCGCCATTTTGAATTGCTTGGAATCAATCACCATGAAGTAGAAATGGTATTGGTGGGCAACCACGCACCTTTTACCTGGGGAAAAAATGCACAAAAAGCCGTGTACAATGCTGCGGTCTTAGAAGAGGTAGCTAGAATGGCTATGTTCACTGAACAGATTAACCCTGCTGCACCTAGGTTAAAAGATACTTTGATTAAGAAACATTTTGAAAGAAAGCACGGAGCAGGTGCTTACTATGGTCAATAACTATTACAAACCCCTTTAAAAAAAAGATATGATTGATCTAAAAAAACTGGAAGTCTGGTTCATCACTGGAAGCCAGGATTTGTATGGAGAAGGTACTTTGTTGCAAGTGGCAGAGAATTCCAAAACCATTGCTAGCTATTTAAATGAATCTCCTGAAATACCTGTGAGCATTGTATACAAGCCAACGGTAAAAACGGCAGAAGAAATTAATGCGGTGATGCAAGATGCCAATAATGCCAGCAATTGTATTGGTGTAATGACTTGGATGCATACTTTCTCTCCAGCCAAAATGTGGATTACAGGATTGAAGATTTTGAGAAAACCTTTACTGCATTTTCATACCCAATTTAACCGAGACATCCCTTGGGCTACCATTGATATGGATTTCATGAACCTCAACCAGAGTGCGCATGGAGACCGTGAATTTGGTTTTATGATGACGCGTATGCGCATCAATAGAAAAGTGGTAGTAGGCCATTGGCAAGACGTTGAATCATTGAAAAAAATCAATGGTTGGATGCGCGCTGCCGCGGGTTGGCATGATTGGCAGGGTGCCAAGTTCTGCCGTTTTGGAGACAATATGCGCAATGTTGCCGTAACAGAAGGAGACAAAGTAGAAGCCGAAATAAAATTTGGTTACTCCGTGAATACTTTTGGAGTTGGTGATTTGGTAAAAGTGGTGAATGCTGTATCTGAAGAAGCCATTGATGAATTAGTTGGTATTTATGAAAACGAATATACCCTTGTACCCGCTTTGCAAAAAGGTGGTGATCAACACCAGTCTTTAAGAGAAGCTGCAAGAATTGAAATAGGCATTGAAACCTTTTTGAAGAATGGGGGATTCAAAGGATTCACTACCACTTTTGAAGACCTACATGGATTAGTACAATTACCTGGTATAGCTGCACAGCGTTTAATGACCAAGGGGTATGGATTTGCCGGAGAAGGAGATTGGAAAACGGCAGCCTTGGTTCGTGCCATGAAAGTGATGGGTTCTGGCTTAAAAGGGGGTAATAGTTTTATGGAAGATTATACCTACCATTTTAATCCAGACAACCGCATGGTCTTGGGTTCACATATGTTAGAAATCTGCGAATCTATTGCTGACGCAAAACCAAGTTGTGAAATTCACGCTCTAGGCATAGGTGGCAAAGCCGATCCGGTAAGACTGGTATTTAATTCTGGACCTGGCCCAGCTTTGAATGCGTCTATAGTAGACATGGGTAACAGATTCCGTTTATTGGTGAATGAAGTAATGGCTGTGACTCCGTTTAACCAATTACCAAATTTACCAGTTGCCCGCGTATTGTGGAAACCTTACCCCAATATGCATACCGGATGTGCCGCATGGATTTTGGCTGGAGGTGCGCACCATACCTGTTATAGTCAAAACCTAAGTCCAGAAAACTTAGAAGACTTTGCAGAAATGGCGGGTATTGAATACTTACTCATTGGCAAAGACACCCAACTATACCAATTCAAAAATGAATTGCGATGGAATGAAGTTGCTTTTAAATAGTTCCCTATAAACCACACATACAAATACAAAAAAACGATTGTACATGAACAGTAAACTGGTTAACATTGACTACATTATCTTCCTGATTTACTTCCTAATAGTATCGGGGTATGGTTATTGGATCTACCAACGCAAAAAGAAGGTATCCATGGATACCAAGGACTTTTTCTTGGCAGAGGGATCACTTACTTGGTGGGCCATTGGCGCATCCTTGATTGCATCTAATATTTCTGCCGAGCAATTTATTGGCATGAGTGGAAATGGATTTTTTGTAGGTATTGCTGTTGCTGCATATGAGTGGTTGGCAGCTATCTCACTCATCATCATTGCTGTTTGGTTTATGCCGGTATACTTGAAGAATAAAATCTTCACCATGCCACAGTTCCTGAAAACCAGGTACAATGAATCGGTGAGTTTGGTAATGACCATTTTCTGGTTATTCCTCTACATTTTTGTGAACCTTACTTCTATCATGTTCTTGGGTGCTACAGCCATCAATAACCTAACAGGTGGTACCAACCTACACTTAGTCATGTTGCTATTGGCGGTATTTGCCATTGTCATCACCCTAGGTGGTATGAAAGTGATTGGTTACACCGATATTATTCAAGTAGCTGTTCTAATCATAGGTGGATTGGCTACAACTTATATTGCCTTGACCTTGGTAAGTGAGAAATTTGGTTTGGGTAAAGACGCCATTGCCGGTTTTAACCAACTCTTGATTCAGGCTCCTGATCACTTTCATATGATTCTAGACAAACCCACTGCCGCTACCCCACAGGCTGAGATAGATAAATATTTGATCTTACCTGGTATTGCCATGTATTTTGCTGGTCAGTGGATTGTGAACCTGAACTATTGGGGTTGTAACCAATACATTACCCAACGTGCCTTGGGTGCAGATTTAAAAACCGCAAGAACAGGGATCCTGTTTGCAGGTTTCTTAAAACTCATGATGCCTGTGATTGTGATGTTACCAGGTATTGCCGCTTATGTTTTGTACAAGAATGGTTCACTACAAGAAGAAATGAATGCAGGTGGCAAGTTCCTTACGGATAATGCCTACTCTTCTATCTTGGGCTTCTTGCCCAATGGATTAAAAGGATTGTCACTTGCCGCTTTAACTGCCGCCATTGTGGCTTCATTAGCAGGTAAAGCCAATAGTATTTCAACCATTTTCACTTTAGACATTTACAAGAAATATATTAAGACCGATGCTAGTGAAAAACAAATGGTTTGGATTGGTAGAATTACCATCCTTGCTGCTATGTTGCTTTCTATCATCTTTACTTGGGACGATTTGTTGGGTATTGGCGGAGAAGGTGGATTCACCTTTATCCAAAAATATACTGGCTTAATTAGCCCAGGTGTATTTGCCATGTTTATCCTAGGTTTCTTCTGGAAGCGAACAACTGCTTCTGCTGCCATTGTGGGATTGATTACAGGATTCTTACTGGCCTTGTTCTTTAACAACTATGCACCAGCCGTATTGGGTAATGAAAACATTTTGTATACCGCCTTCCCTAATGGCAAAGGTGGTTATGAAGTTCCTTTTTTAATTGGTATGGGATGGTCATTCTTCTTTACCCTGGTTGCCATGGTTGCAGTAAGTTTTGCAACTGGTCCAAAAGAAAATCCAAAAGCATTTGTATTGGACAAGACCATGTTCAAATTGGCACCCAATCATATTGCCATGATTGTGGTTACACTGATCATCATCACCCTGCTTTATGCAAGGTTCTGGTAAACAATAGCTTCAAACAACAACTAAAAATGCCCCCCGATATAAAGTCGAGGGGCATTTTTTATGTGCTTATTAGTTTAGAAGCTTATTGCAATTTAACCTTGATCACTACAAAACTATTTGCAGGTATTTCATAATCCAATTTGTTCTTTTTAATCAACACTGTTGATGATTTTGGAGCTACCAACATGGGTTGATCAATGCTATTGAAAGCAGTGGGATCTGAACTGTTTAACAGTATCAGTTCTGCCTGTGGTAGCATTTTCTTAATGCCTTCTAATTGAAACTGGGTTTGTTTGGCAGACAAAGAAACATTAACCAATTTGATGATCAACTCGTTTGTAACAGTGTCAACCACAGAAGAAGCATACAAACTATCCTGACCAGCTAAGACTGCTTTATTCCAAGTTGTTTCAACGGCTTTATGGCCCTTGTTTAAAGAATAGAGTTTTTGTACATGGTATTCAGGTGTTCCATAAGACTGAAGGTTATCTACCCAAATCAAATCAGGGGCCCATTGCCAGGCGTCTAGATGCGCAAATAAGGGAGCATAAGAAGCCAAGTGTACTACATCGGCATTGCGCTCTAAACCAGTCATAAACGCGGCTTCACTCAGAGCAGACTGCCAATTGTTTTTCTTGTTCCCAGAAATTCCATCAGCATGTGAAGCATATTCTCCTGCCATCACTTTTGAACCAGTTCTTGGAAATGTATCATAGCGTTTGGCATTTTGCAAAAACCAATCCCTATTTCTATAAAAATGTTCGTCAATGATATCGGCATTCATGCCACGTAATTCCTTGTTCAAATACTCATAACGTGCACCTGAAGGATCCGTGCCAGAACTGGTGACCAAATTAATTTCTGGGTATTTGGCTTTAATGGCTTTTTGAAAATGGGCCAAGCGCTCAATATATTGAGGACCCCAGTTTTCATTTCCAATACCCAAAAATTTTAAATGAAATGGAGCAGGATGCCCCATGGCTGCACGCTTGGCACCCCAGGTAGTAGTGACTGCCCCATTGGCAAATTCAATCAAGTCTAAAGCATCTTGCACATAGGGATCTAATTGATCCAATTGTACAAATTCGGCTGAGTTAAATTGACAAGCCATGCCACAATTCAAAATAGGTAGTGCTTCAGCCCCGATATCTTCTGCCAACTGAAAATATTCAAAGAAACCTAGTCCAAAGGTTTGAAAATAGTCGGGGGCATTTCTATTGGAGAATTCAAAATTCCATCGATTGATAATGAGTTGGCGATCTTCAATAGGACCAATGGTTTTCTTCCACTGATAACGCTGAGAAAGGTCAAATCCTTCTACAATACATCCACCGGGGAAACGAATAAATCCGGGTTTCATATCTGCCAATAATTGAATCATATCGGCGCGCATCCCACCAGGTCTTTTCTTCCAAGTATCTTCTGGAAACAAAGAAACCATGTCTATGTCAATAGTTCCCTTTCCTTCTAACCAAATACGGCACTGTCCTTTTTTCTCATTGGCCGTTGCTACTAGGTGAATGGATTGTTTGGTAAAATCTGCACTGGGCTGGATAGCCAAAACCGTAGATCCAATCTGGTTATTTTTGGCGTCTAATAGTTCAATATGCATTTTTAATTCAGTAGCAGTAGTTCTGCTTTGTACTGAAAAATCATAGCCATTTTTTTCCTTGATGCCCATGCCCCTAAAACCTTCGTTCACAAGTGCAATAGGTGCTTGATTGTCTATTCCTGATTTTACTCGCAAGAATCTTGGGTTGGGTAGGTTCTCTCCTGCCCTATTCAAGACAGTAACGGCACCTTCTACAAATGGCTTCTGTTCTATTTTCCAACCCATCAAGGGTTTGAAAAATTCAAAAGAGCGGTTTTTGATTAGCTCTGCATAAATACCTCCATCTGCACCAAAATTGATGTCTTCAAAAAACACCCCCCACATGGTGGGTTCAATTTTTGCAACGGTTTTATTGGCGTTGATGACAATATTTCTGGGAGCTTGAGACAAAGCTGCAAAACCCATTAAAAACAAACAGGCCCCAGTGATAAAAAAATGTTTCATGTGCTTGATTTGATACTTCAAATATGGATCAAACTATCAATGCTGAGTTCTTGATAGTCTTTGATAAAACAGACAATATTGTCATAATGCGCAAACTCTTCTGCTTCATGCATAGTGGTAATGACCACGGCTTTCATACCTGCCAGTTTAGCTGCTTCAACACCCTTTGGTGCGTCTTCAAATACCAGACATTCCTGGGGTAATACGCCTAATTCATGAGCACCTTTTAAATAGGTTTCCGGATCAGGTTTACTATTGACCACATCATCTGCGCTTACAATGGAAGGAAAATAATGCCTTATGTTTAGCCCATCCAACACAAAATTGATATTAAAAGGAATGGCTGCTGAGCCAATGCCCATCTTGATGCCACGCTCCTTGGCAATTTCTAAGAATTGATCCAAGCCATCAATCAATTTTAAGATGGGTCTATATTCTGCTTGGTACCTTTTTTCTTTTTCAACCGAAAGGGTATCCATTTCTGCTTGGGTAAATTTATCAGGACCAAATACCCTGATCAAAAGTTCTGTATTCTTGCCATACATATGACTTTTCACTTGATCCCAACTAAGATTGGCGCCAAGGTCATCGTTCAAAATATGAAACCATGCTTTGTTGTGATACTGCATATCATCAATCATGGTTCCGTTTAGGTCAAATAAAAAAGCTTTAATGGGTAAAGACATTCCGATATCTGGTTTAATGATCTGCGAATCTACTGTAAGGCCACGAAAATAATCTTTAGAAGCAATAGCTTATTGAAAAGACTTCCAAGCACGAATAATAAAATCTGCAATGCCCTCAGGTTGTTCAATGGTTACATGGTGACCGTTCTGTTCTTGCTTGCCTCTGGTCATGGGATAAATGGTTACAGGACCACCTAGTTTAATATAGGCATCCGCAATTACCAATGCGTTTTCTTCCATAGGAGTCAAGGCGTCTTTTAAACCAAAACTAAAATAAAGCGGCACTTTTTGTTCTGCCAATTTTTGCAAATTGTCTTTTGGATTATCGCCATAGGCCAATGCTTGCTCTTCCGTAAAACCATAGGCAGCCAATAACTGTTTCCACTGATCAGGAGAAGCTCCAACACCTTTCATCTTGCCCCCGGGCCAACTCTTGATGTCTGCTACGGGATTTTCGGAATAAATACAGGAGACTCTATCTGGATATAATTTGGCCCAAGCAAATTCACAAAGTGACCCTCTAACTGCACCAGAGAGCGCAGGTTTGGTAGACAGTTTTTTTTCTTTGACCAAGACCTGATAAAATTTGTCCCAGATCTTCATCAAATCTGGCTGACCATACAATGCTTTGTTATTGATATTGATAAACCCTATATGAAATCCCTTGGTCACTAAAATGCTATCAATCTCCACATGAAACTCAGGAGAATAAGTACGCCATAACCATGGATTACCGGCCATAGGTTTCTCCGGAACAACAATATATGCGCTGGCTGTGTCTACTTTAAAAGACTGTTTTTTAAATCCATGCCATGTTTCAGCTGAAGCTTTGTCTTGTGCCATCAGTTGACCTTGCAAGATTAAGATACTTACAAAAGTCAACAGGAATTTATAGCGCTGCAATTTCATATCGTTGGTTCTTAGTGGTATTGAATTCAATTAAATAATATCCCTGAGTAGTTGATAGTTTACGAACAGATGCACCTTTTACCGTAACAGGAACCTGTGTGCGAATCCGGCAAACAGATCCTTGCAAAGAAGTAATACTGGCAGATTTAAGTTGATTGGCCTTCCATTGAATGGCTACTTCAAAACCACCCCTAGCTTTTAATCCCTTGATGGTTCCTGATGACCAAACCTTTGGCACCGCAGGTAATAAATGCAATTCTCCTAAATGGCTTTGCAATAATAGTTCTGTGATGCCAGCAGTAGCACCAAAATTTCCATCAATCTGAAATGGAGGATGCGCATCAAACAGATTAGCATAAGACCCACCCCCACTTGAATAATTGGTGCCAGAAGTACTTACATACCGCAGAATATTTCTAAGCAAACTATATGCATGATCTCCGTCTAATAAACGAGCCCAGAAATTAATTTTCCAAGCAAGACTCCAACCCGTGCCTTCATCACCACGCAATTCCAAAGTTTTCTTAGCCGCATTGGCAAACGCAGGGGTAAAAATGGGTGAGATTTGATTACTAGGATGCAGGGCAAATAATTGAGACACATGTCTGTGATGTGGCTCTACGTCTTCCCAATCTTTAAACCATTCTTGCAGATTGCCTTTTTTCCCAATCTGAAGAGGAAAAAGTTTTGCATATCGCTCTTTCAATGCAGATATAAATGCAGCATCCTTGTCTCCCACAATGGCAGCAGCTGCAATGGTATTGGCAAATAAGTCTCTGATAATAGACATATCCATAGTAGTAGCAACCGATACATCCCCAGGGTTTCCTTTGTCATCAATGAATTGATTTTCGGGAGAAACCGCCGGCATGGTTACCCAAAAACCAGCACTGTCTTTGACCATCCAATCCATACTAAATTGCGCAGCGCCTTTCAAGAGGGAATAGTTGCGCGCCAAGAAATCTTTATCCAATGTAAATTGATAGTGCTCCCATAAATGCTGGCTCAACCAATTGGCACCCATGGCCCAGTTGGCCCATTTAGGATCACCCCTTCCAAGGTCTCCAACAGGATTAGAGAGTGCCCAAATATCAGTATTATGGTGTGCTACCCAACCACTCATGCCATAGAATTCTTTGGCAGTTCTAGCACCAGTAACGGATAGATCTTTAATGAGTTTAAACAGGGGCTCGTGCATTTCAGAAAGATTGGTCATCTCTGCTGGCCAATAATTCATTTGCGTATTAATATTGATGGTATAATTGGAACTCCAAGGCGCTTTTAATTCCTTGTTCCAAATGCCTTGCAAATTAGCTGCAGTTCCACCTGGTCTAGAACTAGAAATAAGCAAGTACCTACCATAATGAAAATACAAGCTTTCTAATGCAGGATCATCCGCCCCATTAAAATAGCCAATCAATCGCTGGTTGGTGGGCTTTTTGGCATTCTCAGTTTCCTTGCCATCATTCAAACTAAAGCTAACGCGATTAAAATATTTTTGATAATCCATTAAGTGCGTCTGTAATAATTGATCATAGGTTTTTCCTTGGGCTTTAGCCAACCAGCCTGCGGCGATGGCGGCCTCATCAAGACCTTGACTATCTGGACATTTATCAAAACCATTAAAACTTGTAGCAGCGCTAATCAGGACCAATACTTCTGTTGCGTTAGAAACTTTAATGCCTGCTGTATCAGTTTGTACTTGGCCATCTTTGTTCAATACTTTGATTCTATAGTCAAAGCGCATACCATTGCATGAGCTAGAATCCTGATAACTAATAGAAGGATTTTTATACCCTACATAACTGGGAAAATTCAAACTAGGTGCCTTACCCTTGATCCCCATTTCTGCAGCACCATAAGTTACTGGACGATGTTCTAAAATAGATTGTGGATGTAACTGCAATTGCAAAGCACCCGCTTTACTAGCACTAATACGCAAAACCATTAACTGATTGGGAGCAGAAACAAACATCTCTCGTTTGTATTGAACTCCTTCAACCGCATAGCTTGTTGTGCTGATTGCTTTGTCAATGTCTAAAGAGCGCTGGTATTGACTTACAAGGGTATCCTTGAACAGTTGTTTGATTTTTAAATCGCCCAATGGCATATAGCTGTCTGAATATACCCCTTGCATTTTTTTGGTTAGGGCTTCCGCTTTTTTATAATCGCCTTGATTCAAAGCTGCACGCACCAAAGGCAAAACATCTTTGGCCCCGGGATTCACATTGTTTTTAACAGGACCGCCTGACCAAAGGGTGGATTCATTTAATTGCAACAATTCTTCTTTCACAGCTCCAAAAACCATGGCTCCTAATCTGCCGTTTCCTACTGGCAGGGCTTCTGTCCAGGTTTTGGCAGGTTCTTGGTACCAAAGCTTAAGTGGCTGAGCTGATACTGACAAACATAAAAACAAACAAATTAGAACAGGAACTGTTTTTTGAAACATGGAAGCAAAGTTTTAAGGCAATCAATTTAAGGATTAATCCTTTTAAAGCCATCCTGTTCCATATTATAAAACGCTGCCCTATTAAACAGTTTGATTATTGCAATTGCTTGGTTTCATGCAAGTCAGGAATTTGAACATCTTTAAACCCTTTTCTTTCTAATCGCTTTGCAAAATCCTGTTGAACATCATATTCACCATGCACCAAAAACAGCTGTCTAACTGTAGCGGCATTTTGACAACTGATGAATTGACATAGGTCATCATAATCACCGTGAGCGCTCATACTTCTGAGTGAACCTATTTCTGCTTTTACTTCAAATTCTTCTCCAAAAATTCGCACTTCTTTGTCTCCGTGCATAAGTCTGCCACCTAGAGACCTTGGCTCACAATAACCCACCATTAAAATGGTATTTTTCTCGTTGCCAATATTGTTCATGATATGGTGTTTCACACGACCAGCATCGGCCATGCCACTGGCAGAAATAATCACACAGGGTTGTTCTAAAAAATTCAGCCCCTTGCTCTCATCTACCGTTTTTACATAATTCAGTCCTTCAAAATCAAATGGATCATCATCATGTTCCATCACTTTTTGAATGCGTTTATTAAAATACTGAGGATAGCTTTTAATAACTTCAGTGGCTTCTCTGCTTAATGGGCTATCTACATATATAGGTACTTTTGGTAAGCGTTTTTCTAAGGAGAGTTGATTTAAGTCATAAAGAATTTCTTGGGTTCTTCCTACAGAAAAAGCAGGGATAATCAATTTCCCTTTTTTAACGCTACAAGTATGCTGCACCCACTTGAGTAGGTTGTCTGGTGTACTATATACTTCATCGTGCAATTTGTTGCCGTATGTACTTTCCAATAATAAATAATCAACGGCTGGAAAATTGGCGGGAGAACGTAGAATAACATCGCGATAGCGACCAACGTCTCCACTAAAACAAATACTGGTGGTCTTGCCCTTTTCTACAATTTTCAAGGTCACAGCTGCGCTGCCAATAATATGACCAGCATCTGTAAACATGATTTCTACTCCAGCTATAATGGAATGCCATTGACCATATTCCACTGTTTCAAATAATGTCATAGCCAAAGCCACATGGTCTAGAGAATATAGCGGCTCATACAAAGGAAGCCCTTGTTTAACCCTTCTCTTATTGATAAACTTGGTATCGGCTCTTTGAATTTCTGCTGAGTCTTCTAATAAAATAGCTGCCAGATCTTTGGTTGCAGGAGTACAAAATATTTGTCCCCTAAATCCTTCAGAGACCAGTTTGGGAATCAATCCAGAATGGTCAATATGTGCATGAGATAAAACCAATACATCAACTTCTGATGCAACAAAACCAAAATCCCTATTATAAGCATCTGTTTCCTTTCCCATGCCCTGAAACATACCACAATCCAATAAAATTCTTTTCCCTTCATCGGTTACCAATAAGTGTTTGGAACCCGTGACCGTTCTGGCGGCGCCATGAAAACTAATAGTCATGATAGAAATATTAAAGGTACGTTGATACTTGATTATTTGGCTTTAAAACTCCAGGTAAACCAGAATTCTGAGACCATTTCTCCCGCTTCATTTTTACCTATGGAATAACACTGAATGGTTTGTCCTTGTCCTGTTTTTGTAGCTGTTTCAACAGCATTAGCAATAGCCAATCCATCTTCACAACTAAATGAAATTTTCCCTACTGCCTTTTTATGAAATTTGGCTTCCATGCCCACTACCAACATACTTACTGCTGGATTTCTTTGATACAATTGTCCAAAAGCCAGAAGACCAGTACTCATTTCTGCTGCCATAGATTGAACAGCAAAATACATAGACCTAAAGGGGTTTTGATTAAGCCATTTGTGCTTTACTGTAATAACAGCCCCAGCAGAAGATATTTCCTGCACCCTCAATCCTGCAATCAAAGCAGATGGCAATTTTTGCAAAAGAAAAAACCTGAATTTAACTGGATTTGCTATGATTTTTTGAAAAAGGTCAAACTTTGGATTCACAACTTTGAATTTTACTGTTTATGAATGGCAACTAAACAAGCTACCGCATTTTTATCTGTTATTGGGGTTTCAAATGACATAATCTTACCATCGCTGGCAAAACGAATACCCGAAACGCTTTCTCTTTTAACGGCTTTGTTAACGGCCGCTTCAAAACCCATAGACTGATATTGATTCACTGCTTTATTTAATTCAAATACATTCAAGGGTTCCTTACTCATCACTACTGCCATATAATCTTTGTTACCAATACTATCGGCCATCAATTTCATTCCTCTAGGAAACAACCTATAACCAGTGATGCCACAATAGGGAGAGAACTTGGTCTTAGTAGGATCATCCTTACTTGGATAAGGAAATAACACATAACTACTTCCATCAGTTTCCATACCCAACACATAGACATAACAATCCGTGTTGTTCTTGACTTCTATTTTAAAGCCCGTACCCTTTTTAATAGGACTGCTTGTTTCAAATAAGTTTCCTGCCGATAATTGAAGTGGCAAATAAGCCTTGGTATTAGCGTCTACCAAACCAATGCTACAGCTCAAATGATCCACAACCGCATCCCCAGTTTTTTGAAGCGGATTAAGACCATAAGCTTCTCTTACAAATTTTCTAAAATCCTTGTATTTAACCCAAGCCACACCATTGATTCCCCATTCAGTTCCCCAGGAATTCATGATTTGAAATGCACCACCCTCTTTTCTATCGTCATATCCAATGACACAGATAGCATGTCCCCCAAACCCCATCATGGTATAGTCATCGCTATTGGGTTCCCAAACTTCCTTGCCCGCCATTTCTTGCATAAAACTTCCACCTACCATCATCCCAATCACTACAGGTGCATCCTTTGCCAAATGTTCTTTAATAGCGTGCAAATTCAAGCCCCTAGTACTTTCCCCATCGGTAAGTCTATTAAAGCCTTTCATTCTAAATTGCTGGGCAGCTTGTTTGAGTGAACCATCCGGTTGACGGCTACAATCATTTTCATCATATGGAAACTCATTAAAGGGAACTGCTCCTACCTGTGTCATGTTTTCCATGGCACGGATAATATAACTGCCTTGGCATCCGCTAAGTCCAATTTGATTGTATAAAAAAGAGGGGCTAAACGCTAGTTGATTGGGGTCTTCACCAGTGCTTACCGCTTGCAAAATGGTTCTAGCACCATAAGCACTACTCCAAGCCACACAAGATCCTTGATGGCCTTGATTCAAACGCTTGGGAGCATATTTTAATAAGGATACTGCTTCTGGTAATTCATTTTTGGATTCATCCAAACCTTCATAGACCTGTGCTTTGTCAAATTCTTTTGGGTCAAGAATGCCTCCTGTGGCCAGTTGTGCAACATCTTGCATGCTGCTCATACCACTACAACCATTTTTTAAATAGACAAATCCACCAATGGCCAATACCACTAACAAGAGAGAGGGCTTTCTAAACAAAAGACCAATGACTAAGGGAAGCAGGTTGAACAAACCACCACCTCCTCCTCCACCGGAATTTCCACCACCGCCACTACCATCATCATTATTGTCCTGATCATTGGGATCATCCACCATTCTTATAGGCATAACAATTTATTTGTACACTAAATGTAACAAGTAGTCCTTGCTGTAAAAAATTTTAGCAGGGTATTTGGCAATAGTTTACAAGAGAATGGCGGCTAGGGCATAATCAGCCAATAAAATAAGAATACAGCTCACTACTACAGCACTGGTACTTGCCCTACCAATTTCTAATGATCCCCCTTTTACATTATATCCATAATAAGCTGGTACCGAACTAAGTATAAAGGCAAATGTATAAGACTTATACAACGCAAAATTAATATTGAATAGGTTCAGGTTTTGCCTTAAACCCGCATCAAATATATCATTAGCCAAAATGCCAGACATAGCACCTGCGGTTCTTCCTCCCCAAATTCCCAATACAGCAGAAATTACAATTAAACAAGGAATCACTACTAAAGCTGCCAAGATCTTTGGGAAGATTAAATAGTTCTTTGAATTGATACCCATAATTTCTAGCGCGTCTATCTGTTCACTAATGCGCATATTTCCCAACTCGCTAGCAATCTTACTACCAACCACCCCTGCCAAAACAATGCTCAACACCGTAGGAGATAATTCTAGAATCATACTATCTCTAACAATCTGCGCAATGGTAGACAAGGGCACCAAGGGGCTCACCAATTGGTAAGCGGTTTGTACGGTGGTTACCGCACCTAGGAAAATAGAAATGATGATTACAATGGGCAATGCCCCAATGCCTATTTCTACACATTGGTGCATGAATTCCTTCCAGTACATGCGCCAGTTCTCAGGCTTGGTGAACATGCCTTTCAGCATCAATAAAAAGGTTCCAAAGTGGGTGAAAAAACTCATGGTTTATTTTTTTCTTTTTTTCAAGCGTTTCCACCAACTACTGGTTTGAACCGCTTCTTCAATATTGCCCTTGCATTTCAATTGTGCATCTACCACAGCCACAATTGCCATATTGATAATATTGCGCACACTACTACCCAATTGCAATACGTGTACAGGCTTTTTCAATCCCAATAAAATGGGTCCAATGGCGTCTGCACCACCTACTTCTTTTAAAAGATTATAGGTTACGTTACCCGATGTTAGATTAGGGAACATGAGTACATTAACTTCCTCATCAACCAATTCACTAAAGGGATAATTGTCTTTTAAAATTTCTTTGTTAAAAGCCATAGAACCTTGCATTTCACCATCTACAATCAGAGAAGGATTTCTCTGCTTAAGAATCTTGGTTGCTTGAGCCACCAATCTTGCTTCAGGTGAATCACTACTGCCAAAATTACTATAACTCAACATGGCAATTCTGGGTGTTAGGTTAAAAGTGCGTACTTCCTTGGCCACCATCATGGTAATATCGGCTAGTTCTTCTGCAGTAGGATTAAAGTTCACAGTAGTATCTGCCAAGAACAAAGGACCTTTCTTGGTTAATAACAAATACATACCAGCAATTTTCTTCACCCCTTCTTCAGTACCTATAATTTGAAGAGCTGGCCTAATGGCTTCAGCATAGTTCTTGGTTAATCCAGAAAGCATAGCGTCTGCATCACCGGTTTCTACCATCATACAACCAAAATGGTTGCGGTCTTTCATTAATTTCTTACTCTCATAAGCATTCACGCCTTTGCGCTGACGTTTCTTGAAAAACAGGTTACCATAGAATTCGCGCTTCTCTTCATTTTCATCGCTACGCGGATCAATAATGGGCAAGTCTGTTAAGTCAATATTGTTTTGTTCCGCTATGCGATTGATCTTGATAGGGTCACCCAATAAAATAGGATAAGCAATACCCTCATCATAAATAATGCTGGCAGCTTTGAGAATTTTTTGGTTATCCGCTTCAGCAAATACCAAGCGCTTAGGACCTTTTCTAGCTTTGTTTCCAATCACGCGCATCAACTGGTTGTCTAGCCCAAGACGCTTGTTCAGTTCCACTGCATAAGCATCCCAATTATGAATGCTTTTTTGTGCCACACCAGATTCCATTGCAGCTTTAGCCACCGCAGGTGCTACTGCAGCCAATAACCTTGGATCTAAAGGTTTTGGAATAATATATTCCGGACCAAAGCTCATGCTTTGTTGGTTATAGGCCATGTTCACAATATCTGGTACCGCTGTCTTTGCCAAATCGGCCAAAGCCCTTACAGCAGCCAGTTTCATGGCTTCATTAATTTGTTTGGCGCGAACGTCTAGCGCTCCACGGAAAATATAAGGAAAGCCCAATACATTGTTTACTTGGTTGGGGTAATCCGTTCTACCCGTTGCCATGATAATGTCTTTTCTAACAGCAGAAGCATCTGGATACGAAATTTCAGGATCAGGGTTGGCCATTGCAAATACAATGGGATTCTTAGCCATAGAACGAACCATATCTTGGCTAACCACATTACCCACACTAAGCCCCAAGAATACGTCGGCATCTTTCATGGCTTTTTCAAGGGTCCAGTCAGATTTTTTAACCGCAAACTTTTCTCTAATAGGCCCCAAATCTGTTCTACCAACATGCAAAACACCATCCTTATCAAAAACAATAAAGTTCTCGTATCGTGCGCCAAGTGCAACATATAATTGAATACAAGCCATGGCTGCTGCACCAGCACCATTGATCACAAACCTTACTTTCTCAATTTTCTTTTTCTGTAATTCTAATGCATTGAGCATAGCTGCGCTACTAATGATGGCAGTTCCGTGTTGGTCATCGTGCATGACCGGAATATTCATCTGCTCTTTTAACTGCTGCTCAATATAAAAGCATTCGGGAGCTTTAATATCTTCTAAATTGATACCACCAAATGTGGGCTCCAATGATTTAACAATTTGAACAAATTTCTCAGGATCCTTTTCGTTGATCTCAATATCAAATACATCAATATCAGCAAAGATTTTGAAGAGTACCGCCTTTCCTTCCATCACTGGTTTACTGGCATCAGGACCAATATCACCCAAACCCAATACGGCTGTGCCGTTGCTGATGACACCAACCAAGTTTCCTTTGGCAGTATATTTATAAACGTCTTCTGGATTTTTAAAAATTTCTTTACATGGTTCTGCAACTCCTGGGCTATAAGCCAAACTCAAATCTCGCTGTGTCTTGGCTTCCTTGGTAGGAACCACTTCTATTTTACCTGGCCTGCCATTGGCATGATATTCCAACGCTTGCTCTCTTCTTAAATCGGTGTGTTTAGACATACATATTTTTTAGTGACCAATATTGGCATTTGCACCCAACCAAGCCATGATGCCAATGCCAGTTTCAATAGCATTTTCATCAATGTCAAAATTGGGGGTATGCACATTATGAATGATTCCCTTTGCTTCATTTCTAACCCCAAGTCTGAAAAAGCAACCGGGAATCTGCTGAGTATAATATCCAAAATCCTCTGCTCCCATTCTGATCTCTGTCTCTTCTACATTTTCCTTACCCATATAGGTTTCTGCTAACTGCCAATTGGCACCTGTAAAAGCAGGATCGTTATCAACCGTAGGATAACCAATATCAATTAACAAATCAATTTCTCCACCCATGGATTCCACCAAACCTATTGCCTGCTTGGTTATCAGCTCATGTGCTTTAAAACGCCAAGCTTCATCCATGGCCCTAAATGTTCCTTTCAATTTTACTTCACTAGGAATCACATTGGTAGTATGACCTCCTTGAATAGAACAGATAGACAATACTGATGGTGAAAGTGGATTATTGTTTCTAGAAATAATTTGTTGCAAACTCACAATCAGTTGTGAGGCAATTAAAATGGTATCAGCTGTTAAGTGTGGTGCAGCAGCATGACCGCCCTTACCCTTAATGGTAATATAAATTTCATCGGCGCTAGCCATGACCCTTCCCTTTCTAAAACTCAATTTTCCAACAGACAATCCGGGATGAACGTGAAGGGCAATGATGCCGGTTGGCGATGGGTTTTGTAAAGCACCATCTCTAATCATAAAACTAGCACCACCCGGATTTTTCTCTTCTCCCGGTTGGAACAATAATTTGACAGTGCCAGACCATTGGTCTTTTGTTTCTTGTAAAATTTTGGCAGCCCCCAATAAAATACTGGTATGAACATCATGTCCACAGGCATGCATTACTCCCTTATTCACACTGCAATAAGACACTTGATTTTCTTCTTGAATTTGCAATGCGTCCATATCAGCTCTGAGTGCAATGACCCTGCTTGAAGGATCTTTTCCCTCTATAACTACCACTAAACCAGTAGTAGCTTTTTGTTCAAAACCAATTCCCATTACACGAAGTTGTTCTTGAACAAATAAACTGGTTTCAAATTCCTGATAACTCAATTCAGGGTGTGCATGCAAATGCCTTCTTACTGCAATAAATTCTGCAGCATAAGCTTTTGCCAAAGATTGTATGTGCGCTAATAATTCCATTTAATTTAGTTTGCCATATTTTCTTCCTCTTCCTTGGTAGGTGTATAATCTATAGCGTCTTCTACAATAAATACCCCAGTAGGATAATATTTACTAACCAGGTTCCTGAATTTTTCCGCATCAGCTTTCTTCAAAAAATTACCTATCCGCACTTTGAAATTGGGCGACTGAAACAAAGCATAAGATTTCTGATCAGGAAAACGGGTTAACAAATCAGACTTTACTTTAAATGCCATATCCCTATTTGAAGTACTTACTACTTGTACTCTAAAACCTTTGTATTGTCCAGAACTAGTTAACAAACTGGCGTGTTTGTTAATCTGATTTTGTTTTGCCGTTAACTGATCCATTCTTGGATCTTTGTGTACTATCATTGTATCATTGGCCATGGCTAATAATCCTGCAAAAACGGCAATCAATAAAAAAAATATATACTTAGGGTTCTTCATATTTCCATGGACTATGTTCATCAATAGTCTTACAAGTTAAATTAATATCCTGAATCTTGTATAGGGGCACCAGAAACAATAGCTACACCGGCACTACATCCAAGTCTTGTAGCTCCGGCATCAACTAATTGTTTTGCAAATGCATAGTCCCTAATGCCACCAGAAGCTTTTATTTGAACCTGGGCTGGCAAGTGAGCCCGAAACAGGGCCACGTCTTCTACAGAAGCTCCTTTTTCAGCATAACCTGTAGAGGTTTTTAAATAGTCAATTCCAGCTGCCCCATAAATATCGCAACAAGCAATAATTTCTTCCTTTGTCAATACCCCAGATTCAATGATTACTTTAATGGTTTTTCCCTTGCTTCTGATAATGGGCATAATATGGTTAATCTCATTGGCTATGTACTGAAAATCTTTATTCTTAATAGCCGAAATATTACAAACTACATCTAGCTCATCAACCCCATCTACCATGGCCAAAACTATTTCTGCAATCTTGGCTTCCACCGCACTATAACCAAAGGGAAAACCAATCACCGTGGCCACTTTTACAGTACTGCCAGCTGTTAAAGCTTTTGCTTGTTTGATAAAATTTGGCGGAACGCATACCGCGGCAAACCCATACTGAATGGCTTCAGCACAAAGCTTGTCAATATCGGCCACCAAGGTTGTTGGCTTTAAAATGGTATGGTCAATAAATTGGTTCAGTTTCATGAAAAAACTTTGAGCAGTAAAGGTAACACAAGTACCAAAGCCAAATGCCCCAAAATGGGGCATTTTTATATCAATCTATATGAAATTCACACTTCCTCAATCCTCACTTTCTTCTTCCTCCTCTCTTCACTCTTCACTTCCTACGCGTCCTTCCCGTGACAAGCTTTAAACTTCTTCCCACTTCCACAAGGGCAAGGATCATTACGGCCAATCTTGGGTCCTACTTGCACCGGTTGTTGTTTCACGGTTTCAGAAGGATCAATATAGTCATTGTCATGACCAGCAGCATCCAATTCTTCTTTCTGGGTGCGCATTCTACTCAAATCAGTTTTTTGTGCACGACCTTCTTTTACATTGTCACCATCACTTAAAGGAATAGCAGAATGACAAAGGAATTGAACAATTTCACGGTTTACTTCAGCATCCATTTTCTTGAATAGGTCAAATGCTTCCATTTTATAAATCACCAATGGATCTTTCTGTTCGTAAGTAGCCGTTTGTACACTTTGTTTCAGGTCATCCATAGAACGTAAATGTTCTTTCCAAGAATCATCAATAAAACCAAGTGTAATGGTGCGTTCCAGGGCATTCAATAATTCCACACCACCAGAATTGATGGTCTTGTCCATAGAAGCCAAAACATTCATCATCCTTCTACCATCGGTAAATGGAACAATTACGTTTTCTATATGATTACCCTGTTGCAAACGAATATTCTTAAACACTGGAATGCTCTGAGCAGCTAAGTCCGCTTTTTTGCGTTCGTAATTTTCAACCGCTTCGTTATAGAGTCTTTCCGTTAATTGCTGCTCATTGGTTTTAGACAATTCCTCGGCAGTGATTTTTGAATCAATCCCAAAGTTCACTATCACAGCTAAGCGGAATCCTTCGTGGTCATTTTGTTCTTTAAATGAATTCACCAAGCCTTCAGCAACGGTATAAAATGCATTGTCTAAATCAAGTGCCAAGCGCTCTCCAAACAATGCGTGGTTGCGTTTGCTATAGATTACAGTACGCTGTTTGTTCATCACATCGTCATATTCCAACAAACGCTTACGGATTCCAAAGTTGTTTTCTTCTACTTTCTTTTGAGCCCTTTCAATAGACTTGGTAATCATGCTGTGTTGGATTACTTCGCCTTCTTTATAACCTGCAAAGTCCATCACTTTAGCAATACGCTCACTACCAAACATGCGCATCAAATCATCTTCCAAAGACACAAAGAACAAAGTAGAACCTGGATCACCCTGACGTCCAGCACGTCCACGTAACTGTCTGTCTACGCGTCTGGATTCGTGGCGTTCTGTACCTAATATGGCCAAACCACCCGCTTCTTTAACACCTGGTCCTAGTTTAATATCGGTACCCCTACCAGCCATGTTTGTGGCAATAGTAACGGCTTTAGCCAAACCTGCTTCTGCAACTACTTGTGCTTCTCTTGCGTGTTGTTTGGCGTTTAATACATTGTGTGCAATTTGTTTTTGACGCAACATTCTGCTGAGTAATTCACTCACTTCTACGGAGGTAGTACCTACTAGTACTGGGCGTCCCGCATCGGTTAGTTTTACAATCTCATCAATCACCGCACCAAATTTTTCACGCTTGGTTTTGAAAACCAAATCCTGATCATCTATACGAATAGCTACCACATTGGTAGGCACGGTAACCACGTCTAATTTATAGATATCCCAAAGCTCAGCAGCTTCAGTTTCTGCTGTACCAGTCATACCGGCAAGCTTATGATACATTCTAAAATAGTTCTGTAAGGTTACGGTTGCATAGGTTTGTGTAGCGGCTTCAATCTTCACATTCTCCTTGGCTTCAATGGCTTGGTGCAAACCATCGGAATAGCGTCTACCATCAAGGATACGACCGGTTTGTTCGTCTACAATTTTAACCGAACCATCCATAACAACATATTCTACATCCTTATCAAATAAGGTATAGGCTTTGAGCAATTGTTGTACGGTATGAATTCTATCGGCTTTAACAGAATAGTCATTGATAATGGCTTCTTTGGCGCGGAGTTTTTCCTCATCACTTAATTCAGTTTGTTTGTCAACTGAAGCAAGAGACACACTAATATCTGGTAAGATAAAGAAGGTAGGATCTTCTCCAGAACCGGTAATTAATTGAATACCCTTATCGGTTAATTCAACTGAATTATTTTTCTCATCTATATAGAAAAATAGTTCCGCATCGGCCGTAGGCATTTCGCGGCTCTGATCTGCTAAATAAAAGTTTTCTGCTTTCTGTAATTTTACTCGAATACCTGGTTCGCTCAAGAATTTAATCAAGGCATTATTCTTAGGTAAACCACGGTGGGCGCGGAAAAGAGCCAGACCACCGTCTTTGGGATCATCGTTTCCTTCTGTAATTTTTTTCTTGGCTTCATTTAAGAATTGATTGGTAGCTCTTTTTTGTGCGTCTACCAATTTTTCAATTCTTGGCTTCAAGTCAAAGAATTGCTGTTCACCAGTATTGTGACCAATAGGACCAGAAATAATCAAAGGCGTACGGGCATCATCAATTAAGACAGAATCCACCTCATCCACCATGGCATAATGGTGTTTGCGTTGCACCATTTCTTCAGGTGTATGCACCATATTATCACGCAGGTAGTCAAAACCAAATTCGTTATTGGTACCATAGGTAATATCGGCCAAATAAGCGTTTCTTCTAGCTTCACTATTGGGCTCGTGTTTGTCAATACAATCAACCGTAATACCCAACCATTCAAAAATGGTTCCGTTCCACTCACTATCCCTTCGGGCCAAATAATCATTCACAGTTACAATGTGCACGCCTTCACCAGCCAATGCATTTAAATAAGCAGGCAGTGTAGACACCAAGGTCTTACCCTCACCCGTTGCCATTTCAGCAATCTTACCAGAATGCAAAACGCTACCACCAATCAACTGTACGTCATAGTGCTGCATGTTCCAAGTAACCTGCCCACCACCTGCAGTCCAAGTGTTTTTGAAAATAGACTCCTCACCTTTAATAGTAACATAGTCTTTTTTCACACTCAGGTTTCTGTCAAGTTCAGTAGCAGAGCTAATGATTTCAGTATTTTCTTTAAACCTTCTAGCAGTTTCTTTTACTACAGCAAAAGCTTCCGCTTGAATCAACGCCAAAGCCTCTTCAATTTTTTTGTTACGGTCTTTGCGTAATTTGTCTACTTCTTGGTAAATAGTATCCCTACCATGAATATCTGTTAATGGCAAAGCCTCAGCTTCCGCTTGTTTATTGGCAATGACTGCGTCAATATCTGTTAAGTGGGTTTTAATCCGCTGTTTGAATTCCTGGGTTTTGGCGCGCAATGCGTCATTAGACAAAGATTGGTATTCTTGGAAAAAAGCATTCACTTTTTGTACAATGGGCATGATCTGCTGCACATCTTTCTCGCTCTTGCTACCACCGAATAATTTTGATATGAATTTCAACATATGGTTCTATTATGTAAATCAGTTCTTTAATGGTTGTTTTTCCTAGTCAAAAAGGATGCTACCCAGCACATTTAGACAAAATGGCAGCAGTTTTTTACAAAAGGAGGACAAAGGTAAAGATTTTCAGGCCTTACCGCCCCATTCACTAATGTTTTGTAAAATTTGGGGCTTCCCTAACAAAGAAAGGGCCGATTGGCTAATTTTAGACCAATGAAGCAGCTATTGATTATTATGGGCGCTTGCCTCATAGGCATTGGTACCCAAGCACAGGACAAAAAGGTTGATACCCTGACCAATCAATCCACCCCAGTATTCAATTTTAATGTAATGGATTCGGTGGCCAATAGAAGGAATCAATTGAACCAGACCAATCTCACCGTTTTGTTGGCATGGTCGGCCGCCAATATAGTTCAGGGAAGCATTTCAGCAGGAAACCTTACGGGTTCCAAACAGCATTTTCACCGGATGAATGCCTATTTTAATACCGTAAATTTAGCCATTGCAGGATTTGGATTGTACAGACTACACCAAACCAAAAAAATGCATTATACCCTAGCCGATAATGTAAAAGCCCAACAAAAAATCAGTTCCTTGTTGCTTTTAAACTCCGGATTAGACTTAGCTTATATGACTACAGGAGTTTATTTACAAGAGAGAGGGAACAACTTAAATAATGATCAAACCAAGGGTTATGGAAGTAGTTTAATCCTACAAGGTGCATTTTTATTGGTTTTTGACCTAATTCAATACGCTCAACACCAGCAGAATGGCAAATTGTTGAATCAATACTTGGGAAACCTACAAATCACTACTACTCAAAATGGCGTAGGATTGGTGGTACCCCTCTAAATCCTGTCAATTTTTAGCCCTAAAGGGCGATGTCAGGACCAAAACCGCCCAAAATTTTCCAAATTCCCTGTTTTTTGGCCGAAAGGATGGAATTTCAGGCCGTTTCTGCTACTTTTGCATCCCGAAACAGGACCCGTAATCCGGTTCCCAAACCAAGAATTTTTAGAAAATCAAGATATGGCAGGTCAATTAAAAGAAGTACGTAATAGGATTAAGAGTGTTCAAAGCACCCAGCAAATTACCAAAGCCATGAAAATGGTGAGTGCCGCCAAGTTGCGCAGAGCTCAGGATAGCATTACCCAAATGCGTCCCTATGCTCAAAAATTACAGGATATGCTGAGCAATATTGTAAGCAGTATTGAAGGTGGTGTAACTCTAAAATTGGCCGAAGAACGTACCATTGAAAAAGTATTGTTGATTGTAGTAACCAGTGACCGCGGACTTTGCGGAGGTTATAACGCCAATATTGTTAAGTTGGCTAAATCTACTATTGCTGAAAAATACCAAACACAGTTCAACAAAGGAAATGTAGCTATTTGGAATATTGGTAAAAAAGGATTTGAAGCTTTAACCAAATCAGGCTACAAAACCAATGAAACTTATAAAGACATATTCTTAAACCTGAAATTTGAAACCGTTCAAGCTGCCGCACAGGCTGCTATGAAGGCTTTTGAAAACAAGGAATTTGACGCCATTGAAATTATCTACAGCGAATTTAAAAATGCCGCAACACAGGCATATGTGGCTGAACCATTCTTGCCCATTCCAAAAGTGGCCAAGAAAGCAGGAGCCAAAAACACAGACTTTATCTTTGAACCAGCGGTAGAAACCTTGATTGAAGAGCTGATGCCAAAGATCTTGAATACCCAATTGTACAAAGCCGTATTGGATGGCAATGCCAGCGAACACGGTGCTCGTATGACTGCCATGGACAAAGCCAGTGAAAACGCCAATGAATTACTCAAATCTTTGAAGATCAGTTATAACCGTGCTCGTCAAGCCGCTATTACCACTGAGTTAACAGAGATTGTGAGTGGTGCCGCAGCTTTGCAAGGATAATAATCTATCTTTTCAAACCATTACTAACGATACAGAAACGCAAGCCTTGGAAATTAGCACCATCATACCGCATATTGAAGTACTGATTTTTGCCAGTGATAAACCACTGACTTCTTTGGATATTGTAGAACTGATTAATAACAGTTTTGGATTTTTGGAAGAAAGAATCATGCCTGACCAAGTAGATAGTGCATTACAGGGCATTAAAGAAAAATACGATTCTGAATTTTATCCCTTTGAAGTAAAGGAAAGCGGCGGCGGCTGGCAGTTCCTAACCAAGAAGGATTATCACAAGACTATTGCCCAATTAAATGGAGACAAGTTCTTAAAAAGACTCTCCAATGCGGCATTAGAAACCTTGGCCATTATTGCCTACAAACAACCCATTACCAAGGGAGAAATTGAAGCTATTCGCGGTGTAAATAGTGATTATAGTATTCAGAAATTATTAGAAAAGGAACTGATTCTGATCAGTGGGCGCAATGAACACGCACCTGGCAAACCATTGGTATACGCCACTTCTAAAAATTTCATGGATTATTTTGGTATCAATTCTGCATCCGATCTTCCAAAAATTCGCGAGGTATTGGCCGAGCAAATGGTAGAAGGAACCAGACCTGAAGACTTTACTGATTTACCAGTAGCTGAAAATATTGGCAACCCAAATTTGGCCGGTACCCTACCAGGGGAAGAAGGTGATATCTCTGAAATAGTAGCGGTAAATGAAGACGGGGAATTGGTATTGGCTCCAGATGAAACTAGCACTGAGGAAATTGCAGAATCAAATACTTCTACTGAGACTGAATCTGAAGAAACACCTGCTATTGAAGAGACTTTTGAGGATAATTCTGAGGAGGCCCCTAAAGAGCAAGATCCAACAGATGAATCTGCTGCTTCTGATGAAGAAGATCAGAAGGATCAGCCTGAATAATCTTTCCGTTTATTTCCATTAAATTATCTTTGGCAAATGCAAGCATTGTCTTTTGAAACATTGGCAGCTATTGCCAATACCCATGGTACGCCCGTTTATGTCTATGACGCAGACAAAATTAGTCAACAATACAGGCAATTAAAAACGGCTTTTCAGGATTCGGATACCCGATTCTTTTATGCCTGTAAAGCCTTGACCAATATTAATGTACTCAAACATGTAGCAGCTATTGGATGCGATATTGATTGTAGTTCTATCAATGAAGCCAAACTTGCACTACACGTAGGTGTGCCCCCAGAACGCGTGCTCTATACCAGCAATGGAATTCATTTTTCTGAGATCCAAGAAGCAGTCTCATTGGGCATTAATGTAAACATAGACAGTCTGTCAAATCTAGAGAAATTTGGTGCTACGTATGGACATGACTATCCAGTTGGAATTCGATTGCGTCCAAATATTATGGCGGGTGGTAATTTGAAAATTTCTACTGGTCATGACAATAGTAAATTTGGAATACCCATTGACCAACTTGATCAGATTCTAGACCTAGTAAAAAAATACAACTTATATATTCGAGGTCTGCATATTCATACTGGTTCTGAGATCAAGGAAGTATCCGTATTTATGCAGGTGGCCGATGTTTTTTCAGCCCTTCTCCCCCATTTTCCAGAACTAGCATTTTTAGACATGGGAGGTGGCTTTAAAGTGGCATATAAAGACAGTGATCCTATTACCCATATAGATGAACTTGGTGCAGAGATAGCTCGCTTTCAGAAAAATTTAGAAGCCCAATACGGTAAAAAATTCCAGTGCTGGTTTGAACCAGGCAAGTACTTGGTGAGTGAATGCGGATACCTTTTATCAACCGTGAATGTGCTCAAACAATCTGGCAATACAGTTTTTGCTGGAATTGACACGGGGCTCAATCACCTGATTAGACCCATGATGTATGATGCCTATCACCGCATTGAAAATATTAGCAACCCTGCCGGAGCTCAACATGCATATACGGTAACCGGTAATATTTGTGAAACAGACACATTTGGTACCAATAGAAAATTGCACGAAGTACGCGAGGGCGATGTGCTGGCTATTTATAATGCAGGCGCTTATGGATTTGAAATGTCTAGCAATTACAATGCTAGGTACAAACCTGCAGAAGTTTTGGTTCTTGAGGGTGAAGCACACCTGATTCGCAAAAGAGACGAATTTGCAGATTTATTAAGAAACCAGATTCCTGTCTTATAGAACAAAATTGTAGTTTGCACCCAGATGATTGAAATCCGTAACATAGTCAAACAATTTGGTGAAAGGGTCATCCTCAGTGATGTTAGCGCCATTATGGAGCCCGGTAAGTGCAACCTCATCATTGGCACCAGTGGTAGTGGCAAGACCGTACTGACCAAGTGCATGGTGGGTTTATTTAAACCTGACAAAGGTCAAATCTTGTACAATGGTGACGATATGTTTGCCATGGACAATGATACCCGCAAACAATTGCGTCAACAAATTGGTATGCTTTTTCAAGGAACTGCCTTATTTGATTCTATGACGGTAGAACAAAATGTGTTATTCCCATTAGACATGTTTACAAGGTGGACCCAAGCTGAAAAAAAGAAACGCGTTAATGAAGTATTAGATAGGGTTAATCTCAAAGATGCTCACAAACGCTACCCTTCTGAAATCAGTGGTGGTATGAAAAAACGCGTGGGTATTGCTAGAGCCATTGTACTGAATCCCAAATACTTATTCTGTGATGAGCCCAATTCGGGTTTGGATCCTCAAACATCCATGGTCATTGACAAACTGATCAAAGAAATTACAGACGAATTTCAAATTACCACCATTGTGATTACCCATGACATGAATTCTGTAATGGAAATTGGAGACCATATTGTGTATTTATACAATGGTCAAAAACAATGGGAGGGTTCTAATAAAGACATCATTTTTAGCAAGGACAAATTACTCAATGACTTTATTTTTGCTTCCGAATTCTTGCAAGACGCCAAACAAATGCGGATGCTGGAAGCAAACAAAAACAATGGCAATATTTAATATTTCTAACATGATCAAGAAACTGACCCTTTTTTTGTTCTTTGTAATTGCTTTTGTAGGCCTACAAGCTCAAGTTCAAACAGATACCCTTCCTCCTTATAAGAAGGACAACCATATGCCTGCGTTTAAGATCCAGAAATTTGACGATAGCTGGCTTACCAGGGACCAATTACCCAAGAATGTACCAACTGTTATTATCTATTTTAGTCCTGACTGTGGGCATTGCAAACACGAGGCTAGGGAGATTGTCAAGAATATTGACAAATTGAAAAACGTAAATTTTGTGTGGATCAGTTATAAAGAGATGGAATTGATTAAGGAGTTCTTTTATGTTTTGGAATTATATAAATACCCAAATATGTATGCAGGAAGAGATCCTAAATATATGGTACCTGCTTTTTATAGGGTTAAATTCACTCCTTTTGTAGCCGTTTATGATAAAAAGGGCTTGTTTGTCAAGGCCTTTGACGGAGGCGCAGAAATGCCCCAATTATTGCCACTTCTTAAATAGAAATAACACAATTATATAAGGCAGTAGTCAAGCTATTCAGTAACTTTACGCGTAGAATTTATCATTTTTAAATAGTTAACGCATATGAAAGTTACAGTAGTAGGTGCTGGTGCCGTAGGAGCAACCTGTGCCGACAACATCGCACGTGCCGCACTGGCACAAGAATTGGTGATTTTAGACATCAAAGAAGGCTTAGCTGAAGGCAAGGCACAGGACATGATGCAAACATCAGCCCTATTGGGTTTTGATACCAGAATCAGTGGCAGTACTAATGATTATTCCAAAACTGCTAACTCAGACGTGGTAGTAATTACTTCAGGTATTCCTCGTAAGCCAGGTATGACTCGCGAAGACTTGATTGGTACCAATGCTGGTATTGTAAAAGGAGTAGCAGAAAACATTTTGAAATATTCACCCAATGCCATCATCATTGTGATTAGTAATCCAATGGATACCATGACATATTTGGCATTGCAATCAACTGGACTTCCCAAAAACCGTATCATTGGTATGGGTGGTACTTTGGATAGTGCTCGTTTCAAATATCAATTGAGCCAACACCTGAACTGCAGCCCAGCTGATTTGAATGCAGTTGTAGTGGGTGGACACGGTGATACTACCATGATTCCTTTGATCCGTCACGCCACTTGGAACAGTGCTCCTGTTACCAATTTCTTGACCAAAGAACAACAGGATCAAATAGTTGCAGACACCATGGTTGGTGGTGCTACCCTAACTAAATTGATTGGTACATCTGCTTGGTATGCACCAGGTGCTGCCGGAGCTGCTTTAGTAGAAAGCATTTTGCGTGATGAGAAAAAACTCTTCACTTGCTGCGTAAGCTTAGAAGGTGAATATGGCCAAAGCGATATTTGCTTGGGTGTTCCTGTTGTCATTGGTAAAAATGGCTGGGAAAAAATCTTGGATTTCAAATTGAATGAAGAAGAGCAAGCTGCATTTAACAAGAGTGCAGACGCTGTTAGAAACATGAACGAAGTGTTGAAGACTTTGTAATTGTTCCATATTTTTTAAAAGCCTCGATCTTTTGATCGGGGCTTTTTTATTTATTTTTCATCTCATTTATTTTCAAATTTTATTTTTTCATTCCTACTCACTTCAATTTTTGACTTTCGAATTTTGAATTTTTACTCAGATTAACTTTCATTAACACCACTTATCATCTTCTTTGGCTGCTCCTCACTAAAGCTTACAACTTTTGTAACCTTTCGCTGTCATCTTCGTACTAACCATACAAAACTAACTAAGATGATTAAGGAAATTGTGAGCATGGCAACTGCACTGATGATAACAGCAAGCAGTATTGCACAAACAAAGACAACGGTGAGCGGTACCGTACAAGACAATGGCAGCAAGGCTTTCAGCGGAGCAACCGTTGCTTTATTAAAACAGAAAGACAGCAGTTTGGTTAAGACTGCTATTACAGAAAATGACGGACGCTATGAGTTAAGCAGTTCCATATCAGGCAATTACATTCTTTCTTATCAGGGACTTAATACAGAAAAAAAGTTTAGTAATGCCTTCAAATTAGAAGATGGAAAAGACATTCTACTACCAACCATTGTATTAAATCTGGCTGCTACAAAATTGGCTGATGTAACAGTGGTTTCTAAAAAACCCATGATAGAAATTAAGGCAGACAAAACCATTTTCAATGTTGAGAATAGTATCAATGCTACAGGAAGTAATGCACTAGAACTATTGCAAAAAAGTCCAGGTGTTCAGGTTGATAACAATGAGAACATTAAGATGAAGGGCAAGTCTGGTGTTAAAATCTACATTGATGGTAAAATGAGTCAGTTGAACGGTCAAGACCTTGCAGCTTATCTAAAAAGCATCAATAGTGCAGATATTGAAGCCATTGAAATGATCAGCAATCCTAGCGCCAAATATGATGCAAGCGGTAATGCAGGCATTGTCAATATTCGCTTAAAGAAGAATAAAAAATATGGCACCAATGGAAGTGTGAATGCAGGCTTTGTACAAGGGATTACACCTAAGGGGAACGCTGGTCTGAACCTGAACTATCGTGATAAGAAAATCAATCTTTTTAGCAATATCAGTGGCAATCTGGGAGCTTATGAAAATGGATTGGACTTTTATCGCGAACAGCGAGATACCATTTATGACCAACACAGTGTGAATGTCAACAACAATCAAAACTTCAATATCAAGGCTGGTGCTGACCTGTTTGTTAACTCAAAAAGCAC
This sequence comes from Chitinophaga pinensis, assembly GCA_943372225.1. Classification (GTDB taxonomy): domain Bacteria; phylum Bacteroidota; class Bacteroidia; order Chitinophagales; family Chitinophagaceae; genus Sediminibacterium; species Sediminibacterium pinensis_L. The sequence continues at coordinate 9,354 of CALRXV020000021.1, read as the reverse complement.
ATTTGGGGTCATGGTTACTGCCAATACCAGCGATGGCGATTGGACCAGTTCAGGAGAAACCGATGTGTATTACAAACCTACTGGACAGTTTATCAAAAAACTGGTAGCCAAGAATACTGTACCCATGAACAGAACCAATGTCAATGGAAATATCAACTATAGATATGCTGATACTACTGGTAAAGAAATCAATTTTGACGCAGATTATGGACAGTTCCGAGGAAGGGGTAATTCTATCCAACCCAATAATTACTATGACAAAAATGGCAACTTATTGTATCAGGTAACCAATAGAAATTATACCCCAACAGATATAGATATCCTGACTTCTAAAGTTGACGTAGAATTGCCAAAATGGAAGGGTAAATTAGGCTATGGTGCAAAATTTAGTTTGGTAAAAACCAAGAACAGTTTTGATTTTTATACAGATGTAAATGGGACTGTTACTAAAATAGCATCGCGCAGCAATAGTTTTAATTATGATGAAAACGTGAATGCGGTATATGTAAACTACCAGCGTCAGTTCAATCCCAAATGGGGTTTCCAGGGTGGTTTGCGTTTGGAACAAACCAATAGTAAAGGTGTACTAACCAGAGCTGATGGTCAAGTGCAGGCAGACAATGAAGTCAAAAAGAATTACCTAGACGTCTTCCCTAGTGCGGCTATTACCTATACTATTAATCCCAAGCATACATTGAATCTAACTTATAGCAGAAGAATTGATAGACCTTCTTACCAAGACTTGAATCCTTTTGAAAATAAGTTAGACGAGTTAACCTATGAAAAAGGAAATGCATTCCTGCGTCCACAATACACAGACAATATAGAATTGGCCCATACTTTCTTGTCTAAGATTACTACCACATTGGGTTATAGTTATGTCAAAGACTTTACTACACAAGCCACGGATACCATTGGTAACGCCACATTTGTACAACAAAAAAATCTGGCAGTGCAACAGATCTATAGTTTGACTGTAGGTTCTCCATTAAACCTGACTAAATGGTGGAGCGGTTATGCCAATGTCTATTATAACTACCAAATATTTGATGGAGAAATTGGTGCCAGCAAAGTGCATAATGAGATTCCAACCTATGGTGCTTATATGCAAAATAGTTTCAAACTAGGCAAGGATTATTCAGCCGAATTGAGTGGCTGGTTTAGCGGGCCTAGTGTTTGGGGTGCTACCTGGATCACCAAGCCACAGGGTGGTGTTGATCTTGGTGTACAAAAACTATTCATGCAGAAAAAAGCAACAGTAAAATTGAGTTTCACTGATATTTTCCATACCAGCCCTTGGAAAGCTACCAGCAATTTTGGTGGTCTCTATATCAATGCTGGTGGATATTGGGAAAGTCAAACCCTTCGTTTGAATTTCACTTATCGCTTTGGAAGCAATCAAGTAAAAGCTGCTAGACAAAGACAAACCGGTTTAGAATCAGAATCCAAAAGGATCAAGTAAGATCCAATATCCCAAAATAAAAAGGCTGACTCAAATATGAGTCAGCCTTTTTTATTTACTCATCAACAGGTTCACCAAATTTTGTGCAGCTTTCCCATTTTCAAAATCAGCAGGCAAATATAAATGCCCAATATATTCATTGTATAACCAAGGATCTCCAATCACCAAAACATATCCCTTACCGTACTTGGCTTCCGCAATCAGGGTCTGCCCATTTTCTGTAAGAATGGCTTTGGCAGGACCTTCTAGCGTAATGGGTGCTACTTCTTTTAAGAATACTTTGGATACCCCTGCAAACAAAGCATGATTGGGTAAGTTAATAGATGCACAACTATTAAAATTTCTAGGCTTGCCCTTTTCAGACAATTCAGGATGTAGGGTCTCGTGTGTAAACTGCATGCCAAAATATTGGGTGAGTAGTCCAATGCTATCAAGTTCTGCATTCTTGTAATTATTGGCCATGAGCAAGAATACCCCTCCCTGTTTTACCCAAGCTGCAATACTGGCAGCAGTTGTTGCATCCATGTATTTTGGATTAGCAGATTCATCCTTGGTGTCAGGATCTACCATGATAAAAATATCTGTGTTTTTTAGAGACTGTTTGTCGGGTTTGGTGGTAAGTGAAGATAACACGGCCCCCTTGGCTTTAAACAAATCTCCCAACTGCGAAAATCCACTCATGGCCGTATCAGACCATAGATAGTGAAAGGGTAAACCAGTTTTTGCATTGGTTTCATTGTTATAATAATTGTCTAGAACAACGCGCTTTTGCGCAGCTCCTGTAATGGAATAAATTAGGCTTGTAACACTTAAAACGGATCCTAATAAATACTTGTTCATGTTCTTGATTTGTCTGCTTTGTGAGTTGAATTATTTTTTATGAATGGGAACTAGTTCTATGGCTTGCCCACCTGAAGCTACTAAACCTAAGTGTAAGATGGTTTTGCTATTTACTTTCATTTTTTGAATGGCTACATGGGTACGAATACTAGCGGTAGCATCATCGCTGTAGATAGTAGCTTCATATTCTTGACCAGTTTGTAAAAAGTCTAGAGATAGATCCAAATTCCTAGCATCATTATTAGTTATTGCGCCTACAAACCATTTGTTACCCGTTTTTCTAGCTATGGCTATATATTCACCAATAGTCCCCTTTAGTACCTTACTATCATCCCAGACCGTGGGTATATGATCCCAGAATGCCAGCTCTGGTTCATTCTGGGAATCTGAGGGTTTATCATACCAGTACATATGTTGCAAAGGACTATAAAAAATAGCTGCCAGTGCTAATTGATGAGCTGCTGTTGTTTTGATAAACTTATTTCTAGGAACCCCATTTTCTATAGCACCTGTTTGTTTAAAATCTTGTCTATAATAACAAAAAGTATAATCGGCTGCCCCTGCAATAAAACGCGTAAAAGGCAAAATGGTATTATGCGTTGCAGTTGGAAAACCTTCATTACCCAGAATCCCTTCTTGGGTCATGAGATTGGGATAGGTTCTACTAAAGCCCGTTGGGCGATATTCATCATGAATGTCTACCATCAATTCATACTTAGCGCATTTTCTCACGGCCTCGTGCATCCAAGTAGTCCATCTAAATGAGCCCACGTGAACAAATCCAAATTTCACACCAGCCACACCCCATGCATGAAAGATGGGTAAAATACTGTCTAATTGTTTGGCCAATGCGCGTTGGTTTACATATAGAATAACACCAATGCCTTTTGATTTGCCATAAGCAATCACTGTTTGCAAATCCAATGCATTCACTGGATTTCTCTTTGGGTCTACACTAACCCTGCTTGCATTGGAAGAATCATGGTATTCATAACCATACCAACCCGCATCAAATAAAATATACTGTAATTGGTGTTTGCTGGCGAAATCTATGGCTGTTCTAGCACCGGTTGTAGATAGTGTCACTTCTCTAAACACCTTACCGGGCTTTATCCAACTGCTATTAGCAATTTGATTGGGTGGATTTAAGTTTTGAAGCAGGTCATTGTTTTCTAACAAAGCCCCAGGACTTTGAGCTACCATCACCCATCGCCATGGGCTGGCAAAAGGTGCTATCTCTTCAACATTGTCATACATAACACCGGTAATGGTATTGGGTTTCTCAGCAATGGCTTTGAATTTGGTTCTGGAATAATTCACCATTTCTGCTTCACCCAAGCATGCAAATAGTCCATTACTTAATTCCAAAGTCAAGGGTCTTTCAGATTCATTCAGCATTTTATTAATATTCATCAATTGGTATTCCTGCTGGGCAAAAGAAGTATACCATGCTTTGGTGGAATCTGGAAACCGATACTCTGTTGACTCACCCGTAATTTTAATCAAGGGGCCACCATTTTCTAGTTCAGGAATCAAGTACTTAAATGCCATTCCTTGATTGTAAACCCTGACAAGAATTTTTAATTGTTTGTTCTTATTATCTGCTTTGTTTAAATAAAAAATAGATTCATTGTATTGGTCTTTTACCCTTGAACGCTCTCCATAAATGGGTTGCCAAACAGTATCTACCGAACTTGCTGAAATGGTTTTGATGACTAAATTTTGATCCCAATTCTCCCCATTTACTTTAATGCCAAATTTAGAATCCAACACAATGGGTTGTTGTAAATACGATAATTGATAGGTCAATCCCTTCTCTTGATTGAGTGCAATGGTTACTACCAACTTACCATCGGGAGATTGCATTTGGTAGGGTTTGGCTTGCGCAAAAATGTTTGCAGCAATCAATACCAAACAGAACAATATGCTGAATTTTTTCTTCATAGCAAACAATCATTCAACTTTATCAAATCAACTACTGTGCCCCATCCAATTTAGACTTAGTAATTTTTGCATAAGACAAGCTTTTGAATTGCACCCCAGTCATTTTAATTACCACGGGATTGGGCCATTTGTTATTGGTATACAATCTATGTCCATTCACCGCACTAATTAAAAAACCTGCATTGGTATCTTGAAAACGCAAACCCGCATCAAAGCCTTCTTTGTATTCTAATAACTGACTATCATAACCAAGTATTGACACTTTGGTGTTAGCGGTTGGTTTAATTTGTCTGAGTACTAGCTCTTTTCTATCGCCGTAAGGCCATTGGGTTCCACCTGGTACAAATGCAAAGACCGTATTACTGTCTTTGGCAGAACGGGTGTACCAAATGGGGCCCTCTTTGGTTATAGCAAATGGTCTCACTGCGTGAACACTTTCTTCATTTACAAAATTCCACAAAGCCAATTCGCGCAGCAATGCTTCCTGTTCTATCTGAATTTCGCCATTGGGTTTTGGACCAACATTAAGCAACAAATTGCCACCCTTTGCGCGTGTTTCAATCAGCATATTGATCATCTCTGTTCCAGTCTTCTGTGGGTCATTGGTGGGTTTGTATTGCCAATCTGTTCCCATAGTAAAACAAGCTTCCCAAGGGCCCGGAATGGGTTTGTCTGGCAAGTTTTGTTCTGGCGTTTTCATCTGCCCCCTTGTGACCACAATCTCTGGTTGTAACTGCCAAGCATATTCTTTTAAACCCTCGGCAGGACCGTCTAAAAACAAGAGGTCAATCTTGCCATAATTGGTTAGCAATTCTTTTAATTGGGCTTTGTCCAAATTCATCAAACCCTTGTTATTGGCTGGATAATGCATGGGATGCTGGGTTCTGCCAATAGGAATTTTCTGTTCATATAAATAATGAAAATCTTCTGGAGAAAAATAAAATCCAATGGCAATGCCCTGTTTTCTAAATGCATCCACAATGGCTTTGGTGATGTCTTTCCCAAACGGCGTTTGTGCAATATTGAACTCAGTTGTTTTGGTGGGCCACATGCAAAACCCACTATGGTGTTTGGTGGTAAAGACCATGTATTTCATCCCTGCCAATTTTGCCAAAGATGCCCATTCATCAGGATCAAATTTTTTGGGATTGAATGTAGCAGGTAATTCTTTAAAATATTTTTCAGCATATTCTTTAGAAGCTCCTGCCAAGGAATGACTGATTACGGAACCAAGACTAACGTCTACGCCCCAATGGATAAACAGCCCAAAACCCATATCCTGAAACCATTGCTCCCGCGATATTTGATTGGTCATTTGCGCCTGTTGTGATTGTCCTTGTAGCAAAAGCATGGACATGCTTATCACAAGAATCCATTTCTTTCTCAGTTGATGAAAAATATTTGTTCTATGCGTTTTCATTTTTATGGCATTAATCCTTGTATCAAAATTGGGTTAAACCTATTTCAAGCATTCAAGCAAATCCTGTTGCAAATTAAATGAAGCTTATTCCTCAAAAAGCAATTGTAAGTCCTTAATCTGTGGTGCTGCTTTTGCTTGTAAAATGGTGAGCCTAAATACCTGCGCTTTAACCGGATCAAATGATTTAAATGCGGATGAACCCAAGCCCTTACCTTCTACCAAAGTCTTCCACTCAGTGCCGGATTGGTATTCCAATTTATAGAGTTGAATATTGCCTCCTGCTTCAGCTGCGGCCATGGCACCAATACTATAGGACTTACCCAAATCAATTTGCAACCAAGCTGTCTTTTGATCAGCAGCAGCTTTCCAAACTGTTTTACTTTCGCCATCCAACACATTGGCTGGACTAAATTTATCAGAGTCTTGAGATGAGGCAGTGGCCGTTTTTCCTGTGGAAGGAATGGGTTCTGTAATGGACAATTGAACAGGACCATTGATGTCTAAAGCAATGACTGTTGCAATAATATCGGGAGCTGTTTTGGGTAATTCTAATACAGCATATAGTCCATCTCTACTAATACCAATTTTGGTTTTTGAATTAGTCAACAATGCAGCTTTAGCAATGGTATTGTTCATGGGAATTTTTAATTTGCCATCTGCAGGCCACTCAAATACATGCAAGAACAATTTGTTGTTTTTCTGGGTAGCCCTACCCCAACGCAAATAGGTAAAGGGGCTTGCTTTGCTACCATAAATGGCTTCTGCATTGGGTTTGAGCCATGCACCCACTTGTTTTAATCTTTCTACAGAAGGCTCTGGAATAATGCCTTCATCGGTTGGGCCAACATTCAACAAATAGTTACCACCTTTTGATGCAATATCAATTAGGTTTCTGATTAACACTTTGGTACTCTTCCAGTTTTGGTCATAACTTTTAAAACCCCAAGTATCATTCATGGTCATACAGCTCTCCCAGTTCTTACCAGGAATACCTGTTGCTGGAATATATTGTTCGGGTGTTTCTAAATCTCCTTCATATCCTCCTCCCAATCTGTTATTGGTAATAATGTCGGGTCTGTTTTTCAAAAGGTCTGCCAATTTGGTTGCGCGTTCAGGATTCATATTGGTTGGCGTATCCCACCAGATAATGGCTGGATTATACGCATCCAAAATTTCCTTTACCTGAGGCACAGCAACCTCATCAATATACTTGTCCATACTGCCATTTTGTGCAGAGTCCCAATGTCCGCCACTTGCTGCACCACCTGGGTGATTCCAATCCTGCGCTTGAGAATAATACAAACCAAAACGAATCTTGTATTTTTTACAAGCTTCCGCTAGCTCTTTAATGGGGTCTTTTTTAAATGGAGTTGCGTCTACAATATTGAATGGGTCCTTAGATTTAAACATGGCAAAACCATCATGGTGTTTGCTGGTAATGACCAAATATTTCATTCCTGCTTCACTAGCTAATTTTACCCAAGCATCTGCATTGAATTTGACAGGATTAAATCTGGCAGGATAGGTTTGATACACAGCCATAGGAATCTTTCCCCTATTCATGATCCACTCTCCAATACCCGGAATCTGTTTGCCATCATAGGTTCCAGCGGGAACTGCATAGAGCCCCCAGTGAATAAACATACCAAAACGAGCTTCCTTCCACCAATCCATTTTGGGGTCATTCAGGGTTTTACTTTGTGCGTTGAGAGAAATTTGTGAGGCAGCAAATGCCAACAATAAAAGGACCTTTTTCATATAGCGCTATTGTTTGTTATTAGGTATTTCAATTTAAGCAATCAATTCATGATTCATTGGCAATTAACCTACCAAAATCACCACAGATTTTTTGGGTCCATGTGCCCCAATCACCAAGCTTTGTTCAATATCGGCAGTTTTAGAAGGACCAGCAATAAAAGCTCCGAAACCGATTTCGGAAACATCAATTTGTTGATAGGCTTGACCCATATTTGAGACTATATTTTTTCTATCCACTACTAAGACCAATTGCTCGGTAATAAAAGGAAGAATTCTCAAAATCATCTGTTCTTCTGAAACCCATACTGCTCCTGATTCGGCAACTGCCAAGGATCCATTTATAATGGCCATATCAATACTAGCCAATGTTTCCAAACTACTTGTTTGAATTTGCCTAACAAGGGTTTCACTTGGGTTAATTGCATTCACAACTACCTGTTTGTCCATCATCAATTCCTGCAAAACATGATCAAGTTCTTCCTTGTCTTTTACTTCTAAACATGCCCCTCCAATAGCTTCCAAAATGATTTTAAATTGACCAACCAAATCTTCATATTGAATCATTTCATCCACCCTCACCACCGGCAAATCCTGCCCCAATGGTTGATTGGCCATGATATTAGCTAGTATGGTTTCTCTTGCACTCATTTTTGCTTGTTGTTTAGGTACCAGTCTCTAAAGCTTTCTTTGGGTGCTTCCGGCATTTCACGCTGTTTGAACCAAGGATTCAATCCATTATTGGTTAAGAAGGGTAAATGCTTTACTACCCATCTACCCATCTTACCCGCCATGCGATAAATAGCTGGATGGGCCAATACTTCAGACATGCCCCACATGGCCACCGTTTTCCCTTTTGCAGCCATTCCTTCCTTGGTAATCTCTTGACGCCAGAGATACAATTGCTCGTGAATATTAATTTTCACCGGACATACATTGCTACAACTACCACAGAGCGTGCTGGCAAAGGGAAGATCCTTGTTGGCCTGCATGTCTAGATTGGGATTCAAAATGGAGCCTATGGGCCCAGCCACAGCCGTATGATAACTATGACCTCCACTTCTTCTATACACAGGACAGGTATTAAAACAAGCAGCACATCTGATACACTTCAGAGAGTTTCTAAAAGATTCTCTACCCAATTGTCTGCTCCTACCATTGTCCACTATCACAATATGCATTTGCTGACCAGCCCTTGGTTTGCTAAAATGACTGCTGTAAGTAGTAATGGGTTGACCCGTGGCAGATCTAGCAAGTAGTCTTAAGAAGACGCCTAAGTGTTCTGCCTTGGGAATGATTTTTTCAAAACCCATACAAGCAATATGGATCTTGGCAGCATGAGCTCCCATGTCTGCATTGCCCTCATTGGTGCAGACCACAAAACCACCTGTTTCTGCAACGGCAAAGTTCACACCCGTAATAGCCAGTTCCGATGCTATAAATTTATCTCTTAAATGCCCCCTAGCGGCTTCGGTTAAATACTGGGGATCATTGTTGCCCTTCTCAGTTCCTAGATGCTCGTGAAAGGTTTCACTCACGTCTTGCTTTTTTAGATGGATGGCGGGAAGTACAATATGACTAGGTGCTTCTTTTCTAAACTGTACAATTCTTTCACCCAAGTCAGTGTCCACTACTTCTACGCCTTTTTCTGTCAAGAACTCATTTAAATGACATTCTTCTGTGAGCATGCTCTTGCTCTTGACAATTCTTTCTATTTGATTGTCTTGGATAATTTTATAAATAATCTCATTATGCTCTTTGCCGTCTACCGCCCAATGCACTTGTATGCCGTTGGCGATGGCTTTTTTTTCAAAGTCCACCAATAACTGGTGCATATTACTCAAGCCATGGTATTTGATATCAGATGCCCATTGTCTGAGTTGCTCCCATTCTGGAAGACTATGCGCGGCTTTGTCTCTTTTCTCTCTGACAA
>CALRXV020000020.1:0-60254 GCA_943372225.1 Chitinophaga pinensis | reverse complement strand
AGTGAAGAATGGACGGTGATCTAAGTAAACGAGTTTACCTAAGCTGCGCTTAGGTTTTAGTAAAAGACAAAGATCTTCATAAAGAGAAACCCAAGGCATGCCTTGGGTTTCTTTATTTAATTTAATAAAATCACTCTTCACTCTTCACTTTTCACTCAATGTCGCACCCAATTGGCGCACCTGGAGCTATGGCTTTTGGTGCAGGCAACACCATATCCTTTGGCTTATTAATGCGTTCAACGGTGTAAGCATAGTGTGCAGCAAGTGCTGGGTTTGCTTTTTCTTGTGCAGCGGCATAAGATTTCAAAGCTTGTAAACGGCTAAAGCAAATGGCTTTAACTTGAAATCCTGCTTGCTCATTTTGACTTAAATTCAATAACCAGCTCAGGACCAATTGCTGGGTCTGTAATTGAACTTGCTGTTTCAAACCCTTTTCCAGTGGGGCTTTCCAGGTTTTTTGTATAATAGCATCCAATACATCATCCCATCCTGGAGTTCCAGCCTGAGCTTTGAATTGCACCAGTCTATTAGCCCTATCTGTATTGAATAAAAAGCCGAGTTCAAAATGAGTTAACCCTTCTGCTGCAGCCAAGGGGTCAAAACTCATGCCTGTTCTTTTCTGGAACAATTCTCCAATACCATAGTACATAGGTGGTCTAGGTGGAATCATTTGGATAATTCTGTCAGAAATGGTCAGAGTCTCTGGAGACAAACAATCCAATGCCGAATTCAAAGCTTTTTCCTGAATGGCTTTGGAAAGAATTTCTGGCTTTTGTTGTTGATCACCTCTTACGGCATAACTATAATTCATACCACCAATCAATTTGCAATTGGCTTCTAATTGGTATTGGTGGGCATTGTACAAAGGAACCAATACGTCTTCTAATTTGGCAAATGGTGTATTGGGTGCAATAGCGTTTTCAGAAAAACCTTCTAAGGCTTTTTTGCGAACAGCCAATACCTGTTTCAATCCCTCACTTGCGTCTTTGCCATTATCCCATAAATGCGCATAAGGGTGCATGCCACCCGCGGCTCTTGCATCCATATCGGCAATAAATAAAACGCCATTCTTGGTATTTTCTTCCAACATGCTATTCAAAGCCATGTTTTCATTGGTGCCTGGGGCAAAATCGGTATAGCCGTATTGAATGGCGCGCTTGTCCCATAGACCAATTTCATTGGTATAGACCTGTGAAAAATCAATTTGTCCAGCAGCATTGACACTGAGATTTGGGTGGGGGTAATCCATCACTGATGCCCGATCATTAAAGCTAGAAGCATAGTTATGTTGCAATCCAAGGGTATGCCCCACTTCATGTGCTGCCAATTGGCGTAAACGCTGTAAGGCTGCATTTTTCATGGTTTCAGGAACTGGCTTGCCAGTTTCAAAAGGTGATAATAATCCTGTGAAAATCAAGTAATCCTGTCTTACCCTAAGAGAACCCAAAGTCACTTGACCCTTGATAATTTCTCCTGTTCTTGGGTCTGTTACAGTTGCTCCGTAACTCCATCCCCGGGTAGAACGATGTACCCAGTTAATAATATTGTATCTAATGTCCATGGGGTCAGCAGAGTCCGGTAATACTTTTACAATAAACGCATCTTTGTATCCAGCAGCTTCATAAGCTTGGTTCCACCAACGAGCGCCATCTAAAAGGGCTGACCTAATAGGTTCTGGCGTACCATTGTCAAGATAATAGATGATTGGCTTTACGGGCTCACTAATTGCCGCTTGGGGATGCTTCTTTTGTAAACGATGTCTGCTAATAAACATTTTTTCTATAGGTTCTGTAAAAGGACTGGCATAGTCAAAATAACTGATGCCAAAATACCCGCTTCTAATATCATATCTACGAGGTTGGTATTGGTTATCTGGTAATTGTACAAAACTATGGTGCAAGCGCAGGCTAATGGCTTCAGAAGAGGGCGTAACACTAGTTACAAATCGCCCAGCGTCACTTCCTCCTGTAAAACTGACCGTTGCTTCAAATTCTGAGTTGAGTGGAAAGTTCTTGGTTCCGGGTAAATAGATGGCAGATCTTGATTCATTGTAGGAGTAGGATCCTTGTCTCATATTTCTGAGCTTATCGGCAACGCCATGTGCATCCCTTGTTAGAAAAGCAGTTGCGTCAACCAGTAGTTTGCCTCCCTCTTCTTCTTCAATAGTAAAATTTCCAATGATAGATTGGGCAAAAGATTGTCTTACGGCCCTTTGTTCATTGGTATTGCTGGTATTAGCCCTAAAGTCATAATTGGGCTGAACCAAGAATAATTTTTTTCCTACTTTATTAAAAAAAACTATCCTACTATCTCCAATTTGACCCCTGTCTAGGCCAATATCATTGGATCCTAGTCCAGCGGGCATGGTGTTCACATAAAGGAATTCTTGGTCAAGTTTGTCTACTTCTAACCAGATTTTTCCTGCAGCAGCGTCCCACCAAAAATTAAAATAGCCCTCCATTTTTTTCATGTTTTTTGTTTTCTCTGCCATTTTAGAATTGGATTGTGCAGCGGCAACAAAAAAGCTGATGCATAGTAAAAAGCTAGTGATTATTCTATTCATTGTTTTTTAATCTTGAAGGTGAATGCTAAAAAATAAAAAACTCCTGCAATGAATCAAGATGAGACATGGCAGGAGTTATATGTTTTGTGTTAGTGCAAAAATTATTCTGCAGCAGGAGTTGGTGTTTCTTCAGGTGCTGGAGTTGCTTCTACAACTGGAGCAAACAATTCTGCAACAACTGGTGCTGGAGCAGGTGCTGGAGCTACAACTTTTTTAACTGCTTTTTTCTTTTTAGGAGCAGCCTTCTTAGCTGGTGCTGGAGCGGGTTTGGGAGCAACAACTTTTTTAGCAGGAGCTACTTTTTTTGGAGCTGCTTTTTTAGCTGCAACAACTTTTTTGGCAGGAGCTGCTTTTTTGGGAGTTGCTTTTTTAGCTGCAACAACTTTTTTGGCAGGAGCTGCTTTTTTAGCCGCTGCTTTTTTCACCACTTTTTTTACTGCTGTTTTTTTAGCAGGAGCTGCTTTTTTTGCTGCTTTTTTAGGAGCAACTTTTTTGGCTGCTTTTTTTGGAGCTGCTTTTTTTGCTACTTTTTTAGGAGCAACTTTTTTGGCTGCTTTTTTAGCGGGAGCTGCTTTTTTTACTGCTTTCTTAGGTGCTGCTTTCTTGGCTGCTTTTTTAGGAGCCGCTTTTTTAGCAGGAGCCGCTTTCTTTGCAGGAGCTGCTTTTTTTGCTACCTTTTTTTTACTTGCTTTTGCCATGATGGTATTAGTTTGTATGATGGTTTTTAAAACTAATACGTAAGTTAAAAAAATTTATTCAATATATCTTGTAAATTCATTTGTAAGATTATTTACCATTCCTCCTAGGGATTCAAGAAATATTGAAATATGAAAAAGACCGTAGTTATTGGTGCGTCAGAAAATCCAGATCGGTATAGCTTTCTGGCTGTAGAAAAATTAAAAAAATATGGTCATCCAGTAGTTGCTGTTGGAAGAAAATCTGGTCAAATTGGGAACACGGAAATTTTGGAGGGAAAACCATCAATCAACGCTGTTGACACTGTAACACTCTATATTAATCCGGAATTGCAAGAACAGATGGAAGACTATATTCTGTCTTTAAAACCACAGAGAATTATATTCAATCCAGGAACAGAAAATCCAGACTTGGAAAAAAAAGCAGGCTTCCTTGGTATTGAAACCCAGGAAGCCTGTACATTGGTTTTATTAGGTACCGGTCAATACTAACCGTATAATTCTAAGTGAATGGCTTTTTTGTCATAACCCATGGCAAGAATGCGTTGCTTGGCCTCATCAACCATGTTTTTCCATCCGCAGAGATAGAAATTAGCTGGACGATTACCATTTTCTGTCAATGATTCATATACAGCGTGGACATAGCCTTTATGCGTTCCAGCAGGTACTTCTGCTTCCCTGGAGTAACAAGGGTGGAACTGAATATTGGGATGAGCTGCTTGTAAAGCCTTAAGTTCATTTATGTACAAGCCATCTGCAAAATGTCTACACCCAAATACCAAGTGAACATTTTGATAAGCAAGCTTATGTTTTGTAATATGGTGTACCATAGATCTAAATGGTGCAATCCCTGTTCCAGTGCAAATCAAAACCAAGTCTTTTTCTGTGTCTTCAGGAAGGGTAAATTTACCTTGAGGGCCACGAAGTAAGATTTCAGAGCCTACACTAACTTCATTAAATAAATAGGTTGTACCAAGACCTCCTTCCAGTAAAACAATGACCAATTCAAATACATTGGTTCCGTCTGGCGCCGATGCTATAGAATAGGATCTCCAACGCTTGTTTTTTTGTTCGTGAATGGGTAAATCTAAGGTTACAAACTGACCTGGTTCAAAAGAAAATTCCGCTATTTCAGGAACTTGAATCCAAAATCTTCGGGTTGAGCTGGTTTCGTTTTCAATTTTGATGACCGTACCAGTACGCCATGGTTCCAACATACAATCGAGTTTAGAAAATAAAGGTAAACTAGATTGATTAATGGAGGGCAAATTTTATGCGCAAACGATGGCGCTTTAATCTACATTCCCGCCTGCGGTTCAAGCTTGGTAAAGGTTTTAGCAACCCTTGTGTATACCGCGCCGTTTTTGTCATTCAAACGTAAAACCAGTTCATTGGCTGCAACCTTATCTGCAATGTCTTTCTTAGGCTTGGTACCATTTGTTACTAGATCCTTGATGGTAATCTGCCAAACGGCTTCATCTGTATACTTAACAAGGGTATCTTTTTGTTTGCCATTTTCAATTAGAACAGGTTTGGTTGCCACTCTGTTGATGGTAGCGGTATACAACTGTTGTTTTATCCAAACCCTTTCAATCTTGATATAGGGAACCTTATTTGCAATCAAATAAATATAATAAACTGGTTTGGTTGGAACTACCTGTACCTTGGTTTCCTTGCCACCAACTTCTATCACTGGAGATGGGGCAACCCCACTAATAAAGACTCTTTCATAAGCTCTTAACCTAAGTGATGGGGTAGTTGGGGTATTCGTTTGTCCATTGGCCAACAAGGATAAACCAAAGAATGCCATAATTCCAATAAAGACTGATCTACGCATAACCTATTGTTTAATTACTTTTTGAATGGTTTGGTATTTCTTGTTATCACTGGTTATCTGAATCACATAATTGCCAGCTGCCAAATTACCCAATGGAATAGTACCAGATCCATAGTTAACCGATTGACTAAAGACGGGTTGTCCCCACATATTATAAACCTGAACCTGCATAGATTTTATACCTGTTAAACTTCCCTGTCCGTATTGATAGGTTCCCCTGCTCACGGTAGGGAATACTTTGATAAAGTTTTTATCATTCAAGATGGCTGTATTAATGACGGTAGAAGTATTGGGATTAAAATTGGCATTCCCAATCACCGTATAATACATTCCATTGCCGTGGGTACCAATAAGCAAGGTATTGTCAGCTGGACGATAGTCTAAAGAGGTAATCACTGCAAAGTTTAGCACTGAAGCACCTTCTCTTGACCAAACAACAGAACCACTAGCCCCCAAGGTTTTACCAATGCTAGCCGTAGTAAATAGCCCTACGGATGTTCCAACATAGTATTCAGTTACGGGAACACCATTCTCCAATTTAGGCGCAATCACACAAGAACGAATAGAAGGCGATGTAAGATTACCTTCTGCATTAGACCAACTTGGAGTGGCTGATTTGGCATTATAGGTCCACCAAATACTATTCACATTATAGTTTGAAACAACCGCCATAATTTCATTGTCGTCATTAGGATTTACAGCAATATCAATCACGTTTCCGGTAAGACCAGCTGGAGAAATATCTACAGGAAAAGCCAGAGCATCTGCATTGGCATAATCATTCAAACGGAAAATTTTACCATTACTTGTACCATAATACATTGCATGGGTAGTTTTGTAAGGTCCCCATGAAAAATCGATGGTTCTAATTGAAACAGGGGTACTTCCACCAATATCTGTTGCCAAAGCAACTCCATTCATTTTGGTCCACTTAGTACTATCTACGGTACTTGCTGAGTTGGTTCTAAATAAATTGTAATAATTGGCATAGAACATGACTTCAGAGTTGGAATTGCTCAACTTAAAATAAGTCACAAAATCGCCCCATCCACCACTTCCATTAGAAATCATATCAGCTACTTTTGGTCTGATGCTTCCACCTGGGTAATTGTTATAATCCAATACCTCATCTCTATAAGCAGCACCACTTTGAAATCCATAATAAATCAATTGTTGACCTGCATTAATATTGGCAATGTCTACGGCTACCCCATCACCTCCAAACATGTTAAAATAGTCATCAACATTTGGTCTATCTGGAGTTCTTTGCCCAAGGTTGAGACTGGCATCTCTATACCAGGTTCCGTTGTCCTGCGCCCCGCCCATAAAATTATTCTTACCTGTTTCAGGATCAATAGAAACATGATAATACTGAAGGGTTTGATAATTTTTGATGAAATTCCAAACTACAGGAGTTGCAGTAATATCATTGGTAAATTGGATACTACCATCGTTGATATTGTATGCTTTTTTAATATTGGTTGGGTCAAAAATGAGTCCGTGCATATCTGGATGAGAATTGCTGGTACTATAACCTCCAATTTTATTGGTTGCAGCCGAGGAAGTGAATCCATTAACAGACCTATATAAATTAGTTCCTCCAATAAAGACCATATTCGGATCATCTGGTTTTACAGTCAAAGACATATTGTAAGCACCTTGTAAATCAACGCCACCATTGGTTCCAGTTCCTACTGGCATAAATGCAGAAAGATTGGTCCATTGTGGTAACCCACCAATCACTTCCATTTTAAACAAGTCTACTTCTGAAACAGTAGCGCTTAAATCACTTCCATTTTCATATAAAACATAGAGGATATTATTGTTAGAAGGAGCCAATGCTAGCAAAATTCTTCCCCAATTAGCAGTCCCGGTATTTTGTTTAAAGCCTATTGGGGTTTCAGCTGTATTACCCGCAATGGCTGTCCAAGATCCTGCGTCTCCGGTGGTAGATTCCCATACACCACGCTCTGCAGTATTTTTCAAGTGAAATGCAACGTAAATTTTTGAACCATCGGCCTTGATCACCACATCCGTATTTCCTGTAGCGGTATTACCTCCTAAGCTACCTTTTACGGCTGACCAAGAAGTACCACCGTTTTGTGACCTTTGAATGGTATTTTGACCAGCCAAATAAATATCTCCAGTTACTGGATGAACTACAATTTTGTGAATAATATCAAAGGCACTGGTAAATGTTTCAATAGCTGTTTGTGTACTGGATAAAGCTGTCCAAGTTGCTCCGTTATCCGTTGATTTAAATACACCATTACCCAAATAACTGGCGCCAGAAGCTGCAGCTGAATTTCCCCAAGCTTCACCCGTACCTGCATACCATGTATTTTCTTGTCCAGTTCTAGGGTCCTGTGCAAGAGCCGTTAAACTATGAATCTGTTGAGAGGGCGTAACTAAGTTCCAGGTGGCGCCTCCATCAGTAGAACGCATAATTCCCCCACTTACACAACCTGCAATGATTACTTGGTTGGTGGTTCCATTGTATCTTTTATCAAAAGCAAATGCCCTGGTTCTGCCCCCAATATTATTGGGTCCAGCTTTTAAATAAACGTTACTTGTAGGCGTATTTACACCATTCGCAGTGCGTACCACACCATTTCTTACAGAAAATGATTCTAAAGAAACAGGCAGGCTCATAGCTTGTTTCATTTCATCTATAAAAGCATTTTTTGGAATTTTACCCGTTTTTGGGTCTTTTAACAGGTCGTATTCATACTGCCATCTAGCAGCTTGTGCAGCAGCTTTTTGTTCAGGGTTCTCTTCCTCCTCATTTTCACCTTCAGCCTTGCTTTCAAGCCATGCTTCTTTAAAGGACTTCTCCCTCCAAAAACGTAAACCGTTTTTTTTGACCATTAGTCCAATACCAACAATAGATACCACAGCTGTAATCAGGAGAAGCCTTCTTTTCATAAATAAGAGATATTAATGCTCTAAGATATTGATTTGTTTAATACAATAAAGGCAGCCATTTGGTTGCCTTTATTGGTCTTTTATGCTTAGTTTTTCAATTTTAACGCTGAATCAGGAATTTCTTTAAATAGGTTTTATTGTTATAGCTAATTTTCAAAATATATAAACCCGCGGCTGCCTGTTCCAAATAAATGGTTTTAGAGAATTTCCCATTGAATCCGGGGTATTCTTGACCCAATAATTTTTGCCCAACACTATTAAAAATTTCTAGGCTCAAATCTTTTTTCTCAAATACTTCAAAACTAACTTGGAATCTACCCTTATTAGGATTGGGCGATATATTCAAGAAAATATCGTCCGGAATCACGCCATTTTGAAAATTGATATTATTTGAAATCTGACCACAGCCGCTTATATCTGTAACAATGGATTTATAAATTCCATTCCTAATAGGTTTAATACTAGATCTTGTAGCTCCTGTAATTAGCGTGTCATTTAAATACCATTGGTTTCCAATAGATATACTGCTAACTAAGGAATCACCCACCAATGAAATTACAGGCACCAATGGTAAGTTAGCCACAACTGGAACTCTGTCACTTACACAATCATTCGTATTCACTTTTACATCGTACAAGAAATAGTAAAACTGTTTGTAGAAATTGGTATCCGCTGTATTGCTGCTATTAACCGCACTGTTTCCAGTAATGGAAATTACATTGGGAATGCTAAAGGGATAAGAATTACCTGTAATGCCATTATTTCTAAAAATAGTGGCATTGTCTAAACAGTTGATGATGATAATATGATTACCAGTTGTATTTACAGGCAGGTTTAATCGGTATACTTTACCCGTATCATTTACAGGGTTTCCTGTTACAGCACCCATAGCTGGGCTAGGGTTGCTTGCTTCCACTTTTAATTCTACTTCTGATAAAGGATAGTAATTGTAACCACCTTGGCCATCGGGACCTAAATAATTAGCCACCGTGAAAATAATGGTACCTGCATAGCCTGTATACAATCTGGCAGATTCAATAGTGAGGGGCACATCATTTCTGAAATTGATATAGTTACCACTAAAATAATTGTAACCTCCATTTGGAAAGGCCAACTTAGTGGTAGGTCCAACAGAACCCCTATTTTCCTTGCCCAAGTAAAAAGTATTATTACTAGGAATAATGCTAGTGTTAACAGATGCTCCAACTGCAAATGCAGTTGTGGCCGTTGGAGAATTGTACCAATAATAATTGCTTGACAGCGATGGGTTCAGCACTTTTAGCAAGGCATTGTTGTTACAAATGGTTGCAGCTGCAGTGGCTGTGCTGGGTTTGGCCGCAGTGAGTATGGTATTGCTTACAGCATTATTGCTAGGATTTTGGTCACCAACCATGTTTACAGCGCTGTTAATGGTATAACTAGTTGCAGGGCTGGTATTAAATGCAGTTGGAAAAGTATATTCCATACTGCTCAAAGCAGGTAAGATTCCTTTAAAAATGGTAGAGAAACTAGCAATAGTGCTGGCACCATTGCTAATGGTTGCAGTTAAGGGAATATTGCTTTGATCAACAGTTCCGTTGTTTTTAACTGATACAGTCAGATACTGTGCGTCAATACCACAGTTACCAGGTGCTGGAGAAATGATTCCAGTGATACTTAAATCATTGGAAGCTGCTACAACTTTAAGTCTAAAATCTGCCGTTTCGCCCCTGGAATAATTGCCACAAGGATTTACGTCTGAAGCAATACTTGTTTCCTGAACAATTACGCGCATTAGATAAATAGTACCAGTACTTAAACCAGCAGGCGTAGTAATATTTGTTGAAAAAACGGTATTACTAGCTAGGGCCGAGCTTTGTGCAATTTTTTCTTGTGCTTCAAATATGCCATTGTTGTTAAAGTCAATATAGACCGTTACAATTCTAGGGTTGGCACTAGCATCGCAACTACTGGTTTTTACGCGGAGCGATATTGGTTGGGAAGATTCAATATCACCACTAAAATTGGTTGCATTGGTATAGCCGGTACAACCAGCAGGGTTTTCGTATTTCAATGTGCCAATCACTACGCTATCAATCCTAGCCCCAGCAGTACTGGTAGGAGCAGATGTACAGAAAGCAGCTCCACCACCACCACTTACCATTAAAGAGTAAGCTTGTTGCCCCCTTTGTAAACTTCCTTTATGTCTAACGGTAATTGTATAAACATCACCTGGAATAGTACTATCAATATTGATTCTTTCTACATTGTCAGTAATATTATCTCCCCTAGACGCAGACAATGCAGGGCTTGCAGGATTTAAAACCCAGGGCAAAAAGGTTCTTGACCCCTTGGTAATTCTAATATCTAAATCATTCACCAATTTTTTGGCTGGGTTGTTGAGTATGTTCACGGTCTCAACGGTTCCCTTGGGGTCAGTCCAAGAAATGGTGGCTGATAGGGGAGATTTACCAGAAGCAATCACTGTAGTAGAAAAACTTTGACCGTTTAATAAATTGTTTTCATAAATCAAGTGTTCACTGGTGTTGGCATTATTAGAACTCACAGCTGCAGTGATCATGGCAGCAGCTTTTTCTACATTCAGTAAACCCCAACCATACTTATAATCCGGTCCAGGGAAACTTCCAGCCTCATCGGCACAATGAATAGCCAAACCCTTTAGGGTAGCGGATCGCATAAAAGCCCCAGATTTGAGTTTAGACCAGTATTCTTGTAACAATAACAAAGAACCCGTTGCATTGGGAGAAGCATGAGAGGTACCATTACGGGAATCATAACCGGTATTTGAACTGGCATTAGTAGAATATACTTGAACACCATCGGCCACCAAATCAGGCTTAATTCTACCGTCATCAGTGGGTCCCCAGCTACTAAAACTAGACATGACTACGTCTTCTTTTCTATTGTATCCCCCAGGGATTCCTTCTACTGCTCCCACAGTTAAAATATTCTTTGCGTTAGCGTCCCATGCAATGGAACCATAAGCATCATTACTGCTTATACCCGCAGGTCTATTTCCCGCATCTATCATTTGATTGGTAGCATTGTATCTATAATATTTGGCACCCTCATCCGGACCAGTATAAGCACGGTTATTTCCTGCTGCTTTTACAATTAAATAATTGGGGGCATTAAAGGCAATTGAATCTAGTAATTGCGCGTCTTCACTGTAATAACCAAATTTATAATCCTCATTCTCGCCGGCCCTTCCCCAAAATTCCCACCTGCTAAAACTGCTATTATAATTCCAACCAGCAATAATCCCATAAGAATGGTTAGAGAGAATTAAGTTAGACGCTTCAGAAAACATTTCAGAAAAGTCATTGTCAAAATCATAAGCCACCATGCCTGGTAAAGCATAGGCCATACCCTTGGCGTTGGCATTAATGCCTGTGGCAATCATAGTGCCAGCCACATGGGTTGCATGGTCAGCCAAAGAACTGGAATTATCTTTTTGCGTAACTCTTCCGGTTAACTCAACATGGGTGTTTAAAATTTTGCCCTCGTCCCAAATACCCAATTTGTTTTTCAAACCTGCACTTGATCCGCTTAGGTTAAGACCAGAACTACCACCAGGCCATAATTGGTTGGCCTTGGTAGTTGCTGCCGCAATGGTATTGTTTTGGGTAATATAATATTTTGGATGCCCCACTGCATCAACCCCAACCAATACCGCATTTCTACCATTGGAAGATTGGATGGTTAGGCTCCAGCCCTTGTCCTTGGCTAGTTTCAGGGCTTTGGCATAATTCTCATTTTCAACGGCACGATAATTTCTAGACGCCATTTCTAGTACATCCCTGTTGGTGATTACCTGCGCTTGCAAGAAACCCGAACATCCAGCCAATAAAACAATCCCCAAACATTTTCTAAACATGGTCTAAAAATAAACTTTTAAAGGGCAAGTATCCTTAAAGTTAGAGACTTTAAAGGCTCAAATTGAAGTATAATTCCGGTGTTTTAACCCTTTTTTATGGCATGTTTAACAAAGAGGACATTTTGTAAAAGCTAAATAATACAATTTCAGAGAACGGCTTAGCACTTATCTTTGCCCTCCTAAATGGAAAACGCCTCAAATGTTTTCCTGGTGACCACCTATGAACATGGGTACTTTGTTAGCGCAATTCCAAGAGTCCCCCCGCCTTTTAGAACTGGCGGGCAGGCTATCTATTGCTCAGAGAATTCAGGAAAACGATATTCAGAAAATCTTCCTCAAAAATTTGCAGGGCAGCAGTGCAGAGTTTATAGTAAGCGCTGTGTTCATGCAACCCAGTTGTCAGAACCTAAACCATTTGGTAGTATTGAATGACGCTGAAGAAGCTGCTTATTTTCAGAATACTTTAGAGAACCTGACCAATGCATTAGACCTATTTTATTTTCCAGCTTCTTTTAAAAACAGAAAGAACTTTAGGTTGCTCAATAGTTCTCATGTGATGCTCAGAACGGAGGCTTTGACCAAATTAGCAGGTGGGGGAAATAAGAAAATCATAGTTACTTATCCTGAAGCCTTATTTGAAAAAGTGGTTTTGCCTAAAACACTTTCAGGGAATATTATTCAAATCAAGGTCAATGAAACCATACAGCTCAATAACCTCATGGAACTCTTTGTCATGTATGGTTTTGAGCGAACCGATTTTGTATATGAACCAGGACAGTTTGCCCTACGTGGAGGTATTTTAGACATCTATTCTTATGGTAACGAGAAACCTTATAGGGTAGAATTATTTGGCAATGAAGTAGACAGTATTCGCATATTTGATCCGGAAACACAGTTGAGTGAACGCAAACTGTTGCAGGTAAATATTATTCCCAATGTAGAGACCCAGTTTGAAACCGGAGACAAGGTTTCTTTATTAGAATTTTTACCAGAAAATACTATTGTCTGGCTCAAAGATTGGGATGTAATTACAGAGAAAATTAATCAGCAAGAAGAAGACTTAGATGGATTTCTTTCTATGATTGCCGATGGGTTCCGGATGAACAACAATGAAGAAGAGGATGATACTAAGGTATTGAAAACCGTGTCTAAGGAAGACTTTGTAGAAGCATCCCTAATTGAGGAACTATTAGCCAAAAGAGATCTTGTTGAATTTGGGTACAAACCACATTTGGCAAATTATGAGATTGAGTTTAAAACACGCACCCAGCCCTCTTTTAATAGACAGTTTGATTTACTCATCAAGGATCTTAAAGCCCATGAAGCGGCCAAGTATGGCATCTATATTTTTGCCGAACAGCCCCGTCAATTAGAGCGGTTGAGTAGTATTTTCACAGACCTTCAAACCGAAATCCAGTTTGTTCCAATTGCCACCAGCATTCATGAAGGATTTATAGACGAGGAGCTAAAAGTAGTTTGCTATACAGACCACCAGATTTTTCAACGATACCACAAATACAAGGTTAAACAAGCTTATAATAAAAACAAGGCGCTTACGCTGAAAACCTTGCGTGACCTACAACCTGGAGACTATGTAACCCATATGGATCATGGTGTAGGAACTTATAGTGGGTTACAAAAAATAGAAGTCAATGGTAAAGTGCAAGAAGCAGTGCGCATTATTTACAAAGACAGTGATATTCTCTATGTGAACATTAATTCCCTGCATAAGATTTCTAAATACACTGGCAAGGAAGGCACTGTTCCAAAGATTAATAAATTGGGTTCTGATGTTTGGAACAAACTAAAAGAGAAGACCAAGACCAAGGTTAAAGAAATAGCTTTTGACCTGATTAAATTATACGCACAAAGAAAAGCGCAACAGGGATTTGCCCACGCCCCAGATACTTATATGCAAACGGAACTGGAAGCATCCTTTATTTATGAGGATACGCCAGATCAAAGCAAGGCTACCGCCGATGTTAAGAAAGACATGGAAAGCCCATCGCCCATGGATAGATTGGTTTGTGGAGATGTTGGGTTTGGTAAAACAGAAGTAGCTATTAGAGCGGCATTCAAATCATGTGTTGATGGCAAACAGGCCGCTATATTGGTACCCACCACCATCTTGGCTTTTCAACACTATAAAACATTCAAAGACCGCTTAAAGGATTTTCCAGTAACGGTTGATTATGTAAATAGATTCAAATCTGCCAAGGAGAAAAAAGATACCCTTCAAAAATTGGAAGAAGGTAAGATTGATATTATTATTGGAACCCATGGTCTCTTGGGTAAAGAAGTGAAGTTCAAGAATCTGGGCATCATGATCATTGACGAGGAACAGAAATTTGGGGTAGGGCATAAGGAAAAATTAAAGACATTGAAAACCAATGTAGACTGTTTAACCCTTACTGCCACGCCTATTCCAAGAACCCTGCAGTTTTCATTGATGGGTGCGCGTGACTTGAGTATTATGAATACGCCGCCGCCCAATAGGCAGCCCATTCAAACAGAAGTACACGTGTTCAATGATGATTTTATAAGGGAGGCTATCTATTATGAAACAGAACGTGGTGGTCAGGTATTCTTCATTCATAACAGGGTGCAAGGCCTTGCAGAAATGTGCGCCATGATTCAAGGGCTCTGCCCAGATCTAAGCATTGGATTTGCACATGGACAATTAGAAGGGCACGAGCTAGAAGAAAGAATCTTAGATTTTATTGATAGAAAATACGATGTATTGGTTTGTACCAATATTGTTGAGAGTGGGGTAGACATACCCAATGTAAATACCATCATGATCAACAATGCGCATCATTTTGGTTTGAGCGATTTGCACCAATTGCGCGGACGTGTAGGGCGCAGCAATAAGAAAGCATTCTGTTATTTAATGGGTCCTCCTATGAGTTCCTTACCAACTGATTCTCGCAAGCGCTTGCAAACCTTGGAGCAGTTTAGTGACCTAGGTAGCGGATTCCAGATTGCCATGCGTGACTTGGATATTCGAGGTGCAGGTAATATGTTGGGTGGGGAACAAAGCGGCTTTATGGCCGAGATTGGATTTGAAATGTATCAGAAGATTTTGGAAGAAGCCATTAGAGAATTAAAGCGCACCGAGTTTAAAGAACTATTCAAAGAAGAGATTAGCAAACAAGATGATTTTGTAAAAGACTGTACCATTGATACGGATTTGGAGATTCTAATTCCTGATGATTATGTAGAGAGTATTACAGAAAGATTGTCTTTATATACTAGACTAGACAGTTGCGAAAACGAAACAGAACTTACTGGATTTTATCATGAGATGATTGACCGCTTTGGTCCAATGGTGCCGCAGGTGGAAGACCTTTTTGTAACGGTACGTTGTAGGTGGATGGCTGTAGAATTAGGTTTTGAAAAAATGACTTTGAAAGACAATACCCTACGTTGTTATTTTATCAATAGACCGGACTCACCTTATTTTGAATCAGAGCTCTTTAAAAACGTATTGGCCTATTTGCAAACAGGTACTAATAAAGCCCGGTTAAAGCAAGCTGGTAAAATGTTTTTATTAGTGGTAGACGATGTAAAGACCATGGAAGCCATGCATGTTTTCTTAGAGAGAATGCACCTGAAAGTCTTGGGCAAAAAAGAAGCGCCGGCAAAGGATGAACCCGCCAGCGCTTAAATGTGTTTGAATTCTGAAAACTACTAGAATCCTTTTTTAGCAACACCGTCAGCAATCGCTTGCAAAGCTTTTGCTTCGCTCAAGATAGCTGCCATTTTGTTGCCTTTTCCATCATGACCACCAGCCATATAACCGCCTTTAGCAGTTTTAGTGACAACGGCGTCTTGCATAGGAACATTTTTTTCCTTTGTTTTCAGGCAATATGCTTTAATCATTTTTGAAGTGTCCATTTTTGTAGAATTTAATGGTTAGTGAATTTCTTATGGCTAATATTTTTAAAGCTAACATTTTTTTTAACACTAAACGTCAATTTTGGCGTATTTGGCGTGTGTTTCAATGAATTCCCTACGTGGCGCAACTTCATCACCCATGAGCATACTGAAAATACGATCTGCTTCAAAAGCACTGTCAATGGTCACTTGTTTTAGTGTTCTACGAGTTGGGTCCATAGTGGTCTCCCACAATTGTTCTGCATTCATCTCTCCAAGACCCTTATAACGTTGTGTATTTACGCTATCGTCCTTACCACCACCCAGTTTTTCAATCCAGAACTTACGTTGTTCCTCATTGTATGCATATTCTTGATCCTTACCTTTTTTTACCAAGTATAAAGGTGGTTGGGCAATATAGACATAACCCTGTTCAACCAATTCCTTCATATAACGGAAGATAAAGGTTAGAATTAGGGTAGCAATATGCGATCCATCCACGTCGGCATCGGTCATGATGATCAACTTGTGGTAACGTAGTTTGGCAATATTCAGTGCTTTGGGATCTTCAGGAGTACCAACAGTTACACCCAAAGCAGTATACATATTGCGGATCTCTTCGTTCTCATAGATTTTATGCTCCATGGCTTTTTCCACATTCAAGATCTTACCCCTTAAAGGCAAGATGGCTTGATAACTACGGTCGCGGCCCTGTTTAGCAGTACCACCAGCCGAATCCCCTTCCACCAAGTATAGTTCACATTTTTCAGGATCACGCTCAGAACAATCGGCCAGTTTACCTGGCAAACCACCACCGCTCAAAACAGTTTTACGCTGTACCATGTCGCGGGCTTTTTTAGCAGCAACACGGGCTTGGGCAGCCAAGATGATTTTAGAAATAACGTTTTTGGCTTCTCTAGGATTTTCTTCCAAGAAAGCTTCAAGGGCTCTTGCAACGGTTGTTTGAACAATCCCACTTACTTCACTATTTCCCAATTTGGTTTTGGTCTGACCTTCAAACTGAGGTTCGGGAACTTTTACAGAAATAATGGCGCTTAAACCTTCACGGAAGTCATCCCCTTCAATGGTCACTTTTGCTTTTTCAAACAGACCTTGTTTATCACCATAGGTTTTGAAAACACGGGTCAATGCCTGACGGAAACCAGTTACGTGGGTACCACCTTCAATGGTATTGATATTGTTTACATACGAGAAGATATGTTCTTTAAAGTCATCGTTATAAGTAAGGGCTACTTCTACTGCTACATTGGATGCTTCATCGTGACCATCTACATACAATGGTGAAGGAATCAATGGCGTACGATTACCGTTCTTGTCTAACAATTCAACAAACTCAACAATCCCTCCTTCACTGTAGAATACAGTAGAATTAGGCACTCCAGCCTCATCCAATTCACGCAAATCGGTTAGGGTAATGCTAATTCTTCTATTCAAGAAAGACAATTCTCTTAAACGTCCTTCTAAGATTTCTCTTTTGTAAACCGATTCTTGGAAGATGGTTAAATCGGGCCAAAAATGAACATAGGTTCCAGTTTTTTCACTGGTTCCAGCTTCGCGAACTGCATATTGGGGAACCCCAATTTTATATTCCTGTTCAAAGATTTTTCCTTCACGATGAACGTTAACCAAGAGCTTGGTTGAAAGGGCATTTACACAACTCACACCCACACCGTGTAAACCACCAGAAACCTTATAAGTGTTTTTGTCAAACTTACCACCGGCGTGTAATACGGTCATGACAACTTCCAGGGCAGAACGCTTTTCTTTGGTGTGCATGGCTGTAGGAATACCCCTACCATCATCCTGTACGCTAATGCTATTGTCTGTATGGATAGTTACAATAATATTTTTGCAATATCCTGCAAGGGCCTCATCAATACTGTTGTCAACCACCTCATATACCAAGTGGTGTAAACCTTTTACACCAATATCTCCAATATACATGGCCGGTCTTTTACGAACCGCTTCCAATCCTTCTAATACCTGAATACTATCCGCACCGTAATTCTTATTCTGTTGATCGTTACTATCTAATTGTTCCTGAGTCATAGGGTTAATAAACTGCCTTTTTATAGTGAAATGACAATGGGCGAAGTTAATGAAAATAAGGGGTAGGAGGGCTAATAAAAATGCCTATTTATCCACTTTTAACAGGGCTAAACAGGCATAAAAACTTTTTTTTGTTAGAATCTCTCCAAAAAGGGCTTTTCTGGCCTTATTGGCGCATTACAATATCCACACGATAGCAGTTGGGATTGTTAAAATCAATGACAATGTCCTCATCTGAAATGCGAAAACTGGCACTAAAGGGAAAGATCACGTCTGTTAGGTAATACATATTTCTTTTGTTCATATTGGTCACTTCAGAACGGGTCATAAAACTGCCCTTCAAGATCTGAATATTGCTAAGTACGGGTTTGGGGATGGTGCCATGGGTATCATCAGAGCCACTCATGACACTAGAAAGGTCAATGACAATTTGTAAAGGAGCTTGTTTGGTATCAGGTTTAACTGAGATGGTTTGTACGTTATAACCCTTGCCCTGAATTTTAAAAGGTACTTCATAAATGCCCACATACAGGTCTTTGGCCCAAAAACCGCTCATTGTGCTATCTGCTTTTCCAGCAATAGGATAGTGCATTACGCCCTCTCCCTGTCTTTTTCCCGCTTTGAAACTGCCCTCAAACCAATTGCCATTTTGCCAACTGTATTTACCAATTCCTTCAGGTAAACCATTTTTGAATTGGCCTTCATAGCTATCAATCCCCTTTGACTTGCCCTTTCCATTGGCTTTTGATTGATTACATTCTCCTTCATAAACTCCAGCAATGGAGGGGAGTAACACTTTACAATCTTGAGCAAAAAGCTGTGTGAATAGCAATATGTTGATAATCAATGCGGTAACAATTGTTTTCATGTTCAATGAATTTGAGTGAATGCACTTGTAAAATAATCATTAAACTGTCATAATTACTAGCTTTAACAGTAGATACTTGGTTAATGGATGTTTATACATTAAATTTGCAATGCATGATGCAAGCAATGGACATATTAAGACTGGCTCACAAAAATGGAATTGATCCAAGCATGGACCTGTTGTATGAGAAAGGACAACAGATTCCAGGTTCTATCAATTACCAAGTGCGCCGCTATTATGCCCAAAATCCATGGGTGGCAGAAGATACTGGCATGATGGTCTATCATTATAATGCCAAACGCCCTGAAGAAAACTATTTAGAACTGCGTTACTGCACTACCGGCAATAGATATTGCGAAGAAAGAAGTTGTGGTATGTGTAACCAGTTGCCAACAAATAATTGCAGTGGCAAACACCAAACCGTAGACGTATTTCATTTTCATTTTACTGCTACTTTCTTGCATCAGTTTGTACATAATGTAAAATTAAGCAATCACAAGGATGAAGTATTGGCCTTTAAATATCCCAATGCTTTTACCAAAGTGTTTCCTGTATGTATGCGCAAACGCAATGTATTAGATGCTTTGTTAAACCATAGCTACTCTGGTTCTTTGGAAAATATTTTTGTGAATGCCAAAGTGCATGAACTTTTGCTTTATAGTTTGGAGTGTTTGGTAGAAGAAAAAGAGCAGGGATTTCAGTGTAAATTCTTGGCTGATGAAAGTGGTAGAGAAAGAATTTACCAAGCTCGTGAAATTCTCTTACAACATATTGGAGACCCTATTACCATTAAGGAATTGAGCCGCAAAGTGGCTATGAATGAATGTTATGTGAAAAAGGGTTTTAAAGAAATATTTGGCACCACTATTTTTGATTTTTACCAACAGCAGCGTATGGAACACGCCAAATACCTCTTGTACGAGAAGGGTTTGAGTGTAACCGATGTATCTGCATTATTAGGATATTCTTCTATTTCGCATTTCTCTGCGGCATTCAAAAAGCATACAGGTTTAAAACCTTGTGAATTGCTCAAGTAATTATTGAAGCATCCCCCTAACTTTATGGTTCTAAAACCATACTATGCGGATCATCTTTTTCTGCGCCATGCTCTTTGCATTGGTTGCTTGCAAGAACCAACAAGCAGATACCCTATTTTTCAATGCCAAAATTTATACCGTAGACAGCGGTTTTAGTATGGCAGAAGCCATGGTGGTAAAAGATGGCCAAATTCTAGCCATTGGAACAGAAAAAGAGATCAGAGCAAAATATCAAGCCAAGGAATCCATTGATTTGGCTGGTAAAGCCATGTACCCTGGTTTAATTGATGCCCATGCCCATTTTGTAGGTTATGGTCAGTCTTTGTTTTATGCCAATTTATATGGCACTACCAGTTTTGAAGAAGCGGTAGAAAGGGTCAAAGCTTTTGCGGCAGAACATCCAGACTTAACCTGGATTCAGGGAAGGGGATGGGACCAAAACAAATGGCCTGGAAAAGTATACCCCACCAACGAATTATTAAACAAAGCTTTTCCGGATAAACCGGTAATCCTGCAAAGGGTAGACGGTCATGCTTCTATTGCCAATCAAAAAGCCTTAGACCTTGCCGGACTTAAGCCAGGACAAACCATTGTAGGTGGTTCCATAGAAACAGTGAATGGAAAACTCACAGGGGTTTTAATAGACAATGGAGACAACCAAGTCTATGCACAGATTCCAGCTCCAGACAAAACAGTTTATAAAAAATGGCTGCAAGCAGCACAAGAAAAATGTTTTCAACAAGGTCTAACCACCATTACGGATTGTGGTTTGAGTGCAGCTGATGTAGACGCCATTGACGCTTTGCAAAAAGAAGGAAGTTTGAGCATGCGTTTGTATGTGATGCTTAGTGATAATGACGCCAATTTGGAAAAATATTTGAAGAAGGGCCCTTATAAAACAGATCGCTTATTTGTCAATGGTTTTAAAGTTTATGCCGATGGTGCTTTAGGAAGTAGGGGTGCTTGTTTGTTGGCGCCTTATACAGACAAAGCAGGTTGGAGTGGATTTTTATTGCGTAATCCAAATCATTATGATTCATTGGCTAAAGTACTTGCTGCTACTGGGTTTCAAATGTGTACCCATGCCATTGGAGATAGTGCTAATAGGGCCATCTTGCAGATCTATAATAAATATTTACAGCCGGGGAATGACAAGCGTTGGCGCATAGAACACGCACAAATTGTGCACCCAGACGATTTTAAATTATTTGGAACTGCCGCCATTGTGCCATCGGTTCAGCCTACTCATGCCACTAGCGATATGTATTGGGCTGAAGAGCGTTTGGGAAAAGAAAGATTAAAGGGTGGCTATGCCTACAAGCAACTATTAGAACAAAATGGTTGGTTGCCCTTGGGTACAGATTTTCCAGTAGAAGATATCTCACCCTTTAAAACCTTTTTAGCAGCCGTGGTTAGAAAAGATGCCAAGGGTTTTCCAGCAAACGGATTTCAAATGGAGAATGCTTTGACAAGAGAGCAAGCCATTAGAGGGATGACTATTTGGGCTGCCAAAGCAGGATTTTTAGAAAAGGAAGTAGGTAGTCTGGAAGCAGGGAAGAAAGCAGATTTCATGGTCTTGGACCAAGACTTGATGACCATACCAGATACTGCCATCCTAAACACCAAAGTCTTACATACGTATGTTGGGGGCAAACGCGTCAACTAAAATAGATTCCTTACCCTTATTTGGATTTGTTTTTTGAAGTACAATTCTATTAACTTTAAAGACAATCTAACGCAATGCCCTTGCCCAAACCCACAAAATTAATTTGGACACTAATATGTCTTGGCCTAGTTGTATTGGTCTTTGTTTTTTTTATTTCTAAATCAAAGGTTGATTATAACGCAGAGGTAAAACCCATTCTGAATAAAAACTGCATCAGTTGTCATGGGGGTGTGAAAAGACAGGGTGGTTTTAGTTTGCTCTTTAGGTCAGAAGCTCTTGCTGTAAACAAATCAGGCAAAGCAGCCATTATTCCAGGCAATGCATCTGCTAGTGAAATGATCAAAAGATTAACTGCCAAGGATCCGGAAGAAAGAATGCCTTATAAGCATCCGCCTTTAGACAAAAAAGATATTGACCTACTAACCGCTTGGATCAACCAAGGTGCAGAGTGGGGCAATCACTGGGCCTATGTTCCTGTTGTAGCACCAACCATCCCAAATAACAAATCGGGTTTCTTGGGGCTTGGCGGAAAACCAGATTGGATCAACAATAATGTAGACCAATACATTTTTGAACAAATCAGTGAGCATAAATTAAGTCCATCGCCGCAGGCAGAAAAAGCCATCTTGCTCAAAAGGGTTAGCATGGACTTAATTGGTATGCCCGCACCCAATGCCATTACACAACAATACTTGAAAAGCAATCAGGCCAATGCTTATGAGCAATTGGTAGACCAGTTATTGGCTTCTCCAAGATATGGAGAAAGATGGGCCGCTCTTTGGATGGATCTTGCGCGTTATGCAGATACCAAGGGTTATGAAAGAGATGATTCAAGAACCATTTGGCGCTACCGCGATTGGTTAATCAAAGCGTTTAATGAGAATAAACCCTATGACCAATTTTTAGTAGAACAATTAGCCGGAGACTTATTACCCAATCCTAGTGCCGCAGAATATATTGCCACAGCATTTCACAGAAATACCATGACCAATGATGAGGGTGGTACGGATAACGAAGAGTTTAGAACAGCAGCTGTCATTGATAGGGTGAACACTACTTGGGAAACTTTAATGAGCACCACATTTGCCTGTGTGCAATGTCATAGTCATCCTTATGATCCATTTAGACAGGAAGAATATTATCAGTTTCTAGCATTCTTTAACAACACAAGAGATGAAGATACTTATGACGAATATCCCACGTATAGAGAGTTTCACAACAAAGACAGCGTACAATTTTTGTCACTGACAAAATGGTTAGACCAAAACGCAAAGAATCAATCAAAAGCTTTACAATCTTTTCTTAAAACAGGTCAGCCAACCATCAATAGTATTCAAGCAGACCAATTGGTCAATGCGGCGCTGGCCGATACTAAGTGGTTGGTTTTGCGTAACCATGCCACAGCAAGACTGCCTCATGTTGACCTAACAGGAAAATCGGAGATTTTATTTAGATACACCAGTGGCAAACCAGCAGGCATCTGGGAAATTAGAATTGACAAAGCAGATGGTCCTGTTATTGGAAGATTACAAGTGCCAGCTACCAAGAATGGCTGGAACCTAGGCACCATGCCCATTCTAGCCACTAAGGGTGTACACGATTTATTTTTTCAATACCAGAATCCAAGTCTTGCTACTCCTGAAGAATCAGGTATGCAATTTGATTGGTTTTACCCAACCAATCCATTTCCTGGAAAAGGCATGCCAGGTTATGATAGCGCTTTTGCGCAATTCAGGTACTTGATTCAAGCCAAAGATGTAACCAAGACACCCATAATGATGGAGAACCCTGCTAATATGCAAAGACCTACTCAAGTTTTTGTAAGAGGGAATTGGTTGGTTAAGGGAAAAGCCGTGAATGCGGGTGTTCCTGCATCTTTGGGTAAGATTCCTGCGGGTCTTCCTAATAATCGATTAGGCATGGCCAAATGGATGACTAGCACAGAAAATCCATTGGTTGCAAGAACCATGGTGAATAGAATTTGGGAACAGTTTTTTGGAATGGGGATTGTAGAAACTTTGGAAGACATGGGTACACAGGGAATTGCCCCCACCCACAAAGAATTGTTGGATTATTTGTCTTGGCAATTCATGCATGACTACCAATGGGATTTGAAAAAGTTGATGAAAGAAATTGTGATGAGTGCTACCTACCAACAAGCTTCTAATCAGAACCAAGAATCCATACAAAAAGATCCCTACAACAAATTATATGCTCGCGGTCCAAGGGTCAGATTGTCTGCAGAACAGATGAGAGACCAGGCTTTGGCAGTAAGTGGATTAATGAGTGATAAAATGTATGGTCCTGGTGTGATGCCTTATCAACCTGAAGGAATTTGGAACTCACCTTGGAATGGTGCCTACTGGAAAAAAAGTGATAGTGTTGACCAATACAGAAGATCCTTGTATACTTATTGGAAAAGATCAGCACCTTATCCATCCATGATTAGTTTTGATGGCGCTACCAGAGAAGTGTGTACAGCTAGAAGAATCAGAACCAATACGCCATTGCAAGCACTCAATACATTAAACGATTCTGTGTTTGTAGAAGCAGCACAACATTTTGCCTTTAAAGTGCAAGCACAATGTCCCAAGGATAGCAAAGTCCAAATTAGTAAGGCCTATGAGTTGGCCATGAACAGGCCCTTGAAACCCGCCACTAGTTTGGCTTTTGAAAAATTATATGCAACAGCTTTTGATCAATTTAAAAAGAATCCATCTAGTATGAAAGCCATGACAGGACCGTTACCTGCACATCAAGAACCAGCAACAGCAGCCTTGATTGTAGTAGCACAAGCCATGATGAATACAGATGAATTTATTACCAAAAATTAATCCATGAGTCAACATAATCAACAACTCATTGATGCTGCCAACAAAGCCATCTTAGAGCAACAAACCAGAAGACATTTCTTCAAGGAATGTGTTACAGGAATGGGCGCCATGGCCATGGGCTCACTACTTGGAGGTTGTAATTGGTTGGGGTCAAAAGATCAGTCTGGTCATGCAGGAATCAATACCAATCCACTCATGGCACAGGCGCCGCATTTTGCGCCAAAGGCAAAATCAGTGATTTACTTGCACATGGCTGGCGCACCTTCTCAATTAGAATTATTTGACTATAAACCAGACTTGCAAAAATTGGATGGACAGGATTGTCCGCAGTCCTTATTAGAAGGAAAGAAATTTGCCTTTATCCGCGGCGTACCTAAGATGATGGGCCCTCAGGCCAATTTTAAACAAAGGGGCCAATCCGGTGCTTGGATCTCAGATCACTTACCGCATTTAGCCACTGTTGCAGATGAATTGGCTTTTTTAAAAGCGGTACAAACAGACCAATTTAACCATGGTCCTGCACAACTCTTGATGCATACGGGTTCTGCTAGATTGGGTAGACCTAGTATTGGTGCCTGGGCCACTTATGGATTGGGTTCAGAAAATAGCAACCTACCTGGATTTGTGGTACTCACTTCTGGAGGCAAATTTCCTGACGCAGGAAAAAGTGTTTGGGGTAGTGGATTTTTGCCATCGGTTTACCAAGGCGTACAATGTAGGAGTGAGGGTGATCCGGTTCTATTTATCAAAGACCCTGCTGGTATGAATCGGGATTTACGCAAAGCTTCTATTGACGCCATTAATGAAGCCAATAGGCAGACCTATGAAGAATTCAAAGACCCAGAAACCGTTGCTAGGATTGCCCAATATGAAATGGCTTATCGCATGCAAATAGCGGTGCCAGATGTAATGAATATTAATGATGAACCACAGTCTATTCATGAAATGTATGGCACACAACCTGGCAAATCTTGTTTTGCAAATAATGTATTGTTAGCCAGAAAACTGGTAGAAAAAGGGGTGCGTTTTGTGCAATTATTTGACTGGGGTTGGGATAGTCATGGCACAGATGAAAACCTAGCTATTGATTATGGATTTGTCAACAAATGCAGAAGTACAGATAAACCAGTTACCGCACTTTTACTTGATTTAAAACAGCGTGGACTCTTAGATGAAACATTGGTGGTATGGGGAGGAGAATTTGGAAGAACACCCATGCAAGAAAATAGAGACGGAAAGAAAATGCCTTTTAAAGGAAGAGACCATCATACAGAAGCATTCACCATTTGGATGGCTGGTGGAGGCATTCAAAAAGGCGTGAGTTTTGGTGAGACCGATGAGATTGGATATAGTGCCATAAGTGGTAAGGTAGACGCATATGATATTCAAGCCACCATTTTAAATCAATTGGGTTTTGATCATGAAAAATTGGTCTATCCTTTTCAAGGAAGACCATTTAGATTAACGGATGTGCATGGAAGAGTCATTAATGAAATAGTAGCCTAAAACAAAACACATGAGCCTAAACAGAAGAAAATTCTTAAGCATTGCAGGGTCAGTGGCAGCAGTAGCGGCTACGCCATTTGAATCCTTAATGGCTGCTAAACCTGCTTTCAATTTACCCGCCAATTTCTCCATCAAAATATTGGCCACCAATTGGGGTTTTGATGGAAGCGTTGACCAGTTTTGCGCCAAAGCCAAACAAGCCGGTTACGATGGAATAGAAATGTGGTGGCCAGCCACCAAAGCTGGACAAGACGAATTATTTGAAGCGTTGAAAAAGCACCAATTAGAATTGGGTTTATTATGTGGTGTGGGTGAATCAAATCCAGCCAAGCACTTGGATGCATTTAAAACCATGATTAACGCTGCTGCCAATCAAGACAGACAAAGACCGCTGTATATCAATTGTCATTCCGGTAAGGATTATTTTCCTGTAGAGACCAATGATGCAATTATTGAACATACCATTGCTCTTTCAAAGAAAACGGGAATCACCATTTGTCATGAAACACATAGATCACGCATTTTATTTGCGGCACATGTGGCCAAACAGTATTTAGAAAAACATCCACAAATGCGGGTAACCTTAGACATTTCACACTGGTGTAATGTACACGAGAGTTTATTACATGACCAAGAAGATACCGTACAAGCAGCTCTTAAAAGAGTAGACCATATTCACACAAGAGTAGGGCATCCAGAAGGTCCGCAAGTGAATGACCCGCGTGCTCCGGAATGGGAGAGTGCTTTAAAAAGACATTTGGGTTGGTGGGACAAAGTAGTGGAATTAAAAATTGCTGCTGGTGCCAAACATTTAACCATGCTCACAGAATTTGGTCCTCCAGATTATATGCCAACCCTGCCCTATACCAGACAAGCATTGGCAGATCAGTGGGGCATAAATGTGCACATGATGCAACTATTGCGCAAAAGATATCAGTCTTAGTGCTCCACCCATTTGAATTTAGCATAGCTCAAGTTTAAAAAAGTCAAATGTTCTTATTCGCTTTTACTGATTTTATTGGAAGGTTTCATCCCCTCTTGGTGCATTTACCTATAGGGATTTTGCTATTCACCATTGTCTTGCAATGGTTGTGTACAAAAGAAAAATGGGCAGCATTACTAACCGTGATTCCATTGGGTTATTTATTAGGCTCAGCTAGCGCAATAGCATCTTGTATCACTGGCTATTTATTGGGTTCTGCAGGCGAATATGATGAAACAGTTTTGAACCTACACCAATGGATGGGTATATTAACAGCATTTACATCTATAGCTGGATATCTATTTTCTAAGAACCAACAAAACCTAAAATATATTGCTGTAGCCATCTTGGTTTTGGTGAGTATAACAGGACATTTGGGAGGAACCCTTACACATGGTGAAGGTTATTTAACCAAAGCATTTAGTAGTGCTGACGCAGACAGTGTTGCAACAAAAAAAACGCTAACAAATGCACAGGATGCCTTGGTCTATGCCGATGTGATTGAGCCCATAATAAAAGAAAAATGTTATTCCTGTCATGCGGCCAGCAAACAAAAAGGGGGCTTGCGTTTAGACAATCCGGATTGGGTTGTAAAGGGCGGTAAAAATGGAGCAGTTTTAAAGCCAGGTAATGCAATTGGTAGTGAGTTATACCATCGTGTCATCTTGGATCCCATTGAAGAAAAGCATATGCCACCAAAGGGCAAACCGCAAATCAGTGAAAAAGAAAGAATCTTATTGGAATGGTGGATTGCACAAGGCGGTGATTTTAAAAAGCAGTGCAAGCAATTAGAACAAAGTCCTGCTATCAAACAGGCCTTAAGTTCCTTGGAACAACAGAAAGCCAAGATTGATACTGACCTGCCCAAGGAGGAGGTTTCAGAAGCGCCAATAGCCAGTATTAATTTGTTGCGCAGCAAGGGTGTGACCATTTTACCCATTGCTCAAAACAGCCATTATCTCAGCGCCAATTTTGTAAACCTCACACAATTAGATGCTACAGTACTTGAAGCATTAACTTCTTTAAAGAAACAATTGCTTTGGTTAAAAATGCCCAAGATGCAAATGTCAGCGACAGATTGGAAAAAATTAAGCGCTTTAACCAATTTGAGAAAACTAGATCTCTCATATAGCAATCTGGATCAGGAATCCATTACAAGTCTTGCTTCATTAAAACAGCTGGTGTATTTGAATTTGGTAGGCACAACAATTAAAGCAAGCGCATTAGTCTCATTGAAAGATTTAAAACAATTGCAAGAACTCTATTTAGCAGGTACAAAAATGACTGCTACAGATTTTGAAACCCTGAAAAATGCTTTAACAAAAACCTCTATTGATACTGGCGGCTATCAAGTAGCAACTTTAGCTTCTGATACAAGCCTAATTAAAAAACAATCCACAGTAAAATAAAAATCCCGGTTGTATTAGCAACCGGGACTATTTTCTTCTTCCTTCACTTCTCACTTCTCATTCCTCACTCCTCTATTCACTTTTATCTCTTCACTCTTCACTTAATTTCCCCCACCATCTCCGAAGGAACAACCCATTGGTCAAATTCTTCAGGAGTTACATAGCCTAGTTTCACAGCCATTTCTTTTAAGGTAGTTCCTTCTTTGTGTGCTGTTTGAGCAATCTCTGCTGCTTTGTAATAACCAATCTTGGTGTTCAAAGAAGTAACCAACATCAAGCTATTGTCAACGTGCTTTTTAATATTGGCTTCAATAGGAGCTAGACCTACAGCACACTTGTCATTAAAGCTCACACAACCATCACCAATTAAACGGGCGCTGTGTAAGAAATTATAGATCATGACAGGTTTGAACACATTGAGTTCAAAATGTCCGGTGGCACCACCAATATTAATGGCCACATCGTTACCCAATACTTGGGCAGCAATCATGGTCAATGCTTCACATTGCGTAGGGTTAACCTTACCAGGCATGATAGAAGAACCTGGTTCATTATCTGGAATATGCAATTCCCCAATGCCGCTTCTTGGTCCAGAAGACAACATCCTTACGTCATTGGCAATCTTCATCAAACTAACAGCCACAGTTTTTAAAGCACCATGGGCTTCTACAATAGCATCATGCGCAGCCAAAGCCTCAAATTTGTTCTCAGCTGTTACAAATGGCAAACCAGTAAGGTTGGCAATATGTTTGGCTACGTTTACATCATAACCTTTTGGTGTATTGATTCCTGTTCCTACAGCGGTTCCGCCAAGGGCTAGTTCACTCAAATGCGCCAGGGTATTGTTGATGGCTTTTAAACCGTGGTTTAGTTGAGAAACATAACCACTAATTTCTTGACCCAAGGTCAGTGGAGTAGCATCCATAAAATGGGTCCTACCAATCTTAACCACGTGCATAAATTCCTTGCTCTTTTGAGCCAAGGTATCGCGCAGCTTAGTAATACCCGGGATAGTTGTTTCCAACAAAATTTTATAAGCCGCAATATGCATGGCTGTTGGGAAAGTATCGTTGGATGACTGTGATTTATTCACGTCGTCATTGGGGTGTAAAAACTTATCCTTGTCAGTAAGGCCACCGCCCTTGATCACATGACCACGGTAAGCCACAACTTCATTTACATTCATATTGCTCTGTGTTCCAGAACCTGTTTGCCAAACTACCAATGGAAACTGGTTGTCCAATTTTCCTTCCAAAATCTCATCACAAACTTGGCCAATGAGTTCGGCTTTTTCTTTAGGTAATACACCTGCGTCAAAGTTGGTCAATGCAGCTGCTTTTTTCAAATAAGCAAATGCTTTGATAATTTCCTTGGGCATTTTATTAATGTCCTGAGCAATTTGGAAATTCTCAATACTGCGTTGGGTTTGCGCACCCCAATAAACATCGGCGGGTACTTTTACCTCACCCATGGTGTCCTTTTCTATACGATATTCCATATCAATAATTTTTAAAGATGAATTTGCCCCGCAAAGGTAGTATAACAGACCATTCTCAGCGCCATCATTTGCCAGTAAATGAGGCTTTTCGCTTCTCCAAAAAGGCAGTTGCTCCCTCTATTCGGTCAGCAGTGTCAAAGCTTGTTCCAAATCCAGCTACTTCAACTGCATAGCCATCCAACGTTTCATTATAAACGGCATTGGCCGCTTTAATGCATTCAGCCACAGCAATAGGCGCTTTTGTTTGAATCAAGCTTAGGATTTCAACAGCTTTACTAATTAATTGATCAACTGGAACTACATGATTTACCAAACCAAATTGTAAAGCGGTTGGAGCATCAATCATATTAGCCGTTAGTAGTAATTCCATGGCCCTTCCCTTGCCCACCAATTGTACCAAGCGTTGTGTGCCACCATAACCAGGAATCAATCCTAGATTTACTTCTGGTTGTCCAAACTTAGCGTTCTCAGAAGCAATTCTAAAATGGCAACTCATGGCTAGTTCGCATCCACCACCTAGGGCAAATCCATTTACACAGGCAATAATGGGTTTGGGCGCATTTTCAATTCTAAAGAAAGTATCCTGTCCAGCTTTAGACAGATGCATGATTCCTGCTTTGTCTAAGTTGTTGAATTCAGAGATATCGGCACCAGCCACAAAAGCCTTGGGGCCTGCGCCTGTGATAATCACAGTTTGAATAGCTGTATTGCTATAGACTTCGTCCAATGCCAGATTTAATTCAGCAAAAACAGCGGCATTTAATGCATTGAGTTTGTCTGGTCTGTTAATGGTAATAGTAAAAATCCCGTTTTCTAAATTGGTTAAAATAGTGGTATACATGGCAATCTTTTAAACTTTAAAAATTTCTATTGGCAGCTACCCAATCTTTAATGTAATCAGCAATTTCTGTGGTAGTAGCTCCTGGTGCAAATAGTTTACCCACACCCATGGCTTGTAATTGGGCCATATCATCTTCAGGAATAATACCGCCCCCAGTAAGTAGCACATCATTCATACCCTTGTCTTTCATGAGCTGAATAATTTTTGGAAAAATAGTATTGTGCGCACCAGATAAAATGCTCACACCAATGGCGTCAACATCTTCTTGCAATGCAGCATTCACCACCATTTCAGGAGTTTGTCTAAGACCTGTATAGATAACTTCCATACCGGCATCTCTTAAAGAGGTAGCAATTACTTTGGCACCACGGTCGTGGCCATCCAGTCCAACTTTGGCAACCAGTACGCGAATGGGTCTAGACATAGCTTGTATTTTGCAATCGTTGAATAATAAAATCAGAACTTGAAATTAGTTTTTAGCAGCCTGTTCCAAGATGCCTGTTACTAGTTTAATTCTATGAACAGAAGCTTCTTTTCCAATAGCAGCCGCAATATCAAATACACCTGGTCCAAATTTGCCACCCACCAACATAATACGTAATGGTAGCATTAACTCTCCTGGTTTTAATTGGTGCGCAGCAGCTAATTCTTTGAATTCTCTTTCTAAATCATGGGTTTCCCAAACGCTGCTTAATTCATAAGCCCTAATGAGTTCAACAAAGAATTGATTTTTCTTGTCATCCCATTTTGGTTGAATGGCAGCAGTATCAATGCTTTCAGGCATTTGGAAAAAGAAAGAACCCTGTTGAACAAAATCATTTAAAAGGGTGCAACGGTCTTTAACTGCATCAATCATCTTGAGTAGTAAAGCTTCACTGGTAACTTCTATTCCTTTGTCTGCATAGATCTTAGACACATAAGATTTTAAATCAGCAGCTGTAGATTTTTTGATCCACTCGTGGTTATACCATTTGGCTTTTTCATAGTCAAATTTGGCACCGCCTTTGTGAACACGATCCATGGAGAAACGTTGAATCAATTCTTCCATGCTAAAGATTTCTTGATCCGTACCATCGTTCCAACCCAACATGGCTAGTAGGTTTACAAATGCTTCTGGTAAAAATCCGTGTTGTTTAAAACCAGTAGTTGTTTCATTGGTCTTGGGGTCTGTCCAGTCAGAAGCAAATACGGGAAAGCCCAAACGGTCTCCATCGCGTTTGCTGAGTTTGCCATTGCCGTCTGGTTTTAAAATCAGCGGCAAATGCGCCCACTCGGGCATATCGGCTTGCCAACCCAACCATTTCCATAATAATAAATGCACGGGTGCACTGGGTAGCCATTCTTCACCTCTAAATGCATGAGAGATTTTCATGAGATAATCATCAACCACTACGGCTAGATGATAAGTAGGCATGCCATCGGCTTTTAATAAAACCTTGTCATCTACCTGAGAGGTATTAAAACTCACTTCTCCACGAATCATGTCTGTGAAAGAAATGGTTTCATTCAAAGGCATTTTTATCCTAATCACATGAGGGGTTCCTTGCTCTAATAATTCCTTGGTTTCAGCTTCTGAAAGCGTGAGCGAGTTGCGCATTTTTTCACGAATGGGCTGATTGTATTGTGGAGATGGATTCTCTGCAGTTTTAAATTCAACCCGCATGGCTTCTAGGTCTGCTGGCGTATCAAATGCATAATAAGCATATCCGTCTTTGATCAATTGCTCCGCATATTGTCTGTATCCTGCTTTTCTTTCACTTTGTCTATAGGGGGCAAATGGTCCACCATGTAAAGGGCTCTCGTCTGGAATAATGCCACACCAAGCAAGGGTGTCAAATATATAGGCTTCGGCTCCTTCTACAAATCTGGTCTGGTCTGTGTCTTCAATGCGGACAATAAAATCACCACCTTGTTTTTTTGCAAACAAGTAGTTGAATAATACGGTTCTTACACCGCCCAAATGCAAACCACCCGTGGGGGATGGGGCAAATCGAACTCTAATTTTTCTGCTCATAAGACTGCAAAGATAAACTTAAGCATTCCGTTATAGATGCTCGAGCCCGAAAATTCTTACTTTCAGCCCATGAAGCGTTTTGTCTGGGTCTTGGTCCTGCTATTTTTGGAAATTCCCCTGCTGTATGCACAATGCACTACAAAGGAATTGTTCCTACAAGTAGACAGTGCTTGGACTTTTCAAAAACTGCAATTGGTTCCCTTCAGGTTTAAGCAAATGGGTCTGGCACAAGTAGACTTAATTCAAGGAGCCAAGCCCACGCTGACACTAAAAGAAGCCCTTCTGCAAGGGAAAATCAAAGTGGCGGAATTCTATAGCAATCATGACGCGGATATTCGCGTATTGACCGTTAAAAACCTCTCCAAGCAGGTCATTATCATC
Source organism: Chitinophaga pinensis (assembly GCA_943372225.1). GTDB lineage: Bacteria > Bacteroidota > Bacteroidia > Chitinophagales > Chitinophagaceae > Sediminibacterium > Sediminibacterium pinensis_L. The sequence continues at coordinate 27,375 of CALRXV020000020.1, read as the reverse complement.
AATGAGGGAGATTTATTGGCCGGGGGTAAACAAGACCGCATGGTAGCCGAAACCAAGATTTTGGCACCAGGAACCGAGGAATTTCTGAATGTTTTTTGTGTAGAACCGGGAAGATGGGATAGCAAGCCCAAGCCTTTTAAATATGGTGGCTCCGCCGATTTGTCTTTGCGTAATACCATGTTAGCATCGGGAAGACAGTCTGAGATTTGGAAATCCATTGAAAAACAATTTGGCGTGGGGCATGGTCTGCCAGAGGGTTTTAATTATATAGCCAATCAGCAAATCTTGTCTGATTCTGCTAAAATCTATCTGGCTTATTTTAAAGAAAGACTCCGTTATTCCGATAGTAGTTTTGCGGGATTTCTCTCTATTACGGGTAATAAAATTATTGGCTGCGAATTGTTCTCAGATCAAAATTTTACCCTGCTCTCTATAGACCATATTTTTGAAGCAGCTATCGCGCAAGCATTGCAATATGGTACAATTCCAGTGCTAAAACAAGCAGCAATGGAAGACGCTATAAAACCCTTGATTGAATCAGAACCTTCTCAAAAGCATTTTCTAGAAAAACATGGCAAGGCTTTTTATTATAGAAACCGCATAGTGCATATTCGGGTCTTTGATTTTTAATCCGTTGGTCAGATTATCTTTACTGCATGTATCTAATTAAAGCGCCATTTTGGATTCGTTGGGTCTATCCCCAATTGCTCTGGCGATTGCCTACCCAAGAGAAACTACTTTATTTGAGTTTTGACGATGGGCCACATGAAAGCGCAACGGATTTTGTGTTAGATCAACTAAAAGCCTATCAGGCCAAAGCCAGTTTTTTTTGCATTGGCAAAAATGTTGTGAAGCACCCAGAAATTTATAAACGGATGCTTCAAGAAGGGCATCAAGTTGGGAATCATACCCAACATCATATGAATGGATGGGAAAATGCTGAGGCTGCTTATATTCAAGAAGTTGCTGCTGCGGCAGAACTAATTCATTCACCACTTTTTAGGCCACCTTATGGACGCATTAAACGCTCCGCCATTTCAAAGGTAAAAGCCTTATTAAATGAGCGCTACAGAAGTCTTGGGTCTTCTAAAATTGTCATGTGGGATGTTTTGAGTGGGGACTTTGATACCAATATTTCCGGTGAGACCTGTTTTCAAAATGTGATCAAGCACGCTGGTCCAGGATCCATTATTGTGTTTCACGATAGCACCAAAGCATGGGATAGATTGTCTGTTGCACTACCAAAAGTCTTGAAACATTTTTCTGAATTGGGGTATAGGTTTGAGACCATTCCAATTAAATAATAAATTTTCTGAAAAAAAATTTGACTCATTACAAGGCAAAAAAATGGCCAGGGTAGAAACCCCGGCCCGTTTTTAATCCGTACCCTATGAAAACACTGGTCATAACACTGGCAGAGCCAGGGTTAATCTTTTTATTATTACTTGTTAGGGGTAATGCGAAAAAGGTTTTGCCCGTTTTTCAGCAGCAGTTCTTGTTTGCGATGCTTTCAAGTGTGCTGCATCTATTAAACGGTGGTCAATTCCTTTTTATTTTACCAGCCTCAAAAAAAACTTGAAAAAACTCTTGAAATACCAATCAATTGGTAGGAGGGTAGTTTCCAATTAAAGCCCCAAATTTGCAGCATGAAATTGATAGACACACATACCCATTTGTATTCCGAAGAATTTGCGCAAGATATTGATGCTGTGATGGATAGGGCAATTAAAGCGGGTGTTACAAAATGTTATTTGCCTGCTATTGATAGTTCGGAAACCGAAGGCATGTTGGCCCTAGAAACAAAATTTCCTGGTATTTGTATAGCCATGATGGGTTTACATCCCTGTTATGTAAAGGCAAATGTGCAAGAAGAATTAGCTCATGTAAAATCATGGTTAGACAAACGAGATTTTGTGGCTGTTGGAGAAATTGGTCTAGACTTTTATTGGGATAAAACATTTGAAAAAGAACAATATGAGGCATTTGATCTTCAAATGCAGTGGGCACTAGATATCAATCGCCCCATTGTAATTCATACCCGTAATGCCATGCAAGAAACCATTAATAGGGTCAAGCCTTTTGCCAAAAAAGGACTCAAAGGCATTTTTCATTGTTTTAGTGGAAGTATAGAATCTGCTCGTCAAATTATTGACCTTGGTTTTTATTTAGGAATAGGAGGGGTGCTTACCTACAAGAAAGCCGGTCTCCCAGAAGTCTTAGAAGAAATTCCCTTGGAATGGTTGGTCTTGGAAACCGATGCCCCTTATTTAACCCCAGTACCATTCAGAGGCAAAAGAAATGAAAGTAGCTACTTGGTCCATGTATTAGATAAGTTATCAGAAGTAAAAAGGCTTCCCAAGGATGAAATTGCTCAAATCACCACCGCCAACGCCGAAAAAATCTTCGGTCTCTGATGTCAAACTACTATTTTTGCACTCCAATTTTACAGAGAGGTGTCCGAGTGGTTGAAGGAGCACGCCTGGAAAGTGTGTAAACGGGAAACTGTTTCGAGGGTTCGAATCCCTTCCTCTCTGCACTACATTATTTAAAGCTTTTTATTTCAACACAATTCGTTGAAGTGAGAAGCTTTTTAAGTTTCAGACTATTCAAATTCACACAATCTTACACAAACTTCAAGGTGTCTTAAAGGTGACCTTTTTATCATTTTAGAAAGGGTCACCAAAATTGATTATGACAAAATGGTAAATAACCAAATTTGGTTATCAATTTGTTGATTTACAATCTTTTACGTACCTTTGTATGAGTTTAAGTCATTCTATGAGGTTTTATCTTTTAATCTATATTAAAAGGTACAAACTCACCTCCGAAAAGAAATCTCCGCTATTCTTACGCATCTCAGTTAATGGTAAAAGAGTTGAAATAGCTCTTAAGCGTACAATAAGCCCCGATTTATGGGATAACAAGCGTCAATGTGTTAAAGGTCGAAGCCTAGAAGCTCAATCTGTTAACGAACAAATCCGAGTCTTTAAAAGGCGTGTTCATGATATCTATGTTAGTTTCTTAGAAAAAGATGAGTTTTTATCTGCTGAAAAGCTAAAGAACGTGTTTCTTGGTGTAAAAACGGGAAGGAAAACTCTTGTCCAAGCATTTGTTTTTCACAATGAAAAAATGTTTGCACAAGTAGGTAAAGAATATGCATTAGGTACTTACAAAAGATACGAGACTTGTTTAAAACTTTTAAAAGAATTTCTTAAATACTACATAACAAAGGATGACATCTATTTAGAGGACATTAATCTTCAATTTGTAACTGAATTCGACTATTACCTGAGGGTAAACAGAAATTGCAACAACAATACTACTGTCAAATATTTAAAGAATTTTAAAAAGATAATTAATCTTTCAAGGTCTTTGGATTGGATAATGCACGATCCATTTATGAACTATAAGGTCAAGCTTGATACAGTAAATAGAGAAATATTAACCCAAAATGAAATTGATCTTATGCATAATAAAATTTTTTCAATTAAAAGGCTAGATGAAATCAAAGACATTTTCCTTTTTTGCTGTTTTACAGGGTTGGCTTATTCTGATGTGAAAAAGCTAAAGCAGGAGAATGTATTTATAGGAATTGACGGCAATAACTGGATTCATGTTCATAGGACAAAGACAAATGTTCCGAGTAGAATACCAATATTACCAATTGCTAGAATCATTTTAGAAAAATATCAAAGTCACCCTCATTGCATTATAAATAAGACTTTATTGCCAGTTCCTTCAAATCAAAAATTCAATGCTTATTTAAAAGAAATAGCTGATTGTGTTGGAATCAATAAAAATCTCACAACACATATTGCCCGTCACACTTTTGCTACTACAGTTACCCTTAATAATAAAGTTCCAATTGAAAGTGTTTCTAAAATGTTAGGCCATAGGAGTATTAAAACAACAGAACATTATAGCAAAGTATTAGATATCAAAATTTTAGAAGACATGACAGAATTAATGAACAAATTAGATACTAACCCAATTAACAAAACTAATATCAATGAAAATAGAACTGATAACATCGCAGCATTTAAGTGATTTAAAAATGGAGATTATAAATGAAATAAAACAGGTAGTCAACGGAAAAAGTTTTGAATGTGACTGGATGAAAAGTAAAGAGGTCAAAAAAGTACTTGGCTGCTCAGAAGGCACTTTGGCAAATCTTAGAGCTACAGGGGTCTTACCATACTCTAAAATAAGTGGGACATTATATTTCCGCAAAAGTGATTTGCAAAAATTGTTTGAAAATAATATTGAACCTAAAGTTTAAAAATGGAGTTTAATACCAATCATAATACCATACCAATAGGGATAGCAGAATTTGTTGTTATAAACAAATTGGAAAGAGCCTTTAGGGTTTTCCTTTATCTAAAGAATACAAGTGGTGGAATTATTAATTCCAAAAATCTATGTTTTACTGATTTAGGTAACTATACAGGTATTAAAGACAGTCGTTCAATTCAGAAATACCTTAAAAAACTAATGGATATTAATTGGATTGGTTATAATAAGAAGACTGGAAATTATTTTATCCGCAGTTATCAATACTTAAAACGATCTGAAGGGTTGGTAACAAGGCATGGGATAATTATTGATATAAGTGACTTAAAAAAACTTAAATGGCAATTATATACTGGTCTGATTACTTTCAGAATTAACGGACTAAAAAGAGCCCAATTTCGATTTGTAAGTTTAAAATTTGGATCATCCGCACTTAAAAGGCATGGTGCAGTACAGATATTCAAAGAATTAGGCTTACGTTCGTATTTTGGGCTTTCTAATAGCCAATTAAGTAAATTGTTTAAATGCAGTCAGTCACAGGCAAATCGAATAAAAATTGCCTGTATAAAGTCAGGTTTTTTGATAGCAAATAAAAAGTTCAAGCTTATATCAAATTCTTCAAGACCAGATTATTTGTTAAAATATGCATTACCTCAATCAAACAAAATACGGGTAACTACAAATCGAAAGAGTGGGTTTGTTTTTTATGAACAACTTACTGATGAGCTTATTCCAATAGTGTATTGTAAAAAAATGAAAAATTAAATCTTAGTGCAAAAAAAGGGAACATATAAAAGGCATATTGTTATTTTAAAATTCAATAAATTTCATTGGATAATTATTTAAATCACTTAATAAGATTAAATGTCTTCCAATTTGACAATTTCCATTGAATTGATAGGTATTTGAGTTACAATTTTTTATTTACTATTCGTAATTTAGTTCGTTATTTTAAACAATTAAGAATTGGGTATTCAAAAAATCGAAATAAATTAATTTTTAATTCAATTTGATAAGTTTTAGATTTACATGTGTGGTTTTATAAATCTCGAACTTATGCCTGATAATCCAATTAAAGTTTTTATTAGTTATGCTCATGAATCTGATATTTTCAGAGAATCAATAAAAACCCTAGCAACCTGGTTAAATTACTATGGTAAGCAAAGAATTAAAGTAACAACAGATCATATTCATCAAAATCGACCACCTGAACTAGGATGGCAGGTTTGGATGGAAGACCAAATTGAAGAATCTGATATTGTATTAATTGTATGCACACCAAAATATATTGCAAGGTTTCGAAAAAAAGAGGAGCCTGATACTGGTTTAGGGGTCACTTTTGAAGGAGCAATCATAACCACGCAACTATATAATATTCAATTAAAAAATTCAAAATTTCATCCGATAATACCGGAAGGAGGAAATAAGAAAAATGTTCCATCTATACTTCAGCCGTTTTTTAATTTTTTAAGTTTTCCAGATAAAAATGAAAATATATTACAATGCATATTAAATGAAAACCCAACTTTAGAAGACCAGCTTTTAGAAGAAACAATTGTGAAAGAAATAATTATTCATAATATCCCAAAAGAGCAAAGTATGTTACCTGCTATACATACACTTGTTAGACATTTTCTTTTACTCAGCGATTTGGAGAAAATTGAAATTGCTAAAAGATTAAATATTTTTAAAGAATCCTATTTATCAATTGCTCCAGATGAAAGAGATAAAGAAATATTTAAATCAGTAAGAGAAAGTAATCTTTTAGTTCAACTTTGGGATGAAACACATAAGCTTAATCCTTTTGATACTATCAATAACCCTTTTAATATATTAAAATGACAAAGTATACTGCAAAAGACTACATAGTGGATTGGTATAAATCAATTCCAGCCCAAATTGATGAAACACTAAAAGGGTATCGAATTTCAGCAATTGAAAAACTGTTGGAAAATGAAAATCAAACATTATGGTTTGATATCGTAAGGCTTCACAGGAAACTAAAACTCGCAGATGAAGAAAACAAAAATGAATTTGTAGAGGCATTTCGCCAATTCGATTCAGGTTTCCCATTATTAAAGAATGATAACATAGTACAAGCACTCGCTGGTATTACTCTTTGCTTCCTTTTAGAAAGTGAGCCTTCAGGTTTTATTGATGAAATTTGTTTGGCGTTGGTAAATACTGCTTTACATAATAATACAAATTTAGTAGTTGATCTACCTCTTAATGATTATATTAATGATTATCTATCTCGTACAGATGAAAGGATTTCTTCTGGTGATGATAAAATTGATGAAAATTTTCTTTTCGAACTTGATGAGAAATATGAAAATGAAGAAGTAGAGTGGACAAATGAAGAACAAAATACAATTCTTAAAACAATTATTTCACTGAATAAAAGTAATAAATTTCTTTCCGAAGAGTCAAATATTTTGTGGTGGATGTTTGGTTCATACTCTAACTCAGCAAATAATTCTTTTAAAACTATTGGGTTAAATAAAATGATTCCATTTGCAGCAAGTGATTTAGCAGAATTAACTGTTTTTAAAACAAGGATAAATTCAGCTAGGCAATTATTAAACAAGGCTCTCTTAATAAGTAATGATGATAAACCATTAAAGAACTTAACTTTCTTCGATATACTAAAAGAGTTAACTGATGATGAAAGAAATATTTTATTGACAAATACCGATAAAATTTCAGATTTAACACCTCTACTTTTTTCAATTCTAAGGTCAAAAGATAATGTAATTACAGATGATTGGTGTGATATATTCAAAAAAAGTACAAACATTAATCTTAAAACAAAATTAAATCCTGTAATATTTTCGTATCAACTTTATAGCGAGTATATTTTTCTTAAGGAATTATCATCATAGTTATGAAAGAATTAGAATTGCAAATACCGAAATGTAAGCAAGCCGATTGTAATATTTCTAAAGATGGTAAATGTTTAGAATCTTTAGATAAAGAGGAGTGCCCTCATTTTTATTGGGCTGATAATGAAAGTAATGAAGAAGAGAGCACAGAACTAGTGCAGAATGAAATCAAACAAGATACATTTAAACTTTATCCTGGAGAGGCTGTGTCAATCAGTGACTTAAATACTATTACTTATGCCTATAACTGCAATAAGATTGTTATTTTAGGAGAGTCTGAAAGTGGTAAAACAACATTGTTGGGTTATCTTTTTGACAAGTTTCAAAAGGGACCGTATAAAGATATTAACTTCGCTGGATCACTTACACTTCGAGGTTTCGATGAAAGATGCCATTATTCGCGAACTTCTTCTAACACCGATATTCCTCATACCGAGAAAACTATTGTTGAAGCTTTTGATTTTCTGCATTTAGCTCTAAAGAAAAATGTAAACGATTCTTCAACACATTTACTTCTTTCTGATATTTCAGGTGAAAAACTTAGAGATGCTGGACATTCGAGTATTTTAATGGCTGATCTTGAGATGTTGAAATATGCTAATAAAATTATCATAGTTATCGATGGAAAAAAAATTGCTGATAAAAAATTGAGACAAGCAACCTTATTCAGTACACAAGGGTTTATCCAAAAAGCTTTAGACGATCAAATATTTAATAAAAAGACAGATTTACAAGTTGTATTATCTAAATGGGATCATTTTGTTAATGATGAAGAGTTTAATTTTGAACAATTAATTGTTTCTCGTTTTACAAAGTTATTTGAAGGTCGACTCGGGAATTTGAGATTTGCCAAAATATGTGCTAGTCCAAAGCTAAATATTAATCAAATTGAAATAGGATATGGAATATATGAATTGCTCGTTGATTGGATGGATTCAGGAAGTGTAGAGAGTTCAGCTATTTTGCAAAATAAAAAAATGCTCCATAATTCACGTTATTTCCTTCAATTCCAATGTTAAATAATAACAAATGCCTAAAAATAAAATTCTTTTATTAGGACTACCCAATACTGGCAAAACTACTTTTATTGCAGCACTCTGGTATTATGTTAGAAGCGATGCTGCTACTAAAAGTTTAATTCTAAATTCATTAGAAAAAGGAGAGCATGAATATTTGAATAAAATATCAATGGAATGGCTTTCATTTGAAAAAGTTCCTCGTACAAATCCTGGGGTAATTGAACCAGTTCTTATGAATTTGAAAAATGTTAAAACAGGTGAAATTATTTTGTTAGATATACCCGATTTTTCTGGTGAAATATTTAGAGAGCATTTCGATAATAGAGAGTGGTCAAAGGAACTTTTTGAATTATTTGATGAAATTGTAGGGACATTGATTTTCATTAATCCTAATGACCATAAGAATCGTCCCGCGCTTGTTTCTGATGCAATTGAAGCTGCGGCTATACTCGGTGAAGTTCCCCCTTTAATTAATGATTTAAGTAAATTAATTCCATGGGATTCAACTCATACATCAAATCAAGTCAAGTTAGTTGAACATTTGCAAATGATTAGTTATTACAAGGATGAGATTTTGCCAATGAAAATTGGAATAATAATATCAGCTTGGGATAAAGTTGAAGATATAAAAGAGCCTAAAGTTTACCCAGAAGAATGGCTTAAATTACATCTGCCATTATTATATCAATACCTTACCACCAACCAAAGTAATTTTATATGTGAATATTTTGGTATTAGTGCTCAAGGTGTTGACTATGATGATAAGGATGGGATAAATGAATTATTTGATGTGCCAGCTGAAGATAGAATTTGTGTAAAGCAAGGAAATAATATTTTTAATGATATTGCACAACCCATATCTTGGGTTTCGCTATGAATATAACAATACAACAAACAATTCATGGTTATCTAAATGGGCATCAAATTCTTGCTGCCTCATCAGACTTGACTGTACATGAGAAAAAGATTTTGCTATACCAATCTGACTTATCAGGATCAAGTATAGAAGAGGGGTTTAAAAATTATTTGACTGGATATCCTATAAAAGCAACAAATAGATATGCTTTTGCAAAATCTTGGTATGCAGATGAAATGGAAAGGCCTGGATGTGTTTGGACACATACTTTATTAATTGATTTTTCAGATTTAGGTAAAATACCGGAACTTGATATTTTGAATTCGTTTTTTAGACGCCCTATAATATCCGAATATCAGGAATATGAAAAATCAATTATTATTTCTGAAGAATTATTAAAATCGAAATTAAAACATCTTGGAATTGTCAATCTTGATGAAAAGAAAATGCTATTTGAAGCATTATATCTTGATCCTGAAAAAACAATTGTAATCCCAACAAAAGCTCCTGTTAAATTTGATGATATTGTCTTAGATATATGGAGTGATCAATGGCCAAGACTCAGAAGGCAATTTTCTTTTTGCACTGGGGCTTTGAGTTACAAAAAAATTGATAATCAGGATTTTGATTTATTGATTATCCCCCCAAGCAAACTCAGTCTTCTTCAAAGGCAATCTAAAAACATTATTGTTTTGGATAAAGAGTCCAATATTTCTTCAGATATTTTCTCAGTTTATATCAAATTTTCAAAATTATCTATAAGAAACTTTCTTTGGAGTTATGGTGCAGACATAGAAGGCAGTAGAAAGAATTTTATTCCCCTATTAACTATATTTGTAGCATTGCATGATGAGAAAATAACACTAGCAAAAATTGCAAATCAGTTAAGCCTGTTTTTCCCCTCAACAAATGATGCAAGAAATTTTAAAAATAAGATTTTTGGTGCTGGATCAATTCTTAGGTCAAGATTTTCTGAAAAAGAAATTGTTGAATTTTTACTTACAACAGAAAATATCACTTCTTTAGATGATGCTAGAATATCAATTGAAGGACGCCTTAAAGATTTAATTCAGAAAAACGAAATCCCACTTTCTGACTTTTTGAATGTTTTGAAAAATGCAAAACCTGATAGAGTTTCAAATCAAATTTGGGAAAACATTGACTTTACCAATTTAGACGTTATTGAACTTCTTGAAACCAATCATTGGTTAATTGAAATATTACTACAGAAAGATTCAGAATTAATATATTCAACAAGAACTTGGAAACTAGACCTTGAATTGCAAGAGTTGCTTTTTGAAAAGCTATTTAATACTTTAGAGTATATTGAATTGCCTCGGCTTATTGTAGCAATTCTTAATGCTGAAAGCGAAATTGTATTTGAACTTGCAAAAAGGCAATTAACACAAACTGTTTATATTTCTCTAGAATGGTTAAATTCTGAAAATACCGATAAATGCCTTATTACTGCATGGTCTAGAGAAATTGCAAATCGACATTACGAATTGTTAAGAAACTGGATTATCTCAAATAAATATCATCTTCATGCGCGAATGTTTGCATTGCTTTTTGCTTATCTTCCATTAGAAACTATTCGAAACTTTGGTTTTACCTATGAAGTTTGGATAAAAGGATACAATGATTTAAAGAATAACAATTACCAAACTAGTCAAGTATTTCTATCCTGTTTTTTACTTTCATTAGGGTTTGATAATCGTATTGACGGAAGTATGTATTTAGTTTGTGAAAGTTTTCATGATGTATTTAGTTATGCAGCTTCATCTCAATTAAATCAAAACGTGTGGAACTTAATTCCAAAAGAGAAGAATAGTGATGATTTTGATGATCATTCAATTGTTGAATCAATTTCATTCTTTTTTAGGTTATCCAACCCCAATCAAAAATACTATGTAGAAGATTGGGATTATTGTGAAATTTTAATAAGAACCTTAGTGAATAAGTTTATAAAGTATTCATGGAGTCGTCAAATTTTCCTCAACACTTTGAAAAACACACAAGCATTTCGGAGGGCTCTAGAGTATTGTAGTTCTTTTAAAAAGGGAAGGAAATTTCTTTATTACATTAAATCAGATTATAAGAATGGGATTATAAAAGGGGCGCCTTTTCAGGTTCAAATATTATCTAAATATGAATTAGAGTAAGCTACCAATGTTTATTTTGAAAGTGTAGAAGATTGTAAAGTGTAATTTAAGCTTAGGTATTTTAAGATTTAATTAGCCCAATCATTTTGATGCTCATTATTCATATTATAGCGTTTTTTTGGGTATGCGATAAACAAAAGGTAGTTATAACACACTCCCTACTGAAGATTAATTTTCTGTTTTACCCCCTATAAAACATAATAATTTTCTTTTGTTTACTTATAATCTAAATTCTATTTTTGATTACATCTTTAAGTGAAGAAAGGTCACAATATGGTGACCCAAACGATTGTTATAATTTGAATGCTTTGATATACAAGTGTTTATGGGAAAAGTTCTGAAGCCTTCCTCTCTGCACTAAGCGAATTGAAAAGTCAACCTAATCAGAAAACCTGACGCAGTCAGGTTTTTTTGTGCCCTAAACGAGTCTGGGCCGCAGGCCCAAGCGAGTGAAGGGCACAAAAAAACCTGGCACGATAGTGCCCAGGGTTTTCTTTATGAATCATTGTCTTAAAATCAATTCGCATATTGCCGCCCCCACCCCGGGATCAGCGCAGCTAATCCGGAAAATCCCTTACACCTCTTTTTCGCCCCCTGCATGTTACCAGCACCGCTGGTAACGGACAATCAAGTTCACCTCTTTTTCGCCCCTGCACGTTACAGGCCCCGCCTGGAACGGACAACAACGCTCTCTCTCCCCCTACACCCAAATCCTATAAACCAAGTATGCCACCAAAACACCCATCAACGCCCAAACTATCCCACTAATTCTCTTACGCTTAATATACAACAACAGTATAATGCCCGTCAAAGAAATAACAATCATCAAAATAGCAGAAACGTCAATCAGTATAGCCCATTTAGCCCCTGAATCTCTACCCTTGTGCAGGTCATTCAAAACACCTATCGCGCCAGCTTTTAATAAGGTAATTTCATAACTGCCATCTTCTCTACTTACAAATGCATCAGCTGCATAACCAGGACCTCTAAAAGAAATGGCGCATTGATGTTCTTCTATTCTAAATTCTGTAACAGGCGCTTTGATCCCATACTGTTTGCGCAGTAATTCAACCATTTCAAGTTTGGCAATCTTAACCGTATCAGTCACTTTTACCCATGCTATATTCATCTGCCCCTTTTCATGGGTTTCTTTCATTTCTCCCGCAAAATAGTCGGGATGGTTCAACGTAATGCCCGTTACTGAAAAGAACAATACAATGGCAAAGCTGATCATGGACACATAAATATGTAACCACCTAGAAGCTTCGGCAAATTTTCTTTTGAGTTTTATACCCGTTGAACTTTTTTTAGGAATACTATTGCTCACGATACTAATTGTCAGATGATTTTTTCTTGTATTCAATTACAACGCTGCTAACTTCTTTCACACCTTGTAATGTAAAACTCTGGTCTTTCTTTTTGCATTCAACATCTTGGTGCAACAAATCATATCCGCCGTGTTCGCGCACAACTTCCATATAAATGGTATAGTTCCCGGCTGGAAGAATATTGCCAGCATCGTCCTTGCCATCCCATTTCATGCTGTATTTACCAGGAGATCTTGTAGCACTGGTAATAGAACTAAAGCTTGTTGGATTGGCTTTCATGGTCTCGCCATTTTTTCTATACCATTCTCTCATATCTGGAACCCATCTTGGTTTATTATACCAAAGTGCAATGGTCTTAACGGTTTTCTTCTCAGCGTCTTCCACCCAAATTGCCGCAAAAGGTCTTTTGGCAAAACCAGCTTGTTGCATTAATTCTAAATTAATGACCACTTCATTTTTCCATTCCTTCTCTACATTAACAAGCTCATTTTTTTCAGGAGCAATTAATAAATCTTTCCAATGAGCGCTCTCAAATTGTTGACCATCTCTGGTAAGAATCAAATATTCAACACCAGGTAAACCAGCGGCAAGTGCCATTGATTCTGCAGGCGTTAAAACATTAAATGCAGTTGCCAAAGCACCTGCATCTGTTGCATTTGGCGCTACAACAGTAGCACTCAAAATGCCATTTGCAGGTTGACCATTTCTGGGATCCACAATATGAGAATACCATTGGCCACCTATCATTTCTCCTCTTCTGTAATTACCACTGGTAGCAACTGCACCTGCACTCACTTGAATAGTAGCCATGGGGGTAGCATTTTCAGCATCTGATTTTGGGTTACTGATTTTAATAGCTTCTGAAACATTTCCTTTGATAACAATATCGCCTCCAATATTTAAAATCAGTCCTTCTACCTTTGCAGCTTTCATAGCCGCATTTGCAGCAGCTTCAATAATATAGCTCTTGGTAAATGAATTGAATTTTAAAGCACTATTACTCAAATGCGTGGCGGTTTGTTGTTTGGCATCTAAAGACCAGTGTTGTTGATTGGCAATGGATACTGCTTGTTGTAGTTCGGTTGCACTAGGAACTACGGAATTACCGGCAGCGGTTTTCCAAACTTTGTTAATGGCTTCAGCCGATGCATTTAAAGCACCATTGGTTTGATTGCGCCATTGGTCATATAAAGACAGTACCTGAAATAAATCCTTGCTTACTGTAATAGCTTGGTTATTGGTTAGCATCCATTTGCTAAATTCAGAAGACTTATCATATCCACTTAAGATATTACTGAGTCTGGAAATTTCTGCAAGGGCAGCTGATTCTGCTAAAGCTGCTTTTTGTTCGGAACCAGTTAACACTTTTAATTCCATGGAAGTGCCCAATACATTTTCATAGTTAGACACTAAGAATGAACCGTTTTTTTTGTTTTTTACAGGCCCTTCAGAAGGTTTTGCAGAGCTGGCTACCAATATGGCCAAACCCAGCATTGCGGATAGGATTTTTTTCATCTCACTAATTTGATTTGCTTAAAACGAAAGTAGGGGAAAGGTTAATAGTCTACTTACGCAATCGGTAATTAGGCAGTTTTTACCCCTTAACAAACTTTTGTTAAGCATCAATTAACCTTCTATTAACTTGGCTATGCCAAATGCACATCCAGCGGCTAAAGCGCCAATGATGGCTACTTTAAGCGCACCTTTTAAAGGAGGTGTGCCCGTAAGTTTGCTTTTGAAAAACCCAAATACAAACAAACAAGCAAGGGTTACTATAGCGGAATATTTTAAACCTGTTATGCCATCTTCTACAAAAAAATAAGGGCTAAGTGGAATCATGCCGCCCACAATATAGGAGGCGCCAATATTAAAAGCGCTTTTAGTAGCTCGTTTGGGATCAGGTTCTTCCAACCCTAATTCATGTTTCATCATAAAATTGGCCCAACGGTCTTTGTCCTTGATCAATTCTTCTGTGGCTTCTTCTTGCAAATGTCGGCTCAAGCCCAATCCTTCAAAAAAGACACGCACTTCTTCTCTTTCAACATGGGGCAGTTCTTCAATCTCTTCGTATTCCCTTTTTAGTTCACTAGCATAGTGCTCCTGTTCGGTTTTTCCAGCCAAATAACCCCCTAAGCCCATGGCGATGGACCCAGCAGCTATTTCAGCAATCCCTGCAATGACAATCAAGTGAACGTCTTTTACGGCGCCACTTAGACCGGCAGCTAGTGCAAAAGGAACGGTAAGACCATCTGACATGCCTATAACTATATCCGTAATGGTTTCAGAACTTTTTAAGTGTTTTTCAACGTGGTCGTGGTGTAAATGAGTGTCCATGATATTAATTCAAAAGTCAAAAGTCAAAAGTCAAAAGTCAAAACGGAAAGCTAGTATAAAAGTATAAAAGAAAAGGAAGGTACAAAAAGCTATATAAAAAAGATGTGTTATCAAATTGATAACCAAGTATGAATAAATAGTCAACAAATTATGAGTTTACCATTAACAAATTCATCTTAAGGTCTATTTAAGCTTTATCAGTTCACATTTGCGCCTTATTCAAAACTATAAAATTATGTATTGGACTCCCAGATCCATTAAAAAGATGTTATTGACATCTTTGATGCTCATTATTCTTCAATCATTCATACAAGCCCAAACCATTAAAGGAACTGTTCTTGATCAAAAAACAGGGGAGCCATTAGTTGGAGCCAATGTATCTCTAATAGGGAGTACTCAAAAAACCTTGGTCAAACTAGATGGTACATTTGCCATTCGTAACTTAAAACCTGGTATTAATCAAATAGAAGTGTCTTCTGTAGGTTATCAAACTATACAGTCTGAGAAAATCAGTCTATCTGCTGGAGAAACAAAACAAGTTACGCTTAAACTGAAAGAAGGTTCAACACAACTCTCTGAAGTGACTGTTAATGCTGGACGCGATAGAGAAACGGACAATTTTGCCCGCCGCTTGGAAAAGGTTGCAGAACCTGTGATGAATGTGCTTTCAGCAAAAACCATCCAATTACTTCCAGATATTACTGTAGCTAATGCTTTGCAAAGAGTTAGTGGTGTTACCATAGAAAAAAGTGGCTCTGGAGAAGCTCGTTACCCCATTATTCGTGGAATGGAAAAACGCTACATTAATACCTTGGTAAATGGCATTAAGATTCCTAGTCCAGATAATAGAAGTAGGTATATTCCTTTAGATCTTTTCCCTTCTGAACTCTTAGAAAGATTGGAAGTGAGTAAAAGTTTGACACCAAGTATGGAAGGTGACGCCATTGGTGGTTCAATTAACTTGGTGATGAAAGACGCACCTGTTAGGCCCTTATTGCAAATAAACGCTGCCCTAGGATATAATAATTCATTTAGTTCAGGTGGTTATAGCAAGTTTGATAAAGGGTCTATTAACAAACAATCTCCTTCAGAAGTCAATGGTAATACTTATACAGCCGTTCCAAAAGACTTTTCAAACCAACACCTTAATTACAGCAATGTTAGCGCTCCATTGAACTCAACCTTTGGACTGACTGTTGGAAACCGTTTTGGCAAAGACAAGAAATTTGGATTTATAGTTTCTGGTTCTTATCAAAATATTTATAGAGGAACTACGTCTAATTTCTTTTTACCCAATGCACAACCAGGATTGAATAATATTCCTTTGTTTTCCAATTTGCAACTGCGTAAATACAGTGTGCAAAGCCAAAGAATGGGTTTGAATGCTAAACTGGATTACCAAATCAATAGCAAAAATAAAATTTCTATAGTCAATACTTTTGTGCGCTTAGATGACTATCAATCGCGTGCTATTTGGGATACCGTTGCGTTGAATTCTGTTGTAGACAATTCTTACAGAAGTCAATGGCAATACCAGTCTATTTATAATGCTACTTTACTTGGCGTTCATCAATTAAGTCCTTCTGTGAAAGTTGATTGGACGGCCACTTATTCTAAAGCCAATAATCATATTGCAGATCAGGCGTCTTTTACACATCAATACGCTATTGTATCTACAACTTTAACGGCAGATAAATTACAGTCTAGTTCTCATTTATGGACTCATAATAGTGATGAAGATTTGGCTGCCTATTTAAATATTACAGAAAAAACTGAATTAATAGGAATGCCCATTGAATTAAAAGCTGGGGGATTGTATAGAACTAAGAAAAGAGACAATTTTTATAACTCTTATGGATTGTCCCCTGTCTTAGGTGCAGTGTATACCAATATTAATGACGCTACATGGATTTTTAAAACAGCTTCAGATGGATTAGCTAGTGCTACAGGAAACAATTATGATTTTACTGAGAATATTGCCGCTGGCTATGTTCAAGGCAAATGGGATTTAACTAAACACTTGGAAGTCTTAGGTGGTGTAAGGGCTGAATTTACCAATCAGAACTATAATACGCAATTGTCAAAAGATGTAACAGCAAGGTCTGGAACCATTAAATACACTGACTTTTTGCCAAGCATTCAATTCAAATATGCATTGTCAAGAAATCAAAATCTACGATTGGCTTATTACAAAGCATTGGCTAGACCGGGATTTGCAGAAATGATTCCAGATGGTATTGATGGAGAATTTTTTAAAGAAAGAGGTGATCCAATCAATCTTCTCCACTCAGTTGCTGACAATTTGGATATCCGTTATGAGCTCTATTCCAAAAATGCAGACCAATTATTATTAGGCGCTTTTTACAAGAACATCAAAGACCCAATAGAAATTGCGGCAGTAAAACCACAAGGTATTAACAGTCTTTATTTACAGCCTGTAAATAAAGGAACAGCTTATAATTATGGATTTGAAGCTGTGGTTACCAAGTATTTTGGGGTATTTGGAATTTCTGCCAATTACACCTATACCAATTCAAATATCAAAGACTCTGTGGTACTTTCTTCTAGAAATGCGGCTGGTCAAATTGTTTCAAGCAAATTGGAACAGTCTAGACCCTTACAAGGGCAATCTAACCACGTTGGAAATCTGTCTTTAATTTACAAAAATCCAAAAATTGGATTTGATTTTCAAGCTGCGTTGGTTTATACAGGTGAACGAATTTCATTTCTTAGCCCTTATGCTGGACTCAATTACTGGCAGTCTCCAACTACACAGTTAGACCTTTCTTTTGAAAAACGCATTGTAAAGAAGTTGACCTTTTATGGTAAGATCAACAATATTACCAATGCCCCATTTGAATTGTCTTTGCATCAGTCTTATGATGATTACTTAGCCGCAAGCGGTTCTAGACCATTGGCTTTGCAAACTGATCCTTCAAACAAAATCATTATCCAAAAAGACTATTACAGAACTAGTTTTCTTTTTGGTCTCCGATATAAACTTTAAATCTTAAGCATTTACGCATATGAAACACATTCAACAATCTATTTTTTCATTGCTTATTCTGAGTATCCTTTTTGGTGCTTGCAGAAAAGACCAAGACAATAAAGATCTTTGGCAAGCACAAGTAGCGCAAGCATCACCCATCAGTGACGCTGTATGCTTAACTGGAACCATTAAAGGAACTATGTTGGCGGGTAAAACTTATAATGTTTGCGGAGATATTTTTGTAAACACTGGAGATACCTTAGTGATTCAGGAAGGGGTGACGGTTAATTTTACAGGTTCTTCTCCTACCGTTCCTGTTGGTCTAGGAGTAAAAGGAACCTTGCTTTGTTTGGGATCTAAAGAGAAACCCATATTGATTACCTATCCTGGTGTAACCAAAACAGATCAGTTAGGTGCTAATCCTGATACTGATCCCGCTTTGAAAGGAAAATGGACTGGCATCATTGGAGCAACTACCTGCCCTTTAATGGTGATTAAATGGACCAAGGTTGAATTTGGTGGTGCTGCTATCAGTTCTGCTATGAAAAGTTTTACAGGAAGTTCTAGTCCTTATCCTTTGTATTTTGCCAACCCTTTTGGCAGCTTTGTGTTAGAAGATTCTTGGGTTTATGGAAGTGTGGATGATCCTTGGAGAATTAATGGTGGAAAGATTCACGTCATGAGAAACACATTTGAAAAATGTGGTTACACTGGTGGTGAAGCCATGAATGCAAAAGCAGGAACCATTGGAGATTTTGCTTATAATCTTTGTATAGGAATGGCTACTAATGGCCCCAAGCTTTCCAATATCAATGTTTTGATTGGTGTACCAAGTTCCAATGTGCGTATGTATAATAACACCATGGTCAATTGCGGGTACAGAAGATCTGCAGCTGGAAGAGGTGGTTCAATCAATTTTGAAGAAGGAGCTGGTGGTATGGCCTATAATAACTTAATAGTGAATTGTAAATTTGGATTAAGAATTGTTGCAACTCCAATTGCTGACACTGCCAATATTCGTTATGGATATAATTGGTATTATGCAGATTCAATCAATATTGCCAGTCAGTTTATACCTTCCTTGGCTGTTAGTACTGCAATCAGCCAACCTCAGGAAACAGACATACCTAAGCCCTCAACTTATTTGCCACAAGGCTGGAAAGTAGGTGATGCTTATATTGCCCCAACAAGTTTGTTAGGAAAAAATAACCCTCAATTTATCAATGCCCCAGTTCCTATGCCAGCAGGTTTATTGCTGCGCGATATAGCAGTAGTGGGAAATTATAATTTTGCTTTAAAACCAACATCGCCTTGCATTGGGGCAGGCTTTACTGGCTTTTCACCAAGAGCCGATATTCCAGTAGATGTAAGACTTGGAGCAACGGAAATCACTCCTCCTGGTAAAGACATAGGTGCATATCAGAGCAATGGTAGGGGAAATCAACACTAATCACATTTTAATTTTTTGAATGCCTGTAACTCACAAGTTGCAGGCATTTTTAATAGGGTATTTTATGAAGTCAATACTTTTGATATTTATTTTTTCTTGTAGTTTATTGCATGCACAAGTCAGTTTCATCAATAAACCATATGTGCAAATTGGTAGCCATGCTTCTCCATCAACCATTAATGTACTTTGGCATGCACCCAATGAAGCAGCTTTATGGGAACTGGAACATCGTGCAAATTCAAATGCAGGGTGGAAAAAAGCGGACAGTATTAATTACACAACATTGACCCAAATAAATGTGATCCCAAATAGGGTTTACCATGCTTATCTGAGTGGTTTAATAGCAGGTAGCAGTTTCCAATACCGAATTTTGAAAGATGGAAAAGAAGTGTTCTCCACGGAAGCAAAAGCTGTAAAATCCATGAATCAACCTTATCGTTTTGTAGTCATGGGTGATATAGGAGCAGAAACAAGCGATCAGAAAAAATTAGCGGAACGTGCCTATTTGGAGAAACCAGATTTTGTAGCAGTCCCTGGTGATATTGTGTATGAAAATGGATTGGTATCGGAATACAACAAGAAATTCTGGCCAGTATACAATGCGGATCAAGCAGACAGCAATGGCGCCCCAATCATGCGTTCCATTCCTTTTATTGCAGCAGTAGGTAATCATGATGCCGATACCAGAGATCTGGATAAAATGCCAGATGCCTTAGCCTATTATTTGTATTTTGACCAGCCATTGAATGGTCCAATTGCGGCGGAAGGATCTGCTTGGGTGCCCCTTTTAAAAGGGTCAGAAACCAACAAGAAAGCATTTTATACCGCTGCTGGTAAAAGCTATCCGGGCATGACTAATTTTTCTTTCAATTACGGTAATGCGCATTGGACCGTCATTGATTCAGACACTTATGTTGATTGGACTGATTCTACTTTAAAAGATTGGGTAAAGAAGGATTTGGCATCCTCGTCCAATGCAACCTGGCATTTTGTGATGTTTCATCATCCTGGATTTAATTCTTCCTTGGAACATTTTGAACAACAGCATATGCGTTTATTGGCCCCAATTTTTGAAAATGGGAAGGTTGATGTGGTATTCAATGGCCATGTGCACAATTATCAAAGAAGTTTCCCAATGAGTTTTGTACCAATTAAAAACGGCACCCTATTGGTAGGCGGTAAGGACAATAAAACAATAAGAGGCAGAGTAGTAGCAGGTAAATGGACATTGGATCACAATTTTGACGGAAAAACAAAGACCAATCCAAAAGGGGTCATTTATATGATAACAGGAGCTGGTGGACAAGAGCTGTACAATCCAGAACAAGAGAAAGATGCAGATACATGGCAAAAGTTTACGCATAAATTTATTTCAACAGTTCACTCTTTAACAAGTGCTGAAGTGAATGGCAACAAATTAACCATTCGTCAAATAGGCATTGATGGAAAGGAATTGGACAGTTTTACAATTACCAAATAAATTTTAAATTAGACATAATTATAAAACCCACTAAATCAATTATTTAGTGGGCTTTTCTGATTTAGACTATCGTCAACAATTGGTCTTTTTTTATGCTTTGCTAAGCTGAAATAATCTTTCGGTAACATTGGCGTAACAATTCCTTAACACAGCACAGGTAGTTTTGCGGCATTAAATTATCACCCAGTGAAGCAATTTGTAGCAATAGTATTAT
Source organism: Chitinophaga pinensis (assembly GCA_943372225.1). Classification (GTDB taxonomy): domain Bacteria; phylum Bacteroidota; class Bacteroidia; order Chitinophagales; family Chitinophagaceae; genus Sediminibacterium; species Sediminibacterium pinensis_L. The sequence goes on along the minus strand of CALRXV020000020.1, from coordinate 6,371 downwards.
TTGTTTTTGTAGCGTTGACAGGATTTGCTCAAAAATCCAAGGTAACAGGTAAGGTTACCAATTCTAGGAATGAAGGTTTGGCAGGTGTTACCATTAAAATTTCAGGAGATATTAATGGCACCACAAAATCAGACGTGGAAGGCCGTTTTTCTATTTCTGTAGATGCAGGAAAAAAATTCAATATTGTATTATCTTATATAGGATACAAGGATAAAACGGTTAATGATATTACCGTAACAAAAGCTGGCGAAGAAGAATTTATCAATGTTTTGATGGCGGAATCAGGTAAGGAACTGGAAGCGGTTACTGTAAAAAGTTCTGCAAGAGGTGGTACTGCAAAGGGCGAAACTGTAAATGCCTTAATCTCTTATCAAAAAAACACCAACACCGTTGCTTCAGTTATTTCTGCTGAAGCTATAAGAAGGTCTCCAGATAAAAATACCGGTGAGGTTTTGAAGCGTACACCAGGAGCCAGCATTCAAGAAGGTAAATTCTTGATTGTTCGTGGTTTGGCTGAAAGATATAATCTGGCTATGCTAAATGGTATTCAATTGGGAAGTACAGAGCCAGATAGAAAGGCATTCTCTTTTGATTTGATTCCTTCCAATATGATTGATAACATCATTATCAATAAAGCATTTGTACCAGAATTGCCAGGTGAATGGGCAGGTGGTTTGATTCAAGTAAATACTAGGGATATTCCTTCTAAGAATTTTTTCAATTTACAAATAGGAACTGGTTTAAACGTACAAACGGTTAGCACAGATTTTCACCTGTATAAAGGCGGCAAAACTGATTGGTTGGGAATTGATGATGGTACAAGGTCATTGCCTGGATCTTATACTAATAAAAGTTCGTTTGATGCTTTGAGTAGCGGAGAAAAAACAGCTATGGGTAAACAATTTGGTAATAATTGGAATACCTATGCTGATAATGGTTTGAGCCAATTAAATGGTCAAATGCAAATGAGTGCTGGTTTTACCAAGAATACTGGTAAGTATGGAAAATTGGGTGGTATAATTGGTCTTACTTATAACAAATCAGCAAAATTATTAAAAGGTACTAACAGCGGATTTAACTTTATTGGTAATGGTACTTATACTCCTGACTTTGCATTCAATGATGATAGGTATAGTACCGATATTCTTTGGGGTGCATTGGGTAATTTGGCTTACCAGTTTGACAATAACAACAAGATCTCTTATAAGACTTTATTCAATATCAACGCTACTGACTATACAACACTAAGAACAGGAGTAGAAGGTAATGGTAATACTTTATTGGATAGCACAAGAGGATATGAATTAGGATTCAAACAAAATACATTCTGGAATAACCAAATTAGTGGTGAACACAATATTTTGCCTAACAAACTAAAGCTGAAATGGAATGGTTCATTCACATTGTTAGATGGCTATATTCCTGATCAACGCAGGTTATATTATTTAAAGAACAATTCAGTAGCCAGCAACCCTTACACATTGCTGATGTCTAATGTATTGTCACAAAAAAGTGGCAACCGTTTTTATCAAAACCTAAGCGATTATATTTATTCTGGTGGTGTTGATTTGGCTTATACTTTTAAAGCACTAGGATTTAATCAAACTCTGAAAGGTGGATATATGTTACAGGTGAAAGATCGCTTGTTTGACGCAAAACCTTTCTCCATCTATTTGCCAAGAGACAATGCTGCTATTCGTTTACAAGGTCCAGAAACTGTGTTCAATCCTGCTAATTTTGGAGACGGTTCAGCCACAAGTAATTTGTTAGCATTTGATGCTATTAAAGGAAACTTGTATAGATATTTAGCCAACACTATTCTTAACGCTGCATACGTACAGTTTGATAACCAATTTGGTCAAGACTTGCGTGTGATCTGGGGTGTGAGAATGGAAGACTATGATCAATTAGTTGGTGCGGTTAAATCTTCTGATCCAAGATATAATTATTCTCGAGTAAGAGATTTCTTACCAGGTTTGAATGCAACTTTAAAATTGAATCAGCAAACCAATCTGCGTTTGTCTGCATCACAAACAGTTGTAAGACCTGAGTTCAGGGAGTTATCTACTTTCCAATATTATGATTTTGAATTAAACGCTGCCGTTCAAGGTCTTCCTACTTTGCAAAGAACAAAAATCAGCAACTTAGACCTGCGTTATGAGTTGTATCCTAAAGCTGGAGAAGTATTCACTGTAGGCGCTTTTTACAAACATTTCCAGAATCCTATTGAAATGATTTACAACTTTGGTTCTGGTGGTGCTTCTGTATTCAATTTTGCCAATCCAGAAAGTGCCGATGCTTATGGTTTGGAATTAGAATTTAGAAAGAAATTAGATTTCTCTAATGCATTGAAAAACTTCACTTTCCAAGCCAATGGATCATATATCTATAGCCGTGTGAAAGATGCCAATCTAGCTTTAGATAGACCATTACAAGGTCAATCACCTTATTTGATCAATATGTCTTTGATGTATGATCTTGAAAAAGCTGGTCTTACTGCTACCTTATTGTATAACCAAATTGGTAAGCGTGTAACTTTTGTGGGTAGCCAGGATCAACCAGATATTTACGAATCTTCAAGACCAGTTTTTGATTTTCAGTTAACCAAAAAGTTGGCTAACAAAAAAGCGGAGTTCCGTTTGAATGTTCAAGACATTTTAAACAGAACCTTGTATTTCTATCAGAATCCTGATGGTAATACAGCACTTGACCATGCAAAAGATCCTTTCCGTTTGAGCCGTCAATATGGAACTACTGTTAGTATCACATTCGGATATAGTTTATAATCAAATCAATATAAAAGTTTAAATAAACAGATAATGAAACAATCAATTGTACTGGTAGCTGCTCTGGCAGGATTAATGATTACCAGCTGTAGGAAAATTGAAATGGATGGTGGTACAACAACCGTTGTTCCTGGTCCAACAAATCCAACCGGTCAAACCATCATTTTGAAAGGAAGGATTGACAAGGATACTACTTTAGTTGTAGGAAATACCTATGTATTAAGCGGTATTGTGTATATGGTGAATAATGCAAAAATGACCATTCAGCCTGGTGTTACTGTAAAGGGAGATTATCAAGGTGCTAACGTAGCAGCTTTGGTAATTACTCGTGGCGCTAAATTGATTGCCGATGGTACTCAAGAGAATCCAATTGTTTTTACTTCTAACTCACCTGTTCCACGTTCAGGAGACTGGGGTGGTATTGTACTTTGCGGAAAAGCAAGTATCAACACCACTTTTACAGGTACTGGCGGTGGTGCTGGAACTTACCAAGTAGAAGGTGGTATTGACAATAGCTTTGGCGATGGTATTGCAGGTGGTGGTGCTACTCCAAACGACGCAGATAACTCTGGTATACTTCGCTATGTACGTATTGAATATGCAGGATACGCTTATCAGCCCGATAAAGAAATCAATAGTTTGACCATGGCTGCAGTAGGTAGCGGAACTATTATTGATTATGTACAAGTTACTTATGCAAAAGATGACGCGTTTGAGTGGTTTGGTGGTACTGTAAACTGCAGTCACTTGATTACTTACAAAACTCAGGATGATGACTTTGATACTGATAACGGGTACAGCGGTAAAGTACAATTTGGTATTGCTTTGCGCGATTCTACTATTGCTGATATCTCTAGGAGTGAAGCTTTTGAAAGTGATAACGATGCAGGTGGTTCTATCAACTCTCCACAGACAAGAGCAGTATTTAGTAACATGACTGTAATTGGACCACGCGCTACTTTGGCTAACAATGGTAATAGTCTTTACTTGACTGCTGCACAGATTCGTCGTAACTCTGGTATCTCTATTTTCAACTCTATCTTCTTAGGTTGGCCTTCAGGTTTGTTGATTGACTCTAGAAATGGTCGTGTAATGGAATTAAACGTTACAGATAGTACTACACGTTTCAAGAACAATACTATTGCAGGTTGCGGTCCTTTAACAGGAACTGATGTTACCTCTTATAACTTCATTGCTTCTGCTGCAAATGTTAGCAAGTGGACAATGGATTCAGTGAAAGCATTCTATGGTGTTTCTTACATGAACAATACCGTTTTGACTAACGTTTCAGATGCAAAAATGATTGCACCATTTAACTATGTTGCTCCTGACTTTTTGCCTTTTGGTGGATCAAATGGATATCAACCAATCTTGGTAGGTGCTAGCTTTACCGATACCAAATTACAAGGTCTACGTGCAGTAACTTTCCGTGGAGCATGTGATGCAGCTGGTGTAGATGCATTCTGGTGGAAAGGTTGGACAAGGTTTATCAACCAATAAAATATTAGTGCATTAACCCGGGGGGGATAGTGTAAGTATATAAATAAAGGCCTCAACATTGTTGAGGTCTTTATATTTTAAAGATTGTCCCGTCCTTAATAAATTCACATATATCGGGTGATTTTATTTTAGGATTTATAAACTATGTTGTTGCTCCGGAATCATTCTCTCGTGTTTGGGAATGGGCTTGTCTTTCCAATTTTTTTCATAACTCACAAACCAACTTAGCCAAAGACTTCTTGATAAGCGCATTTGCAAGGGTTGCGTGATGGCTAATAATAAGATATTTGTACCCAACCAATAAAACATACGGTTGTCATCAATGTCAAAGCTCATTCCTATCAATACTTTCCAAGCAACAAAAGTGCTCACAGTAAAAGCAACGGAAAGGGCATAACTCACATAACCAGTTCCATAGTAAAATCCTACTTCAATCTCAGTGGGTTGACCGCAAGACGCGCAGTGCTCATGCATAATCACATTTTTCTTTAGGTTAAAACTGCTATTGTGCTGGAACAATTTGCCTTCCCGGCATCGGGGGCATCTATTATTTAGAACGGACCAGAGATAAAAAGGTGATTTAGTTTCCTTCTGAGGCATGAAATTGGGTTTAATCCTTGCGCAAGTTAATCATTAGTTTCCACCTGGGGGGTATGTGCACAACCTCCTGCGTATCCACAACCGGTTTTGGTAAAAGCTGCAATCATGCCTGTGGCCATGATGGCTACTCCAAACATTGCCGGAAGCCAGTCATCAAAAGCATAGGCCATGTATAGAAAGGGTAGACCCATGGAAAAACGGATTAGGAATACCCAATCCAGCTTTTTGATCCAATTCATGATTATCTGAGTTTATTTTGCAAAGAGCTCCAGCCGCCGCCATTCACCACTTCAACACCAGCTCTTTTTAAAATAGTAGTAGCCATGCCACTTCTAGCACCACTTTGACAAACCGTGATTACGGCCTTGTTCTTCTGTTTAATGCTAGCAAGTTTATGTTCCAATTGTTGCAATGGAATATTCTGAGATTGGGGAATATGACCCGACTTAAATTCATCAGGTGTACGCACGTCAATAATCAAAGCTCCATTTTGAACCATTGATTTCAAATCTTCGGTTTTTACACCCATTCCAAATAAACTACTAAAAATGCTCATACAGATAATTTTTACAAATATCAGAACGGTGCTGTTCTTGCACAGTGACAAAAGTTACACCTGACTCATCCCCTCATCCCCTCTTGGGAGGGGTGGCCGAAGGCCGGGGTGGGTTGATGAACAATGTTAAAATTCATACCTGGCTCATCCCCTCTTGGGAGGGGTGGCCGAAGGCCGGGGTGGGTTGATGAACAATGTCAAAACTTATACATGGCTCATCCCCTCTTGGGAGGGGTGGCCGAAGGCCGGGGTGGGTTGAAATTGTACTAAAATTATTCAACTCTATATATTTATTTAAACTGTTGGATCTAAATACTTTTATTTCATGAGTACAAGAATCATCCCTTATAAAACCGAGCTAAAAGCTATCGCCAATAGGCTGAGAAAAACTATGACATTCTCAGAGGTTAAATTTTGGAATCAATTGAAGAACTTTCAAATGATGGGATATGATTTTGATAGACAGCGCCCAATTTTGAATTATATCGTAGATTTTTATTGCAAAGAATTGCGATTAGTAATAGAAGTGGATGGTATTACACATCAGTTTGATGATGCAATACTTAAAGACTTATCAAGAGATGAAAATTTAGAAAAATATGGCATTTCTGTTATAAGAGTTAGCGCTATGGATATTGTAAAAAAAGAAAAGTATGCTTTGAAAATATTGGAAAATTGGATATTAGAATATGAATTTAAAAATGGGGTTGATCCAATTGTTTTGAAGAGGAGAGTTCAATTAAAAATGACCTGACTTACCCACCCCGCACTCACTACGTTTGACTTGTCCTGAAATAGGTTTACACTAAAAACGGTGTAAAAAATGATTAAAACAGTAATTAAACGATCAAGTGGATCCTTTTTAGAACAGGAGAAACATTTAATTATTCAAGATTTCCTGAAGAGTGGCAAATCTAAGAATGAGATTT
>CALRXV020000019.1:0-63148 GCA_943372225.1 Chitinophaga pinensis | reverse complement strand
AATCTCATTCTTAGATTTGCCACTCTTCAGAAAATCTTGAATAATTACATGTTTCTCCTGTTCTAAAAAGGATCCACTTGATCGTTTAATTACTGTTTTGACCATTTTTTACACCGTTTTTAGTGTAAACCTATTTCAGGACAAGTCAGAAACCCACCCCGGCCTCCGGCCACCCCTCCCGCACGCGGTAGGGGAATTTAAAAAACCTCCAGAACAATTAGCGCTGGAGGTTTTTATCTTATTGTTTAATCCATTCAAATAGTCCGTTCTGCTGCACTTTCATCTTGGTCACTTTGCCCTTTCCATCCAGTACAAATTCTACTTGTGCGTCTTTAACACCTTTAAAACTACACTGTGTAAAATTCATAAAGATAATGGGTACTATTTCGGTGGCCGATAATTTGGCCACTAGCACACCCTTCATATTTTGAATACTGATCTTTCTTTTGGGATCAGTTGACAATACATAATTGCCTAGGTAATTGGCGTAGGCCGATTTTGGAATTACAAAAGTCTCTACTTTGGGAACAAGCTTTTTCAATTCATATTTTTCACCCTCGTCATCCAATAACACTTTGGTTACTTTACCATTTGGTCCTTTTACAAAATCCAATTCTGTTTCCATGATCTTCAAAAAGAAGCGATGGTCGTTGATGGGGTATAGATTGGTCTTGGGCATGTTCACCGTTTTGGAAGAGACTTTTAATTTGCCGTCTTCCAAAATAATGGTGGCTTTGAGTTTTCCATCATATTCTCCCACATATTGCGCCAATACTTCTTCAGAAAGCTTGGCCGTTTGTCTATAAGGGGTATAGCCTTCCCACTCCCAAGGAATGCTCAAACCTGCAACTTTTTCCAATAATTCTTTGTAAATACTTTCTCCATTTGAGCTATTACTCATCAAAAGGATGGCCCATTTCTTTTCAGGGATGGAAACACAATAATGTCCCCAACCATCTGTATGTCCTTCTTTAAAATATGCTGGTCCATTAGCCGTTTTCATCACGCCCCATCCAAGGCCATAACCCAGATCAATGCCAATATTGGCACTGGTGGTATCTGTATTAAGTGAGGGGAATTGGTGCTTGGTAAAAATACCAATCTGTTTGCTGGTCATTTCTTTTCTGCTTTTATCAGAAATGAGTTTGCCACGCATGAGTGCAGAAAGAAACTTGCTATAATCAGCAATAGTAGTTTCCATGGATCCAGCCGCATTGGCTTTCTTTCTCTTAGATTTATCTAATGTTTCTTCATTAAAATCATGCCCTACTGCAAAATTATTTTCAAAGCTGGGCTGCCATAAATAAGAGGTTCTATACATATCTAGTGGACCAAATATTTTTTCTTGAGCCAGTGTTTCTAAGGGTTTGGCGGTAATGGTTTCTACTACTAATTGCAGTAAAGCTATTCCTTCACCACTATAAGCATAACGTTCTCCTGGGTTGAAAAAGAATTCCAACTTGTTGTTTTCTTTTGGATTGAATTGTCTCCAGTTGGGGAACCCAGTAGTATGCGCCAAACAATGACGGGCAGTGAGCAATTTCCAACGACTGTCTCCGCTTAAGTCTTTGTAATCATCATATTCCGGAATTGGCTTGGGTAAATAAGTATAGATGGGTTTGTCTAAATTGAGCTTACCAGCTTCTACCAATTGCATCACCAAAACGGCAAACAAAGATTTTGAGAGCGATGCACCATAAAAGCAAGTACTGGTATCGCTCATGGTAATTTGTCCCTTATTTTTAAAGCCAAATGCTTTTACATAGAGGGGTTTGTTGTCATTGATAATGGCAACGGATAGACCTGTTACTTCTGCCTGTTGCATCAGGTCAGTAATCTGGGCCTCGGCCTGTTTGGTATCTGTTTTTTTGCCATCGGCTTTTTGAAATTGCTTAGGCTGTGCCTGAATAACTTGTAAAAACAAGCATCCTGAAACTAAGAGAACAATCTTTTTCATGCGCATTAGGGGTATGTCTTTATCTAATTCCTATCTCTGCTACCGTTGGTGCAGAGCCATCAATGGTATGTTTTGCCGTTATTCGCAAAAACCGTGCCTGTGTAGGGTTTTTTAATACGGTGGATTGTTGAACAGGGTTATTGGCAATATTGGAGAACTCTCCTTGGGCGGCAATACTAAAATTTTCGCCATCCAAACTGGTTTCATAGAGGTATTGGTCTACCATGCCCGTTTTCAAACCATCCTGTCTAGGTAAAAAATCTATGATAGAAATGGTCTGTGTTTTTTGAAAGTCAATAAGCAGGTGTTCTCTTTTTGGGTCACCCACATAGGTCCATGTTGCTGGATTACCATCAATGGCCGCTGAATCCTGAGCAGGCAATAGCTTCCAAGATTTTTTGGCATTGACCAATGCAGCTGCAGCCGCTTTTTCATTTTCTACCAATACAGCTGCTGGTTCAGCAAAAAGGGCAAAATCACTAAGGGCAATGCTTACAGGAGATTGTAGAATACGCAAACGAAGTTTTTGGGTATGGATCATTTTTGGTAACCTAATTAATCTATTACCCCCAATACTAGTTGCAGTTGCAATCTCTGCCCAATCATTTCCATTCCACGAATCAATTGCCACTGCTTCTATGCGTTGACCCAATTTGATGTTCTCGCGCAAGCGAATCACGTTGAATGAACTGGGTAATCGCAGTTTAATTTCTAGACTTGCTGTGGTTACATTGTCATCTGTGGCCCAATAACTATACCTATCATTATCCGTTAAATGGTTCACGGTGTACAAGAGACTTTTGCCCCTAGTATTTGTGGCAGTAATAATGGCACCGTGGGCAAAATTGTTTGCAAATGTTGCACGCAAAATATCGCCGAAGGCTTTCATATTGGCAATATCATCAGGATGCAATTCACCACTAGGCATGGGTGCAATACCCAAATCAAGTGAAGCACCGCGGCCCACACTTTTATAATAAAGGTTCAATAATTGAATGGGTGTTTTTGTTTTGCCATCTTGCTCTGGATGATAGAACCAACCTGGTCTCAAGGGCACATCGCATTCTGCTGGAATCCAAAATTCGCCATTTCTTGTTCCTATAGGAAGTACTTCTTCTTTTACAAAACCAGGAGAAGATTTTTTTCCAGGCACAGGGCTCTCTGGTGTAAATGTTGCCCAAGAAGTAGGTCCAGCTTCGCCCCTTTCATTACCAACCCAACGGATATCTGGTCCAATATCACTAAACGCAACAGCCATGGGTTGTTTGCTTCTTACAATACCCCATATTTTTTCATAATCATAATATTCAGAAGCATTGATAGACCTTTTTTCTTTGGCTCCTCCATAATAACCATCGCCACCATTGGCACCATCAAAGAAAACAGTATAGAGTTTTCCATAATTAGTATAAAGCTCTTCTAATTGTGGATGATACACATTGTTTACATAAGCCGGTTTGCTATAGTTAGGATTGTTTCTATCCCAAGGAGAGCAATACAAGCCAAAAGCAAGCCCTGCTTTTTTTGACGCATCCATCATTTCTTTAACCAAATCTCCCTTGCCACCCCTAAATGGTGATGCACTAATATTATAGGGCGTAGTCTTAGTGGGCCAGAGTGCAAAACCATCATGGTGTTTGGCAACCAGTGTCAAACCCTTGAAACCACCAGCTTTAATAGCATCAAAGATTTTGTCTGCATTAAAATTACTGGGATTAAAAATGGCAGGATCAGCGTCTCCAAATCCCCATTCTTTGTTTTGGAAAGTAGTGGGTGTAAAATGCATGATTACATACATTTCCATTTCTTGCCAACGCAATTGTCTTTCTGTTGGTAAAACACCATAAGGCTTTGGTGCGCTCTGCGCGATAGCCGTTGCAACAAATAGGCAGCAGCTCAAAGAAAAAAGAATTCTTTTCATAACAAGTATTGGTCCGTAAAATAGTAACTATTTTCCTTTTAGGTGTTCCCAGATTTTTTGAATGCTATAACTGGGGTGTTCACTCACTTTTTGTTGGGTATTGCCCAATCTTTGGGTAGGATAAATGCTGGAATATCCGCTGGCCAATCTTGCTATGATACAAGCTATAAAATAATAAAACACAAATTCGGTTCCAAACAGTTCACAACCCATGATGGTACAAGCAAAAACGGTATTGGTTGCTCCAGCAAAAACGGCAATAAATCCAAGGGCTGCAAATAAATCTGTTGGTGCTCCCATGATCCAGGCAAGGCAATTACCTAAAGTAGCTCCTATAAAAAATAGAGGCGTCACTTCCCCTCCTTTAAATCCGCTTCCCAATGTGATGGCAGTAAAAACTAATTTCCAAAACCAGGAAAAAGCAGTTGCACCGCCTTCATTAAAAGCAGATACAATTGAAACCCCATTGGTTTTTTCTGCTACCACGCCAAGTCCCAAATAGTCTCGGGTATCAAGCAAAAAGCTAAGACCAATCACCAATACTGCCCCCACAACTGGAATCAGCCATTTAATAGGCATCCATTTTTGTAAAACATTTTTTACTTGAAGATGCGCTTCTGCAAAAAGAAAAGCAGCCAAACCAAAAGCAATAGCTGCTAATAAAGTTTTGCCTATAAGTATGCTATCAAAATGTAAGAACAAATCATTGCCTGGAAAATGAATCCTATAGCTGGTATGATGAATACCCCAAGCCAGACAAACCAAGTGTGACACTATACTACTAAAATAACAGGGAAGAAATTCTTTGTATTGGATACGGCCAATGACAATCACTTCAACTGCAAAAACAGCTCCTGCTAAAGGAGTACCAAATACCGCTGCAAAACCTGCTGCCATGCCACACATTAAAATCAATCTATGGTCCTCTTTTTTTAGAGCAAAGCTTTTGCTTAAATAAGCTGCCATGCCTCCGCCCATTTGAACAGCAGTTCCTTCTCTTCCTGCAGACCCACCAAACAAATGCGTGATTAATGTAGTAAGCAACACCAGGGGAGCCATTCTTGCAGGAACCTTGGTTTGGTTATTGTGAATGCCATCTATTAGCAAACCATTACCCGCTTCTGAGCCCTTGCCCCAAAACAGGTATATACTATAAATCAAAATTCCGGCAATGGGTAACAGATACAATAACCAATCTTGACTCCAACGGATTAGGGTTACTTGGTCAAGTGCCCAAAGAAACAATGCCACCATGCTGCCAACTAGCAATGCCAATAAGGTGAGCATGAACAACCATTTAAAAATAGGTTGATTAGACAGTTTTCTATAAAAGCTATAATTGGTTTGAGGCATGCTGCTTAGTGTACCAACTTGAATATTTATTCTTTATTCACGACGAATGTACCAATTTAATTTTTTTACCTTTCACAAACCTAAAACAACCTTTTACAAATCCATGTTTGATTTTCCCTGAAAAGATATTGGGCAACTAAGTTAAATTCAATCAATTGGCTATATTTGAAATCTGGTTTGTAACTCCTAATAAACTGTTTGCTGGCAATAAGCTGTTGGTATCATTGTAACTGAAATGTTTTTTCATTTCCCCTAATGAATCCTTTATGATAGACAATACGGGCTTTGCCATAATCGCAATATCGGCCATTGCCGGATCTTTAATTACCTTCTTTTTGTATAGGGCATTTGCAATGCGCAAGGCTTTACAAATGGAAGCCATACTTCAACAAAAACAACAAACAGAAGCAGACTTACAGCAGCTGCTCAAAAACACCCAATCTGATAAAGAGCTGTACTTAATGCGCGCCACTCAGGCGGAAACCAAATTGGTCATGGCCAACGTAGCTTTAGCAGAAGCCAAGGAAGCAGCCAATCATTTTAATGAGCAGATTAAGTTAGAGTTTGGTGAAATAGCTAAACAGATCATGGAAGTCAATTCCGTGAAATTCACAAAGCAAAACCAAGAACAGATTGGCCAGATTCTGCAACCACTTAAAACCGAACTCGGAGATTTTAAAAAAAAGGTAGAAGAAACTTATGATAAGGAATCCAAGGAGCGTTTCACCCTTGGAAGAGAAATTGATCGCCTTGTACAGATGAGCTTACAGGTAAGTACAGAAGCCAATAACCTTACTACCGCATTAAAAGGGAACAATAAAATGCAAGGTAATTGGGGGGAGATGATTTTGGAATCTATTTTGGAACATAGTGGATTGGTAAAAGGTAGGGAATACCTAGTGCAAGAATTCATCAAAGACCAAGCAGGGAATATTATCAAAGATGAAAACGGTAGGGGCTTGCAGCCCGATGTAACCATCTTCTATCCCGATCAAAGAAAGCTTATCATTGATTCAAAAGTTAGTTTGGTGGCTTGGGATGAATACAGTTCAGAAACCGATCCTGTTTTGCTAGAAGCAGCTTTAAAAAGACATATAGCCAGTATTCGGGCGCATATGGATGGTTTAAGTAGAAAGAATTATCCCAAATATGCACAAGCACTGGATTATGTGTTATTGTTTATCCCTATTGAACCTGCATTTTTAGAAGCTGTTAAAAAAGATACCCAGCTCTGGAAGAATGCCTATGACAAAAAAATCATGTTGGTCAGCCCCACCAATTTGTTGGCTGTTTTAAAAATCATTGCCGATATCTGGAAAGTGACCCAGCAAACCAATAACGCAGTTGAGATAGCCGAAAGAGCAGGGTTGCTCTATGATAAATTTGTCCTGTTTTTAGAAAACCTAGAAATAGTGGGTAAGAAAATGGCAGAAGCGCAATCGGGTTATGAAGCTGCCATGAAACAATTGAGCTCAGGAAGAGGTAATCTTATTGGAAAAGTAGAAGAACTCAAAAAAATGGGCGCTGCTGCTAGCAAACAGATACCAGACAAATTGTTATATCAATTGAAGGATGAATAACATTTTATATTAAATCGAACCCAATCTCTTTAATTTATTTTTAATTACTTTTGGTGAAGTCCTTCCTCATAAAATATTTCCCATGCTTGTTTACCAGTCAGTGGAATCAGCGTCTCTTTTGCATGGGGGATCTTGTGCCTTAGTTTATGGTGAACAGCGTTTGACTTATAGCCAGATGATGGAAAAGGTAGACAACCTATCCAAAGCCATTCTAGAACAGGCTTATCAAGAAGCTTATATTGGTATCAGTGCAACCCGCTCATTAGAAATGGTGATTGGTGTTTTGGCCATTCTTAAATCAAGAAAAGCCTATGTACCATTAGATACAAAATATCCCAAACTTCGACTAGATCAATTGATACAAGATTCTGGAATTCAATTTTGTATTAGTAAGGAAGCAGAATCAAATTTGTTCCAAGATCTTGGACTAAGCAGCATTGTTTCAGATAAAACTTACCAACTGCCCAATAGATTAATTCCGTTTATTAATCCAACAGTATGCGTTCTATATACATCAGGATCTACTGGTGTACCAAAAGGCGTTTGTTTGCCTCAACAAGGATTGTTGAACCAAATAAATTGGCAAATCAAAAATGGTTTTGCCAAAGCAGCTGTAAAAACATTGCAGTATTGTCATTTGAGTTTTGACGCTGCATTTCAAGAAATATTTGTGCCCCTATCAACAGGCGGAACTTTATATATAATTGACGATAACTATCGCCTAAATGCAGGAAATCTTTTAAAGTATATTGACGAACACAAAATCAATAGATTATTTCTGCCCTATGCCATGGTACAAATGTTGGCAGAAACCGCTGCTACTTATGAACTGTATCCTACATCTATTAAAGAAATTATTACAGGTGGGGAATTGCTAAGAATTACACCACAAATAGCCCATTTTTTTGGCGTACTAAAAGACACTACACTCATGAATGTGTATGGTCCAACCGAAGCCAGTGTTTGGGTAACAGAATTAAAATTAAAGGGCGATGCCTTTCATTGGCCAGCCATTCCAACTATTGGAAAACCCATTGGAAATATTCAATTATTTATTGTAGATCCACATTTAAACGAGGTAGCGGAAGGCTCTCCTGGTGAAATACTAATTGAAGGGGAGTGTTTGGCTTTAGAGTATTTGAATAAAACCAAAGAAACAAATGAAAGGTTTATCAAATGGGTGCATCCCTATAAAGGTTCCCTAAGGGTTTATCGCACGGGCGATTTGGCTAGTCTTAACCCCGATGGTAGTTTCCAATTCTTAGGAAGAATGGACGGACAGGTTAAAATTAGAGGAGGCAATCGGGTTGAATTGGGTGAGATAGAAGTAATAATTAGCAAGATCACTGCTGTTAGGCAAGTAGAAGTAATGGTTAGGGAAGACTATACCAATCAGAAAAGAATTGTAGCCTATGTAATTCCATCGGATAAATATTTAACCACCAATAAAATAAGGGAAGAACTAAAAACTAGGTTACCAGATTATATGATTCCATCGGCATTTGTGATGATGGATTTCTTCCCCTACACTGTCAGTGGTAAAGTAGACAGAAATGCGTTACCCATTCCAGAAATCACTAGTTCGCAAGTGGATCAATATGTAGCACCAACATCTGAAATGGAACGCTACCTGACTCTTTTGTGGCAAGACTTATTGCGTTTAGATAGTATTGGTATTAAGGATGATTTTTTTGATTTAGGTGGTAACAGTTTGTTGGCCATTCAAATGATGGTGAAGATTGAAAAAGAAAAAGGAAAGCAATTGCCCCTTATTTCTGTATTTGAACATGCCACTATTGAAAAACTATCAAAGCTAATTCAAGGAAATCCAACCCCTGAAGCCTATCATACATTGGTAGCGCTAAAAGCAAGTGGTAGCAGGCCTCCACTATTTTTGATTCATGGAGATAATTTGAATGTATTGAGTTTTATTGGAATGACTAAATACATTCATCCTGACCAACCAGTCTATGGATTACAACCCAAGGGTATGGATGGCAAGTATGACCCCATTGATTCTATTGAAGCCATTGCTGCTTATTATAACCAAGCCATTGTAGCTAAATTTCCAAATGGTCCTTATGCCATTGCGGGCTATTCTTTTGGAGGCTATGTAGCGGTAGAAATGGCCAAGCAATTAAAAGCAGCTGACAAACAAGTTTTGATGATTGGATTGTTTGATACCAATGTGATCAATGCAGAAAACTACTTAACCTGGAGTAAACAGTTGCGCAGAAAATTGATGCGTCAGTGGCCTAAATTCAAATGGATAGTAAAATCCATAATGGACAATCCTACCAAAGCATTGGGGTATCAATTCACTAGTTTAAGTAATAGATTCAGGGCTTTTTTTAACCTAGGTTCTAAGGCGGAATTCCCCGAAATCAATAGTTATTATTTGATGATGGACAAAATCAATGCAGTACACCACAATGCTTTGATTCAATACAATCTGAAGCCATTTAATGAAAAAGTGGTTCTTTTTAAAGCCCTAGATCGCGTTTATTTTGTTGACGATTTTGATTTTCTGGGATGGCGCAAATACGCCCTAAAAGGGGTAGAAGTACACAATATTCCAGGTAACCATGATACCATGTTTAAAGAACCTAATTGTCAGATCTTGGCACAGGAAATGGACAAAGCCATGTTATTGGCCATTCATTTGGGTAAGAAACAATCCAATTGATTTTACTAACTTGGAGATAGATCATCTCAAATGGTTTTATCTGAATTCCAGCCAAGCCCCAAACTAACCGAATACGTGCGCGTATACCGGATTGTGCAATTCATGTTTGATCATCCTGAAAACATTCCTTTCAAATGCTATCCGCCAAGGCCTGAACATTGTTTGAGTTTTTATCCTAGAGATACAGAAAAGCTGCAATATGCAGATAGTGGAAAATGGCATACGAATTTAAAATCGGTCTTGTTTGGACAGCAACAAGAAGTGACCAATCGATACGTAGGCAAGGACTTCCTGGTGTTTCAAATAGTATTTAGACCAGGGGCATTGTATAGGCTTACAGGCATTCCTTCACATGAAATCACCAATCAGTCCCTAGATGCAGAAACTGTTTTTCCATCCTTTATCAAAGAGGTTAATGAACAATTGTATCATTCACCTGACTTCAAAACCATGATTCAGGTAGTTGAAAAATTTCTTACTCAGGTTGCTGTCAAACAGCAAAAAGAAGCACATCGTTTAGATCAAGTAAGCAACCAAGTGCTAACCATGAAAGATGGGGTTTCTGTAGATTGGATAGCCAAGGAGTCTTATTTAAGTAATAGACAATTGGAAAGAAAATTTCAAGACAGAATGGGAGTGACTCCCAAGTATTTCAGCAGACTTGTCAGATTTGAAAACGCATTTAGAATGAAGAATCAATTTCCAGATAAAGATTGGTTAAGCATTGCCATACACTGTGGTTATCATGATTACCAGCACTTGGTAAAAGAATACCAAGAGTTTACTGGAAAAACCCCAACAGAGTTTCACTTATTAGATTCGGCTGGACCAGAAAGACAGTTTGGCGAAGCCGATACCTATTAAAATGTCGTTTTTTTACCAGTAAAGCATCTGATACCAGTTGCATTTTTGTAAGGCATCAAAACCTACATCATGCAAAGAAGAAAATTTCTCGGTACCGCAGCATTGTCTCTGCCTGTACTAGCTTTTGCCAATCAACAGGCAAGCTCATCAGAAACTAAAAGCATCCGAACAGGAAAAGGATTTGTAGTCAAATCAGGTCAAAGCCGATTTGGAGAACAAACAAAGCTGGGTGGTAAAAGTCCCAATGATATTAAGGTTTCTACCAAGGACACTAATGGAGACCTGACCATTTTTGAATATACGGGTAATGAAAAAGGGGGTCCACCTTTACATATTCATCCTAATCAAGACGAGATCTTTTTCATCATGTCTGGTTCCTTTTTATTCAAAGTAGGAGAAGATCAATTTACCCTAACTACAGGAGACACCATTTTTCTTCCTAGAAATGTGGCTCATACCTGGGTTCAGTTATCAGAACAGGGGAAAATGTATTTTCAGTTTCAACCCTCAGGCAAAATGGAAGACTTTTTCAGAGTTCTTGGTTCCTTAAAAGGAGCGCCAAGTCCTGAGCAAGGAGCCAAAATTTTTGCTGATCATGATATGCAAGTAGTTGGACCACCACTAGCTTTCTAGTTGGGAACAAATAATGGTTAAATTTGTGCAACAGCCCAAAGCTGTTGCACTTTCATGATTAAGAAAAAACCTGGTATAGATATTATTGATAAGATTCTGGATGCTTGTTACAAACACAATCCAGATGCTTTATTTATCATGAGTCTCATGCACCAATATGAAGAACGTGGTTCTTTGAGCAAAAAACAAATGGAAGGGCTTTACTTAAAAGCGGCCAAAGTTCCAGACCTGCCTCCCAATTGGTTGGCCACCCTTGAAGCTGAGATTATTAAAAGACCCAACCGCGATAAAACACCAGCAGCTTCTTTAAAACCCTTAGAAGAAAAGGACCTAGCTACGCAAAGCAGGATCAAAGAAATTCTTGCAAAATACCCGCAACATAAAAGGGTTGTTTTTTTACAATCAAAAATTAGCAACAACCAAATCTTAAGCCCAGAAGAGAAAAAAGAAGTGGAGAAATTCCACAAGCTTTTGATCAAGTAATTTTCTTGTTGCAAGATTCATGGCTATAGCACAATCACTGGTCCAATTTTAGATCTTGACGGCTATAATTTCACTTCTAGTTTTCGCAATGCTAACTTCCCCTCAATGATTTGAATGGCATACAATTCAAAATCAGGCTCACCTGTTTTTAATGGTTTCTCTTCTCCGTTCATATTGGGTAAAAATTTTAAACCCGAATTCAATGCTGCACTCAAAGCCGTAATAGTTTCAGGTATTTTAGTATCAGTGCTAATTCCATAAGAAGCTAAAGACCCGTTTTCAAAAACCATTTTCAAATCGCTTTGTCCAAAACCAGATTTGGTCTTGGCATAAAAAGCTTCTGACATATCTGGCAAGTATACAATGCTGGCTTTTTTACCACCATTGGCATTGGCATTTTTCTCAACCAATAAAAATGGCTTGGGATAATGAAATCGAATGGCCGATGGCTTGCTTAGTTCTGGATCACTGTAAATTTTAACCCCCGCGCAAGAGCTAAACAACCATAAAGAAAATAGGCTAAATAGGATAACAATGGTTTTCATGTTGTTTTATTTTGGTGTAGAAATAAATGGAATGATTTGTTTAAGCATTGTATTGCAATAAGAATCCATTCTTTGCATGGCAGTATGTGAGAGTACCCAGTTCATAGGTAAATGCTTGGTGTTTAGTGTTAGTTCTAATTGCAATAAATGTGTTGCGCCAAACCTTTGTAAACAGTACTCATTTAAATTGTTAATAGCTAAAGCCGTTCTTGCATTCCTAGTTTGATATGCTGCATAAAAAGGTTCCGATAATTCATTTGCCAAACGGATTCCCTTATTTAGACTAGTATCCTTATCAGAAAAATTGAAGCAGAGAATCTTGGGTTGGAGTCTGGGATGTTCTTCAAAGGGAAGACTGTGTAATAACGCTAATAAAGACTCTTGGCCACTATTATCAAAATAGCCTCCATCTACATAATGCCTCTTTATTTTGCTGTCTCCAATTTGAGAAGAGAACATAGCAGCAGGTGAGAGCAGCGGAAATCTTGCACTTAAGTTGATCACTGTACTTAATGCAAGAGGAATAGGATATCGCCTAGCAAGGTCTCGATCTTTTGAAACTGGAATTATAGCTTCCAGATCTAGGTTGCTCCAAACACAGGGCAAACCCGTTTCTGCTTCAACGGTTTGAAACATTACCACTGGTGATTTATAAGAACTAGGAATCTCTCTTGTAAATTGATTTGTTAACATACTATGTTGTGTTGCAGCATCCCAACCCTTTTCCCAAGATTCTTCCAATGCAATGGCTCTATCTAATACAGGTAGGTGCCATGGAATTATGCATTGTACTATTTCTGCAAAAGCCAATTTACCCGTAGTTGCAGAGAGAAAATCCATTTCAAAAAAACCTTTACTAATTGGACTAAGTAGATGCTCAGGCAAACTGTCTTTTAAGCCTTGGATACTTTGAAAAAATCCTGCTCCAAGACTCCCGCCAGATACGGTACTATAAGCATAGACCCGCTTGGAGAAACTAGGGTCCGTATCAGCCATTTTTGAAAGTAATAATGCAGTAAATGCACCAGTTCTCAGCGCCCCTCCTTCGGCAGCAATCAAATAAATGGGAATACTATCTGCAACGCTGTTTAATTCAATCTGTTTAGCCCATGATTCAAAATGCGACGCAACAGTTAGTGGCGCTGCATGTTTTTCTTTGTTAAGTATGCGAATAGGATGGTCTTGGTTGGTATAAGAACAAAATAATACCCAAGCAATCAGAAATAAGCGATAGGTAAATTTGAATTTACCAAAGGGCTGGGCCTTGTCTAGAAAATGTAAAAAAACATAAACCAATTGCCAGCAAGCAAAGCTGCAGCAAACAAGAGCAGCGGCACCAACCAATACATAAGCGTAAAGCGGAATTAGAGAGAACAGTATGATCAAACATAGCGCAATAGCAGAAAGTATGAGCAGTTGTTTAATCAAGCAACGGTAAAAAGACAAGGGAATTTGATAGACCCAAGTTTGGGTTGGATAAGGTTGATGATAAATTCCCTGTTCTATTAAAACAAATCCTTCCGGGATAAATGAACCATTGGTTAGGGGTGTTTCTCTTGGAAGATCATTTTCAACAATTGAATTTCTTGTTACAGGTTCACCTTTAATAAACTGGCTGCTAGCTGGAAGATCAATTCTGTATAAATTAAAAATACCATAGAGTTTGGCTGTCCAATATGCTTCTTTTGCGCTTAAACGCATCCATTTTCTAAAGAGTGGGATTTTTCTTTTAGCATGATAGAGTTGAAAGAGTAACCAAGATTCTGCAGTTAATAAACTTAAAAGCATCAATAATACTGCAAGTGGAAAATGACTGTCAGACTGATTTTGAAAATACGCTTTTACTAAGCCTAGTCCTAGGATGAGTATAGGAGCGTACAAACAAAACTTTGCCAATAGCACCTGTAATGATTTTCTAGATTTTACGGACCCTATTGAGAGTGAGTGGCCTGAATTGTCTGTCATATACAACAGCATTCTGCAGCAAAATTCAGAAGAGATAGACCAAAAGAAAACGCCCATCATTAAAAACAGAAGTGTAGCTGGATTGCCCACCTGAAAACTGTTTTCTAGCAATAGCAATAAGACATCAGTTCCTTGTGGGAAAAACAGAAATGCTAATACTGCTAAAAAATGAAAGACCAATAAAAACCAAATACCTCTCAATACAAAGAACAGGTCCCTGCTAAATTGTAAGTATTGATTTGGTGTTTTGGTTATTGGCATGGCGGGTCTTTAATGATCCATTAGCCAGGGACGCCAATGCATCATCAAAATACAAATGCCATTGATATTTTGCAATTAACCATAGGGGGTTAATACACCCTTTTTTTGACTTGAAAAAAGGGTGTATTAACGGATATATAAAATGGAATAATAAGCTATAAATGAAATTGATTCTTGCCAGCTTTAAGAGCTATTTTCTTACCCTTCCAGTCTAAATAACCACTGGTAAGACTGGGGAGTTCAATGGTAATTTCCCATTTTCCATTTTGTAATTGGTAGCTGGTGCTAATGGTTCCTGAAGGATGCGGAATACTACCACTGATCTTGGTTTCCTTACCCAAGTGCGGAACAATTTTTACCTTTTTAAAACCTGGTGCATCACTGTCAATACCCAAGACGGTTCTAAAGAATTCAATATTTGGACTTGCACCCCATGCATGACAATCTGATCTAGCATTGTTGATATCTGAAATCTCTGCCCAAGTAGTCAAGCCCTGTTGAATATTTTCTTTCCAGATGCCAAGCCAATCTAAATAACCATCGCCGTGGCCGGCAACTACCAGGGCTTGGTAGACATAGTATTTAAAAAAGATAGTGGCTTCTGTTAGGCTTTTGTCTTGCATCATTTTTTCTGCCAAAGATGTTGCTTCTGCTCCTTTTACGGTTCCAGTAAGAATAGCCAAGGTATTGGCGTGTTGTGAATACAAGTCTTGTTCAGCCCTATCTGCAAATAATTGTTTGGTAGGGTTCCAGTATTTTTTTCTGATGACCGTTTGTAAATCCTTGATGGCTTCCTGATATTTTGTTGCATAGGCTGGCATACCAATGGATTGTTCCATAGAAGCTGCTTGTTGCAATGTATAAAGGAATAAAAAGTCTACCACTGCAGAAGCACCATCTTTACCAATAGGTGCTCTTCCACCATCCCATCCCTTGGTGGTACACCAGTCTGTAAAATTCCAATAGGGTAGTTCTTTTAATCTATGGTCTTCCAGTTGGTACTTGCTATAATAATCTAGTATAGCTCTTGTGCCTACTAATTTTTCTTTCACAAATTTTTCATCCTTTCCATAGATCCAATAATCGCGCAACATGGCAATATACCAGAGCGAAAATGTTGGAATCAATTGTGGCGTATGAGATGGATGCCTGCTATAAGTAAGACCTTCAGAGATGCGTGAATTATCCATCTGGGTAAGTGCATTACGCACCAACCTATCGTCACCCGTATTGTATAAAGAAACCATGGCTTGTATGCGCGCGTCTCCAATATATTGCAACTGCTCATAGTAAGGACAATCCATATAAGTTTCCCAAGCACAGAGTCTGGCAGTTCTCCAACCAATATCTAAGATCTGATTAAAGAGGGGATTACTGGATGCAAATTGGGCTTTGCGTTCAAATGGATAACCTGTGAAATAACTATAAAGATCCTTGATTTCTAAAGCCTCATTTTTAGTAGTCACCGTTAACAATAAATATCTAAAAGTTCTGAACTGCAAAGAACTAAAGACTTGGCCCTCCGTTCCATCAGAAATTAATTGGTCTTCTCTTCCAATAAATGTTTTTCCATCCACTTCATTCCTATTACCTTTTTGAGGATATTGGGTAAACAATGCTTCCGCATATCCCAATTTAATATTGGCTGATTTTCCTTTTGCAAATTCTAAAACAGGATAGGCATTGGTTAAGTTTCCTTGATCCAATAAAATGCTAATGGTTTTATTAGCAGGAATGGTCAGAGTTGTTTTAGAAGCAGGAAAGCTAGCAGGTATAGTTAGACCGCCATCTCTTTTAACAGTAGAAAAACGTTGATGAACATAAGCCATTTCAGGTAGCGTTGTAGGCATCAATGCCCATCCAACTGGCATGTCTAGTTTATAAATGTTTTTTGGAATAGCATTTCTAATCTTTGTGGCATGCATCCACTGCATAGTATCCAATGCTCCTGTTTCCCAGCCCTTGACTTGTTTGTTAAAATCTATGGACTCTCCCGGACCCGCTACATAATAAGTTCTCATAGTAACAGGTAACGGACTATAAGCACTGTCTTGTTTGCACCACCAACTATTATTGGAATTAATTAATGATGCTTGATCTCCAACACCCTGTAATAAAAAAGCGGTATGAAAACTGATCTGTGCTTCTGGAGTGTGAGCACCCTCATTCCAAACTTTTGCAGCAATACTATTCTTTCCCTGTTTTAAATAAGGCGCAAGATCAAGGGTGGCATAATTCCAGTGTTGAATATCGCTGCGAGCAGGCCCAACTGAAACCATTTGTCCATTTACCAATAATTTGTATCTATTATCAGCCGTTACATGCACCAAAAATTTACCCACCGCTTTGTCTAGTTGAAAATCTTTTCTAAACAAATAAACACCATAACCATCTCCAGAATTAGGTAATCCAATCCAAAAGGCTGGCCATTGTTTGTGTTCCAGATCTGGTTCTTGGGTCTTGCCTTTAAAAGGCATCGCGCAGCAAAACAGCAGCAGGGCTGCGATGGTTTTTTTCCAGTAGTTCATTAGTAGTTTACTTTATTTAGCGGCTTGCTTGATTTGAAATTGATACTCGCCTGATCCCAATTCTAAGGTCACAGTGCCATCTGCATTTTTGACTGCTTTATAACTAGCATCTATTGCGTTACCATTTTCTTTTATATCGTCTACAGATGCCGCAGGCAAGATGACCGTTGTTCTTGTATTGCTTGGAATGGTTGCTTTCCATTCAATCATACCGTTATTGATTTTCCAACCTGAAGCAAGCTTTCCATAATAGGTTTCCAAACTAGCAGATGCATGTGTGAGACCCTTACCCAAATGGGGCTGGATCTTGCTATGCTGATAACCCACACCATCTTCATAAGTATCCAAACCTACTACAGATCTATACATCCAGTCTCCAATGGCGCCATAAGCATAGTGGTTAAAACTATTCATAGAAGCGGGTTCAAAACTACTATCAGTTCTAATCCCATTCCATCTTTCCCAAATGGTAGTGGATCCCATTTTCACGGGATATAACCATGATGGATAAGATTCTTGTAACAATAATTGATAAGCAGTTTCTGTTTGTCCAAATCGAGTTAATACTTCACACAGATAGGGTGTTCCTAAAAACCCTGTAGTTAAATGATTGCCATAACTTTTTACATTTTCTACCAGTTTTTCTGCCGCTTTAGCACGCAGGTTTTCTGGTAGCATGTCAAAATTTAAAGCCAATACATAAGCTGTTTGGGTGGAAGAAACCAAACGGCCATTAGGAGTTACGTACTCTCTAAGAAAAGCTGCTTTTACATCGGCCAATAATTTCTCGTAAGCAGGCAGATCTTCTGACTTACCCAAAACTTTGGCTGCATTGATTAATAGTTGCGTAGTATGGGCATAGAAACACTGGGCTATTAAATATTTGTCCGTTACGGCAGCGCGTCCGTCATTATCATCAAATGGTCTATAGAATAACCAGTCTCCAAAGTGAAAACCAGTATTCCACAAATTGTTCTTGCTTTCTTTTTGCATATAGCCCAACCAGGCTTTCATACTTGGATATTGGTCTTCCAAAATGCGCTTGTCTCCATAAGCCAAGTACATATTCCAAGGAATAATGGTGGCCACATCGGCCCAGCCCGTAGCACCAGCAGAGCTAGCTCCCAATACATTTGGTATTACAAAAGGTACACTACCATTGGGTAACTGATCTGCAGCTACATCTTTTAACCATTTGGCAAAAAAGCTATTCACGTTTCTATTAAAAGAAGCGGTTCTAGAAAAAGCTTGTGCGTCTCCAGTCCAACCAAGGCGCTCATCACGCTGAGGACAATCCGTAGGAACGTCTAGGAAATTACCATTCTGACCCCACTGAATATTGTGTTGTAATTGGTTGATTAGCGGATGAGAAGATTCAAAATTTCCGGTGAGAGGCATATTGGAATAGAGAGCCACAGCACTAATATCAGCTGGACTTAATTTGCCAGGATAGCCTTCAATTTTAGCATACCTAAAACCCTGCCAGGTAAAATGCGGTTCAAATATTTCTTCTCCACCGCCTTTTAAAATATAATTGTTCTCACATTTGGCAGCGCGCAGATTCTCTGTATAAAAATTACCATACTTGTCTAATACTTCTGCGTGCGATACTTTGATTTGATCACCGGCGTTTCCTCTTGCTTTGATGACAACCCAACCTACTAAGTTTTGTCCAAAATCAATTACCTGTTCTCCCTTTGGTGTAGTAAAGATTTTCAATGCAGGAAAAGTCTCTTGCTTTTTCACGGGTTCATTTTCTGTAGCTACAATTTCTTTAAGTGAAATATTGGCAATTGTGACTCCCTTCCAATCTTTGTCTGCAAAGCCGGCCTTGGTCCAACCAATGTGTTCTTTTCTAGCATCATAGGTTTCACCATGATAGATCTCTACGTATTGAATGGCCCCAGTATTGGATTTCCAATTAGGATTAGAAGCAATGGTTTCTTTGCTGCCATCGGTATAGACAATATTTACCTGCATAAGTAAGGCCAATTCTTTGCCATAAATATTATAGTTATTACCCCAAGCAAGATTGCCCCTATACCATCCATTGCCAATGGTTACTCCAATGGCATTTTCACCCTTGGTAAGCATCCCAGTAACATCGTAGGCTTGGTATTGAATTCTTTTGTTATAAGAAGTCCAGCCTGGTGTAAGATAGTCATTGCCCATACGTTGGCCATTGATACTTGCTTCATACATGCCATGCACGGTAATATAGGCTGTGGCCGATTGTACCGTTTTTTTTAATTGAAATGAAGTTCTAAATAATTGACTAGGTCTTTGAATGGTATCTTCTTGAAATCCGGCTTTGATCCACTGTGCCGTCCAATCAGAAATTTCTAACAAACCTGTTTGAAAACTGGCTGGGCTACTCCACGCAGAGGGTGTTCCACTTTGATCCCAACTGCGTACCTGCCAACTATAACGTTTATTGCTTTTAAGTGCTGGTCCAGCATAATTTACTTGCACACTTTGATTGGAATTTACTTTCCCAGTATTCCAATTGGAACTTTTATCCTTGTCTGAATAGAGTTTGATTTCATAAGCGCTTTGAACCGTACTACGTTTGTCAGAAACAATTTTCCAACTAAACCTAGGTGATTTGGTACCCAAACCAATGGGGTTAGACTTGTTTTCTGTTAATAAGGAACTGACTTGCACTTGGGCTTGAACACAAAGAAGCATTAGCTGCAGGGCAGCAAAAAGCAAAGAGAACTTTCTCATGGTAGCAGGGTGGTTTATTATAAAGCAATCATTTACAATGCCATGGGTCATTGGGGTCTCCACTGAAACCACCCTTCACTTGCGAATCCTTCAACAAATCCTGATCAAAGCAAAAACTAAAATTATTGGATCTTATTTTGATAATATCACAGATCACTGTTACTCCCTTGATACTATTTTCTGGTCCTTTAAAACTGATCCTATTATTGGGTTGAATATTCTTAATCTCAAATTCCCTTGTGTCTACGGTATTGCGATTACTAGGATTAATATAGAACACTTTAATTGTCATGGACTCAATAGGATACTCTGTTTTGTTCACAACTGGAATGGTTAGATTAGTAACCATTTCATCTTCTGTGAGTGTAAATTCCACGTCTTTGTGTAAAGGCGCTAGATAAATAAATTCTTTCCAATTTTTTCTATAGTTAAGATTCTTATCCGAAGTGCTGGCGTCCTTTGCAATTTCAGTACTTGGAGTAGTACTAATTGTTTTCTTAGTTTCGTCTACCTCTACTATTTCTTCTTTGGGTGTGAAATAAGTGGTTTTAACATAAAAGCCAATTAGAATGCTTAATGCAAGGAAAATGGTAATTAGGGGATACCAATTGGTTTTCTTTTTCAGTTTGGGACGCATAGCCTAAAGTTATCATTGTTTTTTTAAATTGAAAAGCTTCTCTTTTATAAGTCAAATTTCCAAAATCGATTTCGTAAAATCTTACAACATTCTAGTACAGAATTTGTTATTTGCTACAGTTTTGCCGCCTTGGCATTTTATAACCTAATTTCAATGACTCAAAATAACAAAATGATAGCAGTTAAATCTTATGCAGCTTTAGACAAAACCAGTCCGCTTGCCCCTTTAGACATTAGCAGAAGGGCCGTTGGCGATAAAGACGTTTTAATAGACATTATGTATTGTGGTGTTTGCCACTCAGACATACATATGGCCCGTAGCGAATGGGGCCCCTCAATTTATCCCATTGTACCCGGACACGAAATTGTGGGTAGGGTAACTGAAGTTGGTGCAGCTGTGACCAAATTCAAAGTAGGCGATTTGGCCGGAGTAGGTGTTTTTGTAGATTCTTGCAGAAAATGCGCTTGTTGCAAAGATGATTTAGAGCAATACTGTGACGAGGGTATGACAGGAACCTATAATGGCTATGAGCGTGATGGTAAAACCCCCACTTTTGGAGGGTATTCCAACAAGATTGTGGTAGACGAGCACTATACCTTGCACGTGGGTAATTTTAAAGAAGAACAACTAGCTGCTGTAGCTCCCCTGCTTTGTGCCGGAATTACTACCTGGTCACCTTTGCGTTATGCAGGCGTTGGCAAGGGTCACAAAGTAGCCGTTTTGGGTCTTGGCGGTTTGGGTCATATGGGTGTGAAATTTGCCGCTAGCTTTGGGGCAGAAGTAACTATGATTAGCACTAGCCCCTCTAAAGAAGCTGATGCAAAAGCACTGGGTGCTACTCATTTCTTACTTTCATCTGACAAGGAAGCAATGGCCAAAGCAGCTAATAGTTTTGACTTTATCCTTAATACAGTGGCCGCACCCCATGACGTAAATATGTACTTGAACCTGTTAAGCGTTAACGGAAAAATGTTGGTAGTAGGACTGCCTCCAGAGGATAGCAAAATATCAGCTTTTCAATTAGTAGGTAAGCGCAGAGGTATTATTGGTTCTATGATTGGGGGAATTAAAGAAACCCAAGAGATGTTGGACTATTGCGCTGAACACAATATTGTTTCTGACATTGAAATGGTGGCCATGAAAGATATTAATGCAGCTTATGAGCGCGTGATCAAAAGCGATGTGAAATATCGTTTTGTGATTGATCTGGCTACACTTTAAGTGAAGAGTGAAGAGAGGAGGAGAAATGAGAAGTGAGGAGTGAGGAATGAGAAGTGAATAAGAACGAGAAGTGAGGGATAAGTTGTGATGCACACTACCTATCCCTCACTTACACAGTTTATAAAACAATCCCAAAACAGTCCCACAGTTTATAAAACAATCCTTTTAAAACAGTACTGTAATCCTATTCTATAATAAGTTTGTAGCCTTTGTTGGGAATATTTGTGAATTTGATATTGGGATCATCGCTTAATTTCTTTCGTAGTTTGGAAACCAATACATCAACATTTCTACTAATAACAATAATTCCTTCTTCTTCCCAAATTTCTTTGATTAGTTTATCTCTTTCAATTACTTGGTTTACATGATCCATAAAAATGAGCAAGGATTTTGATTCTTTTTCAGACAATTGGATAAGCTTGTCTTCAATTTGCAAGATTTGTTTGCTAGGATAAAAAGAAAATTTCCCAATCTTTCTAGTTTCAACAGTATCTAGTTCCAAAGTTTTCTTTTGGGAGCATGTAAATTTCTTCCAAAAATAATAGCCGCAAACAAGTAATAAGCAAGCCAATCCAACCCCTGCCAAAAGTTGCATTTGATTTGAATTGTCAAAACTAATTTGAATCAAATAGCAGCCACTGCCCTGTTTTCTACCGGTGCAAGGAGTTAAATTCCCCGATTTTGCATTGATTTCAAATGCATAGATGGTTGATTGTTGCTGACAATCAATGACACTAACATAATAATTTTGAGGGAAATCGGATTTCTTCAATTCCAATTGAACCAAACTGATCAAACTATCAGGGATAAAGGCAAATGAATGTTGAAAGGAAATCTGATAAGTAAGATTATCTAATTTTTGTATGGGTAAAACTATTGAGTTAGAATCTTTTGCATGAAGTAAAATCTGGTGTCCAATATTTCGTAAGACCAACACTTTATGTTTTTCTGCCTGTTCATTTTTTGACTGAATGAAGAAAATCGACAACACAATAATGCATAATGCAGAAACGGAAATAAATAAAGACAAAGGCTTCATTGGCGCAAAATAGTTCATAAAATCTCCATCGATAATCAATTTACATTGGTTTTACAAGATTTTACATTTTATCAGGTTCCCGCTTTTTGTATTCAACTAGTTTTAATAAAAACAATTAGGAATGATCAAAGCTGGATTATTGATACTAGTTTATTTACTACTCAACACTCTATTGATAGATGAACTCCAATCTCAAACAATTGCCAGTCAGATAAAGCAAGTTGAAAACAACCTTGCTGGAAGACTTATATTAAATGGCAAACCCTATAACCTTGAGGATAGGATGCGTCATTATCATGTAAAGGGCTTAAGCATAGCAGTGATTAATAATTATCAGTTGGTTTGGGCTAAAGGATATGGTTGGGCAAATGAAAAAGAAAAAAGACCCGTAACTACCAATACTTTGTTTAAGCCAGGGTCTATCAGTAAAACCTTAAATGCTTTGGGGGTTTTAAAATTGGTTCAAGAAAAACAGTTGAGCCTAGATAAGGATATCAACGAGTATTTGACATCATGGAAATTTCCCTATGATAGTTTGTCAAAAGGAAAAAAAATCAACCTGGCCCATTTATTAAGTCATACTGGGGGATTGTCTGTTTATGGAGGTTTTCCTGGGTATAACCCTAATGATCAACTACCAACCATTCCAGAAATATTAGACGGGAAAGCACCAGCAAACACACCTGCTGTGAGGTCCTTATTTGAGCCGGGTCTGCAATTTCAATATTCTGGTGGCGGAACCATTATTTCTCAGTTGATACTCACGGAGAATAGTCATCAATCCTATGAAAAGTTCATGTACAATAGGGTGCTAAAACCACTTGGAATGCTGAATAGTTTTTACAGTGCTGCTCCCCCAACCAAACAAGTGTTGAATAAAATTGCCACTGGGTACACTAAAAATGGCGATACAGTTGCCGCTACTTTTAGAATCTATCCGGAACAAGCACCCTTGGGATTATGGACTACGCCAACAGAACTTGCAAAGTATCTGATAGAAACACAACTGTCCTATAAGGGAAGATCCTCTAAACTCCTTAATCAAGAAATGACCCGTTTGCACCTTACTCCATTTATTGACCAATCAGCTGCAATGGGTGTCTTTACTTTAGAAAAAAATGGGGAACGATATTTTTTCCATGATGCTGCCAATGAAGGTTTTAGAGGCATGTTTTATGGAAGCCTAGAAGCTGGAAACGGGATGATTGTTTTTGTAAATTCTGATGACGGAGAAATTATACTGGAATTATTGTCAAGTGTAGCAAACGTATATGACTGGAAGGGATTTGATAAACCACAAAACATCAATACCATTCAAATTTCTGATAGTGTAGCTGCTAAATATGTAGGCAGTTATTTATACGATGGAGTTTTGGCAGAAGTAACAAAAAAACAAGATGGCTTATATTATTGGACACAAGGTCAAGACGTAAAAATGTATTTTACTTCAGAGAAGGATTTTGTAAACATGGAATTCCTTGCTGAAAAATCCTTTTTAACCAATTTGAATGGAACTGTCATAGGTTTTGCAAGAAAAGTCAATGGCAAGGAGTTTAGTCCAGCGCAAAAACTAACAAATCTAGATACCATTAAAACAAATGAAGGTCAATTAAATAGCTATGCTTGGCACCTGATTGAGACAAAGCGGTTTCAAACAGCTATCCCTTATTTGCAAAGGGCCATGATACTTGAACCACAAGATATTTCAGTGCAGTTAAACTTAGCACACGCATATTTATGGAATCAAGATTTTCAAAAAGCAGTAACTGTTTATCAAAGCTATTTGGCTACAAATAATATGGACAGTTCATTACTTAAAAAGAATTTGCTACAAGATTTTGAATATTTTGAAAAGATGGGTTTTGACAAATCAGTCATGGAAAAACTGATATTAGCGCTTAAATTAAAATCCTAGTGATTGTTCTTAAAACTAATTTCCAAAAATAGAGATTCACATGAAACTAAGATTGGCCATTTTCTTCCTGTTATTTTCCCATTTTTATTCCTGCATTGGCCAGTCTAATCAAGATGGAAAACCAGCCAATTCAGAATTAAATAAATCCTTAATTGGGGCTCCCAAACTAGTCAAGAATCATTTCTCTAATCAGGTGCAAGCAATGGCTGATAATATTCATTGTATGCTGGAAGACAAAGATGGTAATCTTTGGTTTGGCACTTCCGGTGACGGGATCTATAAATATGACGGAAAGCAATTTGTCAATTTTACAACAAAGCATGGCTTAAAGAGCAATGCCATTTGGTCTCTATTGGAAGATCAAAAAGGGAATATTTTAATAGGTACCGATGCTGGTCTGTGTATGTTTAATGGGAAAGTCATTAGCACAGTAAACTTAGAAGGCAGTCTAGGATTTGATACTAATGAATATGGCTCTTCTAAAAATGCTATCTGGAGCATGTTACTAGATAGCAAGGGGAAAATTTGGCTGGGTTCGGGAGATGGCGTTTTTTGTTATAATGGAAAATCCTTTTCTCGTTTTTTGAAGCAAGGTCAGGTCCTAAATCCACAATCCCTTACCCTCAAAATGGTGGACTATCTCTATGAAGATAAGCTTGGGATTTTCTGGTTTGCTTCAGGAATGCCCCCAGGTTTGGAAGGTATTTGCCGTTTTGATGGAAAGTCCGTTACAAGCGTCAAACCCAATGGAGACAGTTGGATAAGGTATATAGTTCCAGATAAGAAGGGTTGGATCTGGTTTGGTGGTAGACTAAAAGGCAATTTTTACTATGACGGAAAAGCATTCAACATTTTCAACTTGAGAACTGATATTGGAAATGTGATGCTATGTGATGCTGCCGGAAATCTTTGGTTTTGTGGAAACGAAGGAGATAAAAATTATGAAAGCAAGGATGGCATCTGGAGATATGATGGCAAGAACTTTGTCAATTTTTCTACAGCAGAGGGCATGGGAAAAGAGTTTGTTCATTCCATGCTACAAGATAAAAAGGGGAATATTTGGATTGGTACTAGAAATACAGGCCTCTATAAGTATGACGGAAAAAAAATCACCCGTTTCTCTGAATGAAAAACGGGTGGACTATTTTAAAGCTTTTTTGACTTTTTAATTTTGACTTTTGACTTCGCCAAAGGCGCGCATTAATCTTCTTTAGGTTCAGCAGGAACATGATCCGCAGGAGTCACATTCTTAATGCTGAGTTGGAAACGGGTATTCAAAGCCACTTCATAATTACCCTTGTTCAGGATTTCACGGATCCCAGCATCAGCCAATAACACATCGGCCAAGTCTTTGGCTAAAGGAATCCCGCTCAATACATTTAGTGTTCTACCACCTACAAGCTCAATTAGAAACTTATAACCTGCTTTACGTCCGCTACCGGCACGCTCAAAATCAATACGGTTCAAGTCTAAGGTTTGGTTACCATTAGCAGAACGCTTCAACAAAATTTTGATAATCGGCAGGTATTTGCTCCAAATCTGGGTGTACATAATCGAATAATGGTTTAATGAGGTAGAAAGCAGTCCCAAATTGGGTTCGCCAGTCAATATTATTGCAAAGGTGCGCTATTTATGGCCGAAAAACGAATTTCCTTTAAATATCTTCGCTGTATCATGACAGGAATAGACAGCGTTCAATTAAATCAGGTAATAGTTCACAAAGTGGGAAATCCAAGCAGGGGCGAGGCTTTGGGCCTTTCTGCCAACCCATTGACCCTCAATGATCCCATTGTGCAAGGGATGCTGACAAAATACTTTTTGGGGGCTTTTAATGAGCAAGAACAGTACCATTTTACCCATATTAGTAGTTTGGATCTCAATGAAGTGTACCAATACGTGAAGGCCATTTTTGAAGACAACAAGCAGTTTTCTAAGCAGTCTGTACAGCTGGCGCAGTTTCTTTATAGCAAGAGTACCCATAGTAAGGTCAAGGAGGGAGAAATGTATTTGGCGCATTTTAGCAATGTTCCTTTTGAAACTGAATATGTAGACGCCATTGGCATTTTTAAGAGTGAAACCAAGGAAACTTTTCTAAAAGTATTCCCCCATGGACAGAGTTGGGAGGTGATTGCAGAAGACGGGGTGAATATTAATAAACTAGACAAAGGTTGTCTCATCTTTAGAAAAAACCAGTCTGAGGGATACGTGGTTTGTGTGGTAGACAATACCAATAAACAGCAAGACGCCCAGTATTGGATCAAAGACTTTTTGCAAGTGGCACCAAGCGCCAATAGTTATTATCATACCGATGCTGCCATGGGTATGTGCAAACTCTTTATCAGCAATGAGCTCCAGGAAAAGTTTGAGGTAAACAAATCAGACCAGATAGACCTACTCAATAGAAGTATGGACTATTTTAAAAACAAAGAAGCATTTAAAATGGAGGAGTTTGCAGAAGAAGTGTTGCACCATCCAGAAATGATAGAAACTTTTACCCAGTACAAACAGACTTATGAAATTGCACGTCAGGTAAATATTGAAGACGAATTTGATATTCATTTAAAAGCAGTAAAAAAACAGGAGCGGGTTTTCAAGAGTATTTTAAAACTGGACAAGAACTTTCATGTCTATATCCATGGCCGCAAAGACTTGATAGAAAAGGGTTTTGACGAGTTTAGTGGCAAGCATTTTTACAAACTCTATTTTGACGAAGAGTCTTAATTGCTGGCGCGATAGCTACTGATTAAAGCGTAGCCATCTCTTTTACATAATCATACTGTTCATCCTCATGCATGCCATCAATGGCTTTGTTTACTTTTTTCAATTGCATCTGGTAGAGGTTATTCAAGACAGGATATTTGTGGTAAGCAATGCCCGATGCTTTTAGTTTTTGACAAAAATGCAGGAGCACTTGGGCCTCACCCTGTTTGCTAGCCATGTATTTAATATGTTTACCGGCAATGCGTAAAATTTTGCGCAGGGCTTTCTTGGTCAGATAAATATTGGACTTAGGAAGTTCTAAAAATCCTTCATTAATCTCTTCCTTTACTTCAGCTATATAGCTTTCTTGATCATGAGATTCAAATAGCAGATAAGTGAGTAATTCCTTATTCTCTTTTTTGAATTTAGCTAATTGCAAACAAAGCTCTCTGAGCCTCGCTAGATTGCTTGCTTGTAATTCCGCTTTGATTTCCTGTATACTGGCCGCTTTCATGATGCATTAAAATTAAAACATCTGAGTCTTGTAAGGTTCAAAAGGAATGCCCTTAATTTTTATTAGTTTTAAGTTTGAATAGATTCTAATCAAATACAACATTCAAAATGCAAATAGCCATTATAGGATTGGGTAAAATGGGTTTCAATTTAGGATTGAATATCTTGTCAAAAGGTCATCAAGTGATAGCATTTGACCAAGATGCTACCCTAGTTCAAAAAGCAGCAGCAGCTGGTATGCAACCCGTTGCCAATCTAGAAGATCTTTGTACTGAATTTACAGGACAACAAATCATTTGGTTAATGGTGCCTGCGGGTCCTATTGTAGATGCCGTTATAGAACAACTCACACCTAGTTTGGGAAAAGGCGCCATCTTGATTGATGGTGGTAATTCCTTTTACAAAGACAGCATTCGCAGAAATGGGGTATTGGCGGCACTTGGAATTGATTATTTAGACTGTGGTACCAGTGGCGGCACCAGTGGTGCTTTGCAAGGCGCTTGCACCATGATTGGTGGAGACCCAGCCGCCTATCAAGTTGTAAAACCTTTGCTAGACGCCATTTCTGTGGAAGGTGGTACTTTGTACACTGGCCCATCGGGTAGTGGTCATTTTGCCAAAATGATTCATAATGGCATTGAATACGGGATGATGCAATCCATAGCTGAAGGTTTTGAAGTGTTGCAGCGTTCTGATTACGAATATGATTTTGCTGCATTGTCACATTTGTTCAATAATGGTTCAGTGATCAGGGGTTGGTTAATGGAGCTCACTGAAAATGCCTTTAAAAAAGACCCGGGCTTAGACGCTATTAAGGGTGTGATGCATAGCTCCGGAGAAGGTAAGTGGACTTTGGATACGGCTTTGGATTTGGGTGTTCCAACTCCCGTGATTGCGCTTTCTTTAATGATGCGCTACAGATCTCAAATGGAAAATACTTTTTCTGGTAAAGTTGTGGCTGCCTTAAGAAATGAGTTTGGTGGTCACGCAGTAGTAAAGGCAAACGACTAATTCTCTACCATGCAATATTATGTAGGGATTGATATTGGCACAGGCTCTACTAAGGTCCTGGCATTTGACGCTAGTGGTCAATTATTGGCCAAGGAGCAAATTAGTTATGCTACTAATCAAACCGAAAATGGATGGGCCGAGCAAGATCCCAATACTGTTTTGGCAGCCGTGAAAGCTTGTTTGGCATCACTGACAAAAACCTTGAATGCCACACCAGCGCTGATTAGTTTTAGTACGGCCATGCATAGTTTATTGGTTGTAGACTCAGCTGGAAATCCGTTAACAGCATCTATTATTTGGTCAGACAATCGCGCAGCAAGTATTGCCCAAGCATTTAGAGTAAATACATCTATCAATGATTGGTACCAACAATCTGGGGTACCCATGCACGCCATGCTACCCCTTTGCAAAATCAAATGGCTGCAAGAACATCAACCGCAAGTTTTTGCAAGCGCCTTCAAGTTTGTGGGCATTAAAGAATATATTTTATTCCAGTTAACGGGTAGCTGGGTGGTGGATCATGCAGTAGCTGCTGCCATGGGTCTGTTAAACATTCATACACTTGATTGGAATGAGGAAGCGCTTTCCATGGCAGGGATATCGCGCCAGCAATTGCCTGAGATCAAAGATGCCAAAACCATTTTACCAGCACTAGAAGGGAATGCCTTTTCACTAACTGCAACTAAGATTGTCTTGGGCTCTAGTGATGGGGCTATGGCCAATCTAGGCTCCCATGCAGTTGATGCAAGTACGCTGGCCATAACCATTGGTACCAGTGCAGCTGTAAGAATCATACAAGACCAAATTCATCTAGACGCAAGCATGCGGAGCTTTTGTTATCCCATTACTCAGGGTCAATACCTTGTTGGTGGAGCTTCAAATAATGGTGCGCAATTATTGGAATGGATGCAAACCAAGCTTTTTCAATATCAGGGTACCACCAAGTATTTTTTTGAACAAGCCAATCTAATAGCCATCGGCTCTGATGGTCTAACGGTCTTGCCCTATCTCAGCGGGGAGCGGGCCCCTATTTGGAAAGAAGGGGCAAAAGCTGTTTTTTTTGGAATGGGTCCACAGCATGGTCAGGCCCATCTGGTTAGAGCGGGAATGGAAGCGGTCTTATTTAATTTATATGCCATTGCTCAATTATTACCCTTAAATAAGCAGCCAAAAAAAATCATGGCCAGCGGTGGATTTATTCAGAACCAAACCTGGTTGCAGATGCTGGCCAATTTGTTTCAGCTACCTGTGGAGGTAAATGATGATGGAGATGCATCGGCACGTGGTGCGCTTATGTTGGGTATGCAAGCGGCATTTCCAAACATCCAATGGGAAACACCAGTTAACCAAGTTTTGCAACCTAATGCAGCGGTGGCAGAAGAATACCAAGAAGCTTTTAAACGATTTGAAGATTTGAGTAGGTCCTTGGTTCCTTTCATGTAAGCTCATTATCCTATTGAATTGGTGCACTAATTAATTTTCCTTTATTTTGCCCTTCAACTAGAAGTTATGAAATGCTTGAATAGATATAGTCTTTTGTTGGTGTTATTAATACCCATGTGTTTGCTTGCTCAAAAGCCCAGCACTTATCAGGATAGCATTGTGGCTTGGCACCAAAAAAGAATTCAGGATTTAAAAGCTCCAAATGGTTGGGTGAACTTGGTGGGTTTGCTCTGGTTAAGTCCGGGTAAAAACAAATTTGGATCCGCTTTCAGCAATGAGCTTATTTTTCAACACAAAGACATGCCCGATCAAGCTGGTACTTTTAACTGGGAGAATGGAACTGTCAATTGGGTTTCTCAAAAAGGCATTGCTACCAAAATCAAGGATAGCCTGATTCAAGAAGCCATCATGTTTTCAGCTACTGAGAAACAAGCGCCACAAATTGCATTGGGTAGTCTGCGTTGGAACCTAATAAAAAGAGAAGATAAAATAGGGATTCGCTTGCGCGATTTAAATGCACCTGTTTTGAAAAAATTCACATCGGTTCCTTATTTTCCTATTAATGTAAAATACCGTGTGGATGCTATTTTGGAAAAACCGGTAGATAGTCGTTTAATGATCACCAATGTACTAGGTCAAACATCGGCACAGATTACTCCTGGCAGATTGGTTTTTCAAATAAATGGAGTTACCTACAAATTAGATGCATTGGATGAAGGAGGTGATGAATTGTTTGTGATTTTTGGAGACGCAACCAATGAAAAAGAAACCTATCCTAATGGCAGATTTATATATGTACCAAAACCTGATGCAACGGGTCATACGGTTATAGACTTTAATAAGGCTTTTAACCCACCTTGTGCTTTTACAGTACATGCTACTTGTCCATTGCCACCCAAACAAAATATCTTACCCATTGCGCTCAAAATTGGAGAAAAGAAATTCCATCCTGAACTACTCAAATAGTTTGATGAGCCTATATGGGAAAATCTTCTTAATTTTTGGCACAATTCAAGTTATGCTAAATAAGAAAATCCTCCTGACTATTACTGCCTTTGCGGCTTTTGCAACCATGTCATTGGCCCAAGCCCAAACAGATGCTGAGAAAAAAGCCATTCAATCTGCTAGGGAAAAAGAAGCGGCTAAAACAGAAATCTGGGAACCGGTACCCGCCAAAGTAACTCCCGGCAAACTTGCTGGAGAAGCGCCATCTGATGCCATTGTGCTGATGAATGGAAAAGACCTGAACGCCTGGCAAAAAGAAAATGGTGGCGCACCCACTTGGAAAATTGACAAAGACGGCGCTACTACTGTAGTAAAAGGAACTGGAAATCTAGAAACCAAACAAGCTTTTGGTTCTATACAATTACATATTGAATGGCGTGAACCAACAGCCATTGCTGGATCAAGTCAGAGTAGAGGTAATAGTGGTATTTTCTTTATGGGCCGATATGAATTACAAGTATTGGATTCTTATGAGAACCCCACTTATGTAAATGGTCAGGCCGGAAGTATGTACAAGCAACATATTCCCTTAGTAAACGCTAGTCGCAAACCAGGAGAATGGCAGGTATATGACGTTGTGTTTAACGCGCCACAATTTTATGCCGATGGTAATTTGCAAACACCAGCTTATATCACCGTATTCCATAATGGGATCTTGGTTCAGAACCATGTTGCTATTAAAGGTGGTACTGAATGGATTGGTCAACCCAAATACACAGCGCATAAAGAAAAAGAAACACTCATCTTACAAGACCATGGAAAAGATGGTGGTAATCCAATCAGCTACCGCAATATCTGGATCAGGGAATTACAATAACACATGTCATTAATAGCATCGCCTGAGCAGGTACTCGCAAACATTTTTGGATACAATAGTTTCAGGAATAACCAGGAAGCCATCATTAACCAAGTATTGGAAGGTGGTGACGCCATGGTGCTCATGCCCACGGGCGGGGGTAAAAGTCTTTGCTATCAAGTGCCGGCTCTTTGTCTGCCAGGCCTAACCGTAGTGGTCAGTCCCTTGATTGCATTAATGAAAGACCAAGTAGATGCGCTATTGGTGAGCGGGGTAAAAGCTGCTTTTTTAAATAGTACACTTTCTGCGGCAGAACAAGCTGCCATTAGTCAACAGGTTTGGAACAATGAACTCAAACTGCTCTATGTTGCACCAGAACGTTTGGTTGGTGCCGATAAACAGTTTCTCAAGTTTTTACAAGGGGTAGAAGTCTCCCTATTTGCTATTGATGAAGCGCATTGTATTAGTCAATGGGGGCATGATTTTAGACCAGAGTACAGGGTTTTACGAGAGCTCAAAAATTATTTTCCCAATACCCCATTGATTGCGCTTACGGCTACTGCCGATGCCCTAACCCGGGATGATATTATTGCCCAGTTACACTTAGAAGATTGTCCTGTTTTTGAAAACAGTTTTAACAGACCCAATATTCGCTATACCGTAAAATCCAAACAGAGTTATTATGGAGAGCTAGTAGCTTATTTGCAGGAACACCAAGAAGACGCGGGTATTATTTATTGTTTGAGCAGGGCGTCAACAGAAAAATTAGCACAGGATCTTTGTGACGATGGTTTTCAAGCGGCAGCTTATCACGCAGGATTAGAAAGAGAAACCAGAGAAAAAAGACAGGAACAGTTTCTAAGAGATGAAGTGCGCATCATGGTGGCTACCATTGCTTTTGGAATGGGCATCAATAAAAGCAATGTGCGTTTTGTAGTGCACGCAGACCTTCCCAAAAATCTAGAAGGCTATTACCAAGAAACGGGAAGAGCAGGTAGGGATGGATTAGATTCCGAAGCCATTTTGTTTTATGGCCAAGGCGATGTTATGAAACTGCGCAGTTTTGCCCAAGTTGAAGGTAATGAAGAACAGACGGCCATACTCATGCAGAAATTAGCAATGATGGTGCAATTCTGTGAAACCAAACGTTGCCGCAGAAAATACCTGCTCAATTATTTTGGAGAAAATACAGTGGAACATTGTGACAATTGTGATACCTGTTTAAACAAAGCTGAACTAATAGACGCTACCATCCCAGCCCAAAAACTACTTAGTGCAGTAACCCGATTAAATGAACGCTTTGGAGGTAATTATGTGATTGATGTATTGCGTGGAAGCATGGCTGAAAAAATTAAACCCGAACACAAGGGCTTGAGCGTTTTTGGCAAAGGAAAAGATTTGAGTAAGGAGATTTGGCAGCATTATTTACGTGAATTGGTGCAGGATGGATACTTACAACAAAGTAGTGGAGAATATCCCATTTTGCAATTGACAGCAAAAAGTAGGAATGTTTTATACAATGGAGAACAGGTGCTATTACCCGCACCCAATCAACCTGTTCAGGTGAAAGAACCAACCAAAACCTATGAGAAAGCCAGCCATGAAAAAGCTTTGTTTGAAGACCTTAAAAAACTCAGGACCCGTTTTGCACAGGATGAAAATGTACCGCCCTATATTATTTTGAGTGATAGTACTTTAATGGAACTGTCTACTTATCTACCCATCAAACACAGTGACCTACAGCATATTTCTGGTTTTGGTGTTTTTAAAATTGAAAAATACGGGAATGCTTTCCTGGAAGTGGTTCAGGATTATTGCATTGCAGGTCAAGTTCCAACGCGCATGCATTTAAAAGGGCCTTTGAAAGAGAAAAAGCCAAAACCTGTTAAGGAAAAAGAAACCGACACCAAGAAACTAAGTTTTGAATATTATCAAAAGGGTTTGTCCATAGAAGAAATTGCTGAAGCCAGAAACCTTTCTACCAATACTATTGCGGAGCACTTATCTTTTTACATTAATAAAGGCATGCTCAAATTGGATGCTTTTGTATCTGGTCAACACCAAGCCTTAATCAAAGCAGCCATTGATACCTATGGCGCCAATAGTTTGAGACAATTAAAAGATAACCTGCCAGATAGAATCAGTTATGCCAGCATTAGAATGGTCTTGGCAACTATGCCCCTTTGATTTAACTTTAATGAATGGCAAGCAAAAGACATAAGAAGGTTGCAAAAACCAAGGAGGGTCATAACCTAGATAGAACTAGGGAACTATTTCAAGTAAATCCTGTGGTTCCTTTTCAACGCGAATCTGTTCCTGCTCCCCATATCCATGTCTTTGATTATTCACCAGACCATTTCTCAGAATTGGAACATCCTGAAATAGGGGAATGTTTTAATTACAAAGACAATGGACATTTTACTTGGATTAATGTGGGTGGTATTCGTAAAGAAGAAGTAGAGAAAATCTGTAACCATTTTAATATTCACTACTTGATAGTGGAAGACATTTTGAGCGTTGATCAACGCCCCAAGATGGACGAGATGGACAATGTATTATTCTGTTTGTTAAATATGCTCTACTTTAATCAGGAAACTGGTACCGTAGAAACAGAACAGATTAGTATTCTTTTGGGTAAAGACTATGTAATCTCTTTTCAGGATGATGCAGAAAGAGACCTTTTTGACAACCTTCGCGAGAAATTAAGACTGCCTACCAGTAAACTGCGTCAATCCAAACCAGATTATCTCTGTTATGCTTTACTAGATACCATTGTGGATCACTATTATGTGGTCATGGAACAATTAGGAGAAAGAATTGAAAACCTGGAAGAAGAAATTATTCGTTTTTCCAATACGGGTTCCTTGCCAGATATCAATAACCTACGCAAAGAAATGATTGTGCTTAAACGCAATGTGGTACCTGTGAGAGATTTGGTCAATGGTTTTATTAGAAGTGATAGTGATTTATTAGAAGAGCGCACCACCAAGTATTTCAAAGACGTACATGATCATATTATTCAAGCAACGGATTTGTCTGAGAACTATCGAGACATGATGATCAACTTGCAGGACCTCTATTTGAGTAATGTAAACTTGAAGATGAATGAAGTGATGAAAGTAATGGCTATTGTAACCTGTTTGCTAGCACCTGCCACTGTGATTGGGGGCATTTTTGGAATGAACTTTGATCGTATTCCTACTTTGCACAATCAATATGGATTTTTTATAGCGGTAACCTTCATGATACTGATACCGGGCTATATGCTATATACCTTTAAGAAACGGGGTTGGTTCTAAGACTATTTGTCTTTGCTGGTGTATTTAGCAATTATGCTGAACAAGTCTCTTGGGTTGAAAGGCTTGGTGATACAATCATTCATACCAAACTCGGTTGCCCTTCCTTGAATATCAATGGTAATAGAGGCAGTAAGTGCAATTACTGGTGTTTCTTGGTCAAATTCTCTGATAGCTTTGGTTGCAGTATATCCATCCATCACGGGCATTTGTAAATCCATTAGGATAATATCAAATTTAGAAGCTTTGGCTTTTTCAACTGCAATTTGTCCATTGCCAGCAATTTCAACTTTGGCATTCCAATTCTGCAACATTTTCTCAGCCACCATAATGTTAAACTCCACGTCTTCTACCAATAAAATTTGTAGGCCCCCCAAATCTGGAGCATCTGCATGCATGGTTTTGCTTTCTTCTTGGGCAACGGCATCACTTTTCTTGAAGCAGAGTGTAAAATAGAATCTGGATCCTTTTTCAGCCTCGCTTTCTAAGTAGATATCACTATTCTGTAATTTCAACAAGAGTTTGATAATGGTTAGTCCTAATCCGGAACCACCATATTCCCTGGTAATATTATTGTTGGCCTGGGTAAAACGGTCAAAAATGAGTTCCTGTTTTTCAGGAGGAATGCCAATACCTGTGTCAATGATAGCAAAGTCTACATAAACACATTCTTCTGCAATCCTATTCAACAATACTTCAATAGTAATAGTTCCTTTTTTGGTGAACTTGATGGCATTTGAGATCAGGTTATTAAGTACCTGCCCCAAACGAATATCGTCTCCGATAATAAAGTCTGGAATATCTTCATCAAACATCAAACGCAGGTTATTGCCACGTTCTTCTGCACGCAAACGATGCGCCGCACGCAGATTTTTGACAAATTGCTTGAGGTTTATATCTCTTTCTGCCAAGATGATTTTTCCTTCTTCTAATTTGCCATAATCCAATACGTCATTGATTAAGCTCAATAGGTTTTCAGAAGAAATCTTCATCACATTCAAGAGTTCTTTCTGAGAAGGAAGTGGATCTTGATAGTGCAATAAATTATTGGTACCAATAATGGCATTCAAAGGGGTCCTGATTTCATGACTCATGATAGACAGAAACTCACTCTTGGCCAAAGATGCTTTTTCAGCTGTTTCCTTTGCCAAAATCAAGTCTGCTTCCATTTGCTTAGATCTAGCAATCTGTTCTTCTAAGAATGAGATAATGCTAATTAAGTCTTCATCCTTTTCATCAAAACTAAAAGACCTACTTGGGTCTAAAGATCTAATGGCTTCTTTCAATTTGAGAATAGAAGCTGTTCTAATATCGTTTTGTGCTTGAAGGTCCGCGTTTACTTTTTGGTATTCTCTTTCACTAATTTCAAAAGCATGATCCGCCAAACGTTTATCCCTATCAAATGCTTGATAACTACTACTGATGGTATTCAACAATTCCTGCATCACAGCCTCTACCTGATAATTTTCAGGGAGTAGTTTGCGAATTTGTTTTTCTAGAATGCTGTGGTAGCCCATAATTGGATGA
Organism: Chitinophaga pinensis; assembly: GCA_943372225.1. Taxonomy (GTDB): domain Bacteria; phylum Bacteroidota; class Bacteroidia; order Chitinophagales; family Chitinophagaceae; genus Sediminibacterium; species Sediminibacterium pinensis_L. The sequence goes on along the minus strand of CALRXV020000019.1, from coordinate 26,542 downwards.
TGGTTCGAAGATATGATTATTTCTTATTGCTCAGAAAATGTAGTGATGGTCATTGTTTGATTGTGTAACTCACATTTAAAATTGGTATTAAAAGGAGAAATCTCCCCATATGAGTAGAAACCAGTAATACAAGTATCTGCACCAAATATTTGTTTTGCTGCAACTACTTCATCTTCAGTGCGTTCTTGTAGAATTAATTTTCTACCAACACAGCTAATTAAGATGGCTAAGTCCGGTGATTTGCTGGTCTGGAATGATTTTTCAGCCGCTGTAGAGGAAGCTTTGATCAACTTTTCAAAATTGGCTTTCATAAATCGCACTTTAGAACCTTCCGGTAGATTGCCCGCAAAAGTCATGGTCTTATTGGCATTATCTACATTCAAGATGGTTCTTACCAAGGTTTGCTCTGATCCTTCTAATTTCAACGAAAGTGGGAACAATAATGCAGAACCGGGTAATTCATCGGCATAAGTGCCTAGATATTCTTTGTATAAATCAAGCGCAGAAGCGCCATCAATTTCATGTAAAACGTTTTTATCTGATTTGGTAATCACACGTTCCTTACCAAACTCATCCCATCCCCCTAAGGAACTATGACCAATTTGTACATTTTGGCCATAAAAACCCACAGCCACAATAATACCTTCAGCTGCTGGTTCATTCAATCCTACCAAGGTTTTGGAAAATCTAGCTGCGTCGCCAGCCAATCCACCTGTAATAGGAATCTCTTTTTCATTATCCTGATTTAATCCACTAACTAATTCGCTACCATTGATTTGCGTACCATCAGACAGGATAAACAAACCCGCCAAATCAGGTTCATTTAAGCTATTGTACAAGAACTTGCCTGTTTCAAAACTATTGGCTTGTTCGCCAAAAGAAGTTTTAATGGCCTTAACCTTGGTTTTTTCAAATTGCATGGCCGTTACAATAACAGAATCATCAAAAACTTCTTCATTGATAATTTCTCCGGCAGTGGAACTGGAAACAATTTGTGCATTGGGGTATTGAGACGCTACGTATTCAAATATTTCAGGCTTTTCTAGCATTTCTCTAGCACCAAATAAAGTAACCAATTGGGCTTCCTTGGCAGAAAATCCGGAACTAGCATGTTTGGTTTTCCATTCATTGTGTACAAAATGCAGCTGTTGTGTTTGCATAGTTGAGGCTTAAGTTTGTCAAGTATATAAATATAAAAAGGAATTTGTTGAAAGGCGTAATATTTTTTTGATATGTTTCTTTTGAATGCCCCCAGTTCCATGAATTCCAATTTTATTCCAAAGGCTTTCTGTAATTTCAAAACAATAATGCTTGCCCATGAAACAGCATCTATCTGAGAACCCCCATTTCAATTAATAAAATAAGATGCAGATTAAAACCATTCTATTTTGTTTGTTCCTTTCTACAGGAGCAAAAGCACAACAAGCAACACCTGTTTCCTTTTGGTTAACTACTGCAGATCAATCTGCACTTTTACAAGAAGGGAAAACAAATGTGCAAACCATGGCTAATGATTTACCCACCATTAGTATAGATGAGCAACAGCGCTTTCAAACCGTTGATGGTTTTGGTTATACCCTTACTGGAGGGTCTGCTCAGCTACTCTACCAATTACCCAAAGAACAACGCCAATCATTGTTGCGAGAGTTATTTAGCACCAAGGGAAATGGGGTTGGTATTAGTTATTTAAGAATTAGTGTTGGAGCATCAGACCTAGACGCTACTGTATTTACCTATGATGATCCTCCCAAGGGTGAAACGGATTTTGAACTCAAGCATTTTAGTTTGGGCCAAAATTTAAAAGACTTGATTCCGGTGTTGCAAGAAATTATTGCCATTCAACCCAAGATTAAAATCTTGGCAACACCATGGACGGCACCTGTTTGGATGAAATCAAATGCCAATTCTATTGGAGGAAAATTGAAACCGGATTGTTACCAAGTCTATGCACAATACTTGGTCAAATATATTCAGACCATGAAGTCCTTGGGTATTGTGATTGATGCCATTACGCCACAAAATGAACCACTAAATCCCAAGAATAATCCTAGTTTGGATATGCAAGCTGAAGAGCAAGCAAATTTTATTGCCAATCATCTGGGTCCCGCATTTCAAAAAGCGGCTATCAAAACAAAGATTGTACTCTATGACCATAACTGTGATAGACCAGATTATCCTATTAGTATATTAAACAATGCTAAGGCCAAACCTTTTATAAATGGATCCGCTTTTCATTTGTATGGTGGTGATATTAAAGCCCTTTCTGCTGTTCATGATGCACACCCAGACAAGGAACTTTATTTTACAGAACAATGGGTAGGTGGACCAAGTAATTTTGCGGGTGATTTTGGTTGGCATATTAAAAATGTAGTCATTGGTTCTATGCGCAACTGGAGTAAAAATGCACTAGAATGGAACTTGGCAGCTGATGCTCAATACCAACCCCATACACCAGGTGGATGTACCAATTGTTTGGGTGCATTAACCATTCAACAAAACACTGTTTCTAGAAATGTGGCTTATTATATTATAGGTCAGGCTTCCAAATTTGTTCCTGTTGGTTCAGTTAGAATTGCCAGCAATCTTCTAACTGATTTACCCAATGTAGCTTTTAAAAGACCTGATGGAAAAAAGGTCTTATTGGTTTTCAACGATGGCAAACAAGAACAATCCTTTGGCATTAGTACCAATGGAAAAATGATTGCAGCCAAATTACCCGCAGGTGCTGCAGCTACTTATGTTTGGTAACTACCTAGGTTTTGGAGCTCCAATTGATTCAATGAGATCCTGCCATTTTTAAAAATCTTTAACCACGCAAGTGATAAGCTTTTGGTTGGGTAAATACGTGTAAACCTGCGTGAGACAATGTGCTGCCAAAGCCACTGTTTTTTCTGCCACTCCAAGGTAAGGAAGCGCTAACGCGATCACAGCAATTCCAATAAACGGTCCCGGCGTTTAAAGAAGACTGAATAGCTAATGCCCTTTCTTCATCATTGCAATAAACGGCTGCCGTTAAACCATATTGGGTATCATTCATTAAACGAATAGCTTCTGCATCAGAACCAACTTTCATGATGCCAATAATGGGTCCAAAAGATTCTTCACGCATCAGGTCCATGCCATGGGTTACATGGGTAATCACGGTTGGTTCAAAATAATAACCCTTTCTGTCAATTTGTTTTCCTCCACAAAGAACTGTAGCACCTTTGGCAAGGGCATCTGCTACTTGTGCTGCTAAAAATGCAGGCTGTTCTTTTCTGGTTAATGCGCCAATATAAGTGCCTGCTAATTCCGGATCTCCCACCTGATAAGATTGTACTTCTTTTACAAAAGCAGCTACATAATCATCATAAACAGCTTCGTGTACATAAATTCTTTCTACAGAGCAGCAGCTTTGTCCGTTGTTATAAAAAGCACCATCGGCTGTGCCTGCTGCTACTGCTGCAATATCTGTAATATCATCAGTTACATACAAGGGATCTTTACCTCCCAATTCTAACCCACAGGGTTTCATTTTAGTAGCAACACGCTCATAAATATATTTGCCTGTTTTATAAGAACCCGTGAAAAAATATCCATCCAGGTCTGCGTCTAATAAAATTTCTCCAACCTGTTTATCGCCAATGGCAATTTGAAAAACGTCTTCTGGTATGCCAGCTGCGTATAAGTATTTCTGAATTTGCATTCCAGATAAACTGGCTAGTTCTGATGGTTTATACAAGACAGCATTGCCTGCTAGTAAAGCAGAAACAAAGACATTGGTGCCCACCAAATAAGGATAGTTCCAAGCAGAGATATTGCAGACAACACCAAGGGGTTCATATACAATTTTCTCTTTGGTGCCACCTTCCGTAACCATCCATTCTTCTGATAAATATTTACTGGCATTGCTAGTTAACCAAGCAATTCTGGCACAAGCACCATTTACTTCATTACGCGCTTGCTGCAAGGGTTTGCCAACTTCCATACTCAAGATTTCTGCACAGGCTTCTAGATGCTGTTGTAAAAAAGCAGCAAATCTTTCTAGTGCATCAACCCTATCTGATAGAGGAGTCTGAGCCCAGATTTTTTGTCCTTTTTTTAGTTGCTGAACTTTTTCTGCAATACTGCTAGCTGTATCAGGACTAAGCGTAGTAATGCGGTTCTCTGTGGCTGGATTAATGATGTTCATGCTGGTATTTTTTTGCTGCTGACAAAAACCATTCAAGAATTTTTTGAGAGAGCGGTTCGGTTTCTTTGTTGGTCATTCTTTCTGGATGCCATTGCACACATACAAGGGGGCTATGTGCAGCAGGGTCTTTCCATTCTAAGGATTCTATAATGCCATCTTCCTTTGAAAAGGCAATAGCTTTTAAACTTGGGGCAGGTTCTAAAACGGCTTGGTGGTGTGCACTATTAATGGTTCCCAAACTGCATCCAGTAATGGCTGCTAATTGTGACTTTGGGTCTAGCTCAACTTGGTGTACATGATCCACGCCATTCATGGCCCGATGATTGGGTTTGCCAGCGCTTTCAATATCTAAAACCAATTTTCCACCAAGACTAATATTGATTAATTGCAAGCCTCGGCAAATACCAAGTACCGGTATTTTTGCTTGTAGTGCTGCGGTTAAAAGACCCATTTCAAATAAGTCTCTTTTGCTGTTGAAAGCAGCAGGCTGTAAAGGATATTCCTTTGTTTCAGCTGAATGAAATTGCGTGTCAATATCAACACCACCGCTGAGCAAAAGACCATGACAAAGCTCCAGGTCTGCTGTATTATTTTTTTCCCAATCCAGTTCCACAATTTCATAAGCCTCTCCCCCAGACTTAATCCATGCTGGATAATTAGCGTACTTGGCTTCTGTGATGGTAATGCCTATTTTAATCATGGTATCTATGCTTGCAAAAATTTCAAGGCTTTTGAATTGCCTTTTGAAAATAACTTAGGCTTTACAAAGCTGCTAAGTACAGGTTTCTAAAATCTTCCAGACTCACAGGCTTGGGATTATTGGGGTGCGCAAAATCGGCCAAAGCCAGTTTTGACAATTCCTCTATATGTTCTGCTTTCACGCCAATGCCACTCAGATTTTCTGGGATGCCTAATTTTTGATTCAATTCTTTTAACCACTGAACTACAGCTTCTCCTGTATGATTTTCCAGTCCTATGGCTTGTGCCATTCTTGCAAATCGGTCTTCAAATCCTGCTATATTAAAGGCCATTCCATAAGGCAGATTCACAGCATTGGCCAAGCCATGGTGGGTATCTAATAAACTAGACAGCGGGTGTGCCAAAGAATGCACTACTCCCAATCCTTTTTGAAAAGCAATAGCCCCCATCATAGAAGCCAATAACATATTGGAACGTGATTCCAGGTCGGGGGCTTTAACCGCTTTTTCAATAGACCCTGCAATTAAACGAATCCCTTCTAGGGCAATGCCATCGCAGAGCGGATGATAATTCTTTGCCAAGAAAGCTTCCATATTATGGGTCAGTGCATCCATGCCAGTTGCTGCTGTAATAAATGCAGGTAACTCCATGGTTAAGAGTGGATCAGCAAATACTATTTTAGCCAAGAGCTTTGGTGAAAACAGGATCTTTTTTTGATGGGTCTCGTCATCCGCAATAATAGCAGAACGGCCCACTTCACTTCCTGTGCCTGCCGTGGTGGGGATGGTAATAAAATGCGGCACTTCATTGGTTACATATACGTCTCCACCAATTAAGTCATCGTATTTAAATAAGTCTTCTCTGTGATTGATGCGCAAGAGTATGGCTCGGGCCACGTCAATGGCTGCACCACCTCCAATACCAATAATACAATCGCAACCCGCAGCGTCATAGGCTTCTGTTCCCAGATACACATCACTCTTTACAGGGTTCTTGTGAATATTATGAAATACCGTTGGGGTAAATCCTGCTGCTTCAAGATTGGCCACCAAGGTTTTGAAAAATCCAAGTGTGGCAATAGTTGGATCAGTAGCAATCAGCGGTTTGCTTAATTGTTGTTTTTCTATATAAGCCGGAAGCTCGGATACTACTCCTGCACCAAATCTGATAGTGGTGGGGAAATTAAATTGCGCAATAGACATGTTCAAAGTTATGTTTCAAATTAAATGATTTCAAAATAGCGTTTGGTTTCCCAGTCGGTAACCACTTTGGCAAACTGACGCAATTCCCAGTCACGGGTCTCGGTAAAATGCTGAACAAATGTTTCGCCAAATAAAGTTTTGGCAATACTGGATTCCTTCATGGCATGGTTGGCGCTTTCTAAATTTTTAGGAAGTCTACCATGGCTTTCATCGCGATAGCCATTGCCCTTGGTTGCTGCTTGTAATGGCAATTTATTTTCTATGCCATATAGACCAGCAGCCAAACAAGCCGCCATAGCCAAATAAGGATTGGTATCACTACCCACAACCCTTGTTTCTAAACGGCAAGATTTTGCGCCTCCTGTTAATGCCCTTAGAGCCACGGTTCTATTATCTAATCCCCAGGTTAAAGTAGTAGGAGCCCAAGCGCCTTCTACCAATCTTTTATAAGAATTTATGGTGGGTGCTACCATGGGTAAGATCTCTGGTAAGCAATACAATTGTCCAGCCAGATAATGCTGCATGGTCTCACTCATTTGATGCGGATCTGTTTCACTATGAAATACATTAACTCCCTCTTTCCAAAGTGATTGATGTACGTGTCCGCTGCATCCCGGTAAGTTTTCATTCACCTTTGCCATAAAAGTTGCCAAAATGCCCAATGGGTATCCTATTTCTTTGACCGATGTTTTAAACAAGATGGCCCTGTCTGCCGCACCCAAGATTTCTCCATAAGTTATAGCTGCTTCATACACTCCTGGTCCTGTTTCTGTATGCAATCCTTCTAAAGGAATATCAAATGCTTTGAGTTGGTCAAATAGGGCTGCAAAAAAATCATTTCTTTCACTACTTCTCAAAATTGAATAACCAAACATACCCGGTGTTAGGGGTGTTAGGTTTCTACCATCTTTGGCTGCAAAACTTTGAGGGGTTTCTTGAAAATTAAACCATTCGAATTCTTGCGAAAACTGTGCGGTATATCCCATGTTAGCGGCGCGCGCTATCAGTTTTCGCAACAACTGTCTGGGGCAGATGGCTAATGGGTTACCGGCTGCATCTATGAATTCGCCAAGGAAAAAGGGTGTACCATTTTCCCAAGGAATTTTTCTAAAACTGTTTAAGTCTATTTGCACTTTGGCGTCTGGATAGCCACTATGCCATCCGGTATATGTTCCATTGTCATAAGCCACATCGGCCAGATCCCATCCAAAAATCACATCGCAAAAACCCAAGTGAGATTGGGCCACGGACAAGAATTTTTCACTAGAAATATATTTGCCGCGTAACACCCCATCTATATCGGCCACGGCTATTTTAACCCTACCTGATGGATGGTTGCGAACATACTCAAATATTGCTTGGTTGCTCATGCTTCAAAAATTTAAAAACAAGAAAAAAGAAAGCAAGGATGCCAAAATAGATCAATCCCAATGCCTGATTATAATAACATAGTGCTATAAAACAAATGATAGAAAGTACCAGTGCTATGAATGGCGTAGCCGGATAGAAGGGCACTTTAAAAGGTCTTTGTAATTGAGGTTCTGTTTTTCTGAGTTTGAGTAAGGACAACATAGAAAAAATGTATAGGGTTAAAGCCCCAAATACTGATAGGATAATAATTTCAGCCGTTTTGCCCGTACATAAAATAAGCACTCCTAATGCAGCATTCACCAATAAGGCATTGGCTGGGGTATGAAATCTAGGATCCACTTTTCCTAGAAATTTGGGTGCGTTTCCAATCTTGCCAAATTCAAAACTGGCCCTTCCACTGGCCAATAACAACCCATGAAAAGAAGCTATTAAACCAAAGAGCCCAATACCTACTAAGAGTTGATAGAATAGATGGTTTTGATTAAATAGTTGACCTAGTGCCAAAGGCAATGGCGAGTCAGAACTTGTACCATCAGCCGCATAGACAATGGCCTTCCATCCACCTACACCAATGCTGCCAAAAAATACCAATACGCAGAGTATGACCAAGGTTAATAAGGCCCATCCAAATCCTCGTAAAATGTCTTTTTGAGGATGCTTGGTTTCTTCTGCAACATTGGCCAGTCCTTCTATTCCCAAAAAAAACCAAATAGCAAATGGCAGTGCAGCAAATACTCCGGACCATCCATTTGGAAATGGATTTTCAGCAAATTTTGCAACTGAAAAATGGGGTATGGTCAAAGTAGCAAAAAGGATTAATTCGGCCACTGCAAGAATGGTAACTATTAATTCAACATTGGCAGCTGCTTTAACGCCGTAGATATTGAGTGCGGTAAAAACCAAATAAACTGCAATGGCTGCACCCAATACCGGAACTGCTGGAAACGCTAAGTGCAGGTAAGCGCCAATAGCAATGGCAATGGCTGGTGGTGCAAATACAAATTCAATAATCTGGGCTAGTCCGGTGATAAAACCAATGTCTTTGTGAAAAGCTTTTTCGGCATAATCATAAGCGCCTCCCGCTTTTGGAATGGCACAAGCCAATTCTGCATAGGAAAAACTAAAACAACTATAGAGTATTATTACCAAGAGGGTAGCAGCAGCCATTCCATAAGTTCCGCCTTTTTCAAGCCCCAGATTCCAGCCAAAATACATTCCTGAAATCACATAACCCACCCCCAAGCCCCATAATAAACTTGGTGTTAATTTCCTAGAAAGATGGTCGTTTGCCATAAACGGTAATTTAGGCTATTCGGCTCATTTTCAGCATCTGCTAGATTAAGAAATTATTATTGGATGATCCTAAACGTAATATTAATCCTTGGCTGCAAGGGCTTGCTTGTCTTTGGAATTCTATGTTCCCAATAAGTATTGGTTTGACCACGCATAATGAGCAAACTGCCATGCGCAAGCGGCAGTTTGGTTAGATGCTCCTTGGTCTGGTAATGCCTAAATTGAAATTCTCGTACTGCTCCAAAACTGACCGATGCAATAATAGGTGCTGGTCCCAATTCTTTTTCATTATCCCTATGCCAGCCCATGCTATCCGTTCCATTCCTATATAAATTGAGTAAAGCGGTATTAAACTCACATTGGGCAAATGCTTCCACTTTGTTTTTAATAGCCATCATGGTTTCACCAAAAGGATAGGGTTGCATGGTAATCCCCGAATAAGTATAGGGCTTTTCTCCCAACCAAGCAGTGAGTCTGGGTTGCATGATTTTTTTACCAAAAAGGATAATGGGTTCCTGTTTCCAAGGCAGTTCTGTTTGAAGCTTTTCTAAGCAATCATCTGACTCTTTCTTAGAAAAAAAGGCAGACTCATAGTGAACATCGCCCTGAAAGGGCAAAATAGTGTTGTGCTCAGGAAACAAGCTATTTTGCATGAATAAGGAACAATGCTTTGTTAAAAGGGTTCATAAAACTAGGCAGTTAAGACCATTTTTTAACAAGAAACAAGCGGTATAATCCAATAAAAACACCAGTTTTACGTTCTGTATCCGTAAATCGGCTCTATCAATTCTATTACATGAAAAAAAGGCATATAGGTATAATTTTGATCTCAAGTATTTGTTTAGCAGCATGCTTGAAAGCCTATGTGCCGCCACTGACTACTACCCCTAACGACCCAGCAATTACCATTTCTGATATTGCTGGAACATATAACCCGGGTAAATTGAAGTGGGAGAAAAGTCTAGTAGATACTGCATATTATAAGGGAGAAGATACTTCATCTAGTATTGTTATTTACAATTACGTAAATGATTCAGTTTTTGTAAACATTAATACCAAAACCGATATTGCGGCAAAAAGGTATAAACTACCACTTATTTCAAGAGTGGATGACCCAACATATGTTACCTATACATTTAGTTTTCAAGAAACTTTGCCTGGATATTTTCTCTACAAAATTGACTATTATCTCAAAGTTCGCATTTACTATCCAAGTGCTAAGACTGCTTCCTATGCAACAATTGTGAACAGTTCTACTAAGGCTTTAAACCCAAATACTATTTATACAGAAAAGGTAGATTTTACGGCCCTTAAAAAGTAGGCAAAGGGTCCGAAATCTATCAGCTTTTACTCCAATAGTTTAAACTTGCCATTAATACTATAGCATGTCAGCAAACAATTTTGAATATGACGCCATTGTCATTGGTTCTGGAATCAGTGGTGGGTGGGCAGCTAAAGAGCTATGTGAAAAAGGGATGAAAACTCTAATGTTAGAGCGAGGTAGAAAACTGGAGCATATTAAAGATTATCCAACAGCCAATAAAGCTCCTTGGGAGTTGGCGCATAGAGGAAATATTACTGAAGCGTTTCGCAAGAAAAATCCTTTGATTACACGCTCTGCAGGTTTTGGTGAAGACAATGCGCATTTTTTTATTGAAGATGCTATACAACCATATATTCAGGAAAAACCATTTGATTGGATTAGGGGCTATCAATTAGGAGGCAAGTCCATTATTTGGGGAAGGGCCTGTCAAAGATGGAGTGATTATGAATTCACTGGTCCCAAGCGTTTTGGATATGGATTTGATTGGCCCATTAGGTACAAAGACGTATCGGATTGGTATACGCACGTAGAAAAATTTATTGGAGTTTGCGGCAATGCCGATGGGGTTGCATCTATGCCAGATGGACATTTTTTAAAGCCCTTTGATTTAAACTGTGTTGAAACACATTTAAAAGAAGTATTAAAAACAAATTTTAATAGGCATTTGGTGCACGCAAGATGGGCGCATATTACAGAGGCTCAACCCATTCATCTGGAACAAGGAAGAGCCAATTGTCAGTCTAGAAATTTGTGCATGCGCGGATGTCCCTTTGGTGGATATTTTAGTTCCCTTTCTTCTACCATTCCTTGGGCAGAAAAAACGGGAAATCTTACCATTCAAACAGATGCGGTGGTTCATTCAATTCTCTATGATGCCAGCAAACAGCGAGCCGTTGGAGTAAGGGTGATTGATGCACATTCAAAGGAAACCAAGGACTATTTTTCTAAAATCATCTTTGTCAATGCATCGGCACTCAATACCAATTTGATTTTATTGAATTCTAAGTCAGAGCGATTCCCAAATGGACTGGGTAATGATTCTGGATTGTTGGGAAAATATATTTGTCATCATAATTATCGTGCTTATCTCAATGGAAGAATAGATGGTTTTATGGATCAGTATTATGCAGGCAGAAATCCAACAGAAGCCATTATTGCCAACTATCGCAATTTGGATCAGCAGGATACCAATTTTAAAGGAGGGTATACTACGTTTACAGGAGCATATAGAGAAAGATTAGATGCCAGCACTACAGAGCAAACCATTGGAGCAGGGTTTAAAACGGCATTGCAAGAACCAGGTTTTTGGCATGTTTATGCCTATATGCAAGGAGAAACCATTCCTAAAAAAGAGAACCATGTTCGGTTAAGTAAGGACCAAAAAGATCCATACGGAATTGCGCAATTGGTAGTATCAGTAGATTATGACGATAACGATGGCAAAATGGTTCAAGATTTTATTCAAGAAACAAAACGGATGTTTGAAAAAGCTGGTGTGCACTCTATCAATTGGCATGATAGTGAACAACCACCAGGATTGGATATTCATGAAATGGGTGGTTGTAGAATGGGCAAGGATCCAGCTGATTCCTTATTGAATGAATGGAACCAGTTACACCATTGCCAAAATGTATTTGTGACCGATGGTGCTTGTATGACCAGTACAGGAAACCAAAGTCCCTCAATTTTATATATGGCATTAACTGCAAGGGCCGTGAACTATGCCGTTGCGCAATTAAAAAGCGGAGCGCTTCACATATAGCAACCAGTCAATTGTCCCTTTTCTATCATTATTTTTTAGCGCGCTGATATTGAACAGGCCATACAAGGTCTTCACCTAATTCTTTGGCAGCGTGTAATGGAAAATAAGGATCGCGCAGCAATTCCCTGCCCAAGAAAATCAAGTCCGCTTCTTCTTGTTCTAATATGATTTGTGCCTGACTTGCATTGGTAATTAAACCAACCGCTCCAGTTGCAATACCGGCGCCATCTCTAACCGCTTTGGATAAAGGTACCTGGTAGCTAGGTGTTAGAGCAATTTTAGCATTGGCTGCATTGCCCCCCGAAGAACAGTCTATCAAGTCTACGCCAAGATTTTTTAATTCCTTAGCCAATGCAATACTATCATCAATAGTCCATCCGCCCCCAACCCATTCTGTAGCAGAGATGCGAACAAAAATGGGTAAGGCTTCTGGCCAAACCAATTTTACGGATTTTACAATCTCTATTAAAAACCTGCATCGGTTTTCAAAATTCCCACCCCATTCATCTGTTCTATGATTGCTTAATGGCGATAGAAATTCATTGATCAAGTAACCATGGGCTGCGTGTAATTCTATCAATTGAAAGCCTGCTAGAAAGGCTCTTGCAGCTGCCTCGGCAAATTGGTTGATCAATTGGGCAATTTCAGCTATTGTTAGAGCATGTGGTATTGCATATTTATCATTAAAGGCAAGTGCAGATGGTGCAACTGGTTCCCAACCGCCTTGCTCTTTTGATAATAATGCGGTGCCTACCCAAGGTTGCGGAAAACTTGCTTTTCTTCCTGCGTGTGCTAGTTGAATACCTGCAACACTGCCATGTTCTTTTATAAAATCGGTAATCCTTTTAAGTGCAGGTATTTGTTCCTCTTTCCAAAGTCCTAGGTCATTTGGAGTAATCCTACCTTCTGCTGCTACTGCACAAGCTTCGGCAATGATTAATCCTGCACCACCAACAGCGCGGCTACCCAAATGAACTAAGTGCCAATCATTGGCAATGCCATCAATAGCAGAATACTGACACATGGGTGATACTACTATCCTATTTTTTAATTGGATAGATTTAAGCTGAAACGGTTGAAAGAGTATAGATGTCAATTTGAAATCATTGAAAGTGAAACAATTAGAGAAGCCTATTTGTAGAAGCAAAACTACAACCAAAGCTTTTTAAAGTGCATTTCTTATTTTTATTAAATAGTCTCAAAATCCGAAAACGCTAGATTCCGGCAAAAAACAGAAAATGGTTCAAATTACCAGAGTTACCAAATCAGAAGAATTACTAGACATTCAACAATTACAAGCAGAAAATTTGCGTAAGCATATTGAATTGGAAGAAGCTGCTAGTCAGGGTTTTCTAATGGCAGAATATAGTTTAGAATTTCTTGAAGCCATGCACCAAGCGTCTCCTAGCATCATTGCCAAAGACGGCGATAAAGTTGTAGGGTATGCTTTGGTGGCTACTCATGCTATTAGAGATCAACACGATTTGTTGGCCGATTTGTTTAATACCATTGACAAAACCCTGTTTGAAGGGAAGACACTTAAGGATGCTGCCTATGTAGTGGTTGGTCAACTTTGTGTAGCCAAGGAATATAGAGGTCAGGGGCTTGTTCAGCAACTCTATGGTCATTTTAAGGAATGCCTAGAAGACCAATTTGATTTCTGTATCACTGATGTTGCCCAAGCCAATCCCAGGTCTTTAAAAGCCCATAAAAACACTGGCTACCAGGTGATTGATACGCTTAGCTATGGTGGTATTGGATGGGATATTGTGCTATGGGATTGGAGAAAATAAGCAAGAATAGACCCAATGCAAGGATTGAAAAAAATTAACAATGTAAAGTTAACTTTACATTGTATTCTTACTTATTTTTAAGAAAAAAATGCAAAAAAGCTTTCTTTTACCATACAGGTTTAAACCTGTTGGAGCGGTCATGATGCCTGCAGGATTGATTATTTGGATTTGGGGTCAATTGAAATTATCTCAAGACTCAATAGCAAAAGTTTTTAATGGAATTGCGCCTGAAAATGCACATCTTCTCAAAGTAACAATTTTAGTAATTTCCTTTTTCAGCTGTTTAATAGGTATGTTTTTTCTGGTATTTTCTAAGGAGAAAGAAGAAGATGAATACGTGATAGATCTGCGTTTGAAATCCTTTCAGTTGGCAGCGTTTGTTCAAATGGCTTTTTTCTTATTGGCTTTTTTATATATGTTCTTGTTTAAGAAAGAGCCATCTGGTGATGCTAGTCTAGAATTATTTTTAATAGGCTCCATTTTCCTTTTTTGGTTTTCTTATATCAGTTGCTTTCAATTTGTGCTCATTAAAAATAAGCTGCAAGCAAATGAAGAATAAGATTAGAGAAGAGCGATTGGAAAAGGAGATGACTCAACAGGCTTTGGCAGAAGCTATTGGCGTTTCTAGGCAAACCATTTTTGCCATTGAAACGGGTAAATATATTCCATCAGCAATATTGGTATTGAAACTTTCTAAGGCTTTAGCAAAACCTGTTGAGTCTTTATTTAGTTTGGAAAAAGCAGACGGATAACTATCTTCTAGGTTTTTGTCCACCACGTTTTTCTTTGAGTTTTTCTTTCTGTTCTTCCATGAGTTTTAAGTAGTCTGTATATTGTTGTTCAGTAAGAATTTCTTTCATAGAATGATCTTTGGCGTCATTCAAGGTTTTAACCTCCTGCATTTTTTTCATTTTACCACCCTTGCCATCTCTAGCAGATACTAGTTTGGTAGAATAATCCATTAAAACAGCAGACACTTTGGGTTCTTGTTCTGCTGTCAACGACAGCTTACGTTTGTATTGCTGCGTTTGCATCCTAGTCAGCTCTTCAGGGCTTCTTTTGGGTTTTGCCTTACTGCTGTCTTGTGCCATGCTGGCTCCAGTTACGCTAATGGCCAGTGTTAATAAAAAAAAGCGGATCAACTGTTTCATAGTTTTCAATTTTAACTATGACCACCAGTTGATCCGCAGGTTTAATACCTAAAGTATCTTAACTTATTTTTTGCTTATACGGAAAATTATGCCTCCGTCTGTTATTGCATAAAGTGCGCCATTTAATTGAGTAATATCGCGGATCCGCTCGTGTTGGTCTTCTAATAATCTTTCTTCACCTACTACCTTGTTGTTCTCAATCACCAGTCGGGCAATATGGGTGCTACTTAAACCACCAATAAATAGATTGTTCTTCCATTCAGGAATGGCATCACCGGTATAAAATACCATACCACCTGGAGAAAGTACTGGTTCCCAATAGTAAACAGGTTGTTCCATTCCTTCTTTTTGTTGAATACCATCTCCTACTTTTCGGTCATCGTATTCTAGACCGTAAGTGATGGTGGGCCATCCATAGTTTTTGCCAGGCAGAATCCTATTTAATTCATCGCCACCCTGTGGTCCAAATTCAGCTTCCCATAATTCTCCGGTTACAGGATGTATGTCTAGACTTTGGGGATTGCGATGTCCGTAAGAATAGATTTCTGGTTTAGCATCGGCCACGCCAATAAAGGGATTTCCTGCTGCGGGTTTGCCTTCTTTGGTTATTTTGAAAATCTTACCCAATCCTGAATTTAGCCATTGTGCCTGCTTCCTCCCATCTAAAATGGATCTTTCACCAGCACTTACAAATAGATTGCCGTCCTTATCAAATAAGAGTCTAGAACCAAAATGCAATTCACTATTTAAATCTGGTGTTGCTTGGAAAATAACCACAGGATTTTCAATCTTGCTTTCATCAGCTGAGAGCACGCCTTTTGCTACTGCAGTAAGATTGCCTTGTCCAGATTTTTGAGAAAAACTCCAATAAATGGTTTTGTTTTTTGCAAAGTCTGGATCTAGTGCTAAGTCTAATAATCCACCTTGACCCTTGAATTCTACAGCCGGAAGTCCTGTGATTTTTTTGATTAATTTTCCATCAGCACCAAACAAACTAATATAGCCTGACCTGTCAGAAATGAGTAATCTACCATCTGGCGTAGTAATAACGGCCCAGGGGTTTCCAATTTTTTCAGCAATTCTTTCTACTTGATAAGCAGTAGTTGTTTTTACTCTATTAACCCTAGTTTGTCCCTCAAATGCAGGTTTATAACCGGATTTAGATGGTCTGGTTTCTACGGGTCCTGTAGTGCTAGTGTCTTTGACTGTGTCTTTTAATGGGCCATTTTTACAACTGATGACCATTAAGCAGACAGAGGCTGCAAACAAGCTTAGGGTGATTTTTTTCATGGTTGTTTTTGCAATGTTATAGTGGCAAAATAGCATAAATTCGTGATTATCACAGTACCAAAAAACAACTAAGTGAAAAAGCGAAACAACTATATTTCTTGGGACGAGTATTTTATGGGCGTTGCCATACTTTCTGCAAAAAGAAGCAAGGATCCCAATACCCAGGTTGGTGCTTGTATTGTGAACAAGAAAAACAGGATAGTAGGCACAGGCTATAATGGTTTACCTGCAGGCTGTAGTGATGATGAGTTTCCTTGGGATAAACAAGGAGATTTTTTGCAAACCAAGTATCCTTATGTCTGCCATGCAGAGCTCAATGCTATCTTGAATAATATTGGTATGGATTTGGCGGGTTGTCGCATCTATACTGCACTTTTTCCTTGTAACGAATGTAGTAAAGCCATTATTCAATCTGGCATTTCTGAAGTAGTCTATCTCTCAGATAAATATGAAGCAAGTGATTCTGCCAAAGCATCTAAACGCATGTTGGAAAATGCAGGAGTATTGTGTAGGCAAGTTGAAACAAGTATCAAGTACTTGCAAATTTCATTTCAAGAAAAAGATGTGTAAACTAATATTTAGTAGTGCTATCTAATAAGTTAACTGCAGCATCAGCTGTATAATTTTTTGGAATAGTAAAATAAAAAATAGTACCAATACCCTCTTCTGAATGCAACCAAATTTCCCCGCCTAAATTTTCAATGGTTTTTTTAACAACTGAAAGGCCAATCCCTGTTCCGGAATAATTATTTTTATTGTGCAATCTTTGAAAGATCTCAAAAATTTTGTCAAAATACTTTGGGTTAATACCTATGCCATTGTCTTTAAATGCAAACTTCCAATGATATTCTTTTTCTTCAACAGAAATAGATAGCTCAGGACTAGTATTTTCTTTTCTATATTTTAATCCGTTACTTATAAGGTTTTGAATTACTTGGGTTAAAGGAATTCTGTAATTTCTAATTTTAGGAAGTTTTTTGAAATGAATTTTAGCTCCAGTATCCATTATTTGTTGCATATTAAGATTGATTACATCTTCTACAATTTGATTCAAGTCTAATTCTTCCATTTGATATTCACTAGTCCTGCCTACTCTTGAAAACTCTAACAAATCCAGAATAATTTGTTTCATTCTTTTGGAGCCATCCACAGCATAGCGGATATAAGACATGGCTTTTTCATCCAATTCATTGGCATATTTTTTTTCTAGCAAAGACAGAAAACTTGCAACCATACGCAATGGTTCTTGTAAATCATGGGAAGCTACATAGGCAAATTGCTCTAATTCCTCATTGGTCTTTTTGAGCTTGTTCATGGCATCTTCTAATTTCAATTCTACTTTCTTAACAGAAGTAATATCTATGCCATAGCCAATGACAAACCGAAGCTCATTATTCTCAAAATGAGGGAAGAATTTTCTTAGAACGAACTTGGTTTCTTCTTCAGTTGGATGTTCATCAACAAATTGTATTTCCTTTTTACCTTGTATGGTTTCATCAAAAATCCTTTTTCTATTTATGGCAATTTCTTGACTAATTCCTTTTGAAGTACAATAATCAAAATCAGTTTTTCCAATGATCCATTCTCGAGTAGTTTCATTTTTAATAGCGGATGGATTTAGAAAAAGGTATGTATGGTCTTTATCAAATACCGCAATATCTGCTGGAATATTATTGAGGATATCATCAAAAAATCGCTTTTGTCTAATAATTTCTAATTCTGCTTTCTTTTTTTCTGTTATGTCTGAATAGTTCCAAAAATGGCCTTTGAATTCACCATTATTATAGATGGTAGCGTAACTTCTTTCCAAAATTCTACCATCTTTCATTTCCAGAATCTCTGAAGCAACGTCTTGTTTATTTATCATTATCTGTTCTACCCTTTTTAGAAATGTTTCAGGATGAACAAATTGTTTACTAATATGAAGAAGTTGGGGAATGAAATTATTGCCTTGCAGTTTTTCTTTTTCCACATCAAGTTTGAACAAAGAGCCAAATTGACTATTACAATAAAGAACTTTCTGCTTTTCGCTTTCTAATAGAATGCCAGTTTTTAAATTATTGATGATGGAGGAAAAAACAGATTCTGCATTGCGTCTTTTAGAGAGTTCATTTTTTACGAAATTGGACAAAACCAATACGTCTTCCTCTAATATGTTTTGTTGTTTGTCCTTAATCAGGTGAATAACTTCTTTAAGGTTGGACAGAGAAGCTTCCCTGATGCGTATTTCTTCTTTTAAACTAGCATTGGCTTCAAGATTTTCTTTGTCAGACACTTCAAATGCCCTTAGATTAATCTTATGTTCCTTTTCAAAGCTTTGGTAAGACCTATTCACCACTTCTATAAAAGACATGAAATCCTTGTTTTCAAGGAATTCAGGGGGTAAAAATTTATCAATCTGTCTTTTGAGCAGTTGGTGCATGGATACTTTTCAAACCTAAATTATCAATAATATAAACATAGAATTTTTAGACAATGACAATGAAGTTAATCTGTTATTTTTTGCTCAATTATTTTTATTTAATGCTTTCGTTTAGTTGGAAAAGTTAACGAAATCGTTTTCTTAAATTCAGCTTATGTATTCACCGATTAAATCAAACAACTGACTTGCAACATGTCTAAAATTGTAAATTGTTTACATAAAGAACTGCCATGAAGAAAAAACACACCCTATTGCAAGGGATTCTATGCTTGTTTAGTTTGTCCTTAATTGCTCAATCACCCAAACAACCCCAATTGGGAACAAGGTCTGCTACCTTAATTCAGTCTCAAGGACTCAATTTCAAAGACCTGAACAAAAATGGGAAATTGGACGCCTATGAAGACTGGCGACTCCCCAATGATAAACGTGCTAAAAACCTATTATCTCTCATGAGTTTGGAAGAGAAAGTGGGTTTTATGTTAATTAGTACCGCACGGATGAAAAACGATAGGGGAACCGAACCTGGAGCTGCACCTGCTCCCATTACCAGTGATTTCAACGAAGAAGATCAGGTTCAAAAAAACAATATGTTTACCCGTAAGCCACTTCCTGTAGAAATGATGATGTCTGCTGGTACCAGCAAGGGTGTCAAGGAGTTTCATTTACGTCATTTTATTCTTAGAGCCAATGCTCCTGCAAAAACCATGGCAGACTGGGCCAATAAATTACAGGCGCTTTGTGAAGCAGAACCCTTGGGCATTCCCGCCATTATAGCTTCTAATCCAAGAAATCATATTACTAGGGATGCCTCTGTTGGCTTAAGTGTAGGGAAAACCGTTTTCTCAACCTGGCCCGGAGAATTGGGTTTGTCTGCTATGAATGATTTATCCATGGTTAGAACATTTGCCAATATTGCCCGCCAAGAATGGGCTGCAGTAGGTTTACGCAAAGGCTATATGTACATGGCTGATCTGAGTACAGAACCTCGCTGGCAAAGAATAGAAGGAACATTTGGAGAAGACGCCAATTGGGTAGCCAAAATGATTACAGAAGTAGTATTGGGTTTTCAAGGAAACAAATTGTCCAATAGTTCTGTGGCACTAACAACCAAACACTTTCCAGGTGGTGGTGCAGGTGTAGGTGGACAAGACCCACATTTTGATTGGGGTAAGTATGAGCACTTTCCCGGAGGGATGTTTAAAAACAACCTGATTCCTTTTCATGCTGCCATTAAAGCGGGCACATCGGCCATTATGCCTTACTATTCTCTTCCCTTAGATACCAAATATGAAAAAATTGCTTACGCCTATAATAAAGCAGTGATCAAAGACTTATTAAGAGATAGTCTTGGGTTTAAGGGAATCATTAATTCAGATACTGGTCCTATTGAGATGATGCCATGGGGTGCAGAAAATCTAACCATTGTAGAGCGTTATAAACGCACATTAGAAGCCGGCGTTAATATTTACTCTGGAACAGCTGATCCATCTAAACTCATGGAAGCAGTCAAATCTGGTCCACAGTATGTACAGATGGTAGATAGTTCTGTTTACAAATTACTCATGGAAAAATTTACTTTGGGTCTTTTTGAAAATCCCTATGTAGATGAAAACAAGGCAGAACAGTTTGTGGGTAATAAGGAATTTCAGGCCAAGGCCGATATCGCCATGCGTAAATCCATTGTACTGCTTCGCAATGAATCAGAATCGCTTCCTTTAAAAGCAAAGACCAAAGTTTATTTTGAAACCTATGTTCAAAAACGTGGTGGAAGCCCTAGTACAGTGTATCAACCAACAAACGTGGATCCTAATTTGGAGTTTGTAAAAACACCGGAAGAAGCGGATATGATTTTACTATGGTTACATCCAGGTGGAAAATCCTTGTTTGGCTCAGATGGCTCTCCCATCTATCTTTCTCTTTCCAAAAATGCGGTAGACGTTGAGTATGTAAAAGGATTAATAGCAAAAAAACCAACCATCTTGGCCATCAACTATACCAATCCTTGGGTCATTGATGAGATTTACAATAATGCTACAAAGCCCAATGTAAAAGCAGTGCTAGCTAGCTTTGGAACAACTACGGATGCTTTATTAGATATAGTTTCAGGCAGATTTAATCCCACAGGAAAAATGCCATTTACAACCCCAATTTCAGAAGCGGTGGTTGAAAAACAATTATCTGATGTTCCTGGAAATTTAAAAGGTCCTGGTTATGGACTGTTTAAGTTTAAAGAAGGATTGGAATACAAAAAGAAAAAATAACTACATAAAAAAGGCCCCCCGATAAAAATCAGGGGGCCTTTGTATTAGCAGGGGAAATCAATTATCTAATTTGTCCGCGAACAATACCAGCTGGTTTTGCCGTACTATGTGCGTTAACATAGATGGCATCATTTTTTAAAGATGCTAAAGTTGCGTCATCAATAGCTAGGATTTTAGTTGTTCCAAATTCGGAACCTGCACCATAGATTCCAACCATTACAGATCCATTTACACCAGCAGCACCTTTGTGAATATGAGCGGCCGTTAAAGCATCACTGGCCTCTAAATTAGAAACCGTTAATCTAGCATACAATTGTTTGTCAGAAGTTACACGAATAATAGCTAATCCTGTAGCAGTGCTAGTTCCAGAAGGTACTTCGTTAGCAGGGCTTAAAGCTACGTCGGTAGCTAGTTCAATAGTTTTATTGAGCTGTCCTCTAACAATCCCAGCAGGAGCTTGGGTAGAATGCACATTTAAATAAAGTTCTTTGCTATCATCATTTAGACTGTCTATAAATGTAGACCTAAGACCAGTAATAGTGGCAGTGGCAGTTCCATTGCTAAAACTTGGTTTTAAATCAAGAATCACACTACTACTAGTGATTACATTACCAACGTGTATATGTGAATTGGTTAAAGCATCTCCGCTTGCCAAGCCTGTAACACTAATACTATACCGGAGAGATCCATCGGTTAGTAACTCTAGCATAGCAGAACCTGTTTCAGTTCTACCAGCAGGAGCAGGCACTTCATTTTTTGCGGAAAGTGTGATCATCCAGTGTTTTACAACTGTAGGATCTGGTACGGTTTCATTCTTTTTGCAAGAGAAAAACGCAGTAGATACCATTAATAATAGTATCGCAATTTTGGTATTTGGTTTCAACATAGTGGTTATGATTTCCACTACTTACGGTAAATGAGTATATCTGGTTGCCGTAAACCAATAAATTATTTATGGCTTTGTTGATAGTGTTCTAATAACAAATCTCCTCCAAAATCATTTTTAAGGTCACGAAGTACAGAATGTACGTGGTTGGCATTATTCTGGTTATTGTCATATTCAATCAATATTCCGGGGCCTTGAACACGATAATAAGTTCCTTTGCCCAATGCTTCCGTGGTAGCACCTGCCCAGGCAAAATACAAGAGATTCAAATTGTCTTTTTTAATTTGGTCCATTTGGTCTTTTGCAAAAAGCTTGGTATTTCTGTTTACATACACTTGTAAAAGATCTAGTAACAATTTTTGTTGTGGGGCAGTCAAATCTGCGTAACTGATTCCAACTGGACTGCCAATCAAGGCACTGCGTTTGTCAAAGCTCAAAATGTCTTTAAATGCAATACTATCAATAACCGCCTTTTTTAATTGTTCCGGATTCAAAGCGTGCAATAAGCTAAAGCCAGCGTCAGTTTCTGATTTCAAGAGTTGCTTACCCTTGGAAGGCCCTTCTAAAACAATGGCTGGATTAGAACCTAAAAAAATGGGAGCACCCACACCCTTTTGTGCTTCATTAAAACTAAAATTGAAAGACTGGTGATGACCTTCAAATCGCCAGCCCCATATAGAATGATTGGTTGGAACCCCAAAAATGCTGATATGATAATTACCCGGATCCCGATAGTGGTCCGCCTCATTTCTTTTTTCCAATGCCTTTAATACAATTTCTAACTGTGTAATCTCCTGTGATACTTGGTATGCTTTGTCACTTGTGCAGAGCGATAGCATTTTTAATGCAGCAGCTTGTTGAGCCGGATTCATCTCATTAAACGTGATTCCCTTTCTAGCCATGGGTACAAAATGAAAATTGAATCGCTCTGGATCATCAAAAGCAAATAGGGTATTGTTCTTTTGACCATCGCCCAACAGGGCAATAAAATCCTGCGCGGCTTTTACCATGCTTTGGGCAATTACAAAATTTACCAGACTGAACAGGCAGAATAAGAGTGCAATTGTTTTTTTCATAAAGGGTCATTAAACTAGTCCTCAGTAATTTACTCATTTTCTAATTCTCTTCTAAGGTCTAATTCAGTACATTCAAGAAATTTTTGGCATGAAGACCACCCTGATTTTGAGCCTACTCTTATTGTTTAGTAGCGCAAACGCGCAGCTTAAAAAGGCAGATTTGATTTTAAGTGACATTACGGTTGTAGATGTGGCCAATAATAAATTGATCCAGCATCAAACTGTTGTTATTGCAAAAGACCGGATTATAGCAGTAGGAGCAAATGGCATTGTAAATAAGTACCAAGCCCTACAGTTGATTCCATCTGCTGGTAAATATATCATGCCATCACTTTGGGATATGCACGTGCATTTTGGAGGAGACACTTTAAAAGAAGAAAACAAATGGCTGCTGCCCCTTTATTTAGCGGCTGGTGTAACAGCTGTAAGGGATTGCGCTGGCGATATTAGTCTAGAATTATTGACATGGAAAAAAGCCATCGCCGCAGGAAAATTAGAAGGACCCACCATCTTTACATCGGGTCCCAAACTGGAGGGTCCAAAATCAATTTGGCCTGGAGACTTAGAAATAGCCAATGAAACAGAGATGAACTTGGCTTTGGATTCTTTGAAGAAATTACAAGTTGACTTTATCAAGATTACAGACAATGCCTTGGATCCAGCGCTGTTTTTAGCCTCTATTAAGGCTTCCAGAAAAAGGGGTTGGAAGGTTTCAGGACACGCACCTGTTCAGTATACATTGAATGAATTATCCGATGCAGGTTTATCTACGGTAGAACATTTGTCTTATTTATTAAGGGCCGCTTCTAAAGAGGAAGAACGCATAACCTTAGCTCGCAGACAAGGAACCATTTCTGCCAAAGATGCTAATGACCAACTCATGCAGACCATGGATTCTGCTACTGCCATTCGCAAATTCAAAATGCTTGCCTCAAATGGAACTGCAGTAGTACCCACCATGAATGGATCAAGGGTAGTGGCCTATCTTGATCAAGACAATCACCAACAAGATGACTATTTAAAATACCTAGGGCCTGCATTAAAAAGAACCTATAGTTGGCGTGTAGATAGAGCTGCAAAAGACAATCCAGCTGCCATTAGCGCAAGACACCAAAATTTTGAAACAGCAGCACATTTAATTCCTTGGCTATACCAAGCTGGTGTTCCATTCTTGGCTGGTACGGATGCTGGTTATTTGAATTCTTATAATTATCCAGGCATTGGGTTGCACCAGGAAATGGCCATGATGGTGCATTATGGATTACCCATTCACGAAGCACTTAAGGCTTCAGTAATCAATGGTCCCGCATTTTTCAATTTGTCTAAAGACTTTGGTGCAGTTGCTACTAATAAAATAGCAGACCTCTTAATACTTGATGCAAACCCATTATCCAATATTCAGAACACCCAAAAAATAAATGGTCTGATTAGAAAAGGCGTTTATCTAGACAGAAAAGCACTGGACAAACTATTAACTGATACCGAGCAAAAAGTAAAAACCAAAGAAGCAGCTGAGAAAAAACTTGCTAAAATTTAAAGAATATTTTCTTCTGGTATAACCAATAGCAAATGCCCCACATAGCCAACCATACGGAACAGCTGGTTAGAATGGCTGCACTATATTCACCAGTCCAAGCAAATAAGAGTTTGACAAAGGGCTCCAAAATATGTTGTAATAAATCAGCGGCACCTATGGAGAAAAACAAATAGATAAATAAACTATTAGAACCTACCATCATAAAGAATTTAGCGCCTTTAGTAAATTGATGTTGTACATCTATTAACCAATAGGAAAAGGCTAACACCAAAATGGCCCATCCGCCACTGGCAAATACAAAGGAACTCGTTGCAATTTTTTTAATAATGGGTGTTATATCTAATAGGTCTAAACTATAACCCAATAGCAAACAAGCAATTCCGGCAAGTAACAGAATTTGAATCTTTTCGAGTGCAGTTTTTTCCTGCATCAATAATTTGCCACAAAGTAGCCCCCAAATAGTATGTGCCGTAGTAGAAACCGCGTTTAAACTTGACCAGATAGAAGCTTTCTCCACTCCTTCAATGCTGTTATTAAACCAAGCCCCCAAATTTTCATATGCCACCCAGGGATGATTGAAACCCTCAACAGGAAAATATCTATATGCTAAATCTATCAATAATAGCATCAGTAAAGAAACCCCCAGCTGAAATTTGAATGATTTGTCTCTGATTAAAAATGCAACTAGATAAGTAACCGATAATTGCGCCAATACATTTTGAAACCTAAATACTAAGTGACCTGCTTGTACAAAATACAAGCCCCATCCAAAGAACAATAATAAGCCCGCTCTCTTGAATGCGTGTTGGGTAATGGTTTTTGTTGATTCACCTGCTTTTTGTCTATTGGCCACAGCAAAAGGAATAGATACCCCTACTATAAACATAAAAAAGGGTTGAATCAAGTCCCAAAAATACAGTCCATGCCATTCATGATGATCCAATTGTTGACCAAGACCTTTTACCAAAACCCATTCGGATGCTCTTAAATGTTCATACAATCCACTTGCTTCACCTGCTAAAAGAAACATAGTGACGCCTCTAAAAAAATCTACTGACTGGATTCTAGTTATGGAAAGATTGTTGTTTTGCATCAATTAGCGTTTAACAAAAAAGTTAAGGACTGTGTATGAAGAAATGGTATAATTCTATTATTATGTTTGGCTGGGGTCCAGAATTTTGAATCTCGGAGTACATCGCCAACTTTCAAATCCATTCTATTCTCTACAGCATTATCTATCATTACATTATAAGTAGCTCCCTTTGAATCAATCATAAAATACACTTTATACCGAACATTCATTATTCCAGGTGTGCCGGTTACATTTCTAGTTATATCAAACATTTTTGTTTCTAAATAAATGTTCCAACCATCTAAGCCAGTTTTGTACTCAGGCATTTTATTGATTAAGCTGCAACTATCCTGTTGAATACCATCTTGATTATAGCAGAAAGCGTTAAAAATTTTTACCGTACTGTCATAATAAATGCTTTCAAAAGAATCGAATTTAATACGTGGTTTACCAATTAGAACCGTATCTGTTTTAGGATATTGCAGTACAGATGCCTTGTTGCCATTTTCATGATAATAAAACCAATTACCCGCTTTTCTAAGACCTAGATTCAAAAGACCTTTAAATGAAGTATTGCCATTTTCAAAAAAGCCAATTGCAAGTCCTTTACCAGTTCCAGTTGAATCCATTTGCATTTCTGTTCTAATTGCACCATTTGGATACCAACTGCTACAGATTCCAATTGGTATGTCTTGCTTAAAATGGAATGAATCACGCATCATGCCATTGGGATAAAAACTGAGATAGGCCCCTTCTTTTTGATTGTCTTGGTAGTTGACACTTGATTCTAAACTATTGTTAGGATAGAAATAAGTAAATTTTCCATGTTTAATGGTATTAGCTGAATCTTTATAATAACCATCTTTCTCCAGCTTCTTTGTTTGTACAAAATAATCTGACCTATGCCATAGACCATTTTGAAATTCATTCACAGAGATGAATAATGCTTCTTTTTCATTAGTTGGATCTCCAACAACATTTCTATATTGAACAATCTGTTGTGCAGATACAACTTTACCAAGAAATAATAATAGAATAAAAGAGTAAGCCAATTTTAATTGCATTACTGAAAATAAAAATAGTTTTTAATATTTCATACCTAAAGTGGTAAAAGATATAACCTATTTTCATATCCAAATTTGACCTA
Source organism: Chitinophaga pinensis (assembly GCA_943372225.1). Lineage (GTDB taxonomy): Bacteria > Bacteroidota > Bacteroidia > Chitinophagales > Chitinophagaceae > Sediminibacterium > Sediminibacterium pinensis_L. The sequence goes on along the minus strand of CALRXV020000019.1, from coordinate 85 downwards.
TGGCTTTGAAATTATACATGGTATTACTAGGAGGAAAACCAAAGGGTAGACATACGGAACAACACGATATGTTTTTTGGCATTGC
>CALRXV020000018.1:0-63150 GCA_943372225.1 Chitinophaga pinensis | reverse complement strand
ATTTGTCTGAAAGAATGGGACGGATATCGTAATTATAGCTCACTTGATCTGGCAAGGATTCTTGGCTGCTATTGCTAGCTGTTTGGCAAGAAAAATACCCTGCAGTTATTGCCATAAAAGCAATTAACCCAATCATGGTTTTTAATATGGACATCCGCATAAGGCAGTTAGGTTTACCAACGCTTCATTTCTAAAAGAGACAATCGTTTACATCCCAATATAAAAAGAAAGTTTCAAATTGGATGGGATTTAGAAAATACCCAAAACCGGGATGATTATAATTGGGAAAAACCATTGGTACCATCCTCTTGGTGATACCAAAATAATGCAGTTAATTTATTGAAGGGGAAAATCTCCTTATTTAAACTCAATACAATTACATGCGTCTACTATCTAACCAAAAAATCTGGTCAATCCTAGTATTGACATTTTTACAAACTGCTTTAATAGCTCAGTCTACCAGACTTTTGCGTGAACCTAGTATTAGTAAAACTCAGGTTGCTTTTGTTTATGGAGCTGATATCTGGATTAGCCCACTCACTGGTGGTGAAGCTAAAAGAATCACCAGTACTGCTGCAGTTGAATCAGATCCGCATTTTTCACCGGATGGAAAATTATTGGCTTTTAGTTCCAATAGATCTGGTGTTACAGCGGTATATGTAGTTTCTACTGAAGGCGGCGTTCCCAATAGATTAACCTGGTATCCTGAAGACGCTTTTGCGCGAGGCTGGACAACAGACGGCAAGTCTGTTTTGTATGCCAGTGTAAGAGAAACCGCCCCTAGTGATTATGCCAGATTATGGACCGTTCCTTTTGGTGGTGGAGCATCTACCCTCTTACCCGCTCCTTGGGCATTTAATGGCCAATTCTCTGCCAATGGCAAGCAATTAGTATTAGATAGAATGAACCGTTGGGACAGAGAATGGCGCAATTACAGAGGTGGTCAAAATACGGCTTTGCAAATCTTGGATTTGGAAACCTTAAAAGAAACAAATCTACCCAATGAACGAACTATGGATCTGCAACCATTGTGGTTGAATAACCAAGTTTACTTTTTATCTGACAGAGACTTCAATATGAATATCTGGCAGTACGATAGCAAAAACGCCAGTCTAAAACAAGTCACTAAACTCAAGGATACGGACATTAAATGGTTGTCAACTAATGGTAAAGATTTAGCTTATGAATGGAGTGGCAATATCTATTTGTTGGATCCTAGTAATGGCAATAGCAAACAATTAGATATTGAAGTAAAGGGAGATTTTCCTTGGGCAGAGACCAAGTGGGAAAACGTGAGCAGCAGGGCTACCAATGCCTCTCTATCGCCTACTGGCAAAAGAATTTTAGTAGAAGCCCGTGGAGAAATCTTTACGGTTCCTGTTGAAAATGGTGACGCTTTGAACTTAAGTAATAGCTCTGGAGCTGCAGACCGTCAACCGCTTTGGAGTCCAGACGGAAGACAGATTGCATGGTTTAGTGATGAAGGGGGTAAAGCTTATCAATTGATGATCACTGATCAGTTTGGGAAAAGCCCTTTGAAAAAAATCAGCCTTGGTATTTCAAAATTGGGTTGGGAACCTACCTGGTCTCCAGATGGCAAATGGATTGCATTTGTGGATGATGATGTTCGCATTCAAGTAATAGAATTAGCAACTGGAAAAATTCAAACAGCAGATATTGGTGGAAGCAATATTCAGAGAGGAGAAATGGGGATTACATGGTCTCCTGATAGCAAATGGTTGGCCTATGCAAAATCAGGCACCAATCAATTTAAAAGAATAACAGTTTGGAATTTAGTTACCGGTAAAGCAACGCCAATCAGCGATGCTATGGCCGATGCTAATCAACCAGCTTGGGATAGAGACGGCAGACATTTGTATTTTTTAGCAAGCACTAATTTGGCATTGGGTTCTGGATGGGCCAATACCAGTTCTATGCAAGCCAAACCTAGTTTTGGAGCTTATGTTACGGTACTTAGAAAAGATGATGCCTATCCCTTTCCTTTAAAAAGTGATGATGAACCAGATAGTACTATTAAGGAACCCAAGAAGCCAAAAGACACAACGGATTCAAAAGCAGTTAAAATTGACTTTGAACAAATTGATAGAAGAACCATTGCCTTACCCATTCCTGTTGGGGAGTATGACTTAATGTTGGCTGGTCCTAAAGGAAGCGTATTTATAGGAGCAGGTCCAATATTGAGCAAGTTCACTATTGAAGGAAAGAAATTGGATGAATTTGCCAAAGGCGCAACACAAGTATATGTATCAGCTAACGGAGAAAAAATTCTCTTTAAATCTGGACCTTCATGGAGAGTAGTTGCCACCAGTAGACCACCTTCTCCTGCAGATGGAAATGTATCTGTGAATTTGAATATGAAACTCAACAGACAGGAAGAATGGAAACAGATATTTGAAGAAACCTGGCGCTATGAAAGGGACTATTTCTATGACCCTAATATGCACGGAAGAAATTGGCAGGAAGTATATGATCGCTATGCACCATTGGTTCCTTATATCCGTCATAGAAAAGACCTTACTTATATACTGGATCAGGTAAATGGGGAACTTTCTGTAGGTCATAGTTTTGTTGGCGGTGGCGATTTCCCAAGTTTGGAGAATAACACAGTTGGCGTTTTAGGTGCTGACCTTATTCAAGAATCTGGACAATGGAAAATCAAAAGAATATATACAACTGAAAGTTGGAACCCAGGACTGGTAGCACCTTTGGACCAACCTGGTTTGAAAGTGCAAGACGGAAATTTCATCTTGGCTATTGATGGCAAACCTTTGAATGCCAATATGGATCCATTTGCTTTATTAGATGGAAAAGCTGGCAAACAAACCCAGTTATTGATCAATTCTAAACCCGATACTGCTGGAGCATGGACCATTAAAATGCAACCCATTTCAGATGAGTTTGGATTAAGACAAAGGGCATGGGTAGAAGACAATAGAAGAAAAGTTGAAGAATTATCTAAAGGAAAATTGGGTTATGCATGGGTTCCCAATACTGGTGGTCCGGGCTTTGTATCTTTTAACCGCTATTATTTTGCACAACAAGACAAGGAAGGAATGGTGATTGATGAACGCTTTAATGGTGGAGGTTTATTAGATGATTATATGGTAGACCTAATGGCACGTCGCTTGCGTGCAGCTTTGACAAATGAAGTACCCAATGGCGTTCCTTTTCAATTGCCTTCCGGTAATCTTGGACCCAAGGCATTGCTGATCAATGAATTGGCAGGATCAGGTGGAGACTTTTTCCCTTGGGTATTTCAACACCAGAAAATTGGCCCCTTGATTGGTACTAGAACTTGGGGAGGATTGGTAAAATCTTCTGTGCACTATAGAATGATTGATGGTGGTACGGTAACTGCTCCAGACAATGCCGTTTATGATCCAGTTGCTCAAAAATGGGTGGCAGAAAATGTTGGTGTTAGTCCAGATATTGAACAAAAAATTGACGCCATTTCTGTTTCAAAAGGAAGGGATCTTCAATTAGAAAGAGCGGTACAAGAAGTCTTGCGTTTGGTAGAATTGGAACCCAAACACAATCTAAAACACCCTGCTTATTCAAAGCCTGCTGTAAAAAATTAAATGATGGTATCTTAAATAAAAAATGCTGCTCTAGGGCAGCATTTTTTTTAGTCTTTTTTTAAAAATCAACCTCTCACTTTTAACATGGTGCGCACTTGTTGGGTAGCCATATTTTGCAGTCTAGCATAGTATACCCCATTAGGTAATGATTTGCTATCAAAAAGTACCGTATAAGTACCTGCTGCATATTCTTTATCAGTTAGGTTGGCCAAAACCCTACCCATGGTATCCATGATTTGAATAAGGGTATGACCACCAGCTGTTTTGAAAGTAATTACAGTAGAACTGGTAAATGGATTGGGATAATTAGAAATCAACTGGTCTCCAGACATATTCACCGCCTTCTTGCAACTAGCAGAATTAACCAATGGCAACATTTGAAAATTCTTAAGCATAATCTGTTGCAGGTCCACTTCGTTTACGCAAAGCCAATTAGATAAGATGGTGGAATAAATACTTCTAAAATCATATTGGAATGGCAGGTTATCATTGACTGTTGCATTAGCAGGAATACTAGGTGTATTTCCAGTAACACCACCTAATACATGCTTACCAAATAGAAAACAGGGAGCAGCTGAGCCATGGTCTGTACCTATGCTACCATTGCTTTTAATTCTACGGCCAAATTCTGAATAAGTCATGCCCACTACCCTATCTTCCATTCCTAAAAATTTCAAATCATCTTGGAAAGCTTTAATGGCATCACTTAGGTTTTTCAATAAATTCGCATGACTCCCAGTTGTAGTATCAGTACTATTTACTTGATTGCTATGGGTATCAAATCCACCATAGTTTACCAGATAAATCCTAGTCTTCAACCCACCATTGATTAATTTGGCTACAATTTTCAATTGATCACCCAAAGAATTATTAGTAGGATATGTTACTTGTGTGGTTGTTTTGGCTGCTGCATTTTTAATCACAGACGCATATTGCTGTGTTTGCTGAGAAATGGTTCTTATATAACTCAATTCTTTACCTGAAGGTGTATCAGGTGCTGGATCCTGTACCCCATTGACCAGATTATAAAAATTGGTAGTACTACTGATACTCAAGCCCATACTTACTGCAGGACCTTGTACGGTTAATGATGTAACCGAACCAATTTGTATAGCCAAAGGATCAGGCGCCGAGCTATTGGGATATCCAGAAGGAAAATTGGGATACTCATAGTTAAGGTATCGGCCTGCCCATCCACTATTAACCACATTGGAGCTATCACTTGCACTCATCCAAATATCAGTAGCCCTAAAATGGGAGAAACTGGGTTGAGGATATCCAACAGAGTGCACTACGTTCAATTTACCATCGTTATACATACTATGTAAGCCTGTCATTGATGGGTGTAATCCAGCTTTTCCGTTTAATGTCAATACCTTTTTTTCAGGTATATAAATGTTGGATCTAGCCGCAACATAACTATTAAAATTCTCAACTGGAATCACCATGTTTAAACCATCATTACCACCATTGAGTTGAACAATGACAAATACATGGTCTGTTTCTGTTACGGGAAGTGCCAAAGATTGCATAATGCCAGAATCAGCACTAAATGCCTTGAAGGAAAATCCGCCAAAAAGAGAGGGTAACATAACACCTGTTGGTATGGCATTTCTCAGAAATTGTCTTCTTTTCATGATAATTGCTTTATGCCAATTGATATTCCGGCAGGTTCATTAAGTATTTAATCAAATCTCTCAAACGGTTCTTAACAGTGGTTGCATTGGATGTATTGGTAGGCGTTGTTAAGAAAAGCGTCCATGCATCTGTCCAATATATATCTGTAGACTGACCACCTAAAAGAATATCTGTTTTCAACTGATTTTTGGAAGCCAAAGAAATATCCACTCTGAGCATTTTCTTACACAACTCATCAATCAATTTGTTGGGATCTCCAGGACTAGAAAGTGATTGCGCTACGGCAACACCATCTATTTGAATTTTTTTGGCATTAAAAGTATAGCCGCTTACAATCATAGTATCCGTGTACTGATTGCGCTTGGGCAAAGTATCACTGTTAATCCAGATCTCATAAAATTGGGGCATTTGGTAATAGGCTTTCCACCCGCTAACATCTGGAGGGTCACCTATATTCTGTTGCATGTTACTTACCCAACTAACCAAATAATTGTAAAATCCATAGTTGGTAACATAGTCAGTTTCAGGTTGAAACTGAATTTCAAACTCCCTGCATAAACCAACTACTAAATCTACTGGACTTTTAATTTGAGCCCCCCTACTTAGGCTATCAAAAAAATGTTCACTTTTTAAGAGCGCAGCAATAACTGGCTTTACTTCATATTTACTTTGCCTAAACAAATTGGCCATGGGGGTAATCACATTGGCTTCAATGGTGTCATCAATATCGTAATATACAAACCACCTATATAATCGCCTACAAAAATATTTAGCTACTTCTTGGGTAGAAAAAATCATGTCTAATAACGCGTCTAATTCAAGATCACCTGCTGTTGATCCCGTCTTTCCTGTAATAACTGTATTGTTATAAAAGGCAGAAAATTGTTTGTTGGTTGTATTGTGTCTGGTAGCATCAAAATAGGAAGATATGGTTGTACTATTATTTCTCCATCCTGTTAAAACTTGAGCAGCAGCTTTTACATCTCCTTCTGTATATAAAGAATCCTTTCCTTTACCACAACAAAATAATTCCTGAATTTCTCTACCATAGTTTTCATCTGGAGCAGTTGCCGTATTAATCTGACCGTTTAAATAAACCAACATGGCAGGATCAACCGTTATGGCCCTAGTCAGGGTTTTAAAATTTCCAAGTGCATTGGCCCTTAACAAGGCATGATGCTTGTACACATATTGAGCATTCCCAATATCATTTGTTTCAGTTGCACAGTGATTATGCCAAAAAAGCGTCATTTTTTCCAAAATGCTTCTTTCTTGATTGATCATCAAACCCATCCACCATTTCTTAAATGAACCTCTTCGCTGACTTGCTACAGTACCATCATTATTGGGATCATTTACCCAAGTAGTCCCTAAAGCAATATTAGTGTCTGGTGTAGTAGCAGTTGTAGAAGTAGTATATTCTTTTAATGGTGCTGCTGGAGGTACTGGATTTATGGTTAGCAACTCATCAACAGCTTGTTGTAAAGACTTTCCCTTAAAATAAATAATATCAGCCTTTTTAGCACCAAACATGGTTCTCTTGAGCAAATGCGCAACTTCGGCGTCTGTCCATGGACCAGTGTAAGGGTTTAATCCAGAACTTGGCAAGGGGGGCTCAAACATAGGCAATTCAGTTTCCCTGGGGAAATTGGTTGCTAGTTCCAAGAATGCAAGTCTGTCCATATCCTAAAATAATTTTAGTTGTTGATAACTAATATAATAATTATGCAGCTTTAAAAGATTAAATTTTAGTAAACCCAAATAGAATTAATAAAATAAATATTTAAAGGATGGGCTTAATCACCAATTTTAATCGCTTCTGTTTTCCTAGTTATGTCTAAAATAATATCGTTCAACTCTTTTGCAGAATTGTCAAAATGAAGGATCCAATCTTTAAATTCAGGATTGGATATCCCTATTTGTTTGAGCACATTAACAATTCCCATCATTGTAGACAATGGTGCTCTAACAATATGTGATTGTGTCCAAGCTATTTCTTTGAGTTTAACGGTATATGCTTCAATGGCTTTAGAATATTCAACAGTTTGAGAAATATCAGAAGCATTGATAATGGTAACTAGTTGATTGTTCAATTGAAGTATACTATTATGAATGGCTACATAAAACTTTTCCCCATTGCTTTTACGGTGTCGAATACTGGCACCTAATTTAAAATCTCTAAAAATACTGGAAGGAATATTATCTGTATCTGAATCATTTACCTCAATATCCGCCAAAGTTAGTTGGAGAAACTCTGATTCAGAATAGCCGTATTTTTCAATGGCAGCCTTATTCACACTCAAAAATTTCAATGAAGACATGTCATATACCATTACTGGCTCAGGGCTAAATTGAAAAAGATCACTATATCTTCTTTCTGATTCCTCTAATTCTTTTAAAGCTTTTTTACGTTGAATACCATACACTATGGTACGGTATAAAAGATCCGGAGACAAGTCTTCTTTTAATAAATAATCCTCAACGCCCATAGAAATGGATTTGATACTAAATTCCACATCAGTATAACCAGTTAAAACAACAATGGGGGTATTCCCAGCAATTGATATCATTTCTTCTACCAATTTTACACCGCTCTTATCTGGCAAACTCAGGTCTAACAAAATAACATCATAGATCAAATCCATTTCTTTCAAAAAAACAGCAGAAGCTTTAAATGTTTTAGCATAATCAATACTTGGTTTGGAAAACCTTTCAATCAACATGTCTTCTAAAATTGTATAATCCCCGGGATTGTCCTCTACAACCAGAATATGATACGTTTTTAATTCTCTAAGCATAGCTTGGATTTAAGGTTGTTGTTTATTGAGTAGAATACTAAAATGTCCATTAGAGGTAATTTTTCTCAAAAAGTCTTCTAACTCAAATGGCTTACTAATAAATAAGTAAGCACCTGCATTATTTGCTTTTTCAATATCCTTATACCAAGAAGATGTAGACAACATGACTACTGGAATATTTTGCAAGCCATTAGTGGATTTTATGAATTCTAAAACTTCATGTCCATTTTTTTTGGGCAAGTTAATATCTAAAAAAATTAGATCTGGGTAAGACATATCTGAACCAGAGGCCATTTTATGAAAATAATCAATGGCCATTTTTCCATCTGTGAGCACTTGAATATTGGCCAATACCCCAGCATCTTCAAAAGACTCTTTGAATAATAATATATCTCCGTCATTATCTTCTACTAGCAAAATATCAATTGGTTTCATTTTATTATTATAATGATTATTTAAAAATATTTAAAAGATTATTTGAGGATAGTGAAATAAAATTTACTGCCATACCCATTCTGGGATTCCACCCAAATTTTCCCTCCCTGTTTTTCAATAATTTTTTTTGTTATAGCAAGACCTATACCTGAGCCTGGATATTCGTCTTTAGAATTAAGTTGTTTAAAAATGATAAAAACTTTGTCAAAATCCTCTTTTTCAATACCAATTCCATTATCTGAAATAACAAATTGCCATGCGTTACCTTGATCTTCTACTTCAACACGAATAAAAGCTGGCACATTGGGCTTTGTAAACTTTAAAGCATTCCCAATAAGATTTTGAAAAACCTGTTGTAACGGAGCTCTAAAAGAAATAACATGGGGTAAAACTGAAACTTTAATGATGGCTTTTTTTTCTTCAATTTTTTTTCTAAATAGAATTTGTATTCCTTTTAGCAACTCATTTAGATCAATATCTTCCTTAATTTCGTCAATTTTACCAACCCTAGAATAGTCTAATAAATCCAAAATGATTTGACGCATTCTTTTTGCTCCATCAACAGCATAATCAATATATCTTTTACCTTTCTCATCAATAGAATCACCATACTTCTTTTCCAATTGGACCATAAAACTAGTCACCATTCTTAAAGGCTCTTGTAAATCATGAGAAGCCACATAAGCAAATTGTTCCAATTCTTCGTTAGACACCGCAAGTGCTTTGGTTTGTTCTGCAAGACTATGGTTCAATTCTTTTAATCGAATTTCATTTTCTCTTAACTTAGAAATGTCTTCTATAGAGCCTATCACCCTAGTGGCCCACCCTTTCTCGTTTCTGATTATAACACCTCTTGTATAAATATACAGATACCCACCTTGGGTACTTTTGCATCTAAATTCATCACTCCATAAATCAATTTTTGGGTTTTTAAAAAAATCTATTCGTTTTCGCAAAACTCTTTGCAAGTCCTCAGGATGAATAAATTCTTTTAACTGTATACTGTTAGGCTTTTTTTCAATATCTGGTTCAAACCCAATTGTGGTTCCCAATATATCGCCCATCCAACCAATTTCATTATTCAATATATCCCAATCAAATATGGCCTGATTGGATGCTTTACCTACAAAATGATATCGTTCATTACTCAATTTTAGGGCTAATTCAGTATTTTTCTCTTTTGTAATATCCCTTTCAATTGAAATCCAATGTGTATACCATCCTGTTTCATCAGCAACGGGGTTTATTGTCATATGTACCCAAAATTGCTCCCCATTTTTTTTATAATTGATAACAGTTGCTTCAGATGTCTCCCATTTTCTTAAGGACTCTCCAAGCTTTTTTAAAGCAACCATATCTGATTTGGGACCTTGCAAAATTCTTGGTGTTTTACCAAGTACCTCTTCCTCACTATATCCTGTCATTCTACAAAAAGCCTTATTCACAAAAAGAATTCTAGGACCAGGTTCATCAAAGGGTTCTGCTTCTGTAATCATTACGGCATCATTGGTATTGGTGATAACAGATTCTAATAATTCCAATCTTTGATGCTCTTTCTTTTGTACTGTTATATCTTGTAGCGCCCCAATTGCTTTAATGGCAACCCCATTTGCATCTCTTATAAATTGAGTTCTATTTAAAACATAAGCATAATTTCCGTCTTCCTTTAAAAAACGATGCTCATAAACCCATTCAATTTCATTTCCTTTTATTGCAGCCAATAATGAAGCATTAAAAGCTTCAAAATCTTGTGGATGCAATCGATCCATAAAGGCTACATCTGTGTCTTCTGTTTTAAGCGAATTACCAAAAAGTCTCTTGTAACTCTCACTAAAATGTACAGTATGATTGACAAAGTCCCAATTCCAAATTGCATCAAAGGAAACTTTTGAGAGATTGTTAATGAATTGAGTATTCTTGATACTTTTCTCTTCAAATTCTTTTCTACTTGAAATATCTATAAAGGTGCAGACAACGTACTTTAGTGCCCCCTTTTGGTTAAACTGTGGTTCTGCGTCTACTAATATCCATTGAAAGTCTTGTTTTTTGGGATGAAAGACTCCCATAACCACATTTCTAATTGGGGTCAAGTTTGCAATGGCTAAAGGAACTGGGTGGGTGTCACCAGGAAAGGGGGAACCATCTTCATGAATTACCTTCCAACTGGGATCAAAAGAGGTTTTTCCCATTATTTGATCTTTTTCCAATCCCAATAACTCCAGTGCCCTGTTATTGCATAACAAAATTTCAGAAGCAGGGTCCTGAACCAAAAAACCTACTTGCAAATTCTGGATTAATTCATTTCCAGAAATTTCAACTGCTTTACTAAAAAAGACTTCTTTATCCATGGCTGGATATTTATTTTAACTCATACAATTACAATACCTGTATAAGTTTTAAATGGCTATTATTACCATCTCAAATTGGGGGCTTATCAGCACAAATTAAACAAATGTGATGAATGAAAAAAGGACATTTGTTATTAGTTTAAACCCACTCAACAATAGATTGCTAATTAGCCAATAGCAACAATCTATTTTGAAATTTCAGATGAGAAGAATTTTCTTTCAATACCAGCTAGAACAGCTTCATCAATGGGGGTATTGATAAAATCTACTACAATGGGATATTTAACCAACATCAACATATCGGTCATATCTACTGAAGCAGAAAGTATGGCAATTTTTAAGTTAGGAAAGTATGATTGGTATTTTTCAGTGAAGATTTCAAGAAATTCCCATCCATCCATACTTGGCATGTGTAAGTCTAAAAACAGGAATTCTGGTTGATCATAAATATGCTGGCCTTGTTCGGCGATAATAGCATCAAAATAATCCAATGCTTGCAAACCATCAGATGCGGTGACGGTTTGCTGGGCAAAATGACTAATAGAAATCATTTTCTTGGCTATCATGAGTAATAACTCATTGTCGTTAACTACCATTACTTTCTGTAACATAACCTAGATTTTGGTGCTTTAAGGGGATTTGCAATCAGCATTTGCTTGCTGTTTGCTACTGTAAAATAACAGCGCTTAAAGCCCAAAAAATGTAGTTAACGGGACCGGCTTTTTGTAGTATTATATTTACAAATTCACAGAATCTGAAGCCTTAATCTAGTTCAATTATTGCTTTTATACAAGCATTAATCGGATTTGAAATCTGGTTGAAATTTGCCGCAAGTTCTTCAAAATCATAGCGATGCGTAATATAATGAGCTGGGTTTACTTGACCTGCTTGAAGATATGCGATTACCTGGGCAAAATCCTGCTTACTGGCATTCCTACTACTCATAAGGCTTGCCTCACGTTTGTGGAATTCTGGGTGACTAAAATTGATATATTCTTTTTGCAGACCAACTAGCACATATCGGCCTGTATGGGCCAAAAACTGAAATGCTTGATTAATGGCTTTTAAGTTTCCAGAAGCATCAAATACAACATTGGGCATATTCCCATTTGTAATTTCTTTTAGTCTTTCTAAAGGGTCTTCTTTGGTAGGATTAATCAAATGTTCAATACCAAAATTTTGTTTACACATACCCAATCTTGTCTCATTTACATCCATGGCAATGACCTTAGCTCCTGACAGTCTTGCCATTTCCATTAATCCCAAACCAATTGGTCCGGCTCCAACTACTAAAGCAAATTCACCCGGTTTTAATCCAGACCTAACTACGGCATGTTGACCAATGGACAATGGCTCAACCAATGCCAAAGCATCCAAATCTAATCCTGAAGCTTTTATTAAATAGTCATTGGGAACTGCAATTCTTTGTCTCATTCCCCCATCAATATGAACCCCGTATACCTTTATACGAACACAGCAATTTCCTTTACCTTGATTACATGCAACACAATCCCCACAATTAAAATAGGGTATCAGGGTCACTAGTTCACCAACTTCAAAATCAGGATCCGTTGTTTCTAAAATACTGGCGGCCAACTCATGTCCTAAAATTCTTGGGTATTCAAAAAAAGGTTGGTTTCCAGCAAAAGCATGAATATCTGTTCCACATACACCAACCCTTTTAACTGACAATATGCTATAACCCGATTCCAGTTTGGGTTCTGCCAAATCTTGGTATTCAAATATTCCTGGCTCTTTACAAATCAAAGCTTTCATAATAACTGTATTTAGGCATTTGCCAATGCTCTATCTAAATGAACATATCCACCATCTACATGTATAATTTGACCAGTGGTATGACTACTAACCGATGACAAAAGAAAGGCTACTGCATTAGCAATTTCTTCTGCTGTTGTCATCCTATTTTCAAGTGGGATTTTAGAACAAATCTCTTTCAGTTTTGCTTCAGGCTCATTCAATGTTTGAATCCATTTTTCATATGCTGGAGTATAACATTCAGCCACAACAACGGCATTTACACGAATGCCATGTTTTAATAACTCTACTGCCCATTCTCTAGTAAGCGCATTTCTGCCACCATTTGCTGCGGCATAGGCCGATGTATTTCCCTGTCCTGTTTCTGCGGTCTTAGACGTGATATTTACTATGCTTCCTTTTGCAGCAATTAGGGCTGGTAAAGCATGGTGTGCCAACATGTAATAATGAATTAGGTTCTTGTGCAAGCTTTGCATAAATTTTTCGTAATTCCCATTCTCTAATCCAACTCCATCATTTACGCCTGCATTGTTTACCAATCCATCTATGCGATGGTATTTTTCTAAAATAGCTTTTACAACCACTTCAGCGCTATCTGGATTGGATAATTCAGCATATACTTGCCATGCACTTCCACCAGCAGCTTCCAACTCAGCAACCATGGCTAAATTGTCTTTTTCATTATGCCCTACAATCACTGGAATAGCACCTTCCTTAGCCAACACTTGAACAATTCCTGCGCCAATTCCTTTGGCTCCACCAGAAACCAAAATGACTTTATCTTTTAATTGCAAATCCATATTGATAAATTAAAGTTGATAGAATTTTGTTGCGTTATTACCAAAAACATCCGCCTGTTCTGTTAATGAAAATTGTTTAAAATAGTTTCTAGGAATAGAAATTTGTTGCTCATAACTAGCCGCCAATTGACAAACCGGCCAATCTGAACCATACATCAAACGCTTGGTACCAAAAGCTTCTACTAAAATATCAAGGTAAGGAATAAAATTATTTTCATTCCATTTACTCCAGTCTGCTTCAGTTACCATGCCACTTACTTTACAACTAAGATTAGGATTCTCTGCCAACTTTCTAATTCCTTGCTCCCAGCCCACTAATAGTCCATCTTTAATAAAAGGTTTGGCCAAATGATCTAAAACAAAGGGCTGATTTGGGAATTGTTTTACCAAGGCCAATGCTGCATCTAAGTGTTTGGGGAAAATCAAAATGTCATAGGTAAAACCCAAGGAAGCCAAATGGCTAATTCCTTTTAAGAAATCTGACTGCAACATGAATTCAGGAGCTTCGCCTTGAAGTACGTGTCTAAACCCCTTTAACAACTTGTTTGCTTGATGCTTAATCAAATTTTCTTCTACCTGACTTGACCTTAAATCTGTCCATCCTACTACCCCTTTGATCCAAGAGTTTTGCTCAGCTAGTGATAATAAAAAATTGGTCTCATTTTCTGTTTGATCTGCTTGAACTGCTACACAGGCGTCTATACCTGCTTGGTCCAACAAAGGTTTTAAATTAGCAGGCAGAAAATCTTTTCTAATGACTTGCATGCTTTCATCAATCCAATCATGAACTATTGGATCATATTTCCAGAAGTGTTGGTGTGCGTCTACTTGCATAACCTATTAAGATTGTTGAAATGCAATAACTGACTGTTTGGAAACGCCTAATCCTTCAATTCCTAATTCCACCACATCACCTGGTTTTAAATAAGTTGGAGGATTCATTCCTAGACCTACTCCTGCAGGTGTACCTGTAGAAATGATATCGCCTGGCAATAAAGTCATGAACTTACTGATATAGGCAATTAATTGTGGCACGTTAAATATGAGGTCATCTGTATTGCTATCTTGAACAATTTTCCCATTTAAAGACAACCACAATCGGAGCTGGTGTGGATCTTTAATTTCCTCTTTAGAAACCAACCAAGGTCCAATTGGCGCAAAGGTATCACAACCCTTACCCTTGTCCCAAGTACCACCTCTTTCTAGCTGAAATTCCCTTTCACTTACATCATTATGCAAGCAATATCCAGCTACATAATCCATAGCTTCTGCTTCTGAAACATAACTGGCTTTCTTTTCAATGACAACGGCCAATTCCACTTCCCAGTCTGTTTTTATAGAATCACGAGGAATCATGATGTCATCATTGGGTCCTACCACTGCTGTAGTAGACTTGAAAAATAAAATGGGTTCTGTTGGTATGGCTGCCCCTGTTTCTTTGGCGTGCTTTGCATAATTCAAACCAATACAAACAATTTTTGAAGGTCTTGCAACAGGGCAACCCAACCGAATTCCAGTAGGTATTTCTGGCAAAACCGTATTGTGTTGATCCAACATCCAAGCTAAATGGGGTAAACCTCCATGCTCAAAAAAGAACTCATCATAGTCTTTGATAAATCCTGATACATCATAATTTTTTCCGTCTTTGTGAATGCCTGGTTTCTCTTTTCCTGGTTCACCAAATCTGATCAATTTCATAGATTGCTGCTTTGCTTTTTATTCGAATAAGATTAATTCAATTGAACAATGGTATCTATATCATCTAATTTAATCCCATCAAGGTAAATGAATAAGCCCTCGGGTAACTGTTTAAAATTAACTGTTGTTCCTTTTCCATAGAGGCTTGCTTTGGTAACCTTTTCTGTGTACTTAGGTATAAATACAAAATTGTTATTATCTTTTTTATCCAAGATGTGAACGAATTTGTTTTGCTGATTACCTGTTACTACGCCCCAATCCTGTGCATTCACAAAATTGCCGCGTGTACCTATCACTGTTTTTCCATTTAGTTTCATCCAGTCACCCAGTTTTGCTAGAGTATCAACAAATTCTTGCTGAATCATCCCTGTTGGTTTAGGACCTACATTCAATAAAAAATTGGCATTTCTTCCTGCAGCATTCACTAGATAATGAATCAACTGTTTACTAGATTTAAAATTCCTATCCGTGATATTAAAGCCCCATGCATCATTCATGGTCTCACAGGTTTCTAAAGGCAATGCAGAGATATCGGCCCCGCCAAATCCTGTTGTATTTCTTCCTGGCAAGTCTTTTTCAAACATTTGAAAATCTTCTCCAGCTATAGGAGACAAATGGTGATTGTTTCCAATTAAACATGCCGGTTGCAATTGGTGAATCAAGGAATAAATTTCTTCATAATGCCAATTCACTTTTGACTGCAAAGTTTTGTCATGATCATTATCTAATTGATCCCAATGCCCATCAAACCAGATGCCTGAAACCTCTCCATAATTGGTTAATAGTTCCGTTAACTGGGCTTTCATAAACTTAATATATGAGGGCCAGTCAGACTTGAGCGTTCTACCTGATTTTTTTCCTGTTTTCCCAGTTTCCCATTGATAGTCTGCTCTATACCAGTCTAATAAGGAATAGTAGAAAAATATTTTAATTCCTTGTTTGTGACACTCATCTGCCAGTTGTTTTACAATATCCTTACCATAGGGCGTATTCATGATATTCCAATCAGACTGTTTGGAATTGAAATTGCTAAATCCATCATGGTGCCTTGTAATCAGGGTAATATATTGCATGCCAGCATTCTTGGCTATTGTGACCCATTCCTTTGCATTAAATGCAGTAGGATTAAATACTTTTTGCAACATGGCATAATCTTCTGCCCTAATACCTCTATTGTTCATGACCCATTCTCCATGACCTAGCACGCTAGATGCGCCCCAGTGAATGAACATACCAAACTTCATATCTTGGAACATTGCTCTAGCTTCTAGATTCTGTTTACTAGGCTGATAGTCAGGTTGTGCTTGAGTTGCTAAAAAGCCAAAGCTTAAAAATGCGAGTAGCAATAATTGTTTCATATAACAGTATTAATTGTTCAAAGTAATAAAGCCTCCATCAATTGGATAATCATTTCCAGTAATAAATCCCGCTTGGTCACTACTTAAATACAAAGCCAATGCGGCTATTTCATCTACCGTCCCCATCCTACCAATTGGTTGGCTTTGAGATAATTTCTCAAACATTTCTGATTCTTTGCCTGGATAGTTTTTGGCTATAAATCCGTCAACAAATGGCGTATGCACTCTTGCTGGAGAAATGGAATTACAACGGATATTTTGATGCAGATAATCTCTTGCAACACTAAGTGTCATGGCAAAGATGGCCCCCTTACTCATGCTATAGGCAAACCGATCTGTCAAGCCAACATGGGCTGCAATAGAAGCCATATTTAAAATGCTACCTCCTCCATTTGCTTTTAACAGCTTTATAGCTGCAAACATGGTATTATAAGCACCTTCCACATTTACTTTAAATATTCGATTAAAATCTTCAGACGCTGTGTTTTCCAAACTACCTACATGTGCAATACCCGCATTATTAATTAATATATCAAATGGCCCAATTTTATCAAAAATGCTTACTAAAGCTGTTTGATTACTTACATCACAACCATGGGCTGAAGCTTTACCATTATTTGCTTCAATTTCTTTAACCACATCTATAGCTGCAGATTCATTAAAATCCAAAATATGAACTTCTGCCCCTTGCTTTGCAAATAAAACTGCAATGGCCTTTCCTATTCCACTTGCGGCACCTGTTATAACTGCTTTCTTATTTTCCAAACTAAACATCTTAACCTTATTTAAGTGAAAAAATCTCTGTCATCAACATCCATTTTTCTCCATTTTTTGCAAATGGAAGTGCATTTTGGAATTGCCACATCAGGGTTTCCCATTCTTGAACTCTTGGATTATTTGCGTCTGCAGCTGCTTTAGCTTCAAAACTAAAATCATCCGTAGTTTCCATGATCATAAACATCCTAGTAGCTACCCTATAGATTTTCATGTCTTCAATTCCAGCATCCTTAATACTATCTAGCACTTCAGGCCAAACCTGTTGATGCCATTGTTCGTATTGGGAAATCAATGCCTCATCATCATATAGATCCAAGGCCAAACAATATCTTTTCATAATTTACTATTTAATTAATTTCTTTTACTTCATGTCCTTTCCATCCAAAATAGAATATCACTGCAAAACAAACCAGGGGTACTGAATAACCTATTTGAATATTACCAGTAACATCGCTGATATATCCTAAGATGGGTGGCAATAATGCCCCACCTACAATTGACATTATAATTAGCGAGCTTCCCATTTCTGTATCAGATTCTAATTTTTTAATTCCTAAATCAAAGATGGTTGGGAACATAATTGACATGAAAAAAGCAATTCCAATAACGGCATATACTGTTGCCATTCCTGTCATTGTAATAGCAGCCAAACACAACAATACATTCATTGCTGCGTAGAATGCCAACAATTTATTGGGAGCTATAAAACGCATAAAGAAAGTGCCTGCAAATCTACCTACCATAAAAGCCATACCACAACCCCATCCTAAATAATCTGCTGCTTGCATTTTGGTCAATCCTGCTGATTTGATGGCAAAAAGTATGAAGAAACTAAATACACAAACCTGAGCACCAACATAAAAAAATTGTGCAATCACAGCCCATTTGAGATGATTTTGTCTTAAAGTATGCAGAATACTTTTTCCTCCCGTTTCATTTTCAGCCTCTTTGATTTCAGGTAATTTCAAAAAAGCAAAAACCAAGGTAATCACCAATATCACCAACCCCAAAACCATATAAGGCGTTTTTACGCTAGCCGCTTCTGAGGCCAGTGCTAATTTACGGGCCGATTCACTCATGGCTGCAAGAGCTTCGTCACTATTCCCCTCAACTAAGATCATACGCGCTCCTATAATGGGAGCAAGTGTTGCAGCTAATCCATTAAAAGATTGGGCAAAGTTTAAACGCTGTGTAGAGGTTGCAGGATCTCCCAATAAAGAAGCATAAGGATTAGCTGCTGTTTCTAAAATAGTTAATCCGCAGGCGATGATAAATAAGGCCATAAGGAAAAACAGGTATTGTTGGGTATTGGCAGCTGGAATAAATAAAAAGGATCCAATTGCAAATAGGGATAATCCAGTAATGATTCCTGCTTTATAACCGTATTTTTTCATAATAAATCCCGCAGGTAATGCCATAACAAAATAGGCTATGAATACCGCTGAATCAATTAAAGAAGATTGAAGCGTAGTTAAACTAAAAGACTTTTTTAAATGTGGAATAAGAATGGGATCTAGGTTATGTACAAATCCCCACATAAAAAAAAGGGATGTAATCATGGCAAATGCAAACTTGGTAGATGCGGATGTTTGGCTCATGGCAATCGTTTCGGTTTAATTTTTAATCCTCTGTAAATAAACCAATTATTCAAGATGGTAAAGTAAAATTTTATTAGGTGGAATTAATGATTCAAATTTGTTGACCAAGTTTTTGCCAATGATACAGGTAGTTCACAGAGCTTTGAATATTTTGGAATATGTTGCTAAGGATGGTAACAAACCCAAACCTATGGGACAGATTGCACAGGATCTTGCCTTAAATACGGCTACTTGTGCCAATATTATCAAGACCTTGGTACAAAGAGGGTATTTAGAGAAATCAGACTTACAAAAAGGATATATCATAGGTTCCCAACTAAAAGAATTGACGGGCAAACACCAACCTCATGTAAAATTAATTGCCGCAGCAAAGATTCAAATGGATCAGATTTCTGAACAATTAAATGAAAAATGCTTGTTGGCTGTATTAAAAGGAGACAAACGACAGGTGATTTATAAAAACAATTGTTCTCAAATAATACAAGCCACCACAGCAGATGAAAAGAAAGCCTATGACTCTTCTACAGGCAGATTATTGGTAGCAATGATGTCTGATGAAGCATTGGATAAATTTGTTCATACTTATGGTTTACCACCCAGTTCAATTTGGCCAGATGCAGATAGTCCTGCTAAATTCATGGCCCAAATTCAACAGATTCGTAAAAACAGATATGCCCTAATTGAAGACAGCAAACAAGTCATTGGCATAGCAAGCCCTGTGTATCAACAAGCTGAATTGATTGCCAGCTTGAGCATTTATCTTCCTGCTTTTAGATTTAGCAATACTGTAAGAAAAAAAATGATTCAATTATGTCTTGCTGGCGCCGATGAAATATCGGCCCAACTATCCTAATGATTCAAACATCTAGGTCTGAAGCCGTTTTTAGCAGTCTTTCCAGTTTTAAGATAATGGCTTGCAAAACATGGCTATTATTCATTTGGCCTTCTATTAGTTTCCAATCAAGTCTTTTATTCTTTAGTCCTTTTAACCTTAAAAGCGGCCTATTTGATTGCAATACAATGCTTCTATTTTTACCCATTACTTTAATGCGCTCTACCTGTTCCGATAAATATATGCGCTCCGCTTTTAAATGCAAGTCTTTTTGATCAAAACGAATGATGAAATGCCATTCCATAAACCAAAAATACTAAATATTTTAGCATTTACGATTTTTCTTACTATTCTTATATAAGCAGCAGTAAAGAATATCATCAATCATTCTTTACTTTTAATACATGAAACTGCTATTCCTTTCTGTTGGCAAAACACATGAAACCTATGTACAGTCTGGCATTGAGGAATTTACTGGAAGGGTTGGCAAATACTTTCCTTTGTCTTGGCAGTTAATCCCAGCTCCAAAAAATGCCCCAAATATGTCTGAACCTGCTTTGAAAAAAGCAGAGGCATTGGCCATTTTGCAACAATTGCAGAGCGATGACTACTTAGTTTTATTGGATGAAAGAGGGCAAATGTTAAGTTCTCCAGGAGTGGCCCAATTGATACAACAAAGGGCTAATGAAAGCTGCAAACGACTGGTATTCTTAATTGGTGGTGCTTTTGGGGTAGACGAATCTATTTCTAAAAGAGCCAATACTGTATGGAGTCTTTCAAAATTGGTTTTTCCTCATATGCTGGTTAGACTGATTCTAGCAGAACAAGTATATAGGGCTTGCAGTATTCTCAAAAACGAGAAATACCATCATGTTTAAAATACGTAATTTGCCGCATGATTACTATTACCCTTGCTATAGTTGCACTCACCTGTGTTATTTCATTTACTGCTTTTTCCAATGAAAAAGTCATTAATGATTTAATCTTTTATCCTCCAGCTATTTCCAATAATAACCAGTGGTACCGCTTTGTTAGCTGTGGTTTTATTCACGCAGACATAATGCATTTGGCTTTCAACATGTATTCTTTTTACCTTTTTGGAGATATGGTAGAAAGGGCGTTTGAAGCCATTTTTGGAGGCGCAGGTAAGGTTCTTTACCTTATTCTTTATATAGCGGCTTTGGCCGTTTGTTTGGTGCCTACCTATCTTCAACACAAGGACAATTACCATTATAGAAGTTTGGGAGCTTCTGGTGCAGTATCTGCTGTTATTTTTGTAGGTATCTTTTTAAATCCCACCATGGGCTTGGGTATTTTTCCTCTACCCTTTCATATTCCCGGATTTATTTTTGGGCCATTATACCTTATCCTATCTGCTTATATGGCTAAAAAGGGCCATGGAAACATAAACCATTCCGCACATATTTGGGGAGCCATTTTTGGAATTGTGTTTTTAGTTATCACTTGTCAATTTCTTAGTGATTATAGACCAGTCCAAGTATTTATCAACCAAGTAGTGAACTATCTGCGTTAAATTTCTTTAGGTATATAGCTTATTTGCAATGCTGCTTGAGTTGAAGACGCACATCTAAATCTGTTGTCTATACGTATGCCTAAAACCCAAATAATTCGCTGGTTTGACTCCAAAATCCAAATAGCTTCTTTTTGGGTTTTGGATAATTTTTGATCAATAAAAAAACGATTCAGCTTTTTCTTTTTCTGCATACCCAAAGGATAAAAATAGTCTCCAGATTTGGGTTTGCGTAACAGCATTGGAAAACTAAGTTGCTTGGCATCTACCATTACTTTAAGTGGATTGGCATCAAGTGTAAAAGGCTGATTAAAGGTTGTAAAAAACAACTTCCCTCCTGAAAATTCAATAGAAGCATCTGAAGACTCAATGGATACAAATGAATTTTCCTGCGTTTGAACTGTTGCAATCAATAACCATTTCCTATTCCTGATAATTTGATGCGTTGAAGAAGTCAAACAACTTCCATTGGGAGCATCCATTAATTTGATTAATTCTGGAATTTGTTGACCTGTAAAACCAAATGGCCGGATCAATTCCCAAATCACCGTATTTAATTGGGCAGTTTTTTTAAGCTTCAAAATGGGAACCTGACATTCCTGTCCCTTCCATTCCATTAAGCCATCTAGCCTATCTTTAATAGCCAATTGATAAATCTCTGCAACCTCCTTCATTCGGTCAATATTATTCAGCAAATTGTCTTTTACCTGAGGAAAGTTTTCTTCTAATTGAGGCAAGATCTGATTTCTTAGAAAGTTACGTGTGTATTTATTGGATTCATTTGAACTATCTTCTACAAATGCCAATTTATTATTGTTAGCAAATTCAATAAGGTCTTCTTTTTTAAATGGTAGTAGTGGCCTAAGTAAATAACGGTCTTTTTGATAGGGGTTTATGCCACGGAGCCCTTGTATACCAGTTCCTCTTAAAAAATTTATTAAAACTGTTTCTACATTATCATTGGCATGATGGGCAGTAAGTAGTAGTACTTTTTTATCCGGAAATTGCAATTGGCATTCTTTTCTTTTTGCCTCAAACCATTGATACCTAAGGGTTCTAGCTGCTTCCTGAATACCCAAACCTTTCAACTTTGCATATTCCAGCGTATCAAATCTTTCAACAAAAATTTCCATATTTGCCAAATTGGCCAATGCTCTTACAAAGTTTTCGTCTCTTTCACTTTCTGCTCCTCTTAATTGAAAATTCACGTGTAAGACATAACAAGAGAACCCCAATTCTGCTAACAAATGAGCCATGACCACACTGTCTAATCCCCCACTAACTGCCAATAAAAGCAAGCTATTATCCTTTTGAAATTGTGGAAATGCTTGTTTCCAGTGTTTGTTAAATGATTGGAATAAATCCATGGGTTAAGCTTTTTTAGCTTCTTTTGCCCAACCGTCTTTTAGCGTAACAGTTCTATTAAATACCAATTTTTCATTGGTACTATCTCTGTCTAAAACAAAATACCCTTTTCTAATAAATTGATAGGTGCTATTTGGTTGATCACTTAGTAATGCAGGTTCTGCATAAGCAATAGGAAGTACTTGTAAAGAATCAGGGTTAATATGGTCTTTAAAATCGCCCTCGGCATTGGCCACATCTTCTACTTTAAACAACCTATCGTATAAACGAATCTCCGCTTGTAAAGCTTGGGCAACACTTACCCAGTGAAGGGTTCCTTTTACATTAATCCCTGATGTGTCAGAACCGCTTTTGCTTTCAGGAATATAACTGCATTGTAATTCAGTGATATTTCCATCCACATCCTTGATTACCTCATCGCACTTAATAATATAGGCGCTTTTAAGTCTAACCATTTGTCCTGGAGCCAATCGGAAATATTTCTTAGGCGCCACTTCCATAAAGTCGTCCCTTTCAATATAAATTTCACGGCTAAAAGGCATAGTCCTAGTTCCTCCATTAGGATCCTCTGGATTATTTTCAGTTTCCAATAGTTCAACTGTATCAGGATAATTGGTAATAACCACTTTTAATGGATCAAATACCACCATGCGTCTAAGTGCCGTTTTATTCAATGTTTCTCTAACGCAGAATTCTAATAGTCCTACGTCAATCAGGTTTTCTCTTTTTGCAACACCAATTTTTTCACAGAACTCACGAATACTTTCTGCAGGATAGCCCCTTCTTCTCATAGCAGAAATAGTAGACATTCTTGGATCATCCCAACCTTCTACGTGTTTCTCATTGACCAATTGTAGTAGTTTACGTTTGCTCATGACGGTATAGGTCATGTTTAACCTTGCAAACTCATATTGCTTAGAAGGGAAAATACCCAATTGCTCAATACACCAATCATATAATGGCCTGTGTGGGATAAATTCTAGGGTACAAATAGAATGTGTAATATTTTCAATGGAATCACTTTGACCATGTGCAAAATCATACATAGGATAGATGCACCAAGCATCACCTGTTCTATGGTGATGTGCGTGTTTGATCCTATAAATAATAGGGTCACGCATATGCATATTGGAACTAGCCATATCAATTTTAGCGCGCAAAACTTTCTCGCCATCTTTGTATTTTCCGCCTCGCATATCCGAAAACAATTGAAGGTTTTCAGCAATGCTTCTGCTTCTATAACTATTTTCAATACCGGCCTGTGTAGGTGTTCCTTTTTCTTGAGCAATGGTTTCACTATTACTATCGTCAACATAAGCCAAACCTTTTTCAATCAATTGAACCGCAAACTGGTACAATTGTTCAAAATAATTAGAGGCATATAACTCATCAGCCCAATGAAATCCCAACCATTTTACGTCTTCTTTGATACTTTCTACGTATTCTGTTTCCTCTGTACTGGGATTGGTATCATCAAATCTTAAATTGGTTTTTCCACCATATTTTTTGGCCAAGCCAAAGTTCAAACAGATGCTTTTTGCGTGTCCTATATGTAAGTAGCCATTGGGTTCTGGAGGAAAACGGGTCAAAATGGACTGGTATTTACCTGCAGCTAAATCCGCTTCTACTATTTCTTCTATAAAATTCAGGCTTTTTTCTTCGCTCATGGATGGATCTTTTCTAGGCGGCAAATGTACAAAATAGATGGCTATGCCCCTATTTCATACCAGAACACTGTTTTTAAAAATAAAAATGCCGGTTCAAAATTTGAACCGGCAAATCATCTTTATAGTTTCAATAAGGCTTAATGGCCCTATTTTATCTTCTATTCTACAATAGTTACACTATCAAAAAAAGCGGCTCCATCTTCTTTTTTGGATTTAGCATCACCAGAATAAAACAATACTTGGTGTAATACAGATCCAATAAAAAACACATAACCATAGGCTTTTTTACCTTTTAATTGCGGAGCAGATGAATTTGTCCCGTCAATTTCCATATACAAAGAACTTTTACCTTTAAATTGAGTTACTTCATCTTTTGCAAGGGTTGCTCCACCCATTTGTGCTACCATTCCACCTTTCATTTGTTCCCATAATCCATCACCTAAAGAGGAAATAACATCTGCTGTTAATCCCATGGCAGAAAGGTCAAAAGACATTCCCATATATGCCATGGAGCTATCTTTTTTAAAGGTATAAACAGATGCACCATTGGGTGCTTTCATTTCTTCAGGCTTACCTGGAAACACCACTTTTACTTTTTCAGAAATGGATTGTGTGGTTGATTGTGCAAATGTTGCCAAACTTAAAGAAGTAGCAAGGATAAAGAATAGTATTTTTTTCATGATTTGGTTTTTACGGTGAAAAATTAAAACAAAAAATGTTTTAATTATAATTTTGTTGAATATTTTATTCCATAGTTTTTATTTGGTAATCTCTTAAAAAATGGATAGTTGCCACCATATCATTATGCAAAAGCCTATCTACTTCATTAAATGAGATGATTTTACGGTAAGAAGTCATGAGTTCTTCCAGTATTGGGGAACTCTTCATAGGTCTTCTAAAATCTAGTGCTTGTGCAGCGCTCATCAATTCAATGGAGATTAATTTTTCTACGTTATTGATCACTCTTAAACATTTTGTAGCGGCATTTGCCCCCATACTAACATGGTCTTCCTGATTGTTAGAAGAAGAAATGCTGTCTACAGAAGCCGGTGTACAGAGTTGTTTATTCTCACTTACAATACCTGCTGCCGTATATTGAGGGATCATAAAACCTGAATTCAATCCTGGGTTTTTAACCAAAAATAATGGCAAACCTCTTTGTCCACTGATCAACTGGTAGGTTCTTCTTTCAGAAATATTACCTAATTCACTCATGGCGATGGCCAAATAATCCAATACCAATGCCAAGGGTTGGCCATGAAAATTACCCCCACTAACAATCAAATCTTCTTCAGGGAAGATATTTGGGTTATCTGTTACAGAATTCACTTCTCTCATAAAAACACTTAACACATGCTCAAATGCGTCTAAGGTAGCACCATGTACCTGGGGAATACAACGGAAAGAATAAGGATCTTGTACTTGTTTGCCAGGCTGAACAGCAATAGTACTATCTGCTAAATAGGACCTTAGGATCCTAGCAGTTTCAACCTGTCCTTTATGTGCCCTTATTTGATGTATGCTAGGATTTAGTGGTTCTAAAATGCAATCAAAAGCATCAAAAGAAAGCGCGCAAACCAAATTTGCCATTTGTATTAAATGTTCAGCCTTTTTCAAGCAATACAAGCCATACGCACTCATGAATTGTGTTCCATTGATTAAAGCAAGGCCTTCCTTGCTCTGAAGCGATATGGGGCTCCATTGAAATTTGGCTAAAATTTCTGAAGAAGCATATTTTTTTCCCTCATGCATCACTTCTCCCAAACCCAATAACGGAAGACTCATATGACTTAATGGTGCTAAATCACCTGAAGCACCTAAAGAACCCTGTGTATATATGACTGGCAAAACATCATTGTTATACATCTCCATCAGCCTTTTCACAGTGTCAATTTGAACACCACTATGGCCATAACTCAAAGACTTAATTTTTAACATCAACATCAGCTTAACAATATCTGCGGGCACTTCTTCTCCCAAACCACAGGCATGTGAAACCAAGAGATTGTATTGTAATTGTTCAATGGAGGAAGCATCAATTTGAACATTTTGTAAAAAACCAAAGCCTGTATTAATGCCATAATACAACCCCTGACCATCCTTCATTTTACTATCTAAATAGTTTCTACAAGCTACTATTCGCTCATGAGCGTCAAATGTGATGGAAACTTGTTGGTTAAAATCTAACAAATGTTTTACTTGTTCAAAATGCAACCAGTTTCGGTCTAAAGGCAAATAATTATAACTCATGGCAATCTTCTTATATCTAATGAAGTAGAATTGGGCAAATGTCTGTAAAAGATGGGAGTTACAAAAAACAAAACGCCCTGGGTTGCCCCAAAGCGCTTTGCATTCATAAACCCACAATCTTTAATGCGTTTGCACTAGTTTTTTAATACCATAACTCCTATTCAGGTTAAAACCTAGAGAGAAATTTCCGGGTTTTATGGCATTTTGATTAGTTGACAATTGTGCTATATTGGTTGCACTTGAAGCGCTAGACAAGAAGAATTGGAAAATGTGACCACCAGTATCCCAATCATAACCTATAGAAACTACATCTGGTTTGTAATTAACAGCAGATGCGCTTTCATCTAAAAGATTCTTATAGCCATTTAACTGACGAGAATATTCAAATGTAATAGCTGTTTTGTTGGTTAGTTTCATTCTACCCCCAATTGCAATATTGAAAATATTATTGGTATTGTTAATACCATAAGGCACGTAATTGTAATGAACCATGGATGGAATCAATTGTAAAGAGAAGCTTTCACTAAATTTCCGTGCTATTAATAATTGGTTCAAATAAGAAAATCTGTTCCAAGTAAGGTCATCTGGACTTGGGCCTTCACTTGCATCAGCATGCATCAAGGAATAGAATACAATTGATACAGGAATGTTTTTCTGACCAGTTTGTTGTTTCAAAAGCTTGAATTTAGCCCATGATTCAAATTGTGCATTACCTGTAGTTGCAAAACCAAGGTTCAACCAATCAGTGAAAGAATAGTCAAAAGACATATAGGTATTGGCAAAACCAGAATTCAAACCAAAAAGCTGAGCCACATTTGACCATCCTTTACCTTCTTTCCACATTTGACCAAATCTATGGCTAATCATGAATTGAAGGTTACCCTTACCTGTCATTTCTACACTAGTAAAGTTGATAATTCTAGAAGATTTAAAAGTTGCTGTTGTTAAATTCTGTTTCACTTTTGAAGCATCCTCTTTTACAAGGTCGCCCAAAAGGTCATCCTGTGCGTTTGCTCTTACAAAGAGTCCGCAAACCAGCATGAGAAAAATGATACGTTTTTTCATAATCGTATGTTTACTGATTGGATTAGTTTAGTTGGAAAACAATAATGGCGTCAATAGGAGTTTCATCAGATAATTTTGGTTTAACCAGTGCAGGAATATCAATGGCATACTGGTCAGCCCTAATTTTAAAATTGCAAGTAAATGTGGCAACTTTGCCTTTTACTTCCATTTTAACTGGAGCTTTAAAATTTTGAGTTACACCGTGCAAACTAACCTGACCTTCAGAGGAGATATTATAAACTCCATCTTTGGCAAGTTGATCTTTGTTGAATCCAATCAATTTTCCTTTAAATGTTGCATTTGGAAATTTATTGGTGTGTAAATAATTCTCATTAAAATGTTCTTCTAATAAAGCATTGTTAAAATGGAAGGTTTTCATAGGAACTAAAAGAGCTACTTCATTGGTTTCAACTTTTAAAACAGCCGTACCTTCTTTACTTACTGAGGCATAATCCTTATGACTTTGATCTTTATTGGGATTAAAAAAAATACTGGCGTCTCTGGTTTTATAGGTTTGTGCTATAACTACATTAGAAAGGATAATGAGTAATAAAGTAACTAATAATGTGATCTTTTTCATTTTTGTGGTTTTATAGATTTAAAAGTGGGTTTAAATTATTGAGGCATGCCTTGAGCAATCCATGCTAAGAAAGTAGAAGTAGTAGTTGCGCTTAGGCCAAGTGTACCCCCTTTGTGACCACTTGCTCCACTACTTGCCATCATTTTACTTAAGTCAGTTTTTACAGAAACCATTTTAGCATAATCCAAATTAGGACCTAGGCCTCCATGACAAGAACTACCCTTGCAATCTGTTTTATAAATAGGCACAATATTGGTAGTGTAAGTAACTGGACCAGTAATTGGAGGTGGAACGTAATTGTCTTTAGCACCTTGAGCAACCCATGATTTTACAAGTTCAGCTTGAGCAGGGGTAAAATAGATCCCACCTTCACCTGGGTGATCTTTACCTAATGCCATATTATTAAGCACATTTGATCTAGCTTGAATAGTTCCATACCAAATGGTATCCTTATAAGAGAATTGAACTGCATTGCTAGATTTACCATTGTTATGGCAACCACAACCACCGGAGGTCATTATTGGAACAATATCGTCGCGAAAAGAGATACTAGCCAAAGCATCAGCTGTTGGTTTGGTAACGTCTTTTTTATTATTATAGCATGAGAAGAAAAGCAGCATGGCGCCAATCACTCCCAGATAGATGAATAATTTCTTCATAAAATGTATTTTTCTGGTTAGGATTATTTTGTGATGATTTTACCTGAAATACTGTATTTGAAAATACCAGTACCGTCAGTACCGAATTTCCAAACCGCTGGAATATTGGGGTCTCCAAAATACCAACCCTTGATAATGGCCACTTCAGATGGCTTTAAACCACCATCGGAATAAGCCATATCACCTTGGTGTTTTGTTGCAAAGATTTTGGTTCTAGGAGTAGCTAATAATAAGGTAGAATCCACTCTTGATAGTACGGAACTGGATGCTGCCAATGGGTCTCCTTTTACATAAAACTTGTTTCCACTACCATCCGTAAACACAACAGAACCATTTGAACGAATTGACTTAGGATACATAACATCCATTAGAATGTCATCATATGTATTCAAAGGTCCACGAGTGCTAGAAGCTGATACTGGAGTAGCAAATATTTTATAAGGTCTGAAACTTGCATTTGCTAAAGTATCAGCATAGAATTTTTTAACACTATCCTTATAGGCAGTCCAAACTGAAGTCAATTTTGGATTTTTCAACTGGCTATAAGTAGTAATAGATCCTGATGTCTGATTCGTAAAAATAAAAGTTGAACTATCAGTTGCAGATAATGCGCCTAATAAACCTTTTCTAGCCCATGCGCCACTTGCAGTTGCTTGGTTATGACAATTACCCGAAGAACAACCAATACCAATTAAGGCAATTGCTGCTGGCCTATAATCCTCAATTCCTGGATTAGGTTTAGCTCCGTTCTTAATCCAGTTATAGATAATATTCTTTTCAGAAACAGTTAAATCAACTCCATAATTAACAGGTGGCATTGCCTTATTCAAATCACTTGTAGTTACCAATTGAAACAATTCACTTGCTTCAGGATTACCTGGAGTAACCATGGTCATCACACTCTCATAAGAGTCTAAGTAAGGTTTAACCCCACCACCACCATGACAACCTGCAGAAACACAGTTGTTTCTAATAATACTTCTCACACTTTTGGTTACAACAATATCATTTATACCAGGCTTAGTGTCTGCATAAGGAACTACGGTTGAATCATAAAATGGGGAAAATAAAGTAGAATCTGGTGTATTAATAAATGCTCGAGAAATTCCCGATGCATTTGTTCCATCTTTTTTACACTGTATTAATAACAGTGAAAACAACAACAGACAAATTAGGCTGATGAGACCTTTTGGGTTGGAAACCGTTTTTTTCATACACTTAATTTTTTTGAGGAATAGGATATTTAGGATTCAAGAAATAATTGATGGTTATTTTCCCTTCCTATTTAAGTGTAAAATTATCTTGACCCAAATGACATTAGTATGACAGAAGACAGTTGTATTTATGATTTAAATCATGAAACAGAGTGTTGTATGTCATGTATTCCTAAGATTTCTTTTTAAAACTTTGCCAATAATTAATTACGCCAAATACAATTTGGCTAATTGACCCACATTATCAAAGTTGCAACAATGAATTATCCATGTTGTTACATTGAAAAATTCATAACCTAAACAAATAAAAAAGATGAAAAAGAAAATCTTAATTGGAATTGCAGTTGTAGTAGTTGTTGCTGGTATTTGGTTTGCATTTAACCAAGAAAAAGCAACCCAAATGATTGTTGACTTTGGTATGGCTATGACCTCTTCTGTTAAACACAGAGATGCTGCAACTGAAAAAGCCAAATATGAAATGACCGCAGATAATTTTTCTAAGGCATTTAAAGATAATGCAGCAACCGCAAATACTACCTATATAAATCAGGCAGTACTTTTAGAAGGAACTGTAAGTAGTGTCTCTGGTGTAACTGTAACCCTAAACAATATTGCTTGTAATATTGACAGCAGTGATCTTGAAAAAGTGAAAATACTAAAACAAGGAGATAAAATTAAAATACAAGGATTGGTTGTTGGCTATAATGACTTAATGGAAGAAATTGCCTTAGCCCAGTGCAAGATTAAATAGACTTCGAATGTTTGTCAGATTGCAATATCCTGTTCGATGAACAGGATATTTTTTTTACCATCTTCAAAAGAAAGACTGGCAATATGCTCATGATCCAAAGAAAAACTCAAAACTTTCCAAGATTGTCCCAAACTAAATTTAGTCAAGAGTTCCCATTCACCATCTAAACAGATTAGTTGAGGTAAATTTTCATCTAACCCTCTAGAACTTGCTTTTACAAAGGATTCTTTTCGGGTCCATAATCTATAAAACAACTCTCTTGAATTGGTATTAGTTTGAATATAGTTTTGTTCTTCTATACTAAAACAGGCTGGTAATAATGGTTCAAAATTAAAGCCGGTATGAATATGTTCTACATCAACTCCAATGGAACCAATTCCAAATGCCATGACAATCCAATTTCCTGCATGAGAAATATTGTAATCCAGTTGTATGCTTGAATTGGAATTAATAAAAGGTTTTTTATTATTCCCAATTCTAATATCAACCATTGCTGGTGGTATATTCAAAAAATGACCTGTCAAAATTTTCAGCATTCCCCTAGCTATAATAAATCTTTGACTATCTTTTTGATGAATGTATTTATTAGCACGTTCTTTTTCAGCATCATTTAGTAGTTGAAAACAAGTTGGAATTTCACTTAAATACGATGGTATAAAAAAACGATAAACTCGAATCTCAGATTCAAAATCACTTAAACCAGAACCACCCAATTTCCATTGGGGCATATCCAAATTTTGACATTTAATACTAAACATGTACCATTAATTATACCTTTTGTCTCCGTTTCAATACTGATTGTAATACTTTGGCAAATTCAATATGATTAGGAGAAATCAAAAAAGTTTTATGGTCGCCTGGAACTTCATGCACAAAAACATCCCGCATGGTGTTTTCACGCCAACCTAAAAACTCCTGATCTGGTACAAAATACAAACGTTTTTTGACTCTGAATAAGTCTATGTCATGTGCAGACAAATTTAGTTCATAATGCTTCAAAGCATATTCATATCGAATATCTAATAATGCTTCTTCCTTACTTAGTTCATCGGTTGGTTGTTTTGATCCAAAAACAGACTTCCACTTGCTTTTTAAAAAGAAAAGTTGATACTCTAAAGTTTCTTTTGGGTTCCTTAAAAAGGATTTTACAATAAATTCAAATTTGGGCAATTGTCTATAACTCTTTCTAACCAACTTCTGCATACTTGTTTCTCTAAAATAGCCTGTTTCAGCATTACAGTCAAACATGGCCAACATGGTTACTTTTTTACCCATTGCTTTAAGCTGTTTGGCCATCTCAAAAGCAACAAATCCTCCAAAAGAATACCCTGCAATTGCATATGATTCACTTGGCACTTTTTCCAACATTTCTTTTATATACTCATCTGCAATCTCTTCAATGGTCATTAAAGGAGATTCCAATTTATGAAGTCTCTTGGGCTGTATACCATATACCGGTTGCATATGGTCTAATTGTCTAGCAATAGGCATAAACATGAGCACACTCATATTAAAGCCATGCACTATCATCAATGGTGGCTTATTCCCAAATGGCTTCAGGGGAACAATAGCCGCATTATCTGCAACACCTAATAATTGCCCATTACCTTGATTCAAAGCCAATTTTGCCAGCTCTTCAACTGTAGGTGACTGAAAGATAGCAGCTATAGGTAATCTGATACCCGTTTCTTTTTCCAAACGAATCATGGCTAATACGGCTAAATTGGAATGTCCACCTAATTCAAAGAAATCATCTCTAATACCTATTTTTTGTTTTGACAAAATACTAGACCAAATCTTAGCAATAATATTTTCCATGCTTGACCTAGGGGCTAAATATTTTCCAGTATGTTTCTTTACTACAATTGGAAGGGCATTTCTATCTACTTTCCCATTAGGGGTTAACGGCATTTGCTTTATCACCAAGATTTCATTGGGAATCATATAACCCGGTAACACTAATTTCAAATCTTGTTTCCATTGTAATTCCATTTGATTTTTTTTGTCTACTAAATCAGGAACTATATAGGCTACTAATAATCCATCCCTTGAAATGACAATAGCATCTTTTACTCCTTCTAATTTTCTTAGTTGAAATTCAATTTCACCCAATTCAATCCTCAATCCCCTTATTTTTACTTGATTGTCTGACCTTCCCATGTATAAAATTTCACCTGATTCAAGATACATTCCCGAATCACCTGTTTTATACATGTACCGATAGGTTTTGGAAAATGGATTATCCAAAAACCGCTCTTTAGTTAGTTGATCATTGTTCCAATAGCCTCTAGAAACACCCTCTCCAGTAATAAATAATTCACCAATAACTCCATCCTGAACCAATGTTCCAGATTCATCAAGAATATAGATTTCCGTATTATTTACAGGTTTACCAATGGTAATTACCTCATTAATCTCCTTAATTTGTTTTTGGGTTGATAGAATAGTGGTTTCTGTTGGTCCATACATATTCCACAATGCTTTACACCTGATTAAAAGTTTGTCCGCTAAGTCACCAGGTAAAGCTTCACCACCAGTTAATGCTACCAAGGGTAATGGTGTTTCCCAACCTGCTTCAAGAATCATCAACCATGTTGCTGGCGTTGCAAACATCATAGTAATATTCCTAGATTGCAATAACTCTAAAAGCAAACGGCCATCTTTTGATTGATTATTATCCGCTAAAACCAAAGTGGCTCCAGCAATCAAAGGCAGATACAATTCCAATGCTGAAATATCAAATGCAATAGTTGTGATGGCTAAAAATCTGTCTTGATTGTTGATGCCGGGGTTTACTAATAAACCTGAAAACAAATTAACCAAGTTCCTATGTTCCACTCCCACTCCTTTAGGATTTCCGGTAGACCCTGAAGTATAAATCACATAGGCTAAACTACTTGGGTTAATAGCAAAGTCAATGTTGTTAGAGGAATAATTTCTCAAATGATCCCAAATAGAATCTATCCATATCACATGGGGTTCATCTAAAAACTGTTTTTTGTATTCATTTGAAACTAAGAGACATTTTACAGCACAATCATCTAACATGAATCTAATTCTACCCTTGGGATAATTGGAATCAATGGGTAAATAAGCGGCCCCTAGTTTATGAATAGCCAGTAAGGATACAATCAATTTTTCTGACCTATCCATAACTAAAGCTACTAAGTCATTTTCCTTAATCCCCAAACCTGATAAATATCCTGCTAATTGATTAGCTTTCTCATTTATCGTTTGGTAACTAAAACTGAACCCATTTAATTCAACTGCAATCTTTTCAGGCCATTTAGTCACTTGCTCTTGAAATAAATCAACCAAGGTTTTATGTCTTGGATAAGCTGATGGGGCAGGATTTCTTTTAATTAGCTGCGCCTTAAAATCCTGTTTGTGTCCAATATTTATACTAGATAAATGATCTTCTGGATAAGCCAGAATATTCAATAACATATGTTCAAAATCAGCCATCATTTTTGCAATGGTGGCAGGTTTAAACAATCTTGTATTAAATGACCATTCTAAAACCAATTGATGTTCGTTGCCATTGGCATTTAAAAACAATTCAAAATTTTCAAATGCTCTAGGATGATAGATTAATTCGTGTTTCAATCCATCAAAGTCTACTCCTTTATCCATTCCAAGGTCAATGTTAAAAACTACTGGCACCATTGGCACTAGTGAAGCATCTCTTGAAATAGGTAGTTTTCTCAATAATGCACCAAAGGTCAATTCTTGGTGATCAAGATCATCTAGGATTTGGGGCTTCCTAATTTTCAGATATTCAATAAAGCTAGCATCAGGCAAATATTGACTTCTGATTGGCAATAAATTTACACAGTGTCCTACCAATTCCGGCATTCCCATTGAGAGTTGACCTGCTGAAGGAAGTCCTATAATAATCTGTTCCTGCTTAGTTATTTTTTGCAAATACAATTCAAATGAACACAACAATGTGGTTACAAAACTGCAACCCGCTTCTGCTCCCATTTTTTTAAGTTTGAGAACCAAGTCTTGCCGCAGAACATAATCGTTTCTTTGACTTTGAAAAGTCCTTACTGGAGGTCTTGCAAAGTCTGTTTGCAATTGAATGGCTGGAATGTCATGTTGGTACTTCTCAAACCAATATTTTTCTGTTTTATGGTATTCCTTAGAATCTTGAAAAGCTTTTTGTTTGTTAGCAAAGGTTTTAAATTCATCAGGATTATCTAATAATGAGAATCCTTTTTGAGAAAGATTTGAATAAATTTTGCCAAAATCTTGTAATAACACACCTAATGACCAACCATCTCCCACTATATGATGCACGGTTAAGGTAACATAGACAGTTTCTTCACTTAATTGAAACAAGGCAAATCTAAACAAGGGGCCGTTTAATAAATCAAATGATTTTCTGGCGTCAATTTTGGCAAATTCTGCAATTACATCTTCTTGACGTTGGGGAGTAATAAGCCTTAGGTCCTGAAAATTCAATCCCCATGCTAGCTCTTTAAACAAAAACATCAATTTTCCATCTGGACTAAATGCAGATCGGAGTGCTTGATGCCTATGAACAAGTTCTGCTAAAGCGTCTTTTACAAAACTCAGATTAACTGGCCCAGTTAATTTCAAGGATACTGATTCATTATAAGCTCTGTTAGCATCTTCTCCGCCTATAAAACAACTTAACCAAATTTCTTTTTGAGAATCGGTAACAGGAATGACGGCATCAATCACTGGACCATCATAAGGTTGGGCTATTTGCTGGTCTGTGTTTAACCATATAGGATTTCCCTCTTGATCCCTTCCCAATAGGGCAGCTGGAAAAGGGGGAAACTCCCATTTAGAAGCTTCCATATCCAGATCAGCAGATTGTTGATCTGGAACAAAAAATCCTGCATCTACCATTTTATTGACTGCAAGGTCAAATACGGTGATAATCTGATTGACATCAGAATCGGTATGTGCTAAGGTCAAAAAACATGGAAAACCATCCCAAATATGAATTCCGTTTTCCCGCATTATAGTAAACAGTAATTCACTAAAAGCAATTGGTTCTTTGTATTTAAATTTCCAGAGAGATCCAAAATGCGCTACATACAACGGTATTTGTTTGGTTCTACAAATTTGATTAAGCGCATCTGCCAATCTATTTGTTTTCTCTGTTAAACCTATTTGAATGGAATTGCCTTCTTTAATTAGATATTCCAAACTTGCTTTGGAACTTGCAAGTGCTAAAGGATGTCTCACAAAGGTTCCAGCAAAATAAGTTACACCTACTTGCGGAATCGATGCATCGCCATACTGCCAACTTCCCCCATCAAGTGCATCCATCCATTCTTTTTTTCCAGAAATCACACCAATGGGTAATCCTCCAGCAATTACTTTACCATAGGTTCCCAAATCAGCTTGAATACCAAACAAACCTTGAGCTCCAGCAGGATGCACTCTAAAGCCAGTAATTACCTCATCAAAAATTAAAGCCGAACCAGTTTTAGCAGTAATGTTGCGTAATCCCTTTAAGAAAGCAACTGGTTGAAACTCTGGTCTTCTACTTTGTACGGGTTCCACCAAAACAGCTGCCAATTCCCCTCCTCTTTCTTCAATAATTTTCAAACTCTCCTCTGTACCATATTCTAGAATGAGCATGTTTTGAACAGCTTCAGGCATTATACCTGCTGCGGCAGGATAGGTTTTGCCATTACTTGCTCCTCTAACAATTACCTCATCAATAATTCCATGGTATGAACCTGAGAATGCAACAATTAAAGACCTTCCAGTGACAGTTCTTGCAATACGCATGGCTCCAAGAACCGCTTCAGAACCAGTATTACACAAAGCCGTTCTTTCAAAACCCGTAAATTGACCAATTAATTTACATACTTCACCAGCCAATTGATGTTGCGGACCAACTTCATAACCAGCATCTATTTGTTGCTTTAAAGCCTTGGTAATATATTCTGGTTGATAGCCTAAAAGGTTGCTACCAAAACCATTTAAGGCATCAATATATTCGTTGCCATCAAGATCCCATAGCCTTGCTCCTTTTGATTGATTGACAACTATGGGATATACTATTTCTTTGGTAAGAGGTTTGAATCCAGATACCACTCTAGGATCTGCCATACAATCTCTAAATTCACCAGTGTAATGTTTACTCTTAATGGTTTTCTTGTTGTAGCTTTCTATCAATTCTTTTAAAAACTGCTCCTGTGTGGCACTAAGTTGAGCTGTTCTTTGTTTTTCAATATTGGCACTTGCTCCAAATGGTTTTTTTAGTTCAGTTTGTTCTTCTTCAGATAAGCCTGCAAAAGAAATTTCCTGATTTGGTTTTGAACTAATTATAGAAACTGCAGATCCTGTTTTTTGCTCCGCTATATAATTTCTTAATGAACCCAATGAGGAAAAGTCTTCATTTAATTGTCTAAAACTTATAGGAACCCCAAAAGCCTTTTTCAAATTAATGGCTACCTGTGTTAATAAAAGAGAATCAAAACCAAGTTCTAACAAACTATGGTTTTCAATAGCTGTAGATAAATCCAATCCTGATGCCTGTTCTAGTATTGTTTTAATTTGTAATAACAAATCTTCAGCATTGGATTCTGGCTGTTCTGTTTTGACAGAGAATAATTGTTCAATGGGTGCAACATCCATTTCCAATGCAGTGGATGCTATTGCTCCTGTTACAACTGGGTCTAACCAATATCTTTTTCTATCAAATGCATAAGTAGGCAGGTCTAATTGAATGCGATGCTTGGCTTCAAATACCTTTTCCCAATTAGGTTGATAACCACGAATCCAAATATGACCTAATTGTTGTAGTAGATGAGCTTTATCTGCTTTGTTTGTTCCTTGTTCAAGACCACTTGCACAAAAAACTGTTTTTTCTTGACGCTGTTGCATCAAGAGTTTGCTAGTAACTTTTCCTGGCCCAACTTCTATTCCAAGACTAATTTCTAGATCCAAAAGGGTTTCAATTGCTTGAGCAAAAACAACTGTATCTGTAATTTGCCTAATCCAATAATCGGACTGACTCATTTGGCCAGGGTCTATTAATTTTCCTGTAAGTGAAGAAATAATAGGCAGTGTGGTTGGTTTAAATTCTACTGTTTCTAGTTCCTGACGAAAAGCATTTAGCATGGGAGCCATCATGGAAGAATGAAAGGCATGAGAGGTTTTTAAAACAGTATGTGCAATTTCTAATTTACCCAATGATAGCGCTAGTTCATGAATTGATTCAAGTGGACCAGCAATCACAATTGAAGTAGGACTATTGATTACAGCTAAAGAGCAATCGCTAGGTACTTGGTTCTGAATTGTCTTCCAATTTGATTTAACCGCCAACATACTTCCCTTTGGCAATTCAGCCATCAATGCTCCCCTTTTAGCAATCAACCTTAACGCTTCTTCTAAACTAAAAACTCCAGCTAAATGTGCTGCTACATATTCTCCTATGCTATGACCCAATAAATGCGTAGGTACTACACCCCAGGACTTCCATAATTGAGCCATTGCATATTCTACCACAAAAATGCAAGGCTGTGCATAGTTGGTTAAATGAATCAATTCAAATGATTCAGCCTCATCAGAAGCTGGAAATAAGATATTTCGAATGTCAAGATCCAAGTAATCTTTTAGTATACTGGCACAACTATCAACCGCCTCTTTAAAAACTAGTTCTGTTTCATAAAGCCCCTTACCCATATTAGCAAATTGAGCACCTTGACCTGGAAACAGAAAAGCTAATTTATCAGGTTGAACATTTAGGTGATACTGATTACCTGCATCTTCATCGCTTAATTGATGCAAAAGTTCTAGGGTATCTTTAGCCAAATAAAACCTGCGATGGTGAAAAGACTCGCGTGTATTGGCCAAAGTATATGCAATATCGGCCAAGCCCGAAGTAGTATTATTGCCTAACCAATCCTTTAGTTTATGGGCATATCCAGAAAGACTTTCAGGTGTTTTTGCAGAAATAGCAACTAATTGCCATGGTTTTGAAATGGCTGGAATCAAAGTCTTATTTTCATGAGAAGCCAATACCAAATGCACATTGGTTCCCCCTACG
The DNA here is from genome assembly GCA_943372225.1 of Chitinophaga pinensis. Taxonomy (GTDB): domain Bacteria; phylum Bacteroidota; class Bacteroidia; order Chitinophagales; family Chitinophagaceae; genus Sediminibacterium; species Sediminibacterium pinensis_L. Next base: position 24,370 of record CALRXV020000018.1, on the reverse strand, counting down.
CCAAATGAACTAACACCCGCAAATCTTTCTTTGGAATCTTCCCAATTAGTCAGAGCCGTATTAATATAAAATGGGCTATTAGAAAAATCAAAATACTGATTGGGATTGGAACAATTGATTGAAGCAGGTAACTGCTTATAATACAATGCCAGAGCTGTTTTAATTAATCCGGCTACACCAGAAGCTGCTGTTAAATGACCAATATTACTTTTCACAGAACCAATGGCAATTACCTGTTTGTCTTTTACAGATCCAAATGCTTGACTTAATCCTGCAAGTTCAATTGGATCGCCCAGTGGAGTAGCCGTACCATGCGCTTCAACATAACTAATTTGAGCTGGTAGTACACCGGATTGTTGCATAGCCATTTGAATGGCTTTGGATTGACCAGTAGAAGAAGGCGCAGTAAAGCCCCCTTTGCCAGCACCATCGTTGTTAATTCCTGCACCTTTAATCAAAGCATAGATGGTATCGCCATCGCGTAAAGCGGCCGATTTGGATTTTAATAAAACCATTCCAGCGCCATCACTAAAAACGGTACCAGTAGCTTGGTTATCAAAAGTTCTGGTATGACCATCCTTACTATAAATGCCTCCTTCTTGGTACAAATGTCCACTCTGAATAGGCGATGTTATGGCAACACCACCAGCAATAGCCAATTCACACTGCCCATTTCTAATAGATTCCACTGCTTGCGCGATGGCTAATAAAGAAGTAGAACATGCTGTATGAACACTAACTGCTGGACCATTTAAATTCAACACAAAAGCAGCCCTTGTAGCAACATAATCCTTTTCGTTATAGGTCATGACCTGAAAAGCACCTGTTTGCTGAACCAAGGTTTTATTAGGTAATATATTTTCTTGGTAATAGGTATTGTTACCTGTTCCTCCAAAAACGCCAATTCTGCCTGCAAAAAGATTAGGCAGATACCCAGATTTTTCTAAGACCTCCCAAGCCAATTCAAGAAAGACCCTTTGTTGTGGATCTGTGAGTAAGGCTTGTTTTGGTTGAATTTGAAAAAATGCTGCATCAAAGTCTGAAGCATGATTAATCACACCTCTTGCTGCAACATAATCTGGATCTTGTTTTAATTCAGTTGGTATATTGGCATCTAATTCCTCTTGATTGAAAAAACTGATGGTTTCTCTTCCCTCTTTAAGTATATTCCAATACTCTTCAATGGTATCTGCACCAGGAAATCTTCCAGACATGGCAATGATAGCTATGTCTTCTTTCTGTAATTCTAAATTTTCAAAAGCTGTATCAACATTCTCTTCTATTTCATTACCCCGCTCCAACCAATTAACCAATCCTTCAATGGTGGGATATTGGTATAAAACGGTAATGGGTAGTGTAATCTGGTATTCATTTTTTAATCGAACAATACAATTGATGGCTAGCAAGGAACTACCCCCTAATTCAAAAAAATGATCCTGAACACCAATGCTATCCCATTGCAATAAATCAGACCATAGGGTGGCAATATTTTTCTCAAGTATGGTTTGAGGTGCTTTATACAATTGGGCTAACTCAGGCCTTCTTCTGTCTGGCAGAGGCAATGCCTTTCTATCAATTTTGCCACTACTGGTTTTTGGAAACTCCTCTAAAAACACAAAGACCGCAGGAATCATATAAGCTGGCAATATTTTTTTCAATGCCATCCTTATAGATTCCTGATTAACTTGATTGGGATTGGCTAATAAATAAGCCACCAATCTTTTTAAACCATTTTTCTGATCCTGTGCTAAGACCACGGCCTGACTAACGCCAGATAGTTTGGTTAGAATTAATTCTAGTTCTGCAGGTTCAATTCTATGACCTGCAATTTTTACTTGATCATCTTTCCGGCCAAGAAATTCAATATTCCCATCGGGTAAATATTTGGCTAAATCACCCGTTTTATAAACCCTAATTTTATGACCTTGTGCTTCTTTCCAATCAATAAATTTCTCATTGGTTAAATTAGGATTGTTTAAATAGCCATTGGCCAAACAAACACCCGATACCCAAAGCTCCCCAACTTCACCAACCGCCAATTCATTGGCAGATTCATCCACAATATGAATCTGGGTATTGGGTAATGGTTTACCAATACTTGGCAATGCTGGCCATTGTTTAGGATTCCCATCTAGTCTTAAACTAGTACAAACATGTGTTTCTGTTGGACCATATTGATTAAATAAAATAGCATTGGGCAGCTTGGAAAAAAAGTGCACCAATTGGGGCGTTATTTTCAACTGCTCCCCTGCCGTCATAACATATTGCAGACTTTGCGGATAGATCTGTTGGGCTATTGCCGTATCCGTTAAAAACTGTAAAGCCACAAAGGGAAGAAAAATACGATTGATCTTATGTTGATCAATAAATCTCAGTAATTTCTCTGGCTCAATTAACCATTGTTCTTCAATTAATACAATGGTTCCACCTGTAATTAGGGTAGAAAAAATATCTTCAAAAGATGCATCAAAAGTTAAAGGGGCAAATTGCAGGGTACGGGTTCCAATACCTGCATCGCTATTGGTAGATTGCCACTGAATCAAATTCAACAAAGCTGCATGACCTAAACTAACGCCTTTGGGTTTTCCTGTACTTCCTGAAGTATACAACACATAGGCCCGCTCCTCAAAAAATGGAAATGAGTGATTATTGACTTCTTGGTTATTGACAGATTCGTAGGTTAATGGAACTAACTCTAAGTTCTTAAAAAACTGTTCTTCCGTTTTGCTGCATAGGGCATATTCAAGTTGGGCATTATCCTTTAATTCCAGCAATCTTGCATTGGGATAAGTTGGATTCAGCGGCAAATAGGCTTTGCCCGATTTTAAAATGGCCAAAATGCCTATGACCATATCTATGCTGCGCGATGTACTAATTCCAATAATGGCCGCTGATGGGGCTTTTTTATGAATCTCAAAAGCAAGTTGATTGGCGCGCTGATTAAGCGATTGATATGTGATGGCTTCTTGATGAAACTCAATGGCTTTTTGTTCCGGCCATTGAAGCATCAATTGCTCAAATATTTGGTGTAAAGAGTGGGGCATCTATACAAATATTAAACAAAATGATTTTATTCGAAATTGAAAATTAAGGAATAATGTCTCAAATGAGAATTGAATTGTATGTATTAATAAGTGCATCATCGCTTAAGGCACTTACAGAAGCGAAAGTTTAATAAAAAAAGGAGCGGTAAAATGTAGTAATATGACTACATCATAATTACTAGTACAACTATTTAATAGAAGTTTTTATACAGTTTACTTTACAATACAATTAGGATTTTGAATTTTAAATCTGAAATACTTTTTTCCATAAAAGGGAAAACAGGTCTAAAAATTGGATTTTTTATAATTTAATATTCAATAAAATCATTAATTATCAATCACTTAGAATAAATATGACTATTGGCACGTTATTGGAATTATGACAAAACATTCATTAAACCCACTTTTATGAAAAAAAATATAATACCTTTTTTAGGACTAGTTGTACTTCTTGTAGTAGGATGTACTAAAACTGCTGATAAAGTCAATACCGCTGTTCCAGTACCCCTTAGCAGCATTACAGTGGAGCGCAATTTTAATTGGAGTTCTACTAAACAATTTAATCTAACAGTTACTGGTTTATCTACGGTAAATACAGTAAACGGTACATTTTCCGTGATTGATCTAAAAACTGGTGCTACATTTTACAGTGGCTTACATAAATTGAGTGATAATCTATCACTCAAACTAACAATTCCTACTGCTACAGATTCTTTGCAAATAAGGTTTGGTAGCATCAAAAAGAATTATAGTGCATCAGGCAAATCTGTTCAAACAGATTATTTGGCCAATGTTACAAACGAATAACCACTTAAAAACAGATTCAAGTTTTCAACTAAAACTTCAACTCAATTACCATGAAAAAGATTTTTCTTGCTTTCATAGGCTTAGCCATATTATCCGCCACAACACAAGCTCAAACGGTATCAATTGACGCCGAATCTGGTAACAGAGCTACCGAACAGACTAACTGTTGGGGATTTGGTGCTGTAAGTTATACTAGCACTGCTGCACAATTAGTAACCGGCAAATGGAGTATGCGTAGTAATTCTCCTTCAAGTTTACTGCCATCAGCTTGTTGGATTAAATCGCCTTGGTTAAAACCTGCTAGCGGTAATGTTAGCCTTAAAATAAAATTTGAAGCTAATAATGCAGCCACGATTAGACGCGTTATTGTTAGCTACATTTCTTATGATGCTGCTCAAGCATATGGAGAAGGCAGTTTTGTTCGTTTTGATTCCACTTCTTATGGTTTGCCTTTACCAATTACTAATCAAGATCTCAGCTATCAAGTGCCAACTGCTATTGCTAATTCTGGATTGCCTTACAAAATTCAATTGAGCTTTGTAGGTACGGGAGGTACTACAAGGTTTAATATTGATGATATTTCTATACCAGGTACTTATTTTTCAGACCCAGCTAATAGTTGTTTACCTATTGTTGAGAAACCTGATACTGATAAGGATGGCGTTTTAGATGCAGATGATGCTTATCCTAATGATGCCAAAAGGGCTTATAACACCCTTATTCCTAGTAACGCTCAGGGTACTTTAATGTTTGAAGATGCTTGGCCCAAAACTGGTGACTTTGATTTTAACGATTTAGTGTTAAGTTATCGCTATACAGCCGTTACCAATGCTAATAACAAAGTAGTTGAATTAAAAGGACAGGCAGTAATCAGAGCCATTGGTGCTAGTTATAAAAATGGATTTGGCATTCAACTTGATAATTTGTCCCCTTCTTTGATCACAAGCGTTACCGGTGTAAAAACAAATGCCCCTAGCTGGTTAAATGTGAATGCAAATGGAACTGAAGCTGGTCAAACCTATGCTAATATCATTGTAATTGACAATGCTTCTAGACTTGTTCCTGCACCTACTGGTAGCTCTTTTGTTAACACAATACTAAGTGAGCCCGTACAAAATACAGATGAAACTAATTTTGTTATCAGTTTTGCAGACGATAGAGTAACTATTGACCAGATTGTACTTAACCCATATTTGATTATTAACCAAAATAGGGCTAATGAAGTACACTTGGCTGACAAAGCTCCTACCGATAAAGCTGATACCAAACAATTTGGAACGCAAGACGATGATTCTAATATTGGTGCCAATAGATTTTATAAAAACAAGAGCAATTTGCCTTGGGCTATAGATGTGCCAGCTTTGATACCATACCCTCTTGAGAACAAAAATATCACTAGTGGATTTTTAATGCTAAGCAAATGGGCATCAAGTAACGGTAATGAATTTCCAGATTGGTATCTAATAGACTCTCCTACTTATAGAGATAATAGCATTTTTTGGAAAAAATAAATAAAAGATTCTGAGAACCAGATAACAACAAAATAGATAGATTTTCACAGATATTTTAAAATTAAAAATCTGTGAAACCTATAAGAACACTGATCCTTGTTGGGGTCCTTATCAAAAAAACCAGCCGCAGTTCCTGCGGCTGGTTTTTTAATTCCATACACTTACCTATTTCTAATCTTTCATTTATTGCTTTCTTCCTCCTCTCTTTACTCTTATCTTTTATTTCTTCACTTCTTGTTACTCACTTCTCATTCCTCATTCCTCACTTCTCACTTATCATTTTCTTCCTCCTCTCTTCACTCTTATCTTTAATCTCTTCACTTCCTGTTTCTCACTTCTCATTCCTCACTTCTCACTTCTCACTTCTCATTTTCTTCCTCCTCTCTTCACTCTTATCTTTTATCTCTTCACTTCCTGTTTCTCACTTCTCATTCCTCACTTCTCACTTCTCATTCCTCACTTCTCATTCCTCACTTCTCACTTCTCACTTCTCACTTCTCATTTTACGAAGAAAAATTGGATTAGCTGCGCTGAGCCATGCCGAGCGTCCTTACCCAAAAACCTTAGCCGCTTGGCAGCGGCTGGTTTTTTATTTACTTCAGCTCCAGTAAATGCGCTTCGCTTTTTACTTCGCTTCAGTAAATAAAAAACCCGACTATCGTCGGGTTTTTGTGAACCGGATTGGATTCGAACCAATGGCCTGCTGCTTAGAAGGCAGCTGCTCTATCCAGCTGAGCTACCGGTCCATGCTGTTGAATTATGGACTTTTTCAGGTTAGAAAGCTAGGCTTACTGACCTGAAGGGTCGCAAAAATAAATTTTAATTAGTTTGCAGCCAAAAGCAATTCAAACAATGGAGGTAAAAATTGAACAAAGTTGGAAAGAACTGCTAAAAGAGGAGTTTTCCAAGAGCTATTTTTTACAGATTGCAGCCCATTTAAAGACGGAAAAAGCAACAGGGGCAACGGTTTACCCTCCTGGGCAACTTATTTTCCACGCTTTTGAAAAAACTCCGGTAAATCAATTAAAAGTGGTGATAATTGGCCAGGATCCCTATCATGGACCTGGTCAAGCCCATGGTTTGAGCTTTTCTGTGCCTGATGGAGTGGCCTGTCCCCCTTCTTTACAGAATATTTTCAAAGAATTGAAAACCGATATTGGTTTACCCATTCCTGCTACCGGAAACCTATCGCCCTGGGCGGAACAAGGCGTATTATTATTAAATGCCAGTCTTACCGTTAGAGCCAATGAACCCGCCAGTCATGCCAAAATTGGTTGGATGATTTTTACAGATGCTGTGATTAGGAAAATCTCTGATGAGAAAAAAGGGATTGTGTTTTTGCTTTGGGGGCGGTTTGCACAGGAAAAACAAGACTTGATAGACCAAACCAAACATCATGTTTTAAAAGCAGCCCACCCCTCTCCTTTTAGTGTAGAAAAAGGCTTTTATGGTTGCAGGCATTTTAGTAGAACAAATGAATTGCTGATGAAGGAAGGAATTGACCCAATTGACTGGAGTTTGGATGCTCCTGTTGAACCTTTGAAAGAAAAATAGGATATTTGCGCCCAAGCTGAAATAACCAAGCATGAGCAAGCGTACATCTTCCAACCCATTTCTAGACATCTTTGCCCGCATTTGGGCTTTCTGGGGTCTGATTAGTTTTGCAGGTACCTTCCTGATCATTTTTATCCCTTCCTTACTTACCAAACTCATCAAAGACCCAAGGGGCATGTGGTGGTTTATCAGTATTGCTAGAGGATGGCAATGGACTTGGTTACACCTGATTGGATGCCCAGTGACTGTAAAAGGAAATGAGCATTTTGAAAAAGGTAAGACTTATGTAGTTACTTGTAATCACAATGCACTACTAGATGTTCCTTTATCAGCACCATTTATCCCTGGCCCAAATCAGACGATAGCTAAAAAAGAATTCACCAAAGTACCCTTGTTTGGATTTTATTATGCAAGAGGTTCTGTATTGGTAGATAGAAATAGCGATGCCAGTCGTAGAAAAAGTTTTGATGACATGAAAGCTGCATTGAAAAAGGGCTTCCATATGTGCATTTTCCCAGAAGGAACTAGAAATAAAACCAAGGAACCTTTAAAGACATTTTATGATGGGGCATTTAAATTGGCGGTAGATACACAAACAGAAATTATTCCAACGGTTATTCTACATACTAAGAAAGCTATGCCAGCAGATAAGTCTTTTTACTTGGTACCACACCCAGTAGCCATCCATTTTTTGGAGCCCGTTAGCCCTATAGGATTAACCAGCAAAGAACTTAGAGAAAAGGTATTCCAAATTATGTCTGCTTATTATTTAGCTAATAATTAAGTGCTGCTAATCAACAATAACCAATTGCTTATCAGCTAAGTAGATTCACTAGAAATTAGAGAAGGTTCTACTACGATTAATCCTTAAGTCTCTTAAAATTCCCGACTTAGGATTGATGGTAATATTGAATGATCGGTACAAACCAATAGGTGTTACATTAATGGATAATTGCCAACAATGCATCTCACGGGAAATGAACATACTCAACTGTTGTAACTGCATCACGTTAAAATCAAAATAACCCGTACCACCCATTTTCCATTTTGGCGTTAGCGTAAAATCACCATTAAAGTTCATGGAAGAAAAGATCTGACTTTGATAACCGCTAAAATCAGATTTCAGGGTTTGCGTATAATTTAATGAATAGGAAAGACTCAATGACCAAGGCACATTAAAGTCAGTAAATTCTGCTGGATTGGCCCTAGCAAATTGCAATTGTCTTTGTTGCTCGTCTGGTGTCATAAAAGGATCCAACGGCAGGTCCTTATTCTTAGATTCCTTACCCTCTTTTTCATCTTTTGTCTTGCTCTTGAAAGAGGTACTAATGGCTAAGTTGGCACTGGTAATTCTACCAAATTTGCCCTTGCCAGGTTCAAACAATAATTTATTAATCCGGTAACCCTTACTATCTACATCATAAGGATCCAAGTTGGCACTAGCCGTAATATTTACTTTTTCAAATAGTGTACTACGAGCATATAAATTAAAATTTCCAAGGGCAAAACTATCGGCCATCAAGTTATAAGAAGAAGAGAAACCAAAACCATCAATGATGCGCACTTTCTTTGCTTCTTTGTTGGCAGTGTCTTTTTTATCTTTCACTTTCATTTCTAAAAGGTTATCTACCCCAAAACCAATACCACCAAATTTGCCTTCAGAAAATGCCCCCATGATACCTCCGTCAAATCTTGAAAATCGTTGAGTTCTGCCAGAAGTATCTACAATAGTTGTATAATAATCTTTCTTAGCCATATCGGGCTTATAGTTCAATGAGATATTGGGTCTGATCTCATGTCTTATGGCTTGAACTCCATTAGATTTCTTAAATAAATAGGTTCCAAAAATCCTAGTATTGGCTCCTACCCCAAATGCCATTTGACGCGCTGTGTAAAACCCTTTGGTAATGGTGGTGTCTACTTTTTTTGTAGTTGGATTCCATGACTTAGTATTGGATTGCCCATACCAACGTTCTTCATAAGATACGCTTGGCGCGATGGTAATTGGACCTAGTGAAGGCAATGACAAGGTTATAGGAATATTGTGTTGGGCTCCCCACTGAACGGTGTCTAGCATTCTACGAAAATTAAAAGTACTATCGTAGAAAGAGAATTGGTTTTGTAAGTTTCCACTATAACCAAGACCTAATTTCTCATACCATTTTGGGGTACCAACTGACTCTTTTTTCTGGAAAGGGTAAAAAGTAACCACATTAAAATTGGCCGTAGGTAAGTTCACATTTACCAAACCGGAATTGCTATTCTGGTTGTGGTTGGCGTTCAAAGACAAATTGTATTTACCCCTCCAATCCTTTGCGTAGTTAATGGAAGAACTCAACTGGTTATTGTAGTTGGCGTAAGGATTATTCAACAAAGACTGGTTAAACTTGGTAGATCCAAAATTCACCGAAGCGCCAAAACTGGTTCCAGGCCTAGCCCTATTGTCCATACTATGGGTCCAGTTAATCATATAGGATTTGGATTGATTAAATTCTTCCTTAGAATTTCCAGACCTATTCAATGCCTTGGTATTTTGAAAAGTCAGATTCAAATTACCAGTATAGCGGTAACGCTTAATGTATTTACTATTAAAGTTCAAGAGCCATCCTCCATAGGAGTAAATATTGGCCTTAGTGGTAATATCAACATTATCATTGATTACTTTATAATAACCCAAGCCTTCTAATCCAACCCCAAAGTCTTCACTAGTAATAAATGCTGGAGCCATAAACCCAGAATGTCTTCCCCTACTTAAGGGATACAAGCCAAAGGGTATCCCAATTGGCATAGGTACACCCTCAAACTCTGGAAAAGCTGGACCTGAAACACCTAGTTTGTTATTGACAATTTTCATCTTACCTGTTCTAAAGGCAAAATGCGGGGTATCTAAATTACAGGTAGTAAATCTGGCTTTTCTGGCAAATGCTTCATCGGCGTTGACTCTTTTGAGTTGTTGCGCATTTACATAAATTTCACCCTCTTGTAAAAAAGTATTTTGAATAAGGGCCTTCCCCGTCTTGGTATTAAAAGCAATTGAATCACTGATAGTCTTGGTTTCTCCTTGGTTAAAATGGGGTTTATTCAGGGGATTATTGGCCGTATCTACGCCACCATAGGCTTTGATCATTTGTGTTTGCTGGTCATACCTAATGGTTGCAGCGTCTAAGTTCATGTCTTTATAGTCCATTTTAGCTTTGCCATATAAAATGAACTCCTTGGTTGGAATAATTAATACACCAGAATCTTCAGCATTGTATTTTACGGGTGCATCAATACTGTCTTTAGAAATATGTAGGGTATCTACTTTGGGAATACTGTCTAATTTGGTGGTATCGTCCGGGTCTGGCTCAATCCTTTTTTTCACTGGGATGGTTTCTGGAACCGTATCTTGTAGGGTGTTTAGCCATTTCCATGCCATGGGCGCTTGAGCACGCGAAGCCTCAGTATGAATTGTTAATATCAGCAAATAAGCCAACACAACAATACCAAGGAGCGTTTTTACGTTAAATTTGCACAGTTTGCTCATAGTTCTCTAGGGGCAAAAATAAGGGCTTCGGGGGGTATAATGTTAAGTGAGGAAAATCCTTTAACGAATTGATATGATGCGTAGAACAATAATAGGCTTTTTTTTATGCGGATTTTGTGCCTTAGTAGCCATGTCCTTTGTCAATCCTAAACCCAATCCTATGCAAAAGCAGGTCTTGCGCAGGATTGTGATAGACCCAGGACATGGTGGATCAGATGGAGGTGCCAGAGGCAAATTTTCCAATGAAAAAGACATCGCGTTAGCTGTTTCTTTGAAATTAGAACAGATGCTGCGCGATGAAATGCCCGATGTTGAAGTGGTCATGACCCGCAAAACAGATATTTTTCATTCTGTAATTACCAAGGCCCAAATTGCCAATCAAGCCAAGGGCGACTTGTTTGTTTGCATTCACGTGAACGATGCTACTCCTATTCGCCACAGAGAAGTGGTAGGTCATCATACAGAAACCTATTACAAAGGCAAGGGTAAGAAAAAGAAAAAATATACCAGAAAAGTAACCGATTATAATACCTGGACCACCCCAAATCCTGCAAAAGGCACCGAAACCTTTATCTATGGGGTTAGTAAAACCGATGCTAAGAAAGAAGCATTGACAGAAAATATGGACATGTATATGGATAGTGTTTCTGCCAAGATTCTTAATGAGAACAATAGCAATGACCCTACCAAAATGATGATCTCTACCCTTAAAACCCAACAATATTTTCAACGTTCTGCCAATTTAGCCCTGACTATTGAAGAAGAATTTCAGAAAGTAGGAAGGGTTAGCCGTCAGGCGCAGCAGCGTCAAAAAGGAATTTGGGTATTGCAAGCGGTGGCCATGCCAGCTGTATTAATTGAAACAGGCTTTATCTCAAACCCAGAAGAAGAGGAATATTTGAACAGTGAAGACGGGCAGCGAGAAATCTGTGAAGTGATCATCCGGTCACTTAAACGCTACAAATTTTCCCTTGAGAAGCAACTTTCTGTGGGCGGTTCCAAATAATTTTAACCATTCTCCCTGATTTTTTACAAGCAGGAACAAGGGGCTTCAGGCCAAGAACCCTTAGTTTTGTAGCTATGAAGATTTCAAATGAAACTAAGGTGGGTGCTCTGACTGCCATAGCCATCACCTTTTTGATTCTTGGTTTTAATTTCCTGCGTGGTAGAACCATGTTCAAAACAGGACATTTTATTTATGCCAAATACGCTAATACCAAGGGCATTATGGTATCCAACCCAGTATATATCAATGGATATCAGGTTGGTTCTGTATTTGAATTAGAAAATACAGACAAAGCCCTTTCTAGTATTTTGGTGACCATTAAGTTGAAGGATTATTATATGATTCCTGACAACTCAGTTGCCGTTATTAAAGAAAGTATGTTAGGTACCCCAAGTGTTGAAATCAAATTGGGAAATTCTGTAAAGGGCATGATGACCGGAGATACTATTAGAACTGTTTCAGAACCTGGTTTGGTGGGAGAAGTCATGGATAAGTTAGGACCTGTGGGTGATCAGTTAAAACAAACCATCAAATCTTTGGATGCGGTTTTGAACAATATCAATACTGTATTTGACCCTTCAACAAAGAACAACTTACAAGCAGTCATCGCAAATATGAATCAGACCACAGCAAGTTTGCAAAAGTCTGCAGTTTCTATTGAGACCATGTTACACCAACAGTCCGGTACTATTACACAGTCTATGAATAACGTGAATAGTTTTACCAAAAATTTGGCGGACAATAATGAAAAACTGAGCCGGACCATGAGCAATGTGGAGAAAACCACAGAGCAATTGTCTAAAGCAGATATTGAAGGAAGTGTTACAGCATTAAAAGCAGCCTTAACCAAGTTAAATACGGTTATGGCAAAAGTAGATTCTCAAGAAGGATCACTTGGTAAGCTCATCAATGACAAAGCTTTATACAATAATTTGAACAATACCATGCATAGCGCCAATATTTTAATTGATGATTTGCGCATGCACCCCAAACGTTATGTCAATGTCTCTGTGTTTGGAAAGAAAGACAAAACAGGACCATTGATGCAACCCCTGGCTGATTCCACCAAGACATCCCAAAAATGAGTTGGTCCCAAAAATTGATCTTTGTTTTTCTATTGTCCTTGTGCGGCTTTTATGCAATTGCACAAAGGAATACTGTGGACACTATTGTACCTGGAAAACAGATAGATATTTTAAGAGCTGATAGGTATAATGCTGTAAAGATTGATAGTGTTACCAATCTTATTTCACTTGGTGGCAATGTATTGGTAAAACAAGAAAACACTTTGTTCTATGCCGATAGTATTGTGATTAATAGTTTGCTCAATACGCTAGAAGCTTTTGGCAATGTACATATCAATGATGCTGATAGCGTTCATACTTATGCCCAATATTTAAAGTATCAAGGCAAAGAGAAAAAAGCCCTACTTCAAAAAAAAGTAAAACTCACTGATGGTAAAGCCGTACTAACTACTGATGACTTGGACTATGACGTAACGCTCAAAATTGGTATCTATAGAAATGGCGGAAAAGTAGTTGACAAGAAAACCGTACTCACTAGTAAGGAAGGTTATTATTATGGTGATACCAAGGACGTGATTTTTAAACAAAAAGTGCGTTTGGTAGACCCTGAATACAAAATCAATACAGATACCCTACAATACAATACCAATACGGATATTGCCACATTTACCTGCCCAACTGTGATTTTAAATGAGAAGCGTACCATTAAAACAAAAGATGGTTGGTTTGATATCAAAAACAAAAAAGGCGTTTTGCGTCAGCGTTCTGTGATTGATGACAGCACTTATACTTTTACAGCAGACGATATGGCTTTTGATGATAGTACAGGGATGAGTGAATTTACAGGTAATGCGGTGTATAGAGGAAAGGACAGTACCGAAGGTTATGACTTGATTGCTAATAATATCAAGACCAACAAAAAAAAGTCTGCTTTCCTGGCTACACAGAAACCCTTGTTATTGATCAAACAAAATAAAGACAGTATTTATGTAAGCGCAGACACTTTGTATTCTGCGCGATTATCTGATTTGATCAAGACTAGAAAAGTGCCCACTATTAGAGATAGCACCATGCACCAGCCAGTAATCAAGACTGGTCCAGATAAAGACAAGGAAGACAGCAGTACGGATAAATTCATTGAAGCATTTTATCATGTACGCATTTTCTCTGACAGTTTACAAGCCGTTGGCGATAGTCTTTTTTACAGCATGCAGGATTCTACTTTCCGATTGTTTAAAGAACCAGTAGCCTGGGCCCAGAGCAACCAGATTAGTGGAGACACTTTGTATTTATTTTTGGCCAATAAGAAACCTGAAAGGCTCTATGTTTTTGAAAATGCCATGGCTTTAAACCTAGCCGATAGCAGCAGCAAGGATTATTACAATCAGCTAAAAGGCAATAGCATCAACGCGCTATTTAATGATGGTCAAATTAATTTTATGCGAGCCAAGGGTAGTGCAGAAAATGTCTATTATGGACTAGACGATTTTAAACATTTTACCGGTGTAAACAAGTCTGAGGCAGAAATTATTGAAATCAGTTTTGAAGACAATAAGCCCCAAAAAGTGGTCTTTAGAAATAACTTGATTGGCAATTCCTACCCCATGCGGCAAGTGAACCATGAAGACCTGAAACTGCGTAATTTTAAATGGCAGGAAGACAGAAGGCCTAAGAGCAAATTCCAGATGTTGAGTTATGACAATTAAGTCAGGCACACTCTAACAACAAATTATTTATCTTGTAGCCATGAGTGGATTTTTCAAAAAATATCTAATAGACCCCATTAACCATTTTATGCATGATAGCAAATCCGTGGGGATCATGCTGCTTGCTTGCACAGGTTTGTCTTTAATTATTGCCAATTGGGATTGGGCCGCTCAAACTTATTTGCATTTTTGGCATTATTCCTTTTCTGGACTTGATCAACACCATGTTGAAATAGGTTTCCTTTCATTACCCAATTCTCCACTATTGCTCATCAATGATGGACTAATGGCCATTTTCTTTTTCTTGGCTGGAATGGAAATTAAAAGGGAAATGATGGATGGGCAACTCTCTTCTATCAAACAATCTTTATTACCAGTTTTTGGAGCCATTGGAGGTATGTTGGCACCTGCTGTTCTCTACGGTCTTTTTAATAAGGGACATGAAAATATCAATGGTTGGGCCATTCCCACCGCTACTGACATTGCTTTTACCTTGGGTGTAGCTTCTTTGTTGGGTAAGCGTGTACCCGTGGGGTTAAAAATTTTTCTTACAGCCCTAGCAATTATTGATGACTTAGGAGCCATTTTGGTGATTGCCCTTTTTTATGGCAGCCACTTGCAAGTGGGCTATTTATTAGGAGTATTGATTTGTGTGGGAATCATCTATTGGCTAAATAAAAAACAAGTAGCATTTGGAATCTGGCAGTTTTTGTTGGGTATTTTGCTTTGGTATTGCATGTTTAATTCAGGTATTCATGCCACGGTAGCAGGGGTTATTTTTGCCTTCTTAGTGCCTGTAAAACATTTAAGAAATTTTGAGGCAGGTATTCACATACCAGTTTATTTTTTAATCATTCCTCTTTTTGCTTTAGCCAATACTGCCATTCCTGTTCCACCCAATAGCTTTCAAGCATTAGATAGCCGTTTGGGTTGGGGTATTATCCTTGGATTATGTGTGGGAAAACCATTGGGCATTACAGCCGCTTGTTATTTTTTGGTTCAGAGAAAATGGGCGGAACTTCCAGAAGGAATTACTTGGTACAAAATTATGGGGGCGGGTATATTAGCAGGAATTGGATTTACTATGAGTATTTTTATTTCAACACTAGCATTTAAAGAGGTGGCTATTCAAGACATAGCTAAAATCTCTGTACTATTGGCATCCATGATTGCCATTGTTGGTGGGTATTGCTGGTTCCGATTTGAACCAAAAGAGAAGCCCTTCTTAAAAATATTAGAAGAATCAGATATGGCTAGTCAATCTAATTAATTGGAATTCGCGTCTTCTTTTTCCATCATTAGGAAAGCTTTGATAAAGCCATCTAGCTCACCATCCATTACTGGGCCAACATTTCCCACTTCAAAATCGGTACGGTGATCCTTGATCATTTTATAGGGATGGAATACATATGATCTTATCTGAGAACCCCACTCAATTTTTTTCTTCCCAGCATTGGTAGCATTGAGTAGTTCCTGTCTTTTTCTAAGCTCTTCTTCATACAAACGGCTTTTCAACATCTTCATGGCCAACTCTCGGTTCTCACCCTGTGTTCTGGCTTGTTGGCATTCTATGATAAATCCACTTGGTCCGTGTTTTAATCGCACAGCAGTTTCTACTTTGTTTACATTCTGACCACCACTACCACCACTTCTATAAAAAGCCCATTCCAGATCGGCTGGGTTTACTTCAATTTCAATACTATCGTCAATCAAGGGATATACAAAGACAGAGGCAAAAGAAGTGTGTCTTCTGGCATTGCTATCAAAAGGAGAAATACGCACTAATCTATGTACCCCACTTTCTGCTTTTAAAAATCCATAAGCAAAATCACCATCAAATTGTAAAGTGGCACTTTTAATCCCAGCAGCGTCACCATCCTGATAATCCAATTCGGTCACTTTCCAGCCCTGTTTCTCTCCATACATGCGATACATGCGTAAAAGCATTTGAGCCCAATCTTGGCTCTCTGTACCACCTGCGCCGGCATTGATTTGCAATACAGCTGGCAATTCGTCTTCTGGTTTATTTAAAGTGCTCTTGAATTCGGCTTCCTCAATTAAAGCAAGGGCTTGGTTATATCCTTCACGGGCTTCTTCTTCTGTAGCATCGCCCCCTTTCCAAAAATCAAATAGAACAGCAAAATCCTCTACGGCACCCTCTACCTGCTGGTATAATTTCAACCAGTATTCGTTTACCTTAATTTCCTTTACAATGGCTGTTGCACGCTTATTATCGTCCCAGAAGCCTGGAGAAAGCGAGAGCTGTTTGTCGGTATCTACTTTATATGTGCGGTTCTCAACGTCAAAGAAACCTCCTCAGGACAACTACACGGTCCCTCATATATTTAAGCTGCTCTATTGTCATGCTGCAAAAGTAGGTGAATGAAACTAAAAAATACTACAAACCTCATAAGCCGGATTCTGTTTCTAAACTATCATTTATCTGGCCCTGCAATTACTTGCAAGATCTAGCTGCCTACCCTGGAGCTCAAGCGGGTCGCCTTCAAACGCTCCTATACATGGCATTACAACACCCAAGGTTTACCCCCCTAACAAGTTACCTTGCTAAGCCGTGCGCCTTTACCGCACTTTTTCACCTTTTCCCCTTGCGAGGTAGTTATTTTCTGTGGCACTATCTCTCTCACTATTGCTAGTGATGCCGGCCATTAACCGGTGGGTTACCCTATGCTGTCCGGACTTTCCTCCCCCATTTGCATGAGAGCGATAGCTCGGGTTTGTAGTTTGACAAAGGTATGCAATCAATATTTAAAGAAAATTTCTGTTGCGCCATAACCAAAACGGGGATCGTATTGGTTAATAAAATTTTTGACCTCGCGTTTTGATTTGAGAATTTCGTGAATCTCATCTTTGAGTTTGCCAGTTCCCACGCCATGAATCACAATCAAAGAAGATTGGTAATGTGCGGTTGCCAAGTCTAGATTTTTTTCAAACTCATTAAGTTGTATGGTTAGGATTTCAAAATTGCTCAAGTGCTTCCAATCATTCTGCAATTTTTCAATATGCAGATCTACCACTGTTCTGGCGGGGGGCAAATGCTGTCTTCCTTTTGATGCATCATACACTTTAAAACCCTTGGCAGCTAAAGCTCCTAACTCAAAACGATCATCATCTACCTTATCAGGATAATTTTCAAACAAGAGATAATTCACTGTAGGGCTATTTCCTTCTTTGAGCGCCTCAATTTTTTGAAACAATTGTTTGGGCTTGATTTTCAAACTGGTTTCAAAATGGGGTGCTTTTTTCTTTTCTGGATTCACTAAAGAAAAATCAAACAAGAACCCTGGTGAATCATTCACGTCTTCAAACTTGATATCGTGCAAGTAGAAATCGTGAAAAGGCTGAATACTGGTATCCAATTCAAAATGGGTAACACCCAAAAATTGTTGCTGGTATTTAAACTGATAAGCTTTGTCTGAATGATTGATCAACCATACTTTCAGAAGTTCAACTACTTCATCATTAAAATCATCTATCCCAAATTTGGGGATCAGGGACAGCCAAATACCATCCGCTACTTTTACCTTACTGGGTTGGGGCTTCTCCTTGGGAACTTGGTCAATATAAGTTTTGGGAGCCGGTTTGGCAGCCTCTTTTTTCTTCTCTGTAAAACGTTTAAAATAGGGGAAATCTATCTGGTCCATATAGGCCGGGAACTTCACCCCACGCACTTCTATAAGCACCATTTTATCATTGATGATTTCTATTACTTTGCCTTCTTCATTACTCAATAACACCAAAATGTCATCGCCTACTTGGTACTTCATTCCTTTTCACTAATTGAAGCGCAAATTTACAACTGTTCTGGTTCCCATTAGCAATTAATGAGCAGCCAGTTTGCTGCGTTTGCGGCCATAGACAAGGTAAATGGATAATCCCAATGCCATCCAACCAAAGAATACCATCCAGCTTTTACCAGGAATTTCTATCATGAGGTACATACAACAGAGTACCCCACAAACTGGAATTAGGGAATAATTACGTAGAAAACTTAAAGTAGCAGTAACCAAAGCAGCAAGAACAAAGACTAGGAATAAGATTTCTTGATAACCTACTGTTGCAATATTGCTAATGTCTTGAAGTATTCTTTCTCTGAACAAGAAAACAAAACTCAGTGCAATCAATGGAACTATGAATTTACCATTTACATAAGGCAATTGAAACTTCCCCTGTTCTTTGGCCATTCTTGGCAAGACCAATACCCCACCACAAACTAGTACAAAGGCAAATAGGGTTCCAATACTAGTTAGATCGGTCATGAGTTTATCATCAATAAAGAGTACGGGTGTACCCACTAAGATCCCGGTCATGATGGTTGCAAAACCAGGTGTTTTAAATTTTGGACTCAATGTGCTAAATTTCTTTGGCAACAAACCATCCCGGCTCATACTCATCCAGATTCTAGGTTGACCAATTTGAAATACAATCAAGACACTGGTACTAGCAATAACTGCGCTTAAAGAAATAATAAAGCCAATTTTCTGCATGTTGATTTTTTCAAACACAAATGCAAGAGGATCGGCCACGCCTTCAAATTCTTTATAATTCACCATACCCGTAATTACCAAAGTGGTTACAATATAAATTACGGTACAGATGAGTAAGGAATACATCATTCCTCTTGGAAGATCCCGCTTGGGGTTAGCACATTCTTCCGCAGTTGTAGAAATAGCGTCAAACCCAATATAGGCAAAGAATACAGAGGACACACCTTTTAATACACCCGTCATGCCATTGGGTAAAAAAGGACTCCAATTGGCTGTTGTGCCTTCAGAAAAAATATACCAAAACCCAATAATGGCAATAAAAATCAAGACTACAATTTTCAATCCCACCATAAAGTTGGCGCTCTTTTTACTCTCACTAATTCCAATATAAGCCAGGATGGTAATCAAACACACTATAACAAAAGCAGGAAGGTTTATAATAAATTTAAAACCCAAAATTTCAGGAGCATTGGTATAAACCAAATCTGTTACTGGTTTGCCTGCGGCGATGGCTGCATCATAAGCCATTGTAGCTGTTTGGTGTCCAATGGTTAACCATTCTGGTAATTCAATATGAATGGCTTTGAGTAGGTTATTAAAATATGCACTCCAAGAAATGGCCACCACCACATTACCAATGGCATATTCTAAGATCAGGGCCCATCCAATAATCCATGCAATCATCTCACCAAAAGTTACATAGGAATAGGTATAGGCACTTCCCGAAACAGGAACACGTGAAGCAAATTCAGCGTAACATAAAGCAGTAAATCCACAAGTCACTGCAGTAATCAAAAACAAGAAGATCACACCAGGGCCTCCATTAAAAGCGGCAGTGCCAATGGTAGAGAATATACCTGCTCCAATTACAGCAGCCACACCCATAAAAGTCAGGTCTTTCACCCCCAATATTTTTTTCATATCGGAACCATGACCGTCTAACAAACCCGCGTCATAATCTTTCTGAATGGTTTCTAAAGACTTCTTTCTAAACAGTGAATTAGACATGTGTAATTGTTTGCCTCAAATTAATGGATAAAAATGGAATGACCTGAATGGATTTAGAGATAATTAGTGTTCTCTTTGAATCAGAAAATCTGCCAGTTCTTTTAATGGCTGTTTCCTGGTTGAGACCACAGCAATATCTTCTAAATGTTGCAGGGCTGTTTGCAAATATTTTTCTTTGAGTTCATTGGCCCATTGGTCAACATTACAAGCTTTAAAGATGGCTAATACCTGGCTCACTTTGTCTGCCGGATTGTCTAGCATCAATTGCTGTAATTGGGCCTTTTGTTCAGGACTTGCAACTTCCAAAGCGTGTAACAACAAAAAGGTTTTCTTATTCTGACGAATATCTCCACCAACATCTTTTCCAAATTTTTCGGGATCGCCAAAGGCATCTAAATAATCGTCTTGAATTTGAAAAGCAATTCCAAGGTTCTTTCCAAATGCATATAAGTGTTGTCTATTGCCTCCACCAGAGCCTCCTAGTATGGCCCCCATTTCTAAACTAGCCGCCAATAAAACCGATGTTTTTAAACTGATCATGTTTAAGTATTCATCCAATGAAACATGTTCTTTTTTTTCAAAATCCATATCTAATTGCTGCCCTTCACATACTTCTCTTGCGGTCTTGTTAAATAAATGCAGAATCTGCGGCAAGTGAGATGGATGAATCTTATTCAAGTACTCATATGCCTGAATCATCATCACGTCTCCTGTTAAGAGTGCGGTACTATCGCCATATTTTTTGTGAACCGTTTCCATACCCCTACGTAAGGGTGCTGCGTCCATAATATCATCATGAATCAAAGTGAAATTATGAAAGAGTTCAATGGCTGTTGCTACAGAATAAGCATCTGCATGAATATTGTCAAATAGTTCATTCCCCATCAGACACATGACAGGTCTGACCCTCTTACCACCAAGGGCTAGAAAATATTCTCCTGGGTCATACAAACTAGCGGGAGACTCCGGAAAATGTCTTACCGCAAAATGATTGGCAAAATCTGCTACTAACTCTTTGAATGAATGCATGCTACAAACCTAAATAATAAACCAAAAGACCGGCACGAAAATCTTAACTATTCTTTCAAAGGGGGTAAAACTGGGTTTGGCATGATTTTTTGAGTGTATTTAAAAACAATCCATGAAAAAACAGATTCTTTTGGTGTGCTTTGTATTGGGCATGCTTTCCTCCCAAGCACAACAGAACAATGGGACTAATTATACCACCGCTTTGGGTGTAAAAATTTATCCTGGTGCAGTTAGTGTGAAACATTTTCTTAAAAGTAATCAAGCCATTGAAGGTTTGGGCTTTTTTACCAAAGACATGGTGCGATTTACAGGACTCTATGAAATCCATAACCCATTAGGTTCGGTTGAAGGACTACAATGGTATATTGGAGGTGGTGGACACTTTGGATTTGGAAACGACCACTGGCAAGATATTGGGGTACGTCCAGAAGGATTTAGTATGGGTATTGATGGCGTTCTTGGTGTTGATTATAAAATTAAAGGCGCTCCCTTAAACTTGAGCTTTGACTGGCAGCCTTCTTTTGTATTAATCAGCCAACCCAATTTTCAGGGTGGCTGGGGCGGATTGGGTATTCGGTATACATTTTAAAAGTCAAAAGTCAAAAGTCAAAAGTCAAAAGTTAAAAGTCAAAAGTCAAAAGTCAAAAATTAAAAGTCAAAATGATAATTTACTGAAATAAAGAAAGCCGTCTAATAATGATTAGGATTGCTTTCTTTATTAAAAGCTAAAAGCCGCCTTATTAGGACGGCTTTTATGTTAAAACAATAACCGGGGTTATCGTAGTTATTTTCTGTTTAGAAGAACAGGTTAGACAATACGTTGGTTGGGTTATTGGTTGCTGGTTTCATGCCCATGAATTTGGTCATTTGGTCCTTGGCTAAAATTCCACCCAAACTGCCTGTTAAACCTTTGAATAAGGTTCCAAACTGGCTAGCATACTTGGTTGGATCAGATTTTAATAAACCAAGAATATTGGCTTTCTTACCCAAGAAACCAGAAACCGCTTCAGTTACTTTAGGTTGTTGTAAAGCAGTCAAAGCTAAGCCTGGAGTTAATTTGCCCATGATACCACTGGTCAATTTGTTTACATCAAAACCTGCAGTACCGGCCAATGAACTGGCTTGTTTGGTCAGGTCACCCAATTGGGCATTTGAAGCAGTTGAAGCACCTACAATTAGCAGGCAAGCAAGAATGATCTTTTTCATAATCAGTGTTTTGAATTTTTTAGTTTGCTAATTTAAACAAACTATCTACAAATTCATCCTTATCAAAAAGGATTAAATCTTCTATTTTTTCTCCAACTCCAATATATTTTACCGGAATCTTGAATTGATTGGCAATAGCTAGTACTACACCACCTTTTGCAGTACCATCTAATTTAGTAATGGATAATGCTGTTACATCTGTGGCAGCAGTAAATTGCCTTGCTTGTTCAACGGCATTTTGACCAGTTGATCCATCTAATACCAACATCACTTCGTGCGGGGCATCAGGGATGAGTTTTTGAATCACCCTTCTAATCTTACTCAATTCTTCCATCAGGTGCAATTTGTTGTGCAACCTTCCAGCTGTATCTATTAGTACCACGTCTGAACCTTTGGCAATGGCAGATGCCACGGTATCATAAGCTACAGCACTTGGGTCAGAACCCATGGCTTGTTTGACAATGGGTACACCCACTCTTTCACTCCAAATGGTTAATTGGTCAACCGCTGCGGCTCTAAAAGTATCGGCCGCGCCAAGTAATACATTCATCCCTGCCGCTTTGTAATGGTGGGCCAGTTTACCAATGGTAGTGGTCTTACCTACCCCATTTACACCAACCACCAATACTATATAGGGTTTCTTGCCAGCAGGTGCTGTAAAGCTTTTGTAAGCGTCTTCAGGGGCATCTACCAAAACAGCTTTAATCTCTTCCTGCAAAATGCGGTTTAATTCTGCCGTATTGAGGTATTTATCAGTCTTGGCCCTTTTCTCTATTCGCTCAATGATTTGGATGGTAGTTTCAATACCTACATCGGCTCCCACCAAGGCTTCTTCTAAATTATCCAAAACCTCATCATCAATACTGGTTTTACCAGCAATGGCTTTGGTAATCTTAGCTAAGAATCCTTCCTTGGTTTTTTGTAAACCTTGGTCAAGACTCTCTTTTTCTTTTTTCCCAAACAGTTTTCCTAAAAAGCTCATAACGGTTGTGGTTAAATGGCTGTAAATAGTTGCCTTTTGGTCTAGACTAAATACAAAAAGCCTTCCCTAAAAAAGGGAAAGCTTTTCAATATTGTTGGGGTACCAATTATTTCTCAGATAAGTAATCCTTCACTTTATCCTTGTGCACAATCGCTTCCTTGAAAGTGTATGCGCCAGTCTTTGGGCTTCTTACAGCCTTAATAACTTTGGTCCAGTTTTTTGCCTCGGCAGAAGCCTTAGCATCTTTAATTTTAGCGTTTTTTGAAGCTGCTTTTGCCATGACTATTTAATTTCTTTATGAACGGTTACTTTTTTCAAGATCGGATTGTACTTTTTCAGTTCAATACGCTCAGGGGTATTCTTTTTGTTCTTTTTAGTGATATAACGGCTTGTACCCGCCATTCCACTGGTCTTGTGCTCTGTGCATTCCAGGATCACCTGAACCCTGTTACCTTTCTTTGCCATTGTATTAGGTAGTTTTCTTTGTTAATAGTTAGATCTTAGATCCGTTCAGTCTCAATTCCTTGATCACAGTTGAAAGACCATTCTTGTTGATTGTTCTTAAAGCATCAGTAGAAACCTTAAGGGTAACCCAACGGTCTTCTTCAGCAAAAAAGAAACGCTTTGTTTGTAAATTGGGCAGAAAACGACGCTTAGTTTTAATGTTTGAGTGAGAAACACTATTACCAGTTTGTGGTTTTTTTCCTGTAACCTGACATACTCTTGCCATGACTCTAATTTTTTTCGGGACGGCAAAGGTAGGGAAAAACAGCAAAATACCAATACCTAATCGCCTTTTTTTATTTAAATTTTACACATTTGGAGGGTAACTCCTTTTGGAAACACCCTTTTTGCCTGTTTTTCCACATTTGGAAGGGCAAATTTAGGCTTTATTAGCGGGATTCCTCTTTCAAATCAAGACATTTCGTAAACTTAGTTTACCAAACTACTCCCCTTCTTCTCAACTACTTTAAAAGCAAACGGCCAGTATTACTTCTTGCCGTTTGGTATTTGTTATAGGGCTATTTCTACCTGTTCCAACTTCTATTGCAAAGATGATAGTACTAGTGTCTTTGGCATCAATTTTGGCGCTAGTAGACGCTGATTTGAAGTTGTCCAAAGAAATATACTAATCCTGTTGTCCTTTCTCAAGTTGAACAACTGCTGAATATTAGTCTTTAAAGTTGACAATACCATTTTTCACCAAGGTAACGTGCATATTATAATCGCCGCATTCGGATTTTATTCATATACAAAAAAAGGTTGCCCGTTTTGGGCAACCTTTTTAAACTTTATTTGAAAAGATTATTTCTCAATAAACAATTTCTTAGGTGTGTATTTAACACCAGTTCCTTCTAGAGAAAGTATATAAGTACTAAAGCCTACTTGTTGATTGATGTGTACTGGAACATTGTTTGTACCCATCTGTGCATTCACAGATTTAGTAAAAATTAATTTTCC
>CALRXV020000017.1:0-65434 GCA_943372225.1 Chitinophaga pinensis | reverse complement strand
TCTAATGAGCCTATGGAAATAAAGAGATTATGGAAGAACTATTACCCAAAACATCCTACGTTTGTAAACCAACCCTAGGATTAAAAAGTAAATGACAACCTATAACAGGATTAATTATTAAAACTGTAAACTTTTTTTAGGACGAGTCATTCATCCCCTCCTTGGAGGGGTGGCCGCAGGCCGGGGTGGGTTTTATTTAATCCTCCCATCTTCAGTAGTTGACCCAACCTCCCTATCACGCTTGCTAAACTTGGTCTTTCCAAATTTATACGTTAGTTGAAAACGAAGATTGCGGCTCTCCCATTTGCGCAAGTATTGATAATTTACATTGCCAAAGTCTACTTCCTGCTTCCATCTTTGGGTATTAAAAATATCTGTTACTGAAACACGGAATGACCATGGTTTGTCTTTCCAAGATTTACCAAGACCCATGTCTACAGAACCCAACCAAGCCGTAGAAGACATAGCGTCCTTGGTGGCAATATTACCCCAGCTACTTACTTGTATTTTCCATTGTTTTGGCAGGGAAAAACTATTGCTTCCATACCAATTCATGGCCCAAGCAGATTGGTCAATCATCCCTTCTGGTACTTGGCCCTGATAACGTTTATAATTAGGAGAAAGATTGGTATAGCATTCCCACCATTTGGTCACTGGCAGGTAAAGACTAAAGTTTAAAAAGAACCTTTTTTCTGTACCAATATTAAAAGTAGTGGCTTCAGTTACTTCTCCTTTTTGGGTACTAATATCTTGAAAACTATTTTGGGTATGACTATAACCCAATCCAATATTCAATGCCCCTTTATAGGAATAATTCAATTCTACTTGACTACTCAATTCTGGCAACAAATAAGGATTACCCTTGGACCTAGTGTAGTTGTCAAATACAAATTCAAAAGGATTCAGGTCTTGGTAACTGGGTCTGTTGATTCTGCGTCCAAAATTGAATCCAAAACTATTTTTGTCATTGGGTTTATAGCGCAAAAAAGCTGTAGGAAATAAGTTTAAATAATTGGTATCAGGATAATTGATTTGTTTGCCCTTTAAATCATTACTCTGACCCTTGATCTGCGCATATTCCGCACGCAAACCAATTTGTGCCTCCCATTTTCCCATGCGTTTGTTATAGCTAGTATATGCTGCAGAAATATTTTCTATATAATCAAACTGATTGGTTCTTCCTGTATCTGTTTTCATGCTTCCAGATTGTAAAATAGCAGCTTGCAAATCATTATTTGTCATATTCCTATTCCACTTGAGGCCCGCTTCTAGTTTGGCATTGCTGGCTTTGAAGGTCTTGCTATAATCGGCTTTTAAACTATAAATCTCAATAGCTGTTGCCACCGATTGTTGGTTGGCTGTATTGCCATATTTAATTTGTTGACCATTCAACAGGTTGGTATTAATCAAACTATTGTTGCTATTTCTATAATTGGTATAGTCCGCATCAATATTCCATTCCCTTCCTAGACTATCTTCATAATGATAATTGGTATTATAGTTGGTTCTACTATTGGCTTGTTGAATATCATTGAGTGTTTGCAAAGAAGAATCTGTGACGCCATTGGTCTGAATTAGTGTAGTGCCAGGCGTAATCAAACTACTTCGGTATTCATTGTTCTTGATGAGAAATCCAAAACTGCTTTGTTTGTTTATATAATAATCGGCACCAAGATTCAGGTTTAGGTTACTGGAAGAATCAATATCAACCGTTCTATTGATAAAATCTTTCAGCTTGCCATTGCTATTAACTTTTCTATCAATGGCTCCATCTGTGTTCTGGCGCGATTTTCTTGCGGCTGCATTGGCAAAGAAATTCCATTTACCTGCTCGAAGATTCAAATCAGTAGAAAAATTGGCATTGGCATGTACTGCTTGAATATAGGCGCCAGTGGCAGAGCCATTAAATCCTTTTTGGGTATTTTTTTTGAGCTTGATATTGATGATACCCGCATTACCCTGCGCATCATATTTAGCCGATGGATTGCTGATTAATTCCACTTTGTCTACTTGGCTAGCCGGCATAGACTTGAGCCAATTGGCTAGGTCCTTAGCACTGAGCTGGGTAGGTCTTCCATCAATCAAGACATTCACCCCTGCTTTACCGCTCATATTAATAGTCTCTTCATTGGTGATATTAACTCCAGGAGCTGATTGCAATACTTCAAACATGGTTCCACCACTAGCCACTAGATTGGACTGTACATTCAAAACGGTTTTGTCGGTTTGAATTTCTACAAAGGGCTTCTTGCTTTTAACTAGCACTTCTTGTAGAACCGTCACTTTCTCTTTTGAAAGGCTGTCTTTTGTGTTAATAGGTTTGGTACTGTCTTTAGGTATGGTTTGTAAGGGAGTTTGAGCGCGCACGGAACTTGCCACAAGAAAAATTGCTACTAAACATAGGAGCAAT
The DNA here is from genome assembly GCA_943372225.1 of Chitinophaga pinensis. Classification (GTDB taxonomy): domain Bacteria; phylum Bacteroidota; class Bacteroidia; order Chitinophagales; family Chitinophagaceae; genus Sediminibacterium; species Sediminibacterium pinensis_L. The sequence goes on along the minus strand of CALRXV020000017.1, from coordinate 63,024 downwards.
GGAAAACAGAATTGAATTTTGCCATTTTGTAAAACTGAGCTGATTTGTTTCATCTGATTGGTTTGATGAAACAAAAATGGTTTATGCAAAAAGTAGAAGGGCTCCAGATAATGATTTGAGCCAAACATTCTTGGTCTCATATCTTAAATGGCTCAAACTGTAGGGTATCAAATCTTGCAATTAACTGATTTAAAATTAGTTAGGGACCTGTAAATTAGCGCTACCCCTGCTCTTCCATCCAAGTCTTGGGGCTTGTTCCCATGGCTTTTTTAAAAGCCCTATTAAAAGTAGCCTTGCTATTAAAGCCGCAATCATAGGCAATTGAAAGAAGGGTCTGTGTCTGTAGCTCTCCAGCTTTTAGTTTTTCTACTACCGCTTGAACTCGGTAATAGTTGACAAAATCATTAAAGTTCATGCCAAAGCCCTTGTTAATGGCCCTAGACAAAAGAGATGGGTTGGTCCTTAGTTTTTTGGCTAAATCGGTCAAGGAAAGTTCGGGTTCTTCATACATTTTAAACGCCACTACCATCTCTTGAATCTTGTCTTTCCATTCTTTGATAAATGCATCGTCCGCATCTTGATCTATGGCTTGGTCATCCATGACAATCATTTCAGCTTCTTCCACCATTACATCGTTGACAGTATGGTATTGCAAGAGAACTGCTGGTTTGCTGGTAAACAAATCAGCACTGAATCGCATTTTGGTACGCACTGAATTGGCATAGCCCGATACGGCAATATAATAAAACGCAATACTGAAACCCAGAAAATACCACCAATTACCAATGTACATGATTTTCACAAAGAGGCTAATCACAAACAAAACAAATTGCAAGACTAGGATAAATAAAAAAGCAAATAAAAAATTGCGAACCCATTTAAACTGAACAGCATCGGCGTAGCTAACTACTTGCAACAGTAATTGTTTATAGAGATAATAGTAGCGAATACTGGCGCCAAAATAAACGGCCATACTCAAATAACCAAGGGTTTGGTACCAGGTATCAAATTCTCTATCCGTACCCTCTGATAGAAAATAGTATTCCTTTAAAACAAGCTTATCCACTACCACTATGAACAGGGTATAAAAAAGGTACAAACAACCAGGAATCAAGTGCCACCAATGCTTTTTAGTAAATTGAAAAGAGGGATTTAACAGACTTTGTACATAAAAGAAAATGACTGGGCCAATAAAAAACAAGTGCTGAAATGTCACATAAAATATAATATCTCTAAAGGGTTGGGTATCATACCAACCTGCAAAACCTAGCATCCATGGGCAGATATATAAAACGCTAAGCAACAAAAAAACACTTAACCATTTGTCGGATGCATTTTCATTACGGATCCCTTTTTGCAACAAGAGCAAGGAATAGACCAAGCCGTGTACAAAAAAGATCAACAGGATGCTACTATAAAAACCAAATTCAAAATGCATATACTGTAAAATAGAAAAACTTACTGAATTTACAGTGTGAATACAAGATTAGTTTACTTGTATTGCTTAGCAATGAATTGCATTCTCTGGTTTTATGCCAAGGCATTCAACCCTATCCTAAGAAAAAATAGTTACTGCCAACCACCACCTAATGCCCTGTATAAATGTATTAAGTGTACAAAAGTTATTTTCTTATTGATGACAGATTCTAGTTCTGCGTCTAATACGCCTCTTTGCGCAGACACTACTTCTAGATAAGAAGCATAACCAGTAATATATAATTCTCTTGCTGTAGAAGCGGCTTTCTGCAAACTCTCTGTCTCAGCCTGTTTTAGGGTATAGACTTCTTTGTAATTTGCAATTCCATTGAGTGGCGTTAATACTTCTTGATAAGCATTGATCAAGGTTTTTCGATATTGTTGAAAAGCTTCTAATTCTGCTGCAGTAGCCATATCATAGTTGGCTTTTAATTGATTCCTACTCAATAGAGGAGTAACCAATCCGCCCAACATACCATAGGCCAAAGATGCGGGGTTGATCCAATAACTTGGATTAAAACTATTCAAAGCCATATAGGCATTAATGTTCAAAGAAGGAAGAAATGCCTTGCGTGTTGCTTCCAAATCAGCACCATTTGCTTTGAGTAATAATTCCATTTCTTGAATATCGGGGCGCTGCAATAATAGACTAGCAGGTATGCCTGCGGCGATGGTAGTTGGCAGATTCAAATCTCCTAATTTGCTACCCCTTTTCAAATCCAATTCAAATTTTCCAGAAATGGCTTTTAATGCATTCTCTGTTTCTACTATTTGTTGTTTTACTACAAAGCTTTTGCTCTTGGTACTAAGTAGCTGTGCATTGAATTGTTGTACGGCTAGTTCAGTTGCCCTTCCAGCTTCCTTTTGTGCTTTTACAATTTCTAATTCATTTTCTTGTAGCTGAATATTTTTAACCAAGATCTCCTCTTCTTTATCTAGAGAAAGTAATTCATAATATAGCGCAGCTACTTCTGCCACCAATTGGGTTATGGCCCATTGTCTTCCTTTTTCAGAAGCCAGGTAACGCAGATAAGCTGCTTTTTTCTTCTCAGATAATTTACCCCAAATATCTGCTTCCCAACTAGTTTTCAAACCCAAGTAAAGGTCTGGCATGCGTACAGGTACCTGCTGGTCTTTGTTTACATTGGGTGATAAATTCATGTCATAGTTACCCACTCCATTCATAGTATAATCACCAAATTTATCAAAGCCCGTAGAGAGAACGGCGTCTACAGTTGGCTTAGTACTTCCATTGGCCAACAAACGATTGGCCCTAGCCATGGCCATTTTTTGCAAAGCTATTTGCAGGTCTGGGTTATTTTGAATTGCTGTGTCTATGAGTGCTTGTAAATTTTTGTCTGGAAAAAATATAGTCCTTGCAGTTTGACCAATATTGGTACTATCCCTTTTTCCCAAATATTGATTGGGTAATTCCGGCAAGGACAAAGTATTGGTCTTCTTGGGCATACCACATGCTCCGAGAACCAATGAGAATAGAATGCATTTTAAATATATAGCTGTGTGTTGTTTAGACATGATTGTTAGGATTGGTTAAGAAATTTTCAGGCTCATCAACAAACTGAACTTGGGTTTGCTTTTTATTTTTTTGCAAGAATTCAGCAAGACTTGCAAAAATCACATAGAGGCCAGGAATAATGATCACACCAAATACGGTACCAAATAACATACCTCCGGCAGAAGCGGTTCCAATGGATCTATTACCCATGGCTCCTGCACCAGAAGCAATACAAAGCGGAATCAAACCTGCAATAAAGGCAAATGATGTCATAAGAATGGGACGCAACCTTGAAACAGCGCCTTCCATAGCTGCTTCCAAAATGGTCAAGCCCTGATCCCTTTTGTGCATGGCAAATTCAACAATCAAAATGGCGTTTTTTCCCAATAAACCAATCAACATTACCAATGCTACCTGGGCATAGATATTGTTTTCCAATCCCAATAATTTCAAAGACAGGAATGCCCCAAATATTCCGGTTGGTAAAGAAAGAATCACAGAGAAAGGAATGATAAAACTTTCATATTGTGCAGATAAAATCAGGTACACAAACAATAGACAAACCAAGAAAATAATGGCAGCCTGATTGCCAGATGCAATTTGGTCTCTGGTAATTCCAGACCATTCATAACCAAATCCTCTTGGTAAGGAAGCTTTGGCAATTTTTTCAGCCGATGCAATAGCTTCACCACTACTAAAACCCGGTGCCGCGTCTCCGTTTACCATGGCCGATGTATACATATTATATCGCGTTAGCTGTTCTGGCCCATAAACCCTTTCAAGACTAATGAATGTTGAATAAGAAACCATTTCTCCTCTATCGTTTTTGACATAGAGTTTTAAAATGTCTTCTGGCTTTGCGCGATAGTCAGGATAAGCTTGTACCATTACTTTATACATCTGTCCAAAGCGTATAAAGTTGGTTGCGTAAAAACTACCTAAGAGTGTTTGCAAGTCATTCATGGCATTGTCTACCGTAACACCTTTCTTGGCGGCCATATCATAATCAATATGAATCATGTATTGCGGAAAGCTAGGATCAAATCCCGTGCTGGCTGTTCCAATCACACCTCCTGCTTTTAAATCTTTGATTAAGGTATTGGTTACTTCTGCAGTTTTCTGCAAATTGGCCGAACCAGTTTTGTCAATCACGCGTAACTCAAATCCACTGGTATTACCAAATCCAGGAACCGTTGGTGGCGGCATGAATTCAATAGTGGCATCCCTAATTTGTTTTGTCTGTTCTTTAAAAATGGGAATCAATTCTTTCACTGATTCCTTTCTTTGATCCCAAGGTTTCAGGTTGATCATGATCATCCCAAAAGATGCACCTGCTGCTTCTGTGATCAAACTGTATCCAGAAAGTGTGGTAATATTTTCTACAGATGCATTTGACTTGAGTGCTTTTTCAATTTGAATTAATACCTGTTCTGTTCTTTCAACAGTAGCACCTGCTGGAGTGGTTACGTTTACATAAACAATACCCTGATCTTCTGTAGGAATAAATCCAGAAGGCAGAATTTTATTCAATCCTACTGTTCCAATAAAAAAGAAGGCCAATAATCCAAGCGTAACAAACTTTCTACCAGCAATTTTTCCCAAAAATCCTTGGTACCTGTTTTCCGTTTTTTTATACCCATTATTGAACCAACTAAAAAACCTACCCAAAATGTTTTTTTGATTGGGGTGATGGTTTGGTTTAATCATTAAAGCACAGAGTGCCGGCGTAAGAGTAAGGGCATTGATACCCGAAATCACAATGGATACCGCCAACGTTAAGGAGAACTGTCTGTAGAATACACCAGCTGGACCAGTTAAAAATGCAACTGGAATAAATACAGCAGACATAACCAAGGTAATAGCAATAATGGCAGAACTAATTTCACTGATGGCTGCAAGTGTTGCATCCATGGCATTCAAATGTTGTTCCTCCATTTTTACGTGCACTGCTTCTACTACTACAATGGCATTGTCTACCACAATCCCAATGGCCAATACCAATGCAAACAAAGTAAGCAGGTTTATTGAAAAGCCCATCACTTGCATAAAAGCCAAGGTTCCTACCAAGGCTACTGGCACAGCCAATGCTGGAATTAGTGTAGATCTAAAATCTTGTAAAAAGATAAAGACAATAACAAATACCAATAAAAACGCTTCTAATAAAGTCTTTACCACTTCATGAATGGAAGCGTCTAAAAATCTAGAAACATCATAGGCAAAATTATAGGTCATGCCTGGAGGAAAACTTGATTCCTTCAATTCTGCCATTCTTGCTTTTACTTTTTGAATGACTTCTTTTGCATTAGAACCTGGTCTTTGTTTTAACATGATGGAAGCAGATGGCTTACCATCTGTTTTTGAAACCATGCTATAAGTCATGGCACCTAGTTCAACATCAGCTAAATCTTTTAAGTATAAGATAGAACCGTTTTTCTCTGCCCTAATTACAATGTTTTTGTATTGAGCAGGGTCAAAGAATTTTCCGGTATAGCGTAAAATATACTGAAGCGATTGTTCCGATTTTCCAGAACTCTCTCCTGTTTTTCCTGGGGCAGCTTCTACGTTTTGATTACGCAAGGCATTTACTACTTCTTGCGCAGATACATTGTAAGTAAGCATTCTATCGGGTTTGAGCCATACCCTCATGGAATATTCTTTTTGCCCCATGATCTCTGCAAATCCAACCCCATCAATTCTTTTGAGCTCTTGTAAAATATTGATGTCTGCAAAATTGTAAATGAACTGTTCATCCGCTGCAGAATCCTTGCTCATGACATTCAAATAGAGCAGCATGCTATTAACATCTTTCTCTGTTGTAACCCCTGCCTTGATTACTTCTTCTGGTAATTCATCTAATACTGTGGTTACACGGTTTTGAACGTTTACAGCCGCCAAGTCCGGATCCATTCCCACTTTAAATGAAATGGTGATAAGTGTAATACCATTGTTAGAAGATACACTTGACATATAGGTCATACCCGGCACACCATTAATGGCACGCTCTAGGGGAGTGGCTACTGCTTTTGCACATACTTCTGCATTGGCACCAGTATATTTGGCAGTAACTGTAACGGAGGGAGGAACAATATCTGGAAACTGAGTAATGGGTAGTGTAAACAAAGCGAATACACCCAATAAAGTAATGATAATAGAAATGACCAAGGATAGTACCGGTCTTTTAATAAAGTTGGCTAACATGTGTTGGATTTGAAATCTAGAAATGGGTAACCTTAATTCATGTTGGCACTGGCCTTCATGATACTATCCATACTTAGGTTACGAGGTATAATCATTGATCCGTCTTTAATAGACTGTAAACCCTCGTAAACAATTTTCTCACCAGGCTTTAAGCCATCTTCTACTATATAGAATTGAGCTACACGCTTAACTGTTGTAAATACCCTTGTCTTAACCTTGTTTTGTTCATCCACTACAAAAACAAAATTTTTGTCTTGAATTTCAAAACTGGATTTCTGTGGAATAATAATGGCATTCTCTACTTTGCTATTTAAGCGTACTTTTCCTGATGCCCCATGTTTTAATAATTTATTGGGGTTTGGAAAACTTGCTCTAAAAGAAATAGCTCCTGTATTTTCATTAAATTCTCCATCAATAGTTTCAATTTTTCCAGGATGCGCATAGAAAGTTCCATCTGCCAAGACTAAATGAATGACTTTGTATTCTTCCTGACCCTTGCTCAATGCTTTTCTATATTGGAGGTATTCATTTTCTGAAATATTAAAATAAGCATAGACCTGATGAACGTCTGAAATGGTGGTGAGTAAAGCACCTGGATCAATCACGCTTCCAATCTTAAAAGGAATCCTGTTTAGGGTGCCATCAAATGGGGCACGTACAAAAGTGTATGACAGTTTTGTTTCTGCTGTTTGTTGAAAAGAAAGGGCTTCATCAATCTTGGCTTTGGCAGCTTTGAGTTTGGAAGATGCAAGCTCATATTCGGTTTTTGAAATCACATTTTTCTCCACCAAGATCCTGGTTCTATCCACTTCCAGTTCTGCCGCCTTGGCTTCAGCTTGGGCACTTGATACATTGGCCTTGGCTCTGGCCAGTTCTGTTCTAAACTCAAGGTCATTGATTTGAAATAGAGGTTGCCCTTTTTTCACTTCTTTACCTTCATCCACAAAGATTTTTTCCAAAAACCCTTGTACCCTTGCTCTGATTTCTACATTTTTAACTGCTTGAATATCAGATACATAATCTGTTTGAAGTACCGTATCCTTTTCAACAACGGTAACTACTGGCAATGCTATGAGTTTGTCTTCTTCTGCGCCTTTCTTCTTGGATGAACAGGCGTTAAAACCAATGGCAAAGACCAACATTAAGAAAAAAAGGGGCTTGTTTCTAAGTAGATATCTATTCATGCCATCATCTACAATTTGTCAATAATATTGTTTTAATGTTTTTTTAATTCGGCCTTCTTTAACCTTTCTTTAATAATTTTTGACTGCTTTATGGGCTTGAAGGGGGCTTAAATAAGCTTCCGGAATATTGGTTGGAGTAAGTAACATTACTTGAGCAAAAAATTGCAAAAACTACTGAATTTCAAGTAGTTCAAAATTTCAGTTGTACCTTTAAGAGGTCTTTATTTTCCTAGTTAATGCTATGAAAATGGGGGCTTTTAATCATTGATATGTCTAGATACCTGATTGTTTTTTTGGCGCTGTCTTTATTTGCCTGCAAAAAAAAAGAAGAGAAAATAAGCCCTTCATTGGCTTCCATTACAGAGTCTATTTATGCTTCTGGTCTCATAAAAAGCAAGAACCAATACCAAGCATTTTCAACAGTGAACGGGATTATTGAAACCGTTTATGTGTCGGAAGGTGATACGGTGAAAAAAGGTGATCCCTTATTTGCCATTTCAAATGAAACACAACAACTGAACAAAGAGAATGCTGCATTAAGTGCCAGATTTTCTGACTTTAATAATAACCAAGGTAAACTCAATGATGCAAAATTGCTCATTGATCAAGCCCGTTATAAAATGCGCAATGACTCTTTGCTATTTAGCAGACAATCGGCTTTATGGAAAGAACAGATTGGAACAAAAAACGAATTGGATCAAAGAGAATTGGCATACAAAAGTTCCAAAGACCAATACAGTTCTGCCATTTTAAAATATGAAGACTTAAAAAAACAATTAGACTTTAGTTCTGCTCAATCTAAAAAATTATTACAGATCAATTCCAAATTAGAAAATGACTTTACTATTAGAAGTGAGATCAGTGGTATTGTTTATAGTTTGAGTAAAGTGAAAGGAGAGATTGCAGGAACACAAAGTCCACTGGCAATTATTGGAGATGCAAGAAATTTTATCTTAGAAATGCAAGTAGACGAGTTTGACATTATCCAAATTAAAAAAGGGCTTCCCGTTTTGGTGAGCTTAGAAAGTTATAAAGGGCAAGTCTTTGAAGCAAGCGTAACAAAGATTAACCCCATTATGAATGAAAGGAGTAAAAGCTTTTTAATAGAAGCTGAATTCAAACAACAACCTCCACAGCTCTATCCCAATATTAGCTTTGAAGCAAGTATTGTACTCAGAACAAAGGACAATGTATTGTTGATTCCTAGAAATTATCTGGTGAATGATAGTACCGTTCTAAAAGCCAATGGAGAAAAACAAATCATCAAAACTGGTCTCAAAGATTACAATAGCATTGAAGTGCTTTCAGGTCTAAGCGCAAAAGACGAATTGATAAAACCTGCGCAATGAATGTAAAACTGATTGTAGACGTTTCAAGATCCCTCTTGCTAGCCAGGTGGAAACAGACCCTAGTGGCTGCTATTGGCGTTACATTCGGTATTACCATGTTTATTACCCTGCTTAGTTTTATGTCTGGCTTGAATGATATGTTAGATGGACTAATTCTAAATAGAACCCCACATATTCGTTTGTATAATGAGATTCAAGCTAGTGAACAACAGCCAGTTGATCTGTATCCCGCTTATAAAAACCACCACAATTTTATCCGTTCCGTAAAGCCAAAGGACAAGCTATTACAAATCCATAACAGTGCTCCCATTATAGAGGCTTTGAAAAAAGATAGCAGGGTATATGGTGTAGCGCCTAAAATAACTGCACAAGTGTTTTACAATGTTGGCTCTATTGACCTTACAGGAGTCATCAACGGAATTGACGTTGAAGCAGAAAATAGGTTGTTCTTTTTTAGCACTTATGTTACCTCTGGTAATTATATAGATTTAAAGAACACACCCAATAGTATTGTATTGGGTAAGGGAGCAGCAGAAAAAATGATGGCCGCCATTGGCGATATCATACAAGTAACAACCAGCAAGGGAGAAAGATTCCAATTAAAAGTTGTTGGCTATTTTCAATCGGGTATTAGTGAAATTGACAAGGTGCAGAGTTATGCCAATTTAAATACTACTCAAAAATTATTAGGCGAGCCTACTGGATACATTACAGATATTCAGGTAAAGCTCTATGACATTTTACAAGCCCCAAAAATGGCCAAAGAATATCATGATAAGTTCAATATTGAAGCCATAGATATTCAAACAGCCAACTCACAATTTGAAACAGGAAGTTCCGTGAGAACGCTGATTTCATACGCTGTTGGTGTAACACTATTAATTGTTGCGGGTTTTGGTATTTACAATATCCTGAACATGATGATCTATGAAAAAATGGATTCCATTGCCATACTCAAAGCCACAGGATTTTCTGGAGCCGACGTAAATAAAATCTTTATCACCATCGCGTTAAGCATTGGCATTTTTGGTGGCGCATTGGGACTTTTATTTGGATTTGGTTTGTCCGCATTGATTGACCAAATTCCTTTTAATACAGCCTCTCTACCCACCGTAAAAACCTATCCTATAAATTACAATCCAAGATTTTATATGATTGGGGGCATTTTCTCATTAGTTACAACTTATATGGCAGGCTATTTCCCATCGCGCAAAGCAAGCAAGATTGATCCTGTTGTCATTATCAGAGGAAAATAATATGAGCGATATAATACTAGAAGCTAAAAAGATTACCAAATACTTTCATGACCCACTTACAGTGCAGGTTTTGAAAGAAATTAGCTTTAGTATTAATAGATCTGAATTTGTTTCTGTGATTGGCAAGTCAGGCTGTGGCAAGTCTACCCTCCTCTATATCTTGAGTACCATGGATACGGATTATGAAGGAGAGCTTTTTATTGATGGCATGGCCATGCGCAATAGAAAGGAAGCAGAACTTGCCAGGGTGCGCAATGAAAAAATTGGATTTGTATTTCAATTTCACTACTTACTCAATGAGTTCTCTGTTCTGAAAAACGTGATGCTTCCCGGTCTAAAATTGGGTAAATATTCAGACAAAGAAGTAGAGCACCGTGCCATGGAAAAGTTGAAAATCCTAGGCATTGACAATGAAGCCCTCAAAAATCCCAATCAATTATCTGGAGGCCAAAAACAACGTGTAGCCATAGCGCGCGCATTGATCAATGACCCACTGATTATTATGGGTGACGAGCCTACGGGTAATTTGGACAAGAAAAATTCAGAAATAGTATTCAATATTTTCCAAGAACTAGCCAGCGAGTACCATCAGTCTTTATTGATTGTAACGCATGACAATGAATTTGCCGCCAAGACCAAGCGAATCATTGAAATGGAAGATGGTAACATCATTCGTATGTAGTATCTTAATCCCTCAATTTTTTATATGAAACAGTTTTTCCTTGCAGGACTAATGGGTCTGTCCTTGTCCCTTGCTGCACAAAAGAAAAAAGACGTAGCGCCAGCGCCAGTAGTTACCACTAGTCCAGACAGTATGTACGGTGGTCTTAAATGGCGCAATATTGGGCCTTTCCGTGGTGGAAGAGCCAATGCCGTTTCTGGCGTAGTGAAAAATGACCAACGCTTTTATGCGGGTTATACCGGTGGAGGTGTTTGGATGACCGATGACGGTGGTGGTTCTTGGAAAAACATTTCAGATGGATTTTTTAAAGTGGGTTCTATTGGAGACATTGCTGTTTCTGAATCTGATCCCAATGTGGTTTATGTGGGTACAGGTGAACACGCAGTACGTGGTGTGATGACCAGTTATGGAGATGGGGTTTATAAATCAACCGACGCAGGCAAGACATGGAAAAATATAGGGTTAGAGAAAACCAGACATATTTCAGATGTAGTTATACATCCAAGTAATCCAGATATGGTTTTTGTAGCTGCACAAGGTACCGTGCACGGTAATAACAATGAACGCGGCGTATATAAATCAACTGATGGAGGACTTACCTGGAAACGTACTTTGTATATCAATGATAGCACAGGTATTGCTTCTTTAAGTATGGATATGAACAATCCCCGTATATTATATGCAGCATCTTGGGAACACCGCCGTTTTCCTTGGACGGTATCAAGTGGTGGACCAGGTTCTGCCATTTACAAATCAACCGATGAAGGCAATACTTGGAAAAAATTGGCTGGTGGACTTCCGGCATCTATGGGTAAGGTTGGGGTAAGTGTTTCTAGAGCCAATAGCAATAGGGTATTTGCTATTGTAGAAACAGAGAAAGCCAAATCTGGTTTGTACAGAAGTGATGACGCTGGTAAAACCTGGTCACTACTTTCCAATAACCAAGATATCTGTTCTAGGTCTTGGTATTATATGAAGGTCTTTGCAGATCCTGTAAACGAGAACTTAGTATATGTGTTGAACGCACCTGTTATGCGTTCCATTGATGGAGGCAAAACATTTGCACCAGTTAGAGTAGCCCATGGCGATACGCATGATTTTTGGATTCATCCAACAGCTAATAATATTATTGGCTTGGCCGATGATGGCGGTGCCGAAATTAGTTTTGACAGAACCCGTTCTTGGTCTAGTATCATGAACCAACCAACGGCACAATTCTATCGCGTTAATACTGATAATGTATTTCCTTATAAAGTATATGGTGGTCAACAAGACAATAGTTCAGTAATCATCGCTAGCCGCAATAATTTTGGAGCCCTTACAGAAAGGGACTGGACATTTGGACCAGGATGTGAATCGGCCTATCTGGCTTTTGATCCCAACAATCCATTGAATGTGTATGGCGGATGCTATCAAGGTTATATTGAACTATTAGACAGAAAAAATGGGGAGATCAAAAATATTCAAGCCTATCCAACCATGAACTTGGCCATTGAGCCCAAGAACATGAAATATAGATTTAATTGGAACGCCCCTATTGTAGTATCGGCACATGATCCTAATACCGTGTATCATGCAGGTAATGTTCTATTCAAAACCACCAATGCAGGTCTTAGTTGGGAAATCATTAGTGGAGATTTAACACGCAATGAAAAATCAAAACAAGGACCAGGTGGTATTCCATTTACCAATGAAGGAGCTGGAGGTGAAAACTATAATACCATTTTTTATGTAGCAGAATCGCCTTTAACAAAAGGTGAACTTTGGACAGGCAGTGATTGTGGATTTGTGCAACTTACGCGCGATGAAGGTAAAACTTGGACCAATGTAACACCAACTGGTTTACCAGAATCACAAATCAATAGCATTGAGGTTTCTGCTTTTGACAAGGGTACAGCTTATGTATCTGCTACCAGGTATAAATTAAATGACTACGCTTCTTATACCTATAAGACAACCGATTATGGTAAGACTTGGACCAAGATTACAAAAGGCGTTCAGGCAGATGATTTTATCAAAGTCATCAGAGAAGACAAACAAAATAAGAACATACTTTATGCAGGAGCAGAAAGAGCCTTCTATTTGTCAAATGACGCGGGTAATAGCTGGCAACAGTTTCAACTGAATTTGCCCATTGTACCTGTAACTGATTTAATGATTAGAGACAATGACTTAGTTGCTGCCACTGCAGGTCGTGCTTTTTGGATCTTAGATGATTTATCTGCTATTCAACAAAGCGCAGCCAATTTAAAAGATTCTAGTTTGCAACTTTTTCAACCCAAACCAAGTTATAAATATGGTGGTGGTAATGGATTGCCAGAAGCCAATTACAGTGCGGGTCAGAACGCAGCAGAGGGTGTGATCTTGGATTATGTGTTACCAACAATTGGAGAAAAAGATACTGTTAGTTTAAGTATTGTAGATGCTTCAGGAAAAACCATTAGAACCTATATTAATCATGAAGATGAAAAATACAGTAAGTATCCTGGTGGACCTGATCCCAAAGAGATATTGCCCATTGAAAAAGGTCATAATCGTTTTCTTTGGAATTTCCGAACTGAGACTGTACAACCCGATGTAAAAGGGGTGTATATTTTTGGTAACTATGGCGGTTACGCAGTGCCTCCTGGTAATTATACAGCTAGACTTACTCACAATAAAACCGTAAAAGAAGTATCATTTAAAGTATTGCCCAACCCAGGCATTACTGCTAGTGATGCAGATTGGAAAGAGCAACAAGAAATTTTAGAAACCATCACCACATCTATTAGTGAGATTCACCAATTTGTGAATGATTTGAGAAAAGTAAAACAACAATTACTACAACATGCCGATGTTTACAAAGACAACAAACAAGCAGATAGTTTGGTAAGCAAAGCAAAAGCGTTGGTTAAAAACATAGATGCTTGGGAAGCAAATATTGTAGAAAGCAGGATCAAGAATGGTCAGGATGTAATCAACTGGCCAAGTAAAATTAATGCTGAATTTTTCAATATTAAAAATCTTGCCGATGCACCCAATCCCAAAATTACCAGTGGTCTAAAAGTAAGACTAGCTGATCTTAGAAAAGAATGGGCTGATGAAAAAGAAAAATTAAAGGTCATCAAACAATCTATCAAGGATTATAACCAATTGTATCAGTCTAAGCAATTAGATGCCATACAATTCTAAGTGGCTAATATGAGGATGATGCAATTGTTTTCCATTTTGTGCATGAGTTGTTTAACCATGATGGTGACAATGACTCATGCACAAAAATCATCCAAACCCAATATCATCATTGTCAATTTTGATGATATGGGTTATGGTGATTTGGGCATTACTGGTGCAATTGGTTATCAAACACCTCAAATGGATCAGCTGGCAAAAGAAGGCGCTTTTTTTAGCCAGTTCTATTCTGCACAAGCTGTTTGTTCTGCATCCCGTGCCGGATTATTGACTGGTTGTTACCCTAACAGGATTGGGTTTAGTGGCGCTTTGGATCATTCCAGTAAAACAGGAATTAACCCAGACGAAACAACTTTGGCAGAAATGCTTAAATCAAATGGCTATTCCACTGCAGCATTTGGAAAATGGCATTTGGGACACCTCCCTTCTTTTCTTCCAATGCAGCATGGCTTTGATGTTTTTTATGGGATTCCATATTCGCATGATATGGTACCTAATCATCCCAATACAAAAAATTATTACCCTCCCTTACCATTGATAGAAGGCAACAAAACCATTCAGACCAATCCTGATAGTACCCAATTCACTACCAAATTCACAGAAAAAACAGTAGCATTTATCAAGGAACACAAAACCCAGCCATTTTTTATTTATCTGGCGCATCCGCTACCACATGTGCCCATGGCGGTTTCTAGCAAATTCAAGGGTAAGTCAAAACAGGGATTGTATGGTGATGTGATGATGGAACTAGATTGGAGTATTGGGCAGATAAGACAAACTCTCAAAGCTCTAAAGTTGGAAGAAAATACTTTGTTGGTTGTCACTTCTGATAATGGACCTTGGTTAAACTATGGCAATCATGCAGGCAGCACTGGAGGCTTGCGCGAGGGCAAGGGCACATCTTGGGAAGGTGGTCAACGCGTTCCTTGTTTGATGGCATGGAAGGGTGTGATTCCAGCTGGAATTGTAATGAACCAATTGGCTTCTGAGATTGATCTTTTACCTACTATTGCAGCCATTACCCAATCAAGTTTACCAAAGAACAAGATTGATGGGGTCAATATTCTACCCCTTCTTAAGGGAGATGCTACAGCGCAACCTAGAAAACAGTTTCTCTATTACTATCGTGCCAACAATTTAGAAGCTATTAGAAATGAACAATACAAACTGGTTTTCCCGCATCCTGGTAGAACCTATGAAGGATTTGCACCTGGCAAAGATGGTGTTCCGGGTAGTTCTAATGAAAATTTTGCTTTTGAAGGGGGTTTGTTTGATTTAAGACGTGACCCAGGTGAGCGATATGATTTGAGTAAGAGCTTACCAGACATTGTGGCATTACTAACCAAAATTGCCAATGAAGCACGTGAAGATCTTGGAGATGTGCTCACTAATCATCCAGGTAAAAACAGACGTGCACCTGGCAAAGTTCAATAAATGCTATTGCAAATAAGCCACTAAACTGGGGTTGATTTCTTCTTTTAAATATTGCTTTGCTTTAATTGAATCTGACTTTTGTTGCAAAAGTTGCATCATCATTTCCATGGCTTTCATACCTTGACTATAGGGATACTGTTCTACTGAAACCATTGGTGGGTAGGCCGTGTAGCTGGTTATGGGAAGGTTGGCATAACTCACAAATGCTATTTCTTTATTTACTTCAATATGTTGCTTATTGGCATATTGCACAGCGTCCATATGTACATAATCATTGAATGTGATAATAGCAGTTGGCTGTTGCTTTAAAGCCAATAATTTTTTCATGGCATGCTGTGTGCTATCCTTGCTAAAATCTGTTGTCTCCACCAATTGCATATCCACTTTCAATTTTTGCTTGGAGACTCCTTCAATATATCCATTCAATCTTTCTTTACTTGCTGCTAATTTATCAGGACCATTGATTAAGGCAATTCTTCTATAACCCTTATTGAATAACCAACCTACCATGTCAACGGTTCCTTTATATAAATTACAAAACACTTTATGCGCTTTTTCAAGATTGGGTACCCGATCAAAATAGACAACTGGAATATGGTATTTCTCCAATGCCAATAAGTGATCATATTGATTGGTTTCTTTGGCCAATGAAATAATCAGGCCATCAACCCTTTGTTGTTTCATGGTCTCCACCACTTTTTGCTCTCTTTCTAAATCATCAAAACTCTGACCAAATAAAATGGTATAATGTTGTTCCATAGCGGCAGTTTCTATACCACTAATGGCTTGAGAGAAAAACTCTTCTCTAATTGAAGGCATGATTACTCCAATAACAAAGCTTTTCTGTTGTTTGAAAAAGATGGCTTTGGGATTGGGTTCGTAACCAAGTTCCTTGGCTGTTTTCTGCACCAGTTCTCTAGTTCGCAATCCAATTCTAGGGTGGTTGCTCAAAGCCCTAGATACCGTTGAAACAGAAAAGTTCAATTTTTCTGCAATGGCTTTGAGTGTAGGGATTTGATCAGACATCTTTGAGGTTATAACATCAAAGATGAGAAAAGTCATGATTTATTACTAATCCTTCTTTTAATTTTCAATTTGTTTAGATCATTTGAAAATTAAACTGGAATCATGTCAGAGAGTTTACGCAGGTTACACCCAGAAAAACAATTGTCAGAACAAAGCTTTTATTTATGGCGCGCTATACAATCAGCCGTATGGTTGGTTGGTGCAGGCATCATGATTTGCTTGGTCTTTTTTCCTAAAATAGGTTTGCTATTATTTTGGAATATCTTAATTCCTGTAGCACCAGCACTCTTTGTTTTGGCCACCGGTGTTTGGCGTAATATCTGTCCACTGGCTACTACCAATTTAATGCCTAGGCATTTTGGACTCTCTGAAAGAAAAAAATTAACGGCCGTTCAATTGGGTAAATTAAATCTCTTGGCTATTGTAATGCTCTACACCATAGTGCCACTAAGACACGCTGTATTTAATAACAGTGGAATTGCAACTGCATCCCTTATTATGGCCATGGTGGTATTGGGTATAATCATGGGTTTTTATTTTGAATGGAAGTCTGCTTGGTGTTCAGGTCTTTGCCCTGTTCACCCAGTTGAGAAATTGTATGGCGGAAATACTTTGTTTACGGTTCCAAATGCACATTGTACAGCATGTCAAAACTGTGTTGTGCCATGCCCTGACAGCACACCAAATATTCACCCCATTTCTACCAAGCGAACACTGTATCATCAATTAAGTGGTTTGTTAATTGTAGGTGGTTTACCCGGATTTATTTGGGGTTGGTTTCATGTATCAGATGAGCAGCTCTTTAATTGGAATAACCTGTTAGGTGTTTATAAATTACCCTTATTAGGTTTTATTATTACAAGCATTATTTACATCATTGCATCTATGATGGTCTCACCAAAGAATGAGCAAAAACTAGTGAGTGTATTTGCCGCAGCAGGAGTTTCTTGTTATTATTTCTATCGTCTACCGGCACTGATTGGCTTTGGCAATTTTCATACTGATGGGCTTTTAATTAATCTCAGTAATAGTTTGCCCGTTTGGATAATTCCAACCATACAAGTTTTCACAACTGGATTCTTTTTTTATTGGATGGTCATTCGCAAACAACAACACCGTAGTTGGGTGATTCGTCCACCATTTGCTGTAAAATAATTAAATAGTTTTCTTACCCCATTTGGCGCTGATAAAGAAGAGTGCAAAACCACTGATTACAGTAAGCAATCCAAAGATGGAAAATGCGCGTAACAACCAGTTGCTAATATTGTCTCTTTTTTCAAAGTCCATGGTGTGCAACATCCAAAGAAAATCAAAGACACGCCATTTATCATTGCGGAATTTTTGCACCGTTCCTAGTTCAGAAGCCACATAGACTGTGGTATGCATGGGCTTTTCAAAACTGATTGCATAGGCTGGAAGCGGACTCTCTCTGTATTCATGATGCCCATTGGTATTGGTTAAATATTCCACGCTTTTTACTACAGGGCTACCATTATATCTTTCTTTTGCTACTGCAATGGCTTCTTGTTCAGATAAAGCCCCTCTCAGTTCACCCGTAATGGCATCTGCCAAATGATTCATAGAAGGATGAGACATATGACCCTTGGCCGAATGTTGAATGGCAGATACACACCTGATCTGATAAAAGGGTTTACCCAATATTTCTATGAGTTGAATAGACACTAATGAGTCTATTCTGTGCAGGCGTTTGATGCTATCTAAAACTATAGAAGGAGAAACCAATTGAATATTAGAAGAAAGTAAGGGAACTTCTTTTTTTTGAAAGTCGCCATGAATCTCATCCATATTACTCCAACTAAAATACAAGCCACCAAGGGTCCAAAGAAAAAACTGTATCCCAAGTATCAAACCAAAATAGCGGTGGAACCTACGAATATAATAGTGTTTGCTTTTTGCCATATGCCTTTTTGGTTGAAGCAAGAAATGCTTCTGGATTATTTCAATTTCCCCAATGCTTCTTCCAATTTCTCCAACATCTGTGGAATTTCTTCTTTCTTAGAAGTACCTACGCTTAAACGATACCAAGGGTTGTTTGCACCACCACCAAAAGCAGAAAAAGGCACTACAGCTAGTTTGGCTTCTGCAAGAATATAAGAAGTCACATCCATTTGAGTGGCCAATACCTTTCCTTCTGAAGTAGTTTTTCCAACCAAGTCAATCTTGATGGTTAGATAAATAGCCGCTTGGGGTGCAACAGCATCTACTGAAAAGCCCTTTGCCTTTAATCCTATAAAACCTTCATAGATTCTACGCAAACGGTATTCTACTTCCATTTTAAAATGCTTCAAATACACTTCAATAGCTTCTTTTTGCAACAAGTATTTGGCCACTGCTTTTTGTTCTGCCATAGGAGCCCAAGCACCCAAATGACTTAGAATAGCTTTCATTTTGGCAATTACCGTTTCTGGACCCAATGCCCAACCCACACGCACACCTGTTGCAGCAAAGACTTTAGAAATACCGTCAACAAAAACGGTAAACTCTTTCATGGCTGGTCTAAGGGTAATGGGATTATAGTGCTCGGTAGTACCATAAGTTAATGTCCAATACATTTGGTCAAACATCAGGTAGAGTTTCTTTTCATCAGCCCCACGTGAGGCATTTTCTGCCAAGATCAAATCACAAATAGCTTCTAAGGATTCCTTGCTTAAAGTAGTACCTGTTGGATTCTGTGGCGTACACAAACAAAGAAGGGTAGCACCCTTGATATGCTTGGCAACGTCTTCTACGGTTGGCATAAAATCGTTTTCAACACTACATTCAATAACACAATGTTCCCCATCGGTCATGTGTACATAGTGGTTGTTGTTCCAAGAAGGAACACCATAAATAACTTTGTCACCCTTATCTACAATGGCTTTGAAAATGGTATAAATCAAGGGTCTGCCGCCCGATGCAATTTGAATTTCATTGGGTGCATAGTCAATACCTTCCCATTCTTTTAAAAAGGCACCCACAGATTTGCGCAGGTCTAGTACCCCTTCTGCTGCAGGATAATTGGTATTGTGTTCCTGATAAGAAGCAATGATGTCTGATTCCAATTCAAAAGGAATGGGAAATACTTTTGGATCAAAATCTCCAATGGTAAAATTATAAATGGTTTCTCCAGCGCGAATGCGCTCACTGATCATATTACCTAGTTTCACAATTTCAGATCCTATCAGTGTTTCGGCCAGATGGCTTAGTTTGGGTTGACTCATATTGTGGATTTTATGCGGCAAAACTAGCATAAAAAAACCGCAGCCATTACTGACTGCGGTTGAATTTTGAATTTTGACTTTTGAATGACTAACTATTCAATCACTTTATAATCTTTAAAGAGTTTGATAGGAGTAGCTTCGGCCAGGGCCTTATAACCCTTCCAAGGACCTTCAAAGAAAGTATTGGTGCGTTTTACCACATCATCCACCATTCTTTCAGCTTCTGCAATCAAGCGCTCTTCCTGTGCACCAGGAATACTACCCTTGCCCATGGCTGTGCTACGTGCTTCTTGCAATACACTGTTTACAGTTACTTGAGGAATATTACCATAGCCCTGTTTGTCTTGTGGCTTACCAGATAATTGTTCACGAATGACTTTGATACTATCCTGCATGGCTTTGGCTACTTTTTTCAAAGTATCAGATTGCTTGGCATTCATACCGGAATAATTGGCTTCTATTTTCTTGATCACATCTTCAGCTTCAGTAAGTCTTTCTGTTAGATCAACCAATCTTAAGGCACTCTTATCTGCCCTGGTATTAAACTTGCGCAATGCATCACGCACTTCTTTTGGTGTTGGTGCATAAGGGTCATCATTCACAGTTACCATCATGCTATCGGTCAAATCCTTTCCAAGACTTAGCACAACTTTATAGGTACCTGGATCAACGGGTAATCCACCTGGCTCATCGGCTCCGCCACCACGGCCTCCAAAGCGTCCGCCGCCTCCGCCTCCACCGCCGCGTCCACCACCGCCAGCAGTTCTAATTCCTTTGCCTTCCATACCCCAATAGAAACGGTTAAAACCCGTATCTGCTTTGGCGCGTAATTGTCTAACCTGTGTATTAGATGCGTCAAAAATGCGCACAGTAGCCGTGTCTGCAATTTTATTTTTACCTGTATCTGTTGCAGATTTGCTTACATAGAAACTAAGTGCTGCACCCCTTCTTTTGTTCTCGCCTTCATATGTACCATAAGTACTATACTCAATACCTGGCGCATTTTTCATTTTGGCTTGGTAGGCTTGTGGTGCTTCAAAAGCGGTTAACTTCTTAGCAAAAACAACACCTTTATTTGCGGCCAATTTGCGTAAAGGACGAATATCATCTAAGATCCAAATGGCCCTTCCAAAAGTAGCAATGACTAAATCAGCTTCTCTTTCTTGAATAGCAAAATCATAAGTAGAAACCGAAGGATAACCATTTTTAAATTGTTGGAAGCTGGTTCCATTGTCTAATGAAATCCAAAGACCTTGTTCTGTTCCTACAAAAATCAAATTGGGTTCGGTTGGATCTTGCAAAACAGTGAGCGCATAACCCACTACTTTTTTCTCGTCAATCATTCTGGTCCAAGTCTTACCAAAATCGGTTGTGCGGAAAATATAAGGTTTCATATCGCCACGGCGATAGTCATTGGCCACCACAAATGCTTCACCTGCATTAAAACGAGAAGCACGTATTTGAGGAATCCAGGCACCCAAGGGTAAACCAGGAATTTTGCCACGGAAACTGGTCCATGTTTTTCCGCCGTCTCTGGTTAATTGTACATTACCATCATCGGTACCAGCCCAAATAATGTCTTTTTCTTTGGCCGATGGTTCAATACAAAGAACCGTACAATAATTTTCTGCTCCAGTTATATCTACAGAGATACCACCATTATTACTTTGGTCAATCTTAACACTATCATTGGTAGTAAGGTCCGGAGAAATTACGGTCCAAGATGCACCTTTGTCTGTGCTCTTGTTTACAAACTGACTTCCATAATAAATGGTTTTCTTATCAAAAGGATCTTGCGCAATGGCTGAGTTCCAGTTAAAACGTTGACGGGTTTTGGCATCGGGTTTTGGAGGACGAATACTCCACTCATCGCCTGTGGCCATATTGTAACGGCTAACGCTACCACCTTGACTCATGGTATAGACCCAATTGGGATCTTCCGGATCTGGCATCACGTCAAAACCATCGCCTCCGCTAACGCCCTGCCAGTAAGCATTTCGGATACCGCTTTGGATCCAAACATAGGCTGGTCCATTCCAACTACCATTGTCTTGCAAACCACCCATTACATGATAAGGTATTTGATTGTCTACATTTACGTGATAGAATTGACCCAAGGGTAATTTCTCATCAAATAACCAAGTCTTACCACGATCTCTAGAAATACCAATACCACCATCATTACCATCAATGATAAAATTGGCGTCATTGGGGTGAATCCACCAAGCATGGTGATCAGGGTGAATACCACTATAAGGCAAAACTGATTTAAATGTTTTTCCAGCATCATCACTGACACTAACCATTTGGTTGATATTGTACAACCTGTTTTCATTTTGTGGATCAACAGAAATGTCTTGGAAATAAAAAGCACGATTGGTTACTACTGCAGGATCACTGTTAACAAGCTCCCACTTAATTCCGCCGTCTTCTGATTTATACAAACCATTTTTAGTAGCTTCTACCAAAGCATACACTCTATTAGGATCAGACTTTGCAATGCTAATTCCAATACGGCCGTATTCACCTGCTGGAAGTCCGTCTTCTTTTCCTAATTTTTTAAAGTTTTTTCCGCCATCATAAGTTACATACAAGCCACTACCGCTACCACCACCTTTTAAACTCCAGGGGGTACGTTTGTGCTGATACATGTTCACAAATAATTTATTAGGATTTGCTGGATCCATGACCATATCACCAACACCGCTGGTATCATTTGTATGAAGAATCAACTTCCAAGTATCGCCACCATCGGTGGTTTTATATACACCGCGTTCTGCGTGTTCTGCAAATGGATTACCCATTACACCCGCATATACTACATCGGGATTTTTAGGGTCAATGATAATGCGATGGATATTTCTTGTTTTTTGAAGACCCATGCATTTCCAAGTTTTACCACCATCCAAGCTTTTGTAAATTCCTTCTCCAAGGCTAATACTATTACGTGGATTACCCTCACCAGTTCCCGCCCAAACTACACTGGGATTGGATTGCGTTATGGCAACACTACCAATATTTAAAATGGGTTGTTCGTCAAACATGGGTGTCCAAGAAGCCCCACCATTTTCTGTTTTCCAAACACCACCAGATGCTGTACCTAGAAAAATAGTTGTGGGATTGTTGTGTACCGCATCAATAGCTGTAACCCTACCGCTCATACCTGCGGGTCCTATATTACGGGGTTTCATAGACTTGAACTGCTTGTTCAGGTCTACCTGTTGAGCATGAATACCCATCGTTATGCCAATGGCAAGGATGGAGAGCAATTGTTTTCTCATGAAGTAGTTTTTGGAGTTCCCAATATCCTACTTTATTAGGCTATAACCAAAAACTAAGTATGATCCCACCCCGGTCTCCGACCACCCCTCCCGCAAGCGGTAGGGGAACTGTTACAATTTATTGCCTCATTGGCTGTATCTTGTATCAGCTAAAAACTAACTATGAAGCTGATACATGCCCTCTTGGGATTAATGGCCATTACTCCGGCCATGGCCCAAAAAAAAGAAGTCAAGAAAACCCCTACACCCGTTGTTGCAGAAGCACCTAAAATGGATAGCCTTTTTAGAAATGCACATTTTCGTAGCATTGGACCCTTCCGTGGCGGACGTTCCGTAACATCTACTGGTGTCATTCAAAACCAATTGGTGTATTATATGGGAACCACAGGTGGTGGTGTTTGGAAAACAGAAGACGCGGGTGTAAGCTGGCGTAATATATCTGATAACTATTTCAAAACAGGGTCTGTTGGTGCTGTTGCTGTTGCAGAATCTGACGCCAATGTAGTGTATGTTGGTATGGGAGAACACGCACCAAGAGGTGTGATGACCAGCTATGGCGATGGTGTTTATAAAAGTACCGATGCCGGAAAAACATGGAAGCAAATGGGACTGGAAAAAACAGGATCCATTTCTTATATCCGCATCCATCCCAATAATCCAGATATTGTATATGTAGCAGCACAAGGTGCGCTTCATGGGCCAAATGCAGATAGAGGAATTTACAAGTCTACCGATGGTGGTAAGACTTGGAATAAGACCTTGTATGTAGATGAAAATACAGGCTGCGCCGATTTAAGTATGGATATGAATAACCCACGTATCTTATATGCAGCTATGTGGGATTATAGAAGAACGCCTTGGCAAATGCGTAGTGGTGGCAAGGGTTCTGGCTTATACAAATCAGATGACGCAGGAGAAACCTGGGTGAAATTAGAAAAAGGATTACCCAAAGAAATGGGTAAGATGAGTATTAGTGTTTCTAGAGCCAACGGTGAAAAAGTATATGCATTGATTGAGAGCGATACCCAAAAAGAAGCTGGTGGATTGTTTGTGAGTCAAGACGCTGGTAAGAACTGGAGTAGAATTAGCAAAGACCACCGCTTAACGCAACGTGCTTGGTATTATATAGAATGTTTTGCAGATCCAAAAGAGGAAAACACCATCTATGTTTTGAACTCACCAGGACTAAAATCTACCGATGGTGGTAAAACCTGGTCTTATATCAGGGGCCGTCATGGTGACTATCACCAACTATGGATCAACCCAAATAATAATAAAAACCAAGTACTGTCTGATGATGGTGGTGCATGCATCACTTTCAACAATGGTAAGTCATGGAGTAGTTTAGACAATCAACCTACTGCACAGTTTTATAGGATCTCTGTAGACAATGAATTCCCTTATAATATTTATGCGGGTCAACAAGACAATAGTTCTGTAAAAATCAAAAGTTCTAATCCAAGTGGTTGGAGTATTGGTGAAAAGGATTGGGATTATTCCTCAGGTGGTGAAAGTGCTTTCTTAGCATTTGACCCCAATAATCCACAACTGGTCATGGGTGGAAGTTATCAAGGAACCATTGGTTTATTGGATAGCAAGAGTGGTGAAGGAAAAATGTTGATGGTAGCACCCATTCAATACCAAGCATTGCAACCCAAAGACATGAAGTACCGCTTCAATTGGAATGCCCCCATTATCTATAGTCAACACGAACCCAATACTTTTTATCACGCAGGAAATATCTTGTTCAAGACCACCGATTTTGGTAAAAGTTGGAAAGCGGTTTCTCCAGATTTAACCACACATGATACTACCAAGATGGGCATGAGTGGTGCACCTTATACCAATGAAGGAGCGGGTGGAGAGAACTATTGCACCATTGCTTATGTAATGGAATCACCTTTAGAAAAAGGCGTGATCTGGACAGGTAGTGATGATGGAGTTGTTAGCGTTACACGCGATGGCGGTGCCAATTGGAGCAATGTTAGCCCACCCGGTTTGGGAGAAGCATTGGTGAACTGTATTGAAGTATCGCCATTTGATAAAGCCACCGTATATATTGCTGCAACCAAGTATAAGTTTAATGACAAAACTGCCATGCTCTATAAAACAACAGACTATGGTAAGACCTGGAAAAAAATCAGCGATGGTATTCCAGAAGGTGCTTATACCCGTTGTATTAGAGAAGACGTAAAACGTAAAGGATTGCTCTTTGCAGGAACGGAAACTGGTTTATATGTTTCTTTTAATGATGGCGCCAATTGGCAACAAATGCAATTGGGTTTACCTATTACTCCCATCACTGATTTAAAAATTCACCAAGGCAATTTGATTGCTGCAACCATGGGTAGGGCTTTCTGGATCTTGGATGACCTGCATTTGATTGAGCAATTTGATCAAGCCAAAAAAGACCAATTACATTTCTTCCAGCCCAAAGATGCATACAGACTTTCTGGATACAGTTCATTGAATGGAGACTTGAGTGATGAGGACTTGGAATTGCCTTTGCAAGAACGTACTGGCATTAATGCACCAACTGGTTTGGTCTTGCATTATCAATTGCCTGCTAAACCAGATTCTGCTATGAAGTTGAGTTTGGAAATCAAAGACAGCAAGGGTAATCTGGTACACAAATACGGAACAGAACCAGATAAGGATTTTGTAGGAGGTTATGCAGGTGGTCCTTCTCCTGATCCTACACTTTCTGCAAAAGGCGGCGTAAACAGATTTGTTTGGGATTTACGCTATCCTCCACAAACTGGTGTACAAGATGTATTTATAGAAGGAGGTTATGATGGACATAGAGCCGTGCCCGGCGATTACACTGCTGTGTTAAGCGATGGTAAACAAAGCAAAACGGTTTCCTTTAAAATTTTACCTGACCCAAGAATCAAAGCAACTGCAAAGGAATACGAAGACCAACATATTTTGGCTAGTAAAGTAGAAGCGGGTATTGATGAGATTCACAAGTCTGTAGTGAACATGCGCAAATTGAACAAGCAATTAACTGATTTGCAAGAACAATTAAGTGATACAACCAAGTACAAAGCCATTAGGGAGCAATCTGCAAAAGTTCAAAAGACCCTTGCTAAATGGGAAGAAGAATTGGTACAAACAAAATCTCAGAGTAATGATGACGTGATTAATTATGTCAATAAACTTTCTGCAGACTATGTTTTCTTAAAAGGAGAACTAGACGCCAATATTCCTTATGTAACCAATGCACAATTAGAGCGCTATGCAGAGCTGGACAAGATTTGGCTACCATTGAAAAAACAAATGCAAGACTTGGTTAACAAAGATGTTGCAGAGATCAACAAATTATGCAAAGACCAAGCCGTGAATAAAATCATCATTGGTTTATAATATCGCGATAGCAAAAAACAAAAAGCTTCTCAAAATAAAAAGACCACCCATTCGGTGGTCTTTTTTACAACTTTTATTTTCCTTCTTACCTTTTTTTACTTTTCAACTTACTCGCTTCCTTTTGAATTTTGACTTTTTACTTTTGACTTTTCATCTTCGTATTTTTTCTCAGCAGCTTGTGCTTTTTCAAAATCAAGCACAACGCCATTGATGCAATAACGCAATCCTGTTGGAGGAGGACCATCGTCAAAGACATGTCCTAAATGTCCTTTGCAACGGCCACATTCTACTTCTGTTCTTTTCATGCCAAGGGTATTATCTGGCAAGTAAATAATGGAGCTCTTACTAATGGGTTCGTAGAAACTAGGCCATCCACAACCAGAGTCAAATTTGGTATCACTCTTAAACAAGGGATTACCACAGGCACCACAATAATAAGTACCTATTTCTTTAAAGTTTTCAAACTTACTAGTAAAAGCTCTTTCGGTTCCTTTTTGACGAGAAATATAATATACTTCTGGAGAAAGAATATTTTTCCATTCGTCTTCTTTTAGTACCACTTTACTGTTATCGGTTCTTGAATAAGCGGGGTTCTTTTTGTTGTCCATGGTTGTTTGATTGTTCGTGTTCTGAGAAAAGCAACTTTGCAAACTAAGACTTGCAAAGAGCAGTACAAAAATCCTTTTCATAAATTTGATTATTTGATACAATGAATATACGCATAGAGACGTGCGATGGTTTTAATACTTACAACTAACAGCTGTTAATGTTTGGTGAATGACTAATTTTTAAGTGAATTGGTAGACTGTTAAATGTTTTATAATGCCTTAGCCTTATATTTGCTACTCATTTAAGGTTAGCAAGTACATGTTTAATATTATCCTGTTTGGCCCTCCCGGTTCCGGTAAAGGCACTCAAAGCGAAAAACTGATAGCCGCTTATGGTTTGGTTCACCTTTCCACAGGCGATATCCTGCGCAGAGAAATTGCACAGGCTACTGAATTGGGACTGGAAGCAAAAAAGCTGATGGACAATGGTCAACTAGTACCCGATGCGGTAGTAGTTGGCATGATCAAGTCTGCTTTGGAAAACAACCCACAAGCCAAAGGTTTCTTATTTGACGGTTTTCCCCGTACAGAAGCTCAATCTGTGTCTTTAGACGCTTTATTGGCAGAAAAAAACACCGAAATTGGCGTGGTTCTGGCTTTACAAGTAAGCAATGAAGAACTAACCAAGCGTTTGCTGAACCGTGGTTTAACCAGTGGCCGCAGCGATGATACCAATGAAGCCATTATTAAAAACCGCATTGTTGAGTACCAAACCAAAACTACCGTGGTAGCCAACTACTATAGTAAGTTTGATAAAGTGGTGAATATCAAGGGTGAAGGAAGTGTAGAAGAAATTTTTAGCGCTCTTTGCAGCGAAATTGACAAAAGACTGTCTAATTAAGTACCAAATAGTTCGACCAATACCAACTGCAGGTCCCGCCCACCAAAGGCGGGACTTTTTATTTGGCCAATTTCAGCTCTTCCAGCATCAGAATAATCTTGTCTAATTTCTCCGTTTCAAGTTTGCCCAAATAAATCTGGATCTCCTCAATTTCTCTTTTGGCTTCCAAATTGGTTTCATAATCATCCTGGGCTTGAATTCTGTCTCTAGCACTCTGACGGTTCTGACTCATCATGATAATGGGTGCCGCATAAGCAGCCTGTGTGCTAAAAATCAGATTCAATAAAATAAATGGATAGGGATCCCAGTGTTGCATATAGGCCATGATGTTCAGGGCCATCCAGATGAGTACAAATATGGTTTGAATAATGATAAACCGCCAAGAACCCATTCCAAGCGCTACAGCATCTGCAATTCTATCTCCATAGGTTAATTTGGATTCATGGGCATCGTGCCAGGTCTTATTTGCCATTGTTTTTCTCTAAAATTACAAGAATTCATTTGGTATCAGAGTTTAAAACAACAGCGCATAGAAGAACCCGTATTTTTTTCCTACTTACTTGAGGTTTTTAATTTTTTAACCACCCGCACCCACCCCGCCCTGCGGGCACCCACCCCGCAAACGGGAGGGGAACTTGAGGAACAACTTGGGGGATTTAAATTTTATAATACTGCTCCCAACCTTTTCTTGGAGGAAGACCCACCAACATTTCGTTGGCCATTTTATTATTGGTAATCTGTTTGGTCTTTCTATCAAATTTCAGCGTGGTGTTCAAATGCTGCGCCAAGACGCCTAAGCAGAATACTTGACTCAGAGGACCAGCAATATGGAAAGGAGAACGCGTTTCTTCCTGACCCATACAGGCTTTTAAGAAATTGGCGTAGTGGTTGCTAGGGCTTTGTGGAACAACTGGTAAACTACTGGCCATTTCTTTGGCTTTTGCCTCAGGAATAATGGATAGTGTTGAACCATGAGAACCACCCTTGAAAGTAAGGTCCTTACCATAGATAATTTTCCCTGGATTGAGTCTGGTAGACTGTACTTTGGTGTTGCCGGCCGGAGGAATATTCGCGTCCAATTCGGAGTTGGTGAAACCGGCCGGAAGTGGCGGTTGGTTGTCAACACCGTCATACCAAGTGATGTCACAAGCAGGCATTTTAGCGCGCTCTGGAAAATGAAACTTAATGGTAGAAGAAGTTGGATAGAAGAAAGGATTATGACCTGTTGCTTTGAGCATACTTACTTCTGTAGGTAAACCAAGGTCTAAGAACTGATGCGCCGTATCAATCAAATGCGCACCCCAATCGCCCAAGGCACCCATTCCAAAATCATACCAGCAGCGCCATTGACCATTGATATAGTCATGGTTATAATCATGCATTTGTGTAACCCCATGCCAAGTATCCCAATCCAATGAAGTAGGAATAGCTTCTGCAGCAGGTAGTTTTTTAATATTGGTATCCCAACCATGCCATCTACGTGCACTGTTCATATGTGCGGTAATAGCAGTGACGTCTTTGATAATTCCCGCTTCAGTCCATGCTTTGAATTGAAAATAGTTTCCTTCAGAATGACCTTGGTTACCCATTTGAGTCACCACTTTGGAATGTTTCTTAGCGGCTTTCATCATCAGCTCCACTTCATTAAAAGTGCGGGCCATGGGTTTTTCCACGTACACATGTTTGTCCAAAGAAAGGGCCATCATGGTAATGGCAAAATGCGAATGGTCAGGAACGCCAATGGATACAGCTTCAATTTGAGAACCCATTTTTTCAAACATGGTTCTGAAATCTTGGAAGCGCGGAACATCAGGAAATTTTTTCAATACTTCCAGTGTTTGAGGAGCACCCATATCAACATCACAGAAAGCAACAAAATTGGCCAAGCCAGTTTTGGCAAAAGACATAACGTCAGAGCCACCTTGGTTACCAATACCAATACAGGCAAGGTTTACTTTTCCGCTAGCGCGATTGGCAAAGCCGTTGTTCCAGATAGCTGGAAAAGCTGTGGCAGTAGAAAGCAGAGCGGCATTCTTCAGGAATGACCTGCGGGATTTATTAGACATAGCAAGCAATTTTTTTGGTTCACTAATATAACTATAAAGCCTACAACAATTAAGGCAAATCCTTCTTAAGCTGTTGATAATCGGTGAGCACAGATTTGAACTGTAATTTCAACTGACTAACCATTTGTAACTGCTGCGTAGTTGGTGCAAAATCAGCTCCATAAGTCTGAGACTCTTTAGAGATGGCTAAGAACCTTTCTGTTATCTGTGCTGGGTTACGGAAATCATCCCAGCGAGCACCGGTTTGATGCGTATCAAACAACCTAGATTCCAGAACATATAGCTGCTGTTCCAAAGCCAAAGACTTGAGCGAGTTCTCTTTTAACAAAGCGGCACGTTTGATTTCCATTTCTGTAATCAAGTCAAAACAAGCTTTGATATTAGATCTCAAATCCTTACCCAGTGCGTATTGTGCGGCAATGGCTTCCTTGGTAGATCCAGCGTTGGGGTCTTGCAAAACCTGAAGCATTTGTTTCTCAACGCCAGCATCTGTTTTGAGCAACACTTGGTAAGTACCCAATGGCACACGAATAGGTTCCATACCAGGACCAATATCCAAATCGGGTACATACATTAAACGGCTACCAGTAGAATCTAATTTCACAAAATCCTTGCCCTTAGGTTTGGTTTTTAGG
This sequence comes from Chitinophaga pinensis, assembly GCA_943372225.1. GTDB lineage: Bacteria > Bacteroidota > Bacteroidia > Chitinophagales > Chitinophagaceae > Sediminibacterium > Sediminibacterium pinensis_L. The sequence continues at coordinate 32,717 of CALRXV020000017.1, read as the reverse complement.
GTAGGCATTTTCAGTTCATCATGAGCCAGGTTCCACCATACCCTATTCACACCTTTAGCATTGGTACCCTCAATGGTTTGAATGGTATCGCCGCTAGGCCCTAAGACAAATAGCTTAGGCGCTTTTTGTAAAGTATCGGCCAAGAAATAATTGATACTGGCACCATAAGGAGGGTTCTCTCCGGTAACGGCACCACCACCATCATGATTGGCCGCTTTAAAATTAAATCGATAAGCTGGACGCAAGGGATATAGTGCATTCTTCTTGCTAGCCAAATTTTTGCTCCATTCTCTAAAAGGAGTAATATCATCCAAGATATAGAATCCACGGCCATAAGTAGCTACGGCCAAGTCGCGGAAATTTTTCTGAATAGCCAAATGATACACCGGCGATGGGGGCAGGTTGTTTTTTAGTTGCAACCACTGACCACCATCGTCTGGACTCACATAGAGCGCATTATCAGTACCAACAAAAATCAAACCTTTCTGAGCAGGATCTTCTCTGACAAAATGCACAAAACCGCTATTGGATGCTGGTAATTTCTGACCAATATCGGTCCAGTGTTTACCAAAGTCAGAAGTCTTAAACAGATATGCTTTAAAATCTCCCTGTTGTTGAAAATGCACGGTCACATATGCCGTACCCGCGTCAAAATTAGAAGGATCAATATTGCTAATAGTTCCCCAAGGAGGTAGATTCAAATTAGCTGTAAGATTGGTCCAAGAAGCACCATCATTGGTAGTGAGTTGTAATTGACCATCGTTGGTGCCCACCCAAATCATCCCTTTTTTTAGAGGCGATTCAGAGATGGCATACAAGGTACAACCGTCAAAAGTCATGAGGTTATCTGAAACAATGCCACCAGAATTTTGCTGGTGCGATTTTGTATTGGTGGTCAGATCAGGACTAATAACTTTCCAAGTATGACCACCATCGGTAGTTTTGTGCACGTACTGACTACCCACATAAACTGCACCGCGTTCGTGACGAGATAAAGTCATGGGAAAATTCCAATGCCAACGATACTTCATATCGGCGGGAGCCACACCATAACCAGCTTGAGGCCAAGGACGCACATCGTGCGATAGACCCGTGCGGGTATCGGTTACATCCAAACCACCATCATAACAACCAGACCAGATAATCCTATTATCAAAAGGATCAGGTTGGGCAAAACCACTTTCACAACCACCCACAGTTTCCCAACTACTCAATGGAATATAGCCTTGACGGCTGATGGCTTCTGTTCTATATGAACTACCATCCTGTCTATTACCCATGATATGATAAGGAATCATATCGTCCAAAGCCACGTGATACATTTGGGCAATGGGTAGGTTTACGTTGCGCCAGTTCTTGCCGCCGTTAAAACTCATGTTCATGCAGCCATCGTGGGCCACCATAATTCTATTGGCGTCTTTGGGATCAAACCAAATTTCATGGTTATCGCCACCAGGCGCATAGCTACCATTGCCATTAAAGGTTTTACCACCGTCTTTGGATTCCATAATGGTTACGCTAATGGTATAGAGTTTGTTCTCATCCTGAGAAGAAACACGAACCCTGGTATAATAAGGACCACGCTGCGCCAAGGAATGGTTCTCCAACATCAGTTTCCAAGACTCTCCGCCATCGGTTGATTTATATAGACCAGGGGCTTTGGCTTCTACCAAGGCATAAATGGTATTGGGATTTCCTCCAGCAATATCAATGCTGGTTTTACCAATGATTTTACCCGGACCACCAGGCAGACCATTGGTCATTTGCTTCCAAGTCTTACCGCCGTCGGTGGTTTTATAAAATCCACTACCAGGGCCACCGCTGTTCAGGTTCCAAGTATTCATTTGAACCTGCCACATAGCAGCAACTAGGTTATTGGGGTCTTTTGGATTTATAGAAAGATCGGAGCAACCCGTGTTCTCATCTACAAATAAAACACGGTTCCAAGTAATGCCACCGTCGGTGGTTTTGAAAACACCTCTTTCTTGTTGAGGTCCACCGGTATGACCCAGCGCCGCTACGTAAACGGTATTGCTATCCGTAGGGCTTACCAATACTTTGCTAATGCGCACAGTATTTTTGAGACCCATATTTTTCCAGGTCTTACCCGCGTCAGTGGATTTGTAAATCCCATTCCCGTTGGGATGCGCCGGGCGAATAATATAGGTTTCTCCCGTACCCGCCCAAACCTGTTTGGGGTTGGATTCAGAAATGGCCATGGCGCCAATGGCCGAGTTGTCCATCTCGTCAAAGACAGGCTGCCAACTAATCCCAGCATTGGTGGTTTTAAAGATCCCGCCCGATGCGGCACCTACATAAGACACATTGGGATTCCCCGGTTCACCCACTACTGCGCAAGCGCGATTTCCATCGGGACCCACAAAGCGAAAACGGAGGTTACTAAAGGGATTTTGATCTGCGGAAATAAAACCAGAACCTTTGCCCGTACTGATTCTTGTATTAGTTACAGAACTGATTCCTGAATTGATTCTAGAACTAATTCCTGAACTTGTTGCTGAACTTGTTGCAGAACTTGTTCCTGAAATTGTTGCCGCCATTTGTTGGGCTTCAACTTGGTTTAAACAAAGGCTCATTGCAGCAATGCACCATGTATTCATGCAAAGCGCGGCCAAAGCGTTTTTTCTCATTGTACTTGTCTTGGTGAAGAAAGACAAGTTACTAATAAAATGCTTTACGCAACGTCAATGAAAATTCAACAATCCTCAACCAAATTTTACAAACTCCCAACCTCTCACAAAAACTCATCCTCAACCAAATTTACATCTAAGCCCAGGGATGAAGGTCTTTGAACTTCTTGGGTAGCCCTTTGGTAGTTCTCCCTTGATTCAAGTGAATGGCAATGGGAGCCATTTCTGCTTTATAGACAGCTAAGACCTGATTCACTTTGTCCAATTGCAATGACTTTTTCCCTTGTTCCATATTTCTGATAAAGTGTAAACCCACACCAGACATATCTGCCAAATCCTGTTGTTTATGACCGTAATATCGGCGCTTGTATTTTACAAATTCAACCAATTCCATATTGACTATTGATTCAGCTTCTAAATTAATATTTCTGTTATGCAGATTTAAGCAAATACACTAGATTTTTTTGATAGTAAAAAGAGTTTAGCAATACTTAAAAGTCAATCCTGTCTTGTGTTTGTGGAGAGTTTGTTTTGGGGTAATGTATTTGGGGTGAGTGTTTGGAGTGAGTGTTTGGAGTGAGTTTTTTTTGGTGGGGTGGAGGAGAAATACTTGTTTTTTGAAGTTTTCAAAAAGGGCGTTTTTTATACACGTTCTAGTATAAATATGGGGGTCCTATTTTATACACGTTCTAGTATAAATTAATCATTACGAACCCCAAAAACACCTGTCAAATTATACTCGTTCTAGTATAAAATAGAGACCCTGTTTTTATACTTGTTCTAGTATAAAAACAGGGGTATTTTGAAAACACGAAAAAGAGGTTATTCTTGTGCGGGATTATTCTTGAGCGAGGTTTCACTTGAGCTGGATTGAATCAGGGTAGGGTTCTGATTGAGAAGGATGATTCTTGTTCAAGGTTTCACTTGACAGAGGTTATACTTGTGTGGGGAAGGGTTAGGGTTCTTCAAAAATCGCGAACAGCTATTGATTGAAGAGCGTTCGCTGTCAAAAAATGAATTATTCTAGTTACATTGAATCATAAAACTAACCAGGGACCATTATGAAAAAGACCTTGTTCATTATTTGTTGCATTGTAGCAACCGTTTCTAATGCTCAGAATAGAGATATCAGTAGCCTATCGTCAGGTGGCAAATTGAATCCCTTACAAGCCATCATGGATATTCGGCATTATACCATTAACCTCAATGTGGATTTGAATAATAAAAGTATTCAAGGCGCTACGGAAGTAACCATGATACTTTCTAAAAACACAGATACTATTTTATTGGATCTGGTGAATCTTTTGACTATTCAAAAAGTGAGTGTCAATAATAAAGCTGTGAAATTTGAACACAAGGATCATAAAATTTATATCACTGCTGCTAGCCCATTTTTACAAGGCAAGCAATTGGTGAAAGTGGAGTATGGTGGTGAACCGCCTATTGCCGTAAGGCCACCTTGGTTAGGTGGATTTACCTTTACCAAAGACAGATCTGGCAATCCTTGGGTAGCCATTAATTGCCAAAAAGAAGGGGCCAGAATTTATACGCCCACCAAGGATCATCCTAGTGACGAGCCCAATGAAGGCGTTGATATGATGATTACTGTTCCAGATACTTTGGTGGTGAGCGGTCCTGGTCTTTTGCAAAAAGTAACCAAATCAAAAGGCAAGAAAACCTATCATTGGAAAACCAATTATCCCATGAGTACCTATACCATGGTATTCAATATTGGAAAGTTCCATGTTGCTACGGATGAGTATACTACCATCAAAGGAAATAAGGTTCCAATTCAATTTTATATTCTAGCAGAAGACAGCGCTGAAGCCAAAAAAATCATTGCGTTGAAAAAGAGAGACAGTCAGGTACTTGAAAAATATTTTGGTGAATACCCATGGGTAAAAGAAAAGATTGGCATTTGCGCTGTACCAAACTCTGGTATGGAACACCAAACCAATATCACTTTCCAAAACAAATTCGTTTATACAAAAATTGGCCAGAGTGATTATAACGCCAATTTATTCCATGAGTATGCGCACGAATGGTGGGCCAATAAAGTAACCAACAAAGACTGGGCGCATGAATGGATTCAGGAAGGCATTGGAACTTACGCTGAAGCCTTGATTCACTATGACTTGGGTGGTCAGGAAGCTTATGACAAAATTATTGATGGGCACAAGCGCTCTATCAGATATATTAAACCCATGGTAGGTGGTGAAGAAATGAGTGAAGATGAAACCTATGCTCAAACTGATATTTATACCAAGGGTTCATTCTTTATGCATAGTCTCAGATATGTAGTTGGAGATGAAATATTTTTTCCAACCCTGAAGAAATTGGCTACAGATCCTCAATATACTTATGACAATATGGTTACTACTACCGATGTAGAACAATTGTTTAGCAATGCATCGGGCAAGAATCTAAAGCCTTTCTTTGATTTTTATTGCAGAACAACCAATCAATTAGATATTGTTGTGAAAGAAGTGGGTTATCAGACATACAGCATTAAAGTAAATAATGCTTTTATGAAACTTCCTTTTGAAATCACTACCTCAGATGCTGTATCAAAAATGATGATTGACAAAGAGGGTATTACCGTCAATAGTAAAACTCCTCCACAGGTTGATAACAAAGGATATTATTTGAAAAAAGTTCAATCCTTATAATCATGGGATCTAAATATTGTTTGGTTTTACTTTTTGTTTGTTTTCTTAGTAACAAAAGTTTTGCTGATACTTATCCTCGCAATTATTCCATTGATGTATTACACTATCGTTTTGAAGTAACCCTCAATGATAAGAATGACGAAATCATTGGAAAAGCTTCTATTAGCATTCAATTTAAAAAAAGTAATATCAAACAGTTTAGATTAGACCTGATGAATCTAACTGAGCAAAGAAAGGGCAAGGGCATGTTGGTGCAATCCATTAGCTCTAATCGTCAAACATTGAATTATACCCATGCTGGAGATTCCCTAATGATTCAATTGGCCAAGCCATCCACAACTGATACGGTGATCACATTTGAGATTCAATACAAGGGCATCCCAGAAGAAGGACTAAGAATCATTGCCAATAAATTTGGAGACAGAACTTTCTTTAGTGAGAACTGGCCCAACAAAACCAGACACTGGTTACCTTCTATTGATCATCCCTATGACAAAGCCACCAGTGAATTCATTGTAACAGCCCCATCAAAATACCAAGTGGTTTCCAATGGCTTATTAATGGAAGAGTCTGTACTTGGCAACAATACCAAACTCACACACTGGAAACAATCGGTTCCAGTTTCATGTTGGTTATTTGTTTTGGGAGTAGCAGAATTTGCGGTACAACAGGTGGATCAATTTAATGGAAAAGCCATTCAAACTTGGGTATATCCACAAGATCGCGAAGCTGGCTTTGCCGATTTTGCTGAGCCCACTAAACAGGTACTTGCTTTTTACAGTGATTATGTAGGACCATTTGCTTATGAGAAACTAGCCAATGTTCAATCAACTGTTTCAGGCGGTGGCATGGAAACTTCTTCTGCCATTTATTACGCAGAGAAACTAATCACTGGTAAAAAAGAAGTACGTCTAAGAAATGTTGTCATTCATGAGATAGCCCACCAATGGTTTGGAAATGCAGTTACCGAATCTACTTGGGATGATGCCTGGTTAAGTGAAGGCTTGACTACTTTTTTCACACTGCTTTTTATTGAACACGCTTATGGGCACGATGAATATATAGCTGGCGTTAAAAACGCCAAAAAGTCTGTGTACGATTATATCAAAAAAGATTCTCTGTTTAGTATTGTTAGTAACCGTTCAGCTGAAACAGGTGCCGTTACCAGTGGTCTTACTTATCAGAAAGGTGCGTGGATCATGCATATGCTCAGAGACAAAATAGGAGAAGTGAATTTTAGAAACGGCATACAGGCTTATTATAAAAAGTATTTTAATGCCAATGCTACCACCAATGATTTGATTGCTGAAATGGAAAAAGCTTCTAACCAAAATTTGAAACCTTTCTTTAGTCAGTGGTTGTACAAACCCGATAATTTAAAATTAAGTTGGACCTGGGATTATGATGCCGCGTCAAAACAAATATTGATTCATGTACAACAGCATCAATCATCTGGATTTGTATTTGATGTGCCCGTTGAATTTGGTATCATGAAAAACGGAGTAGCAGAAACACAACTAGTGAAACAACAATTAAATACCCAAACCGCTGATTTCAAAATCGCTTCAGCAACAAAACCGGCTTTTGTATCACTTGATCCAAGAACCGTCTTGTTGTTTGACTTGGTAAATTAACCTAGAAATATCTTCTAGAAAAGTCAATAGCAGACTCCGCAAAAATTTGAATACCTGGATAACGTAATGAAGGAGCAGGATTAGGGTCTACCACTATTACTTCTTTGCCACGCCTTAGTGCGGACTCCAACACCATATTGGTTATGCCAACAGAATTGGATGTACCCATGAAGATGATGGTTTCAGCTTCGGCAACCCAATCCATGGCAATTTCAGATTCATAGATTTCAGCATAATATTCATCAAAGAGTAAGATATGTGGCCGATAAGATTTATCAAAATCAATAGTTCCATTCTTACCAATTTCAAAGAGTTCATATAGTGCGGGAATTTGATCCTCTGCTTCTTTTACAAAATCCCAATTTGCCAAAACCAATTCTTCTTTTGAATAAGCTGGTATGCGTCTTTTGAAATTGATATTTCCATGAATCTCAATTAATCGCTTAGTTGGATGTGAAGCTTTGATATGCAGATTGTCTACATTCTGGGTAATCACACGTATCTGATTGGCTGCTAGAATTTCATGGGTGGCATTAGGAAGCGCATCGCGGCAGCTAACAAATCTATGATAGTACCAAGACAAAAAATGCCCGGGATCTGTTTTGAATTTCTCATAGGTTGCCATGGTAGTTGGATTCTCATTCCATAGACCATTCTTACCCCTGAAGGGTTGAATACCCGAGTCTACGGAAATGCCTGCACCTGTTACAACTACTACGCTATTGTCCATTTGAAACTGGCTTTTGAAATTGTTATCAAATCACTATCGCTCTAATTTAAAATTAGCATCAGTGGCTGGTCTTATGGTAGCATTGGCCACTTTCCATCCTGTTCTATACATCCAGTCTGCCATTTTCTTTAACTTATCATAGTCAATATTCTGTGCATTGTCTAATGGTGTATGGTAATCCGGATGCAACAAAGTGGAATACATGATAGATGGAATTCCCAGACGCGCATAGGGCAGGTGATCACTTCGGAAATACCATCCCTCCACATGGGTGGGTTTGTCCCAAAGCGTGTCTAATTTAAACTTGGGTCCTTCAGCATTGGCAGAGAGCGCCATGGCCACTAAATCTGCAGAATTTCTATGCGGCGCTTGCACACCCAAGAGTGCCGCACTGTCTGGATGGTTTCTTCCAATCATATCGCCATTCAAAACAGCAACAATAGATTTTTGTGGAACAGTTGGGTGTGAGGAATAATACCTTGAGCCCAAAAGGCCTCGTTCCTCGGCCCCATGAATCACAAACAATACAGAACGCTTTGAAGGATTTTTTACAAATGCCCTTGCATTGGCCATCATGGCAACATCCACACTGGCATTGTCATCGGCACCATAATAGATGGTATCGTTGTGTTGTGGATTGCGAATCCCGTGTGCGTCTTGGTGACCGCTGTACAACAAATATTCCGATGCCAAATTTTTATCCGTTCCTTTTACCAAACCCACAATATTCACTGATGGATAGGACTGGTGTTCCAAAATTAAATTGGCTTTGAGCATGGCACCACTGCTTTGTAACAATGGCTTAGCAGATGCATGCACCCACAACACTGGAACCGTAGTTTTCACAACAGCATTTGGTCCACCTTCAATATCAAAAGAACCGCGATAATTGTTTTCATTGGCATCGGCCCAAGCCTTTTCTGCTACTTCGTCTGCAATAAAAATAATGGCAGCAGCTCCTTTATTGATCAGCGCAGTTCCGTATTTGGCCAGCACGCTTCTTGGATAACGCCAGGTTGGTAAAGACACATTCAAATTGATGCCGGTTGCATTGGCTTCAATGGCTAGCACTTTCCCCTTTACGTCTTGATTGGTATTCATGGTAGCCGCATCGCCCATATACAAAATGGGTGCATCAATTTGTGTATGCGCCATCTGTGCAATGGTCACATCCTGCCAAAGGGTTAAAGCTTTGTTGTTGATGCTGATAGTAGAATTGTCAGCCATATGGTTATGCCACATATTGAAGTACTGAAAATAAGTACCGTCATCGCCCGCTGGCAAGAGACCAATTTTTCGATACTGCTCACCCAACCACATAGAAGCTTTGAGTTCATCAATGGTTCCAGCTGATCTTCCTTTGTAATGCGCATCGGCCAAAGCGTATAAATCCTTTTTCAAATCGGCAACAGTAATGGCATTTAGCGCCGGAGGCGCGATGGGTTTCTGTGCCAACAAACTATGCGAGGCAATCAAACTTGCTGCAACTATTAATATTCTTTTCATAATACTGTTTTAAATTATGTTCCCCTCCTTGCACAAAGTGTAAGGAGGGGTGGCCGAAGGCCGGGGTGGATCAAATCTCTTTAAAATCTATTTTACTTTCTTACCATGCTTATACACCAAATCTACTTTTTGTAACAAATCAATATAGCGCAAGACATCTCCTTTTACAGCAATGATATCGGCATACTTGCCTTCACTAATAGTGCCATAGTCTTTGTCTACACGCATGGCCAGTGCTGGCCAGTAAGTAGCAGCCTTAATGGCGTACATGGCGTCAAAACCAAATTTGTTGACCCATACATCTAGTTCGTTCCAAGTGCTCTGACTATGAAATTTCATGGGAATCCCACTATCTGTTCCAATTAACAATACGGCGCCCGCATTTTTCAACTGATTCACTTTTTTCTCCAGCGTTGGGCGCCGAATAGGCGTCATTTGAAAATAGGGCATCCTACCTGGATACTTGAGTGACTCTTTAATATCCTTGATAATATTATCGGGCAGATCTAGTTGCCATGAAGGGTCATCTAATTTTTCTGGATTGTCTCTGATGTATTCATAATTGTACAAACCTTCAACGGTTGGTGTCCAAAAGAAGGGGCCCTTGCTCATTTGCGCTGTGCGCTCTTTGATCATCTGAATAATATCATCCGGATATTCTGGTGCCGATGCCAAACCCGTGTGTTCAAAACAATCCACGCCAATTTTCATACCCACTCTAATTTCATTGGGTCTGTGTGAGTGACCCACCACTGGTAATTTGTATTTGTGCGCTTCATCTACCACGGCCTGTGCTTCTTCCAAAGTCATTTCGTCTTGGTCAATCAACTTAATCACATTCACACCTGCTTCTGCCAGTTTGCGCACTTTTGCTTTTGCGTCTTCCACGCCATTCACACCCCAACGATAAGCTTCTGTATGCGGATAAGGTTTGTGTTGGATAAATGGTCCAGACACATAGAGTGTTGGTCCGGGTAATTCACCCTTGTCAATGCGTTTCTTTACATTAATGCTTGCCTCCAACGGCCCACCCAGGTCACGCGCGCTGGTAACCCCGGCCATCAGCAACTGGTGGGCCGAAGCCGGCATCACCACTTTCTCAAAATCCTTCATATAAGCACTATCCCAATGGTCATAATCACTGTGCCCATTGATCATCAAATGCACGTGCATGTCCCAAAGACCGGGCAACACACTCATCCCTTCTGTAGAAACAATTTCTGCTCCTTTAGGAATAGGCGTAGTGCCCACGGTACCCACGGTTTTAATCCGCTCGTTTTCTACAATAATTACACTGTTGTAAATAGGCTTTCCTCCAAAACCATCAATCAGGGTTCCGCCTACAAAGGCTTTTGTTTGTGCTTGCGCGCTAATGCATAGAAAGAATAATGCAATAGCAGTGCTGATTTGCTTCATGTTAGTTGGTTGTTGCTGGAAGATACAAAATGAAAAGAGCAACTACTCCATGCCATTAAAAAAATATTGCTCCAACATGGTCTTGTCATAATGGGTATAAGCCACCCAATGCTTTTCAAGAGGAAGAAAAACTTCAATGGCATTGATGTCTGGAAAGAGTTTGTAGTCAAACTTTTCAGTAGCAGTGCTGATATAACCAGTATAGTAGAATCGGCACCCTAGGGAACGCGCGTGATCCATCTTGCAAAGAATCAGGTATTTGCCCAAGCTATAAGATTGGTATTCAGGATCAAAGAAATTGAGTATGCCTGCAATACTGTTACTGCCTTTGTCAAAATATCCTACCGCTACCAAGCGACCATGATCACGGAGTTCAATCATCCAGGAATCAAAAGGATTGGGAAGGCTAGCATCGTGCAAATATTCATCGCACTGTTCTGATGTACTAAAGGGTACAAACTCCCAATACAAAGAATAGAGGTGGCGAATCTCATCAGTGATTTCAGCGGGCTTGACTATCACTTGCAGCTTGGAACATTTTTTCCGAATCTTCTGAGCCGATTTGGATTCCTGCACCCTGGCCAGTTCTAACCTAAGCCAAAACACGGGCATCATATAACTGTTAATATCAAACTGTGTATGGTTGGTGGTAAACACATGATGCTGCATCCGATAAAAGCCATTGGCCAAAAGGGTATCCAACATGGTGCCCTTAAAACCAGATTCATCAGCTGTATAATATACCGGTGGTCCAAACATGGAACAAATTTAAATGGAAACTAAAAGAATTTTAGTTCTTATGCTTGTATTATTCAATTCTATTTACAATCTTGTCAATGGATTTGAAGTAATAAGTAAATGGGCATAGTTTCCAGAGATTAAAATGTTCATTCCAGTTTACCGAAAAATACTTCTGTTTTACTCCCAATAAAATTGCTGTTTAGCGCTATGCTGGTTTTCTAAAGAAATCAATATTCTAAACAATTTAGCATCAGAATTCATTCTGTTGTTTAACAACATTTTTATTATGAAAAAGCTATTCTTTATTCTAATTATTATCACATCATTAGTATCATGCAAAAAATCAGAAAGTAATTTTAATCAGGTTAATAATTCAATTGATTCATTATTAAAAGATAACCCGGATTTTCATGTTATCAATAATGAAGGTAAGGGTGAACTTCAATACCCAAAATTTACATCATATAAAGAAGCTAAAATTTATATGGACAGTCTAAATAAAATGTTTAGAAATAATGTAAGTTTAAATTCAACTAAATTAATAAATAGAAGTTTGAATTTTGATAACAGTTCTTTAAATAGTGTCAATAAAAAATATGTGCCCTATTTTTACAATCCTGATTTATGTACAAGCCCAGGAGAGTACTATAGCAGTTTTGGAAAGATGGGAATTTTAAGTAATTATAATGCCTACATTACAATAGGGTCTTCTGGTATTTCAAGTGTAAGTTTTTTTGTAACAGGTGTGGCAGTCGGATGGGGTTGGAATCAAATTTCAAATTATTCTAACGGTTATTCCGGTTGTACAGGAGGCACAATTAATTGGGGCATAGAAATTGGTTCTGTACTATTTGGCACATCTGAAAACTATCACTTCTCATATACATTAAACCCTAATAATTGCACTATGACAGTATCTCATGGTTATGGTCCTTGTTAATAAAAATCATTAAATATGAAAAAAATATTCAAAATAATAGGAATTATTTTTATTGTTTTATTGGCATTAATGGCTATTGAGTATTTTGTAATGTCGAAAAATAGCGAGAACCCTGATCATCTTATTATAAAGAAAAAGAAATAGGTTTTTGAGAAAAATTATTCATACAACAAAACTAATCCATCTCGGGTAACTTAGAAATGGTCACATTTTTAAATGAATGATTGCAATAATAAGTTACCCTTATTTAAAAGCTCATCGCACTAGTTCCACATTTGTAACATCCCCCACAAAATCCAAGACCAAAACCGTGTTATTTAGATTTGGCAGTTTTCCAGTCAATGGAATATAAATGCCGTATTCATCCTGTTGAAAAGCAAGTAAAGATCCATTGAGATAACGTACAGAACTCAGACGCTGTTTGGTAGGAAGATTGGGAAGTGCAATATTTGTAGCGCTTGTTTTGAGTAAGTGAAGGTAAACTTTACTACCCTTTCTGGTGGCCACTAAATCTTTACTGGGTGGATAAGGACCACCGCGGGTGCCATAAATAGACGCACCATATTGTGATAACCAATTCCCCATTTCTGCCAGCATCTTAACTTGGCGTTCTTCCATTCTACCATCGGCCATGGGCCCAACATTATACAATAGATTGCCATTGCCGCCCGCAGTACCAGCAAGGGTTTGTAATGATTCTTTCAATGTCTTCATTTTGTCATTGGGTTTCCAAGCCCACTGATTACAAATGGTAATGCAAGACTCCCAAGGATCTTTCATATTGATCTCCCCAATAAATTGCTCAGGTGTGGCATAATCACCCACTGTTTGATCATTCATGATTTTGTGTGTGCCTTTGCCAAGCCGATTATTGACAATGACATTGGGATCTAATTGTTTTAAATGGGCATATACTTCTTGCCCCATTGACAAGGTCCAAGGCGCTTCCCAATTTCCATCAAACCACAACATATAGGGATGATAACCTTTAACAATCTCAGTTAATTGACCCTTAATCTTGTCTACCAATTTGCGCATATCGCCAGTTGATTTGAGACCAGCATTGGGAATATTGCTTACTGGATAAAGTGGATCATGCCAATCCAAAAGGGTAAAGTAAACACAGAATTTAATCCCGTGTTTTAAACAGGCTTTGCTCAATTCATCCAGAATATCTTTTTTGTAAGGCGATGACATGATATCATAATCCGTAAACTTACTGGGCCATAAACAAAAACCATCGTGGTGTTTGGCCGTAATGGTCAAGTATTTCATACCCGCTTTTTTAGCCGCCAATACCCAAGCTTCTGCATTAAATAAAACGGGATTAAACTCTTTGTACAAATTATCGTAATCGGCAGTATCCACGCCATTTCCTCGGCTCCATCCAATTTCTGTTCCGCGCAAATTCACTGGGCCCCAATGAATAAACATGCCAAAACGTTGATCCATAAAATCCTGCAATACTGCTGGCGGCGTCTTGACCATGGCAGTCTTTTGCTGCGCTACAGCATTGCCAAACAAAGAACCTACTATGAGAAATAAAGTAAATGCGCGTTTAAATAAATGCATAAAATCTAAGTTTAACTCATCTGCTTAAAGATAAATCATTTGTAAATTGCACCCTAATTGAAACAGGTTTCACACATAAGAAGAAACAGCTTATTGCTTTTAATCTTGTTGGTTACAATGGGATTAAAGGCCCAAAAACCTGTGCAATATGAACAACAAACCTGGGCGGGATATAATATCAATTACAAATTACATCCCAGATGGGGTTTGTGGTTAGACGGAGAAGTACACACCAAGGATCATTTCTTTAATGAGTATTCTCAAATGACGTTTAGGTTTGCTGGTACTTATTATTTAAAAAATAAGAATCGATTTACAGCCGGATATGGTTTTACCGATTTCTTTCCTGGAGACAACCACAAACAAATTGCCATACCCGAGCATTTTCTCTGGCAACAGTTTCAATTTTTCATGAATGGCCCAAAACACAAACTCATGAATTGGGTGAGGCTAGAAGAAAAATGGAAGGCCAATGTGCTAAATGATTCCACCATTGCAGGCAGTTTTACCAATTATTACAAACTGCGTTACAATGTGTTTTACCAATTGCCTTTGAGCAGAGACGGCTTTGCTCCAAAAACCCTTTCACTTGCCCTTGGCGATGAAATTTATTTCTACTACGGACCCACACTCTCCAATCATGTGTTTGATCAAAACAGATTGTTTCTAGGTTTTAGCTATGCCGTGAACAAACACGATAATCTGGTTTTTGGGTACCTGAATATTTTACAACAAAATCAAGCAGGCACCCAGTATAAAAACAGCAGCATCTTGAAAGCCACCATGTTTTGGAACTTTGGGTTTTAACAACATTGTTTGCCGAATCTTTGATACGAGCAAATGGGCAGCAGCAAAGGATTATCGGTAGTTTTGCAAAAACCTGACTCATGAAACAAATTGCCGCTTGCTTAACCATGCTTGGTTTTTTTGCCTGCCAAACCAATCCCATCAAAAACGGTTTTATCTCTTATACCTCCAATGCAGACAGTACTTATAGCATTCATGGCATTATGGAAGACGGAACAGGCGAGCACCAGATTACACATGCCAAAGAATTAGACGCACATTCCAGTTGGAGCCCAGATGGTAGCCATTTGGTTTTTAGTAGATCAGTGAATGGTAACTATGATATTTATATGGCCAAGGCCGATGGTTCTGATATTAAACGCCTAACCACAGATACTGCTTATGACTTGGTTCCATCTTTCTCACCCGATGGAAAAAAGATAGTGTTTGAAAGTAATCGCACGGGGATTTATCAAATCTTTTCCATGGATAGCAATGGGGAGCAACAAACGCAATTAACTTTTTCAGGCGCTGGTACAACCAACTATGGTGGTAAATATTCTCCAGATGGAACCAATATTGCTTTTGCTAGTAATAGAGACAATGATACCAGTGTTCACATCAAATACAACGATATCTATTTGATGCATACAGATGGTTCAAATGTAAAAAGACTAACTACCAAGATGAATAATGAAGCAGGAAGGGCTTGGAGTCCGGATGGTAAGCGCATGGTCTTTAGTGCGGTGGTTGATAGTGTTGCCCAACTCTTTGTGATAAATGCAGATGGCAGCGGACAAACACAGATCACACATAGCGTGGGCAATCCCCATCCCTTTTCTCCTGGTGCATTATTTCCTGTTTTCAGAGGTGAAGTAACACCTAGTTGGAGCCCCGATGGTAAACGCATAGCTTTTGCATCGGATCGCGATTTGGACTATCAGATTTATACCATTAACCCAGATGGAACAGATCCAAAGCGGATCACAAAAACAAAGGGTTACCAGCTTTCAACAGGCTGGCAACCCCAATCAAAAAAATAAGCTAGTAAGGTTTCTTATTATTAAACCAAGTCTTATCATCCTTGGCCAACACAGGATTTGAAGGACCACCATAAGGCGTAGTTTGTCCTGGCTGTGTAGGAATAGATTTTAAGAATTCAATAATCTCGTAACGTTCTGTTTCTGTAAACAAACGGCCAATCACACCAGGGCCTTTTGCGTTTTCAAAGCTATGACCTGCATTAGAGTTGCCTTCTAATTTGGTATCAAATTTAAATCCAGTTGTTTGCTTGGTATTGATGCCCACTTTAATTGGATCAAATTGGCTATTCACATAAAAAGTCTGAGACCTTTCTTTTGCAGGTGATAATAACTCATACAAATTTGGAACAGAGGCATTGTGTAAGAAAGGGCCAATAGCCCAAGAACCATCGCGCGGAGCGGCTTTATACCTACCAAAAGGTATTTTTGCATTGGCTAGTCTTTCATTGGATTGATAACCAAAGGCATCCAGCGTTTCTGCTGAAGTAAAACCAGCCTGCTTTAAGGAATTAGCCATCATAGCACCTTCTACTACTTGAAAAAATGCTGTTGGTGTTACTTTTTCTTTACCGCCAAAAAGGCTTTTCAAGTGTTTGGTTGCAACAACGGCATTGGTATCAAGAGCTATGCTTCTTAAGTTATAATCATCGGTGCCAACAATAGTTTGTGGTACTAGTGCATTCTCAATCATGCGTTTGCCTTGTTCTCTTGGCTCACTCCATCTATGCGGATAAGTGCTATGGCAGGAAGAACAATTGGTGGTAAAGAGTTTGGCACCCCTTGCAGCTTTAGCGGTATCAATTTTACCCAGGACTTCTTGAGGCCATTGTGGTGGTGCCAATTTGCGCAACATTTGTTCTATCTGTGCAATCCATCTGGCATCTACAGTAGATATATTATAATTAGCTGGATTGCCCTTGGGTGTTAAATCATATCTGGCAAATACACCCAATGCTTCACTGTAGTTCCGTGTAAATGGATTGGGAGAAACACCACTCCATTCAACCCAAGCAGACTGAGAAGCGTTCCATAAAAAGGGAGGTTTTACTGGTGCTTCATTTACAGTAACATTATCCCAAATGCCAGTATGGATGCCTAAGAATGCATTGGCAATACCGCCAAAAGCGTCAACTCTACCTGGACCATTTTGTTGTTTTGAAAATAAAATCTTGTTGATCCAACTTTGAGCAATAGCAACGTCTTCATCCAATCTTTTACGCAAATCTGCTTCGTCTACTTTTGCTTTCTTGCCAATCTCTGCCACCATTTCTTTAAAGGCGCTTTCATCTTTTTGAACATGGTCTAATGCACCGGATAATTTTTTTAACCAAGGCACCAATTGTATAGCGCTGGCATTGCCACCATCAATGCGAATATTGGTTCCGTTGTAATTGATCTGATTGGTATGACAAGCCGCGCAAGTAAGACCCGCATAGACTCCTTTAAAAGGACCGTCTTTTACTTCTGACTTGGCAATGCCAATGGGCAGTTCATCGGGATTTTTGGGGTGACCCGGGAATTCTCTCAAAAATCCAAATTGGTTGGTGATAGCCGGAGAATTGATCAAAGCCTTTGTTTCTGGATCTTTTAATGCCAGATAAATATCATAAGACAATAATGCCGACCCCTGCGGAGCCCAATAGTATTCAGCGCGTTCTTCGGCAGACCAACCCTGATTTAGATAAACCACTTTGACGGTATCACTCGCATTAAATGTTTCTGTTTTTGTTTGGGGACTGCTACAATAAATAGCAGTAGTTACAATGGCTAAGATTAGGGCCAATACTTTGTAGGGTCTCATAAAATAATATTAAAAATATTTATGCTGCAATTTCCTTCTAAAGGTCGGGAACTCATGTAATAAAATCATTTTTTAATAGTAGTAAAACGGCTGGGGCATGAGGAATAATTGCTACTAAATACCGGTTTATTCCCTAATTTCTGCAACTCACACCTTTTTGATTGTAGCGCAAACTTCTTGCTTGTAACATTGTTTTGTAAATATTCAACATGAAACAACCAATCATTTTAATAGCTGCCCTATTCTTAGGGCTTAGCTTTATTCAGGCCCAAAAAGCCACCCTTACCCAAACCATCAAGGGTTTGGTTATTGACCAACAATCAGGTAACCCATTACGTAATGCCACCCTTATCATTGAGGGTAGCAACCCAGCCATCAGCACTAATACAGATAGCTTTGGTGTTTTTAAACTAGTGGGTGTACCCATTGGAAGACAAAATATTCGCACAGCTTTGGTAGGATATGAAAACGCCACCACCGCCAATATAGAAGTGACATCTTCTAAAGAAGTGGTACTAGAAATCAAACTCAAAGAAAAGATTAGTGTGCTCAAAGAAGTAGTGGTGACCAGCGGCAAACAAAAGAACCGAGCCTTGAATGAAGCAGCGGTAGTGAGTGCAAGACAACTGAGTATGGATGAAGCCGTACGTTATTCCGGTACCCGCAATGATCCTAGCCGCATGGCCCAAAATTTTGCAGGCGTGAGTGGCACCAATGACGCGCGCAATGATATTGTGATTAGAGGAAACTCACCCACAGGCGTGCTTTGGCGTATGGATGGGATAGATATTCCCAACCCCAATCACTTTGGTACTTTGGGTTCCACTGGAGGTCCAGTAACCATTCTGAACACCAATATGCTCAAGAATTCAGACTTTATTACCAGTGCATTTCCTGCACAATATGGTAATGCATTGGCAGGGGTTTTTGACCTAAGAATGCGCAACGGGAACAATGAAAAATACGAGTATCTGGGACAGATGGGATTCAACGGATTTGAGTTTGGGGCAGAAGGACCTTTTAGTAAGAAAAGCAAATCAAGTTTCTTGGTCAATTATCGTTACTCCTTGGTAGCAGCTATTCAGAAATTGGGATTGAATGTGGGTACCGGTTCTGCCACACCTTATTACCAAGACGCATCTTTTAAACTGCATTTTGTAACCAAGAAATCTGGCACCATTGATATTTTTGGATTGGGTGGAGAGAGTCATATCAATTTTCCTCCTGATTCATCTGATAATTTGTACACCAATAATGACGGCAAGTTGCGCAATAGCAATACCAAATCATTAACCGGTGTAATTGGCGCCACACATACTTATTTCTTTAACCCACGCACATCCGGAAAACTTACGTTAGCGCTGTCTGCTTTTCAGTCTAAGTACAATGAAGAAATTATAGAAACAGGCAAACCCGATAAACCCGCTTATGTGGTTTTAAACAAACAAACCAAGATTTCTATTGGCTATAATTTTAACCAGAAGATCAATGCACAAAATCAAATTAGTGCAGGTCTTTTGACCGATGTAAATGTATTAAACCTGCAAAAAGACTACCTGCCCAATGGTTCAACTGTTTTAACCACACTCACCAATGCACAAAACACGGCTACTCTTACCAGGGGTTTTGGCAACTGGATGCACCGATTTAATAATCAAGTAAGCACCAACTTTGGTTTATATGCACAATGGTTTAGTTTAAACAATAGTGTTGCGGTAGAACCGCGATGGAATTTGAAATACCAATTCCAACCCAACCAATCGCTTTCTTTGGGTGCGGGTTTGCATAGTCAAACCCAACCACTGGATGTGTATTTTTATCAGAGCAAAAATGCTGCAGGTCAAACCGTACTTTCTAATAAGGACCTGGGTTTTGTAAGAAGTTTACACGGGGTCATGGGTTACGATATTAATTTTAGCAGCAACCTCCGATTCAAGACAGAAGTTTATGCCCAATATATTTATGATGCCGCCACCGAAAGCAACCCAAGTTCTTTTAGTATGCTAAATGCGGGTGCGGGATTTGCCTTTCCAGAAAAATTCTATTTGCAAAACCAAGGAAAGGGTAGCAACTATGGTATAGAATTTACTTTAGAAAAATTCTTGAACAAGGGATTCTATTATCTGGTAACAGGATCATTGTTTGAATCTAAATACAAGGGCTCAGACCAAGTATTGCGCAATACTGCTTTCAATAACAATTATGTATTCAACTTGCTTGGCGGAAAAGAATGGAAGCTTTCTAAACTCAATAGTTTTGGCATAGACACCAAGTTTGCTATTGCTGGCGGACAACGCTATACACCTTTTGATATTCCAGCTTCTCAAGCTGCTGGGTTTGTGATCTATCAAGAAGACAAAGCCTTTAGTTTGCAAAACGATACTTATCTGCGCTGGGACTTAAAATTCTCTTTTACCCGCAACGGACCAAAAGCCACACAGAAATGGTATATCGATTTTCAAAACCTGACCAATCATAAAAACATCTTTGTCAGAACCTTGAATCCAAGTACCGGACAAATCAAAGAGATCAATCAAATTGGATTCTTCCCTAATATCAATTACCAAATTACTTTTTAACCCCCCATTCAAGACCCGGTTTGCAAGTCCGGGTCTTGTCTTATCTTTAAATGATCAATTAAGCAGATGTACAATAAGGGAATTTTTTACAACCCAAAAATTGGGTTTGATGACCGCAAGCTCATGGCATTGATGATTCCATTATTGGCCCTGCTCATTCCCTTTGTGTTCTTTGGACTGCGTTTACACAGACAACCCTATTTTAACCATAAAATTTATATTACCACACTCATTACTACTAGTGTGGTATGGTTGGGAAACCGAGGAATCATGATCTGGTCTAGAACAAAATATCCCTTGTATGAAGAAACCAAGAAAAGGATAAAGATTCAGACCATCGTAATGTTGTTTTTTACTTTTTTGGCTACCAATTTATTAGGCTGGTCATTAAAAGGCTATTGTGATTTTGAAGACCCAAATTTTCCTGGCAGGTCATTGGGAGATATTTTGTTCAATAGCAATAGCGCATCCTTTTTTAGCACATTGTCTGTTGCTGCCATTTATGAGAGCCGTTATTTTATGAGTCAACTCAGACATAGTGTTGAAGAAAAAGAGATGCTGAAAAGAGAAAGTCTGATGGCACAGTTGAATGCTTTGAAAACTCAGGTAAATCCTCATTTTCTCTTTAATAATTTAAACACGCTTTGTTCTATTATTCCAGAACACCCAGAACAGGCCGTATCATTTGTACAAGAACTATCTAAAGTCTATAGGCATATTTTGGAAGTAAAGGATGAGACTTCTATTCCACTTAGAGAAGAGATGGAAGTATTACAGGCTTATGCTTTTTTATTGCAAACCCGTTTTGGAGAGAACTTACAAATAGACATAGAAGTACCAGAAAAGCATTTACAAGAAAGGGTAGTGCCACTTTCCTTGCAGCTGTTAATGGAGAATGCCATTAAACATAATATTGTATCACAGGACAAACCCTTGCATATTTTGGTTACTGTAAAAGAGGGAAAATTGTTGGTGTCAAATAATTTGCAAAAGAAAAACCAAATCATAGAATCTACTGGTATTGGTCTTACCAATATTCGCAACCGTTATAAATTGCTCACCAATCAAACCATGGATGTGTTGGAATCAGGCAATGCTTTTTCTGTGTCCATTCCTTTAATTGCTTAAGCCATGCGGATCATCATCATAGAAGACGAAGCTCCTGCAGCCAATAGATTGGTCAAACTCATTCAATCACTACGCGATGATGTAGAGATAGTCAAGCGTCTAGACAGTGTAGAAGCTGCCGTGAACTATTTTAAAACATCGCCGCAGGCAGATTTGATTTTCATGGATATTCAATTGGCCGATGGTTTGAGTTTTCAAATTTTTGAATCCGTACAAATACATACGCCCATCATTTTTACTACTGCTTTTGATCAATACACTTTAAAAGCATTTAAAGTAAATAGCATTGACTATTTGCTCAAACCCATTGATGAAAAAGAATTGGAGAAAGCCCTTGATAAATACCAGCAGTTGCATCAAAAAAGCAGTGTAGCCATTTCTGATAAAGTGCTGCAATTGGTAGAACAGCTGAACCAAATCAAATACAAGGAGCGGATTTTGATTAAACGCGGTCAGCAAATGGGATTTATTAAAACCGAGCAGCTGGCTTATGGCTACGCCGATGGTAAACTTTGTTTTGCCGTAGACCTTAGTGGCAACAAGCATTTATTAGAATGCAATCTCTCTCAATTAGAAGAGCAACTCCAACCCAAACAGTTTTTCCGCATCAATAGAAACCTGTTGGTGAATATAGATAGTATACAAAAAGTACATACTTGGTTGGGCGGAAGATTAAAACTAGAACTTCTTCCAAGCACGGCTGTTGAAACCGTGGTCTCCAGAGAAAGGGTGAATGAATTCAAAGATTGGTTGGGAGACAATTAATTACTCTCATACAGTTTTTTGGTAAGTCTAGAACATCTCCCAGCAATTGTTGTTATCCTAGCATGCAACTCAAACAACAGGAAATTCAAGGGCTGGACAAGGAATACAGAAGGGCTTTCATTAATTCATTAGCAGGCTTTAGACAGGCTGTATTGGTAGGAACCCAGTCAGCAGCATGTAAGACCAACCTAGCCATTTTCAATTCCCTCATTCATTTAGGCGCCAACCCCGCACTGTTTGGACTCATCAATAGACCAGACAGCGTGCAACGTGATACCCTTCAAAACATAGAAAGCCAAGGCGTTTATACGCTAAACTATGTTGCTGGAAAAGATTATCAAAAGGCCCACCAAACATCGGCCCGATACCCACAAGGTGTATCGGAATTTGAACAAGTAGGATTTGAAGAAGAATTTCGCTCCCATTTTGCAGCACCATTTGTTGCAGACGCCATTGTGCAGATAGCCATGAAATTTGAAGAGCGCATAGATATTACCTTGAATGGAACCATTTTGATTGTAGGTAGTGTGCAAGAAATAGTGGTAGATAATTCAATTGTAGGAGCCGATGGATTTGTCAACCTTTCAGAAGCCGGTGTATTAGTGAGTCAGGGACTCGATGCTTATTTTACTACATCGCCCTTGGGCAGACTGCCTTATGCAAAACCATAACAATCAATTTCCCAATAGGATAAAAAACCTCTTCCCACAACAAAAACACACCCCTCTCTCAAAAGATGGAACAAAAAGATATAGATAGAATTATTGAAATGGCCTGGGAAGATCGGACCCCATTTGAGGCCATTCATTTTCAGTTTGGATTAACAGAGGCGCAGGTTATTGCCACCATGCGCAAAGAGTTAAAGCGAAGCAGTTTTAATCTTTGGCGCAAAAGGGTGAATAGTGGGGTGAGTCAAAAACATGCAGTGATCAGAAATCAATCCATTAGCCGCTTCAAGTGCAAATTGCAGAAGACTATTAGTATGAATAAAATCAGCAAGCGTTAATGGAGTTTAAAACAGATATTGCTAGCATTCAAGCACAAGTAGATTCCATTGATCCAATTGCTTATGGACAGAGCCGCAATTATATAGACGGAGCTGTTACTTATTTATCGCCCTATATTTCAAGAGGCGTGATTAGCACCAAACAAGTATTGGATTCGGTTTTGAAAAGAGGATACAAACTCTATCAAATTGAATCCTTTGTCAAAGAGCTTTGCTGGCGCGATTATTTTCAAAGGGTAGGTCAAGAAAAAAATATATCGCTACCTATTAAACAAGCGCAGACCAATGTGGCGCATGAACAAATTCCTTTGGCCATAATGCAAGCCAAGACGGGGATTCAAGGAATTGACCAAGCCATTAAGCAGTTGTATGAAACAGGATATATGCACAACCACGCTAGAATGTACACCGCATCTGTGGTATGCAATATTGCCAAATCAGATTGGCTCATGCCAGCCAAGTGGATGTACTATCATTTGCTAGACGGCGATTGGGCTAGTAACGCTTGTAGTTGGCAATGGGTAGCCGCGGCCAATAGTGGCAAGAAGTATTACGCCAATCAAGAGAATATTAATAAGTATACAAAGACAGAGCAGCAGGGAACATTCTTAGACAATTCCTACGAAGATCTGGCCATGATGGAAATTCCATCTGAGCTCAAAATTGTTGCAGCTTTTACTGCCGAGACCAATCACCAGTTCTCAGCACAAACTGGCATGCAAATTCATCTTATCCCAACCAAGAAAAATAATCAACCAAAACAAGATCTCATAGCCAACCTAACCCAAAATATCATACCCAAACAAGACCAACATATATTCCCCAACACAGCCATCTACATTTATAATTATTATAATCTGGACCCAGTCTGGCACAAGGACCAACCAGGCCAGCGCATCTTGTTATTGGAACCCGATTTTTTTAAGCAGTATCCCATCAGTGACAAGTGCGTAAAATTTATGATGCAGTTAGCTGCTCAGATTCCCAACCTACAAGTGTTTCACGGATCATTTGAGTCTCTCTTGCATATGTTAGAGGAATCAAACCAAACACAAAACACTCAAACAGAAAACACCAACATCAGAGAAAATTTGATCAACTCAATCAGATTTAAAGAACATCCATTGAACAAAGGCTACCAAGGAATTTGCGAACCCCGCGATTGGATTGCACCAACAGTGCAAGGATATTATCCCTCATTCTTTGCCTATTGGAAAGCAGTTAAAAAACAGCTTGATAAATAAACCCAGCCACTTGAAAAAGCCAAAAAAAGAAAATCTGCCGCAAAAGATCTGCTTGGTTTGCCAGCGACCCTTTACCTGGCGTAAGAAATGGGAGAAGGATTGGGACCAAGTAAAATACTGCAGTGAAAAATGCCGCAGAACAAAAGCTTAATTTCTAGAACTTTTTAATTGTATGTATCGCAGTGAAATTTTTCACTAGCGTTCAAGCACTGGTAAACCTTCCCAAACAAAGGGTTCGGTTTTGGTGAGACCATCGGGTCGGGGTTTGGAAGAGCGGATGGTGTAGACGGGCCAGCAGTCTAATTCAGTGGCTGGTAATTCATAATTTAAAATGGATTGCAAATCTTCGGTAGACAATTCTGGCTCTAGCCATCTATCGCGCAAGCTATCTGTGAGAAAAAGGGGCATGCGCCATTTGTTCTCTCCGTCATTGTGTATCTGTTGCATTAGGGAATTGGCGGCGCGGGTAATTAGTGTGAAGGTCCAGCGTTTTTCTAACTCGCCTGTTTGCAGATTGTGGAGTTCCGCCACCGAATAGAGTCCCGGTAAAAACATGATGGGGTTGGCGGTTTGATGAATAAAATAAGGAACTTTTTTGGTGATGCCAGTGACCTTGTGATGTTCAAAAATTCCGGTGACGGGAATGAGACAACGGCGGTTGCGGATCTTGAACCAATAGCTAGATGTGTCTCCGAGAATTCTTTCGCTACGGGCATTGAGCATCTTGATGCGCTGTTTCATAAATGCCGCTTCGTCCTTGGTGTAAAAAGGAATGCAGCCCCATTCCATTAATTTTAAATGCATCAAACCGTCATCTCTGTTTCGCATGACAATGGGATGCTCTCCAAAAGAATGCGCTACAATATGTGCGCTCTTGTCAGTATGAATTTGAAACTGGTCATCTTGAATGATGCCAGGAAAAATATCATGAATGCTTTGTAGACTTGTATTAAAAGAAAGGTCGTAGCACATGCTTAGTGTTTTTCAATCTCTATCAATCGGACTTTGGCGTGGTCCCGTCCAAACTTTAAAGTAATGAAAAGCTCACCGAATTGCAAAAACAGTTCTGCGTCCAAACCATCGCTGCCCTTGGGTTTCCACTTAAGACGGGTTTCTATATAAGATTTGATTTTGGCTTTTAAGGCATCGGTTGGTTTCCATTTTCGCATGGCCAACAAAGGCGCATAAATAGCGTATCCCGCGGGTTGGCTTGCAGCGATGTTTAATCTGCGTAAATGTTCTGGGTCTTCGGCATCGTACAAATAAGCTTGGGAATCTGCTTCCAGTTCCGCCATATGAATCTTGGCGCGTGAGAGTTCTGTGTATTCAGAAATTAAGAATGCAGCTTTGGGTGGAGCAGTGTTTGCTTGTTGTTGTGAAGATGCTGTATGAAGTCCCCGCTCATAAGTTTGTCGCACAAAATACCTGTTCCCTGATTGCAGGTGTACCGATAGTAACTGCGGTGAAAAAATGGTGAGTGGATTGTGCATGAACTAGATCTGAATAGTTAGAATATCCTTCAATCGTGTAGTGTAGCAGGGTGAGCATTTCTCTTGGCGCAAGTGCCAATTTTTGCCGGTGCCCTGTGAAGCAAATTGCACACTGTTTTTTCCTAAGTCTACATTCAAATTGTCCAAGGCTTTCATCATGGTGTTTTTGCGCAATCTATTTTGGGCATCGAACATACTAAATTGTATTTGATTCTCAGGAATCAAGTCAAGGGCCATGCAACCCACTTTGTGGTAGTTGATTCCGGGTCTATAAATTCTGTCTAAACCAAGATTGGCATAATGCAATAATTCCGTAGAATCATTTGACGCAACAGGCAGGGCTACATCAATAGACCGATAGTATTGTTCATCCTGCGCTCTATGTTGATTGGTCTCAACAAACAAATGCAGTTGTTTGGTGCAGAGTGCTCCCTTGCGTAATTTTTCTGCAACTATACTAACATAGCTGGCCAGTGCTCCTTGCAATTCCGCTTTGTTATTTATCAATTGGCCAAAGCCGCGGGCCACACAAATATTTTTCTTTGCCGCGGGCGATTCTTCCATGCCAATACTTCGAATCCCTTTTAATTCATTAAAGGTTCTCTGACCAACAACAGACATATTTTTGCGCACCCATTCCTCGGGAGCATTTAGCAGATCGGCCGCAGTGTGGAATCCATTTTTTTGGAGAAGCTTTGCATACTGCGGCCCAACCCCCCAAATATCAGCCACGGTAGTAAAAGCCAAGACCTCTGCAATTTTATCAGCACTATCCAAGAGATGCACACCAATTTGTTTCTTTGTTTTTTTAGCAAATCTGTTGGCCATTTTAGCCAAGGTTTTTGTGGGACCCATACCCACGCTTACAGGAATTCCAATCTCGCCAACTACTTGACGCTTGATGTCAAATCCTACTTGCTCCAAATTTTGATAAGGGTGTGTGCTAAAATCTAAGAAGGCCTCGTCAATAGAATAGTATTCAATATTATTACAGAAGCTACCCAGTTTGCGCATGACGCGATTGCTCAAAGAACCATAGAGCGTATAGTTGGAAGAAAAAACCTGCACAGCATTGGCTTCAAAAAATTCGCGGTTCATAAAAGCAATGGCACCCATTTTCACACCCAGCTCTTTTGCTTCATCGGAACGCGCAATCACGCAACCATCGTTGTTAGACAAAATGACAATGGGCTTTCCCTCCAAGCGCGGTTGAAAGACTCGCTCGCAGGAAGCGTAAAAATTATTACAGTCAACAAGCGCAATCATTTTGGGGATTGTGGGGTCTGAATTTAGGTTCTGGGTCTGGGTTCATGTGTGAGTTCATGATTGTGTGTAGGTTCAGGATCCGGATCTGGAACCAGTTTATTTTGGATCTACGAGTACGCGGGTCACTACCCCCCAGACCTTAAAGTCCATTTCTTCTGTGAGCACAATGGGTTTGTAGGATGGGTTTTCTGGATGCAGCACCCAGGAGCGGGCGGTTTTGACCAATCGCTTCACGGTAAATTCGCCGTTTAACACCGCCACAATGATTTTGCCATGTCCGGCTTTGAGAGAGCGGTCCACCACCAAGAGGGCACCATCTGGAATAAAGGCGTTGACCATGGAATCACCTTTGACCCGGATCAAAAATGTGGAAAGAGGTTTGGGCACCAACATCTCTTGCAGGTTAATATCGTCCTCCATAAAATCCTGCGCCGGCGATGGAAAACCCGCAGAAATACTGGTTTTGATAAAAGGAATCTTGCGAATAGGCAGGGCGGAACGCCAAGATCTGCCAAGGATAGAGATAGTCATATTGCTAAATTATTTAGCAATATTAAGTAAAAAGATTTTAGTTTAAAAAACAAAAGACCCCAACGTCAGTTGTGGTCTTTCCTATTTATTCCCCTACCGTTCACGGGAGGGGTGGCCAAAGGCCGGGGTGGGGTCTTTTATATTCCCCTACCGTTCACGGGAGGGGTGGCCGCAGGCCGGGGTGGGGCTTAGCCCAAACAATGAATGATCATATAATAGAGCGGCATGCCCAACGTCACATTAAAAGGGAAGGTTACACCCAGGGCCATGGGAATATACAAACCCGGGTCAGACTTGGGAGCGGCCAGACGCATGGCGGCGGGCACGGCAATATAAGAAGCAGAGGCAGCCAGGATTGCAAAGATGAATCGGTTACCTTCTTGATGCGTAATAAACTGACTGGCATAAGCCACCAAGCAACCATTGATACAGGGCACAATAATGGCAAAGAAAAATACAAACCAACCGTGCTGACGAAAAGCCGCAAAACGCTTGGCGGTAAGCATGCCCATTTCTAAGAGAAAGATGGCTAGAAAACCTTTGAAAATATCGGTGGTAAAGGGTTTAATACCCTCGGCCTGTTTGGAGTCCGCAATAATTCCAATGAGCAAACTACCCATGATCATGAGTACGCTTCCATTAGAAACGGCGTGTCTGAGAATTGACCCAATACCAACCCCCTCTTTTTTCTCCGACTTGTCAAATTGCATAATCAAGATAAAACCCACCACAATAGCCGGGAATTCCATGAGCGCCATCACGGCCACCATATGACCACCAAACTGAATGGATTGCATTTCTAAAAAGCTAACAGCAGACACAAATGTTACTGCACTCACAGAGCCGTATGCTGCCGCGATGGCTCCTGCATTACTCACCCCCACTCTTTTTTTCAGGATAAAAAAACTATAAAGTGGAATCAGCGTAGCAATGAGCATCCCAAAAACAAGGGAGTAGCCAATCTCAGCGTTGAAACTACTGTGTTGTAATTCCTGACCGCCTTTAAAACCAATGGAAAAAAGTAGATAAAGAGAAATGAACTTGATAGAAGGAGCTGGAATCTCCAGATCAGATTTAATTACCGTAGCAATGATCCCAAGTACAAAGAAAAGAAGTGTTGGATTGGTTAGGTTGGCACCCAACACTTGAAAGTTAATATTCGCTGCTATTGGAAACATCTTGCTTGTTCTGCTTTGAAAAATTAGCCGATAGATAAACTAAGCTAACAAGAGCCAGTCCTCTGCAGAGTTTAGACAACATGGGATCTTTAGAAGTAAAAGCCGTTGCCAAACAAAAACAAAAAGCTAGAATAGCCAGTGGTAGTGTTAGTTTTAAGATTGCTGATTTCATGTTTTAATTTCTTGCTGCGAAATTGAAGGGAATAAT
This sequence comes from Chitinophaga pinensis, assembly GCA_943372225.1. Lineage (GTDB taxonomy): Bacteria > Bacteroidota > Bacteroidia > Chitinophagales > Chitinophagaceae > Sediminibacterium > Sediminibacterium pinensis_L. The sequence goes on along the minus strand of CALRXV020000017.1, from coordinate 3,836 downwards.
TCATATATTGTTATTTATAATTATTGTGTTAAGCATAAATAAAACTTATGAACTATTCCTTGCACCAACTGGCCATCTTCTTAAAAGTAACCCAAACCAAGAGCATTACTAGAACGGCAGAAGAGATGCACTTAACACAACCAGCCGTGTCTATTCAGTTAAAAAATTTTCAACAACAGTTTGATTTGGCGCTCATAGAAGTCATTAACAAACGGGTCTATATCACCGATTTTGGAATGGAGATTGCACAGTGTGCAGAGAATATTTTGAACGAGGCCAAGAGTATTGACTACCGACTCATGCAATACAAAGGTTCACTAACGGGGACCCTCAAAATCTCCTGTGTATCTACGGGCAAATACGTGGTCCCCTATTTCCTCTCGGGCTTTTTGAAAAAAAACGATGCCGTAGAACTTCGTCTAGACGTGTCTAACAAATCAAGGGTAGTAGAGACCCTAGAAAAAAACGAGACCGATTTTGCAATGGTATCCGTGCTGCCTAATCACTTGCAACTAAACAGTATCTCGCTCATGACCAATACCCTGTTCTTGGTGGGGCCGGGAGACCATCCCTACAAAAAAGAACCCATGAACAAAAGCCTCTTAGAAACACTGCCACTGATTTATAGAGAAGAGGGATCTGCCACCAGAATGGCCATGGAAAAATTTATAGAAAACAAACGCATCACGGTAAGAAAAAAAATTCAGCTCTCTAGCAATGAAGCCGTAAAGCAAGCGGTGCTAGCGGGAATTGGCTATTCCATTATGCCCATTATTGGATTAAAGAATGAGCTAGTAAACAAACAGCTGCAGATCATACCCACCAAGGGTTTGCCACTCAAAACAACCTGGAACTTAGTGTGGTTAAAAGACAAAAAACTATCGCCCGTGGCAAAGGCCTTTATTCAAGAACTTGCCAATGAAAAACAAAGTATTATCCAGGAAAATTTCAGTTGGATTAATCAGTTTTAAAAGCTCCACCTATTGGTAGACCCTAATATAATCTACTTCCATACTAGCATTGGTAAATCCAGATTCAACCGGACCGGCAAATGTGCCACCCATTGCCAGGTTCATGATGATAAAGAAGTTCTGGTTAAAGGGCAAGGAAGAGCTATTCCCAACGGTATGAAACACGGTACCATCTACTAAGAATTTGATGGTAGAAGTATCCCATTCCATGGTATAAATATGAAACTCTGTGGTAGCGTTTGTAATGTCTTTGGTAGCGCCATCGGCATTGCCGCCAAAGCGGGCAGGATGGTGAACAGTACCATAGATTTTATTCAAGGTAGAACCCTTGTGTTCCATAATATCTATTTCGCCGCAGGCAGGCCAGTTAACGGTGGTAATATTAGCACCCAACATCCAGATTGCGGGCCAGGTTCCTACACCAGCGGGCAGTTTGGCTTTTATTTCCACCTTACCGTATTTAAAAGAAAATTTATTCTGCGTTAATAGTCTAGCAGAAGTATAAGCGCTACCGCTAAAGCTTTCCTTAATGGCTTTAATTTTCAAAGTACCACCAGAAACAAAACTGTTGTCAATTCTGTTGGTATAGTTTTGCAATTCATTATTACCCCATCCACCGGCACCAAGATCATAACCCCATTTGGCGGAGTTTGGTGCACCATCAACGTCAAACTCATCAGAAAAAACTAGCGCCAAAGCCTTGGTAACGGTAATGGTAGTGCTTTTTGAAGCGGTTTCACCAGTACTACTTTTAGCAATCACGTTAACCAAATAGGTTCCACCGGTAGGATATTTATAAGTATAAGAACCCGTAGTAGAAGTCTGAAACAATCCGTTGCCAAAATCAAACTCATAACTCACCGCGTTGGTGGCCGATGCGGTAAAAGTCACGTTCCCACTATTATCTGTACTAACAACGGCACTAAAGACCAAGTTGGTTGGAATAATGGATGCCGATCCGCCGTCTTTTTTACCACATGCAAACAGGAAAAAAGCCGCCAGACAAACAATGGTTGTTAGTTGTTTCATAGACCAGATTTTGAGTTGTAGGAACTCTAAAATACAAAGACTTTCATTTTCTAGAAAGAAAATTACGTCTAGCCTCCATCCCCTCCTTGCGCGCAGCGAAAGGAGGGGTGCCCGAAGGGCGGGGTGGATTGATCTATTTACAACTTAGGCTCCCACCCTTTTTCATACTGCCTATCCCAAAGCTTCATCCCGTCTTTATCCAGGATATGCCCGTTCTGGGTATTCACTGAATAAGACTTACCAATCCTATAACCAATATTGGCATAGTGACACATCATCTGGCTAATAGCGCCTTCTTCAATGGGAGAATTTAGTTTGGTTTCTTTGCCGCGGATCACGTTAAAGAAGTTGGCCACGTGCGCATCGGTCATATCGCCACCGCCGCCAAGAGCTGTGCCCGCTTCAGAACCAGAAGCCTTACTGTCTTTAACCTTCTTACCCACGCGGTCATATAAGGTATAGCCATCTCTGTTTACAAACACCGTACCCTCGCTACCATAAATAATGGTACCACGGTCAGAGCCATAGGTTTTATAACCACCGCGGCTCTTACCATCCCACTGGATAATCTTGTTATCAGGGAAACGGAAAGTAGCGTCCATGGTATCATACATAACCCAACCATCGTTTTTAAAATGACGCTTGGCTGCTTCTACTTCCACTTTTTCAGGATAAGTTACTTGCAAGGCCCAACGCGCAATGTCTAATTCATGCGTGGCGTTGTTACCGGTTTCAGCGGTACCCCAATGCCAGCCATACCAATGCCAGTTATAGTCCCAGGTATTGTCAGTGTATTCTCTGTGAGGAGCCGGACCCTGCCAAAGGTTCCAATCTAGACCTTCGGGCACAGGTGCTTTTTTCTCAATAGGCACTTCGCCACGGGTATTGGAATAAAAAGCCAATGCTTTGTAAACATCGCCAATCACGCCCCTGTGAATCTCACCAATAATTTCCTGAGACTCCCTGGCCGATCTTTGTTGGTTACCCATCTGAATCACTTTGCCGTATTTCTTTTGAAAAGCCACCAGCAATTCGCCCTCGCGGGGATTGTGGCTACAAGGTTTTTCAATATAGACGTGCTTACCCGCCTGCATGGCCATCCAGGTACCCGGCGCGTGCCAATGGTCTGGGGTGGCGTTGAAAATGGCGTCCACGCTTTTATCATTCCATACATCATGAATATCACTCACCAGTTTGGAGGGGCCCGATACTTTACCGTTCAGGTCCCTACCCACTTTCTCGCGCTGCTTCTTCATCACATCGCAGATATAAGCAAGGTCTACATTGTTATTCTTGTTTTTCAGTGCGTCATAATAAGCACCCACACGGCGCCCACAACCCATTAGCGCCACATTCAAGCGCTCATTGGCGCCGATGATCCTATTATAACTCTTGGCCGTAAAGCCCGATGAAATACCAGAAATACCCACACCCACAGCACCGTAGGTAAGGTTGCGCATAAAGTCTCTGCGATTAGTAGCCATAATTGTTCAGTTAAATGGTCAGCAATTTTTGAATGCTCAATTTAAACGCTAAAAGCTAAAAAACCGCTGCTAGCGCGATGGTTCCTGAGAAGAATCTACTCAATCGTTGTAGTTCTATTCAATTAGTTCCCCTCCTTGCGCGAAGCGTAAGGAGGGGTGCCCGCAGGGCGGGGTGGGTTGTCCTCATCCCCTCCCTGGAGCTGTGACTTGTCCTGAAATAGGTTTACACTAAAAACGGTGTAAAAAATGATTAAAACAGTAATTAAACGATCAAGTGGATCCTTTTTAGAACAGGAGAAACATTTAATTATTCAAGATTTCCTGAAGAGTGGCAAATCTAAGAATGAGATTT
>CALRXV020000016.1:0-82228 GCA_943372225.1 Chitinophaga pinensis | reverse complement strand
GAAGAGTGAAGAGTGATTTTATTAAATTAAATAAAGAAACCCAAGGCATGCCTTGGGTTTCTCTTTATGAAGATCTTTGTCTTTTACTAAAACCTAAGCGCAGCTTAGGTAAACTCGTTTACTTAGATCACCGTCCATTCTTCACTCTTATCTCTTCACTAAATTTTCTCCGCTTAGTAAAATCCTCAATCTAAGGATGATGCTTCTAGAGAAGAATTATACTAACATGCGAAGAGGCTCTTCCAACAAGCTTTTCAGCGTTTGCAAGAAAGCAGAACCAGTTGCGCCATCTACTACGCGGTGGTCACAGCTAAGCGTTACTTTCATCACATTACCTGGAACTACTTGACCGTTTTTCACTACAGGTACTTGTGCAATTCCACCTACTGCTAAGATGCAAGAATCTGGCGGATTGATGATGGCAGTGAATTGGTCAATCCCAAACATACCCAAATTAGAAATGGTGAAAGTGCTTCCTTCCCAATCAGCGGGTTGTAATTTTTTGTCTTTGGCTTTTTGTGCAAAGTCTTTTACTTCAGCACCAATTTGACTCAAAGATTTACCATCGGCAAAACGTACTACTGGAACCAATAGTCCATCTTCTACTGCTACGGCAACGCCAATATTTACGTGGTGGTTATAACGAATACTATCGCCTAACCAACTGCTATTTACTTTTGGATGTTGTTTCAAAGAAAGGGCAGTTGCTTTCAACACCATATCATTAAAACTAATCTTAGTCTTAGCCACTTCATTGATTTTGCCACGAGCTGCAACAGCTGCGTCCATATCAATACTCATGGTTAAGTAGAAATGCGGAGCAGTAAACAAGCTCTCTCCCAATCTGCGTGCAATCACTTTACGCATTTGAGAAACAGGAACGTCTTCAAAACTTACTACACCAGCAGGAGCTGAAGCTACAGGTGCGGAAGCACTTGTTGTAGCAGCAGGAGCTGAAGCAGCAGGGGCTGCAGCAGGTGTATAACCGTCTATATCAGATTTGGTAATTCTACCATTATCGCCAGTACCTTTTACAAATTTCAAATCAATGCCTTTTTCAGAAGCTATTTTTTTAGCCAAAGGCGATGCAAAAATTCTACCCTCATTTACCACTGCAGGTGCAGCAGCAACAGGAGCAGGACTTGCTGCGGGAGCAGCAGCTACAGGAGCAGCTGGAGCGGCAGGTGCTGGAGCAGGACTTGCAGCAGGAGCAGATCCACCGGCTTTAGCGGCAGCCACTATTGAAGTTATATCCATTCCTTCTTTGCCAATGATGCAAAGCAGATCATTCACCAAAATCTTTTCACCGGCTTTGGCACCTTGGTACAATAAAATACCATCCTTATAACTTTCCAGTTCCATGGTGGCTTTATCAGTCTCAATATCGGCCAACACTTCTCCTTTCTTCACTATATCTCCAACTTGTTTTTGCCAGCCAGCAATCACGCCTTCTGTCATGGTATCGCTCAATCTTGGCATCAATACCACTTCTTCCAAACTGGTTAAATCTAGTCCAGCAGCAGGAGCAGCAGTTGGTGCTGGAGCAGCTGCGGGTGCAGGTGCGGCTTCTACAGCTGGTGCTTCAGCAGGAGCGGCAGCGCCACCACTATGTTTTGCAACCAAGGCAGATACGTCTTCACCAGCCTTACCTAAAATGGCCAACAAGTCATTGACTTGAAGCTTACCACCTTTGGGCGTTCCTATATGCAAGAGAACACCTTCTTGGTAGCTTTCCAGCTCCATTGTGGCTTTATCAGTTTCTATTTCAGCTAATAAATCGCCTTTTTTTACTGTATCACCCACCTGTTTGTGCCAGGCGGCAATGACGCCCTCCGTCATGGTATCACTTAACCTGGGCATTAATATCGCTTCAGCCATAATTCGATTGCTCTTTAAAATGAGCCGTGAAATTACGTTAAAAATGAGAATGATGCTAAAAAAACGGAGCTTACTGTCCTTGAGCTAGACTATAGGCCTTTTTACCATCCCACATGTTTAACAATTCTGTAGAACATACCTTATAATCCTGCATTACCCTTTTGTACAATTCCAAAACATCAACCTGGGTAACTGGCAAATCACCAACACTTTCAAAACGACAGCGATACTGATTTACTAGGTTGGTAAATACGGAACCCTTTGGCCAAACTTGGGTACCCCTATTACTAATGGTCACCAATTTGAAGATATCTAAAGTGTGTTTTAGCATTTTATCAGCTAGAATGGTTGGCTGCTCATTACTCTCAATAAACAAGTCTACCCCAACAATTTCTTCCTGTCCCATCTCTATGCTTTCTAACATAGGATTTTTCTCTAATTTAAAATGGGTAGGTGTTACATAATGGTTGGCAATAGCAGGTTTGGGGTTATTGGCTGGTAATTTGCCAAAATTGCCAATGATAGCTGCAGCAAACTCTGAAGTACTTAAAGAAGGGGTTGATTTATCACCAAAATCACCAGTATGAACGCCACTTTCTAATGTATATAATAGGGCATTTTCAATCATAGCCGATGTTTCCATCAAACCTAAATGACGCAACATCCCAAATCCACTCAACAACAAAGCTGTTGGGTTGGCAATATTTTTACCTGCAATATCTGGAGCAGTACCGTGTACGGCTTCAAAAATAGAGATAGAGTCTCCTATATTGGCAGATGGTGCAAATCCCAATCCACCCACTAATCCAGCACAAAGATCACTGACAATATCGCCCTGCAAATTGGTCAAGACAACAACGTCAAATAAATCTGGCCTAGATACCAATTTCATACAAAGGTCATCTACAATAACATCATCCGCTTTTAACTCTGGATATTCTTTAGCTACCTCATGAAACACTTCTAAAAACAGGCCATCCGTAACTTTCATGATATTGGACTTGTGTCCACAAGTAATTCTTCTTGCGCCTTTTTTCTTGGCCATTTCAAAAGCATACTTGATCACTTGAAGAGATCCTGGACGGGTAATAAACCTTCTACAAAGAGCCACGTCATGAGTTAACATATGCTCAATACCACCATAAGTATCTTCAATATTTTCACGTACAATGGTAATATCAATAGGAATTCCGGCCTTGCTAAATACGGTATCAACTCCGTGTAGGGTTTGGAAAGTACGTTTATTCGCATAAGTATTCCAGGTTTTGCGGGCCGTTACATTCACGCTTTTAACCCCCTTACCCTTTGGTGTTTCCATAGGACCCTTGAACAAAATACCCAATGACTCAATGGTTTCCTGCGCTTCAGGAGTCATCCCATTGCTATAGCCTTTGTCAAAGACCCATTTTCCCATATCAACCACTTCATATTGAAGGGGCACTTTGGCTGCTTCAAAAATGCCTAATACGGCATCCATGATTTCCGGTCCTATTCCATCGCCTTTGGCTACAGCTATTTTTGTCATAAGTCATTGTTTTATGGCGCAAAATTAACACTTGGTAGCATAGGAAAATCGTTAATCTGTTAATAAAATAATGTTAACCGAGTTTAACATCTAAAACACTAAAAAACAGGCTAGATAACATTCCTGCATTTTTACAAACTTATTTGAACCAATTTCATACATTTACTAAAAGTGGCAAACCGATGATATCTAAGATTTCCGAAGGCGTTGAAATCAGCGTAGAGATCTTCTACCAATCCGATTACAGCAATCCGCTGAATCAGGAATTCATGTTTGCCTACCGCATTACTTTAGAGAACCACAATAATTTTACGGTAAAACTGCTCAGAAGACATTGGTTTATCTTTGATAGCAATGGTGAACATCGTGAAGTGGAGGGTGAAGGTGTAATTGGTATTCAACCGGTGCTTAAACCAAGCGAAACTTATCAATACGTGAGTGGTTGCAATCTGAAAACAGAAATGGGCAGAATGCATGGCACTTACTTAATGGAAAACCAGCATAACAAAGAAACCTTTAAAGTTAATATCCCCTCTTTTGACATGATTGTTCCTTTTAAAAACAATTAGTTTTTATCTGGAGCGGTTAAAATCATCACACCTAGTAAGTCTGTTTGCTCCTTTGTGTAAATTCCCAAATAACTATTGGCAGAAATTTTTTGAAACTGGTGAAACTGGATTCCTTCAAATTTGGGATCCTTTGTTAGTGGAATTAAAAAAGGTTTTTCATTTTCATACCCAATGAGCACAGGTAAAGGTGCGTCTTCTTTGTTTGCTCCATAGGCCACCAAATAAAACTGTCCTGCTAATTGTACAGGCAAATGCATATTATAAATTTCATTATAAAATTCATCCAAGCCTTTTTGTTGATACCCCAACAATTCTCCCCAATTATTTAAATTAAAGGAATAATACCTTGGTGACCTAGAGGAAATGGCCCTAAACTTAACTGGACTAGTTGGTTTGAATTCTTTGAAATTAGTATTTGGATTGAGCATAGAAGACGCATCAAAAATGGGGACATTATTTGAACTAGCCTGTCTTGAATTTCTATTACCCCTTCCTACACCAGTAGTATTGGAAGGTAGAATCTGATTTTGTGATGCTGCACTCAATCTTCTTAAGTCTTCTACATTGGTGGTAGCGGCCTCGCCAAAACGCAATCTGGATAAACTCCGCTGATAATTTCCTGTAGTATCTGTGTAGCCATAATTAAATGCAGGCAACTCGGCTACCAACCTAACTTTCCCATCCTCTCTTAATAGAAAACTGGGTTTTAGCCCATTGAGCATTCTATAAGGTTTTCTTGAACTTTGCTTTTCTAAATGTTGTAAAGCCATTTGCTGAAAAGCATATAATTTATAGTCCATTCCTTTACCTCTTGTAATAGGCATTTTAATATGCATGACTCCTTCCGTATTTTTTGAATGGCCCTCTAAAAACAACCCGCCTAGTAAAATTTGTTTTTTATTTGGATCTTCTAATGGTAACAATCCCAAAATTTTCTTTTTCTGAAACCCAAAGGACTCGGTTATCATTTCATCACTATCAAAAGGAACCGTATGTATATTTAAGCTACTAGATAGCCTATAATTCATAGGCTTATCATAGACTAATAAATGAATATTTCCATAAGAATCTAATAACAGATTACTTACCGTGTCTAGTTCTTGTTTATAAGAAAAAGTATACGCTATTTCTTTTTTAAGGTCTAGGCTTCTATTGGTTAAATGGCCGTATAAAAAAGCAGAGTCTTGATTATATACCCATACATGATAAAAAAGAAAAAAGTTTTGCTGTTCATTGGTTACTAAATCATACCTACTTCTTCTTAGATCTGGCAAAGGAAATCCAGAACGTTTAATGGACTTCAAATTCAATGACTGATCCATTTCTAGCAGGTTCATGTGCATGGAATCATTGAGTCTAAAATAAAAAAGGAATTGGAGGCTAGTATCGGTTTTGATTAGGTGATACCTAGAACGCAAGAATTCTGCAGGCATCCTTTTCTTTTCTAATAAGTGCATGTCTTTACTGAAACTACAAAGACTAACCGTGTTAGTAGGACCTAATTCTAAAAACAATAATCTATTATCAAAGGCTGAAATAAAAGAAGGATTATTTATGACAGTATCTGGTAAATTATAAAAATTAGCAACAGGCAACTGTGCATTGGCGGGCAAATAGCTAATGACTGCAAAAAACAGTAGGATTTGTATTTTGTATATTAATTTCTCTAACAAGGGCATTAGATTGGTCTATTTCCTAAACGATTGAATTGGCTATTCGGTTGCTTTATCTTGGTTTGTATTTTGCTTCTTCAAATATTTTTCTGGCAGGGGTGTTCATCAATTTGGCCAAATCCAGATCAGCATGATTGTCCATATATTTCTGCACTATTTTCCATCCCACAAATTTGCCAATAAATCCGGGGAAATTTGACCCCAATGCCGGAGTATTGGGTGCTTCATTCATATACTCCTTGGTAATCTCTGGTTCAGTTACATACAAGAGATTGTTTTGAATAAAAAAGGCCCAAATATTAGTTTCATTATTATTACAATCTACAACTTGTTGCTCAGTATATCCAAGTTTCAAACTATCGGGCAAATTGGGTAAAAAATGATCCAACAAATATTGCCTTTTGCCGGTTTCTACCAATTGGTCTACCAATGCCATTCCTAAACTTTTATTTGGATAGAGGTCTTCAATAATATTATTCATGCAATTAACAGGAATATAAACCTGCTCAAACTTCCTAGATAAATAACTGGGATATAATTGCTGCCCCATATCTGTTTTATACAAAGAATAGTCCTTTCCCATATAAAGTTGCAATCCCACTGCTAGGGCATCGGTTGTAATGATATTTCCATAACTATTAATGGGGCCAATAAAAGTGACTAGATTGGAAGGAACTGCATAGTTGGGAAAATAATATTTCACATATTTAAGTCCTATTTCTACTTGGTCTGCTACTGGTTGAAAATTGGCAAAATGCTTTTTTGCAGAATCGTACATTAATCTATAACTGTTGCTAAATGACTTGACATCTGAAACAGCAGTTGAAGGGGTAGTACCCATGATATTGAAAAGGAAATCCTTGGCAAACCCAGGATAATGACTTTCTAGTTGATTCAAAGCCTCCTCTAAGTGAATGGTATCCAAGCCAAAAAAAGCGTCTTCAAAACGTTGCACCTTGAGTTTTACTGGAATTTTGGAAACATCAGGAGGGGTTGGCTTGGACTTACAGCCCAGAAAAACCACTATTAAAAGGCAAATTGGAATCCACTTCATTATCAGCTATTAAGTATTGGAATGAATGAAACAACAAGTTTTAGAAATTGTTGCCCCACAAAATAAGCCTCATTGCCAATAATTCGTGAAATTCGCCTTATGAAGATTTTCCTGGCCCAACAAAATTACCATATTGGCAATTTTGAATACAATACCAACAAGATTATTGAAGCCATTGAAACCGCAAAAGCTGCCGGTGGCGATTTAATTCTTTTTAGTGAAATGAGTGTCTGCGGATATCCCGCCAGGGATTTTGTGGAATTCAACGATTTTCTTGCAAAGTGCCAGGAGTCCATTAATAAAATCAAAGAACACGCAGATACCATTGGGGTCTTGGTTGGAGCCCCAGTTAGAAACACCCAATTAAAGGGTAAGGACCTATTTAATGCTGCTTTCTTTTTGTATGAAAAAGAAGTCAAAGCAGAGATTCACAAAACCCTGCTTCCTACTTACGATGTTTTTGACGAGTACCGTTATTTTGAACCCGCCTTTGAATGGAAAGTAGTTCCCTTCAAGGGAAAGAAATTGGCTATTACAATTTGCGAAGACATTTGGAATATGGGAGACAATCCACTTTATCGCATTTGCCCCATGGACCATTTAATGGAACAGTCGCCAGACCTGATGCTAAACTTGAGCGCCTCTCCGTTTGATTATACCCATGATGAGGATAGAAAATCCGTGATCAAGGCCAATGTTCTCAAATACAAAATCCCCATGTTCTATTGCAATGCAGTAGGATCCCAAACAGAGATTGTATTTGATGGCTCATCTATGATTTTTGATAAGGACGCCAATTTGTGTAAGGCTTTTCCATTGTTTGAAGAAGCACTAGACAGTGTTGTTTTAAATGCTGATGGTACCCTTGATGCTAGCATTATTGAACCAGCCAGCAGGGTGCCAGACAAAGAACTCAATCCAGCAACATTGGAATCCGAATTAAATATTGCACAGGTCTATGATGCCTTGATTTTGGGTATTCGAGACTATTTTCAAAAAATGGGATTTACCAAAGCTATCCTTGGTTCTTCTGGCGGCATTGATTCGGCAGTAACCCTAGCACTTGCTTGTGATGCATTGGGAAAAGACAATGTGCGCGCCATTCTTATGCCATCGCCCTATAGCACAGAACATTCTGTAGACGATGCAGTAGCACTCAGCAAAAATTTAGAGAACCCTTACGATATTATTCGGATCAATGAAGTGTATGAAAGCTTTTTGCATACACTAAAACCCTTATTTCAAGAACTACCTTTTTCCTTAGCAGAAGAAAATATTCAAAGCCGAAGCAGGGGTAATTTGCTTATGGCCATCTCTAATAAATTTGGCTATATTCTATTAAATACTTCTAATAAAAGTGAACTCTCTACGGGCTATGGTACACTTTATGGAGACATGGCAGGAGGTCTTGGTGTGCTGGGCGATTGCTACAAATTACAAGTCTATGCACTAGCCAGGTATATTAATCGCAACAAAGAAATCATTCCAATCAATATTATTGACAAAGCTCCTAGTGCAGAGCTAAGACCCAATCAAAAAGACAGCGACTCACTTCCAGACTATGCTGTTCTGGATCAAATCCTGTATCAATACATTGAGAAACGTCAAGGTCCCGCAGAAATTAAAGCCCTTGGATTTGATGCAGCATTAGTAGACCGCACGTTGAAAATGGTCAACACCAATGAGTACAAACGCAATCAGTTTTGTCCCATTATTCGCGTATCGCCAAAGGCGTTTGGGGTGGGAAGAAGGGTTCCAATTGTGGGTAAGTACTTGTCCTAGAAGATTTTCATCTTTTGAAGTTTTAGTGAAGAGTGAAGAGATAAGAGTGAAGAATGGACGGAGATCTGACTTAACTAGGTTACCTAGGCTGCGCCTAGGTTTTAGTGAAGAACGAAGAGATAAGAGTAAAGAATGGACGGAGATCTGACTTAACTAGGTTACCTAGGCTGCGCCTAGGTTTTAGTGAAGAACGAAGAGATAAGAGTGAAGAATGGACGGAGATTTGACTTAACGAGGTTACCTAGGCTGCGCCTAGGTTTTATATAATATTGGGATATATCTATTTAGATTTTGCGGTTTTTATTGAAGCTACAAGCATGCTGATTAAGCCGTTACAATCCTTGCTTAACTTGTCAAACTGTTCAGAGGTTATATAGTCAGTGTCAAATAGTAGTGAGAGCCAATAAATTGTTTCATTTGCTTCTTTTAGTGAAGTTGAGAGTTTAAAAACAAAATCTTGCCTAGAAAATGCATATTCAGCTTCTCGAAGAATTGCGCCAATAGCAGTACCGGAACGAATAATTTGTTTTGACAAAACATATTCTTTGTCAACTATTACTAAACGTTGACTAAGTCTTACAATTTCAATCGCAAATTGATAACTTTTAATAATTAGCGGTTGCTTTGTTGCATCATTCATGCTTTAATTTACAATGCAAATCCTTAACTTTATCTCCCCCTAAAATATTTTCACTCTTCACTCTTCACTCTTCACTCTTCACTCTTCACTCTTCACTCTTCACTCTTCACTCTTCACTCTTCACTCTTCACTCTTCACTCTTTACTCTTTACTCTTCACTCTTCACTCTTCACTCTTCACTCTTCACTCTTCACTCTTCACTCTTCACTCTTCACTCTTCACTCTTCACTCTTCACTCTTCACTCTTCACTCTTATTCATGCATCACCATCAAGGGAAGATGACTATGAAATGCTAATTTTTTGGTGTGACTTTTTTTGAATAGACTTTCAAAGAATCCATGTTTTTTAGGCATGGTAATAATCAAATCAATTTGGTTATTATCTGCAAAATGATTGATGCCATCTGTGAAAGATTCGTTGTTTACAAAATGATATTCGGGTTGATAGGTTTTTAACAACCCATCCAAAACCATATTTTCAAAAGAAAGATCAATGGCTTTTTCATTGGGTGTGTTCACGTGCAACACGTGTAGTTTAGCAGCAGTAGTATCCAACAAAGCTTTTAATGGTTGAATGGGTGTTGTGGCCAATACTTGTTTAAAATCGCAGGCTAATAATACCCTGTTGATTTTCTTGAAACTAGCATCAGGTGGAACAATCACAACAGGAATTTGAGAATGCAATGAAACACTTACGGCATTGCTACCTATGAGAGTTTCAGTAACAGCCCCACCCCCTGTAATCCCCATTACAATTAAACCAGCTTGTACGGCTTTGCTCAAATCATTGATTCCGCCGGTAAGTACATTGTATTCGCTAAAAGTATCTATGGGCAAATCACCATCGGGTTGTTGCTGCAATTTGGCTTTAAAATCGGCCAACCCTTCTTCACTACTTTTTTTCATGAGATCCATGTCTAAGAGTTGCACGGTTGGTACCATGGGATCCACACTTACAGGTGCCTGATATGCGTTGTACAATACAATCCTATCCATTCCCAGTTGCTTGGCTAATGGCAAAGCATAAGCCGCTGCATTCATGGCGGTATCGGAAAAATCGGTGGGTACTAATATGGTTTTCATGGCGCTGATTTTAGGGATGAAGGGTAAATGTTAACAGTATGAAGCTACACTGATAAACCCAGGAAAACTATGACTTTCATCAGTAATAAAAGCGTATAAAAAAGAAATCCCCTTACCATTGGCAAGGGGATCACAGATGCTATATTTCTAGACTAGTCTATATTTTCAATAATACCGGCAATGCCTTGTCCGCCGCCAACGCAGGCCGAAACCATTCCGTATTTTTTATTCAGTCTTTTTAAATCATTGAGTACTTGCACAGTCAATTTGCAACCGGTGCAACCCAAGGGATGCCCCAATGCTATGGCACCTCCATTGATATTGACAATTTCTTGGTTCAATCCTAGTTCACGGATCACAGCAAGGGATTGAGACGCAAAAGCTTCATTGAGTTCAATCAAGTCAATATCGGCCAAGTTCATGCCTGCTTGTTTGAGCACTTTTGGAATAGCTGCAATTGGACCAATTCCCATAATTCTTGGATGTACCCCAGCAGAAGCCACATTCACCAATCTGCCAATAGGTTTAATGCCCAATTCTACTACCATTCTTTCACTCATGACCATTACAAATGCAGCGCCATCACTGGTTTGTGATGAGTTGCCCGCCGTAACAGAACCACCCAAGGCAAAAGCTGGCTTTAGTTTAGCAAGTACTGTAGCATTGGTATCTGCCCTAACGCCATCATCGGTATCTACCACATAAGAACGAGTAGCTTTTTTACCCTTCTCATTTACATAGGTTTCTTCTACTGTAATAGGAATAATACCTGATTTGAAATAACCTGATTGAATTGCATTGGCTGCTTTTTGATGGGAACCTACTGCAAACAAATCTTGATCTTCTCTATTAATATTGAATTCTTTGGCAACTGCTTCTGCCGTTAAACCCATGCTCAAATAATAATCTGGTTCGTCTTTGGCAATGGAATAAGAAGGAACTGTTTTCCAACCTGCGGTAGGAACCAAACTCATACTCTCGGTTCCACCAGCAATAATACATTCTGCCATACCAGACCTAATCTTAGCTGTGGCTAAGGCAATACTTTCTAAACCACTTGCACAATATCTATTAATGGTAAAACCTGCAACGTCTATCCCCAATGCTTTGGCAGAGATGATTCTACCAAATTGCAAGCCTTGTTCGGCTTCAGGTACGGCATTGCCAACAATCACATCATCCACTCTTTTGGGGTCTAATTGGGGTATGGTTGCAACCAAACCTTTGATTACTTCCACCGCAAGATCATCTGGTCTAAAAAAACGTAGACCTCCCTTTTTACTTTTGGTTACTGCGGTTCTAAATCCGGCAACTATATAAGCTTCCTGCATGGCATTTCATTTAATCTCTTCAAATGTAGGGGAAAATTTCTAACAGTTGTTTATGCAACTATTATTTTTTAGCCCAGATACTTGAGCTGAATCAGCTTTGAAAAGGGCTAAGTATCTTTGAACCATGATTTATCCCTTTGTCCGAAATCAGCTCTTCCGTTTTGACCCCGAGGCGGTGCACCATTTTTCCATGAATGCCCTTAAAACGGCTTGTTCATTGGCACCAAGCCGCTGGATCTTGGAGCAACAATACCAGTTTGAACACCCCAGTTTGAAAAAAGACCTTTTTGGGCTTTCTTTTAAAAACCCCGTAGGTCTTGGTGCTGGATTTGACAAAAACGCCTTGTATTTGAAGGAGTTAGAAGTTTTGGGGTTTGGTTTTGTGGAAATTGGAACCGTTACCCCAGTGGGGCAGCCGGGCAATGAACAACCCCGTTTGTTCCGATTACCCAAAGACAAAGCCCTGATTAACCGAATGGGTTTTAACAATGAAGGGGTGGCTGCTGTTAAAGCCAGGCTGGCAAACTGGAATCAGGTGGCAAAACAGGAGAACAAACTCATTATTGGAGGAAATATTGGTAAGAATAAGGTAACCGAGAATGAAGATGCCTGGAAGGATTATGAAACCTGTTTTAGGGAGCTATTTGATGAAGTGGACTATTTTGTAGTCAACGTTAGTTCTCCCAATACCCCTGGTTTAAGGGCTTTACAAGAGAAGGATTCCTTGACAAAGATCTTGGCCAATTTGCAACAAATTAACCAAGGGAAAAACAAACCCAAACCACTCTTACTCAAAATTGCACCTGATTTAACCCAGGAACAGTTGGACGATATTGTAGCACTTTCTTTTGATACCCAATTAGACGGATTAGTAGCCACCAATACCACAATTAGTAGAGAAGGATTAAGTACGCCAAGCCAAGAAGTAAATGCCATTGGTGCTGGTGGATTGAGTGGCAAACCTGTTACCAAAAGGGCAACTGAAGTAGTGCAATACCTAGCTCAAAACACCCAAGGAAAAATCCCCATTATTGCTAGTGGTGGTATTTTTACAGCAACCGATGCCAAAGAAAAATTAACAGCTGGTGCCAGTCTGGTACAAGTATGGACCGGTTTTATATATGAAGGGCCAAGGATTGTCCGCAATATTTGCGAAGGATTGGTAGGATAATTAGAACTGAAATCTAAAGCTGCCAAAGACACCAAACTTGTCACGTAATTCTCCGTGAACAGGTTGTGGTGCTGCAACACGCCAAACAAAATCTACTCTAAAGAATTTGAAAATATTATCTACTCCGGTACCCAATTCAATATAGGGTTTGCCGTCTAAAGAACGATAAGGATAATTGCCTACATAGTTCAATTGTTTGTTCATATCAGTTAGTGTTCCAACAATTCCCTTTGCAGACCAGAACTGTCTGAATTTTAATTTTCTTGTCAGGGGAATAAATTTAAAAATGCCCGGACCAAAATTATGCTCCAGATTAACTCCCGCATATTGATCAGTTAAGTATTCAAAGCGATGCATCAGGTTGAAAGCATATTTGTTGTAATAATACATTTCATTACCTGGTAACATGTCTAGCATTTGATAAGGAAGGGTTCCAATCACTTTACCCGCAAACACATTGTAGTAAAGGGTTCCAAGCGGTGGCACTTTTGCAAAATGGGAAATAGTCAGGTCCATTTTGTGGTAATCATAATTGCTGTTGAAAACTTTGGTAAACCCCTTGGTATATTTAAAATCAATCACGGGATACAAACTACCCAAACTAACACGCATGAAATTATCTTCAATATTTCTCTCTAAATAAGCATATCGTAAACGCAATGTGGTTTCAAAAGTATTAAACGGGTTGGGACCTTTAGAAGGAAAATATTCTTTCCCAGGCAGATTTTGCAAGGCTGTAAATTGTTTGCTGGATGCAGACAAGCCATAGCCAAATCCACTTGGCGTTTCTTTGTAGAACTCAATTTTCTTTTCTTCTAATTGTTGAAACTTAAAAGGAATATTGGGTCTTCTAAAAAGGGTTCCAAAAATATTATCGGTACCCATTTGATCATAACTTGCTTGACCATTGTCTAGGTCATTTCTATAATAGAGTTTCAGGTAAGTCCAATTTTCTCTATCAAATAACCATTTGGCTTCTCCCCCGCCTTTGAACATACCGTCTTTAGTACCATAAGCCCCGTATCCGGTGAGGTATAATTTTTTATGAAAGCCTCTATTGGTAGACAGGTCAAATCTAAAACGGGTTCCTTCCCAGTTATTTCCGCTGATCCAATAATACCAGGGACCCAAACGAATATTCCCAACATCACGCGTACCTTTTACAATGGTCTGAGCCAATTCTCTATAAAAAATATAGGTGCTGTTTTTGGTAAGGGTATCCAATACTTTGTAAACAGTTCTTTCATTTTTGTCTAAGGGCTCGTGTCTGCGCTGATTCCAAAAACTATCGGTATTGTTTTCTGTATTGGGTAGTAAGTCTACTTGCTGTACTTTCTTGGTCTTACTCAGATCATCCAAGGCATTGGCGTCATTTAAGACTACGTGCTCATAGGTGGTGGTCTTTCTCCCCTTAATGCCCAGTTTTCCTTTGCCGAGTGGGGCGATGTCTACTACAAATCTATCCTTATATAAAAACCAAGTACTGTCATTGACTAAATGATATTCCTGAATAAGTGAGAGGCCTTCAATAAAATTGATACTAGCGTCTGGCGATGGTCGCATGGTTACTTTCTGAATGGCAAAACTGGTATCGTTTACCCAACAGTCTCCTTCAAATGTGCTTTCCCCTTTTCGCTTGGCAGTAAATCGTAAATGAACCAAACGCTTACCACTGAGATAAGCCGTATCTGCCAATTTAAAATTGTAGTAATTGTCTCCGTTGGTATGAAAAGGGCTGATAAAATCACGGGTGAAAACAGGAATATAATTGCTGTACACGTTCACGTTTTGGTACATCCCCCCAAGTTCCTTGATCAGACTCTCATTCTCCAAACCATTGGTGCGTGTGGCTTTGATGACTTCATGAATTTTTTCAGGATCTCTTCTATAGTAATAATCGGACAATGTTTCTGTGAGGTAAACAGGCAAATAAGGTTTGCTATTTTCAGCAGAATCAACATAGCTTAAGACAAATCCAAGGGGTTTGAGTAGGATATTGTTTTTTAATTTATCCTGACGCACATTGTTGAGATCCATTTCTAATTTGTTGTAGATCTCATAAGAATAACTCTCCCATTTGGTACGGTTGTTCTTGTCTTTATTGGCCATAATCTTACGCCAAAACCAAAGAGAACGGTTATACTTGCTTTTTACTACTGCTTCTCCTGTGGGGGGCAATACTTCTATATGCAATTCAACAAAACCACTGTCTTTAAAAGCTTTAACGGGAATCACCAATTTCTTATAGCCCACACTCATGACCGTAACGGAATCAGTGGGAAGCACTCCTTGTTGGTCTACTGAGAACTTTCCAGCCGAATCAGTTAATACCCCTTTTTTAGACAACTTAAATTCCACAGAGGCAAAGGGAATGGGTTCATCGCTTTGCTTGTCTTTGACTACGCCAGACAAACGCTTTCCTTGAGCCATTGTAAAATGGGACAAAAGCAGTAATAGACACGCAAAAACAAGCGGTTTCCCTTGATAGAACATGAGCAAAAATAAACGGTTAAGCTATGGCAGCATCCGTTTTAACGTTTGGTTAGAAGTCAAATCCAAGTGAAAAATACCAAATAGGCTTTCCTACAAAGATTCCTTTCATTGGCCATGCCGTATCTAGTTTCATAAAATAACCCAATAATGTACTCCTAACACCAAACCCATATCCACCAGCAAATGGCCCCAAACCACCAGCATCTATTCTAACAGCCACATTGCCTGTTGGAACCCCGCTAGGGTCAAGGTTTTGAATATATTGACCAGGACGGCTAATGCCATTGTATTTGCCATTCCACGCTGAACCCAAATCAATGAATTGAGTCAATTGGAAATTGCGAATAAAGGCATTGTTGATGGGTCTATTAATTAGAGTAGAGAAGATGGGTAAGCGGAATTCAGAATTCAAGACAAAGGCATTGTTACCATTGGCAATATTCTGATTGTAACCACGCATATTCACCGCCAAAGACTGGAAGGCATATGTTTGATCAGGTGCTGGTGGGTTATTATTGAACTTAGGTCCAATCCATCCATCTACACCACCTAGGTAATATATGAGTTTTTGTTTGCCCCAACTAAAGTCTGCTGCAACCCTTCCTGCCCAAATAAAGTTCCTATAAATCTTTACGTATTGGCGTGCATCAAATCCAAAATTGAAGGTCAAGGTATTCTTACCATAAGAGGCAAGATACATAGGTAAGTTCAGGTCCATATAAACTTTGAAACGTAGCCCATTCCAAATATTTTGGGTTGGGTTAATGGTATTGTCATGCACGTACTCAATACGGCTTAACATAAATTTAGACACGGTATCAGCGTATTTTAAAGCAGCTGGATCAGGCAATCCTGCATTATTATCATAACTGCGAAGTACACCCCTGTCATGTCTATAAGCAACGGTTGCACGCAAGCTTTTTACTTCATTAAAAGGATAGGAGATATTGACTTGATACAGGTTAGTATACAATTCATTATTGTAACTGGTATTGAAGAAATTGCTAACATTACTTCTATAATAGGTTACTCCCCAATCCAACCTACGTTTAAAGTTTTGAAAACTAAAGAACACGTCTTTGTCTTTTAGATTGGTACCAAAACGCAACCCTCCTACAAACTTAATGTCTTCCATTAGGTCAGAAGTTCCTACACGGAAAGTGAAATTCAAATCATTCCCATTATTCAATTGAATAGGGCCAGAACCACCCGCATAAGGTTGAAATCTATTGATCAAAACATTATTGGTAAAGCCCGCCAAAATATAATCACTACTAAACTTCATTCTGTAGTCAAAAAGTTTAGACTTGCTCAAAATAGAAGCCCTGGCATTGTTCTCCATTAAAGAACGAATAGCAGCAGAAGTATCTGGTTGCTCATCAGCAAATTCATTTTGGAAAACACTTCCTGCTTTTCTAGCACTGTCTTTGACAATGGGTTTGTTGTTATAAAAAATAGCTTTTCCCTCTGCAGCCCTTTGCTCGTCCATGGTTTTCTTCATGTACTCAGTAGGTCTTGAATTGGTATTTCTTCTAACCAATGCAATGGAATCAACTTTTAATTTATACAAGAATTTGTAATCTCCTTCTTGACGTACTTCACTTACCTGGCCATTGTTTCCAGCAATCCTTGTTTCTTTGAGTGAGCTTTGATAATTGGTAATGGGGAAAGTATAGGTACTGTCTTTGAACACTTGAAAATAACTTACACTATCAGGTTCATTCTTGCGCCAGGCAACCAAAGTAGAGTCAAACTCTTTGTTGCTAGGATTGTGCAATACTTCATCCCCTATATAATACAAGGTATCAACGCCATTTCTAGAAGTTCCAAAGAAACCGGCCCATCTATTGCCTATACCGTTTTGATCAGAAACAAATGTAAAGTGATTGGTATTATATTGCATGGGGTAGCGCGCATTTCCAAATTTTTGATTGGTCATTTGAGCCACTTGTTTGCCGGGACCACCAGCAGACATATCGGTCAAGAAAATATTAAACCTATTCCTACTTGGCAACACCGTATCTCCGCTTGGGGCAGAACCGCTTGGTCTATTAGAAGAGAATACAATACCTACCCTGTTTGGAAATGCTACAAAACTTGGATCTAGGTCATCATAAATATCATTGGTTACTTGAGTCATTTTGTTCTCTTCAATATTATAAGTGAAGATATCAGAATGTCCATTTTTCACTGCACTCATAACCAATTGATTGGCATTGAGCATAAAGCTAGCGTCCAAAATTTGGTCAAATCCTTCAATGGTTTGTTTGTAACGTTTGTACTTGGCTATAATGTCATAAACAAACATCTTGTTCTTTCCATCTTCCCAATAAATAACCAATAAACGGGTTCCTTTTTGGTCCCAAGCCAAAATGGGATAATTAGGATTGATATCGCCCATATTGGTGCGCACACCCAATTGTAATAAGGTCTTCTCTTTATAAAAATTCTCAAAATACTTAACGCTATAAATGCCTTTTTTAAATTCAACTACCGCGTAGTTATTGCTTCTAGGGGTTGGATTTGCTTGGAAACGGAAATAATCATTTTTACTCACGTCTTCTGAAATATTCAGTGACCCTTTAACGGCATTTCTTCTTGCGCGAATATCTTTGGCATATCTGTCTTGCTCAGATTGCATAAACTCTGAAAGCACGTCTTTGAATTTGATTTTACAAATTCTCAAAGCTGCACTATTCAGGTTTTTGTATATCCTAGCTAGGTAGAGCATATAAGTGATATTCTCTTTACGGTATTTGTTGCCAAAATAATACCAGAAAGCATGACCTGCTAAGAGTGGTTTTTCAAAGGCAAACTGATAAAAAGTATTGTATCGGCCACTGAGCATGGCGCTTTTGAGTTCATCATCCAATTCTGTACTCCAAGGTTCCGCAGCATAAGCCACATATCCGTCTACCAACCATTTGGGTAAGTCTAGCAAAGCTTGGTTGCTGGCAAATTCACCAATATCGTCACCAAAAAGTAGGTTATCAGTAAGCACTTTGGCTATGCCTTCACGCACACTTCTTTTCAAGTGATTGTGATTACCATCAAAATAAACAATGATTTTATTGTTGACTAATTTGGTAGATCCGCCAGAATTCTGCCAATCCATACCCAAACCCACGTTACTACTCTTATAATCGTTATAATTATTATATACCAAAATATTGGCCCTGCGTTGCAAACTATACTCGGTAAAGTTTTCAAGAGAAAGTAATTCTTCCTCAGCTACCTGGGCTACAAACTTACCCAGTTCTACGCCGTTTTGGGTAGTATAGGTATTGAAATTGGGAGACTGATAGAACTTCCAAACAAATTTCTTGTGTTGGATCCTGTTTTTTCCAAACATCACGGTATTCACCTGTGCCTGAGAAAGGAAGGGAAAAAGAAAGCATAGGAAAAAGACCCATTTATTCATGCGATTGCGTTGCATATCCGAACTTTAGTATTTTAAAATTAGTCATTTACCATTAAAAGCGGTCTAAAATTACCCTTATGCTCCATGTTAAAGTTTTCACATTCAGTCCTATCCAAGAAAACACCTATGTTCTATACAATGATGCGGGTAAAGCCCTAATTATAGACCCGGGATGTTATTTTAGCGCTGAGCAAGAAACGTTAAAAAACTTTTTAAAAGATACGGGACTTACGCCGGTTCAGTTGCTCAATACGCATTGCCATCTAGACCATGTATTTGGGAATGACTGGGTACACAAAACCTATGGATTAGAGTTATCTATTCATCCTAATGAGGAAAAAGTGCTGGCTTTTGCTCCAAAATCAGGTGAAACTTGGGGAATGCCCTTTACCAATTATAGCGGCCCATTGCATTTTTTACATCCGGGAGACAAGGTTTTTTTAGACGAGGACGAGCTAAATATTCTGTTTACGCCGGGACATTCTCCAGGAAGTATCTGTTTTTATTGTGAGAAACAGGGCTTTATCATTGGGGGCGATGTGTTGTTTTACCAAAGTATTGGCCGCACAGACCTGCCCATGGGGAGTCATGAAACCCTTTTGCATAGTATTCGGGAAGAACTATTTACCCTACCTGATGCTGTGATTGTGCATCCCGGTCATGGCCGACCAACCCGAATTGGACACGAAAAGGAATTCAATCCGTTTTTGACCTAATTTTTGGATTTCAACCAGAAAAATGGGGTTTGCTAGCAAATAAACCGAACTTTAAGAAAATTGATATTATGTCTACCTACGCAGATTTGGCCGTTGGCCGATACTACCTGATTACTGAAAACCAAGGAGAAGAACTCATTTTGGTGCAACCTATGATGGAAACCAGTTTGGCTATTTTTTCTATTCTGCACGATGCAGGAGAAGAAATTACCTACTGGCGTAAGAAAACCGATCCAATAGCAGAAATCTTAGAAGAACTATCAGATGAAGAAGCTTTGGCTTATGAGTTGATGTTTGATGAAGACGAAGCTGACGAAGACTGGGAAGACGATTAAGGTTTTTGTGCAACCTTTTCTGATTTATTAAAAGCAGTGATGAAAATGGCTCCTAGATTTTTATGTGGGGGAACATAGTCATCAAATGTTTCCTTGTATTTAAGTCCCAATTGTTTGGTCATGTTGTTCCAAAGAATGGGCCAGTTAAGGTTTTGTCCTGCTCTCAGGGTTTCGCTAATCTCATTGATGAGTCCCTTATTAATAACACCTGTACCTACTTGCTTGGTAGAAATAATTTGGGCGGTAGGGCAAATTTGTAAAACATCATTTAGGTTTTGATATCCACCACATCCACCTAAAATGACCAACTTGGCAGATGCCGCCAATTGTTCAATAGTAGAGCGCAGGTGATAACTATGACCACGATGGATAACAATGGAGGGCTCTAATCCTTTATCCGCTATATAAATACTAAGATTGGCCTGGGCTTGTGCGTCTAGGTCTAATTTTTCATTCAAGGGCTTATTGGCATAGATGGTAATGGGAACGCCGGTTTTAGCCACTATTTCAACCCATTCAGGTTTTTGAATGATTCGCCATTTACCATTGTTAAACCCAGCTAGAAAAGCCGAAAAAACATTTGTCCCGTCTTTGTCTCCATAAAAAAATTGTTGCACCACAATTCTACCTACACTGTCTTGTAAACGTAGATTAGACATTTCATACACAGGATCTATTCCCAAATCACTAGTAAGGTCTACATGACAACTACTATCTAAGGATTGAAACAAAAGGTCTAAGACCCTATAAATGCGTTCCCCCTTGGTGTTATGGGTTTGCATATTTTTCAATCGGTTCATTTGCACCCGCTCTACAATCAATTGTCTTAAAGGCGCTTGGTAAATACTGGAATAAGAATCGGCTACATCAACTGCGTCTTCTAAACTTGTTGTTTTTTCTAAACCATCTACAAAACTTTCCATTCTTTTTTTGGCAGATGCAGAATCCATTCTACGTAGAAAATCATCTAACGTGTTATAAGCTGCTGAAACCCGAATAAATTTTTTGAAAAAATCATTGTTGACCATGGATAGCAAACTGTCTGCATTGGGCTCCAACATTTTTTGAAAAATTTTTGGATAGATCCCACTAACAAAACTAGAAGTATACATTTCCGCTTCTCCCAACACAGCTACATAATAGAGCTCAGTAGCAGTTAGGTTATCCAATACTTTGAACCTGATTTTTAAATCGCGCAGCTCGTGCAAAGCATTGATTTCATTGATATACAGCTCTACTGCTTTAGAACGTAATTTTGCGGTGAGCACTTTTTCCAACATGGGTGTATCCCCTTTTTGCATTCTACCAGCATATTCAATTCTTGTATCTACTAAGAGCTTATAATACTTACCCGCAGATTCATCTGTCAACAATGGGGTTATGTCTTCTAAGTTGTATTTTCCATGATACAATTGGTCCAAAAAAGGAAAATACATTCTACCCGTTTTTGTCAATGACAATTGACCAATAATTTTTACCAAACTATGGTTAACAGATTGAATTTTCTGACCCAATGCATTTGGAGCAGCCGCATAATTGTAGAGCTTTTCGGGGTCCTGAAAAGCCGCTTGAATAATTAGGGTATCGGCAAAAATATTTTGTGGCTGTTTGGATAAGATATTGAAAATTTGTTTAGGATAGATTTGACAATATTTCCAAACCAATAAGTCTTTAGCAGCAGGAATTCCTTTATTGGTTTTCAAGCAGAAATTATCTACCAATAGATTTCCAATAACCAAATTATTGTTTTCAATAACAGGATAAATAGATTGATCAGACAATTCCAATTTCATGGCCTGCTGGTAGCCTTTAATCAAGGGCTCCAATTCATTAAAACTTATTTGGCCAGATTGTTGCCCCTGCAAAAATCCAATGAGCAGCTCATTTACGCTTCTCAACCAACGATATTTGGCATTATTGTCTAATTGTTGGTTTCTTTCAATACTGGCTCTTATACCTGTAATGGTTTCGTCTACCCAAATTAATTTTTTGTTATAACCACTGTCTTTAACAGCAGGTAGTTGGTTGATTTTTTGAATGGAATTGATAATGTATTCATGGTGCAATTGCCGCATGGCGGGAATCACAGGCATGGCAAATTCATCCTGAGCTGGCAGCAGGATGGGTAGTAGGAGTAATAGGAAAATTGCCTTGACCGGTTTCATTGTCCATTCAAAAATACTACCAAACATGGCAAAAAGGACAAAAGCACCAATTTACTGTTAACAATAACATAATAAGCATAAATGCACAGATTGCCAATCATTAAAATTAAATTTGTGTAAACATAGCGTTAACATGGAAGGCAGACCAATGCGTATTTTGATTGCAGATGATGAACCTGATATCTTAGAAATCATCAGTTATAATTTGGGCAAAGAAGGCTATGAAATTCATACTGCCAAAGACGGCAACGAAGCTATAGAGAAGGCCAAAATAATCAATCCAGACCTGATCATCTTAGATGTGATGATGCCTAAAAAAACCGGGATGGAAGTTTGTCAAATTTTGCGCACCCAACCCCTATTTCAAACAACACTCATCATTTTCCTAACTGCACTCAGTGATGAAGCTTCTCAAATTAAGGGTTTGGAGTTTGGGGCGGATGACTATGTAAACAAACCAATCAGTCCCAAGGTTTTAACAAGTAGGGTGAATGCACTTTTCAGAAGACTACAAACCAAAGTCAGCGAAGACAGTACATTGACATTGGGTAATATTACCATTGACCCGGTAAAATTCATGGTTACCATTGACGGTATAGATGTTGTGCTGGCTAAAAAAGAATTTGAACTTTTATATTTATTGGCTGCCAAGCCAGGTAGGGTTTTCCTTAGAAATGAAATTTTATCCCAAGTTTGGGGTAACGATGTCATTGTAGGAGACCGAACCATTGACGTACATATTCGTAAAATTCGCCAAAAAATGGGGGTGGATTGTATTACAACTGTAAAAGGAGTTGGGTATAAATTTGACGTCTGATTAAACAGGTAGCATTTAAGAATCCAGTAACTTTCCATTTGAATCCCAAGCATTGAACCCAAAAAATCTTAGCCCAAAGCAATTATCAGCCTTAACTGCAATGGCCGTTGCATTTCCAGTGGCATTTGGATTTTGGTTTACCACCGGTAATTTATGGGTCTTAATTTGGGCGCTTCTGATTTGTTTTTTAGGAACATATCTGCTCTTTCAATTTGTGCTTGAATGGTTTATTTATCGCAAAATCAAACTGATTTATAAATTCATTTATCAGACCAAGGCAAATAAAAGAGAGGAAACCTATTATAAATACATTCTTCCACAGAAAAGCATTGATGAAGTAAGGCAAGACGTGGAAAAATGGGCTGAACAACGCAGTGCTGAGATTGAATTATTGAAAACCAATGAAGCTTATCGCAAAGAATTTTTGCAAAACCTATCACATGAGTTCAAAACGCCCATTTTTGCCATTCAAGGCTATGTAGATAGTTTATTGGGGGGAGCCATGGAAAACCCTGATTTGAGTAAGCGATTCTTAGAAAATGCCGCTAAAAACGTTGATCGCATGGTTAATTTGGCGGAGGATCTTGATGAAATTACCCGATTGGAAAGTGGAGAACAACCCCTTTCTAAAGTGCAGTTTGTGATCCAAGACCTAATTAAAGAAATCTACGACACCCTTTCTATCAAAACTGCCGCCAAAAACATCAAAACCAGCATCAAAAAGGGCTGTGAAGCCCCTGTTGTGGTTTTTGCAGACAAAGAAAAGATTAGACAGGTTATTAATAATTTACTTGAAAATGCCACCAAATACGGCAAACAAGACGGAACTATTGTTGCCAGTATCTATCAAACAGACGGAAGACACGTATTAATTGAGTTCAGTGATGACGGAATTGGCATTGGAGAAGAGCACTTGCCTAGGATTTTTGAACGGTTTTACCGAACAGATAGGGGCAGAAGCAGGGATGTAGGGGGAACTGGATTAGGATTGGCTATTTGTAAACATATTGTGGAAGCACATGGAGAAACCATGCACGTAAGGAGTAAATTAGAAGTGGGAACCACTATTGGTTTCACTTTAGAAGCCAAGAAAGATTAAATTTAGATTGCAAATGATGATATTGAATTGAAATATTTTCTAATATTATCAAAATGTTAATTAAATCATAACCAAGTACCGCAATACGCTTAACAGTAGTTTTGCACAAATTCTAATTATATGGGTATCAACTCTATCGGTAAGCTCTTCATGCCAAAAAACAAAGTGTTTTATGAATTGTTTGAAGACGTGGCTGAAAAAGTGCATGAAATGGGTATCAAACTCAAAGAATTAGTAAGTGAACCAGACGCTAATAAACGTGTGGCATTTCTTGCTCAGATTGAAGATTTAGAGCATAAGAATGATGATAATACACATAGAATTTTTACCGAATTAGGAAGAAATTTTATTACCCCTTTTGACCGTGAAGACATTCACTACTTGGCTACCGCCTTGGATGATATTGCAGACTATATTTATGCTTGTTCTAAGAAGATCAACTTTTACAACGTAAATCCAAATGATACTGGTATTCAGAAAATGGCAGACTTGATTTTACAAGGCACCATTGAAATTAAGAAAGCAGTATTTGGCTTGCGCGATATGAAGAACTTGCGTGCCATGACTGAAGCCATGGTAAAGGTGAACAGCATTGAAAACCAAGCAGACGACGTGTTTGATATGAGTATTGAAATCTTGTTCCAACAAGAAAATGATTTCAAAGAAGTGATTAAGAAAAGGGAGATTTATCAAGTAATGGAAATTGCAACAGACAAATGTGAAGATGCAGCCAACGTGATAGAATCCATCATCATCAAATACGCATAATCCGGATTACGGAATCGCTTGACTACCAAAACACCCGCTTATGTTCACAATGCTTGTTGTCATCATTGTACTAGCTTTCATCTTTGATTATATCAATGGATTTCATGATGCTGCTAATAGTATTGCTACCATAGTTTCAACAAAGGTTTTGACCCCTTTTCAAGCTGTATTATGGGCCGCCATGTTCAACTTTGCTGCATTCTTTATCTCTAAATATGTGTTCAAAGAATTTGGGATTGGTAACACTGTAGCTAAATGGGTTCATGCTGAATTTATCACATTGGAGGTTTTGTTAGCAGGTATTGCAGCAGCCATTATTTGGAACTTAGTTACCTGGTGGTTTGGTATACCATCAAGTTCTTCTCATACTTTAATGGGTGGCTTTATTGGAGCTGCATTGGCCAATGCCAAAGGATTTAGTGATGGGGGAGTAGACGTAATTAACTACGCCAAAGTGGTTCCTACTTTTCTGTTTATTTTCTTAGCTCCCTTGATTGGGATGTTTATTGCGTTTTTCATTACCATCTTTATAGTCCATCTCTGTAAGCGATCCAATCCATATAAAGCAGAGAATTGGTTTAAGCGTTTACAGTTAGTATCATCTGCAGCTTTTAGTATTGGACACGGAGGAAACGATGCCCAAAAAGTTATGGGAATCATTGGTGCAGCCATGATTTATTACCAAGGTAAAATGGGTGTGAAAATGGATTTTAACCAATTTGTCAATGCCTATGGCTGGGTGCCCTTTACCAGTTTTCTTTGTATTGGTTTAGGAACCATGAGTGGTGGTTGGAAGATTGTTAAGACCATGGGGACCAAGATTACCAAAGTAACTCCTTTAGAAGGTGTGGCTGCAGAAACTGCAGGTGCCATTACCTTGTTCCTGACTGAACACTTTAAAATACCTGTTTCAACTACCCATACCATCACCGGTTCCATTATTGGTGTGGGTGCTACCAAACGATTGAGTGCAGTACGTTGGGGTGTAACCATTAACCTACTTTGGGCATGGATTGTAACCATTCCTATCTCAGCTTTACTAGCTGCTACTATCTTCTATATTTTGAAACTATTTATTTGATAAACAAGCTGTTTCACGCATAATTGGATAGTTCAATTTATATTGCACTATATATTCCCTATTATGAGAAAGATCTTGGTAACAGGTGGTTGTGGATTTATAGGATCACACACCATTGTAGACTTATTGGAGAATGGCTATGAAGTTATTTCTATTGATGATAACTCACGTTCATCAGCCTTTAGCGTAAATGGTATTGAAAAAATTACCGGAAAAAAAGTCAAGAATTACAAGGTAGACTTAAAGAATTTTGACGAGACTCAAGCCGTATTTCAAGAGAATACAGATATAGCTGGCGTCATCCATTTTGCAGCATATAAAGCGGTGGGAGAATCAGTAGCAGCTCCATTGCTCTACTTTGAAAACAACCTCTTTTCCTTGATTAATTTATTGAAATGCGTAGAAGAATTTAGCATTCCCCATTTTGTATTTTCTTCTTCCTGTACCGTTTATGGCAATCCTGATAGCATTCCTGTTACAGAAGCCTTCCCTATTAAGAAAGCGGAATCACCCTATGGTGCCACCAAACAAATGGGTGAAGAAATGCTCACTGATTTTACCAAGAATGGCGCATGTGATGCCATCTTACTTAGATATTTTAACCCAGTAGGAGCACATCCTTCTGTTATGATTGGTGAACTACCTATTGGCAAACCTCAGAACCTAGTTCCTGCCATTACCCAAACTGCTATTGGCAAACTACCTAAGATGAAAGTTTTTGGTAATGATTATGATACCAGAGACGGTAGTTGCATTAGAGACTATATTCATGTATGTGACATCGCGCACGCGCATACATTGGCTATTCAATATTTGGAAAATGCCAAGAACGAGGGTCCTTGTGATATCTTCAATTTAGGTACTGGCTTAGGAGTAACCGTTTTAGAAGCCATTCAAACATTTGAAGAAGTGAGTGGTGTAAAACTCAATTATGAAATAGCCCCTAGACGCCCAGGTGATGTTATTGCCATTTATGCCAACAATGATAAAGCGGTTAACAAGCTAGGTTGGAATATCAAATATGGCATCAAAGACATGATGAAAACAGCTTGGGATTGGGAACTCAAACTCAAGGCTGAAGCCGATAGTGTGAAAAATAACTAGTCTACTTTTTTAAACCATTATAATAGTTGAAAACAGTCTCATAGTCAGACTGTTTTCTGCATTTAAGACTGTTCTGTTTAATAAATGTAGCGAGCTCAGTAGACTTGTCTTTGAGCAATTCAAGTAGCTCTGCTTCACCCTTGGTTAGTTTTTTAATGCTTCCATTAGCAGCACCATATAACTGGTATACTTTGTCAACGCGCTTGGTTGTAACAGCACTATTAAATTCTTTGAATTCACCTTCAGAGAATTGGGTGCTTAATAGCAATTTGGCATTACCATTCACCAAAACCTTGTAATAGGTTCCAGCGTCTAAGCCATCAATTGAAGGAAAGAAATTTTCAAAGACTGTAGTTTTATCGGGCTCAGTGATGATTAATTTTCTAATGTCAGATGTGGCTTGCATGAGCTTACCATCCCAATCGGTATAATAGATGATATTAGACTTGAGGTTGAATTTAATTTTCTTGTCTTTGTATTCCTTTCCACTGGCATCAACTAATACAGCAGGCAAGAAATCATCGCTAAAAAAATAACTACCCTGTAATTCAGTTATTTTATCTGGAGTCAAGGGAGCACCATTCAGTGCCTGTAGATTTTGACCACCACCAATATTTATTTGAGACTGTGCTTTGGCAAGCATACAAGTAAAAACCAATGCAAGAAGCAGGGATCTGGATAACATAGGATTATTTTTTATATACCCAAACTACAATAAAATCTTATTGGTTGAGCATTTTTTCGGCATTTTCTGCCATTTGCAATGCCTCAATAAAGTCTTCAATCTCTCCGCCAATGACAGCGTCTAAATTATAAGAGGTAAGTCCAATGCGGTGATCAGTTACCCTACCCTGTGGCCAGTTATAGGTTCTGATTTTGGCACTTCTATCTCCTGTACTTACCAAGGTCTTACGCTGACGTGCAATCTCGTCTTCTTGTTTGCGAACCTGCTCTTCATACAAACGGGTTCTCAGCATGGTCATGGCTTTTTCACGGTTGCCCAACTGAGAACGCTCTGTTTGGCAAACTACAACCACTCCTGTTGGAATATGCGTTAGAAACACTTTGGTTTCTACCTTATTTACGTTTTGTCCACCCGCACCACCACTTCTGGCAGTTTCCATTTTCACATCACTTTCTTTCAATTCAAAATCCACTTCTTCTGCTTCAGGCATTACCGCAACTGTTGCAGCAGAAGTATGCACCCTTCCCTGGGTTTCTGTATTGGGAACCCTTTGTACACGGTGTACCCCACTTTCAAATTTTAAAGTCCCATAAACGTCTTCACCAGTCACTTCTACTACCACTTCTTTATAACCACCTACAGTACCTTCACTTTCAGTTACAATATTGGTTTTCCAACCTTTCTTGCTACAATAACGCAGGTACATGCCTAATAAATCGCCTGCAAACAAGCTGGCTTCATCGCCACCGGTTCCTGCTCTAATTTCCAAAATGGCATTCTTATCGTCCTGAGGATCTTTTGGAATCAAGAGTTTAGTAAGGGATTTTTCTAGTTCATCCTTTTTCAATTCCAGTTCGGGCAATTCCATTTTAGCCAGTTCTCTCATGTCTTCATCAGAGCCATTTAGACTTTCTTTGGCAAATTCATAATCTGCCATCACCCTTCTATAGGTCTCATAGGGCTGAACAATCTTTTCTAGGGAACGATATTCCTTACTCATGGCACCATACTCCTTTTGATTATTGATAATCTCGGGGTTGGTGAGTGCAATACCCACTTGTTCAAACCTAGCTTTGATGGCGTCTAGCTTATCCAGCATATCCTAATGTTGTTTTTTAAGTCTGCAAAAGTACGGCATTAAGGTCTATCAAGGAAGGGAAACTGACAACTGCGGAAATTCCATTAATTTCAATGATCATTCCAAGAACAACTGATCAGCAATGAAAAAACTGCTATTCCTCCTTTTTATTAGCCCATTATTGCTTCAAGCCCAACAGGCAGAGATTCTGATCAAAAACGGCAAAATCTTAGACGGAACGGGCAATTCTTGGTTTTATGGAGATCTTGCTATTGGGCAGGGTAAGATTCTCAAAATTGGGAACCTGAGTAGTTGGAAGGCAGATAGAACTATTGACGCTAGTGGCAGAATAGTTGCACCAGGTTTTATAGACGTGCATACCCATATTGAAGACGACGAAAAGAAAAATCCCACTGCCGATAATTTTATCTATGATGGTGTTACTTCTGTGATCACGGGCAACTGTGGCTTATCAAGATCAGATTTAGGCGCCTATTTTTCCATGATTGATTCATTAAAACTGAGCATTAATGTAGCCGCATTAATTGGCCATAATGATGTTCGCAAAGCAGTCATGGGTTCTGCCAATAGAAATCCAACGGAAAAAGAAATGCTAGCCATGGAAGCCATTGTAACAAAAGCCATGAAAGATGGTGCTGTAGGGCTTTCTACTGGTCTAATCTATATACCGGGTACTTATTCCAAAACTGAAGAAATTGTTCGTTTGGCCAAGATTGCTGCGGCGGCTCATGGCGTATATGCCAGCCATATGCGAGACGAGGGAGATAGTGTAACCCAAGCCATTGAAGAAGCTTTGACCATTGGAAGAGAAGCCAAGATTCCCGTAGAAATTTCTCATTTTAAATTGAGTGGTCAACAGAATTGGGGAAGAAGTTCCCAGACCATACCTATGGTCATCAAAGCAAGAGAAGAAGGATTAGAAGTGACCATTGACCAATATCCTTATACCGCAAGCAGTACTTCCTTGAGCACCCTATTGCCAGACTGGGTCTTGGCCGATGGTCAAGATAGTATCAAAGCCAGACTGGCCAGACCAACAGTAAGAAAAGAGGTAGTAGACTATATGTTGGCCAAATTAAAAAAGCGCAAACTGCCCCATTTTAGTTATCCCGTTGTTGCTTCTTATAGACCCGATACCAGTTATAATGGCAAGAGCATTGAAGAAGTAAACCTTTTGCGCGGTGCCAAACACAAGCCAGCAGCAGAAGCTGAAACCGTGATCCAGATGATGGAGCAAGGTGGTGCGGGAATGGTCTTTCATGGTATGAGTGATAAGGATGTAAAAACCATTATGCAGTATCCCTTTAACATGTTTGCCAGTGATGCCAGTATTCGCATTTATAAATCTGGCAACCCACACCCAAGGGGCTATGGCACCAATGCTAGGGTATTGGGTAAATATGTGCGTGAAGAAAAAGTGATCTCTTTGGAAGAAGCTATTAGAAGAATGACATCGCTACCAGCGCAAAAATTCAATTTGTTAGATCGTGGTTTGCTGCGCGATGGTTTTGCTGCAGACATTGTCATCTTTGACGCTGCCACGGTAAAAGACCTGTCTACTTATGACCAACCCCATCAATACAGTACGGGTTTTGACTATGTGCTTGTTAATGGTGTCATCACCGTTGATGGCGGAAAGCATAATGGCAAAAGGGCTGGTACGGTACTTAGAAAATCCCTATAAATAACAAACCACCAATCATGAAAAAACTGCTCCTATTCTGTTGCTGTTTACCCATGTTATTGCAAGCGCAAAACAGCATTAGCACAGGAAAAACCGAATCTGATTCCATTCCCATTTTTGTCAAAGACAGTTTGGATACTTATGTAAACCAAGCTCTCAAAGACTGGAATATTCCTGGTGTATCTGTAGCCATTGTAAAGAATGGGAAAATAGTTATGATGAAAGGCTATGGTGTTACAGAATTGGGTGGCCAAGAAAAAGTAAATGAAAACACCTTGTTCATGATTGGCTCCAATACCAAGGCATTTACGGCAACCCTACTGGCCATGTTGGACAATGAGAAAAAATTGTCTTTGGATGACAAAGCCATTAAATGGCTTCCTGAATTCAAGATGAAAGACCCATGGATTACCAAGGAAGTCATGGTCCGTGACCTGCTTTGCCATCGTTTGGGCATGATGACTTTTCAGGGAGACTTTATGTTTTTTGATAGCAAATTGAGTAGTTTACAAATCTTGGATAAGTTTAGCAGGCTTACACCCAAGCATGGGTTTAGAACCACATGGGGATATACCAATGCAGCATTTATGGCGGGAGGTATGATTGTGGGCAAGGCCAGCAAAAGTACTTGGGAAGAACAGTTGAGAACCAAATTGTTTCAACCACTGGGTATGACCAGATCCTTGGCCTTATCTGCAGAAATTGAATCAGCTACCAACAAAGCATTTGCGCATAGTATCATGGACGGCCAATTGATCAAGATACCTTATGGTAAACTAGACAATATTGCCCCAGCCGGTTCTATTAGCTCTTCTGCCAATGATATGAGCAAATGGGTAACCATGCAATTAAACAATGGCAAATTAGATGGCAAAACCATTGTGCCTGCTGCAGCCATTAGAGAAACCAGAACCCCACATTCTATTCTAGGAGACGGTGGCACCCTATTTAATAAAGGACATTTTGCATTGTATGGCCTAGGTTGGTTTATGGAAGAATATGGTGGTAGAAAAGTGGTTTCGCACACAGGTGGAGTGAATGGATTTGTAACCAGTGTAACGCTGATACCAGAAGAGAAATTAGGCATCATTGTTTTAACCAATACGGATCAGAATAATTTTTACGAAGCCCTTAAATGGGATATCATGGATGCCTATCTTGGTTTTCAACAACGCAATTATAGTAAGGTATATCTTGGTTTTTACAATAGGCAAACCAAGGCAGATGCAGAGCGGATTAAGAAGCTGCGCGATACTATTGCCATGAAACAACCAGCTATATTGCCTTTGAAAGACTTTGTAGGATCTTATGAAAACGATCCTTATGGCGGACTGACAATTCAAGAAGAGGGTGATCATTTGCGCGTAAAATTTCAACACCATGAAATGACGGGGAAACTGGAAGCCATTAGCGGCAACCGTTTTTTGATTAGTTATAGCAACCCCATCTGGGGAGTAGAACCCATTGAGTTTACAGTTGTCAACAAACAAGTAAAATCAATTACTATTAAAGTAGCCGGATTTGTAGATTACTTACCTTACGAATTCAAAAAGAAATAAGATGCGTGCACCCTTTCTATTCCTAGCTGCAGGATTATTGTTCAGCCAGTCTAGTCAAGCCCAACAGGATTATATTAAGATTCATCAAAAAGCCATTTTTGCAGACTCGCACAATGATATCCTAACTGCTTGCATTGAAAAGAAATTATCCATGGATGCAGACCTAACGGGTAAAACGCATTCAGACTTGACGCGCTTTAAAAAAGCAGGAGTAGATGTTCAGATTTTTTCTGTTTGGTGTGATGGCAATGAACCCAATCCATTAGGGCTGGCTAATAGAGAAATGGATAGTTTGGATGCCGTGGTGAAACGCAATCCAGATGCAATCAGCATTGTGCACAATCAACAAGAATTAAAAGCCGCACTCAAGTCAAAAAAACTAGCAGCCATGTTTGGGGTAGAAGGTGGGCATATGATGAACAATGATTTAGAAAATCTGAATCGGTTTTATGCACGTGGCACGCGCTATATGACCCTTACATGGAACAATAGCAATTCATGGGCAACATCGGCCATGGATGAGACTACCAAGAAAGACAGTCTGGCCCGCACCCACAAGGGTCTGACTGAATTTGGCAAACAAGTGGTGCAACGCATGAATGAATTGGGCATGATGATTGACCTATCGCATGTAGGAGAACAAACTTTTTGGGATGCCATTAATACCAGCACCAAACCCGTGATAGTATCACATAGCAATGCTTATACCCTCTGCCCTATTTTTAGAAATTTAAAGGATGACCAAATTAAAGCAGTGGCTAAAAACGGCGGCGTGATTGACCTGAATTTTTATTCTGGTTTTGTTGACAGTACGTTTAAGAAAAAGGAAGCAAAATTTGTATTAGCACATGCCCAAGAATTAGATGCCTTAAAAAAACAGGGCATGGTTCAAGAATATGCACTATCTGTTTTAGCTGACAAATATGCTAGTGAAGTAAAAAGCAATCGCCCCCCATTGAGTGCGCTGATGGACCATATGGATTATATTGTAAAATTAGCGGGTATTGACCATGTGGGTATTGGCTCGGACTTTGATGGCATTACCTCTCAACCCCAAGACTTGGATGGCGTTTTAGACTATCCAAATTTGACCAAAGCCATGCTAGAAAGGGGTTATAGCAAAAAAGACATCAACAAAGTATTGGGAGGCAACCTGCTTCGTGTTTTAAAAGCCAACGAAAACAAATAAATCATTCTATGTATAAATACCTTTTCTGTTTGTTGATGCCATTAAGCCTAATGGCACAACCTAGCCAAAAAGAAATTACTAGATGGGAAAGCACTGCCGCACAAGTGACTATTGTACGAGACAATTTTGGCGTACCCCATATTTATGGCAAGACCGATGCGCAAGCTGTATTTGGATTGCTCTATGCACAGTGCGAAGATGATTTTAAGCGCGTAGAGATGAACTATATTGAAAAACTGGGTAGACTCTCAGAAGTAAAAGGCAGCGCAGAATTATACAATGACTTATTGATTCGTTTGATTATTGATAGTACCGATGCCAAAAAGGATTTTGAAAACAGCCCTTCTTGGCTCAAGCAATTATTGCAGGCTTATGCAGACGGGATTAATTTTTATTTGTACAAACATCCGCAAGTAAAACCAGCATTACTCACTCGTTTTGAACCCTGGTACCAATTACTCTGGACCGATGGAAGTATTGGCGCCATTGATGTTGGAGACGTAACCGTTGGTGAGTTAAAAGCATTGTATTCTGGAGAAAAAAATACTACCGTATCTATTCCTACCCAATCAAAAATCTTTGAAGAACCCCTGCCTAGTGGTAGTAATGGTTTTGCCTTTGGCCCTTCAAAAACAAAATCGGGTAATGCCATCTTATACATTAATCCGCACGTGACTTTTTATTTTAGACCTGAAGTGGCCATGGAATCTCAGGAAGGTCTGCACGCTTATGGAGCAGTTACCTGGGGTCAGTTTTTTATCTACCAGGGTTTTAATGAAAACTGTGGCTGGATGCATACATCGGGCTACGCCGATGTTGCGGACCTTTATCAAGAACAGGTTCAACCCAAGGATGGCGGTTATGTATACAGCTATGACAAACAAGAAAAAAAAGTAGGCGAGAAAATCATCAGTATCCAGTATTTGGAGAATGGAAAAATCTTGTCTAAATCTTTTAAAACCTATTTTACCCACCACGGCCCAGTGATGGCCAAACGCAATGGTCAATGGATTTCTGTACGTTCTAATAACCGTTCACTAAATGCCATTATTCAATCTTGGAAACGCACCAAGGCCAAGGGTTTTGAAGAGTACAAACAGATTATGGAACTGCGTTCCAATACTTCTAACAATACGGTCTTTGCAGATAGCAAGGGAAATATTGCTTACTGGCATGGGAATTTTATTCCAATGCGTGACCCTACACTCAATTGGTCCAAACCGGTTGATGGAAGCACCAAAGCCACAGAATGGCAGGGCTTGCATAGTTTGGATGAAATGATCCATGTCTATAATCCCGCCGATGGTTGGTTGCAGAACTGCAATAGCACACCTTTTACTGTTGCCGGAACAAAGAGTCCTTTGCGTGAAAAATATCCGCGCTATATGGCTACGGATGGTGAAAATTTCCGTGGCATTAATGCAGTAAAAATTTGGGGCACAACTGAGAAATACAATATTGATGACGTGATTAAAAATGCCTATAATAGTCATTTGGCAGCTTTTGATCTTTTTATTCCTGCACTACTTGAAGCCAATCAAAAATATGGTAGTGCGCCTAGATTTGCATCGCTGCAAGCAGCCATTGCCTTACTTGGTGCATGGAATAGAAATAGTTCCGATACTTCTGTTGCTACTACCCTTGCCATTGAATGGGCGCAGAAACTTTGGCCTGTTGTGATGAGGCAAGTAGTAGATGGTGATGAGTCTAATCAAGTGGCCAAGACACAAATGTTCTTGTCTTCTGGTAATCCTGAAAATTTATTGCAAACGCTTTCTGTGGTACTAACAGAATTAGAAGCCAAATTTGGTACTTGGCGTAAACCTTGGGGCAGCATCAACCGCTACCAACGTCTTACGGGCAACCTGACAGAATCCTTTGATGATAACAAACCTAGCCTTCCGGATGGATTTGCGGCTTCTACATGGGGCTGCTTACCTTCTTTTGTAAGCCGTCCTTTTTCTGGCTCCAAATTGCGCTATGGCTATAATGGCAATAGTTTTATTTGCGCGGTGGAATTTGGTAAACGCGTGGTGGCCAAATCCTTGCTGGCTGGTGGTAATGCTAGTGATCCTGCTTCTGCTCATTTTGGAGACCAAGCGGAAATGTATACCAAGGGGCGATTTAAGGATGTGCTGTTTTATAAAGAAGATGTACTCATGCATGCGGAGCGTACTTATAAACCGGGGGAGTAATTTGCTTTTGCTGGCGCGATGTTTAGTGGTTTGATTTCTTAAATGAGGTTTTTACTGGAGCGAAGTTTTACTTGAGCGAAGTTTTGAGTTCGCCCTAATATCACACGCCCGGAAACTATCTTCTTCGCGGCTTCGCAAGCTCAAATGCCGCTCATAAGACAGTTCCCGTTCTTTGTGATGACTACTAATGCAACTTATCTTGATTGCGAAGAGGACGGAGGAACGATCCGAAGACTGTAGGTTTTGATAAGCCAATTACTTTCCGGTCCATCTTCAATGATAATTTAGCTAGTAGCCCTTTTTTGCAGCCATTTTATTTGCAGCCATTTTATTTGCAGCCATTTTTTGCAGCCCTTATATAAAAAGCCACTTCAGTAAAATTTGTTGGGCTAGGCTATTTCCGAAAGAAATTCTTGTGGAGTGCAAATTGGCAAAATAGGAATGCCCTGTTTATGCAATTGTTTATCTCTTGAAATAAAGTAATCTAATTTGTGGTGCACTGACGTATAATACTGCAAAGCATCTTCCATATCCGTCACTTTTGAGTGTAATGCATTCAAAACAATTTCATGTGGTAAGTCTATTACTCTTACATCTGACAACAAGGTTATCAAAATGGTTTTAGCCTTTGTATGCCCATATGCTTTGGTTAACCAATAACCAACAATATGCACAATGGAAGATGAAATAAAAGCCTGAATGCTACCATTAACCGCCAAGGCTATAACAGCTCTAGCTTGTTCGTAGTCATCTCTTTTTAGTGTAAAGTCCAACAAAATATTGGCGTCTAGAAATACTTTAGAAGCCATATTTTTTGGCATTTTCTGAATAATACAAATCCTTTAGATTGGCGTCTTTTGGTAAGTTTGGCTTTTCTAATTTGTCAATTAAATCAAGAATGTTTTTCCGTTTACTAGGTTTGGTTATTGTTTTAAAATATCCTTCCACTAATTCAGATACACTTTGTTGACGTTTAGTAGCATAGACTTTCACCTCTTCTAATAATTTGTTTTCGATGGTTAAATTTAGTCTGGCTTTCATAGAATAAATATACGCATAAATTAAATCCATGCGCATAATTGTTGTTTTTCTATAATAGGTTCAAAACCAAATATTTATTCCTTTACTTTAAAATGATACTCTTGAATGAGGGCGGGGTTTTCGGGGGTGAGGGTGAAATAGATTTGGACCTGGCCTTTTTCAAAGTCTAGGTTAAAATAACCACGGAGTTGGTTCTCGGGAACAACGGGTCCTACCTTGGTGATCTTGCCTAGTTTGGAGAAGGCTTCAGTAGCTTCTTTGGCTAGGGTTTGGGTATCGTAATCATCAAAGAAATTTTCGGCAAAGATCTTGGATGCTTTTACGTTGCTGTATGATGGCAGGAGTTGTACAATTTGATCTCTGCGTTGGGTTAGAATTTTTGAAGGCGGTAATTGTCTGGCTTGCAATCCCGCTGCGCGGATAAGCGTATCTAATACTTGCACATTTGCTAAGGAGGTTGGGGCATAAGTAACATTGGCAAAAAACATAACACCTATTCCATACTCTGGGGCAATGACCCAATTGCTTCCAAAACCGGGTAGACCACCGGTATGACCAACGGTTTCTCTTCCTGTTCCATCTTTTGACCAACGCAGTCCATAAGCATAGGCACTTGCCATGGGGGTAGCTCTACCTGAAGGATATTTGTAACCGGCATTGAGTGCCGCAAAGCGCCAGGGCTGGTGCATTTCACGAATGCTGGATCTTTTTACTGGACCTTTGTCTTCA
This sequence comes from Chitinophaga pinensis, assembly GCA_943372225.1. Classification (GTDB taxonomy): domain Bacteria; phylum Bacteroidota; class Bacteroidia; order Chitinophagales; family Chitinophagaceae; genus Sediminibacterium; species Sediminibacterium pinensis_L. The sequence continues at coordinate 45,342 of CALRXV020000016.1, read as the reverse complement.
TCGTTGCGGGGAGGCCATGCGTCTTGGTGCAGGGCCATGTATTTGGCAAAGGATTCAATGTTCACAATCATGCCACCCATGGCGCCATAAATACCATCGTGTAACAAAGCTTCTTCTCTCCAATTGTTGTTGATGTATCTATAGCCATGTGCCAATTCAGCAGCGGGCACTTTGGTATACTCCCATTCTGCTTTGTCCATAGCCAGCGGCTTCCAAATATTCTTGGCAATATAATCGGCATAAGAAATGCCCGTTACTTTCTTAATGATATAGCCTTGCATGGCAAAACCCATATTGCTGTACTCATAAGTCAAGCCCGCATCATTGGAAAATGAAATACCTTTTTTAATCATGGCAATCAGGTCTGCATCGGTCTTAGCCAATTGTCTATCACCCCAGGGATTGTCTTCTGGAAAACCCGCGGAATGACTCATCAAATTTCTGATGGTAATTTCGGGGGCGTCTTTGGTGAGTCCCTGACCTTTCATTTCAGGAATGTATTTCCAAACGGGATCATCCAATTGTAGTTTGCCTTCATCGCGCAGCTTTAAAATAGCCATACTGGTAAAGCTTTTGCTCATACTGGCAATACGGAACAAAGTCTTTGGACTAGCAGGAATCTTCTTGTCTATATCGGCAAAACCACCGGCTCCACTATACACCAATTTGCCATCTAAGACTATCCCAAAACTGTATCCTGGAAAATGATTTTTATCTGCGTATTCCTTGTAGATTTTTTCTACTACCGGAAATAGTTTCTGCAAATTTTCTAAGCGATTATTTTGTTCAAAGACTGGTGGCTGGTAGGCCGCATTGGGATTATTCACCAAACCGCTTTGTGCCATTGCGCCAATTGAAATGAACACCAATGCCCCAAGGACAAATTGTTTGAAAAAGGAATTTGCTTGCATAGCTAGAATTGAGCAATTAAGATACTCAATTTATGACAGCGCTAAGTGTTTCTAATTAATAAGCAAGCAACTTTTGAATGGTTACATCCAGCCTGCTATTGGCTAGATAATTTTTTTCGAGTGATAGGTTAAAAGGAATGGGGGTGTCCAGAGATGCGCAGCGGAGAATGGGTGCGTCTAATAATTCAAAACAATGTTCGCTGATCCAGGCGCTGAGCTCGCCGCCAATACCACCGGTCAGGTTGTCTTCATGTAAGATCAGTACTTTTCCTGTAGCGGATACGCAGGCTTTAATAGCATTGTAGTCTAGTGGTGCAAGGCTGCGGAGGTCAAGAATTTCTAAAGAAATGTCGGGGTGGTTTTGTTGATAGTCTTTGGCCCAGTGTACACCTGCACCATAAGTGATGATGCTGAGATCCGTTCCTGATTGTATGGTTTGTGCCTTGCCAATAGGCAGGGTATAATAAGCGCTGGGTAAGGGTCCTGAGACAGAACGATACAAAGCTTTGTGTTCAAAAAATAAAACGGGGTTGGGATCATTAATAGCGGCAATTAATAAGCCCTTTGCGTCTTGTGGATTAGAGGGATAGACCACTTTTAATCCGGGTACATGGGTAAACCAAGCTTCATTGCTTTGTGAATGAAAAGGTCCCGCTCCAACGCCGGCACCTGTGGGCATGCGCACTACTACATCGGCGTTTTGCCCCCACCTATAATGCATCTTGGCTAGATTGTTGACTATTTGATTAAAACCAACGGTTACAAAATCTGCAAACTGCATTTCCATCACACTCTTAATCCCTTCCAAACTCAGACCCATGGCGGCTCCTACAATGGCGCTCTCACAAATGGGAGTGTTTCTAATTCGGCGTTTGCCAAATTTTTCAACCATGCCTTCGGTGATTTTAAATGCCCCACCGTATTCGGCAATATCCTGCCCCATGATGATTAGCTCAGGGTGTTGTTCCATACTTTGCACCAAGGCTTCTTGTATGGCGTCTACCATTCTTTTTTCTGGAATGCTGACTTCATCATCTGCATTTACAATGGATGAAATAACGCTTTCCAATGTAGGAGTTGTATCTTCTTCAAGTGCAGCAAATACATCGCGCAGCTCTTCTTCCGTATTGGGACTAAGGTCTGCTGCTTGATAGGCTATTTGTAATTCAGATTCAATTTGTTCACGATAGGAATTTCTCAGATCTGCTACTTGCATTTCTGTTATCACACCTGTTTCTATCAAGAACTGTTCGTAGTTCTTAATAGGATCTTTTCTGCCCCATTCTTCAAAAAGTTCCTTGGGTACATATTTGGTACCGCTGGCTTCTTCGTGTCCGCGCATGCGGAATGTCATGCACTCAATCAAATAGGGTTTCTGATGATTGACGCAGAATTCTCTAACGCCTTTAATGGTATCATAGACCGCCAATACATTATTACCATCTATGCGCACACCTTCCATGCCATAACCCTTTGCTCGGTCTACCAATCTCTCGCATCGATACTGTTCTTCTGTTGGTGTACTTAGTCCGTAGCCATTGTTTTCAATAATGAAAATCACTGGCAGATCCCAAACTGCAGCCACATTTAAAGCTTCGTGAAAATCACCTTCACTTGTGCCTCCATCGCCTGTAAATGCCAGTGCTACTTTTCCTTGGTTACGTAATTGATGCGCCAAAGCGGCCCCATCGGCAAGCGCCAATTGGGGGCCCAAATGTGAAATCATACCACAGATATGATGTTCCTTGGTGCCAAAATGAAAACTGCGTTCCCTACCCTTGCTATAGCCTTCTTTATTACCCTGCCATTGCTGAAAGAGTTTGTGCAAAGGCATATTGCGGCTTGTAAAGACACCCAGATTTCTATGTAGTGGAAAAATCCATTCGTCTTGATGCAGGGCCATAGTAGCCCCTACAGAAATAGCTTCTTGCCCAATGCCACTAAACCATTTACTGATTTTCCCCTGTCTGAGTAAGACCAACATTTTCTCCTCAATCATTCTGGGGAGCAATAATTGCCTATATATTTCCAGCAGGGTTTGGTTACTCAGGTCTTTTCTGTTCAGGTGCATAGCTTGCTCAAGAGAATTAGTCTCTGCTGCTCAATTTACTCAATAGTTTTAGCATTTCTATGTACAACCAAACAATGGTAACAAGCAGACCAAATGCGCCATACCATTCCATGAATTTGGGAGCACCACGCTCAGCACCTTGTTCAATCATGTCAAAATCCATGATCAGGTTCAAAGCGGCAATAGCTGTAACAAACAAACTGATGCCAATGCTTAACAAACTGTTGTCATACATGAAACTAATGTTCACGCCAAACAGGTTTAGCACCATAGTGATCAAATAGAATATCCCAATGCCTACAGTAGAAGCAATAATTACTGCTTTGAATTTTTCTGTAGCGCGTACAATTCTAAAATTATACAAGAGGAACATGGCCAAAGCCACGCCAAAAGTGAGTCCTACTGCTTGCATTACAAGACCTGGGTACTTGGTTGCAAATGCTGCGTTGAAGATGGCAGAAATCCCACCAATAAACAAGCCTTCTAACAAACCATATAAAGGCGCCAAGAAAGGAGCCCAATTTGGTTTGAAACTGATGGCGATTGCGGTGATTAAACCACCAAAAATACCTACCATCATCAAAATATTCATGGTATCCTGCTTAAACTCTGCATACAAATGCCAGTTGAATGCGGCACCTGCAATCAACATCACCATGAGGAAACCAAATTTGTTAATCGCACCACGTACACTCATCACACCTTGATTGGAAGCTTCCATTGCGCTACCCTTATCAAACATTTTCTCCGTTAAAGTTGGATTACCAGATTTAAAAATTGCCATAGTTCAAATAATTTTTTCAATAACAAATATAACGATTGGAAAGCTAATAGATTGTATGCTTCCCTCAATGAAATGATAAAATTGACTATCGGTACTTATTTCTTAAGACCGGGATAGTGATCTACTGTTTCAAAAACATAATTGGGATTTCGCTTTACCAACTGAATAAACTGCACCAAAGCCAGGCTGTCTGGGCTGCGGTGAAACATGCGGTCATGGGTTAAAATGACCAAATGCTTGGGTTGGTAAGTATAGCCATGGGCTAATAAAGTATCTACTTGGGAAGCCAATTTTTCAGGGCTTTGAACCGGGCGGGCCGATTTATGGTCAAAATTCCATTCCAGGTCCCAACCAATCACATTAAAGCCAGCACTATCCAATAACCTAGCAACTGGACGAACCAACCTACTGGCTTTGATCACGGTATCTCTAACCCAAGCACTATTCCCGGGCAAGCGGATGATTTTTGGCGCAGGCGCCAGCGAATCCTGGGTTCTTAAAAAATCGGCCAGGGCCATTTGGGGATGCTGGTAAAAATACTTGTACTTGCCCTTGGCATGGTCATAACTATGGTTTGCTAATAGTGTTTGAGGATAATTGTTGCGGATGGTTGCAACAATTTGTTTACCATCGGATTTCATGTGCTGGTGAGTACCAATCATGAAGAAACTGGCTTTTACGCCTTCTTGCTGGCAGATATTGATACAATTCATGGTTCCATGCTGGGGACCATCGTCAAACGTGAGGTAGATATAGGTTTTTTGGGTGTCTATTTGGTAGACGGTATCTGCAACGGGAACAGGAATTTGGTTAATCTGACTACTGGTATCTTCTTGAATACTTGTTGTTTCAGGCTCCTTGCTAGGCTGATTACTACAAGCGAAAATGACTAAAAAACAACTAAAAAGGCAAAACTGCTGAATATTCAGCTTGGACAACTGTAACATGAATCTTCATTATTGGGGCGCAAATCTAATCAAATAGCCCATTTAATCAGTGTTTAAACCTTTTACGCAATCGTTTGACCAATATCTATCAAAAATTAGCCTTGAATAAGCGTAGTTGTAGTATCTTAGCGGGGCTCAAAAAACAGCCTGGCTACTGGGCCAAACGGATAAAACTTCATGATTTGCTAGCCATGGCTTCACTTATTTTTGAATTCTACCAATGAACAGACAAGAAGAACTTCTACAAGACGTAGTAATCAAGTTCGCCGGCGATAGCGGCGATGGGATGCAATTGACAGGTCAACAATTCACCAACAATACCGCTATGTTAGGTATTGATTTGGCAACCTTCCCTGATTTCCCAGCCGAGATTAGGGCCCCAATAGGTACCTTACCCGGTGTATCTGGTTTCCAATTGCACTTTTCTAGTGAAAGGATTTATACCCCAGGTGACAACTGTGATGTACTGGTAGCCATGAATGCGGCGGCCTTAAAAGTGAATTTAAAAAGCATCAAAAAAGGCGGTAAGATTATTGCCAATATTGATGGTTTTGATAGCAAAAACCTACGTTTGGCCAACTATCCAGACGGAGTTAACCCATTGGAAGATGGTAGCTTGGATGGTTATCAACTAACCAAGGTAGACGTAACCAAATTAACACGTGAATCACTAAAAGACTTTACTGACTTGGGTGTGAAAGAGCGTGATCGTGCTAAGAATATGTTTGTATTGGGTCTGATTTATTGGATGTACAATCGTAATCTAGACACTACCATAGAATTTTTAAAAGATAAATTTGGCAAGAAGCCTACCATTTTTGAATCCAACGTGAAAGTGTTGAAAGCTGGATACAATTATGGTGATACCACTGAAAGCTTTACTACCCGTTACAAGGTGGAAAAAGCCAAAATGGTTCCAGGTGTTTACAGAAGCATCATGGGTAATCAGGCATTGAGTTATGGTTTGGTGGCAGCTTCTGAAAAAAGTGGTTTACCCATTTTCTTGGGAACCTATCCTATTACTCCTGCAACAGATATCCTGCATGAATTGAGTAAATACAAATCATTTGGTGTTCGCACTTTCCAAGCGGAAGATGAGATTGCTGGTATTGGTGCTGCTATTGGCGCTAGTTACGGCGGTGCATTAGGTATCACAACTACTTCTGGTCCTGGTATGGCTTTGAAAACAGAAGCCATGGGTCTGGCCATGATGTTGGAAATTCCTTTGGTAATTGTAAACATTCAACGCGGTGGACCTTCAACTGGTTTGCCTACCAAAACAGAACAGTCTGATCTAATGCAGGCTTATTATGGACGTAATGGTGAAGCACCTATTCCAGTCATTGCTTCTTCTACCCCAAGCGATTGCTTTGACGTAGCATTTGAAGCTGTGCGTATTGCGGTGCAACACATGACACCCGTAATTTTGCTGAGCGATGGTTATATTGCCAATGGTGCAGAACCTTGGAAATTCCCCAAAGCAGCTGACTTACCAAAGATTGAAGTAAGCTTCAAACAATCAAAAGACGAAGGAGACGAAAAATACAAACCATACAAGCGTGACGAAAAATTAGTTCGCCCTTGGGCCGTTCCTGGCACACCAGGTTTGGAACACCGTATTGGTGGTTTGGAAAAGCAGGATGTTACTGGTAACGTAAACTACGAACCAGAGAACCACCAGCACATGATCAATGTTCGTCAAGCCAAAGTAGACAAGATTGCAGACTATATTCCTTTGCAAACCATTGACAGCGGAGCCGAAAAAGGTAAAGTATTGATTCTTGGTTGGGGTTCTACCTATGGTGCTATCAAAAGTGCCTGTCATGAACTACAAGCAGAAGGACATGCTGTGAGCCACGCGCATATTCGCTACCTGCGTCCCTTCCCTAAAAACTTAGGCGAGATCTTGAAAAACTTTGACAAAGTATTGGTACCTGAAATCAACAATGGTCAGCTGGTAAGAATTATCCGCGATGCATATTTTGTTGATGCCATCCCTTACAACAAAGTGATGGGTATTCCTATCACCAAGTCTGAATTGGTAGATCAGGTGCACAAACTGTTATAACCCCTATACTAAATACGTTCAACCAGAAGCAACTCCTAATCGGGTTGCTTCTTTGTTTTAGGAATCATGCGTTAATTTTAATTACATTCATAAAAATTATCCCTACATGCTTACCAAAAAAAACATCGCATTAGCGAGCGTAATATTGTTGTTCTTTTTTGCTTGTCAACAACCAGCAACACCGGTTAAATTACCACTAGAAGGAACATGGCAATTGGTGGCAGCAACTAGTACAGAAAAAGATAGTACCAAGTCTACTTTCAATCCTGATTTGAAGATGATCAAGATCATTAATGGAACGCATTTTGCCTTTTTCTCGCATGACTTGAATCAGGGTAAAGACAGCGCCAAAGCACAGTTTAGTGCCGGAGGCGGAACCTATGAATTAAAAGACAGCACTTATACCGAGCACTTGGAATATTTTAATACGCGACAATGGGAAGGCGGTAAATTCCAATTCACTATCCGCATTAAGGCAGACACCTTGGTTCAGGAAGGCATTGAAAAAGTGGAGAAGCTGGGCATTGACCATATTATTCGCGAGACCTATGTGAGGGTAAAAAATTAATTTATGATTTGTTGCATCATACACGACTCAACTTTCAATGCTAATAAATCAGAACTGACATTTACAGTTGAATCAATTGATGGAATACCTACTGTGGATGGATTTATTTTCTTGCCTCCAGGTTACTTACATTTAGATTGTTCTATTCATAGAGTTTCAAAAAAGAGGGCAAGCCCTTTTTATCTGGTATCTGTAATTCTTTTTAATGCAGATCTTGATCAGATTAAAAAAACACAGGAAAGAATAAGATTGGAAAAACCAAAAGCCGGTTTTAGTATTGAGATAAATAAATACATACAAACACCCATACTTAAAAGATTAGATGCATATAAGCAGTTAGTTCAGTTTACTAGTCCGGAGCCTATTAAAGACCTCATTTTAGAAAACATTAGATTAGGAAGCATTTTAGTACCACATCCTCCTCAACAAGAATTATCATTATCTTTTTTTGGCGGACACCCTATCATTGGTAGTTCATTTATTTATCCCAAAGATAAAAATGGGGAATATCCGGTTTTTCTTTGTCAGATTCATTTAAAAGATGTGAATCAATGGTTGGAATGCAGTAAAGAAATTAAAAAGGATGGGGTTTTATTGCTATTCGGGGTTATTAAAAAAGAAGATTCATTAACCTACATCACTGACCTTTTGGTAGAATTTTCTGAAGACATTACCGACCCTATTCCGCATGTCATTCCCGAAGCGCTTTCTCAATATGGAGAATTTCAACAGAATGACATGATGATTTTTGAAAAAATTTGTATACCTCCTTTTGAATCTTCTTTATTGCCTTACGAGCAAATGAATGATGATGAAACCCAATATTATTCCAACTTGGAAAGCCTTGTTTCTTTAGGTGAAATACTAATTGAGGGTTTAAAATTCTTAGGCCATCCAAGTCAAATTCAAACTTGTTTACTATTAGAAGCAACTTTGAAAGTAAACCACAAAGGGTGGTATGATCCTAATTATGACCCAAAAGACGCAGAAGCACTTGAACAAGTTTTAGTGGAACAAGGAGAATTGAGTAAAGACTGGAGACTGCTTTTTGAACTAGACTTAATGAATAAACAATTCAGTGAAGTTTCAGGCCCAGAAAAAGAAATCAATAATTATCTAGATGGATGTTTGTATTTGATGATCAAACAATCCGATTTGGACAACCTAGACTTCACAAATACAGTTACTGTTTATCAATCTACTTAGTTATAAAAAATAACCACTCATAAAAGAATTGGTTATAGGATTTGCTACTACCAAAGGATTGTTTATTTTGTTGGAACATTTATTTACTTACCTATTTTGAATCTCAAAATTTTTAAAATGATCAACCAAGAAAATAATACCATTACTGTAGAAACTATTGTAGATGCCCCATTAAAAACAGTATGGGAATTTTGGACCCAGCCAGACCATATTTGCCAGTGGAATAATGCCAGCCCAGATTGGCATACACCAACGGCTACCAATGATTTGCAAGTAGGTGGTGAATTTCATTATTTGATGGCCGCAAAAGACGGCAGTTTCTCTTTTGATTTTACTGGCACTTATGAATCAATCTTAGTGGAATCGTTGATTGTCTATCATATTGCTGATGGTAGAAAAGTAATCATCAACTTTAAAGAGACAGAAGCTGGTGTTCAAATCACAGAAATATTTGAAGGAGAAGAGGTGAATTCTTTAGACCTCCAAGAAATGGGATGGCAGGCCATCTTGAATAATTTCAAACAATACACTGAAGCAACTGCTTAATCATGGATCTAGAACAACTAAGAGATTATGCATTGGGCTTGGCCGATGTGGAAGAAACCCTTCCCTTTGGCCCAGACAATTTGGTCTATAAAGTGTTTGGTAAAATGTTTTTGTTGGTGGGGATAGACAATCATCCCTTGCAATTCAATGTAAAATGTGATCCAGATCTGGCGCTTGAATTACGCGAGGAATTTGCCGCAGTAATTCCTGGATACCATATGAATAAAAAACACTGGAATACGGTGGTAGTGGATGGAACTATTCCTACCAAACAACTATTGGGTTTTGTTGACCATTCTTATAAATTGGTTAGGGGCAAAAAGTAGTTACTATTTAGCCGCTTTTGCATAGTACTTGCAAATAGACTGTAGACCGCATTCGTTGCATTTGGGCGATCGCGCTAAGCAAGTATACCTTCCGTGCAAGATGAGCCAGTGATGGGCCTTGTGAACCAATTCAGCGGGAATATTTTTGATGAGTTGTTTTTCAGCTGCCAACGGTGTAGTAGCATTGGTGGTTAAACCCAGTCTGGCTGATACGCGGAACACATGGGTGTCCACCGCCATATTGGGTTGTTTGTCAATAACACTGGTGATTACATTGGCCGTTTTTCTTCCTACTCCGGGCAATTGAACTAGTTCCTCCACCGTCATAGGTACTTCTCCTTCAAATTTTTCCAAAAGCATATTGGCCATGCCTATCAAATGCTTGGTCTTATTGTTGGGATAAGAAATGCTTCTAATCAAAGGAAACAAATCATCAAAACTGGCCAAGGCCATGGTTTGGGGATCTGGATATTTTTGAAAGATATAGGGCGTAGTAAGATTCACTCTTTTATCCGTGCACTGGGCAGATAAAATTACTGCCACCAATAACTGAAATGGATTGTCATAAATCAACTCCGTTTCTGCAATGGGAATCTGCTCTTCAAAATAAGCAATGGCTGTTTGATACCTTTCTTTCTTTGTCATGGGTAGACAAAATTACGCCTCTTTGTTCTTGTCAGCTGCGTATTTCAGAATGGCTTTTATGGAAGCTTTGCTAGGCGATTGTAGTTTGACTTTATCTAAAGCCTTCATGCTAATCTTAAGCAAGTCCAATTGATTCTTTAAAGACGGGTCTTCTTTTAAGGCCTGTTCAATAGCTTCCGCCACCAATGGCGAAGCATCGTTATATAAATAGCTCATGAGATCCTCCTCTTTTATCTTGTTCATAATATGGCACTATGTGTAAGAGGATACGGTAAGACTAAAACGGCAATGCTTGGATTATATTGCCATCAAACCGGATTCCCTTACGGAAATATTAAAAAAAGTTGCCGAACGTAATTTGGGGGGATTTATTTTGAAACAGCTACCGAATCCTCTAAAGTGAAGATATCTTCGCCGTCTTTTTTCATCAAGTAGCGCTCACGGGCAAACTGTTCCAATGCTGCCGGATTGCTTTGTAAATCATTGAGGGTTTTGCGTGCATGGGCAATTTCGTCCTGGTAATAATGTTTCTTTTCCTGCAGTTTGGCCAATTCCGCTTTTCTTTCTCTTTGCTGAAAAAAGTCTCTTTGATCAATAAATAACATCCAAACTAGGAAAAAAGCCCCAGCTAGAAAATACTTATTGGCTAATATTTTGGTGACTTGTTTTAGCATCTTTAAAAGGAAAACCCGGATTAAAAATAGGCATTCCTACTCTAATCCGGGTTGTCAATTAATCCACAGTTGTTTATTTTGTACCAAATTTGATCTTTCCTTTAGGATAGAACGCTGTGCTACCCAAGGCTTCTTCAATACGAATCAATTGGTTGTATTTTGCCATACGGTCAGACCTAGAAGCAGAACCAGTCTTGATTTGACCACAGTTCAATGCTACTGCCAAGTCAGCAATGGTATTGTCTTCTGTTTCACCACTGCGGTGACTCATGATGGTATTATAACCGTTGTTTTGAGCCAAAGAAACTGCATTGATGGTTTCAGTAATAGTACCAATTTGGTTTACTTTCACCAACAAGCCATTGGCAATCTTCTTGTCAATACCCATTTGTAAACGGTCTACATTGGTTACAAACAAGTCATCACCCACTAATTGGCATTTGCTACCAACGGCGTCAGTAAGCGCTTTCCAACCAGCCCAATCGTCTTCAGCCATCCCATCTTCAATAGAAGCAATTGGATATTTTTTCACCCAGCTTTCCCAGAACTTCACCAGCTGATCGCTGCTCACTTCTTTACCGCTGCTCTTTTTAAATACATATTTCTTTTTCTTGCCATCCCATAATTCACTGTTGGCAGCATCCATAGCAATCACAATCTGTGAACCAGTTTTGTAACCTGCTTTGGTAATAGCTTCCAATACGGTTTCAATGGCTTCTTCATTGCTTTGAATATTTGGGGCAAATCCACCTTCATCACCTACGTTGGTGCTAAAGCCTTTTTTCTTCAACACGCTTTTTAATTCGTGGAAGATCTCAACACCCCAACGCAAACCTTCACTAAAAGAAGGAGCGCCAATAGGCATTACCATGAATTCTTGGAAGTCAATTTTATTATCAGCGTGTGCACCACCATTCAAGATATTCATCATTGGAATGGGCAATGTTTTGGCGTTAGTACCACCAATATATCTATACAAAGGAAGACCAGCTTCTTCAGCAGCAGCTTTAGCCACAGCCATACTCACAGCCAAGATAGCGTTAGCCCCTAATTTGGCTTTGTTCTTAGTACCATCCAAATCAATCATCACTTGGTCAATAGCAGCTTGCTGAGAAATATCGTAACCAATCAGAGATTCGGCAATAATATCGTTCACATTTTTAACGGCTTTCAAAACACCTTTTCCAACGTATTTTTTCTTGTCGCCATCGCGCAGCTCAACTGCTTCGTGAATACCAGTGCTGGCACCACTTGGAACCGCAGCACGGCCCATAGCACCATCATCGGTTAATACGTCTACCTCAACGGTTGGATTACCCCTACTGTCTAAAATCTGACGGGCGTGTACTTCAACAATGTAACTCATGATTGATTGATTATAAGATTATAAAATATTGTTCTTTTTTTCTTCAGCGTGTGCAATTTACACATTTGATAGCTTTTTTGCCCTGAAATCATTGATAGAACCCATGGTTTTGCGCAATAAATGCTCAGAAAAGCCATTTTCAAGGTAATTTTCAAGTGTTCCTAACAGTTGGTAGCCTCTGGATTCGTATAATTTTCTGGCGCGATGGTTAAAGGAAGACACACAAATAAACGCATTAGGGCTTTTCTGAAAAATGATGGCTTCTACATAATTTAATAACAAAGTTCCAATGCCTTTTCCCCTTGCCTGTGGCGATACAGCAATCACTTGTATATAACCTACAAATGCCCCCTTTAATTTGATGACCACAAAACCCAATGGTTCTAAGTCTTCCATGGCTATGAATGCCTGTATTTCATCAACAGGTTGTTGCATCAAAATCATACCGTCTTCAAAACTTCTATTTAAAGAAATCCAAGGTTCAGAAGCAGCCATCAAACGCGCGCACCATTGTTGCTGTTCTAAAGTGGTGATGGGTTTGATTTGAATGGTAGACATGACTTATTGATTGGTCAAGGAGCGGAAAACGGTTTCCAAAGACTTACCTCCTGATTGAAGATTGGCAATGGTGTCATTGGCCACCATTTGACCCTTGTGTATGATAATCACCCTATCACAGATGGCAGTAACTTCTTGTAAAATATGGGAAGAAAACAAGACCGTTTTATTGCTGCCCTGTGCTTTGATCACGTTTCTAATTTCTACAATTTGATTGGGATCCAAACCAGAAGTGGGTTCATCCAAGACCAAGACTTCAGGGTCATGAATCAGCGCTGCCGCAAGACCTACGCGTTGTTTATAGCCCTTAGACAATTGTCCAATTTTCTTGGTAGATTCTGGACTCAGACCAGTTAATTCTATCACGGATTCAATGGCCTTTTTTTTGTCTGCAATGCCGTGAACACCCGCAATAAAATCTAGGTACTCGCGCACATACATTTCATGATAAAGGGGATTGGCTTCTGGCAAATAGCCAATTTTACGTTTGGCTGCAATTGGGTCAACGCTTATATCAATGCCGCAAACCTTTGCCAGACCAGTGTCTGGGGTCAAATAGCCAGTGACCATTTTCATGGTAGTACTCTTACCTGCACCATTGGGACCCAGAAAACCAACAATCTCTCCCTTGTTTAAAACAAAAGATAATTGGTCCACTGCTTTTTGTGTTCCATAGTTTTTTCCCAATCCACTGACTTCAATACTCATGCCCTAGGTTTACGCAAATTTATACAATGCTCTTTACTTGACTATAGGAAGATGGTTAAGGCTTTGGTAAATGCCTAGTCCTCTTCAATCTCTGCCGAGCTTTCTGGAAGATGGTCATATTCTCCCTTCCAGGCAAAATAACCAAAGAGCAACATGCCCAAGGCAATAGGAATAAATACTACAATAAAAACACCCCATTGAATATAAGTATCCATCACAGGTTTCTTGGCCACTTCTGCCATGGCCGTGCGTACCAGGTAAACAGCAGCTAATGGACCCAATAAGATCCAAATAATGCCCGCATATCTTTTTAGTTGATTCATCTTAGTGATTTAAATATTTTAAAATAGAACTTAGTCGTTTACATCCGGATCAATCTTGTTATTGATATAGAGGGTTCCAATGACCAAGCAAATTGCTGCAATGATAATGGGATAGGCAAGTCCGGCTAATTTATCATTGGCATAAATAGTGGTGAGCAAGGTTGCAATAAATGGTGTTAAACCACCAAATACCCCGTTTCCAATATGGTAAGGTAAAGACATGGATGTATAGCGAATCTTGGTTGGGAATAGTTCTACCAAGAATGCTGCAATTGGGCCATAGACCATGGTTACATAAAGAATCATCAAGAATACATAGAAGACCATTTTCCAATAATCAGTAGTACCCAATAGTTTCACCAGTTTCACATCGGCCTTAACGGTATGCATCACAGGATCTGCATACAATGTGTCTTTCTTGGTTTCGGCAAAACTCATACCATCGGCATAAAAGACCTTGCTGGTAACGGTTCTAAGTGTATCCTTTCCATTGGGTAATTGCACCAAACTGGAATTGATAATTTTCTTGTCTACCAATTCTACCTTGCCTTCATTACTAGAAAGGTTTAATAATTGTTTGAATAAAAACTGATAACTAATAATGGCCAAGAACATTCCAGTAAGCATGATCCATTTTCTACCAATACGGTCACTCCATGCACCAAAGACCACAAAGAAAGGTGTACCCAATAGAATAGCCCAAATGAGAATAGTACGAGATTGGTCAAAATCAATTTTACAAACATTCTCTATAAAAGATTGTGCATAGAATTGACCAGTATACCATACCACACCCTGACCCATGGTGGCTCCAAACAAGGCCAATAAAACCATTTTCAAATTGGTCTTGTGTCCAAAACTTTCTTTGAGTGGATTTACAGAAACCTTACCCTCCGATTTGAGTTTTTCAAACAAAGGAGATTCATTCATCTTCATCCTGATATAAATAGAAACAAAGACCAGGATAATAGACACTAAGAACGGCACCCTCCAGCCCCAGTCATTGAACTTGGCAATAGACTTGGCCGCGTCAGCGTCCAAGCTATGGCGGGTAATCAGGATCACGCCCAAGGAAATAAATAAACCAAGGGTTGCTGTGGTTTGAATCCAAGAAGTAAAATAACCCCTTCTATTGGCAGGTGCGTGCTCGGCTACATAAGTTGCAGCACCACCATATTCACCACCTAGTGCCAGACCTTGTAATAAACGCAAAAGCAAGACCAAGAGTGGGGCAAAGAATCCAATGCTTTCATAATTGGGTATACAACCAATTAAGAAAGTAGATCCTCCCATCAAGACCAGGGTTAAAAGAAATGTGTGTTTACGTCCTATTAAATCGCCCAAGCGGCCAAAGAATAAAGCACCAAAAGGCCTTACTATAAAACCTGCCGCAAATGTTGCCAGTGTTGAGAGCAATGCCGCAGTGGGATTGGTTTTGGGGAAAAACTGATTAGCCAATACAGTGGCTAGGGATCCAAAAATGTAGAAGTCGTACCATTCAATCAGGGTTCCAAGTGATGAGGCGCCGATAATCTTCCAAATGCTTTTAGTTTCTTTCATGTGGGATGCTTGTGCTGTAATCGTTTTACAATTAGGTTGAAACTTACATGATTCCTGTGGTTTTACCAAGCAAAGGATTAGCGTATATTTACATTCCTAACATTTGCTATAAAATAACTGGATCATGTCTTATCCTTATCAGATCAAATCTTACGATCAGTACAAAGCCGATTACAAAAGAAGTATAGAAGACCCTGCCGGATTCTGGGGAGAAATTGCCGAAAATTTTACCTGGCGTAAAAAATGGGACGAAGTGCTCAACTGGAACTTTACAGAACCCAAAATAGAATGGTTCAAAGGTGGTAAATTAAATATCACTGAGAATTGCTTAGACAGGCATTTGGAAAAACATGGAGACATGCCTGCCATGATTTGGGAGCCCAATGATCCGGAAGAACATCATAGAATTATTACCTATAAAAAATTGTACGAAAAAGTTTGTCAGTTCTCACATGTACTCAAAAACAATGGGGTAAAAAAAGGAGACCGTGTTTGTATTTATATGGGTATGATTCCTGAACTGGCTATAGCTGTATTGGCATGTGCGCGTGTTGGAGCCATTCATAGCGTGGTTTTTGGAGGATTCTCTGCCCAAAGTATTGCGGATCGTTTGTACGATGCACAAGCCGAATATATTGTTACTTGTGATGGCGCTTTTAGAGGTGCCAAAGACATTCCATTAAAGTCTGTCATTGACGATGCTTTGATTGGCAATAGAACCGTAAAAAAAGTGATTGTCTGCACCAGAACCAGAACGCCTGTCTCAATGATTAAGGGCCGGGATCTTTGGTGGGAAGATGAGATTAAAAAAGTAGAGACCATGGGCCTGCACGATTTTCCTGCTGAGGAAATGGATGCAGAAGATCCCTTGTTCATTTTGTATACATCAGGTTCAACTGGTAAGCCCAAGGGTGTGGTGCATACCTGCGGTGGCTATATGGTCTATACCAATTATACTTTTGTAAATGTATTCCAATACCAACCCGGAGATATTCATTTCTGCACGGCAGATATTGGATGGATTACGGGTCATAGTTATATAGTGTATGGTCCGCTAAGTGCAGGTGCTACTACCCTGATGTTTGAAGGCGTACCAACATTCCCAGACGCCAGTAGGTTCTGGGACATAGTAGACAAATTCAAAGTAAATATTCTCTATACTGCACCAACCGCTATTCGCAGCTTAATGGGTTATGGTCTAGGACCCTTGCAGGGCAAGCATTTGACCAGCTTGAAAGTGTTGGGCACCGTGGGTGAACCCATTAATGAAGAAGCCTGGCATTGGTATAGTGAACACGTGGGTAAGAACAATTGCCCAGTAGTGGATACTTGGTGGCAAACAGAAACCGGTGGTACTTTAATCAGCAATATGGCGGGTATTACTCCTGCTGTTCCAAGTTGGGCTACCCTACCCATGCCAGGACTAGAAATGGTGTTGGTAGACGAGAAGGGACAGGAAATTATTCAAGAAGGTGAAGAAACCGTTTCAGGAAATCTTTGCATCAAGAGTCCTTGGCCTGGTATTTTAAGAACCACTTATGGTGATCATGAAAGATGCCGCACCAATTATTTTGCAACCTATCCTGGTATGTATTTTACCGGAGATGGTGCACTAAAAGACAAGAACGGATTCTTTAGAATTACCGGAAGAGTGGATGATGTACTGAATGTGAGCGGACACCGTATTGGAACAGCCGAATTAGAGAACGCCATTAATATGCACAGTGGTGTGGTGGAAAGCGCTGTGGTTGGTTATCCGCACGATATCAAGGGTCAGGGTATCTATGCTTTTGTCATCTACCAAGGTTCACACGGACAAGACACCCATGGTACTGCTGAAATGATTAGAAAGGATTTGAACCAAACCATTACCAGAATCATTGGTGCTATTGCCAAACCAGATAAGATTCAATTTGTAAGTGGTCTACCCAAAACCCGCAGTGGTAAAATCATGCGTAGAATATTGCGCAAGATTGCCGAGGGCGATTTGGATAATGTAGGAGATATCTCTACCCTGCTTGATCCAACCGTAGTAGAGGAAATTAAACGCGGAAAACTCTAACCATAAAACAGTTAGTTCCCCTACCGCTTGCGGGAGGGGTGGCCGAAGGCCGGGGTGGGTTCCCTCATAATCCCCTCTCAGGAGGGGTGCCCGAAGGCCGGGGTGGGTTCCCTCATAATCCCCTCTCGGGAGGGGTGCCCGAAGGGCGGGGTGGGTTTTAATATTATTTTGCTTGATCCCCGGGCTGATGCGGCTCGGGGATTTTTGGTTCCCTTAGCTGAACAGGCCTGCGTTTCACACGCTCCTTCATGTTCATGATTTCTACCACAAAGCTAAATGCCATGGCAAAATAGATATAGTTCTTGAGCTGTAAATCGTGCGCGCGTTCACTATCCCATCCTTCTACCAATAATACCAAACCAATCATTACCAGGAATGAAAGGGCCAACATTTTTAAGGTAGGATGTTTGTGTATAAAAGCAGAAATAAAGGGACTGAAAAGGAACATCACAATCATAGCAATTACCACCGCTGCAATCATGATTTCTACGTGTTTGGCCGTACCCCCAGCAGTAATAATACTGTCAAAACTAAAGACCATATCAATCAGCATAATTTGCATTACAGCAGCGCCAAATGTCAGGGGCTTGGTGCTAATGCCAGCTTCCAAATCAGCATCGCCTTCCAATTTGTGGTGAATTTCTTTCACCGTTTTATAAATCAAAAACAAACCTCCAGCAATCATAACCAAACTGGCCAAATCAAAGGGTTTATTCATAATGGTAAACAAGGGTTTACCTTTTTGAGAGATTAACCAGCTTAGACCAAATAGTAAAATGGAGCGCATGATAATGCCCGTAATCATCCAAGCAAGCCTACCCTTTTTTTGGTCTTTTTGGGGTAGCCTATTGAGGATAATGGATACAAAAATCACATTATCAATTCCCAGAACTACTTCCAAGATAACCAATACCAAAAAACTAATCAGACTCTCTACGGTTAATAAATGCTCCATATAACTATTTGTGCAAATATAGGGAGCAGACAATAACCAATTTAACCGCGCATCAAATCAAGTGGTTTACCGTTCCAATCGGGGAATAATCCCTTGCTATTTTGCAGTTTTAAATGAGACTGGGCTACATTGCTAAATACGGCCCTAAAATCAGTAGAAACGGGCAAGTCACGCTTGTCTTCCAAGTCTTCTTTGGCCAAAGACTTGATATTTTGATATACTTGACCTCCTTTTACATCATTACCCAACACAAATAAGCAAGATGCCCTTCCATGATCGGTACCGCCTGTTCCATTTTGGTGCGCTGTTCTTCCAAACTCAGTCATGGTCATTACGGTAACTTCATCTTGATAAGCGCTCAGGTCTTTCCAGAAAGCCGCAATGGAGTCACTAAAGTCTTTTAGGTTTCTAGCAAAAGCACCATTGGTGGTACCCTGATTCACGTGGGTATCCCATCCGCCAGATTCTGCAAAAGCCAGCTCCAAACCAACTTGCATTTTAATCAGTACTGCAATTTGTTTAAGAGAATTACCCAATGCCGTTTGCGGATACACAACGTCTTTGGCGGGTTGATAATTTTTGAGTTCGTTGACGTTCAACATTTTCATGGCGTCAAAACTTTCTTTACCAGTTTTATTTAGGAGGTTACTGGAAGTTTGATCATAGAGGTCTTCAAAAGATTGAGACACGGTTTTGCCAGCCATGGGATTATTACGCATTTGAATGGCAAAATCCTGCAAATTGCTAATGGCCAATGCCTCATTGTCTCCATAGAAACTTCTAGGCAATGCATTGGTCAAACTCACCGCCCTAAATGGGGTAGCATCATGACCCATTAAACCCGCAACCCTGTTGAGCCAACCACTGGCCGTGCCTTTGTTAAAGGGGGTTCCGGCTTCCATATAATCCTGCGCATCAAAATGGCTACGTGTATTATTAGGGCTACCTACACCATGTACAATGGCCATGCGTTTTTCTGTATAAAATGGTTGCAAAGCAGCCATGGCAGGGTGCAAACCAAAATGGTCATCAAGATTAAAAAGCGCACCCTCTTTTTCTAAGGGACTCATATACAAACCAGGACGTAAGATTTTTAAATTGGGGTCAGCATAAGGGCTAACTGCCATTAATCCATCCATGGCACCGCGTTGAAAAATACAGACCATGACCTTATTTTTTTTATAAGGCTGCAAGATCTTTTGGCCGCTAGCGGCCGATGCAATAAAGTTAGGCAACCCACCAAACCCCGTAGCAAAAAGCGCCATTGCGCCAGATTTCATAAATGCTCTGCGATGTATCATAGGAAGGGTTTATTTTCTTTGAAATTCAGGTGAACCAATGATCACACCAGCCACTTGTGACACAGTGTTGTTATTGCCATTTTGATAAGCCATGGTAAAGGGTTTGTCTTTCCTATTCATGGCGTTGCGGTCATTTCTTTGTTGTTGTTTGTTGTTCAAATTCTTGTTCATGCTCATGGCATCAGACTCATCCATGGTTACATTACTAGGATGTTTGGCACTGGCTGCCTCAATTTTGTCTGCCACAGATTGGTCTGCAAGCATGGCCGTAAGCCTTTTAATATTTTCTTCTTGATTTCTTTCTGGCAAGAGCAATTGGCTATAGGTTTTCAAAGCCGCTTCAGCGCTTTCTGGTTCATGGTTCTGATTCAATGCCAAAAGATTTACACTAATGCCTGGGATTTTTCCAGTTGCAAATGCCAATCCAAAATTCATTCTGTTTAACAAAGAACCTGTATTGATCCAGAAGCTAGCTTTATCCGGAAAACCTGTTGGGGCTTGATAATAATAGAATCTTTGTCCCATTCTACTACACCAGTTGAATACTTGAAAGGGTTGTTTTAAATCGGCGTTAGTAGACCTAACGGCACTAATCACTAATTCAAAAGGAGATTTGATTTTTTCACGTAAAGCGTCTGTTTGCCAGAACTCTACACTTTCAACCATGGTAATCAAGACTTGCTTAATATTACCATCGGTCTTTAAAAAACGATCCGCCATTTTTTGCACCAAGGCATCTGAAGGTTGGTCACTAACAAAACGGGTAGCCAATTTTTTACTGATAAATTTGGCAGTTGCTTTTTGACGGCTCAACATATCTAACACTTCCATCCCTTCTTGGTAGCCTCCTTTACCGTCAAATGTTTTACCCAAGATCAGCTTCTCTCCCTCATCGTGTTTGTCTGCACGGAATAAAAAATCATTTTCCAACACAAAGCCCCTTTTCTGCATCTGTTCTTGATTGGTTCTATCCAAGAGTCTTTTTCCAGGACCATCGTCTAGCAATGGTTTCACAGCCCATCCTGTTAAAGCACGCGCTACTTCTGTAACGTCTTTTTGGGTATAACCACCATCAACGCCAAGTGTATGCAATTCCATAACTTCACGCGCATAGTTTTCATTCAATCCTTGAACGCGTTTGGCATTGACAAGTTGTTGTGCAATGGCATTGTTCATCATAGAACTATCGCCCATGCGTGCTTCTAAAGCCTTGTTTAGATTATTTTGCTGTTGAATTCTTCTAGGATTTTTTGCTAGTCCATTGTTGTCAGAAACACTTGATGCATTGTCTAAGTATTCCAACATGGCAGGGTGTTTGGCAGTTGCCACCAACATGTCTTTGAAATTGCCAGTCACATTTGGCCTTATAGCATCACGTTCAAATGTTAGAATAAATTGCTGACACTGTGGTTTGGTGAGTGATACATTAAAATGGTTGAACCAAAAATCGGTCAACACTTCGTGCAATTGGTTAGCCCCATAAGCTGCGCGAATAATTTTTTGGTTAATCAGTTGAGTCTGTAATTCTACAAATGGTTTTAAGCCTTGTTGAACCATCAACTGTCTTATCTGTTCCCGATATTCTGGTTTATCCTGACCCTTTACTGAATCTCTAACCACCAATTTATTCCTAACCGCCAAACGCAATACTTGGGGAGGAGTCATATAGGTATTGGCAATGGTTTCATTACTCAACTGGAGGGCATTCATATTCTTCAATCGCTCATTGGCAGCGCTGTCATTTAACCCTCCTTCCAACTGTTGTACTAACCAGTTCTCTAATCCCATTTCTGTTACCGCATCTACTTCACCAGGTCTGGCACCAAAACTAAATCTACTCAATAAGTGGGCCGCAGCTTGACGGGTATTTAAGCCCGCTTTTTTATAGGGCATTTTAATCTTGGCATTACCGCCCTGCTGATGCGCTTGCGTAAAAGCAAAAAGCAGGGTAAATCCAGCACCAACTGTAAAAGTCTTAAGCATCCTTTGGGGGTTCATGTGACTAGCTTTGTTTTTGGATGGTTATTGTTCCCAAAGGTTTAACCTACCAAAAAGAAATCCCGCAGTTTTTGGGCTGCGGGACTAGTATTTAATCTATTCTTAACAGGTATTTATTTTTTCAAGGCCACTTTATAGAGAATAGTGCCCATGGCAGCAAACATAACTGTGCCTAGTATAAAATAGCCCCCATGTGATAATGCGGTACTAATGCTGGATTCCAGACTCACGGCATTTAGGAATTTTTCTCCCCCATCAGATCCTGCTATAAAAGCAATCACAACTCCCGCAACAGCTCCACCTGCAACCAAACCAGTTGCAAATAAATTACCCTTACCCAATTCCTCTTCTTCTGCAGACTTGGTTTCACCTGCTTTGCTTTGTTTCATTTCTACAATCCCTCTAATAGCTCCTCCTATAAAGATGGGCAAAGTAGTTGCTAATGGTAAATAAGCACCCACTGCAAAGCTCAAAGACTTGATACCACAGAGTTCCATGGTAACGGCCAAGAATACACCAGCAAATACATATTGCCAATCTAGGTTTTGAGAAAGGATGCCCTTGATCAAAGTAGCCATGAGCGTAGCTTGAGGCGCAGGATATTTTTCTGTACCAATGGCATGATGAATGCCTTGGCTCAACATTTCAGAAGAAGGTTTGTCCAAGAATTTCACGGTTAAACCAATTACAATGGATGAAACAATGGCACCCACAAATAAAGCTATTTGCTGGTTTCGTGGTGTGGCACCTACAATGTAACCACTTTTTAAATCCTGAGAAGTGGCTCCGGCATTTGCTGCCGCGATGCAGATCATCCCACCAACCACTAGCACCAATGGTTCATATGATTGACCAGTCCAACCCACACTCAAGAAAATCAAACTGGTACCCATGACAGTAGCAATAGTCATTCCACTGATGGGGTTATTGGAAGAACCAATCAATCCTACAATTCTAGAAGAAACGGTTACAAACAATGCTCCAAATATGATGACCAATACTCCAATCAATAATTTTTGAATGATGCTATCACCTGGTACTTGTGGCAATACGGTAATCAGGGCAATTAAACCAAGGCTTCCCCAACCTACCCATTTTAAACTCAAGTCTTTGTCTGTGCGCAATACAGCAGCAGCCCCATCGCCTTTTTCTGCTTTCAAAGAAGCTACACTTCCCTTTACAGATTTTACAATGGTAGGGATGGTTTTGATTAAAGTGATAATACCCCCTGCAGCTACTGTACCCGCTCCTATCTGGCGAATAAACGCATAATACACTGCAGCAGAATAATCTGCAAATTGGTGGGCAATGGGATCCCAATTACCCTTACCTCCCGCTTTAGTAATATCGGCCAAATAGCCCAGTTTTACTAGCTGTGTAGCAATTACATCCGGTGGTACTAGTGAAGACATGAGTGGAATAAAGACCAACCAACTCAGTACACCACCTGCTACCAATACGCCTCCAATCTTGGGACCAATTATATACCCAACCCCCAAGTATTCAGGAGTAATCTCTCCGCTTACTTTTGCCGATGGGAAAAACTTATTGGTTTGTTTGGTAGCCCAATAAGGGGTCTCCGCAATTACGTGTAATACTTTTTGTAAAAGGGCATAGACAAATGCTACTCCCAAACCCCAGAAAGCAGTCTTGGCAAAATCGCCCCCCTTCTCTCCTGCTTTTAATACATCGCCGCAGGCAGTGCCTTCTGGATAAGGCAGGTTATCGTGTTCGTTTACAATCAAGGCTTTTCTCAAAGGCACCATGAGCAAGGTTCCTAACAAACCACCTACAATGGCCAGGATTAAAATGGTGAGATAATTAAAATATTCCGCGCTATCGGGAGATGATAAAAACAAAAATCCCGGAAGCGTAAATGCAACACCTGCTGCAATGCTTTCTCCCGCAGAACCCGTGGTTTGAATAATATTGTTTTCAAGAATGGTTGTCTTCAAAAATTTTCTTCCCAGTGTAATGGCAATTACCGCAATGGGAATAGAAGCCGATACGGTCAAACCCGCTTTCAGCGCTAGATACACGGTAGCAGCACCAAAGATGACACCAAACAAACTACCCATTAAAATAGACTTAACGGTTAGTTCCTTCATCTGTGTTTCAGGGGCCACAAATGGTTTGAATTGTTTTTTCATTTCTGACATAGCATGAATTTAATCAGGTATAAATATACGGCATAAAAAAGGCGATGATGAACACCGCCTTTTCTAATTACATCATTTTTTTCAACTTACTGGATAGGAAGAATAAGACCAGTGATGCTACCCCGGCCATGCCTAGGAAGAGCATGAAGAAATCATATAAGTTGGCTATCTGGTAACCCAGAAAAGAAGTGGTTTTTCCATCGGGATAATAACCGCTCAAAACACCTGCTAATTTGTTGGCAAATGCATTGGCCGTAAACCATACCGCCATGAGTAAGGAGGCAAATTTGATGGGTGCTAATTTGTTCACCAAGCTTAGCCCAATGGGCGATAAACAAAGCTCTCCCATGCTATGCATCATATACATTCCAATGAGCCAGATCATGCTCACTTTTACATTGGCTTGTACGTCTTTTACACCAAAAGCTATCCAGAGATAACCCAGGGCCAATAAGAATAAACCAATGGCCATTTTGTAAGGAGAAGCGGGTTCGCGTTTACCCAACTTGATCCATAACCAGGCAAATAATGGTGCTAGCCCAACCACAAACATGCTATTCAAAGACTGGAAAAAACTGGCTGGAACAGTGAAGAATCCTAGGTCACGCTGGGTTTGTTCTTCTGCAAAAAAAGTCAAAGATGCTCCCGCTTGTTCAAAAGCAGACCAGAAAAAGATCACAAAAAAGGAAACCGTAAATATCACAGAAACCCTTGTCTTTTCCGTGCTGGTCAGTGTTTTATCGGAATAGATAATCACGGCAATTAAAACAATGCAACCAATCAAGAAGTAAAACAAATAGTTCACCACTTTGGCGTCAATGTATAAAAGTCCAATGGTAGTTAGAGAAAGCAAGGCCATACCCACCACCATCACCACTGGATTCAGGAACTTCTTGGGAGCACCATCGGGCGTTAGCCCAATGATTTTTTTATCTGGATCAATCACATATTTGTTGTTCAAAAAATGCAGGGTAAGTACACTAATAATCATACCAATCCCACCTGCTAAGAATGCCCATTTAAAATCTGCTGGATTGCCCGTGTCTCCAAAAAAGCCGCAAACAAAGGGCCCTAGCGCACCACCGGTATTAATGCCCATGTAAAAAATGGTATACGCAGAGTCAATTCTATTATCTCCTTTTGGATACAATTGACCCACCATGGAAGAGATATTGGGTTTGAAAAAACCATTACCCGCAATCATGAAACCAAGACCGGAGAAAAATAATAAGGATGCCGTATCCGGCGATGTAGCATAGAGGGAACCACAAAAAAACAGGATAAATTCTCCAATGGCCATGACTATCCCGCCCACAATAATGCTTCGGCGATTACCCCAATAACGGTCAGCAATATAGCCCCCAATCAAGGGTGTCAAATAAATCAAGGAAGTGTAACTACCATAGAGATTAGAAGCAAAGACCTTGTCAAACAAGAGTGCCTTGGTCATAAACAAGACCAATATGGCACGCATGCCATAATAGTTGAAACGCTCCCACATTTCTGTTGCAAACAATACATACAATCCTTTGGGATGCCCTTTTTGCAGGTTTTCCTGAGTCATACAGCTAGTTTTCGTTGTCAAATTTCCCGGTTGGGTGGGCCAAAATAGTGATTAAATCAATATCCGGTTCTGAAAGCTGTATTTGAGCACTTAAAATTCTACTTTCGCGCTAGCAAAATAGCATTATGAACATATTATTGTTGGGATCCGGAGGAAGGGAACACGCATTGGCTTGGAAAATGAGTCAGAGTCATCATTGTGATCAGTTGATTATTGCACCGGGCAATCCCGGAACGGCCCAATTTGGAAAGAATATCCCCGTTGGGGTCAATGATTTTGAAGCTATCAAAACCATTTGTCTGGAAGAAAAGATTGGCATGTTGGTGGTGGGACCAGAAGATCCATTGGTGAATGGGGTCTATGATTTTTTCCAAAACCACCAAGAATTGCAACATATTACCGTGGTTGCCCCATCGGCCCAAGCTGCGCAATTAGAGGGCAGTAAGGCTTTTAGCAAAAAATTCATGCAGCGCCAGGGCATTCCCACAGCCGCTTATGCCGAATTTACTAAGGAAGAATATGAAGCGGGAAAAGCCTATATAGCAGCACATAGCCTGCCTGTGGTGCTCAAAGCAGACGGTCTGGCAGCTGGAAAAGGTGTGATTATTGCCCAAACTACGGAGGAAGCTTTGGCCAGCTTTGAAGAAATGATCATCCGCCAACAATTTGGGGCAGCTAGCAGCAAAGTGGTGGTGGAAGAGTTTTTGCACGGGATTGAAGTGAGCGTTTTTGTATTAACTGATGGTAAGGACTACCAAATTATTGGTCATGCCAAAGATTACAAAAGAATTGGCGAGGGCGATACCGGATTAAACACCGGTGGTATGGGTTGCGTAAGCCCAGTTCCCTTTATGGACGAGGCTTTCATGGAAAAAGTAACCAAAAAAATCATTGAGCCTACCGTTGCCGGATTGGACAAAGAAAACCTGATTTATCACGGATTTATCTTTTTTGGATTGATGAACGTGGGTGGTGAACCCTGGGTCATTGAATACAATTGCCGCATGGGAGATCCTGAGACAGAAGTGGTGATGCCCTTACTAGACACGGATTTGGTGAGTTTGTTTGCCGCCATGGACAATGGCACTTTGGCCGATGTGAATATCAATTTTGATTCTAGGTGTTGCGCTACGGTTATGGCTGTAAGCGGTGGCTATCCTGGCGATTACCAAAAAGGAATTCCGATTACCGGATTGGCAGAGCTCAATGCCCAGAAAGGCGCAGAAACACTGGTTTTCCATGCTGGCACCAAATTTGCAAGTAATACTTTGCAAACTAATGGTGGAAGGGTGTTGGCGGTGAGTTCTTATGGTAACACGCTTACAGAAGCGGTTCAAAAATCAAAGGACTTATTAGAAAAAATAGATTTTGAGGGCATGTATTATCGCAGGGATATTGGCTACGAATTCCCGGGCTAATCCACATTAATCAGAATGGCTTGTTAATAACCTTGAAGTACTTGATAAATCAAGCATTTCGGCTTTGTTAATTCCATTTATTTAAGACACCTTTGCAAGCATTCATTTATTATATTCGAACTAATTATATACAATGGGATTGTTTAGTTTTTTTACTCAAGAGATTGCCATAGACTTAGGGACTGCCAACACCCTAATTATCCATAACGATGAAGTGGTGGTGAACGAGCCCTCTATTGTGGCCCTAAACCGCAACAATCCAAAGGAAGTTTTGGCTGTGGGCAAACGTGCGTTGATGATGCACGAAAAAACACACGAAAGTATCCGTACCGTTCGACCTTTAAAAGACGGGGTAATTGCGGACTTTAACGCGGCAGAACTGATGATTAGGGAATTGATCAAAATGATTTATCCCAAAAAGCCTTTGTTTCCACCAAGCTGGCGCATGGTCATCTGTATTCCATCTTCTATTACGGAAGTGGAAAAACGTGCGGTGCGCGATAGTGCTGAGCAAGCAGGTGCCAAAGAAGTATACATGATTCATGAACCCATGGCAGCTGCCCTGGGTATTGGAATTGACGTAGAAGAACCCGTTGGTAATATGATCATTGATATTGGTGGTGGTACCACCGGTATTACCGTGATTGCCTTGGCGGGTATTGTTTGTGACCAGAGTATCCGTATTGCGGGTGATGAGTTCACTGCTGATATTATGGAAGCGCTGCGTCGATACCATAGTTTGTTGATTGGTGAGCGTACTGCAGAACAAATCAAGATTACTGTTGGTGCAGCTATGAAGGATTTAGACAATCCTCCAGATGATATGCCAGTAAACGGACGTGACCTGGTAACAGGTATTCCAAAGCAGATCATGGTGAGCTACCAAGAAATTGCTGAAGCACTAGACAAGAGTATCTTCAAAATAGAAGAAGCCATTCTAAAAGCTTTAGAAACCACCCCTCCAGAGTTGGCCGCCGATATTTATCGCAGGGGATTATACCTTACTGGCGGTGGAGCCCTTTTACGCGGTTTGGATAAGCGTTTGAGTGCCAAGATTAAATTACCCGTACATATTGCCGATGATCCATTGAAAAGTGTGGTTCGCGGAACAGGTTTGGCATTGAAGAATTATCAGCGTTTTCCTTTTATCATGAGATAAATAGGCCCAAATGCAATAGCCGGTTAATTATTACGTTACAGGTATCTATAACTGGCCCGAAATACCGCTGTGAAAAATATTTTCCTATTCATACAACGCAATTTCAATTTCCTTGGATTTCTGATCCTGGAAATTGTGTGCATTGTCATGTTGAGTAATAGCAGTAAAACCCATCAGGTCTTCTTCTCAGAAATAGCTGAAGAATCTACTGGCAAGTTCAATAAGCAATACAATAACTGGCGCTACTATTTCTCTCTAAAAGAAACCAACCAACAATTGGTAGAAGAAAATGCCCGCTTACGAAATCTATTGCCTTCCAATTTTCAGGGGCCAGATAGTAGTTACAAAGTATTGATAGATAGTCTCATGAAAGACAGTTTGGGTAGAAGTAGGAAATACAGTGTCATGCCCGCTAAAGTAATTGGCAATACCCTAACCCTTCAAAACAATTATCTAACCCTTGAAAGGGGCCGTTTACAGGGTGTAAAAAAAGGGATGGCTGTAATAGGGTCTAATGGTATTGTGGGTGTGGTAGTAGCCGTGAGTGAGAACAATTCCAAAGTCATGAGCCTATTGCATCGCAATAGTAGGGTAAGTGCTATGCTCAAAAAAGACAATAACGCAGGAAGCATTGAATGGGATGGTGTAGACCCCTCTTATT
Organism: Chitinophaga pinensis; assembly: GCA_943372225.1. Lineage (GTDB taxonomy): Bacteria > Bacteroidota > Bacteroidia > Chitinophagales > Chitinophagaceae > Sediminibacterium > Sediminibacterium pinensis_L. The sequence continues at coordinate 16,804 of CALRXV020000016.1, read as the reverse complement.
TGATTTTGAAGAATATTCCCAAGAGTTCCAAGGTTAATAAGGGTGATACGGTCTTAACTAGTACCTATAGTGCCAACTTTCCTTCTCATTTGATGGTGGGCTCGGTGTATAGTGTGGTGGCAGACCCTACTAGTAACTTCTTTACCCTAAAAGTAAAAACAAGCACTAATTTCTTTGCCCTGCAATATGTGTACTTGGTGAATAACACAGGTTACGCTGAACAAATGACCATTGAAAACAGTACAGAAAAGAATCCATGAGTGACCTTATAAAAAATATACTCCGATTTATCCTGTTCATTCTGTTTCAGGTGTTCATCCTCAATGAGGTGACACCCCTGCATCAATTTATCATTCCTTATATCTATTTTCTATACATACTTTGGCTGCCTTTTAATACCAATCGATTTGTGTTGTTGTTAATCAGTTTTGCCTTTGGATTGACCCTAGATTATTTTACAGGCTCCGCCGGTTTACACGCAGCACCCTGTGTTTTGATTGCCTATCTGCGACCATTCTTGCTTAATTTATTGATTCCACAAGACACTACTGAACACAGTTATTTAGAGCCTAGTATCAAGAGTATGGGATGGGCGCCATATAGTTTGTATGTAGCCCTGCTAACTTTTATCCATCATTTCTTGTTGGTATTAATTGAATGGTTGCAATTTGGAAATTTTGTTTATTTCTTGGGCAAAGTAGCAGGAACAACAGCTGTAAGCCTATTGTTGATTTTTATTACGGAAATGTTGTTTTTCAGAAAGGCCAAGTTCCGTACCAACAAAGCATAACTATCTATCTAATTGTATAATATTTCTCTATGTCTGTATTCAATCAAAGCAGGGGCCGGGTGGTGCAAATTATATTTGGAGCTGTATTTGTTATCATACTGATTCAATTAATCAACCTGCAAGTATTCTCTGCCAAATACAAATTGGCCGCAGAGAATAATGCTATTTATAGAAAAATTATCTACCCAGACAGGGGGATCATTTTTGATAGAAAGCGCAAAGCCATGCTGGAGAATACCATTAGCTATGATCTTGTGGTAACTCCTGTAGAATCAAAAGGCACAGATACTTTGGCACTTTGTCAACTCTTGAATATTGACACAGTAGAATATAAAAAACGCATGCGCGAAATTATATTCAAGAATACCAGTGTAAAGCCTTCTGTGTTTGAAGCCCTACTTACCCAAGAACTATTTGCCAAGCTTTATGAGAACATGTACAAGTTCCCAGGCTTTAACTTGATAGACAGATCCGTTAGAACTTATCCTTATAATACAGGCGCACAGGTCTTGGGATATATTGCGGAAGTAGATACTAGCTTTTTGAGAAAGCATCGCGAAGAAGGTTATGAGATGGGAGACTATGCGGGTATGAATGGACTAGAAAGAACCTATGAAAAAGTGCTAATGGGTGTCCGTGGTATTAAGCGCTATATCCGGGATAATAAAAGTAGAATTCAAGGTTCCTATGAAAACGGGATGTTTGATACCACCGCCGTAGCAGGAAGAAACCTCTATACTAGTGTGGATGTAGAAGTGCAGCAATTAGCAGAAAAATTACTAGCCAATAAGATTGGATCGGCAGTAGCCATTAATCCCAAAACCGGGGGCATTATTGCCATGGTATCAAGCCCCAACTACAACCCCAATGACCTCACAGGTTCCGCGCGAAGAAAGAACCTAGGCAGGATGTTACTTGACACCGCGCGCCCCATGTTTAACCGCGCCATCAAGGGTCAGTATCCTCCGGGATCTACCTTTAAACCTCTTGGCGCCGTTATTGCACTTGATGAAGGATTAATTACACCCAACTATGGTGTTGCTTGTTATGGCTCTTATACCAACTGCGGTGTACTTGTTAGGTGTGAACACAAAAATGCAGGACACGCGGCTAATCTGCGTTTGGCCTTGGCTAATTCATGTAACTCATATTTCTCCGATGTTTTTAGAAAAGCCATTGACAACTCTGATTATAAAAATCCCACTGGTGGTTATTTAAAATGGAAGGAATACATGAATGCTTTTGGTATGGGAACCAAACTAGATGTGGATCTACCTTCTGAAGACAAAGCTAGTGTACCTGATACCGCTGTATATAATAAAGTTTATGGAAGGAATAGATGGAATAGCTGTACCATTTTAACCTTGGGTATTGGCCAGGATAAAATGACGGCAACACCCATGCAGTTGGCCAATATGATGTGCGTGATTGCCAACAAGGGTTCTTATTATACACCGCATTTTGTAGACAGTATTGAACACGAAGAAGAAGCCGATAAAGCATTCTTGGCAAAATATCGCAAGAAACACATTGTAACACATGCATCTGATACGGTATTCCGCGCTGTTCACGACGGTATGCATGATGTAACTGTGTATGGAACTGCAGCAGGCATTAAAGTACCAGGTGTGGAATACTGCGCCAAAACAGGAACGGCACAAAACCCACACGGAAAAAACCACTCTTTATTTGTTTGCTTTGCACCAAAAGACAATCCTACCATTGCTGTAGCAGTAATTGTAGAAAATGCTGGATATGGTTCTACATGGGCTGGTCCTATTGGCGCCTTTATGATGGAAAAATATTTGAATGATACCATTGCCACAGATAGATTGGCAGAGGTTGAAAGAATTTCCAATGCAGATTTGGTACCATCTGCTATCAAAGAATGGTATGTGCGCAAAGACAACCAACGTCAAGCAAAATTGGCTATGGAAGCCGCCAACAAAGCAGCCGAGATAAACGAGGAAGAAGAGAATACAGACAAGAATGCAGACAAGAATCCTGGCATCAACAAAAAATCAACAGAGGTACAATTGGAAATTGCCCCAACTAAGGAAGAACCAAAAAAGAGTAAGGATCCCAAAAAATCCAACATAGCCAATACCGCTTTATTCCTTCATGCAGATGACAGGTTTAAAGTAAAAAAATCAAAGGTCTAACATGAGTAGTAGAAATAGTTCTGTATCTAAGGGAGTTGACTGGACCGTAGTGGCACTCTATGCCATTTTGGTGGCCATTGGCATACTTTGCGTTTTCATGGTAGAATACCGTAGTGGAACTAATTGGATGCAATTGTTTTTGGGTGGCAAAACCAATTATAGCAAACAATTAATTTTTGCAGGATTCTGTACGCTGGTTGCGGCGTTTATTCTCATGGCCGATAGCAAACTCTTTACTGCATTTGCTAATCTGGCATATGCATTTGGGATCTTGTTAATGTTGGCCACATTTGTCATAGGTAAAGACATTAAGGGATCTAGGTCTTGGATTGCCATGGGTGGAGGCTTTAACCTACAACCCGCAGAACTTTGCAAAATCTTTGTGTCATTGGCCTTGGCTAAATACCTGAGCATGCAGAATACGGATTTCTCTAAACTCAAGTCGCAATTAATTGCGGGAGCCATTGTTTTATTACCCGCAGTACTTGCAAGACTGCAACACGAGACAGGATTGGCACTGGTTTATTTGAGTTTCTTTATAGCCATGTATCGCGAGGGTTTACCCGCTGGCATTTTGGTAACTGGTTTGTCTTTTGGAGCATTGGTAGTAGCTACTTTAATTGTAGACCCCAACGTGCTGGCCATTACGCTCACGGTCATAGCCATACTCATCATTTATTTTACCAGAAGACAGATTAAAAGAAATAGCAGACTCTTACTCATTATCATTGCCACATGGGCGGTCTGTGTGGGTGTGCAGCGTTTTGCTGTACCCTATATTTTCAACAATGTATTTGAGTGTTATCAAAGTCAGCGTATTTATTCAGCCGTGGGTAAGGATTATGATTGTAGCCAGAATAAACACAACAAAACAGAATCGGCTACGCCTGGTGCCAAAACCTTTAAACCAGATGACTATAATGTGCGTCAAAGTAAGATTGCCATTGGCTCTGGTGGATTCTGGGGAAGGGGATTTTTAAAGGGCACACAGACCAGGGGAAAATATGTACCAGAGCAACACTCTGATTTTATTTTCACATCTCTTGGCGAAGCTTTTGGTTTTGTGGGTTGTGCCATATTCTTATTACTCTATCTGTTTTTACTCATTCGCATAACCGTGATTGCTGAAAGACAGAGAAGTACTTTTAGTAGGGTCTACGCATATAGTGTGGCCAGCGTTATGTTCTTTCATATTGCCGTGAATGTGTGCATGACCATTGGATTATTCCCCATTATTGGGATTGCACTGCCATTGATTAGTTATGGTGGATCTTCCCTTCTCACATTCACCGTTTTGATTTTTATTCTTTTGCGTTTAGACGCAGACAGACAGATGGTTTTACGTTAAAAGATAAATAGGGCTCATGCAAATTATACCGCTTTCAGAAGGATCCTTTACCATTGACAAAACCAAGGTATTTGTGCCCTTTGATGTTGACACAGAAACTTTGAACAATCGCCCCTTGGGCAGTTTGCTGGTAGAGATTCAACCCTTTGTGGTGATCACTGCCAGAGACGTGATTTTACTGGATACAGGACTGGGTTATAGAGATGCACAGGGCAATGCGCAATTGCATGCCAACCTACTCAAAGTGGGGATTAATCCATCTCAGGTGACCAAGGTATTGATGAGTCATTTACACAAGGACCATGCCGGTGGGGTAACCATACAAGGCAGCAATACTGAAGAAAGATTTATCAGTTTTCCTTATGCTCAATACTATATGCAAAGAAGAGAATTTGACCATGCTTTGCAAGTAGGAACCGCCTCCTATATTGTAGAAGATTTTCAATTACTGGAAGCGTTTAGCAAAGTGGTTTGGTTGGATGAAGACGAAGGTTGGATTGATGAATATATTCAGTTTGAATTAACGGGTGGGCATAGTTTGTATCACCAAGCATTCTGGATTCATGAAGAAGGAGAGACCGCTTTTTTTGGTGGAGATGTGGCCCCACAATTGCAACAGATGAAGAGCCGTTTTGTGGCCAAGTATGACTATGATGGCAAGAAATGTATGGAGTTACGTCAACGCTGGTGGGCAGAAGGTCAGACCAAACAATGGACTTTTTTATTCTACCACGATATACAATCGCCAATTTGGCGCGTGGGTTAATGTAACTTTCTAAACTTGGCAAAAAAATAGGCAATACCATGAAGTATTGCCTATACAATAAAAGTTCCCCCCTTTTATTGTTTGTTTAGTCCCTTTTGCAAACGCTGTTCGCGTCTGTCTTCCAATTCTTTTTTAATAGCATTATTAAAGTCACGGTCAAGTGTCAGTGATTTGTTTACACGATCATCTGCCACTAAGATTTTTTTCATTTCTACCTTGAATTTTTTACGCTCTGCCAACATTTTTTCTTCAAAAGCAATTTCATCGTCTTTTTGCTCCATTCTAATTTTTCTGGCCTTATCACCAAAGTCATAATAGACTGGCCAGAATTTTTGCGCTTCGTCTGAGTTCAAGGATAATTGCTTGGTAATAAAAGCAATTTTCAAACCCTGTAAATTGGGTCTATCTACTGGTGGGCGTTCAGGTTGTGCTTGGGCGCTGATCTGCATAAAAGCCAGCAAACACAACAGTGAGATAATCTTTTTCATATTAAATATTTTATTCAGCAATAGCTGATTCCATATGGCTGTTTTCTTCTAAATAATCATTCAGTTTTTCATTGCTGATGCTCTGAATATGATCAGTTAATTCAGGCAATTTTTGATTAGGGCTAGCCAATACTTCTTCTACGGTAGTGGTCTGATTTTGGTCTAGGTAATGTTCTAAGTCAGCATCAGTAACTGCATCCAATGCTGTTCCCAAATCTTCTAACTGGTACTGTTCTTTCATTTGTTCCACAGGCTTATCAGAGAACAAAAAGGCACCCGTTACTAAGATTCCAGTGAGCATGGCGGCGGCTGCATACATGATCCATTTGCGCGCCTTGACCATTTGCAGCAAAGGAGCAGATTTTTGTATCAGTTTAGGTTGAGCCAAAATGGAAGAACGCTGCTCTTGGATCTTGATTTTACTGATCAATGCTTGGGGCATGGCTTCAAAATAACCCGTTGGCACCTGAAAAGGCAGTTCGGAAGACGCTAAAAAAGCAGGCTCTTCTATTAAGGCCAATGGCTCCAAAGCTTCAAAATAGCCTATTGGCGCTTGAAAAGGCAGCACTGCACTGGCATTTGCCAAAACTGGTGCTATCTCTTGTAATTCTGCCTGTATGGGGTTACGTGAATACATTGCCATTCTTTGACTGCATTAGATCAGTCTGGTTTAATAGTTTTTAATAAATTCTTCAATTTTTTTTGCAGCGTGATGGTAACTGGCTTTTAAAGCACCCTCACTGGTATCCAAAACCTTGCTCATTTCTTCATAAGGCATAGCATTATAATAACGCAAATGAAAGACCAGACGTTGCTTTTCAGGTAATTCCTGAATGGCTAACTGCAAGCGCCATTCTAGTTGATTGGCGTTAAAATGCAGGTCTGCTTTTACCTTATTGGCCAAGGAATCGGACATTTCATCCAGACTTTGCGTGGCTTTTCTTTGTTGTTTGGCCAAAAAACTTAAGGTCTCATTGGTAGCAATTCGGTAGAGCCAGGTAAAAAGTTGACTTTCCTCTCTAAAATTTTCCAAGCCCTTCCAAATCTTGATCAAGGTATTCTGCAAAACATCGTCTGCGTCTGCGTGGTCAATGACCATTCTGCGAATATGCCAATATATTTTCTCCTGGTATTTTTTGACCAATTGCGTAAAACCCTGCTCCCTGGTAGCGGCATTGGAAAATAAGGCTAACAATTCTTGGTCCGGAGCGTGCATGGGTTCACTTGAAGCATTAAGACTAATGGAAAAGTAAAAAGTTTAATTGGCATGTCCGCTTTTTTTGTACTAAACGACCCATATAAAACAAATGAAATGTGAAGTCCAAGCCTTAAAAATGGAGCTTATAATCACATTAAATTAATCACCATAACTAACAATCATTAGCCCCAAAATCAATCCTGACAAGGTTTTCATGGCATTAGTCGAGGAATTTAGGGGGGAATTATTTATCTTGGGGGCTCAATTATTATATGCCTTCATCAGAATATATACTCAATTTCAAACGCAATGTGACCGATAAATACACTATTTATAATAGTCTGTTTTCGGCCCTGCCTTTCTCTGGAATAGCCAATGTGGGGGCTTTATTACCCATTTTATTACAGGCCTGTATAGATGGCTATGCCGATGGTAAGACCCCCATGCAGATTGTAGACCGGTTCTTTGATCAACATACTAATGCGGTTACTGAAGCAGACAAACTAGACCGATTGTTCAAGTTTGTACAATATATAGAGCGTCAGATTGTGTTGTTTGACGCCATTGAAGACGCGGCATTTGACACGGTAAACAATATTGATGGGCAGGGAAGTTTAAAATCCCTCATCAATGAAGCAAGATTTATGGGTAAGTCAAGCTTGCTCAAACAAAAGCTTAAAAAATTCAAAGTTCGGGTGGTACTCACCGCACACCCTACCCAGTTTTATCCGGGAAGTGTGCTGGGGATTATCCATGATATGAATGAAGCCATCAGGAAAAATGATTTTCATACCATTAATGCATATATACAACAGTTGGGTATTACCCCGTTTTTTAACAAGAAACAACCTACCCCACTAGATGAGGCAGTAAACCTCATGTGGTATTTGGAGAATATACTCTACCCCTCTATTGGCAATATTTACAACTATATCAATCGCGAAGTTTTTGATAGTGCTTATGACGGAGAAAATCCATTTATTGAACTAGGTTTTTGGCCTGGCGGCGATAGGGATGGCAACCCATTTGTAAATGGACCCACTACCCTAAAAGTAGCCGATGCCTTGAGAAGCGCCATTGTGGTTTGTTATTATAGAGATATTCGTAAACTCAAGCGGAGACTCACTTTTACTGGAGTTGACACCATTATTGCCCATCTTGAACAACAGCTCTATGAGAATGTGTTCTTACCAGAGCAAAGCAAGCGCATTAGCAAGGAAGAACTCTTAACAGCTTTGTATGAAGCCAGAAAATTATTGATGGAACACCATCATAGTTTGTTCCTAAATAGACTGGATAGTTTGATTCATAAAGTGAAGATTTTTGGAACCCATTTTGCTTCCCTAGATATTCGCCAAGATAGTAGAATTCATACCGCTGTACTACTCCAGATTAACCAGGAATTAATTGCAGCCGGAGAAGCCCCTATTCTACCAGAAAATTATGGCCAACTGGATTTACTGGGCAAATTAGCTACCCTAGCTTCTATTGAGCGCGTGATCAATCCAAGCCAGATCCAGGATACTATTTCAAGAGATACGTTAGAGAGTATCTATGCCATTAGAACCATACAGGCTGAAAATGGGGTAGAGGGTTGCAATAGGTATATTATTAGCAATTGTCAGGGACCTGTGAACATGATGGAAGTATATGCGCTGCTGCGCTTATGCGGATGGAAAAAAGAGGATATGCCCATTGATATTGTGCCCCTTTTTGAAACCATTGATGACCTTGCACAGGCAGAAACCACTATGGACTTTTTGTACCATTTACCTGAGTACAAACAACATTTGGAATTACGTGGCAATCATCAGACCATTATGTTGGGCTTTAGTGATGGCACTAAGGATGGCGGGTATTTACAAGCCAACTGGAGTATCTATACTGCCAAAGAAAACCTGACCGCTATTTCTAGAAAATATAAGATTAAGGCTAAGTTCTTTGACGGACGTGGTGGACCACCTTCACGTGGTGGTGGAAAGACGCATAAGTTCTATGCCTCCATGGGTAATAATATTGAAAACGAAGAGATTCAATTAACCATACAGGGCCAAACCATTACATCCAATTTTGGAACCATTCAGTCTTCTCAATACAACCTGGAACAGTTGCTGAGTGCAGGTTTGAGCAATGAGCTCTTTGCCGATACCAGAATGCAATTGTCTCATCACGATAGATTCCTGATGGAAGAACTGGGCAAGATTAGTCACCAAAGTTACCAGGACTTTAAAACACATCCCTTGTTCCTGGCTTATATGCAACAGTTTAGTCCGCTAAACTATTATAGCAAGAGCAATATTGCCAGCCGCCCCGCCAAACGAGGCAGCGGTGGGGGACTGCGTTTTGAAGACTTACGCGCCATACCTTTTGTAGGAAGTTGGAGTCAGTTAAAACAAAATGTACCCGGATTTTTTGGCGTAGGCACGGCCCTACAAGCCATGAAGGATCAAGGTTTGTGGGACGATACCAAGGCCATGTTCCGCAACGTTTTATTTTTCCGCACACTCATAGACAATAGCATGATGAGCATGCTCAAATCCTTTTTTCCACTCACCGAATACGTTAAAAAAGACCCACAATTTGGACCGGTTTGGGAATTGATTAAAAAGGAATTTGACTTGACTGCCGCATTGGTCATGGAACTAGCAGATGCCAGCTCACTCATGGAAGATGACAAAGCCGGAAGGGCTTCTATTCAAATGAGAGATAAGATTGTATTGCCACTTCTTACCATACAGCAATATGCTTTGAACCAATTGCATGGAAGAGAGATAGAACCGGATTTAAAAGCGGTCTATGAAAAACTATTAACCAGAACCATGTTTGGGGTGATTAACGCAGCAAGAAATTCGGCTTAAAGGAAATCTGATTTTCAGTTTGTAGTTATTGGTTTTAAGAAGTCTATCTTGTTATTTGTTGTCTTTGTATTGCCAAAGATGCAAACAGGCATAGGTTCTATAAGGGATCCATTTAGCAGAGAGTTCCAGCATTTTTTGCTTGAGTTCCTTCTTGTCTAAATGTTCTAGTTTATAGAGTTTGATCATGGCTTGTTGAATGCCTAAATCATCTACTGCAAATACGTCTTCCCTACCCAAGGAAAACATGAGCAGCATTTCTACCGTCCATTTACCTACTCCTTTGATTTGAACTAGCAAGTCAACAATGGCTTCATTGTCCATTTTTTGTAAAGTCTTGTCAGTAATCTTATGTTCAATGCAGAAAGCAGCCACATTATGTATATATCCTACTTTGGCATAACTCAGTCCAATGCCACGCAGGGTTTCAATGGGTGTGTCCAAAACCTGTTGGGGCTTGGGTTCTTTGCCATTGTATAATTCTAAGAATCGTTTAAAAATCACTTTGGCCACTGCCGTACTTAATTGCTGGCTCATGATGCTGGCCATTAAACGCAGGGGTATATTCTTACGCATTTCTAAGGCAGGCAATGCTTCTACCAATGCCTTGGACAATTTGCGGTCTTTTTCTAAATGGGCTAGATATTCCATGCAATTAAGATAATACTTTTGTGTGTGATGGAAACAGCATTGTTACTAACGGGTGATGGTTCACATACATTGGTAGACCCTGCAACAGGTGCTAGTTATCATAGCAAACACGGGGCAATAGGAGAAAGTAAACAAGTGTTTATTCAAGCGGGTTTGGAAAAGGCCAAAGAGCAAAACCCCAGCCAGGTTTTAAGGATTTTTGAAATGGGTTTTGGAACCGGTTTGAATGCTTTATTGACTTTGCAAAAAGCCATAGAATGGAAGGTTCCCATTGAGTATACCGCTATTGAATTATACCCCATTCTTTCAGCACAATATCAGGAATTGAACCATGGCAAGCAACTGGGTTTGGAAGAGGCATTTCAAATCCTGCATAACTGTTCTTGGAATCAAAAGCATCAAATCAATGATTGGTTTACACTCAAAAAAATTCAAAGCTCTTTATTGGACTATCAAACGGATCAAGCATTTAATGTCATTTATTTTGACGCTTTTCATCCCGAGCTCCAGCCCGAACTTTGGACCAAGGAAGTTTTTGAGCAATGTTTTCAAATGCTGGTACCCAATGGACTACTCACCACTTATTGCAGCAAATCCACTGTTAGAAAAGCCATGATGGCAGCAGGTCTACAAGTAGCAAAAATTCCGGGACCCTGGGGAAAAAGAGAAATGGTTAGGGCAAACAAACCCGTTTAGCTTGGAATAGAATTCCGTAGCTTTCCTAAAAAAAATGAAAAGCCCCAGCAAGGCTATACTAGCCACCCTCCTTGTTATTTTAAGTACTTTATTTATTAGCCAAATCAAGGCACAAGACAAAGACGAATTAGCCATACGCAAGATCTTGGCTTCCCAAACCGAACAATGGAACAAGGGCAATATTGCCGCTTTTATGAAGGGTTATTGGAAAAGCGATAGTTTGTTATTTGTTGGCAAATCTGGCGCCAATTTTGGCTACCAAAAAACCTTGGATAATTATTATAAGGGTTACCCCGATACCGCCGCCATGGGCAAACTCAGTTTTGACTTGATTCAATTTAGAAGACTAAGCCCAGAATATTATTTTGTCTTGGGTAAATGGCATTTAAAAAGAAGTATTGGCGATGTGGGTGGTGCGTATACCCTTCTCTTTAGAAAAATCAAGGGAGAATGGGTAATTGTAGTTGACCACAGTAGTTAACTGTAAGAAATAGCAACAAATTGCTACTCATCAATTATTAAAACAAAAAACATGATTCTCATTATTTTAGGCTTGATTGTATTCATAGCCGCATTTTCTCTTAAAAAAGCCAACCATCCTTTACCTCAATACGCCAATGCCGCAAGGATTACGGGTATTTCACTCATGGTTATTGGTTTTCTAACTTCCAGTATCAAACAAATTGACGCGGGTCAAATTGGCGTCAAGTCTATGTTTGGTAAAGTACAGAACGATGTACTAACCAGTGGTTTGACCATTGTGAATCCTTTGGTAGACGTAAGCAAAATTGATATCAAGACCCAGAACTATACCATGAGTGGTGTTCATGACGAAGGTGACAAAGCCGGTGATGACGCTATTCGTGTATTGACTGCAGATGGTTTGGAAGTAGTGATAGACCTCACTGTTTTATACAGGGTCTTGTCTACAGAAGCTCCAAATATTGTAAGAGAAACTGGTCTTGATTTCAAGGATAAAATTGTACGTCCCATTACTAGAACCAAGATCAGAGACAATGCCGTGTTCTATACAGCAGTTGATTTGTATAGCACCAAGCGTGACCAGTTTCAAACCAGAATCTTCAAAACCATTGAAGACAATTTTAAACTACGTGGTTTGGTCTTAGAACAATTATTGGTGCGCAATATTACTTTGCCTGCCAGTGTAAAAGGTTCTATTGAAGAAAAAATTAAGGCAGAACAAGACGCCCAGAAAATGGAATTTGTACTGCAAAAAGAAAAACAGGAAGCCGAGCGTAAGCGCGTAGAAGCCCAAGGTATTGCAGACTATCAGCGCATTATGAGTTCTGGTCTTACTGACAAACAGTTACAGTATGAGCAGATTCAGATGATGAAGGGTCTGGTTACATCTCCCAATGCAAAAGTGATTATCATGGGTAAGGGAAGTTCTCCCGTAATCCTAGATACCAAGGATGATAAAAAATAAGAACGCTGAATAGTAATAGAGAGCATCGGCCCTGCCGGTGCTTTTTTTATTGGGGTTGCTCAAACTCTGAATAGCCGGGGTCTTCAAAGTCTATCGGCTTTAGCCATAGTTTTTTTAAATACCTAAACAGGAGTACAAAACTTAGAATCATCCAGGTATAAAATAGGATTTGCGCCAAGTGAATGCCCTGATCTAAAAAACCAAATTGGTACATGATACCCAGGGTAGAATTAATGGCCATCCAAAAAATGGCTAGTGCAATGGTATTGACTATGCGCAATAAATATTCCCTAACGCCTGGTTCCATGATGATGATTGTATAGTGAATGACAAGTAGTTGCCTGAATTGTTCAAACCTAGTCAAAACTTTGGTTGCTTACTGCCGCCAGTTTCAAGATCCGGTCAAACTGAGCTGGAGTTAAGTCATTGTAGAAGTAGTAAATGGGATCTACCTGACGGCCACTTCTATGCACTTCATAGTGACAATGTGGCCCCGTACTTTTTCCAGTACTACCTACATAGCCAATTACTTCTCCCCTTTTCACTTTCTCTCCCACGCGGGCTTTGATCTTAGACATATGCCCATATAGGGTTTGGTAACCAAATCCATGATTGATCATCACGCGGTTGCCATAGCCACCGGTATTAAAACCCGCATCGCTCACCGTTCCATCAGCAGTGGCATAAATTGGCGTACCAGATGGGGCAGTAAAATCCAAACCAGGATGTAGTCTTCTGTCTTTGTACACAGGGTCAATTCTATAGCCAAAACCTGAAGCAATTCTATCTAGGTTCTTATTGCTAACGGGTTGAATAGAAGGCGTGGCATTGATCAATTTCTCTTTGTTCTTCACCAGGTTGGCAATCTCTACATAGGACTTCTCTTGGAATTTTTGACGAAGCGCCATTTGGTTTAATTGATTGGTCATGCTATTGACTAGTTCCGTTTCTCCCATGCGTGCCACCATTTTCACCTCATTCTTTTTCTCTACCACTTTGGTTCTAACACTATCCGGAATGGGGTTTGCTCCAAAGATTTCGCGGTACACATTGTTATCCCTGTTTTCCAACTCATCCATCTGCATTTCTAGCTCATTGAGCCGATCGCTCAAAATGCTATAGCGCTGTTTCATGTCTTCGTTTTCCTGACGCAGGAATTTCTCCTTTGGGCTATCAATGTATTTAAAGACAATAAAGACTATGAGCAAACCCGTGACAACGCAGGCCGTTACAAAGGCAAAGACCTGCAAGAGTCTTACCCGCAACGGCACTTCCAGTTTTTCAAACCGGAGGGTATGGGTATTGTAATAGTATTTAATTTTCTTCATCGCTTAGCGCTCCTGCTTTTGGAATTCCTTTTTTAGGTGCCATTCCCGGGTTCAATACCATGTATTCCACCCAGTAATCCTTACCTTTGCAACCCCTGAAAAGCCATCAAAGATAGTTTCAAAGGTCTAAAACAGTGATTTAAATTTCCATACAAAATGAACAGCAGTTCCCAGATTCGTCAGCAATTCCTTGATTTTTTTGCATCCAAAGGGCATCAGATTGTACCATCGGCCCCCATTGTGGTAAAGAATGACCCTACTCTGCTTTTTACCAATGCGGGTATGAATCAGTTCAAGGATTATTTTCTGGGCAACAAACAGGCACCGTCTCCACGCGTGGCCGATACCCAAAAATGTTTGCGCGTGAGTGGCAAACACAATGACCTGGAAGAAGTGGGTGTAGACACTTATCACCATACCATGTTTGAAATGTTGGGCAACTGGAGCTTTGGTAATTATTTTAAAGCAGAAGCCATTGCATGGAGTTGGGAACTACTCACAGAAGTGTACAAGATTGACAAGAACAGACTCTATGTGACCATTTTTGAAGGTGATGAAAAAGAGCAGTTAGCAAAAGACTTAGAAGCATTTGAAGAATGGAAAAAATGGATTGCCCCAGAGCGCATTTTGTTGGGGAATAAAAAAGATAATTTCTGGGAAATGGGTGATACCGGCCCATGTGGACCCTGCTCTGAGATTCACGTAGACTGCCGTCCAGACGCTGAACGCGCCTTGGTAGATGGTAAGACCTTGGTGAACAATGACCATCCACAGGTGATTGAAATTTGGAACAATGTATTCATGCAGTTCAACCGCCTCAAAGATGGTAGCCTAGAATCATTACCCGCCAAACACGTAGATACGGGTATGGGTTTTGAAAGGTTGGTGCGCGTAATCCAGGGCAAGACCAGCAACTATGATACCGATGTGTTTACTGGCACCATTGCACATGTAGAAAAAATTACTGGGCTGACCTATGATTTTAGCGCCAGCAAGCAGGCTGTTGCTTTTAGGGTGATTGCTGATCATATTAGGGCCATCAGTTTTACCATTGCAGACGGACAATTGCCTTCCAATACCGGAGCGGGTTATGTAATTCGCCGCATTTTGCGCAGGGCTGTTCGCTATTATTATTCTTACCTGAATTATAAACAACCCCTTTTACACCAATTACTACCTCAATTGGCAGAACAGTTTGCTGGTGTATTCCCTGAGCTCAAACAGCAATTGGATTTTGTTAGTAAAGTGGTGAAGGAAGAAGAAGATGCATTCTTAAGAACACTGGACAAGGGGCTCAAACGCATAGACGATTTGTTGGCCGCCAGTGCCCAATCAGTAGAAAAACAAATTGGTGGTAAAGCAGCTTTTGAACTTTTTGACACATTTGGTTTTCCTATTGACTTGACTAGGTTAATTGCTTCTGAAAATAGCATTAGTGTAGACGAATCTGGTTTTGAAACCGAAATGCAACAACAGAAAAATAGGAGCCGTGCCGCTTCTGTTTTGGATACCGAAGACTGGGTGGTATTGACTGAAACAGCTGGTGAAGGTTTTGTGGGCTATCAAGATATTTTGGTTCATACCCAGGTAACCAAGTACCGCAAGATCAAATCAAAGGGAAAGGAACAATACCAATTGGTGTTAGCCACTACGCCTTTCTATGCCGAGAGTGGTGGACAAGTGGGTGATACGGGTTGGTTGGAATTTAGTGGAGAACGCATTGAAGTAACCGATACCAAAAAAGAGAATGACCTGATTGTTCATTTTGTGAATCAATTACCTGCTAATATTCAAGCAGAATGTAAGGCCAGTATTAATGTAGAAAGAAGATTATTTACTTGCTATAACCATACGGCCACGCACTTGATGCACGCCGCGCTCAGAATCGTTTTGGGTACACATGTGGCACAGAAAGGATCCTTGGTGAATGAAGAAGAACTTCGTTTTGACTTTTCCCATTTTGCACGCGTGACTGATGAAGAACTACGTCAAGTAGAACGCATGGTCAATGACAAGATCAGAGAAAATATTCCAGTAGTGGTGCGTGAATTACCAAAGGAAGAAGCCCTGAAACTAGGTGCCATGGCCTTGTTTGGAGAAAAATATGGTAATACCGTACGCGTAGTAACTATTGACCCCAATTATTCTATAGAACTCTGTGGTGGCACACACGTATACCATACCGGTATGATTGGACTATTCAAGATTACCGCAGAAGCAGCCGTGGCCGCAGGTGTGAGAAGAATTGAAGCACTAACTGGAAGCAAGGCTTTCAATTATCTCTATGACCAATTTGCCGGTCTGCGTGAAGTAGGAACCCTACTCAAAACCAAAGACCCACTCAAAGCAGTTGAAAAAATTATCCAAGAAAAACAGGAACTAGAAAAGAAATTAGAAAGTCTTGAAGCCAAACAATTGGTGGTGATTCGTGAGCAATTGATTGCAGGCAAAGAAGCATTCACCTTGAATAATGGCGCTACTGGATTTTTTGTTGGTCAAGAAGTTGCGGTTAGCAGTGCAGACCATTTAAAGAAACTCTGTTTTGAGCTAAAAACCGCGCTTGGCGATGATTATCTAGTTGTCTTGGTTGCCAACTTGGCTGGCAAACCATCGGTCTGCATTTTGTTGTCAGATAGCATGGTCACAGACAAAAATTTAGAAGCGCCTAAGATGATCAAAGAAATAGTAACCCCACTGATCAAGGGCGGTGGCGGCGGACAAAAAACACTGGCTACCGCTGGTGGACAAGACGCCAGCAACCTTGGTCAAGTGATAGCGCAGATAAAGGCATTGGTCATTAGCTAATTATCTAATCAACACAAATGTGCCCTTTCTAATATGTTGGCGGCCAGACTTGTCTCTGCCCTCTACCACATACACATACGTGGCCATGGATTGCTGTATGCCATTGAGCTTGCCATTCCAGCCCTTGCCGTCTTCTCTGGTCTCAAAAATCATTTGACCATAGCGGTTATAGACCCTAAAATAAACCAGGTCTATGCCTGCACAGATAGGGCGGATAATGTCATTCCTACCATCGCCATCAGGCGTAAAACCCGTGGGTACATAGATTTC
>CALRXV020000015.1:0-87081 GCA_943372225.1 Chitinophaga pinensis | reverse complement strand
AATATTATTTTGTTTTTTATTTGGTTTTTTTGCAAGCCTTTATATTATTTTTAAAAAAATACTTAAGGGGTTATTAGCTCAATAAACATAATCTATTTAAATTTTAACGCTTCAACACTAATTTTATAATCTAAAAGAATTAAAAAATTGAAAAAAGCAATAGTAACAGGTATAACGGGTCAAGATGGGGCTTATTTAGCTGAGTTCCTTTTGAAAAAAGGTTATGAAGTACATGGCATTAAAAGAAGGTCTTCTTTGTTTAACACCCAAAGAATTGACCATATGTATCAAGACCCCCATATTCCAGACAGACACTTACACTTGCATTATGGAGATCTTACAGACAGTACTAATCTAATTCGCATTATACAGGAAGTTCAACCAGATGAAATCTATAATTTGGCTGCAATGAGCCATGTACATGTGAGTTTTGAAGAACCAGAATATACTGCAAATGCAGATGGTATTGGTACGTTAAGAATCTTAGAAGCAGTAAGATTATTGGGGCTTACTAAAAAAACAAAGATCTATCAAGCGTCTACTTCTGAATTGTACGGTTTGGTTCAGGCGGTGCCGCAATCTGAATCAACACCTTTTTACCCTCGTTCACCATATGCTGTAGCTAAATTATACGCATATTGGATTACTGTAAATTATCGTGAAGCATATGATATGTTTGCTTGTAACGGTATTTTATTCAATCATGAGTCACCCCAAAGAGGTGAAACATTTGTAACTCGTAAAATTACAAGAGCAACTGCTCAGATTGCATTAGGGCTAGACAAATGCTTGTACCTTGGGAATTTAAATTCTCAAAGAGACTGGGGGCATGCAAAAGATTATATTGAAGGAATGTATTTGATTCTGCAACAGGAAAAGCCTGAGGATTTTGTTTTAGCAACTGGAATTACAACAACCATTAGAGAATTTGTGAAAATGTCCTTTGCAGAATTGGGCATTGAACTAGGATTCAGAGGAAAAGATGAAGCAGAAGAAGGTTATATTGTAAAAAACAATAGCGATTTTAATTTAAAAGAAGGTGCTGTTGTAGTAAAAGTTGACCCTAAGTATTATCGCCCAACAGAGGTAGATTTATTAATTGGAGACCCAACTAAAGCCATGACTCAACTTGGCTGGAAGCCAAAATATGATTTGGCAGCATTGGTGAAAGAAATGGTAGCAAGTGATCTGAAATTGTTTCAAAAGGAACAATTTTTGAAGAATAGTGATTTGTAAATTGTTTATTACGGCAATTGTTTTTATACAATTGCCGTAATAATTATAATTAGTAAAGATGTTTAAAGACAAAGTGTTAATGATTACTGGTGGAACAGGATCATTTGGGTCAGCTGTGCTAAAAAGATTTATTGATACAGATATTAAAGAAATCAGAATCTTTAGTCGCGATGAGAAAAAGCAAGACGATATGCGCCATCAGATCCAAAATAAAAAAGTGAAATTTTATATTGGGGATGTTCGTGATGAGAGAAGTGTGAATGCAGCAATGAGTGGAGTTGATTTAATTTTCCATGCTGCTGCACTAAAGCAGGTTCCTTCATGTGAGTTTTTCCCAATGCAAGCTGTTTTGACAAATGTGGTAGGTACTGATAACGTGTTGGATGCGGCAATAAAGCATGGGGTTAAAAATGTGGTTGTCCTCAGTACTGATAAGGCCTGTTATCCAATTAATGCAATGGGAATTAGCAAGTCGATGATGGAAAAAGTAGCCATTGCAAAGGGAAGGGCTTTAGGTGATAATGCTGGAACAACCATTTGTTGTACTAGGTATGGAAATGTAATGGCTAGCAGGGGTTCAGTGATTCCTTTATGGATTGATCAGATTAAAAAAGGTACTGATATAACTATTACAGACCCTAATATGACAAGGTTTATGATGACTTTGGATGATGCTGTTGATCTAGTATTATTCTCTTTTCAGCATGGCGAAAATGGCGATCTTTTTGTTCAGAAAGCCCCATCAGCAACTTTAGAAACATTGGCCAAATCTTTGATTAGTTTGTACAATTCTAGTGTAAAAATTCAATTAATAGGAACACGCCATGGAGAGAAGTTATATGAAACTCTAGTTACAAGAGAAGAAATGGCTAAAGCACAGGATTTGAAAGAGTATTATAGAATTCCATGTGACAAGCGTGATTTAAACTATGATAAGTATTTTATTGAAGGTGAAGAAAAAATTACAGAATTTGAAGACTATCACTCGCATAACACCAAAGTGTTAGAAGTTAATGAAATGAAAGAGTTGTTATTAAAACTAGATATAGTTAATGAGGATATAATTTCAGTTGTTTAAGAAAAAATACGAAAACGGACAATGAAAATATTTGTATTAGGGGTAAGTGGAATGGCTGGACACAGTATTGCTTTGTATTTTCAAGAAAGGGGACACGAGGTAGTAGGTTTCTCTACCACTTCATTTAACTATTGTAAGAGTGTACAGGGAAATGTCTTCAATTTTGAACCTTTGAAAAGACATTTAATAGATGAAAAATATGATTCAGTCATCAATTGTATTGGAATCTTGAATCATTTTGCAGAAAATAACAAGTCTGACGCAGTTTATTTAAATAGTTACTTACCTCATTTGTTAGCAGACTCGCTTAAGGAAACTAAAACCAAGCTGATTCAGATGAGTACGGATTGTGTTTTTGCAGGCAATACAGGTCCATATTCTGAAAACACACTTCCCGATGGCAGAACTTTTTATGATCGGTCAAAAGCATTAGGAGAGGTAATAGATAATAAAAATCTTACTTTTCGAAATTCTATCATTGGCCCTGATATGAAAGAAAATGGTATAGGTTTATTTAACTGGTTCATGAAACAGAAAGGTACTGTAAATGGATTTACTGAAGCTATTTGGACAGGGGTAACCACATTAACTCTTGCCCAGGCAATGGAAGCAGCACTTGAGCAAGATCTTTGTGGTTTGTATAACTTAGTTAATAATCAAAACATATCTAAATATCATTTAATCCAGTTGTTTAATAAGTATTTTCGAAATGAAACACTATCTATTATTGAAAATAATAGTTTAAAGCTAGACAAGACGCTAGTTAATAATCGTAGTGATTTCAATTTTGTAGTTCCCTCTTATGAACAAATGGTACTAGACATGAATCTTTGGGTTTCAAAACATCCCCAGCTCTATCCTCACTATCAATAAACAATTGTTTGTCTAACATTAAAAAAAGTATCTGGCATAGTATAAAACTTCCATTTAGCATGTCTTTAAAGAATGTATTTTGGAATTTTATGGGGGTCTTGAGCTCAGGGTTATTGATTATTGTAATTACACCACTTTATATTAATAATTTAGGGTTGGAACGATATGGAATCCTAAGTTTATGGTTGATTTTGCAAGTATTGATGAGCGTTTTGGATCTAGGTTTTGGAGCAACTCTTGTGAAGGAATTAGCAAAAACCCATAAACAAATTTCTGAGAAAATCTACGAAAGAGACTTACTTAAAACACTTGAATTTTTCTATTGGTTATTATCAATTGTAATTATGTGTGTGTTGATCTTGATTTCTTCCTGGATCAGCAATCACTGGTTAAAGATTGAAAAGTTAAATCCTAAAGATGTTTCTAATGTATTAATATTAATGGCAGTTTCTTTAGGGCTGCAATTCCCATTTTCATTATACTCAAATGGTCTTTCTGGTTTACAGAAACAGTTTAAGCTAAACATCATTATCATTATTGGCAATTTACTTAGACATACCGTAGGTGTTGCCATGATTTTTCTATTCAATGATTTAGTTGCATTTTTTATTGCTCAAATAATAATCAGTCTTGTAATAACTGCCAGTTCTGGAATCATGTTATGGAAAAATTTGCCTTCAACGTATGCACCAAAGATAAATTTAAAGATACTTTCAAGTGTATCTAAATTTTCATTTGGAATGGCTTTAACTACCATTGTTTCAGTAATTATGGCAAATGCGGATAGAATTATTTTGAGTAAAATGACCGTGCTTTCTGATCTGGGTATTTACGCAATTGCATTTACTGCTACAGGATTATTACAGTTAGTAATTCAGCCATTTTATCGTACTTACTATCCGGTTTATTCAGAAATTGTTTCAAATGGCAATGAAGCACAAATTCAAAATGAATATTTTGAAAGTACTAAATTATTTTCTATATTTTTTTTTCCCATTTCATTATCAGCTATTTTTTTTGCTCCACAACTATTTCATTTATGGCTAGGAACTGTAAATCCTCAGACGGTTTTAATTTTTAGATTATTAATTGTTGGGATTACTTTTTCAGGCTTAACTTGGTTACCTGTTGCTTTTCAACAAGCAAATGGATGGTCCACCCTTCATTTTAGTATTATTACTATTTCTTTAGTGATTGGAATTCCCATCTCTATTTTTGCTATCAATAAATTTGGAGTAGTTGGGGCAACATCATTGTGGTTGATACATGGATCTTTAGATTTTACTGTCTGTATCTGGTTGATGCATAAACGATTTTTAATAGGAAAATATTTCCTATGGCTCAAAGAGTCTGTACTTTTTCAATTCTTAATTAGTTTTATATTACTATTTATCAGTAATATAGTTATGCCTACAATTGACAATAAAATACTTACTTTTTTTTATATTGCTATTTCAGGCCTTTTTGCTTTATCTATTAACCTTTTGCTGAGGAAAGCAAAATTGTTTATAAATAAGTAAGCATAAAAATCTTTGATCTTTCTCAAGTATGCTTTTTGTAGCTCCCATAATAACAATACTGGTAATTTATTTCTTATTTATATTTCTTCTAAATCGAAGATTTAAAATTGATTTTTTTGCTGAAATTGGAACATTATATATGGGATTATTCTTGGCTTATTCCATTATCCCCGCATTAACTTTTATTTTTACAAAACTTAATTCCAATGATTCATTAGCCAAGCTGCTACCTAACGATAATGATCTTGCAAATCATTTATGGAGGCATGTGCTTTTTGCATTTTTCTTTTCAGTTGGCTATTTGGTATACCGAGGAAAAAAAAATATTCCCGATATAGCGCATATCAAAAAAATCAGGATCAGTAAATCAGTCTTGTATTTTATTCTAGGGACTACCATATTTTGTATCATCTATCTTAAGATCTTATCATCACCTGTAGAAACTTATTATGATAGTTTTACCCGATATGATCACCTTCCATGGATTTTAAAAAAATTTGCATCACTTTTAATTAGATTTAAATATGGATTTTATGCCATTACACTCACAATTCTTTTTTTAAATTTTAAAAAGTATCGGGTTTTTACACTGGCATTTTTAGTTTTAATTTGTATATATGAAATCTCAGATTCCTTAGGAGCTAGAATTATTGCATTAATGATTTTACTACAGGCTTCTTGTTTGTATTCATTGGCAGTAAACAAATTATCAATAAAAAAAGGACTCATTTTTATGTTAGCGCTTGCGCTATTATTTACAATTATAGAAATAGGAAGAGAAGCTGGATTTAATATAAGTGATGCTAAATCCAATGTAGATAGTGATGGATTTAGAACTGCAACGGAATTTGCATCGGTTTTTTATCCTGGTTATCACCTTTATACTGAAAGGCAAAAATCAGCTTTGCCTCCAAGGCCAATGCCTATGTTTTTTAATGACTTTATCTCCATTTTTACTTTTGGCGATTTTGATACATGGAATCCAATGGCTTGGTATAACAAATATTATTATCCAGATGTAGACGTATCGCCCTATACAATTGGTCCTATTGCTGAAAGTGCTATGTGGGGTGGAGAAATTGATTTAGCCATCAGGGCTTTTATTAATGGGCTATTTTTTGCTTTTATTGTTTGTTGGTTTATTAAAAGATCAACCAAGTGGTGGGCATTTGTTATTTATACATATTGCTACTCAACCTGTATCCTAACAATGAAGTATTCTGTTTTTTTTCAATTGACTCCAATTGTTAAAACAATTCTTCCTACATTATTAATTACAGGGCTTTTCATGCAATTGATTAAACGGCGCAATTCGGAAAATACACCCAAATCTAATTTACAAACTGACAATTTATCAATTGAAAACTAATTCACAAGAATTGAAATTCACGGTTATCATACCAGTAAAGAATCGAGCAAATTACTTGTATCATACGCTACAATCATGTACCATTCAAGAATACCAGAATTTTCAAGTCATTGTATCTGATGATGGTAGTACAGATAATTTAAAAGAAGTTGTTTTAGAAGCTGCTAGAAAAGATTCCAGAATTAAATATGTTTCACCCAATAATGGATTGGGTGTAGGCATGCGGGATAATTTTGAATATGCCCTTGGTTTAGTTACAGAGGGATATGTGATAGCTTTGGGTGGAGATGATGGATTGTTGCCTCATTCCATTTCTAAAATGGCAAGAATATTAGAAGAAACCCAACAATCAGTAATTTCTTGGCCTGCTCCAACCTACATTTATCCTGGAGCCGGAATTAAAACCGGTCAACTCATATTATATACCAATTTTGGACGCCTAAAAAAAGGGCATACCATCTTACAAACAAAAGAATTTTTAGAAAAACAAGTTATTAATTTAAGTTATTCCAGTGATTTATTATCACCTATGTTTTATGTAAAAGGGGCAGTTTCTATTGATCTTATTAATAAAGTAAAAGCAAGGTCAAGTGAAAATAGGTTTTATGTATGCCCTACACCTGATGGGTATTCAGGAATTGTTATTGCGGGGGAAATAGATACCTATGCATATTCTCATGAGCCCTTATCCATTTTTGGATTATCATCCAGTTCACAAGGGATGAACTATTTATCAAGTGATGAGAAAGCCATTAAACATTCGCAGGCATTTTTTACGAATATATCAAAAGTGCCCATGCACAAAGAATTGGCTTCACAACCCTATTCGCCTTTGATTGCATTAATGACAGCCGATTATTTGTTAACGGCTAGAGATTTGCCAGGTTGGCCTGGAAAATTCCCGCCCATTGATTTCAAGCAAATGATCTTGAAGAGCATTGAAGAATTGGCGCATGGTTTGTATTCAGATAATCGCTTAGATAGAGAACTGAAAATTCTCTATGAAATTGCAGTTTATCACGGATTAGAAGATTTTTATGTAAACGCCCTTGCTAAAAAACGAAAATATGCCAAGAAGAATCCAATTGAAGGAAATGCTGTTGCGGTAAACCACTTATTTCTGGATTGTACTTTGTATGAAATCAATGATATACTTGAAGCAGGTTATACTGTAAGTTTAATGTATAGAATTTTACCCAAGACTTCAATTAAAACTATTTTTAAAGCACTTTTAAATTCTATACGGTTTAAAATAAATTCAATTAAAAAAGGTGATAAGTTTCCTGATAAGTCTACTTGGATTTAATTGTTGGATGTTTAATTAGGATAATAATTATCCATAACCCTAACGCAATATTTATGACACAGACTGATTTAAAAAAAGTCGCTCAAATTTGTTCTGAAAAAGTTGAAATGGCAATAAAAGATACTTCGTTTTTCGAAGAACCATTTAAACACGTAGTGATTGATGATTTTTTTCCAGAAGATTTTGCTAAAGTGTTGTTATCCAATTTTCCGGATATTAATAGTCCTTTATGGGAAAGAACGAATGATACGGACATTGAAATAAAGTTAAGAACAAGTTGGAAGTCAGAATTTGACATTCCAGATGGAATTGTAGAAGCTGTAAGAATTTTAAATTCATCTATGTTTTTGAATTCAATGTCAAAATTATTTGATATTCATAAAATAATGCCTGATCCATATTTTTCTGGAGGGGGCTTAAATGTCACCGTAAGTGGTGGATTATTAGATGTTCATGTTGATGGCAATTATCATGATGCATCGGGATTGAATAGAAGATTAAATGCAATAGTTTACCTAAACCCAGATTGGAAAGAAGGGTGGGGTGGTGAATTTGGATTATATGATTCAACTGGTGATAATTTGATCAAAAAAGTTGCACCATTATTTAATAGACTAGTAATTTTTGATACTAATGACTATAGTTTCCATGGACTACCTGACCCTTTAAATTTCCCAGAAGATAAAGTTAGAAAATCTATTATTTTATATTATTATACAAAAGAACCTAGGCCGGCTTCTCAAATTGCTGTAGATGCCCCGCATTCTGCTCTTTGGAAAAAAAGAGGTCTACTTGATAAAAGAGGGAATATAACTAGAGAACATAAATAACTATCATAAATTCATTAAAATAAGATGAAAGTTTTAACACTTGTTGGTACACGCCCAGAAATTATAAAACTAAGCAGGGTAATTGCAGAACTTGATAAGAATCTAACACATATATTGGTACATACAGGCCAGAATTATGATTATGAATTAAATGAAATCTTTTTTGATGAATTGGGAATACGAAAACCAGATTATTTTTTAAATTCTGTAGGTGAAACACTAGCGTATACTATTGGAAATGTAATTGCCAAAACAGATGATATTTTAGAAAAGGAAGCACCAGATGCAATCCTAATCTTAGGCGATACCAATTCTTGTTTGGGCATTATGGGGGCCAAACGTAGAAAGATTCCGATATTTCATATGGAGGCAGGAAACAGGTGTTTTGATCTAAGAGTTCCTGAAGAGATTAATAGAAAGGTGGTAGATCATTTAAGCGATGTTAATTTAGTTTATACTGAACACGCGCGAAGATATCTAATTGCAGAAGGGCTGAGACCAGAATTGATTATTAAAACTGGTTCACCCATGATGGAAGTTTTGCATCATTATGAAAAACAGATTAATGCATCAAATGTTTTGGATCGTTTAGGGCTAGAAAAGAATAAGTATTTTATTGTTAGTACTCATAGGGAAGAAAATGTTGACAATACTGAAAATTTTGTTAAGCTATTAAAAGCGATTCAAGCTATTGAAGAAAAATATGATTTGCCAATAATCGTTTCTACCCATCCAAGAACCCGGAAGCGATTAGAACAACAAAAAGAATTTAGTTTCAATACTAAGATTCAATTTTTGGCACCATTAGGTTTCCCAGATTATGTAAAACTGCAACAAAACGCAGCTACTGTAATTTCAGATAGTGGAACTATAACTGAAGAGTCTTCCATATTAAAGTTTCCAGCAATAACCGTAAGGCAACAACACGAGCGCCCAGAAGGAATGGATGAGGGTACTTTAATCATGTGTGGACTTGAAACAACTACTATTTTAAATGCTATTGATGTAGTAATCTCTCATCATTCCGAGAACCCTGAGATTTTTAAAACGGTAGTAGATTATGATATCGAGAATGTTTCAAAAAAAGTATTGCGAATCATCTTGAGCTATACAGATTATGTGAACAGAAAAGTGTGGAATAAATTTTAATTACTAAGTAGACATTATGAAAAAAGCACTCATTTGTGGGGTTAGTGGACAGGATGGAACATATTTAGCCAGACTTTTACTTGCTAAGGGATATCAGGTATATGGAGGTTCAAGAGATGCTGAAAGTAGTAATTTTGAAAACCATTGGAAATTAGGGATTCATGATCAAATTAAATATGTATCTGTATCGCTTAATGATTTCAGGAGTGTTTTACAAGCAATTATGAAAGTGCAGCCAGATGAAATTTATAATTTAGCTGGTCAAACATCAGTAGCACTCTCTTTTCAACAGCCAGTAGAAACCTTAGAAAGTATTAGTGTAGGGACCCTAAATATTTTGGAAGCTATTCGTTTTTCCCAATTGCCTATCAAACTATATAATGCAGGATCAAGTGAGTGTTTTGGTAATGTAAGTTTTGCTGTAAATGAAGAAACACCTTTTAGACCAAGAAGCCCTTATGGCGTAGCAAAAGCCACTTCATTTTGGGAAGTTGCAAACTATAGAGAAGCCTATAAAATTTTTGCTTGTACTGGAATTCTTTTTAATCACGAATCACCTTTGAGAAAAGAAAGGTTTGTGACAAAGAAAATTGTATCTGCAGCCTGTAGAATTGCAGGGGGGGCTCATGAAAAACTGTCTTTAGGAAATATTAATATTCAAAGAGATTGGGGCTGGGCCCCTGAATATGTAGAAGCAATGTGGCTAATGTTGCAACAAGACCAGGCAGATGACTTTATTGTTGCCACAGGCCAAACAATTAGTCTCAGACAATTCATCATCTACGTATTTGATCATTTAAATTTAGACTGGGAAAAACATGTTGTATTCGATGATACTCTTTTAAGACCAACTGATATTGAAAAAGGGTTAGCTGATCCATCTAAAGCAAAAAATATTTTAAACTGGGAGGCAAAAATTAAGGCAAAAGAATTAACCAAGAAAATGGTTGAGTGTGAGCTCCAATCAAAATATGAATAGAATGAGCAGAGTAGGAATTAATTTACTTTTTATCAATCCAAAATTGGCGGGTGGTTCTGTAACGTATGCAAAAAAAGTAGTTGCCTCAATTGCATTATTAGATACTGAAACAGAGTATTATATTTATATCCATCAAGATTGCAAAGTTGCAGATTTTGAATTGGGTAAAAACTTTACCGTTAGGGTATTACCATTTTCCTATTCAAGTGTATACTTGCGTTATTTATGGGAACAATTTGTTTTACCATTTTATTTAGAAAAAGACAAAGTTGACTTAGTACATTCCCTTGGATATGTTACACCAATCTTAACTAGAAAGACTAAAATTGTCTCCATCTTAGATATTAATTATAGGGGACATGGCGGACAAATGAAGTTTTCTAAGAGAATCCTCTTGGGTTCAATGGTTAATTTATCCGCTTGGTTTTCAAAAAAAATAATTACTATTTCTTATTTTTCTAAAGAACAGATTGTAAAATATACCAAAGCAGATGCTAGTAAAATTATAGTCACTTATTTATCTGGTTCTAATGATTTGCCCTTTGAAGGGAAAAGTATTTTCCAAAAAGTATTGGAAAAATACAATTTAATTGATCCCTATATTATTGCTTTTAGTAGTCCTAGTCCGCATAAGAATATTGAAAATCTTTTATTGGCATTTAAAATATTGGTTGCTAAATATGCTAACCTCAAGCTTTTATTAGTAGGACATCAAAATAAAAGCGAAGCATTGATGGAAGTGATTAAACGAGAAGGTTTAAATAATAATGTGGTGTTTACGGGTTTTGTGCCTGATGAAGAGGTAAATCCATTAATAGCTGGAGCTAAAGTATTTGTATTCCCGTCTAGGTATGAAGGATTTGGAATCCCAATTTTAGATGCTCAAATGTGTCAAGTTCCAATTGCTTCTTCAAAAGCAGGATCACTCCCAGAAGTAGGTGGTAAAAGTGTTAGTTATTTTAATCCGGAGAATCCAAATGAAATGGCTAATGCTATCCAGTTATTTTTTGAAGATGAATTATATACTAGAAGCATCATAAAAGATAGTTTGGTAAACAGAAACTTATTTTCATGGGAAAAGACAGCTAAGGAAACTTTAGAAGTATATCAGCGCATTTTAAACAAAGATTAGTTTGAGTAGGATATTGATAGTTAACTGTGTTTTTGATCCTGAACCAGTTGTGTCAGCACAAATTGGTAAAAGCTTAGCCGAAAAGCTAAGTAGTTTACAACACCATGTTACGGTAATTGCACCAAGGCCCTCACGGCCATTTGGCTTTCAATTTGAACGTGAAACTATACAAGTAACCGATTTTAAATTAAAGCACCTAGACTCTTATATACATCCACAATCAGGTATAATTGGACGTTTTAGAGAATCCATTTCTTTTGGTATTGCTTCATATAAATATATTAGTGCAAATACGGACCAAATTGATTTAGTTTATATGAATACCTGGCCAATCTTTTCACAATTGGCAGTGGCAATAGCATGTAAAAAAATAGCTAAGCCTTTTAAAATTCATATACAGGATATCTATCCGGAATCCATCACCAATAAATTATCTGGATTTGTTGGTGATATAGCGTTTAAAATGCTAATGCCTATTGAGAAATATGTTTTAAGAAACGCAGATAAGATTTTAGTAATCTCAAATAAGATGAAACAGTATTTGAGCAAATCAAGAAATTTACCTGAAAGCAAGTTTGAAGTAATATTAAATTGGCAAGATGATGCCATTTTTCATGAATACCAAAACAGTTGGTGGTCTGGTCTTCGTACTTTTATGTATCTCGGCAATATTGGTCCTGTTGCAGGTATTCCGTTTGTGATAGAAGCATTTGCAAAAGCTGCTTTGCCCAATGCACAGTTAATTATTGCAGGAGTTGGAAGTTCAAAAAATGCATGTATTACAATGGCTGAAAACTATCCTGAAGCAAACATCCAATTTATAGAAGTTCCAGAAGGAAAAGTTCCCATGGTGCAATCACAAGCTCACGTAATGATTTTGCCTTTAACAAAAGAGGCAGGGAATACTTCTATTCCTTCAAAGCTATCTGCTTATATGTTTTCTGCAAGACCGGTTATAGCATTGGCTGAAAAAGGCACGGATGTTGAAAAAATAATTTTAGAATCTGGGGGCGGTTGGGTAGGAGAGCCAGAAAATGAAGATTGGCTCATTAATTGTTTGAAACAAGTTTCTAAAATGAGTGACGAAACGCTTATTCAAAAAGGAAATTCAGCTAAACATTATGCAACTTTAAATTTTGCAAAGGAGAATAATTTAAATAAGCTAATAAAAGCAATCATTAATTAAATGCAGTGGAAAGCACTAAGTGTAGAAGATGGTCAAGCTATTGCAGACTTGCATACAAAGGCTTTTAAATCCTTTTTTTTAACAAGTTTGGGGAATCAATTTTTAAGAATATTTTATCAATCAATCATTAAAAATCCTGATGGAATTGCTATAGGAATTTTTGAAGAGAATAAATTAGTAGCTTTTTCAGTAGGTACAATCAAAAAGCAGGGGTTTTATTCAAATATTTTAAAAAGCTCAGCAATAAAGATGTTATGGGCAGCAATTCCACAATTAGTTCTAAACCCCAAAAAAATTTTCAGGTTAGTACAATCTTTTGGTGCAAAGGAAACAACTGACCCAAAAATTGCAACAGCAGCTTGTTTACTATCAATATGTGTAGATCCTTCTATGGCAAATAAAGGCTATGGAAAAAAAGCATTGACAGCATTTGAACTGAAGGCTTTTATGAATTCCAACACAATAACTTTGACAACAGATGCTGCAGAGAATGATGCCGTTAATAGATTTTATGCTGCTAATGGATACCTTCTGTTAAACGAGTTTTATCAATCAAATCGTAAAATGAATTTATACTATAAGAAATATGAAAGTTAATATCCCATTTTCTCCTCCCTTTGTTGATGAAGACGTAATAGCTGAAGTAGTTGATTCTCTTAATTCAGGATGGATTACTTCTGGGCCTAAAGTAAAATTATTAGAAGAAGAGATTTGTAAATTAACAACAGTTGAGAAAGCAGTTTGTGTTAATTCTTGGACATCTGGAGCTTTTCTTGTTTTAAAATGGTTTGGTGTAAAAGAAGGCGATGAAGTGATTATTCCGGCCTATACCTATAGTGCAACTGCACTTTCGGTGATACAGTGTGGTGCTACACCAGTAATGGTTGACGTGGAAACTGATTTTACTATTAGTGCTTTAGCCATAAAGAATGCCATAACTACAAAAACTAAAGTGATTATGCCAGTTGATATAGCAGGCTGGCCATGTGATTATGGTGCGATCAATTCAATTGTTAATAGTGAAGATATCATTGGATTATTTGAGCCTGATTCTATCAAACAAAAGCAACTTGGTAGGATTTTAGTATTATCTGATGCAGCACATTCAATAGGAGCATTTTACCAAGACATGCCAATGGGAAAGGTGGCGGATATTACTGTGTTTTCATTTCATGCAGTAAAAAATATTACAACTGCAGAAGGCGGAGCAATTTGTTTAAATCTACCTGATACATTTGATAATGAGCAAGAGTATAAAACTATGAAACTCTTAACTCTGAACGGACAAAGCAAAGATGCATTTACCAAATCACAGGCCGGTGGTTGGAAATACGATATTCTATTTCAAGGATTTAAGTCAAATCTACCAGATTTGTGTGCTGCAGTAGGGTTAGCTCAAATACGCAAATACACTAGTAGTTTGATTATAGAACGGGAAAGGGTAGCAAGACGATATGAAAGCTATTTTTCAAAACATAATTTTTTTGAAATTCCACCACTAGATGACGAAAAGCGAAAATCTTGTTTTCATTTGTTTGCATTAAGAATGCGCAATATAACCGAGTTGCAAAGAGATCAAATGATGGATATAATTGCGGCATCTGGTGTATCAGTAAATGTGCATTTTATTCCAATGCCTATGTTTACTTATTTTAAAAGTCTGGGCTATGAGATGGCAAATTATCCGGTTGCCTATGATAATTATTCAAGAGAAATTTCTTTGCCAATTTATCCGCAACTCACGAATGATCAGATAGATTATATCTGCGAAACAATTTATTCAGCTTATAAAGAAGTTATAGCAAATGATTAGGGTGTTGGATTTATTCTTTGCAATCGTTGGCATCATCTTTTTGCTACCAGTATTTATCATCATTGCAATATTGGTTTTACTGAGTTCAAAAGGCCCCTTGTTCTATAAACAAATCAGGGTTGGTTATCTGAATAAGGATTTCTCTTTATTCAAATTTAGGACCATGTTTATCAATGCCGATAAGTCTGGGTTATTAACAGTAGGAGGAAGAGATCCGCGTATTACTTGGGTGGGCTATTGCTTAAGAAAGTATAAATTAGATGAACTGCCGCAGTTATTTAATGTGTTATTAGGACAAATGAGTTTAGTGGGGCCAAGACCAGAAGTTAGAAAATATGTGAATTTTTATACTATTGAACAAATGAGGATTTTGGAAATTAAGCCAGGTATTACAGATTGGGCATCCATTATGTACAGTGATGAAAATAGTATATTAGAAAAAGCGGTTAACCCGGAAGAGGAATATATTCAAACTATTTTACCCCATAAAATTAGGTTTAATCAGATTTATATGGAAAAGTATGGTGTTGTAGAATATTTCAAAATCATTTTTTTTACGTTTAAGAAAATAATTTAAATTATAGCAAATGGAAAAATATTCTAAAATATACGTTGCCGGGCATAGAGGTATGGTTGGTAGTGCTATTGTTAGGAAACTACAAGAAGAAGGATTTCATAATATTCTAACTAGAACTTCCAGCGAACTAGATCTTAGAAATCAGCAAGCGGTAAATGATTTTTTTGAAGCAGAAAAACCTAGCCATGTTTTTTTAGCTGCCGCTAAAGTAGGTGGCATCATCGCTAACAATACCTATAGGGCCGATTTTGTGTATGAGAATTTGATGATTGAAGCCAATATTATTCATGCGGCATATGTGAATCAGGTGGAGAAATTGTTGTTTTTAGGTTCCTCTTGTATTTATCCTAAAATGGCGCCACAACCATTAAAGGAAGAATACCTGTTATCTGGTTATTTGGAACCTACTAATCAACCCTATGCTATCGCAAAAATTGCGGGTATAGAAATGTGCGATGCTTATAGGGCACAATATGGTTGCAATTTTATATCGGCCATGCCTACAAATTTATATGGCCCGAATGATAATTATGATTTGAAGAATTCCCATGTACTCCCTGCTTTGTTAAGAAGGTTTATTACTGCAAAGCGAAACAACGATTCAGAAGTAGTTTTATGGGGTACAGGTTCTCCCAAAAGAGAGTTCTTACACGTAAATGATTTGGCTAAGGCCTGTTTTTATTTAATGGAAAATTATCATGAGCAAGGGTTAGTAAATATTGGTGTGGGCCATGATCTATCAATTAAAGATTTGGCAAATGTAATTAAATCAATTGTTGGTTTTGAAGGAACCATTCAATGGGATACTTCTAAACCAGATGGCACCCCCCAAAAATTAATGGATGTTTCCAAAATCAATCAATTTGGATGGACAGCTCAAATAGGATTAGAGCAAGGAATTCAAATGGTATATGAATCTATCAAAGACGAACATTGGGATTAATCTAATAACCCTTTATGCAAAAAGTTCTTTTCATTATTTGTTTGTTTTTTGTCTATTCCATTGCTGTTGGTCAATCCATACCCATTGGTCAAACCGGATCCGATGAGATGTTGCGCATATTGCAACTGACGGGTAAATTAGATCCTGCTAATTCTTTTACTGCGCGACCTTTTTTTTATAACAAAAATTTGAATAGGAGTAAGTTCTATGATTTAATTGATAGTTCTGCCAATATTCATTTGGCTGATTTTAGAAAAGGCAAACACATTCAATTCTCTGTTTTACCATTAGAAATTAATTCTAGGTATAATAGCCACCATCCCTATGGTTGGAACGATGCGGGTATGATTAAATCAAAGGGCTTAGCTAGTTCAATTTCAGCAGGAGTTTTAGCAAGAGTTGGTCCATTAACTATTCAATTACAACCCGAATATGTAACTGTAACAAAAACCGATTATGAAACAACGGCAGGTTATGGATCTAATACGGGTAACAAATTCTCAAAATTTTACTTAGGTCAATCGGCCATTAGACTAAATCTAGGCCCTGTTTCCGTAGCGGCTTCAACTGAAAATTTATGGTGGGGGCCCGGGCAATTCAGCTCCTTATTAATGAGCAATAATGCACCTGGTTTTGAACACCTTTCTTT
The DNA here is from genome assembly GCA_943372225.1 of Chitinophaga pinensis. Lineage (GTDB taxonomy): Bacteria > Bacteroidota > Bacteroidia > Chitinophagales > Chitinophagaceae > Sediminibacterium > Sediminibacterium pinensis_L. The sequence continues at coordinate 70,441 of CALRXV020000015.1, read as the reverse complement.
TCATAGCAATAGACCTTTAAAAACACCTATTGGATCTTTTGAATGGCAATTGGTGGCAGGTAAATTAACTGAAGACAGTTTAGGAACAAATGAAAGCAACTATCTCAAGCCTAATAGTTTTAATAAAACAGAGTGGCGATATTTTAATGGATTGGTATTGAGTTATCAACCAAGTTTTATGAAGGGATTCTTTTTTGGGGTAACTAGGGTTGATCATATCTATCATAGTCAAGCACAAAACCGGGGATCCTTTTTAAAGAACTGGCTTCCTGTATTAACTTTAAGTAGTTCCAATCAAAATGGCGATGCCAGTCAATTGACCAGTAATGGTGACGCTTACGCAGGTTTTTTTGCCCGTTGGATCTTACCTAAGCATCAAGCAGAGTTTTATGTAGAATATGGGTATAACGATTTTAAGCAGAATGTTAGAGACTTTTTGGCCAATACCAATCATTCCTCAGCCTTTATTGCAGGATTTAAAAAAGTGGTGACTTTACAAAACAATCAATTGCTAGATGTTTCAGGTGAGGTTACCCAAATGGCACAAACCACAAGTTATATTGTAAGAACTGCAGGTAATTGGTACGAACATTCCTTAATGAATCAAGGGTTAGCGAATCAAAATAAAATTTTAGGAGCTGGAAGTGGCATGGGCAATAATGTGCAAACATTACATGTTAAAAAAATATCCGGCTTCAATTATTTAGGGTTAAAATTTCAAAGAATTCAACAGGATCCTAAGAATTTAAGTGGACCAATCAACAATCTTGGCATGCGCGATAATCAATGGACTGATCTTTCTTTAGGAATCCTTGGTCAAAAAAAGTGGCATCAATTTTTATTAAAAGGAGAGATGCAGTTTGTTAACTCAAGAAATTATGGTTGGCAGGAAGGCAACAAGTTTAATTTGTATGCTTTGATTAATATGCTGTATTTTTTTTAGATAAAAGATAAAAGATAAAAGATAAAAGATAAAAGTGAGAAGTGAGAAGTGAGAAGTGAGAAGTGAGAAGTGGAAAAAAACAAAAGATAAAAGATAAGAGATAATAGATAAGAGTGAAGAATAAGATTTTAATATTTTTAGTACCGTTTTTATTGGTGTCCTTGTTCTTGGCTGCGCAGGAAGTGGTGAGTGATATTGGTTTAATGGATTATCAGCGATTGGCGCAATTGAAAGATTCTACAAAGCCACCTGCTCGTTCATTTAATATCAGGTCTACTAGCCAATATTTGTCTGATATCATTGACACAGCAACAACAAGAAAAAGACATTGGCCCAAAGCTCAGTTATTACAAGTTGGGTATAGTATGCAGTCTAATTCAGATTTACCCATTGGTTCAAATGACGGTAGTTTGTATCCGGCAGTTGGGTTACAACAGCGTGTAACCATTGGAGCAGAGCTGCATTGGAAAGGTATTAATTTAATACTACAACCAGAATTTGTAAAGGCAGAGAATAAAGAACCTTCAAGTTTTCAAACAGATCCGGCAGATGGTAATTATTGGGCACGGTATTATTTAAATGTGGTAAACAAAATTGACAATTTTAGCCGATTTGGTAAAGATCCTTTGGAAAAAGTGTTTATTGGTCAATCTAGTTTGAAATATAGTTTTAATAATATTTCAGTAGGAATTTCAAATGAAAATCTTTGGTGGGGCCCGGGAATAAAAAACAGTTTGGTTTTAACCAATAATGCCCCTGGTTTTTTACATGCTACTATTAATAGTCAAAGACCCATTGCCACTAAAGCTGGTAATATTGAATTTCAAGTGGTCTATGGACAGCTAAAAAATGTAGAAACCGAAGCGCCAGATAATGAAACCATGCGAACAGTTTGGGCCGATGGGATTTTAAAAAAGCAAAATGCCACAAGAGCCTTAATTGGATATGTTGTGAGTTGGAATCCCAAATGGACGCCCAACTTACATATTGGGGTCACAGGTGCCAACTATTATTATCTTGATTCTACAGGTGTAACATCTTCTAATCTGGTCTTAGAATCTGAGAATAAAAAAAGCTCAGCATCTTTAGGTTCTATATTCTTTAGATACGCCTTGCCCAAAGAACATGCAGAAGTATATATGGAGTATGGCAGGTCAAACAAATTGGCTACACCCTTTAACCTAGTTGGAGATACCATTCCTACAGGATTCAGCGCAGGGTTTAGAAAGTTATTTATTAAACCAGGTAATAAAGCCGGTATTTTACTGGGTATAGAAGTAACCCAATTACAATTGCCTGATGCTAGATTAATCTTTAATAAAGACGCTATTTTCAGTATCCCTAAAACCAATAGTTGGTACACCCACCCTTATGTGACACAAGGTTATACGCATGAGGGTCAGCTATTAGGTGCGTCTGTTGGTCCTGGCGGTAATAGTGAAATGATTAGCCTTAGTTGGGTCAAAGGGTTAAAGAAAATTGGGTTTTCGGCAGAACGTCTAGTGCACAATAATGATTTTTACTATTATAATTATTTTAACGGAAGTATTTCATCTGGTTCTGCTGGATCTGCCGTAAAGTATTGGGTTGATTGGAATCTATCATTCCAATTTCAATGGAATTTTAAGCAGTTTTTGCTATCTGGTTTTATCACTCAAACCAATGCAATTAATTATCGATGGGTAAAGTTGGATGAAACTACCTTCTCTAGTAATCCTTCTATCTCAGATAGGAAAAATACGCATGCTGTTATTTCTTTGAGCTATTTATTTGGGAAAAAGTTGCTGTAGAAGCAGGAATTTAAAAAAACAAATACGTAAAAAAAATTATTAATATTTAAATTTAATAATAGGTTTATATTAAAATTGTCATTTTTCAAAATTAAATGAAGTTATTTGGGTAATACCATCACAAAAATATACACATTCTGTTAGTCATCATAAAATCATTTAAGTGTTTTTTAATTAAAAGACTATATTTGAAAAATTGAGAAAATCAAGATTTTCTTGAATAATTACAGGTTATACAAAGTATCCCCCCGATAAAATCCTAGTCATTAATGTGACTGAGGGAGCGATAGCTATAATCCCCCCTCTCCCCCCCCCGCTTTTAAAACAATTCTTGGATGTAACAAATTTTGAAATTGACATGATTCATTTAATATCACATTTAAAAGCACTTAAAGGCTTTCTATGATTTTCTTTTAGTTTAATGGCGAATGATTAATAATTTTACCTTTTATGTTACTTAGATATAATTTTTTATTAAGTACAGGGCTTAGAGTTTTTGACTTTTTTATAGTCAATTTGGCCTTGTTTATTTCTGGATTTTTCATAGACAATACTACTATATCCTTACAATATCAAGTACAAGTAACTACTTTTTTAGTATTCAATTTTGCTTGGGTTATTTTAGAATCCCTAACCAATTATTATAAGTCAAATTTGTATTTTATTCCGGTAACGAATAAAACTTTTAATATACTGATTTTGCATTTTTCTGTAATTATCATGTGGTATTTTTTACAAAAAGAGATTATTCATACCAGACTAAGCTTAGTTTATTTTTATATATATTCATTTATTGGCTTACTTGCGCCAAGGTATTTTATCATTTTTTTACATAAAAAGTTCGACCTTTTTAAATATGATAAAAGAAGGGTAATCATTATTGGCAATGGTAAAGTGGCATCTGCTGCTGCAAGAATGTTTAGCCAAGCAGCTTCTGGCTATCAATTTGTGGGTTTTTTTGACGAAACATCAACGAGAAATGATCAATACCCAGTATTGGGTAATGTTCAGGAAAGTCTTAGTTATGCCCAAGAAAACGATATTCAAGAAATCTATTCCTGTATTTTACCAGCAAATAATGAGGTTTTACAAGAATTGGTTAATGAAGCTGAAAAGTCAAATATTAGAGTAAAGTTTATACCTGATTTTAATTTGTTGTTTCGGAGAAAAGTTAATCTGAGTCTAGAAAACAATATTCCAGTAATTAGTTTTAGGATAGAGCCTTTAGAGTTAATGAGCAATAGATTACTTAAAAGGGCTTTTGATGTAATTTTTAGTATGTTAGTATTTATTTTAATACTTTCATGGTTTGTTCCAATTATTGCCATATTAGTCAAATTAAGTAGTAGGGGGCCAATCTTTTTTATTCAAAAAAGGTCGGGAAGAAATGGAGAAATATTTGATTGTTATAAGTTTAGAAGTATGCAGGTAAATGATTTATCAAATGATCAGCCAACCATTCGTGGAGATTTACGTATAACTAAAATAGGTCGTTTTTTGCGGAAAACTAATTTAGACGAATTACCACAATTTTTAAATGTGATATTAGGAGATATGAGTGTAGTAGGTCCAAGACCACATATGATAAAGCAAACAGAGGAATATAGTAAACTTATCTCTAAATATATGGTAAGGCATTATTTAAAACCTGGTATTACTGGTTGGGCTCAAGTAAATGGCTATAGAGGTGAAATAAATAAGGAAAAAATGGAAACAAGAGTTGAATTTGATATTCAGTATATTGAAAATTGGAGTTTTTGGTTAGATGTTAAAGTAATTTTGAAAACCATATATTTGACCTTTTCTGGAGATGAAAAAGCGTTTTAAATACTTAAATAGTGCAAAAAATAAGAAAAAAGACACTACCCAAAAGAAAATACAAAATACGTTTTCAATTTTCTAATAAAAATCAGTAAATCTGAAACCATATCTAATTAACAAGCTTTTAAATTTTATGAATAAGAAAAGAATAGGTTTAGTTTATGTAATTAAGTTTAGTGCTTTAATATTTTTTCTTATAAGCCAAACAAGTTGTTTAAATACCAAAAGATTGACATATTTCCCCGAGTTAAGAGATAGTACATTTAAATTAGTAAACAATAATTTTGAGCCAATAATACAAAAAGGTGACATTTTATATATAGCAGTAACCAGCGCAGATTTACAAAGTGCAGTAATTTTTAATAGTGTTAATGCAATTGGTGTTCAAAATGGAGCCAATGTATTTCCTGTAGTTACTACACCTGGTATTGTTGTGGATCCTGAAGGCAAAATTGAACTACCTAAAATTGGACAAATTATCGCAGTTGGTAAAACAAAAAAACACCTTATTTCTGAATTGCAAGATAGTTTACGCCCTTATTTAAAAGATGTGGTTGTTACAATCCGATTTATGAATTATCGCGTAACGGTATTAGGAGAAGTCAATAGACCTCAAGTTGTAACCACAACTAATGAAAGAATTACAATTTTTGAAGCATTAGCTTCATGTAATGATATGACAGCTTTTGGTAAAAGAGAAAATGTTTTATTAATAAGGGATAATAAGGGAATTCAAGAAACACACAGAATTAATTTAGGAGATAATTCACTTTTTAAAACCCCTTATTATTATTTGCAATCAAATGATGTGATTTATGTAGAACCAAATAAAGCAAAAGCATTTACCAGCACTTATTCATTTGTTCTTTTACCCACAATTATAAGTAGTTTAGGCTTTTTGGTTATAATTCTTGACAGAGTATTCAAATAATTTTAATTCATAAATTTTTTTAAGTGGATCCTATTCAGCAACAGCAACAGGAAGAAAATAATTTATTTAAACAAATATTGCAACGATATGTGCCTTTTTGGTCATATTTTTTAATTTCTGTAATCATTTGTCTTTCGGTATCATATTTTTATTTAAGGTATACAGTTCCTATTTATCAAATTTCAGCAAAAATTTTAGTAAAGGATGAAAAAAAAGGTGTAGATGCTTCAAAAGTATTAGATGCGCTTAATGTTTTTGGAGAGAAAAAAATAGTAGAAAATGAGGTGGATATCATTAGATCCTGGCCATTAATGCAAGAGGTAGTTAAGAACCTAAACCTATACGCTATTCAATATCAAAAAGGAAGAATTAGAAATGTTGAATTATATGGTAAAGATCTTCCTGTTCAATTTGTAGCAATGGATGAAGAAAATATTGAACCATCTCCCACATTATATTATACTATTGACTTATTAAAAAATCAAATTCATATAGAATCAAAAACTTACAATTTTAATGATACTGTAACAGTAGGAAATAATAAATTAAAAATTGTTGCAAACAAGGATTACAAACAATTAAATGATAAAAATATTTATCTTTTGAATCTTACCAGTGTTGATAGGATTGCTGATTCATACGTAAGTCAATTAATTGTAACCCCAACATCAAAACAATCTTCAGTCATTGATATTAAACTAAAAACAGCAGTTCCTGAAAAAGGCATAGATATTATAAATACTTTATTTAAAGTATATACAGAAGCCGGGCTAGAAGATAAAAATATAGTTGCAAGAAATACATTGAAATTTGTTGAGGAGAGATTAAAGTTAGTTACTCATGACTTAGAAAATGTAGAGTCTAATATAGAATCATTTAAAACAAGAGAAGGCATAATTGATATGAGCGAGGAAGGAAGACTATTTCTTGCCAAAATTAAAGAAACTGATCAAAAAGAAAATGACTTAAACCTTCAACTTACTGTATTAAAAGATATTGAAAGTTATATTAATGGGAAAGGTGCGAATCCAGGAACAGTCCCCGCATTGTTCGGAATAAATGATTTCACACTTGGTCAGTTATTGACAAAGTTATATGATGCAGAAATCCAGTTTTCGAGAATTCAAAAAATTACTGGTGAAAAAAGTGATACTCAAATACAGGCAAAAGAGGAAGTCCTTAGATTAAAGGGTTCTATTTTGGAGGTGATAAAAAACATTAAAAACAACTTATTGACAGCTAAGGGTAATTTCAATTCATTGACTAGCAATAGTAAAAAATTAATGAGTAAAATACCTAAAAAAGAAAAAGATTTAGTTGATATTAGTCGTCAAAGAGCCACATTAAATACGCTTTATGGCTTTCTATTACAAAAGCGTGAAGAAACAGCTTTATCTTATGCATCATCTGTTGCTGACAACCGAGTAATAGAAGCAGCTAAATCTACTTTTAGTCCTGTTAGCCCAGTGAAAAATGTTACTTATTTAATTGGAATTATTATAGGATTTGCAGTAGGAATTTTGATTGTTTTATTACGTGAAACTTATAATAGAAAAGTATTGTTTAGAAAGGAAATTGAAAGAGTTACTTCAGTTCCAATAATAGGTGAACTATTGCAAGGTGATACAAAAGAAACAATTGCTATTAAAGATGGAAAGAGGACATTGTTAGCGGAGCAGTTTCGCTCAATTAGAACAAATCTTTCATACTTTGGAATAAATGAAACACAAAAAGTGTTACTAATTACATCTTCAATTTCTGGTGAAGGAAAAACATTTGTAGCAATAAATTTGGCTGTAAGTTTATCTCTTACAGGGAAAAAAGTTGTTATTCTAGAACTTGATTTAAGAAAACCAAAAGTGAGTAAAGCATTTGGTATGTCAAGAGAATTTGGGATTTCTAATTATTTGGTTAATAAAGCTTTAGTTGATGATATCATTAAGCCTCTTTCAGAATTCAAAGGTTTAAATATCATTAGTTCTGGTCCTATTCCACCAAATCCTACAGAATTAATTGTTAGTCCCTTATTTGCTAAGTTAATTGATGAATTAAAAGACAGATTTGACTATATTATTTTAGATACTCCACCAGTTGGTCTTGTAACAGATGCACAGCTCTTATCTAAATATGCAAATGCATCAGTTTTTGTAATAAGACATGATTATACGCCTAAATTGTATTTAAATATGATTGGGGAGCTATTCGTTAGTAAAAAATTCCCTTCAATGAGTGTAGCTTTTAATGGGATTAAGCCACGAGGATCAAGAATATATGGACAAGGATATGGATCAGGATATGGGGCAGGATACGGATATGGATACGGATATGGATATGGTTACGGATATGGTTACGGGTATGGTTATTTTTCGAACGACAAACAAAAAAAGGAAAATAAATTTATGATCTTTGTAAGAAAAATATTTTCAACAAAAAAATAGTATTTATTCAATTACTAACATGTTTCACAGTTTGTATGGGATATATTGGTTCTAGTTTATTAGTTTTAATTTAATGACAAATCCTTTTTTTTCTATAGGTATATCTGCATATAAGTCAGATCATTTAGTTGAAACTTTGAAAAGTGTATTCGAGCAAAGTTTTCAAGATTTTGAAATTATCATTTATAATGATTGTTCACCCAATAATATTGAATCTATTGTAAATCAATTTAGTAGCAATAAAATTATTTACTACAAAGGTGATATTAATGTTGGAGGTATAAATCTTGTAAAAAATTGGAATTTTTGTCTGTCAAAGGCAAGTGGAAACTATTTTTTCATTTTAGGAGATGATGATGTATTAGATATAAAATTCCTTGAAGAATTTCATAAAATAATAATACAGAATAGCGAGTATGCAGTTTTTCATTGTAGAAGTTTCATAATAAATGAATTTTCAGAGATTATTGGAATGACAAGTTCATTACCATTCAGAGAATCAGTTTATGATAATATTTGGCATAGAATAAAAGGCTATAGGCAACAATTTATTTCTGATTTTGTCTATAATACTGAAATGCTTAAAAGTAAAGGCGGCTTTTTCTTTTTGCCCGCAGCATGGGGTTCCGATGATATTACATCTTTTCAAATGATGAAAGATGTTGGAATTATCCATATAAATGAACCTTTGTTAAAGTATAGAATTAATTCCGAAAGTATTTCTTATAGTGGAGGATATGAGTTAGAAAAAATAGAAGCAATAAATCTAAAATATCATTGGTTAAAATCTTTTATAGATGAGATTCCATTAAATGAAAATGATATTATACTTCGGCTAAACATCATTTCACTTCTATCTGATTATATTACAAATCAGATTTACTCAGAGTTAGAAAGATTAGTTGTAAGAAAACAAATAATCGTTTTAACGAAACTTTTTTTTATTAAAAATGAAAAGTATAATATCAAACCAAAATCAGTAATTATATTGATTTTAAAGAAAATATTTTTCAGTTTTAAATCTTTGTTTTAATTATTTATGATTTTATTATCTTCCTATATAATACTTATTGGTTTCTTATATTTATTAATTACAAATAATATTAATATAATTGGTGCTTTTTTATTTTTTTCTTTTGCTGTTCCTTCTCAAATAAATTATACTGAATTTTTAGGTTTGAATTTTTCCAAAGTTTTGTGGATTATTTTTAGCATTTATGTCATAAGGAAAAATAAACAAACAAATCATCATCCACTCCCGATTTATCTATTCATTTTATTTTTTATTATTCTTTTAACTCCCTCTTTTTTGTCAGATGCAAGATTGAAGCCTGCATATCAAATGTTGGTTTATACAATTCCTGACTTTTTTATTCCTGGTATGTTATTGTTTTATTCAATTAATTCAATTGAAAGTGTCAGGGTGGTACTTAAATGGACTTGTTATTTGATAATATTTTGGAGTGGATTTGCAGTTTATGAAAGTATTACAGCCTCAAATTTTTTTATTGATCAATTAGCAAAAGAATTGCCTAATAATAATTATATCGTGTTTGGGTATAATTATATTGAAGGTTTAAATGAAAGATTCGGTAGTACAGTAAGGGCTCAAGCTACAGTTTATCATCCTATTAGTTTTGGAGGACGAGTAAATTTATTACTAAGTTTAGTCTTAATGTTTGATTTAATTTTTAATTCATCTATTAGTAAAAAATTAAAAAATTTTATATTTTTTACAATTCTTATAGCAATTATAGCCTCTTTTTTATCTTTAAGTAGAAGTTGTTGGGCCTATACATTTTTTTTAATATTATTTTATACTAGGTATTCAAATATTCTTAAAAAAAGTATTTTAATTAATGTTATTTATGGATTTGCCTTCCTATTGTTGGTTTTTAATTTTAATAAATTGTATGATTCCTTCTCAAGTATTGATGGTAGTTCACTGAATATGAGATCTACTCAATTTGCAAACATAATTGACTTAATTGGGGATCAAATTTATTTTGGTTTGGGACAGGATGCAGATGCTATATTCGTTGAAAAGTTTGGTTACAATTCAAATCTATTTGGTTTTGAAAGTTTTTTTTTCCACGTTTTCTTTAATTCTGGCATTGCTGGATTATTATATTACACAATTTTCTTCTCATTAATAATGAGTAATAGTGTTTTAAGAAGAGCTCTTGTTTTTAAGCAAGCTATTTTATTAATTGTAATACCATACTTAGCTTTTATTTTATTAACTGGAGAAATGTTAACATTTTGGTTGTTTTGGTTAATAGTTAATGTTGCATATGCTTTTGTGATTATAAAAAATCAAATTGATAAATCTAGTGGAATATTTTTTTATTGAGTTTCTAGGTTTAATTTCAATAGCTTCCTAACTAAAATTTAGTTAAATGAACTTTCTCCAAATTATTAAATTTTGTTTTTTAAAAATAGGGATTGATGTAAGAAAGTTTGATTCAAGAATACAATTAGGTATGAATCAAGCTATAAAAAGATTTAAATTACGGGAATCAAATATTTCTACAATAATTGATATAGGTGCTTCTGATGGCTCATGGTCTAAGATATGTTTCAAATATTTTAATGAATCAAAATATCTTTTAATAGAAGGGAATAATTGGTATGAAAGCAAATTAAAAGAGTTCTCTAATAAAAATGAAGCTATTCAGTATGTAATAGCGGTTGCTGGTGATACAGAAGGTTTTGTTTATTTTGATGGAACAGACATAACAGGAGGAGTCGCTTCTTTAAAAAAAGAAAATTCGCAATTCTTAAAGGTGAATATGACTTCTATTGATTCTCAGGTTGAAAAATTAAATTTAAAACCGCCTTACTTTATTAAATTAGACACCCATGGTTTTGAAATTCCTATCTTGGAAGGGGCTAAGAAAACCTTAGAAAACACAGAAATTTTATTAATTGAAGTATATAATTTTCAACTTACTCCTACAAGTTTAAAATTTTATGAAATGTGCTTATATCTTGAAAAAATGGGGTTTAGACCAATTGATATGGCAGACCCTTTTTTAAGAGTTAAAGATTACAGCCTTTGGCAAATGGACCTCTTTTTTATGAAATCTAATAGGCCTGAGTTTACAAGCAATGAATATAATTGAATCAGAGTTGGATTCTAGTACGAATAGTTTTCCACGAGTATTAATTGTAGGTGTTTCATTTAACAACAATAGTGGCCCAGGGATAACGCTAAACAGTATTTTTAAAGGTTGGGATTCAGCTGCTATAGCAGTTGCTTGCGAAAATTTGGGAAATATTGATTTTAATATTTGTTCAAATTATTATCAACTAGGGTACGAGGAAAATAGAAGGCGATTTCCTTTCCATTTAATTCAAAAAAAAAGAAAATCAGGAATATTTTTAAATTTAAATAATCAAAATTCCTTATTTACAAATAATAAGAGATTTTCAAAATTTCTTTTAGAAAAATTTGTAAGTAAAACTTTACATTTTTTTGGGTTATTCCATTATAGCCGTAGACTAAAACTATCACCTGATTTTCAAAAATGGGTTGATGCTTTCAAACCAGATTTCATTTATACCCATGGAAATTCTTTAGAAATTATTGACCTAGTAAAAAAAATAAGTCTTGTTCAAAATTGTTCTATAATCACTCATATAATGGATGATTATCCAAAAGACTATTTTAATCCTTTTGGTCTTGGATATTTTATTTTAAAAAGTAAAATCAATCATGTTTTCAATGATTTATTTAAAAATTCAAATCTGTGTTTGGCAATTTCGGAAGAAATGGCTTTGGAATATATGAACAGATATGGATTGAAGTTTAAAGTTTTACATAATAGCCTTGACCTTAAATTCTGGAAAAAGTCTCTTAAAGTTGAATATAAAATAGGTAAAGAGTTTGTATTTCTTTATGCTGGTAGAATTGGAATAGGGATAGACAAATGCCTTTTGGAAATTGCAAAAGCAATTGAATTTTATTTACAGGACCACATTACAGGTGATTTCAAAATTATTTTTGAAATTCAAAGTACCAATGAGCATCCAATTTTGCAACAATTAATTCGGTACCATTTTGTTAGATTGAATGAAAAAATTGATTTTTCTCTGTTGCCTTCAAAGTTTCAAAAAGTTGATGTGCTTGTACTTCCTAATAACTTCGATAAAAAATCTATTCAATATTTAAAATTATCTATGCCAAATAAGGCTCCAGAGTACATGATTTCTGGTACTCCCATTTTGCTATATTCAAGCAGCGAAACTGCTATATGCAAACATGCAATAAAATATAGTTGGGCTAAGGTTGTAAGTAAACAAAGTAAATTAGATTTATTAAATGCTATTGATAACTTAGTAAGAAATGAGAACATGAGAGTTAGTTTAGGAACAAATGCTAGGTCTTTTGCCGAAAAGAACTTTGATGCTGAAATTATACAAAATGAATTCTTGGATTCCATAAAAAAATTAATGAAAAGCAAGTAGAATATAATAAATCATGAGTTTATTTTTGAATAGAATTTCTTGCCCAATTTGTGAATCAAAAAATATAATTTCTTTATTAAAAAGAAATTTTAAGGATAAAGAATTTGAGACATTTCTAAAATTGGAACCTTGCTATAGTCAAAAATTTTGGGAAGCAGTTTCAAGTGGGGTTTTAAATGAACAATGTTTTAATATTGTAAGATGTGAAGATTGTAGTTTTATATTTCAAAAATTTGTCTTGAATAATCCAGGTATGGAACTACTTTATGATAAATGGCTTGACTCTGAACTTGTAATTAAAGCAACTTCAACAATTGTAAATATTGAACAGCTAACTTCAGATTATCATAGTCGTTTAGATTATGTTACGTCTTATTTTAAAAAACAAACAATTGACTTACTTGATTGGGGGGCGGGATTAGGAAAATTTTGTAGTATAGCTCTTGAAAAGAAGAGGTTTAATGTGGTTGCTTATGATTATTCTAATGAAAAAAATAAAGAAATAAATTTAAGAGGAATAGTCACTAAAACTTTAAATGAATTAGAAAATGAAAGATTCGATTTCATAAATGTTGATCAAGTTTTAGAGCACGTAGTGGATCCAATTGGTCTTATAAACCTGTGTAAAACATATTTGCATGATGATGGTTTAATTTTTATTTCAACCCCAAATTGCGCCAAACTAGAAAAAATCATTAAAACAAATAAGTTATCTCAACAGTTGCATCACTTTTTATCACCCTATCAGCATGTCAACGCTTTTACTAATAAAGGTATGCTTAGCTTAGCAAAAAGAACTGCTTTAAAACCAGTATTCCAACCTTTTATGCAAATCAGAACTTCTAATAGAATAGATGCTTTAGGAGCAGTTAAAAATCTTGTAAAACCATTTTACCGACAATGGCATTCTACAAGTTTATTTTTTAAAAAAGATTTAAATATTTGAAACACTTAGCTAAATGAACATTATAGTTTTAGGTGTTTCTATTAAAAGCGGAATGGCAGGAACATTGAGAGTCAAAAATTTGTTGTTCCCGTTGTTTCAAGAGAAAATGATTAATCTTTCGAATTTAATTTTAGTCTCTAGTTACGAAAAAGTACAGATTGGTAACTTTGGTGATTTTGATGGTATTGAGTATAAATATATTGGAATTAAAAATCCCCTTAACCCTATTTGCTTTATTGAATTTTACCGAACTGCTTTTATTTTTTTAAAAAATATTTTTTCAAAGGAGAAAAAGAATATACTTTATTGCTATGGATATCCAGATTTATTAAATTTACTAATCCTTCTGTATGCAAAAATCTTAGGATTTCGAATAGTTTTTGACATTACTGAGGACAATAGTTTAGCTGATAAAAACCAATTTAATGGCTATCTCGGTTGGTTTAGAAATAAATCATCCGTTTTTTTTGTTAATCATATTTCTAAACTAGGAAATGGAGTAATCGTTATTTCCAGATATCTTGAAGTGATAATTAGAAAAAGAGTTTCTTTAAGTTTTCCTCTTAAAAGAATTCCGGTAACTTTTCCAAAAGACAACTTTGAGTTGACGGATGAGTATGATACTTTAAATGATGGAATTGTTCGTTTTTTTTATGGCGGGACTTTTGCACCCAAAGATGGTGTTAGTGAAATGATTCAGGCTTTCAAAGAAATATCGGCAAATAATGACTCAGTTAAAATGATTCTTACTGGCCAGGGTAAGCCTTCTGATATGGAAGTAATTACTAATTTGATTAAAGACAATTCAAAAATAGAATATCTTGGTTATTTAAACGAAGATGCCTATTTTTCTGTTTTAAGAAAAGCAGATATATGTTGCATGAACAGAGTTAATTCTGCTTATGCAAATGCTGGTTTCCCTTTTAAATTGGCCGAATACTTAGCAGCAGGTAAGGCCATTGTTGCAACTGAAATAGGGGAAGTTAATTTTTACCTTCAAAATAACATTAATGCAATTTTGGTTCAGCCCAATTCTGTAAATGCTTTTGTCAATGCATTTAATAGACTAATATTAAATGAGAATAATTTAAGACAGAATTTGGGAATTGCAGCAAAGAGAACTGCATTTGAATATTTTGATTCAAAAAAGAATGGCTATTTGCTTTTAGATTTTTTTAAAACCGTATAAATAATAATTTTTAAAATCAAATTTAATTCATGCTAGAGTTAATAGATTCAATTGTTCTCAAGTCAATTTCTGTAAAAGAACAAATAAGACAGAATAAAGAAATGCATATAGTGTTGCAAAACATTATCAATATTACAGTTGCTGCCTTAAAAAATGGGAATAGAATCTATTTTGCTGGTAATGGAGGAAGTGCTGCTGACGCACAACACCTTGCTGCGGAATTCAGTGGAAGATTCTATATTGATAGAGATGCATTACCTGCTGAGGCTTTGCATTGTAATACTTCTTATTTAACTGCTGTTGGAAATGATTATAGTTTTGATGTAATTTATGCAAGGCTAATAAAGGGGATAGCTAATAAAGGAGATATATTAATTGGGTTATCTACTTCAGGTAATTCTAAAAATATTGTAAATGCATTTATAACTGCAAAAGAAAAAGGTGTTATTACTATAGGATTTACTGGGTTTTCCGGTGGAGACATGAAACCAATTAGCGATTTTTTGTTAAATGTTCCTTCAACTGATACACCTAGAATTCAAGAAGCGCATATTTTGTTAGGACATATTTTTTGTGAGTTGGTTGAAGCTAAATACTTTCAAAAATGAAAAACTTAGAAGAAGCTATTATATTAGCAGGTGGATTTGGAACAAGATTACAGTCAGCGGTACCAGATTTGCAAAAATGTATGGCACCTGTAGCAGGAAGACCATTTTTAGCGTATATAATAGACAGTTTGATTGAAAAAGGGGTTACAAAAATCATTTTCTCTCTTGGTTATAAATATGAATATATTGTTGATTTTGTTGAAAAAAATTATCCTTTAATAAGTAAACATTACTCAATTGAAACCAGTCCATTGGGTACTGGGGGGGCTTTAAAAAAATCGCTTAGTTTAGCAAC
Organism: Chitinophaga pinensis; assembly: GCA_943372225.1. Taxonomy (GTDB): domain Bacteria; phylum Bacteroidota; class Bacteroidia; order Chitinophagales; family Chitinophagaceae; genus Sediminibacterium; species Sediminibacterium pinensis_L. Next base: position 55,010 of record CALRXV020000015.1, on the reverse strand, counting down.
ATCAGAAAATATTTTTGTTTTTAATGGGGACACTTATTTTGATGTTGATATACAAAGTCTCTTTCAATATCACCTTTCCAATAATTCTATATGTACCCTGGCTTTGAAAGAGATGATTGATTTTGATAGATATGGTACAGTTGAAACAGATGACTCTTTCCGTATCATTAATTTTACAGAAAAAAAATATTACAGTAAAGGATTGATTAATGGAGGTGTTTATTGTATATCAGTTAGTGACTATTTAAAACAACCAACACCAGAAAAATTTTCTTTTGAAAAAGACTATATGGAAATTAAATGTAAAGACAATTCGTTTTACGGATATCAAGATAATGGCTTCTTTATAGATATTGGAATTCCTTCAGACTATCATAGTATTCATCAGAATGCCCTTTTTTTCAAATCAACAAACTAAAATTACTGGTTTATAGAATGAAAATTTGTTTGATTTCTTTGTATATGATTGATTCCTCTTATCCAATGGCGGAATCTTTGAGCGATGAGCATGAAATTGATTTCTTTATACTCCTTTACAAGAATAACCTGAATTCGTTTGTTTTTGATTTGAATATATGTAACCCAGATCTTGGATTGGTTCAAGATGAGAATCTTGAACAACTAGACGAAATTGAAAAGTTGCTATTAAGGGATTGGATATATTTTTATATACTATCTGATAAAGGGCTTTCGCATAATAAAAATTACAGGCTTTTGTTTCAATTAAGTAGAATTATTCTATCTCGCAAATATGATGTAGTTCACATCATTGGTCAAAACCCTATATTACTTTACTTGCATATGTTACTTTATAAGCAGAAACGTTTTCATACTTTACATGAATCTGCACCTCATGATAATACAAAGGATTGGCGCTCCGCTTTGTTGTTGAAAGGATTAACTTTTATGAATGTAAACTTGGTTTTTAATTCTAAAGTTACCATGGAGCGTTATTTTAATTTTATTGGGAAAGTATATAGCAAGTCTAGCTTAATACGTTTTGGGTATTACTTTCAATATAAATTATTTAAGAAACAAGAGGTTATTCAAAATACTGAACAACTATTGTTTGTTGGGTATGTAAAAAAATACAAGGGTATTGAAGTCTTATTTGATGCAATGGATATTTTAATTAATTCTGGAAGAAAATTTACACTTGTTGTAATTGGAAAATGGTCGGAAGAATTAATTCCCTTAAAAGAAAAATATATTGGAAAGTATACGATTATTGATCAAGTTGTGAGTGCCAGTGAAATGGCAGATCAAATACAAAAATCTAAAATCATTATTTGTCCATATTTGTCGGCTTCACAAAGTGGTTTACCAATGACGGCTTTTGCCCTTAATAGGCCAGTGATTGCATCTGATATTGATGGTTTTTCTGAGATAATACAAAATGGTAATAATGGTTATTTATTTAAAGCAAATGAATCATCTGAATTGGCCAAAACAATTGATATAGCAATGTGCAATAATGAAAACTATAATAATTTATTAATCGATATTGCAAAAAGGGAGATAGAAGGTGAATTATCTTGGAAACACATAACAGCGAAATACACATACTTATATAGCAACAATAAATTATGAAACAAATAGTTGTAACAGGGGGGAATGGATTAGTTGGAACTAATCTTATTAAAAAGTTGAATCAAAAAGGATACAATAATATTATTGTTATTGATAACTATGATATTAATAAGTTCGAAAACCTAAAGAATAATATTTTTTCTGATTTTTTGAATTTTGAAAATGGTCTTGATTTTATAAAAAATGAGCTTGACAAAAGAGAGATTGAAGCAATTTTTCATATTGGGGCAAATGCAGACGTACTTGAAAAAAATCCCAATGTTATGATGAAAGCAAATTTTGAGCATTCAAAGTTTTATTTTGAATATACTTCAGCAAAATCTATCCCATTTATTTATGCATCTAGCTCTGCTATTTATGGAAATTCAAGGTCTTTTAAAATTGATATTGAAAGTGAGGATCCACATAATACGTATTCTTGGTCAAAGTGGATTTTTGATCGTTATGTTCAGAGTCAGATAGGAAAAACCAGTAACTATGTGATTGGCCTGAGATTCTTTAATATTTTCGGGAAAGGCGAAACCCATAAAGATAAAAATGCAAGTTTGCCTTACCGTTTTTTTTCGTTTATTAGAGACAATGGGTTTATTGATTTGTTTGATGTTGAAATTAGCAGAGATTATGTTTGGGTGGAAGATGTTGTGGAAATAATCTATGAGTTATTCCAAAATAGGAATTTACAAAGTGGTATTTATAATCTAGGCTCTGGTAATCCTATTACACATTTAGAACTTGCAAATTTAGTGGTAGATGAATTTAAAAAGAAAGGGTTAATTACTGATGCTGCAAACCCAATTCGGAAAATTCCTATGCCAGATACCTTACTTAAGTCTTTTCAGTTTTACACTAAAGCTGAAAATTTGGAGTATTCTTTTGCTGAAAAGACAATAAACAACCATAAGAAAATTGTATTGTATATAAATGAATTGATTGACCAATTAATCGAAAATAAATAGTCTCTTCTTATGGAAATTATCAGATCAAAAGCCCCTTTACGTTTAGGATTAGCAGGTGGTGGTACGGATGTTAGCCCATTTTGTGATCAATACGGTGGCTGTATTTTGAATGCAACAATAGATTTATTTAGTTACTGTACCATCATTCCTACAAACGACAATAAGATTGTTTTGCATGCAATGGACAGGGAAGAGTATTTTGAAACAGATTCATGCAAATCAATTGTAACGAATAATTATCTTGACCTTCATAAAGGCGTGTATAATAGGCTTGTTCGGGATTATGACTTGAATCCATTATCATTTATATGTAAAACATACTCTGATGCCCCTGCGGGTAGTGGCTTAGGAACCTCTTCAACAATGGTGGTAACAATCATACAGGCTTTTGTTGAATGGCTTAAGTTGCCACTTGGAGAATATGATATTGCTCATTTAGCTTACGAAATTGAGCGTGAAGACTTGGGTCTTGCTGGTGGTAAGCAAGATCAATATTCTGCAGCATTTGGCGGCTTTAATTTCATGGAATTTTTTAATGAAAAAAACGTAATTGTAAACCCCTTACGTATAAAGGAAAGAATCATTCAAGAATTAGAATGGTCTACTATTCTTTATTATACAGGTATATCTAGATCTTCAGCTAAAATTATTGAGGATCAGACACAGAGTCTTAAATCAGAAAACCCCCTAAGGCTAGAATCAATGCATAAAATTAAAAAAGATGCATTGATTTATAAAGAGGCTTTGTTAAAAGGTGATTTTAAGCGGTTATTTGAAATTACTAAAGATGCATATGAAGCTAAGAAAAATACGTCAACTTCTATATCTAATAAGTATATAGATGATATATATGAAACTGCTTTAAACGCGGGTTGCTATTCAGGAAAGATTTCAGGTGCGGGCGGCGGAGGGGTTTTAATGCTTTTTGTAGATCCATTAAAAAAAGTGGAAGCGGAAAAAAAATTAGCCAAGTTTGAGGGTCATTTAATGAAATTTCATTTTACCAAACATGGCGCCATGAGTTGGACTATAAATGTTTAGTAATAATTTAATATAGGTATAAGAGAAAAGCAATACTGTTTTTTACTTTGTATGAAAAATAAAATTTTAATAATTACACAAGCTACATTTCATGATAATATTCAACATGCTGGTGGGCAAACCATAAACCATTACTTTAAAAAATATATTGCAGACAAATCTTTTGATGTTTCTCTAATGTGTGTAGGAGAGTATAACAAAGATTTTGAAAAGATGGCTGTTCAGTTTGAAGAAACAAAAATTTTCTTTGATAAATGGCAGAAGAGTTTTTTTAAACGTACGTATGATTTTATTACCATTAATTATCTTTTCAAGTGGCTCTCAAAAATTTCTCCATTTTATTTCGCAACAAATCCACTTTTTAAACAGAGGATAAAATTGTTGCTAAATAAAGCCTCCATTGAAAAATATATTCCTGATATAATTATTGTTGAACATACTTCAATGATTTTCATGGGAAAATATATTCAACAAGAATTTCCAAAGGCCAAACTTGTAGCATCATGTCATGATATTATCTTTCAATCGAAAGATCGCTTATTGGGAGAGAATAAAAATTATTTGAATAAATTATTTATTACAGGTTTGAAAAATGCTGAAAAAAAGCAATTAGAAAGGTTTGATTTGATTCTAGTTCCAAGTGAAAAAGATAAATTATTAATTGAACAAGAATTGAAAATAGAGGTTTCAAAAATTCTAGCTATATGCCATTATTTTCAAAAATATAATTTGCTAGATGTTGAGTTTTCAAAGAAAGAGGGATTTGTCTTTTTTGGTTATATGCGAAGAAGAGAGAATGTTGAATCAGTAATGTGGTTTCTTGAGAATGTTTGGAAGGAGTTTCAAATATTATTTCCTTTATTGAAATTTTTTATTGTAGGAGGTGGAATATCCGAAGAAGATTCAAATAAGATTTTAAAATACAAGAATGTAGTTGTTACGGGTTATGTAAAAGATCCAACTATTTTTTTTAGTAAATCTTATGCTATGATTGTTCCATTAAAATTTGGAGCGGGTATCAAAATAAAATCATTAGAGGCGCTTGTTTCTGGAATGTTACTAATTTCAACCGATATTGGGGTAGAAGGTATTGGAATTTGTGATGAAGTGCATTTTTTGAAAGCTAATTCCGGCATAGAATTTATAGAGAAGATGGAACTAGCAACTAAGAATCGAGAAGTGGCAAATCAAATTATTGCAAATTCTAAAAATTATGTAGCTGAGTTTTTCTCACTCGAAAAAAGTTATATTTCATTAAAAGATAGAATTTACAATTCAGAATTGATTTCAGATTAATTAAAATTTGTTATTGTTTTAATATATTAAAGCTTTATGTCTGATCTAAGTAATAAACCAAGAATTTGGGCATATTATCTGCCCCAGTTTCATCCGATTAAGGAAAATAATATGTGGTGGGGGGAGGGCTTTACTGAGTGGACAAATGTTGCAAGTGCTATACCTTTGTATAAAGGGCATAAGCAGCCACGAATCCCTACTGAATTAGGTTTTTATGATTTGCGAATACCTGAAATAAGAATTGCCCAAGCTGAATTAGCAAAAGAAGCAGGTGTTGAAGGTTTTATATATTGGAATTATTATTTTGGAGATGGAAGGCGACTTCTTGATATGCCAATAAATGAAGTTATAAAAACGGGAGAACCCAACTTCCCTTTTTGTTTTGGTTGGGCTAATCACTCATGGTCAAGTAAATCATGGGATAGAATTAAATCTTTGAAAAAAGATCAACTTCTGATTGAGCAAACCTATCCTGGGCATCAAGACAATATTGATCATTTTTATTCATTACTACCAGCTTTCCAAGATAAAAGATACATGACTGTAGATGGCAAATTGGCATTTCTCATTTATGATCCATTTGCCATTCCAAATATCAAATCATTTTTTGATACTTGGAATGAATTAGCAATTAAAAATGGTTTTTCTGGTTTCTTTTTTATTGGCAGAAATAATGGCTGGTCAAATGAAATTGATAAGCAACTTGAATTAGGTTTTGATTGTGTAAACAGAAATGGCCAATGGGAGGCCGAATGTTTGGTAAAAGGAAAAATCAACAGAAGTATTAGAACAAAAATAAATGAGCATTATAGCAAAGGAATTTTAGATAAATATGATTATAGTAAGATTATTAAAAATATCTTTAATGAATATGATACTAGCGAAAAGGTAATTCCTACAATAATTCCTCAATGGGATAGGTCTGCAAGAGGAGGCAAGAGAGCCGTTATATATTCAAACTCTACTCCAGAGAAATTTGGATTACATATTGATGATGCTTTTTCCTTAGTTAAAAATAAAAAAAAGAACAATATTCTTGTTCTTAAATCTTGGAATGAATGGGGCGAAGGAAACTATATGGAACCAGATAAATTGAATGGACGCGGTTATATTAATATACTTCGTGAAAAATTAAATTCATTCTAATAATAATACTTTATGAAGGTTTTGATATTGAATGATAAATTAGCTAAAGGTGGAAAAGAAAGAAGAATTGTTGAATTGGTAAAATATTGTTTGAAAAATTTTAATATTCAGTTTCAAATTATTTTAATGAAACCCGGGGTAGATTATCCTGAGTTATTAGAATTGGGTGTTGATTGTCTTTTTTTGGACTCGGATAATCAATCAAAAATGTCTCTAATTGTTTCTTTAAACAAAATGATCCATGAATTTCAACCAGATTTAATTCACTCTTGGTCTAGCATGACAGATGTTATTGCAGTTTTATTGAAACCTTGGCATCGTAAAAATATAATTTCTAGTATGATTGCTCAGGTAATCCCTCAGATTACGTATAAAGATGAAGATTATCTGAGATCAAAATTTTACTTTCCATTTATAAAGTTTATTACTTCAAATACTATTGCAGGTTTGAAAAGTTATCGTGCTCCTTTAGTAAAGAGTTTTTGTATATATAATGGTTTTAATTTCGATAGATTAAAGAGAATTGATTCTAATACCGCAACTAGGGCTTTGAAAATAGATTCAGATAGTATAGTTGTAGGAATGGTTGCTGCTTTTGAAGTGAGAAAGGATCAAAAAACATTTATTTTAGCAGCAAAATCTATATTAAAAGAAAATATATATCCTGCCAGATTTATATTAATTGGGAGTGGAGAAACCCTAGTTGAAATGAAACTTTTAGCTGGTGAGTTTGAAGGGAAAGGTATTTATTTTACTGGGAAAATTGAAAATGTTGAAGACTATGTAAATAGATTTGATATTGGAGTATTATGTACCAATAGCACTGTTCATGGAGAAGGGATTTCAAATGCAATTCTTGAGTATATGGCACAAGGCAAACCGGTAATTGCTACTAATGGTGGTGGAACAGGCGAGATTGTTAAGGATCAAATCAATGGTTTTTTAATAGAGCCATATGATGTAATTGTACTAGTAGAAAAATTAAAGAACTTATTTGAGCATATTCAATTGAGGAAACAAATGGGTGAGAAAGGCTTAGAAACTGTTAAAAGAGATTTCTCAATGGACTCAATGGGAAACAAGTTTTATTCATTATATAAGAACTGTATTTAATAAATATCGAATGAAGAATATTTTAGTTACTGGAGGAGCTGGATTTATTGGTTCTACACTTGTAGATAAATTACTTGATAATAATAGAGTGATTATTTATGATAATTTTGATTCTTTTTATTCCAAATCAATTAAGGAAAAAAACATAAAAGAGGCACTAAAAAACTCTAATTGTATTTTAATAGAAGGAGATATAAGAGATGTTTTAAAATTAGAAAATGTTATTATAGAAAATAAAATAGATTTAATTTTTCATTTAGCAGCAAAAGCTGGAGTTAGACCTTCATTGGAAAACCCACAATTGTATTATGATGTTAATGTAACTGGAACTTTAAATATATTAGAAGCAATGAAAAAGACAGGAATTAAAGATTTAGTCTTTGCATCTTCTAGTTCAGTTTATGGAAATAATAAAAAAGCGCCCTTTTTAGAATCTGATATTGTTGACTATCCTATTTCACCATATGCATCAACAAAAAAAAGTTGTGAATTAATGTGTCATGTTTATGCACATTTATACAATTTTAATATTACATGTTTAAGGTTGTTTACCGTTTTTGGGCCAAGACAAAGACCTGATTTGGCTATACATAAGTTTACAATGTTAATCGATAATGGTAAACCTATTCCATTTTTCGGGGATGGAACAACTGCTAGGGATTATACTTATGTGGATGATATTGTATCAGGAATGCTTTGTGCAATGAATAATTTGAATGGCTACCATGTTTATAATCTTGGAGAATCGAATTTGATTTCATTAAATGTTTTGCTAAGTTCATTAGAAGATGCGTTGGGAAAGAAAGCGGTACTAGATATTCAAAATCATCAACCTGGAGATGTTAGTTTAACCTTTGCTGATATTAATTTAGCAAAGAATGAAATTGGCTATAATCCTGTATTTGATTTTCAGACAGGGTTGAAAAATTTTGTTGAATGGTACAGAAGAAATTGAACACCTAATTTATTTTTAAAAAGGATGAAGATTTTATCGGTTACCTGGAGATGGTATCCAACTGGAGGAGATTGGACCTACATTGAGAATATAAATAAATTGTATGAGTCAAAAGGATTTGAAGTCATACCATTTGCTACGAATTGCGAGAATAATATTCCTTCAAAATTTTCAGAATACTTTGTTGATAGTTTTGATTTTAAGGAATTAAATAAAAACAAAAGTATATCCAATGGTATAAAAGTTTTGAAAACAGCAATTGTTTCAAAGGATGCTTTAAATAAGCTTGACAAACTTTTGGATAACTTCGATATTAAAATTGCTCATTTACATAATATCCATAATTATATAACTCCAGCAATTATTAAAAAATTAAAGGATAGAGGAATAACAGTTATTTGGACATTACATGATTATAAAATTATTTGTCCTGAAAATTCTTTTGTCTCAAATGGCAAGGTTTGTGAAAAATGTTTGAATGGATCTTTTTATGAATGTGCTTTAAATGTTTGCAAAAAAAAATCTTTTCTAGCAAGTACAATGGCTAGTATAGAAGCTTATTATTATACTAGAAACGGTACCTATAATTTAGTTGATTATTTTTGGTGCCCATCCGAATTTTTATATAATAAGTTTCTGGAAGCAGGATTCCCTTCAAAAAAATTATTAGTAACTAATTATTGTTATGATGGTTTGCTTATAGATAAATTTTTAGAAAGCAGACTTCTTAAATCCATAGAACCATCCTTTATAAAGCCGTACATTTTGTATGTTGGAAGGTTAGAAAAAATAAAGGGGATTGAAACCTTAATAAAAGCGGTTAAGGGTACTAATGTTAATTTAAAAATTATAGGAAGTGGAAGTGCAGAAACTGAATTAAAAATGATAATTGATGAGACAGATTATAATATAGAATTCCTTGGATTTAAAAACAAAGAATCAGTATTTGAATTAACCGATAAATGCCAATTTGTTGTATGTCCCTCAGAATGGTATGAAAATTTTCCTTTTTCTATTATTGAAAGTTTTTTGCTTTCAAAACCCGTAATTGGATCAAGAATTGGAGGTATTCCTGAATTAGTTCATAACGGGATAACTGGTTTTCTTTTTGATCCTGGTAATGTTGAAGATCTTAGAAAAAAGATTTTGTTTCTTTGGGATAATTTTGAACTAGTTGCTTTAATGGGAACTAAAGCAAGAACTCATGCAACAAGTTTAGTTGATGAAGAAATACATTGGAATAAAATTAAAGGTGTTTTTAGTTAATAATATCTAACTTAAAATTAATAATTATGAAGAAAAAAATTTTTATTGCTGGGTCTGGCGGGATGCTGGGAGAAGCGTTTCATCAAGAATTTAAAGATACTTATGAATTAAAATGTACTGATAAAGACGTAAATGTAGATTGGCTATCCTTTTTAGATTTCCGTAATTTAGATGAGTATAAAAAACAAGTACTTGATTTTAAGCCTGATTATTTATTTCATTTAGGTGCGTACACTGATTTGGAATATTGTGAAAAGAATGCAGAGGATACTTATGCAACAAACACAATGTCTGTAGAAAATGCTGTTTATCTTGCCAATTTACTTGATATTCCTTTGCTATATATAAGTACTGCCGGAATTTTTGATGGAGCTAAAGATTTATATGATGATTGGGATACCCCAAATCCATTAGGTGTTTATGCAAGGTCAAAATACATGGGTGAAAGATTTGTTGTTGAAAATGCTAAACGTTTTTTGGTTTGTAGAGCAGGTTGGATGATGGGTGCTGGTCCTTCAAAAGACAAAAAGTTCATTCAAAAATTAATGAAACAATTAAAAGAAGGAAAAAAAGAATTATTTATAGTTGATGATAAGGATGGCACCCCTACCTATACTTATGATTTTGCTAATAATGTAAAAGCTTTGTTGGAAAAGGAATATTGGGGTCTTTACAATATGGTATGTGGAGGACAGACAAGCCGATTAGAAGTTGCCGGTGAATTATTAAATCTTTTAGACTTATCTAAAGAGGTAAAAATAACTGTTGTTAATTCTGATTATTTTAAAGAGATTTATTTTGCAGAAAGGCCTCCATGCGAACGCTTAGTCAATCGAAAATTAGAACTACGCAATTTAAATTTAATGCAAGATTGGAAAATTGCATTAAAACAGTATTTAGATAAACATTATTCTGATTATTTAGTAAAGTAGAATGATAAAATTAAGAATTGCGGCTTTTGGAGGATTTAGATCAATTCCTCCAAAAGCAGGTGCTGCAGGATCTGACAAATTTGCATTTGAACTATATCCAAGAATTGTTTCAAAAGGACATTCATTGATTGCGTATTGTCGATTATATTCTGGTGATAAAGCAACAGAACAAAATATGAATTATGAAGGTATTCAAATTAAATATTTCAATACAGTTAGTAAGGCTGGTTTTGATACTTTAGTTCATTCAGCAAAATGTACATTTCATGTAATTTTTAAAAACACTGCAGATATTGTTCACTTGCATAGCGGTGCAAATAGTATTTGGGCGCTCCTTTTAAGAATGGCGGGTAAAAGAGTTGTTGTAACTCAGTTTGCAATGGATTGGAAAAGAGATAAATGGCCTTGGTATGGAAAACTATTTTACCTTTTTTCCAATTATTTAACAGCCTATATTCCTAATAAAGTTGCATTTGATAATTTATATACTAAGGAATATTTTGAATCTAGATTTAATAAAAAATTTGACTTTATTCCGTATGGTTCAGAAGTGAAAGATGTACCAGACAATATATCTATTCTAGAAAAGTTAGGCTTAAACAAAGGGGAATACTTTTTATTTGTAGGAAGATTTATTCCTGATAAAGGATTACACATTTTACTAGAAGCATATAGTAAGTTAAATACGAATAAAAAACTCGTCTTAATAGGTGGCTCACCCAATCCTAGTGAATATGAAAATGAAATACTTAATTTTAAAGACAATCGCTTAGTATTCCCTGGATATATTTACGGAGATGATACTAATATTTTAATGAAAAATGCTTATGCATATATTCAACCCTCATTAATTGAGGGGCTTTCCCCAGTTATTTTAACCATTATGGGTTTGGGAACTCCATTAATTTGTTCTGATATAGTTGAAAATGTTTTTATCTGTAAATCGAATGCAATTACATTCCAATCTGGAAATGCATTAGATCTTTTGCAAAAAATGGATTATATGCTTTTGAACCCTGAAGCAATTGTTAACTTAGCTGTAACAGGTAAAAAAGATGTTTTGGAAAGGTTTAATTGGAATAATATTACTGAACAGTATATAGATTTATTTAAAAAATAGTAAATGATAAAAATTGCATTAATTGGTGCTGGCAAAATGGGGATTTCTCATTTAGCAATTTTAGGTGCTCATCCTGATGTTGAGTTAGTTGGCGTTTGTGATACCTCCAAAATGGTTATAGATGCCTTGGAAAAGTACGGTAATTTTAAGGGATTTTTGGATTATGAGCAAATGATAGAATCGGTTAAACCGGAAGCTGTTTTTGTAGCGGTACCAACTAAATTCCACTTTCCAATAGTAAAATATTTATTAGAAAAGGGGATTCATGTTTTTGCTGAGAAGCCTTTTTGTTTAACTACTTCAGAGGGAAATGAACTGGTTCAATTGGCTCTATCAAAAAAACTAATTAACCAAGTTGGGTATCATAATAAATTCATTGGCACATTCAAAGAAGTAAAAAAGATTGTTCAATCTGGCACATTAGGTGAATTGTATCATTTTGTAGGAGAAGCTTATGGACCAGTTGTTGTTAAAAAGAAACAAGAATCTTGGCGTTCCCAAGCTTCTGAAGGCGGGGGCTGTTTAATGGATTATGCTTCACATGTAATTGATTTGTTAATAGATATTTTAGCTCCAGTAAAAAGCATCGAAGGAAGTCTACTAAAGCCAGTTTTTAGTAATCATGTTGAAGACACTGTTTATTCTCTATTGGTTTTGGAAAATAATTTAAGTGGGGTTCTGTCAGTTAATTGGAGTGATGATACATATCGTAAGATGTCTACTTCTGTAACAATTATTGGAACAAAAGGAAAAATCATTTCAGATGCCAATGAATTAAAAGTTTTTTTTAAGGATGATAATTGTCCTGAAGGATATTCAAAAGGATGGAATGTAAAATATATTACTGATCTAACTGACCAAGTTGATTTTTATCTTAGAGGGGAAGAATATTCTGCCCAAATTGATTACTTTGTTGCATGTTGTTCTGGTAAAGCAGAAAATTCAGTTAATACATTTTATAGTGCTTGGCAAACCGACAAGGCAATTGCACTAATTCAAAAAAGTTCAAAATAAGAGAATATATGGAAAGGATATTGTTTGGAGATAATCAGTTTTTTGCGGTAAACCATATTTCTGATTCTAAGTCAATGGCTCAGTCAATTAAGTTTAAAAGCAATGAAGCTATTTTGAAAACTTTGGATGAAGCAAGAGGCGCGGGAATCAATACATTTATGTGTACTACTCATGATCGGATAGCTCAGATTTGTGAAGTGGTCAGAAATAATCCAACAAAGTATAATAACTTTCATGTTTATCCATGTATGCCCTATGCACACAAATATGCAAATGCAGTTACTGAACTTGGAATAGTTGGAACCATTAAACAATATGTTCCAGGTAATTTTTTTGGAAGTTTATTTAAAGGGGGGGTAGCATTTTTATCGAAAGATTTTCTTTCAATAATGGAATTATTAATTGATGCAGAAATGAAAATGTTTAAAGGAGTTTCAACGCCCGTTATTTTCCTGCAAAATGTAATTACTGATATGTTATTAGGTTTGGGAATGAAAGATGTGCTTTTAGCTTTTCATGCCTACATTAAAAAAACTTACAATGCTGAAGCTGGATTTATTACAATGAATTTACCCCTTCTTTTAAAAGTATTGAAAGAAGGGGGTATTGAAAAACCAATTGTTTGTGCATCTATTAATAAAGTTGGTTTTAGAATGTCTGGCGGGAGATTAATGTATGAAAAAGCACTATTTGAAACTGATGCTAGAATAATTGCAATGCAGGTATTAGGTGGTGGTGCAATTCCTGTAAATGAGGCAATTGAATATGTATGTAAACTTCCTAAAATTGAATCAATACTTTTTGGTGCATCATCAAAATCAAATATTGAGAGTACAGTTTCCCTAATTAATAAGTTTGATGCAAAATCATAAAATTTTAATCACTTTTTATCCTTTGATTTTCAATAAATAAGTTATTTTTAACAAGTAACCTATTCCCCCCACCAAACGTTTTTATTAAATAAAGACTTTTGGTGAAAAATTCACTTGATGAAAGTATTTATTTGTTCTCCAAATCTAGATCAACGAATTAGCCTAAACGGTATTTCTGCCAATACACTTTTCATAATGGAGCACAATACGAATGTTAATTACATTCATTTTGAACAGGGTAAAAGAGATAATGAAAAACGAAGTTTTCAATGGTTATTAAGAAATATAAGAAATTATTTTTTATGGGTTTATCAATTGTCAATTTCAAAAGAATCTATTATTCATTATAATTTACCCTTAAATAAACCTGCTCTTAAGAGAGACATCCCTTTTTTATACTTTGCTTTTATTTTTAAAAAAAAAACAGTTATTCATTTGCACGGTGGTATTTATTTGATGGATGAAATGCCAGAAGGTTTAATTTTTAGATTGATAAAGATTTTATTAAGCGGAAAACATCCAATAATTGTATTAAGTGAAAAGGAAAAACATTCAATAGAGCATAGATATAATGCAAAAGAAGTTTATGTTTTGCCTAATTGTATATCTGTTGAGAATAATAGGTTAGAGCATATCAAAACTATTGAAGATGGAATACTAAATATTTTATTTCTTGGAAGAATAGTTTCAAGTAAGGGATTTGAATATGTTTATCATGCATTAGAAATGTTAATAAATGAAGGATTTAAATTTCGTTTTCTTCTTGCAGGAGATGGGGATTTACTAAATGATTATCTACCAAAATTTAGAAAGCTTCTTGGAAAATATTTCGAATATATGGGGGTAGTAACAGGCGAGGAAAAGCAAATTTTATTTAAACGTTCTCATATTTTTATTTTACCTTCTATTAGCGGCGAAGGGTTGCCAATTTCTTTAATAGAAGCAATGTATCATGGTTTAACACCAATTATTACCGATGATGGTTCTATGGCTACTTTAATTAATGATGGAGTCAATGGTTTTATTGTACCTAAGAGAAGTTCAGTTGAAATAAAACTAAAACTAATTCAAATTATTGCAAATCCCTTTCTGATACAAACCATGGGAAACAAATCAAAAGAAATCATTAAAGATTTATTCAATCCAGAACACTATATGCTGAAATTAAATAAAATTTATTCATATGCCTAATATTCTAGTAACTGGTGGAGCCGGGATGATTGGGTCTAATTTGGTAAAGGCTTTAATTTTTGAAGGTCATGATGTTTGGGTAATTGATAATTTATGGAGAGGTAATTTAGACAACCTAAAAGACGATTTTGGTGGCTATGTAATTGACATAGAAAAAAGATTTTTAAATGCAGATCTAACTATTCCTAATGTTTGCGATGAATTAATTAGTGAAATGGAATATGTCATTCATTTGGCTGATATTGTTGCAGGAATTAATTATGTATTTAGTCATGAGGCGGAATTATTTAGGGCAAATATCCAGATCAATTCCAACGTTATAAACTCAGCAAGGATATTTGGAAAAAAATTGAATGGGTTTATTTATGCAGGAACTGCGTGTAGTTTTCCTTTAACCAGACAAAATTCATTAGATGTTATTCCATTGGTTGAAACTGAGCTTTTTCCAGCTATGCCAGAATCTGCATATGGGTGGAGTAAATTAATTGGTCAATATGAAACTGAATTGCTTGAAAAGGAAACCGGTATTCCAACTTGTAGTCTCATGTTTCATAATGCCTACGGTTCACCTTGTGATTATGGTGAAAGAAGTCAAGTAATACCTGCACTAATACGAAAAGCAATTGAAGCTCCTGCTAAACCATTTATTGTATGGGGTAATGGATTGCAAGGTAGAGCATTTGTACATGTTGATGATATAGTTAAAGCGATTATCCTGGGACTAAAATATGGATTAGGGAATGGACCAATACAAATTGGCCCTTCAGTTTGTACTTCTATAAAAGAAATTGCAGAATTAATAGTTCTGATTTCAGGCAAAAAAATAGAAATAAAGTTTGATAGTTCAAAACCATCTGGGGATATGGCAAGGAGTGCAGATTATTCTAAAGCCAAATCTTTACTGGGATGGGAACCGAGTATTAGCCTTGAAGAAGGATTGCGTAAACAATACGAGTGGATTGAAAAACAATTGAGAACTATTTAAAATTTATAAAAGTTATTGATTGAAAGATCATACTAATTTGAAAAATGTTTGTTAGAGAAAAATATTTTAATGTTTTTATTGAGTTTGACAAGTGCTTGGTTGATAGTATTATTGATGAAACTATTAAAACCGGCAAGAAAGGTTTTGTTTGTTCAATTGAAAGCAATAATCTATCTGTAGCCAATCAAGATCCCTATTTTGAAAATGTTGTAAACAGTTCCCTAGTTAATATCTGCGATGGATCTGTCTTAGCCATAATTTTAGGATTGATTTATAAAAAAAACTTAAAGACCTATATTGGAGCCGATTTATTTATAGAGTATATATCAAAGAAAAAGTATAAGCAATTTTTTATCGGAAATACACCAAAAGTACTGGAAGGCTTGAAAAGGAATTTATCGAAAATTGATTCTAGGATTGAAAATATGAATTTTGAGACACTTCCATTTAGTAAAGTTGATGATTTTGATTATAAGGGAATTGCAGAAATGATAAATTCTGCAAACCCTGATATCATTTGGGTAAGTCTAGGTGCGCCTAAACAAGAAATTTTTATGCAAAAATTATTACCTTATTTGAACAAAGGAGTAATGTTTGGATTCGGTGCAATTTTTAATTTTTATGCAGGTTCTGGTAAAATTAGACGAGCACCAAAATTTATGCGTAGAATGAAACTTGAATGGTTTTACAGGGCCTGTCAAGAACCCAAAAAAAATGTTCCTAGATATTGGAATTTTTTAGTGATGTTGCCTAAGCTAATAAAAGAGGAAAAAGCAAAAGTGATTTCTAAATAATTTATTTACCAATTAAAACATTATACAGTAATGTATCAAAATACTATTACCTATTTTAAAACAAAACTGTGTATACAATTATTCCCAATTTTAAAAGTTGAAAATATTTTGGTTGTAGGTTGTGGTAATGGAATTGAAGCTTATTGTTTAAGTGAACACTTTCCACAAGCAAAAGTAATTGGAATAGATCCATTTCTGAAAGAGGAAATTCAAGAGGGAAATGTGTCTTTATTAAAATTAGATGGAACTAATATGCCATTTGAATCAAATAGTTTCGACATAGTTTATTCTTATCATGTTTTAGAACATATACCAGATTATAATGCAGCATTAGCTGAAATTAGCAGGGTTATGACTGATACTGGAGTTTTCCTGGTAGGAACGCCAAATAGAAGTAGATTAATTGGATATTTCAGTGGAGGTGGTAGCTTAAAGGAAACTATAAAATGGAATATAATTGATTGGGGATTTAAAATACGTGGAAAATTCAAGAATGAGTTTGGCGCACACGCTGGTTTTACAAATATAGAATTAATGAAAATTTTAAATTCTCATTTTGTCTTAACTAATGAAATCACTAAATCATATTATCAACTACTATATTCTCAGAAAATTAAGTTGCTAAATATTTTATATACCCTAAAGCTTAGTAAACTTTTGCTTCCTGCTATTTATTTCATTTGCCGGAAAAAGAGTTGAGGAAAACAAATGTTGTTTTTAATTTTTTATACTAAAAAATTTATAATATTAAATGAGTTGGTTATTTGGAAGAAAAAAGAAATTGGAAATAGATAAACCTCCAACAAATTGGACAGAAATTCACTGTCATATTTTACCAGGAATTGATGATGGTTCCCCTGATGTAGAAACCTCAATTATATTGGTTAAAGGATTAATTGAATTAGGATGTAACCATATTGTAGCTACACCCCATATTATTGGCGACATGTATAGAAATGATTTTGAATCAATTTCTAATGCAGCCCAGAAATTAATATCAGGCTTGGAAACTAATGGTATTACAATAAGAATTGATTTTGCCGCAGAGTATATGATGGATGACTATTTTATGAGTTTGCTCAAAAAAAGTATGCCCTTACTAACATATAAGGACAACTATATTTTAACCGAATTTTCTTATGCAATTGCACCTAATCATGTAGAAGAGATAACATTTGAAATGATTACTCAAGGTTATAAGCCAATTTTGGCTCACCCGGAACGATATGGATACTTTCACCATGATTATGATGAATATATAAGGCTAAAAGAGCTAGGATTTTCTTTCCAAATTAATATGCTATCAATTTTAGGTTATTATGGAAAGGAAGTTAAAAAAGCAGCAGATTTCTTAATTAAAGAAGGCCTAATTGATTTTGCCGGGAGTGATATACATCACTTAAGGCATTTGGATGCTTTGCCTAATTCCTTTTCAATGGGTTCATTAAATTCTAGTTTAATTTCTAATAATTTATTGCTTTTAAAATGAGAATAAAAATCAGAAATCATATAATTTAATCTTTGGCAATGAAAAGATTCTTACTATTTGTTTCTTTCGAATTTGGTATATTTATTTTTGCAGAAGCACAACCAATTATTGAAACTGGTGGTAATATAATGCCTGTTGAGTGGATAGATAAAAGCACTGGCCACAGAGTAATAAAACTGAGCCGAATACCAGGTAGTAGCTTTAGTTTTTATTTTAATAATAATCCATTTATTGGGAATGAAATGATTTTCTATAATGGTGACGCATTAAAAAATGAATCCGCCAATTCTTTAAAAACAAGAAGAGAAGCCAATTATTTAAATGGAAGGAATAAGCAATTGTTTTCTGTAAATCTTAAAAATTTTAGAATAAAAAAACTAACCAACTTAAACTCAGTGATGGATTGCGAAATTGTTAATCCAAATAATGCAAAAATTTATTTTCAGATTCAAGATTCTATTTATGAGTTGAATTCAGTTACAAATAAACAGAGGCTTGTATCCGTTTTACCCAAATCAATTAAGGGTCAAATTTTTACAATCAATGCTAATGGTAAAATCCTGGCAGGATCTGATGGTTATTTTGTGGCGAATGATATTTATAATAAAAGTAAAAACAAGAAAGATTATTCTACTACTGTCTATAACGAGAAGAAAATCAATACAATTTTTACTATTAATATTTCTACTGGTAAGTGCGAAAAGGTATTTTCTGATTCTTCTTGGTTAACGCATTTGCAGTTTTCACCAATTGACCCTTCACTACTTTTATTTTGCCATGAAGGCCCATGGGATTTAGTAGATAGGATTTGGACATTAAATCTACGTACAAAAGAAACAAAATTAATCCATAAAAGAATGATGGAAAAAGAAGTTGTAGGTCATGAATGGTTTGGATCTAATGGCAATTTTATTTGGTATGATTTGCAAAGGCCAGTAGGTAGTAATTTTTTTATAGGTGGAACCAACATAAAAACTGGGAAAGAATTGAAATATAGCATTACTCGAAATGAGTCCTCTGTCCATTTTAATAGTTCGTCAAAAGAAACTATGTTTGCTGGAGATGGTTGTGATTCTTCTTTTGTGGCTCAATCTAAAGATGCGAAATGGATTTATTTATTTTACCCAAGTGGCGATTCTTTAAAATCTCAAAAATTAGTAAATATGAAATATCATCAATACTATTTAGAACCAAATGTCCATTTTAGCCCTGATGATAAATGGATTATTTTCAGATCAAATTTTGAAGGTGTAGAAGGGATTTATGCGGTTGAGATTAAACAGTCAATAACATTTTTAGATAACAATTTTTAGACTTAATTATTTAAATATTATAAATTAAATTTGACTATGGATAATAAAGTATTGGATATTATTAATATTGTTCTTGAAAATAAAGGGAAGCCAAAAATTTCTAAATTAACACCTCAAATGGATCTTAGAAATGACATTGGTTTTGATTCTTTTGATTTAGCAGAATTGACAGTAAGAATTGAATCTGAATTTGATGTTGATATTTTCGAAAATGGACTTATCAATAATATCGGTGAAATTTTGATTAAATTGAATAAAATATAATGAATTATTTTTTTAGGGACACAGCTACTGGAAAAAATGTTTCATGGAATGATTTAATTTGCGATCTAAAAGAAGTTGAAGTTTATAATAAATTTTGTTTTTCAGAAAGTTATTATGAAATCTTCAAACAAATTATTATTTCAATAATTCTAGATGAAGAAATCGTTCTACTTGATTCTGATTTCAAAGAAAGTGAACTGTTAAATTTGACAGGGTTTAGCAGTTTTGATGTTTTTAATAAAAGAATAGATTGTGATATATTAAACGGTATTAATAATAAAGCTGAACTGATTGAAAAGATTAAAAAAAGTACTGTTAAATGGAAAATTCAACTTTTTACATCTGGTACAACTGGATTACCCAAAAAAGCTATACATAGTTTTGCGAGTATAACAAGATTGGTTAAATACACAGATAAATCTCATGAAATTGTTTGGGGATTTGCTTACAATCCTACTCATATGGCAGGGTTACAAGTGTTCTTTCAAGCTCTATTAAATGGAAATACCATCATTCGATTATTTGGTCTCTCTCCAAAAGAAATATTTTCTAATATTGAAGAATTTGGAATAACACATATTTCTGCAACTCCAACATTTTTTAGAATGTTATTGCCTTGTAATTGTTATTTTCCTAAAGTTAAAAAAATTACAACCGGAGGTGAAAAATTCAATTCAGTAGTATCGAAGGATTTAAAGAATATATTTTTCAATGCAAGTATAACTAATATTTATGCTTCTACGGAAGCTGGGTCAATTCTTGTTTCTAATAATGATATTTTTACCATTAAAGATGATTTTAAACAGTTTATAAAAATCATTGATAATGAATTACTAATACATTTTAGTATGATGGGAGTTTCAGAAACTAGTAATGATGAATGGTATTTCACCGGAGATTTAGTTGATATTATTTCAGATAATCCATTAAGCTTTAAATTCACATCAAGGAAAAATGAAATGATTAATGTTGGCGGATATAAAGTAAATCCTAATGAGATTGAAGAGTATATTTTATTAATACCTGGTATTAAACTTGCTAGAGTTTTTGCTAAATCCAATTCAGTTTTGGGGAATATCATTTGCTGTGACGTTGTAAAGATAGTTCCTGAAATTAGTGAGATAGAGATAAGAGAGTTTTTAAAATCCAAAATTCAACCATTTAAAATTCCCCGGATTATATCTTTTGTCGAATCAATTCAAATTACTCGAACCGGAAAAACGAAAAGATCATAAATCATGAATATTTTAATTACAGGTGTTTCAAAAGGGTTAGGTTTGAGGACTGCAAAGTATGTATTGGAGATGGGTTGGACTGTTTATGGGATTTGTAGATCTGAAACCAACGAATTAGTAAATTTGAAATCAGAATATAAAGATACTTTCCAAGTACTTTTTTGTGATTTAAGCGAGGTGAAAGATATTCGAAAATCAATATTTAAGGAATGGATTGGTAATGAAACAGTTATTAATGGATTAGTAAATAATGCAGCAATAGCTTATGATGATATTATTACTAATTTAAACGAAGAGCCACTTGAAAATATGTTTCGTTTAAATGTATTTATACCAATGCTTTTAACGAAATATACAATACGACAAATGCTCTTGCATAATAATAATGGGTGTCTATTACATATTTCATCAATTAGTGCTCATACAGGATATAAAGGCTTATCAATGTATGCTTCAACTAAAGGAGCCCTTGAAGCATTTTCAAAAAATATTTCTAGAGAGTGGGGAGCACAAGGTATCCGATCAAATTGTATAGTAGCAGGTTTTATGGAAACTAATATGAGTTCGAATTTAACAGACGATCAAAAATTTAGAATTTATCAAAGAACGTCTTTAAAAAAAGGGGTAGATATTGACTCTGTTGCAGAAACTATTGTTTTTTTACTTTCAGACAAATCGAAATCGATTACTGGGCAAAATATTTTTATTGATAATGGAACAATTTAAAATTTATGTCTTCTTTTTATAATGAAGTGGAATTAAAAACATTAGGGTTTAAATCAATTGGCACCAATGTTTTGATAAGCAAAAAATCTAGTTTTTATGGAACTTCTAAAATTTCAATTGGAAGTAATGTAAGAATTGATGATTTCTGTGTTATCTCTGCTGGTGTAGGTGGCATAGAAATAGGTAATTATGTACATTTAGCCATATTTGTTTCCTTACAAGGGGATGGTAAAATCACTCTTAATGATTTTGTTGGTCTTTCTTCAAGAGTTTCTATTTATTCAAGTAATGATGATTATTTTGGACATTTTCTTTCTAATCCAACTGTTCCAAAAGAGTATACTGGTGTAACTAGTGCAGATGTAACATTATGTAAACATGTACTAATTGGTAGCGGAGCAATTATTCTTCCAGGAATTGTAATTAATATCGGCGCAGTTGTAGGAGCTTTAAGTTTAGTATCAAATGATTGTGATGAATTCTTTATTTATAAAGGGAATCCTGCAAGTAAACTGATTAAAAGGAGTAAAAATCTTCTCAAATTAGAAAAAGAGTTTATTGAAAAAGGGTTAAGGAAATTATAATTTTTTTTACTGCAACTGTTTTATTTCCAAAAAGGATTTTTAAAATTCTAATTTCTTTTTAATTATACAATTGTTTATTAAAAGGAAATAAAGTATTTCAAGTATTACGCAATAGGTAGCTTTTGCAATTAGCATTTTAAATGTTTGATGAATAGTCAACTACAACTTCTTTTTTAATAAAAGGGATATTTCAGTCTAATAATTAGTGCTGAAAAATCTAGGTCCTTGAACATATAATATTGAAATAGTGAAATGCAAGGTGGTTTAATAATTAAAAATATATCTCAATTAAACAGTTTAATTATTATATATATATTAATATCAAGGTGCTTTAAGAATAATGTATATTGCGGTTTTCTAAATATTTAAAAAAATATGAATAATAACGAAAAGTGGACAGAGATCATTTCGCCAACCACAAACCTTTTTAAATTGAACTTAAAAGAGGTTTGGAATTATAGAGACCTATTGTATATGTTTGTGAAAAGGGATTTTGTTTCAAATTATAAACAAACTATTTTAGGCCCCCTTTGGTTTTTTATACAGCCAATTTTAACAACAGCAACCTACATTATAATTTTTGGAAATATTGCTAAACTATCAACTGATGGTTTACCAATGGTTTTATTTTATATGTCTGGAATAACATTATGGAACTATTTTTCAGAATGCCTAAACAAAACAGCTACTGTTTTTAAGGATAATGCTAATATTTTCGGAAAAGTGTATTTCCCAAGATTAATAATGCCATTATCTATTATAGTTTCTAATCTTATTAGGTTTGGAATTCAGTTTATTTTATTTTTAATTTGTTGGTTGTGGTTTTATTTCAAAAGCGCAAATATTCATCCGAATTACACAATTATTTTTGTACCTTATTTGATTTTGTTAATGGCTTTATTAGCGCTGGGTCTGGGAATGTTAATAAGCGCTTTAACAACTAAATATAGAGATTTAGTATTTTTAATGACTTTTTGTATTCAATTATTGATGTATGCAACTCCTGTAATCTATCCTTTGAGTTCCTTACCTGTAAAATATTCCATATTAATAAATGTTAATCCATTAACACCAATTTTTGAAGCTTTCAGATATGCCTTTACAGGATCAGGTAATTTTACAATTAGTGGACTTGTTTTTAGTTCAATTTATATTTTTATTATTTTGTTTATAGGAACGGTGGTTTTTAATAAAGTAGAGAAATCGTTTATGGATACAGTATAAAGAATTGCAAGAAAATTTAATACATTTTTATTAAAACAAAATGATCAATACAGTAATTAAAATCGATAACCTTTCTAAGCAATATAGATTAGGTGATATAAGTACCGGAACAATATCTCATGATTTAAATAAAGCTTGGTATAAACTTAGGGGAAAAGAAAATCCATATTTGAAAATTGGAGAAGCAAACGATCGTTCAGCCAAAGGATTTTCAGACTATGTATGGAGTTTAAAAGATATTAGTATCGAAGTTAATAAGGGAGATGCTGTTGGAATTATTGGGAAAAATGGTGCAGGGAAGTCTACTTTACTCAAATTATTATCTAAAGTAACTAAACCAACAACCGGTACCATTAAAACTAGAGGTAGAATTGCTAGTTTATTAGAAGTTGGTACCGGATTTCATCCTGAGTTAAGTGGTAGGGATAATATATTTTTGAATGGTGCTATAATGGGAATGAAAAGATTCGAGATTGCAAACAAACTTGATGCAATAGTTGACTTTTCTGGGGTTGAAAGATATATTGATACACCAGTGAAACGATATAGCAGTGGGATGTATGTAAGATTAGCTTTTGCTGTTGCTGCTTATTTAGAGAGTGAAATTTTGATTGTGGATGAAGTATTAGCTGTTGGCGATGCAGAATTTCAAAAAAAGTGCTTAGGGAAAATGGGAGAAGTAAGCAAAGGGGATGGAAGAACTATTTTATTTGTAAGTCATAATTTGACGGCAATGCAAACATTGTGCAACAAAGGAATTTTATTACAAAATGGTTCACTTGCATATGAAGGAAATATTAATAACACTATTACAAATTATTTAAAACAATACTCAAATTCCAATCATGATATGCATTGGAATTTTAATGAAGCTCCTGGAAATGAATTAGCAAAACTATTAGCTGCTTCAATTAATGCTAAGCACAAATACAAAGACTTTTTTGAAACAACAGATGAACTTATATTAAATTTTATATTTTTTAATTTATTAAATAAAGAAGTCAAACTTGATATTACATTCCATTTAGCAGATGAAATGGGTAATTTGGTTTTTGTTGGCTCAAGTGGATTTAATAATACTGATTCAAAAACTTACAAGAAAGGTGAAGTAACAGCAAGTTGTACTATACCTAATAATCTTCTTCAAGAAGGTACTTACACAATAAGTAGGTTACTTTTAGTACAAGATAGAGGTACCATAAATTTTGAAATCAAGGATATAATTCAATTTGAAATTCTCAATAAGCAAGAAGAAGGTTTTGGTTGGATTGGAACAAAAGAAGGAATTATAAAACCGAAATTAGAATGGGAAATTAAATAAAAAATATTTTAAAATGATTAATGTAACAAAACCATTTTTGCCCCCAAAAGAAGAATATTTATCTTTCATTAATAGTATATATCAAAGAAATTGGTTAACAAATAATGGCCCTTTGGTAAATGAATTAGAGTTGGGGATTAAGGAATATTTAAAAGTTCCTCACATGTTATATTTATCAAATGGGACAATCGCTTTGCAAATTGCAATAAAGGCTCTTGATTTGAAAGCTGAAATTTTAACCACACCATTTAGTTATGTTGCTACAACTAATAGTATTATTTGGGAAGGTTGCAAACCTGTTTTTGTAGATATTGATTCCGATACTTTAAATATTGATGCGAATAAAATTGAAAACGCAATTACTTCAAACACAACTGCAATATTAGCTACACATGTATATGGAAACCCATGTGATGTAGTATTAATAGAATCAATTGCTAAAAAATATAATTTAAAAGTAATTTATGATGCTGCCCATGCTTTTGGAACAATAATCAATGGAAAATCTATCTTTGAATATGGAGATATAAGCACTACAAGTTTTCATGCAACAAAATTATTTCATACTGTTGAGGGAGGTGGTGTTTTTACAAATGATCCTGAGTTACTTAAAAAAATGGCATTTCTTAGAAATTTTGGTCACAACGGAAACGAAATTTTTGAATTAGCTGGCATAAATGGAAAAAACTCTGAATTTCACGCTGCAATGGGTTTAGCAAACATGCCTTATATTGACGCTATTTTAGAGTCCAGAAAATTTCAATATTTACAATATCAAGAATGTCTAAAAGGGTTGAATGTAAAATTTTTAAAGATTACTGAAAATGCTATTTTTAACTATGCTTATTTTCCAATCATATTTAAAAGCGAAACAGAACTTTTAAAGGCTTTGAAAGTTCTTAATGATAATTGGATTTATCCTAGAAGATACTTTTATCCATCTCTATCAAATCTTAATTATATAGATAAGCAGCAAACTCCTATTTGTGATGATATATGCAAACGTATTCTTTGTTTGCCAATGTATTTTGACTTGAAAGTAGAAGATATAAAATATATATCAAGATTATTATTGCGGTCACAGAATAATTGAAATACTATAAATGAATTGTATCGTATTTAAAAAAATAGATTAAAACAATAATGGATTTGCTAAATAGACCTTTGGTTTCTGTTATAATGATTACTTATAATCATGGGAAATATATTGAAGAGGCAATCAATGGAGTACTTAATCAAAAAACAAATTTTGAAATTGAATTAATCATTGCTAATGACAATTCTTCAGACGATACAGATTCTATAATAAGTCTGGTTCTTAAAAAACATCCCTTTAAAAAATCAATAAAATATCATAAACAAGTCAATAATATAGGCATGATGCCTAATTTCTTATTTTCCTATGGCATTGCAACCGGAAAATATATTGCATTATGTGAAGGAGATGATTATTGGACAGATAACTTCAAATTGCAAAAACAGATAGATATTCTTGAAGCAAATCAAGAATATTCTTTTTGTTATCATAGAGTCAATATTTTATCAGCGGATGGCAATTTTCATGCTGAAGAAAACAATACCATATTAGAACCTAGAATTTATTATTCATCAGATCTTGCAGTTAAAAATTTCATTCATACCCCATCTGTGGTATTTAGAAAAATTTATGATGTAAGCCAATTGCCGAAATGGTTTATAAATACACCAGTTGGAGACTATCCTTTACATATGTTGCATTCGAAAAATGGCCCCATTTATTATTTACCAGATGTTATGGCTGTTTATAGAATACACGATGCAGGAGTGTGGAGCAAAAAAACAGATTTATTTAGAATTGAGAAATGGACAGAAATGTTACAAAATTTAATTACAGAGTTTACAAATGATGATAAAATTTATCAATTGCTTGCAACTCAATTATCTAATAATTATAATCATTTATTTGAAGTTGCTTATAATAATAAAGATTCAAAAAATGCTGCTCAATATTTATTAAAAATTTTTAATTTATCCGAATACGAAAGACAGATTTGGGTTCAATCCTATTTTGAAAAAAGAAGAAAATATGAATTGCTAAAAAAATATGTGGGAATAACATTTTTTAAAAAGCTTAAAATGAAGTTTAATTCTAAATGAAATTCCTAATGGCGTCCATTGAAAATTTGCTTGCATGTAAAGAAGCATACCAGACTCATTTTTAAACTAGTATATTGAAATCTATATCATTTATTTTCTCATATTTATTCGTAAATTAAAAAACGTAGTTTTACCCTATAAAGTAATATATGATTCGCCTTTTTAAAGTATTGTTTTTGACATTTTTATTGGTATTTGCCTGCCAGAATGGATTTTCTCAAACAATGCCCATGAATATTGAGAATCTAACTGACCAACAGTTAATCATACTCATGAGTCAATACCAATTATTTGGCTTATCTGACTTGGAAATGGAAATGAAGGCGCGGGAGAAAGGATTGTCCCCTGATCAGATTACCCTGCTTAAGAAAAGGATGTCTATGATGGATCCATCCATTATGAAAGAAATCAATGCGCCAGCAAAAACAACTACAGACCCTTATGAACCACGTTCTAAAATAAAACCCAATAAGTTTCTTAGGATCAATGTTCCAGATACCACCAAACAACTCAAAGTATTTGGTGCATCCATATTTGATAATGAAGACTTAAGCTTTGAACCCAATTTAAATATTGCCACACCTCAGGGCTATATTATTGGTGTTGGGGATCAAATATCCGTGGATGTGTATGGTTTGTCTGATTTGACCAAAAAACTGAAAGTTACCCCAGAAGGGGATATTCGTTTCCCCAACCTTGGACCGGTGAAAGTGGTGGGATTAACCATTGAAGAAGCTAGGGTAAAAATGAAAAAAGCCCTTACCAAAATTTATCCAGGAATTGCCAATGGTTCGGTCTCCGTGCAAATGTCGGTGGGGCAAATTAGAAGTATTCAGGTAACCATTATTGGAGAGATTAAATATCCTGGTAATTATGATGTTTCATCCTTGTCTACCTTAATGAATGCGCTATATGCATCTGGTGGCCCAAATTCAATTGGCTCTTTTAGAAATATTGAATTAGTGAGAAACGGAAAATCAATCTCTGTTTTTGATTTGTATGATTTTCTATTAAAATCTGATCTGACCAAAAATTTATTATTACAGGATGGAGACGTAATTCGCGTAAATCCCTATCAAACCCGTGTAGCTTTAAAAGGAGCGGTTAAGAAACAGGCATTATTTGATGTTAAACCCAATGAAACTGCCAATGATATATTACATTTTGCTGGTGGTTTTGCTGATATTGGCTATAAAGAAATGATTCGGGTTTTACGCTTTGGTCCTAGGAGCAAAGAATTGATAACAGTTAAAGCAAGCGATTTAAACAGCTTTAAATTGGTTTCTGGTGATACCTTGGTAGTGGATAGCTTGGCAAACGTATTTGACAATAGGGTAACTGTAAATGGTGCTATTTATTACGCGGGTGCTTATGGAATTTCGCAAATGCCTACATTAAAAGATGTATTGGAAGCAGCCAAACCTAAAGCTGATGCCTATATTTCAAGGGCTTTACTTAGAAGATTGAAACCTGATTTAACTCCCGAATTCATCAACTTTAATATCAATGATGTATTAACTGGAAAGTTTAATATATCCTTAGTTAGAGAAGATAGTATCCATATTTATAGAATAACAGAGTTGCGTGAAAAATATTTTATTACAGTAAATGGAGAAGTAAATAAACCAGGTACTTATGATTACTTCGAAAATATGACCGTGCAGGATCTGGTTTTGATGGCAAAGGGTTATAAAGAAGGTGCTTCACTACAAAAAGTAGAAGTTTCAAGGAGAATTAAAGCTACAATTACCAGTAATTCAACTCAAAAAGATAGCGCTGTTTATTCTTTAATCAAAGAGATTGATCTAACTAATTCAGACAGTGCAGATCTGATGTACAAATTATCGCCATTTGATATTGTGGCAGTTAGAAAGTCTCCTTTGTATAAAGAACAGATTACAGCTACTATAGAAGGTGAAGTAGTGTACCCTGGAAATTATACGCTTGCAGGAAATGCAGAAAGAATTTCTGACTTGGTAAAAAGGGCAGGTGGGTTAAAGTTGAAAGGATTTGCAGGTGGGGCGGTTTTAATCAGGAAAACATATCGAGACATATCAGATAACGATGCAACTTTGGTTAACAGTAAAACCAACCTGATCAACGCACAAAGTGGTAGAGATGCCTCCTTGGCATCTAGTGATACTAGTACCATCAAGAATTTGTATAAGGAACAAAAAGCAGTTGGTATTGAATTAGAAGAAATTCTGGCAAATCCAGGATCTCCAGAAGATTTGTTTTTATTGGAAGGTGATATCCTTAAAGTACCTAAGCAACTTCAAACTATACAAACTTTTGGCGCAGTGAATGTGCAGAAACAAATAGTTTTTTATGAAGGAATCAGTTTTAAAAATGCCATTCTAGAAAGTGGGGGATATAGTATGAATGCCTCAAGAAAGAATGCCTATGTGATTCATCCAAACGGACAGGTTAGGAAAGTTCAAAGCTTCTTGTTTATTCGTGCAAATCCCCAAATTAAACCAGGTTCAGAAATTTATGTACCTGCTAAAAAACCAAAACCCAAAATGACCACAGGAGAGTATATTGGTTTATTCTCCAGCTTAACCGCTTTAGTTAGTGTACTTATCTATTTGAAAAAATAAAGAGATTGTGGTTTATGGAAAATAATACAGTTGCTACTTTAAAAATGGGCGATTTAATGAATGGGGTAGTTGATTTCTTCAAGGCATTGATTGCTTCTTGGAAACAAGCCTTATTCTTGATGATTGCATGTGTTTTATTAGCTACTATTTATTATTTTATTCAAAAACCAAAATACGAGGGTACTGCTTCCTTTATTTTAGAAGAGAAGGGTAGCAGTATGGGTGGAAGTTTGTCTGGTTTGGCTTCTCAATTTGGCGTAGATATTGGTAGTTTAACGGGAAGTGCAGGATTGTTTGCTGGTGATAATATTCTTGACATCTTAAAGTCAAGAACCATTATTGAAAAAGTACTTTTATCAAAAATTGATAGTTCAAATACCAATATTAAATTGGCCGATTTATACCTTGATTGGTCAAAATTAAAATCAAAATGGGCAGATAAGGAAGGATTAGCAAATCTATCGTTTGACAATTGTGCTCCAGGTAAGCCCAATTCTAGGTTGCAGGATAGTGTATTATTTGTGATTTATCAGAAACTTTCCAAGAAAAATATTACAGTAGAAAGAATTAATAAAAAAGGTTCTATCATTGAAGTAACTACGGTTTCTCAAAGCGAAGTGTTTTCTAAATTATTTTCTGAAAGACTGGTTGCAGAAACCATGAAAATGTATATTGATATTAAAACGGGTACTGCACAAAAAAATATACATCGTTTAGAACAGCGCTCAGACTCTTTAATGCAAGTATTGAATTCAAAATCGTTCAAGTCAGCATCCTTGCAAGTATTAGACGCCAACATTGCCTATAAATCTGCAGCGGTTCCAGTTGAAGTTTCTCAACGCGACAAAACGGTAACCTATGCTTTGTATACAGAAATTATGAAGAACTTGGAAGCAAGCAGAATGGCATTGGCTGGTCAAACCCCCATTATCAATTTATTAGATAATTCAAAATACCCCTTAGAAGATCAGAAATTTTCTTTTGGGATCTTATTAGCTATAGGCATTATTGCAGGACTGCTCATTAATTTTGTAATTGTCTTTGTTACTTATCAACCCAAACCATCTTCCACAATTTAGAAGCAAGGAAGTGCTATGGAAACAGTTTTATTGCTTCATTCTTTTGGTGATTATGTAATTGCGCTTTATCATTTACCTTCCTCAGCACAGCTTTATAATAACTATAAATTAGTTGCTTCCAAACATCTGGAGCCATTACATCTGGCATTATTTCCTTTTCTCTCTCCCGCACAGCAACAGGTTCAGTTTATTGATCTTGGTATTCAAAACCATATTCTTGCTGGTTTTACCCATCGCTATTTTTTTACAAAGAATAATATTCAAGAGCTTAGAAACTTACAAAACCATTTAAATGGTCTTGGGAATATTGTTTTGGAGCAAGAGCGAAGGTCCTGGTTAATTAGATTGATTTGCAAATCAGTTGTCAAAAAAGTGCATAAATCTGGTAACATATACAATTCCTGGGCTAGATTTTATGCAAACAACCAGGCATTTCAAACACAAAATTCAAAGTATCAAAAAGTATTGCTTTTTCCTGATTCAAGATTAAAGCGAAAAGAAATTCCCGAAGATATATTATTGGAATTGGAACAACATTTGTCCAAACAAGGAGTTCAAACCCAAAGAGCTAATTTTAAAAAAGCTACAACAGGCACTGTTTACCAAAATTTTAGTGAATTAGTTCAACTAATTGCTGATGCTGAATTCATCATAAGCTCAGATAGTCTACCTGCTCATATTGCACAACTTTTGCAAAAGCCACATGCTATTCTATATGCCAAACAAATTAATCATGATTGGGTAACACCTTTTGCAAAGACAAATAAAACTGCATTCCTTTTTGAGGAGGTTAAAACCATTTCCATTTGAAGACCTACCTCATATATTCAAATCTAGAAACAGCCCGATTAGAAAATGTCTATAGGTTAAAAGCTCAATTACCAGAGCTTGAATTGGTAAACGCAATTTATCCTTCACATAATAAAGTGCCTTTCTTGTTTCCTGCAATACAAGTTTCAGAACTAAGAACAGGCCAAGCACTATTGCATGGAGAAATTGGTTGTTTACTGAGTCATAGGAAAGTATGGCACCAGATTGTTGCATCTGCAGATAATGAACAGGAACATTTTCTGATATTAGAATCTGATAGTAAGATGACCAATCTGGAGGTAATGAATCAATTTGATTTGCATTTATTGCAGCAATATGATCTTTTTTTCTGGGGTGCTTGGGATGGCCATATGCAACTGTTTAGAAAGGACAGAAGGAAAATTGGAAATGGCTTTACAATTGGAACGCCTTTTATTAAAACAATCTATTGTACATACGGGTATAGCTTAAATAAAAATGCTGCAAAATTTTTATTGAAAAGAACCAACCAATTTAGTTACCCCGTTGATCAGTACAAAAGATTTATGAAGCAAGAAGACCTTAAAATTGGTGGTGTTGTTCCTGAATTAATAACTACAACAGGAATGAAGAGTAATATTAGATCAAAACGCAAATGGGAATTCTTTAATGAGCTAAATTTAATGGTCCTAGATTTTAAAAACTATTTGATTTGTTTTTTTAAATGAGTGTATTAAGAAAGACATATTTAGATGCTTATATTCTTGTGCTAGCACTCTATGTGTTTTTCAATAAGGGTATTGCCTATAGTTATGCAGCCGAGATCTTATTGGCTTTGGGAGTATTGATGTTGCTATTCAATTTTAAGAAAATTGAAATTCCCTTAGATAAAAAGCCCATTTTACTGCTCTTATTTTTATTATTGGGAATTGCATATGTATTTAGAGGGATTGGCAAATATGCATTACTAGATTTGGTTAGAGATAGCTTTATGTTTAATTATGCATTATTTGTATTTGTGCTTATTTTCTTGAGAAATGAAATCCCTTATTTATTAAATGGGATTTATAAAGTTTATGCTTGGTTTCCTCTAGTTGCAACAGTTTCATTTTTAATATTATCCTATGTGCCCCGTGCTGATGAGGTAAAACTTTTCGGATCCATTTCTATTTTTCATTATAAATATGGAGATATGGCGGTGCATTTATTTATTGCCAGCATCTTTTTATTAAATGGGAAAATTAAACTAGCGCCTAGGTTTTTTGTTGCAAATGCCATTTTGATTGCCTATTTATTACTCATAGCCTCCTCTTATAGCCGGGCTGGTATGGTTTGCTTTGTAATTGCATTTGTATTGTTTTTTATATACTCTAAGAATAAACAAATGAAATTGGAATTAGTGACCTATTTACGCTACTTGCCAATTGTATTAATTATTGCATTGCCTATATATTTAAGTACCAGTGTAAAAGAAAATTTTCAGGGACGTAAAGTTGGATTAAGTCAATTAAGCGAAAATATTACCAGTATCATTAGCACCGAAAAAGGAAGCACGCAGAGTAATAATAATGTGTGGCGTTTGGTTTGGTGGGGTAAAATCATAGATTATACCTTTGGTGGAGAATACTTTTTACAAGGAAAAGGTCTTGGAATGAGTCTGGCAGTGGATGATGAAATTGAAATGGATGAAGAAAACGATTTGCGATCGCCCCATAATTTTCATTTAAATATACTTGCCCGTTTTGGGGTACCCATATTCTTTTTCTGGCTCTATTGGCTTTTTTTACATATAAAACTATTCAAGAAAAAGGAGTTGAGCCCAGATAGCCTAATGTTGCTATCTATCCTGCTCATTTTCTTGTTGAATGCATCTTTTGATGTATTCCTAGAAGGCCCCATGGGCGCATTCCCATTTTGGACAATGGTGGGTCTGTTTTATATTAGCGAATTCTTTCCTTCTAACATAGCCTCAAAAATTAGCAATTAACTTGAAAAAAATCATTGAAAAGATTCTAGAAAATTCAAGGTATCTGTTAAATCTATCGGCTACATTTTTGAGTCAATTGGTAAGCGCATTATCTGTATTGATCTTGACCCCTCTTTTATTAGAGCGTTTGGGTACAGCCCATTTTGGTACTTATGGAGTGGTACTCAATGTGGTGGTATTTTCTACCGTTTTTGATTTTGGTTTTAATATTGGATTCTTAAAAAGATTAATTGAAAAAGGTGTTGATCTGATGGCTTTGTTAAACACCCTTTTCTTTTTCTTCTTGGGAATGTTACTGTTATATATTCCCTTATTTTATTTGCTCTATAGCATTGGAATTGTAAAACTTGATGAGGGAATTCCTTTTTTTGCCATCATAACAGCGCTACTGATTATTCAAAATATTTTAGCGCTTTTATTTGATGTGATTTTACAATCTGTCAATAAAATATTTTTGGGAAGGGCCATCCGTGTTTCTAAATTGACCCTTGATTTTATTTGTATTTTATTGATTTCAAAGCAAGCATCGGTTCCTTTATTGTTAATTGCAGCTGCAGCTGTGAATTTTTTATATTTATTGGCACTCATGTTCTTTGCTAGAAAGGAAATGAGGTTTTATTTTTCAATTAGGCTATTTAAATTTGGTTTATTATTCAATCATTTTGCCTATAGTTTTTGGTATTTTCTAAATTCAATTGCCGTTGTTTTGGTATTTAATTCGCAATTGATAATGATGAATATGATGGCTAGTTCTACTAGTGTTGCAAAGTATTTAATGATTACCAAGGTTTACGATATTATGCGGATAGGGCTAACCAATTTTACAGTAGTACTGTTTCCAACCCTAGCAACTATTCAGGCAGAAGGTAATTGGGCGCGAATACGAGCGCTATTTTTTAATTCTTTGAAAAGAATTTTAATCCTGGGGGTACTCATCTTTTTACTGGTTTGGTTAATAGGAAAACCCTTGTTTTTGAAATGGAGTAAATTTGATGATGCAGAAATGGCTTTGTTATTTATGATTTTTGCCGTCTTTATATTGTTGATAGTTGTAGATAATGTTTCTGCTACATTTTTAGCTGCATTGAAAGAAAATAAACTCCCAACAATTGTTTCTTTATTTCAGGGTGGATTTGGGTTATTATTGGGATATTTCTTATTAATTAAAATGGGTGTACCTGGCTTAGCTTTGGCTTCTTTAATTGCATTACTGATGACTAATTTCTGGTTTAATCCCCTTTTTCTTTTAAGGAGTATCAAACATAATATTGCTAAACAAAAGCAGCTTTAATGCAGGAAGACCAAGTACATAGAAAAGTAAACATAACTGGTATTGATATTTCTTCCATATCCATGACTGACCTTTTTGCTGTATTGAATCATAGAATAGAAAATTCAATTAAAACTAGGATTAGTGTAACGCCAGTAAATTGCTTAACTGCGGCTAATCAAGATGAGAAACTTAAAGCAATCTATAATTCAGCCGATTTTGTATTATGTGATGGAGTGCCTGTAGTTTGGGCTTCCCATTTTTTAGGTACTCCAATCAAACAAAGAATCACCGGGCTTGATTTTTTACCCTTGTATATTGAAGCATGTGCACAAAAGGGTTATAGCATGTTTTTCTTAGGAGCCAAAGAAGGGGTTGCCAAAGAATTGGCCAGAGTAATGCAAGAAAAACATCCAAGTTTAAAAATTGTGGGTGTTTATAGTCCTCCTTTTGCTGCAACATTTTCTGATGAAGAGAATCATAAGATGCTTGCAATAGTGAATGCTGCAAAACCTGATATACTATGGGTAAGTTTAACAGCGCCTAAACAGGATTTTTGGATTGCTGATTTTTTTGATCAATTAGATGTGAAAATTGCAGTAGGTGTGGGTGGTGCATTTGAAGTAAGTGCTGGATTAATAGACCGAGCGCCGGTATTTTACCAGAAGAATGGATTGGAATGGTTTTATAGATTTATCAAAGAACCAAAACGTTTGTTTAGAAGATATTTTGTTGAAGCGCCGCTTATTATACCTTTATTACTGAAACAGCGTTTTAATAAGAAATGAGTGTGATTCAAAAATATCCTGTTACTGTAGTTATTAGTTGGAATGGAAAGGATCTTCCTTTTCAATGTGTAGATTTTGATGAGGCACCCAGATTTGATTTTGTATTGTTCAATTATTCGGGTAATGATGCCATTCCGCCTGTTTCTGAAAAGTATAATTATGACGCAATACTAAGAGTTGCCACTGAATTCAAAGGACAGATCTTAAAAGTGGTATATGATCATTTTAAAGAAGATAGTTCAATAGAGTATCTCTGTTTTATGGATGATGATATTGAAATGCCGGTATCTGCACTAAACAAATTGATTTATACTGCCTACACATATCAGTTAGACGCTTTTCAAGCAGCGGTGCATCCTGATTCTTACCATAGTTTTCGTTTTAATGAGCTGCAGAAAGACAAGGAAATTGAATTTGTTGATTGGGTAGAGATTATGATGCCCTTTTATAGGAAAGCAATTTTTGATGCGGCTCATGAATTTTATGAAAACAATATCTCTTCTTATGGTATAGATAAATATGCCATTCCATTTCATCAGCAGTTATTGGGAATGACTAAAACCGCCGTAATCCATGCTGTTTCAATGAAACACCTTAAGCCAGTAACAGATGGTTGTAAAGTATTTTCAAATGGGTTAACGGCCCGGCAAGAAGCAGAATTGGTCAGAAAACAAATAATCAAGCAAATAAAAGAAAAACCAGAATTAAATTTTAGTAAAGACTATTTGAAAAACAACCTCCAAATTGGGTCTTTTAGGCCTAAGGTTCATTGGAATTTACTAAAAGATGGCATTAAAAGACTCATTTATTTGCTTGTATAATTTAATTAATGTATATTTAAAATAAGCTTAATGTTCATTTAATCCTATTAAGATTAATAAGGATTATATTTACATTGTTGACAGTTTAGTTGTTATTCCCCCTAGACATATATAATTGATTGTTTGATCAACTTAACGACTTGTCGTTTAAGTAGAATCTTTTTTTAATTTTTTAACAGTTAGTTTTATTATGGAACAACAATTATTGGATAATTCAAAATTGATCAGTCTTTTTTTCCTATTCGTGGCCGCGGTTTTTTTTATCTGGAAATGCATTCACTTTTCTAAGAATAAAACCGGCAAAACCAGCGCAGCTGGGTTCATCTTTTTCTCTGAATACAATATCATCAATTCAAAAGACGAAAGTCGTATAAATTTTAAGAGTACTCAAAATACTTATACCAAATATATTTTGATGCTGATTATATTAGCGGTAATCTCTTATCTCGTCTAACTCAATAACCTCTCTTCCCTTTTATCTCTTAACTACTATCAATTTTCTTAACTTCTCACTCCTCATTTCTCACTTCTCATTACTCTCTTCTCACTTTCTTCCTATCTTAATCCATAAGTAAAACCAATTTGCATGGTATTGTCTTTTGCTTTAGTGCCATTATTAAAAGTCTGATCAATAGTTTGATAAGAACCCGTCAAA
The DNA here is from genome assembly GCA_943372225.1 of Chitinophaga pinensis. GTDB lineage: Bacteria > Bacteroidota > Bacteroidia > Chitinophagales > Chitinophagaceae > Sediminibacterium > Sediminibacterium pinensis_L. The sequence continues at coordinate 18,458 of CALRXV020000015.1, read as the reverse complement.
TGAAAATTATTAATTAGCTCATAACTCATTTGGAAAAATAAATCTGTTCGCTTCTTTTGAAAATCAAATAAGAATGGAGGTTGGGGTACAGCCAGATATTGATCTGCGATGGTACCTGTAGCACCTTTGCGGATTGACTGAAAACGCAGATAAGCTCTAAGTTTTGGGATTGGCGTATATTTCAAAAAGAAAATTTGTCTGTCAAAATTGTTGCCCATCCAATCTCCCAAGGAAGATGAGTATTGCGTATAATTTTGTGCAGGTATTAAGTTACGATACACAAATGGATTTATACGGGTATATTCCGCCCCAAAGGTTAAATATGGAATTAATAGATCGGTAATTGATCCCCCAACAGTATAACCCAATTGATTTCTACTCTTAGCAGGATTAAACATGTCTTTCACACTCACTTCGTCTATGAATAATGATCCATATAAATGTGTATTCTTAATATGATTGCGAGAGCTTATTTGCATAAATATTTGTCCATTAGAACCCGCATTAATTACATAATTACTTCTATTATTATCGTAAACCTTAAAAAAGTTAATAGGAATTAAAAAACCAACATCAAATTTATCGCTATATACTATTGATTCGCCTATTGCAATATCTAATCCCTTTAAAGGTTTTAAAATCAGCGTATGCGATGCCATGAACTTTGGTACATAAATGATTCGGATATCGCCACTAACACCAGCATTCCCTGTGCTATAACTGGCATTGGAATCAATGATATTACTATTAAGCCATGCGTGGGTATAATTAAATTGCAACCATTTTAAAGGGGAATAGTCAAATCGAATATAGGGGTAGGTAGGAGCTTTGTTTGAAAAAATGATTCTTCCATTTTCTCCATATCCCAAAACAAAATTATCTTTTCCAAAACTGATGGAACCATTGTTCCAGGAATAACTCACATTAGCTTTGATTTCACTAAAGTTTTGTTGGGTTTCATTGGGATTGGTTAACCTAGGGTCGTATAACCTAATGATGCCTGGTTCTGGACTTTCTACCCTAAAACTATCATATCCTTTACCCGCTTCGGTATAATCGCGATAATAAAATTGAAAAGCCCAACGCTTTGACTGACCCCAGAATTCAATTCCAGTACTTTTTTGTGTAAATCCTTTATTTGTTCCAGAAACACGCATATAACTGGCAATAGGGTCAACATTTAATTGAAAGTTTTTATTGTGAATGAATAAGCCTCTAAATCGTCGATTCTCGTCTCTTCTAGCAACTTGTACCAGGTTTTTTTCTCTTCCTTCAATTGGTCTGAATTCTTGTAAATAAAAACTCAGTTCAGCTTTTTCTGTTTTACTTAACTGCTTTTTTTTAGTTTCAAGTTCTAATAACAATTTAGCAATCTGTTCTCTGCTTACCGGGCGAATGATATCTTGAAAATCTATCAATCCTTTTTGAGATAATCTATACAAATAAGGATATACTTCGCTATTTTGATTTTCCCAAATAGTTTGAGCCGATAATGAACTCCAAAAGAAAACTATGAATAGAAATTTAATACGCATTTTGATCGCCTCTTAATATGTTAATAATGGTTTGTAGAATAATCTGACAGTCTAGCCAGAAGGTCCATCTATGTATGTAATATAAATCAAAATTTACCCGTTTTTGCATGTCCTCAGTAGTCTTTGTCTCACCTCTACATCCGTTAACCTGTGCCCAGCCACTGATACCTGGTAATACAATATGGCGTAACATATAGTTGTCAATGGTATGCATTGATTCTATATTGAGTGGTGTTGGGTGCGGTCTTGGACCAATCACAGACATATTACCCAATAACACGTTTAAAAATTGTGGCAATTCATCCAAATTAGTTTGACGTAGGAATTTTCCAATCCAAGTGATTCTTGGGTCGTTCTTAGTGGCTTGTTGATACTTACCATTTTCGTCTATATCTGAGCTTTCCTGAACCATGGTTCTAAACTTATAACAGGTAATCTTTTCATTGTTGAGCCCCCATCTTTCTTGTTTAAAAAAGATGGAACCCTTAGAACTCAATTTGATAAATAAGGCAATCAGTGGGAATAATATAAGGCCAATGGTTAAGAAAACCAATAAAGAAAAGAAAATATCAAAGACCCTTTTTAATAATTTATTTTGCCATTGGTCAAGTGGAAGATCAATCACACTAATAGTAGGCATGATGCCAATATTATTAACCATAATGGCACTGGAAGCATATTGTTGCAAATCGGGCAAGATCCGTACTTTAGTTCTATGGTAATCGCAAATCTCCATACAACGCTGAATATCTTTGTGATCACTGGCAGGTAGTGCAATCACCACTTCATCAATATGCTGGCTTTTTAAAATGCTGGAAATAGTTTCAATTTTTCCGTAGTATGTACATCCGTTGATCTTGGAAGGCTTTTCATCTATTAGTCCCACGCATTCATATCCATAGTAATAGTATTTACTCACAGTTTCATAAAAATTTACTGCAGCAGGAGTAGAGCCAACTAATAAAATTTTATCAATTAAACGGCCTTGGTACAAAGCTGCATGTATACTTTTTCGTAAAAGATACTTAATGGTGGTAACAGCAATAAAAATGTAAATCAGATATTCTATAAAGAAACGAATGGAATAATTTGGCTTCAGTTCAAAAAAGTACATGGCAGAGCTCAACAAAATGGACAATAGAAGCACATTATAGCTAATGAAAATGATTTCTTCTGAAAACTTATTAGACCTTCTATCTGCATAAAGTTTAGAAAATTGCGATAAAAGATACCAGAAACCAATAGAAAAAACTAAGAACAGGTTATTGTAACCAGTTTCTATATTTCCATAATAAGTAAATAGGCTACAAATATAAGCCATCAGAATTGCCAGAGCGTCTGCTAAATAACGTGTGATAGTAAACGTAGGCAATTTATTATTCATATTTGATACGATTGGCAAAAATAGGAGATTCCTAGCTAAATTATTTTAATTTAGTACCTACTAAAATCGATTATAAACTATTGAAAAATCTGATTTATAAGATCTACGACTTACTGGCTTCAATTCTAGGCCTTTTGTTCCTTCCCTTTTTTAAATGGAGCAGAAGGTATGGGGTTGAAAACTTTCCCATTTTATTGAAATTATTTAAGCTGTTTGGGGTTTTTCCCATACTGGATCATTATTATGAACCAAGATTCAACTATGGGCAAGATTTTAATGCAGGTTCGGTTAGATCACTCCCTTTTGAAATAGACCTTCAAACACAAATCAGGGAGCTTCAAAAAATATCTTTAAATGAGGAGTTAGCGCAATTACCCCTTCAAAAAGGATTGCTTCCAGCCTTTTTTTATGTTCATAATCCAAATTTTGGTGCCGGGGATGTGGAACTATATTATTTGTTAATTAGGAATCAGAAACCCAAAAGATTAATTGAGATAGGATCTGGTTATAGCACCCAACTATGTTTATTTGCATTAGAGAAAAATCAAACGGAAGGGTTTGAATGCGCACTGACTTGTATTGAACCTTATGAAATGCCGTTTTTAGATACAATAACAGGTATTTCTGTGATTAGGAAACAAGTGGAACATGTTTCATTAGATGTATTTAAAACATTAGAAGCGGGTGATATACTATTCATTGACAGTTCCCATATTATCCGTCCGGGTAATGATTTGCTCTTTATTTATTTTCAAATCTTACCCATTCTCCAAAAAGGGGTGTTGATTCATATTCACGATATTTTTACTCCAAGACATTATCCGCAGGAATGGCTTACCCAAAAAATGCGTTTTTGGAATGAGCAGTATTTGTTGGAGGCATTCTTGTATAACAATGAAGGATTTAAAATATTATTTACTGCAAATCATTTGGTAAAAATCAATTTTGAGGCGGCAAAGGAACTGTTAATTCATCTTAAAACGGATTCGGAGCCTTCCTCGTTTTGGATGGAGAGAGTATAATCTTTCCTACATTTGCTTGAATGAGCACTCCTGTTTTTAATATCATCAATAAGTCTAATAATCCATTGCCGGATTATGCTACCGAAGGGTCTTCGGGGATGGATATTCGGGCTTTTTTAGAAGGTCCCCTTGTGCTAAGTCCTATGCAAAGAGCCTTAGTTCCAACGGGTTTATTTGTTGAGCTTACTGACGGATACGAAATCCAAGTACGGCCTAGGAGTGGTTTGGCCTTAAAACAGGGCATTACTTGTCTAAACTCACCCGGAACAGTTGATTCCGATTATCGGGGTGAATTGAAAGTGATTTTAATTAACCTGTCTATAGAAGATCAAACTATTCATTCTGGCGATAGAATTGCGCAAATAGTTTTTGCAGAAGTTGTAAAGTCTAAATGGAATTTAACAGATCAAATTAATGAAACGGCTAGAGGCACTGGTGGCTTTGGTCATACAGGAAAAAAATAAATATGCTCAAAAACATTCTAGGAATATTGGTGCTACTTTTTTCTTTTGCGGCTTGTAAATCCGTCAAGAAAGTGCAGAAAATGGAGACCACTATCTTCAAAAAAGATACAGCCCAAACCATTGTCATTGCAGAAGCCCCCAAAGTAGATTCTGCGGCCATTGTAAAAGATATTATGGGCAAATTGGTTAGAAGAAGGGTAGATTATAAAACCTTTAACGCCAAGATTAATGTAGACTATGAAGGTGCCGAGAATTCTCAAAAGATGACTGCCTATGTAAGTCTTAAGAAAGACAGTGCATTATTTGTGAAAATTGCGGTATCGCCTTATGGCGTGGTCATGAATATCTTTGTGAACAAGGATTCTGTGATTTTGGTGAGAACCAAGGGTGAAAAATCTATTCAATACCAGACTATTAGCTACTTACAAGAAGAAACCCATATTCCATTTGATTTTAAAACACTTCAAGATATTTTGGTGGGTAACCCCATTTTTTTAGATAGTAACGTTATCTCTTACAAGTCTGGCACTTCTCAGTTATTGGTTTATATGGTGGGTGATTTGTTCAAGAATCTGGTTACTTTAGACAATACGGAGTTCAAAGTATTACATAGCAAGCTTGATGATGTAGATGACCAACGCAATAGGACCTGCGATATTACGTTAAGTGACTACGTAAATGTGAACGGATACCAGTTCTCTACTAATCGGAAAATTTCTGTTTCTGAAAAGTCTAAACTGGATATTGGCTTAGAATTCAAGCAATTTAATTTTAATGAACCACTGGCCTACCGTTTTGATATTCCCAAGAATTACAAGACAAAAAAGCCAACACCAAAAGGCAAAAAATAAAGGGATTAATTCAGGACTATGTTTAAAAGGATTGTCTATATATTATTTTTCTCATTGGCTTTAGTTGGTTTTGCCCAATCTCAACAAGGTACCCGTGAAGACCTGCAAAAAAAAGAACAGGATCTTAGGCGAGAATTAGCTGAATTGAACAATATGATGATTCAGACCCAGAACAATAAGAAATTATCTCTGAAGCAGCTGGCCATTATCAAGAAAAAAATTAATCAGCGTGAAGACCTGGTAAATACCATTAACAAACAGGTTCGTCAATTAGATGAAACTATTTTTAATAATGAAAGAGATATCTATCGCCTTGGCAAAGAACTAGATACGCTAAAGATTAAATATGCCAAGAGCATTGTCTTTGCATACAAAAATAGAAGTAGCTACGAATACCTAAACTTTCTATTTTCAGCAGATGATTTTAATGATGCCATTAAGCGTATTACTTATTTAAAAAGCTATAGGCAAAACAGGGAAACACAGGCCAGTACCATTGCTAAAACCGAATCTTATTTAAAAGACAAAATAGGTTCACTGAGCAATAATAAAAAAGAAATGAGCGCCACATTAGTAAAACAAAGTGAGCAACTCAAAGACTTACAAGCGGATAAAAAAGAACAGGATGAAGTGGTTGCCCAGTTAAAAAGCAAGGAACGTGAAATAGGAAACCAAATTAAAGACAAAGAAAAGCAGCGTCAGAAAATGCAGTCTGCCATGATTGCCATTATTCGCCGTGAAACGGAAGAAGCCAATAGACGCGCGGCAGCTGCAAAAGCAAAGGCATTAGAAGATAGCAAGAAAAAAGAACCTGCATCACCTAAAACCCAGGATAAAGCCAATACTAGCACAACAGTCAATACACCTTCGGCCAATACAAGACCTAAATTAGGTAATGAATCAGTAACTGGAGTTGTTTCTGCAAACGGTACAACAGACAGGTCTTACACAGCATTAGAATCAACACCCGAGGGTAGAGAAACATCTATCAAATTTGAAAATAATAAAGGCCGATTACCATGGCCCGTTGATGCTGGCATTGTAACCATTCGTTTTGGAACTGAAACCATTCCAGGCACTAAATTGGTACGCAAAAGTGATGGTATTGAAATAGCCCTACCATCTGGGTCTTCTATTAAAAGCATAGCCGACGGAACTGTTTCTTACGCAGGTGATATTGGTGGCGATCAAGTAGTATTTATTAAACACGGAAAGTATTTTACCAGTTATAGTCACCTCTCCAGCATCAACGTTTCTGTTGGTCAAGAAGTAAAAGCCGGCTCTCTTTTAGGAAAGTCCGGAAATGGGGTAGATGGAGAAGGCGCAGTTTTGTTTATGGTGAATAATGAGAAAGGAACCCCGCTTAATCCAGAGAGTTGGTTAAAGTCTAGAAGATAGGAATTAAGATAAAAGATAATAGATAAGAGATAAAAGAGGTTGGTTAGTTTATGAGATAAAAGTTGACACTAACTTACTCACCAGCTTTTTCTTCTCTCTTCACTTTTATCTATTATCTATTCACTTCTTTTTTTATCTATTCACTTCTTCTTCTTCTTCTTTTCATTTAAGCTACCGCTCTATATGACCTGATTTTGCTTACTGATATTTTTGAACTAGCAAACCATAGATCAAAGTTGCGTTGTAGGTTTAGCCATAGTTCTGGAGTGGTGTTAAATGCCTTGGCTAAACGTATTGCCATCTCAGCACTAATCCCCATATGCCCATTGATTAGTTGTGATATTGTTTTACGTGTAACACCTATATTTTCTGCCAACTGTGTTTGATTAATTTCCAAAGGAACCAAATACATTTCCTTTAATATTTCTCCTGGATGAATCGGAGGCATTCCTTGCTTTAACATAATATTTTTGTTTTATTGCTTTAGTGATAATCTAGATAGTCAACCAAATAAACTTCTCCATTTTCAAATTTGAATATCATTCTATAATTGCCTGTAACAGTCAATGACCAAAAACCCTTTAGTTCTCCTTTCAATGGATGCAATCCTGATCCTGCAAAATTCATGTCTTCTATTTTTTCCGCAGCATTTAGGAGCATCAACACATTCCTAATTTTAGGAACCTGTTTTGGCGGAAGTTTAGAAGCGTCGTTTTTTGTCCAAAGTAACCGAAGTCCCTTGTGCTGGATACTGACAATCATACACAAATGTAACCTGTTACGTTACAGTACCCAAATTAAATATTTTTACTTGCCCATCTTCACTATCAACCCCTAATCCTCTCTTCACATGTTTTTTTTCCTCCTCTCTTCACTTTTATCTCTTATCTATTCACTTCCTTTTCCTCCTCTCTTCACTTTTATCTCTTCACATGTTTTTTTCCTCCTCTCTTCACTATTATCTTTTATCTTTTATCTATTATTACATTCCTGTGGTGTAGAAAGTGAAAGTATTTTACACCTATTGCTTCTGTTGGAAGCCTATCGTAGGTTTAAAGTATGAGAGACTATAAAAAAGGCCCGCTTCATACAAAAAGCTATCTATTTGCTATTGAAATTGTAAGACTTTGTCAAGAAATGTACACTGTTAAAAAAGAGTATGTTTTATCAAAACAAATTATTCGTTCAGGTACAGCAATTGGTTCACTAATTCGAGAAGCTGAATTTGCATCATCAAGACCAGATTTTATTTATAAACTGACTCTTTCATTAAAAGAGGCGAACGAGACCATCTATTGGCTCCACTTACTTTTTGATACTGATTATATTACTAAATCACAGTTTGAGATACTCAAGCCTGAGTGTGAGGTTCTAATTTCAATGCTTGTGACATCAATAAAGACAGCGAAATCAAATACTTAAATAGATAAGAATTTAGATAAAAGATAATAGATAAGAGATAAAAGAGGTTGGTAAGTTTATGAGATAAGAGTTACCACTAAATCACTCATCATCATTTTCTCCTCTCTTCACTTTTATCTATTATCTATTCACATCCTTTTCCTCCTCTCTTCACTTTTATCTCTTATCTTTTATCTTTTCCTTATCTTGTTAGAAACTTGCCAAATGAGTCAATATATTTTAAGTTTCGACCAAGGAACTACTTCTAGCCGCGCTATTGTATTTGATAAAAAAGGATCAATAGTGGCTGTTGCACAAAAAGAATTTACACAAATTTTTCCTCAGCCGGGTTGGGTGGAGCATGATGCCAATGAAATCTGGAGTACCCAATTGGGTGTGGCAGCAGAAGCCATTACCAAAGCTGGTTTAACCGTAAAAGACATGGCCGCCATTGGCATTACCAATCAGCGGGAAACAACTGTGGTTTGGGACCGCGCTACAGGCATGCCCATTCACAATGCCATTGTTTGGCAAGATAGAAGAACGGCGGAGTTTTGTGATAGCTTAAAAGCTGCTGGTAAAGACAAACTGATCCAGGAGAAAACGGGATTAGTCATAGATGCCTATTTTTCTGCCACCAAAGTAAAATGGATCTTAGACAATGTGAAAGATGCAAGAGAAAAAGCCTCAAAAGGAGAACTCTGTTTTGGAACTATTGATAGTTGGCTGGTTTGGAAATTAACAAACGGTCAAGTGCACGTAACAGATGTGTCAAACGCTTCTAGGACCATGTTGTTTAATATTCATGACCTTGCCTGGGATCAAGAATTATTAGATCTTTTTGATGTACCCGCTTCTATGCTGCCACAAGTAAAAAGTAGTAGTGAAGTGTACGGGCATACCCAACACATTTTAACGGCTCAAAGTATTCCAATTGCAGGTATTGCGGGTGATCAACAAGCGGCGCTTTTTGGCCAGATGTGTACGCATCCTGGTATGGTCAAAAACACTTACGGTACGGGTTGTTTCATGCTCATGAATACGGGTGAAAAAGCCGTACCCTCAACTCATCATTTATTAACCACAGTGGCGTGGCAAATTAATGGCGTTACACATTATGCGCTTGAAGGATCAGTATTTATTGCTGGCGCTGTGGTACAATGGCTGCGCGATGGTTTAAAAATTATTCGTACTGCTGCTGAAGTTGAAATCTTAGCCAGTGAAGTAATAGATAGTGCTGGTGTTTATGTAGTACCAGCCTTTGCGGGATTGGGTGCTCCTTATTGGAATCAACACGCAAGGGGTACTATTGTTGGAATTACACGTGGTTCAACAGGTGCACATTTTGCTCGTGCAGCACTAGATAGCATTGCTTACCAAACCATGGATGTATTAAAAGCCATGGAAGCAGATGCTGGGATCTCCATTAAAGAGTTGCGCGTAGATGGAGGAGCCACAGCAAACAATTTATTAATGCAGTTTCAAAGCGATATGTTGGACACAAATGTAGTTAGACCAGTAATTACCGAAACTACAGCTATTGGTGCAGCCTATTTGGCTGGGTTGGCAATAGGATTTTGGAAGGACTTAGATGAGATTCAGGCACAGTGGCAAATGGAAACCGTATTTCACCCGAAAATGGATGATGAAAAAAGAAATGAACTATCTGCAGGATGGAAGAAAGCCATTCAATCTGCTGTAAGTTGGAGCTTCTAAACAGTAACCAATGAGCATAAAAAAAACCCGATTATATCGGGTTTTTTTTATGGGGTATTTATTTAAAATTATTTACACCAAAGAGCGTTTACTGTATAAGTAATGAACACAGTTCCAGATTTATTATCGGGTGCAAAACTTACTTTTTGATCTGTAATTCTACCTTGATTTGCTCCTGTACCGTTTTGGCCTGTGCTAAAGCCATCATTTGTAATTGCAACAGATGTCCATCCCTTTGTAAGTCCATTAGGGAAATTTGGTCCTGCCTGAGCAATAAATACTTGGAAATCGTAGGTTTTACCTTTAAATAATTTATTGGTAACTACCTGTCCATTATTATTGACAATACCTAAATCAGTCCAAGTAGCAGTACCAGTTTCTTTATATTGGATAATTGCGCCAGAAGGAGCTCTTGTTCCTAAAGGAGCACCAATTGTAGTATTTGATGAAGGGCAAACTGCAGTAATATCAATTGTCATAGTTGGATTTGCCACAGATGGTGGGGTGAAATTAACCGCGATGCTTCCAGTTGAAGTACAATTTCCCAATGTGACATTTCCTACAGTATTTCCATTGGCATCCTGAATAAATAAAACGTAAGGTCCAGTTGGAGTCCGATCTAAAGTAATAACGTTTTTATCAGTTGCAAGCTGAATAGTGCCAATATTTGTAATTTTTAAATTATTATTTGCATCCAAATATCCAGCTCTAAAGGAATAAACATCAGTTGATCCTGAAGGAGGCATATAACCGTTATTTGCACCTGTAACAGTAATTACTGTATTTGTATTTGCACATAAAGCAGCACCATCAAAAGAAGTCATGAAGGTTGTTAAGTGTGTTACACTTAAATTGGTAAACAATACGCCTGCAGCTGATTGTATAACACCAGCAGATTCAAATGACCAGGTATCTTTAGCAGCATCATAGCTATAAAATTTAACTGCATCACCAACTTTAATCGGTGATTTGGTAGCTGGATTGGTTGATTTTGGATCTAGGTTAACCCTTACAGTAATGGGTTGGCTAAAATTTTTGATTTCAGTACCATTAGCAGCAAACATTTCAACAGTGGTTAACGCACCCGGCGTAAAGATGGTTGGGGTTGGAACACCTGCAACTAATACGGTTTGAATCAAATCATTACCAGGAAGAAATTGAATAGAACTTGGTTTTTCAACATCCAAATTTACTACAGATAAAGAAGCTGAACCAGTAGGAACCACAACACCAGCACCATCTCTTAACTGAGTACCTGTTGGAACAGTTACAGTGGCAGTTTGAGTTGCGGTAGGAGAAGCTGGGGTATTAACAACAATTGGAGCTGCAACTACACCAGCAGTAACTGGAGTAGTTGAGGTAGCAAGAGCAACACCTTCACTTGGTTTAGCCAAATTCAACATATTAACTCTACGCAATGGAATGGTTTGATCACCATCTGCTGAAAAAGTAATAGTAACGTTCTCATCTCTGTAGCCAGGAGCTTCAGCCAATACAGTTACAGTATAGCTTTTGCCAGCTGTTGGTACCATTGAAGGATCAAGACCCATAGTTACCTGCCCAGCATTCAATTTTAAACCTTTGAATCCAGAAAAATCATAAATACTGGCAGCATCTGCACCTTTTACAGTAAGTGTTAGACCAGCTGGAGCTGCATTTCCATTAGCGGGATCCTGAAATTTCAAGGATGCTGTGTATTTGAATACAGCGGAGTTAATATAATAAGTTAAACCTTCATTAGGTTTAGTACAACCATTTAATAACATTACTCCCGAGAGTAACACCATTGTGGCGGCTAAAAAGTTTAATTTAAATGTAGTTTTCATATTTTGATTGCTTTAAGTATAATTATTAGAGGCTGATTATAAATTGACTAAAATCTATAGATTACATTAAGTTGAATAGAAGGTAAATATCTATATCCCTTTATGTTTTCATTGAAAATAGGGGTATTCACTGCATTTTGAGACAACAAACCCACTCCTTCAATATTACCTTTTGGCTGTGGTAAATAATAAAGTCCAAAATCAAATCCAAAAACCAAATGTTTGCTATCGTTTCTACCAAATTCATAGCCAGCGCCCAAATAAGGTGCAGCGCCACTCCATTCAATAGTACCAGTTGCAGAACCAATTACCTCTGGAGTAAGAACTAAATCATTTAATTTATAAGATCCAGTTGGAGCAATAGTGGTTTGTGCACTAGAAGATGTAAAATAACCCAATCCTGGAGTGATACGGAATCCAGAATTTTTTATAGGATACACATCTACTAACAAATGAATATTGGTAAAGTCTTTTGCTTTTAGATTTGCATCTGCATTGAAATCACCTACTTTAATAGATTGAACCTTGGTAGTAAAAGTTGGAATCCAAGAACCACCTAATCTAACTTCTATGTTATTAGTTATGGGTTGAATTAAATCTAATCCAAAACCATTGGTGCCAGCGTTTACAGCTACTTTTAATGGTAGGACTTTTACGTCTTCGTATTGGGCTTTTGCAATATTTGCAAAAAGGAGCAGTGCCGATAAACTGCTGAACAAAATTAATTTTTTCATAGATAGTGTTTAGGTTGATTGATTGCTTTGCTGGTTATTGTATTTAAGGAAATATTTGATTATTATTTTGAACCCAAAATATAAATAATTGTTAGAAATCTCAATTTATTTTTAAAATTTAATAATATAAATATATGCAATGACGTTTAATGTCATAACTATCATAATCGCAAATATATAAATAAATATATTCATTTAACAGCTTTTTAATATTTTTTTATTGTTAATAAGATGGGTAACTGTTCAGTTTTTGACCAAATCTTAATAAATTGTGCATTATCTGGACCAAAATAATTGAACATATATCAAAACATATTAATAATTTTACCTTTATTCCAGCAATCAATAAGTTTAATTTATAAAAAACCACTATGGCAAGCAAAAAGTATTTCTTAGCTGCAGCACTGATTATGTTTTTACAAACATCAGTATTTGCTCAAAACGATTTAGGGCGTTCAAGTTGGCTAGACAGTTCAAAAGTGCCCACTAAGTCTTTACCTCAGTACAATGAGTTTTTAAGCAATCAGTATCCTTACCCAGTGAAACCTCGTAACAAATGGGAAATGAGTTTGGGATTTGGCGCTGCCATCTTACAAAATGATTGGGCAAATGATGCTGGCTTTGGTGGTAGCATCCAGTTCAGAAAAGCTATTAGCCATACTTTTTCTGTTCGTCCTGGTTTTTCTTATTATAGTAATAGTGGTGGTGGATTTGATTTTAATACTTCTACCAAAACTGATTACAAGAATAACAGTATGCACTTTGCAGTAGATGTATTGACTTCATTAAATACCATTAGTCACTACAGAGGCAATCCAAGACTAAACGTTTATTTGGTAAGTGGTGTTGAGTATTTTTCAACCAAGATTACCCAAAGTTTAGCGGGTGGTCCATTTAACGATTACAAAAAACCAAATGCAACTGCCTCTGACAATATTGGTCTGAATTTGGGTCTTGGTTTATCATACAGACTTTCTGAAAATGTTAGTCTTGGTTTTGAATTCAAGAGCACATTTACCAATAACGATAAGTTAGAATCTTACAGTAACCAATATGGTAATGCAAACGACGCATGGTCATTTATTAGTTTGAAGCGTAATGTGAGCTTGGGTAAGAAATCAAATCGCGTACAGCCATTGTGGTGGACCAATCCTAACAATTATCTGTATAGTGAGGTGAACAATCCCAAGCACATGAAAGCAGCAAAAGCTGTTCTTCCTGATACAGATGGTGATGGTGTTACTGATCAGTTTGATCTTGAACCAAATACGCCAAAAGGTGCTCCAGTTGATAGTCATGGTGTTTCAAAAGATACTGATGGAGATGGTATTCCTGATTTCAAGGATAAGGAATTGTTGACTTCTCAAAAATGTTTTCCTGTGAATGCAGATGGTATTGGCAATTGCCCAGAACCAGCTTGCTGCAAGGAAATCAAAGACATGGTTTCTAACATGAAAATGACTGCTCCTGTTGCAGAATGTAATATTGGTGGTTTGCCAAGTGTACAATTCAAAGGCAAGGCCAAATTAAGCAAGGAGAATGAAGCTGAATTAGCTACTGCAGCTGCAAAAATTAACGCAAATCCAACCTGCAAAGTAAAAGTGATTGGATATGGCGCATCTAGCAAATCTGCTCAGCAATTAAGTTGGGATAGAGTAAATGCAGTTATCAAATATTTAGTTGAAAAACAAGGTATTGCTGAAAGCCGCTTTATCTGGTCTTATGGACAGGATGGTGATGTAAACACAGTTGATTTACAAGGCACTACAGAAGAAGGTCCTAATACAGTACCTGCTCCTTTTCCAAATTTGAAATCTAAGAACTAGAATTGAAATTTTCTAAATAGTAAAGCGCCTCGGTTTTCGAGGCGCTTTTTTTTGCTGAATTGTCTAGAGAAAAAAGCCTTAGAACAATTATCTTTAAAAATGAATTCGAAAATTGGCATCATTGGTCTTGGTTATGTTGGTCTTCCTTTGGCTTGTTTATTTGCAGAGAAATACCAGGTGGAAGCGTTTGACATTGACCAACAGAAAATACAATTATTACAACAGGGTATTGATCCAACAGGCCTCTCAGAACTTGTTCCTTTAAGTACTTTGAATTTCTCAAATGATTTGAACAATTTAAAGGATTGCAGTTTTTTAATAGTGACTATACCAACCAATATTGATGAACAAAATAAGCCTGATCTTGGTCCATTAAAATTGGCCACTTCTATGATCTCTACCATCTTACAAAAAGGGATGACGGTTGTTTTTGAAAGCACGGTTTATCCAGGTTTAACAGAAGAAATTTGTATTCCTATTTTGGAGCAAAAAAATGATTTGAAATGGAAATTGGATTTTAATGTTGGATATTCTCCCGAAAGGATTAACCCAGGAGATAAAAGCAGACCCATTGCCGGTATTCAAAAAATAGTTGCTGGAGATACAGAAGAAACCAAAGAACGTTTAGCAGAATTATATGGCTCTGTTATTACTGCTGGTGTTTATAAAGCAAAATCTATAAAAATTGCGGAAGCCGCTAAAGTTATTGAAAACACCCAACGCGATTTGAATATTGCTTTTGTAAATGAGTTGGCCTTGATTTTTGACAGAATAGGTATTGACACAAGAGATGTATTAGAAGCTGCTGGTACCAAATGGAATTTTTTACCCTTTGAACCCGGTTTAGTAGGAGGGCAATGTATTAGTGTAGATCCTTATTATCTAACGTTTAAATCCGAATCTTTGGGCTATACACCTAGGGTGATTCATTCTGGTAGACTTGTCAATAATGAAATAGGTAAATTTATTGCTGAGAAATTAGTGAAAACCTTGATTCAACAGGAAAAATCCATCACTAAGTCTAGGGTATTAATCTTGGGTTGTGCTTTTAAAGAAAATATTGGAGATGCTAGAAATAGTAAGGTTTTTGATATTGTTCAAGAGCTAAATAATTACTCTCTAACAGTAGATATTTATGACCCCCTTGTTTGTCAAACAAATTATAAGCATCCTGAATTTCCCATCTTAGCTGAGTTGAATAATGCGTTGCAATATGATGCCGTTATTTTGGCAGTCAAACACCAAATTTTTGCAAGCCTTGATTTGGAAAAATTGGTTTCCATTTCCAAGAACAATCGCCTCAATTTATTTGACATAAAAGCATTTTATAAAAAAGATGCTGCTGAGAACTTGGCCAGTTTTTATTGGAGGTTATAATTTTTTGTATATTCAGTTATAAATGCTTTGCTATATGACTCCTTTTGTAGGTGAGCTGCTTGGTTCAGCCATATTATTATTATTAGGTCAAGGTGTAGTTGCCAACGTGGTTCTCCCAAAAACCAAGGGAAATGCTGGTGGGCTATTAGCCATTACTTTAGGTTGGGGCATGGCCGTATTTGTTGGGGTTTTTAGCGTTTCTTCTGTAAGTGGAGCGCATTTAAACCCTGCAGTAACCATCGCGCTAGCTGTGGCTGGAAAATTTGAGTGGTCCTTAGTGCCTACCTATATTTTAGCCCAATTATTGGGTGCTATGTTGGGTTCTGGATTGGCATGGTTCTTATATAAGCAACATTTTGATGCAGCTACCAATGCGGATGATCAATTGGCCTGTTTTGCTACTAGTCCCGCCATTAATGGAACTTTTCACGCCTTATTTAGTGAAGCCATTGGAACTTTTGTATTAATCCTTGGCGGATTGTTCATGATCAAAGGTGCCAATAGTTTGGGGCCTCTTGACGCCCTCCCTGCTGGTTTGCTGGTTTTGGCCATTGGTCTAAGTCTTGGAGGAGTTACCGGTTATGCCATTAATCCTACCCGTGACCTTGGTCCTAGAATCATGCACAGCATTTTACCCATTAAAGGAAAGGGTAGTAGTAATTGGGGTTATAGTTGGATTCCTGTTGTTGGTCCTATTATTGGAGCCGTATTGGCTGCCCTCTTGTACCAGGTATTAACAGCCTAAAGCCTTGGATTGGGGAATTTGTGTAAAAAATCGCCAGATTTTATGCAAAATCAGCTTTTTTGAAACGTTCTATCCCTTACCTTTGCGGCCAAATCAAGATAAATTTTTGATTGGATTTCAGTACATTTTTAAACCTATATATCTCTCCAGAAATGGCTACAAAAGGTAAAATCAAACAGATTATCGGTGCGGTAGTTGACGTACATTTTCCTGACGACAACACCCTTCCTGAGATTTTCAACGCGTTGGAAATCACCAAAGAAAACGGCGACAAGCTGGTTTTGGAAGTGCAACAACACCTTGGTGAAGACAGTGTTCGTACCATTGCAATGGACGGAACTGAAGGCTTGGTTCGTGGAATGGAAGTGATTGACACTGGTAAAGCTATTGCCATGCCAACTGGTCCATTGGTAAATGGCCGTTTGTTCAATGTAACTGGTGACGCCATTGATGGTTTGCCACAAGTGAGCAAAGAGAATGGTCGCCCTATTCACAATAAACCACCATTATTTGAAAACCTAAGTACTGCTTCTGAGATCCTGTTTACAGGTATCAAAGTAATTGACTTGATTGAGCCATATGCAAAAGGTGGTAAGATTGGTCTATTTGGTGGTGCGGGTGTGGGTAAAACCGTATTGATTCAAGAATTGATCAACAATATTGCCAAAGGCCACGGTGGTCTTTCTGTATTTGCTGGTGTGGGTGAGCGTACTCGTGAGGGTAATGACTTGTTGCGTGAGATGATTGAAGCTGGTATCATGAACTATGGTGATGCTTTCAAACATAGCATGGAAGAAGGTGGATGGGATTTGAGCAAAGTTGATATGGAAGGTTTGAAAGAATCTAAAGCTACTTTCGTGTTTGGTCAAATGAACGAACCTCCAGGAGCCCGTGCTCGTGTAGCTTTGAGCGGTTTGACTATTGCTGAATATTTCCGCGATGGTGATGGTACTGGAAAAGGTAAAGACATCTTGTTCTTCGTAGATAATATCTTCCGTTTCACTCAAGCTGGTTCTGAAGTATCTGCCCTATTGGGTCGTATGCCTTCAGCGGTAGGTTATCAGCCTACTTTGGCTACTGAAATGGGTCTGATGCAAGAGCGTATCACTTCTACCAAAAATGGTTCTATTACCTCTGTACAGGCGGTATACGTACCTGCGGATGACTTGACGGATCCAGCTCCTGCTACAACTTTTGCTCACTTAGATGCAACTACGGTATTAAGCCGTAAGATTGCGGATTTGGGTATCTATCCTGCGGTGGATCCATTGGATTCAACTTCAAGGATCTTGACTCCAATGATTGTGGGTGACTTGCACTATGATTGTGCTAACCGTGTTAAATTGATCTTACAGCGTTATAAGGAATTGCAAGATATCATTGCCATCTTGGGTATGGATGAATTGAGCGATGACGATAAAATGACCGTTCAACGTGCACGTAAAGTTCAGCGTTTCTTGTCTCAGCCTTTCTTTGTGGCCGAGCAGTTCACTGGTTTGAAAGGTGTGTTTGTAGACATCAATGATACCATTCGCGGTTTCAACGCCATCATGGACGGTGAAGTTGATGAGTATCCTGAAGCTGCCTTTAACTTGGTAGGTACTTTAGAAGACGCAGTTGAAAAAGGTAAGAAAATGATGGAAGCTGCTAAAGCCTAATTTTTATGAACGTAGAAATATTAACACCCGAAAAAAAGCTGTTTAGCGGTGAAGTCTATGGCGTTCAATTGCCAGGCATTACGGGTCTTTTTGAAATTTTAGACAAACACGCTCCCTTGGTTTCTGCCTTGGGTAAGGGTAATGTGAAAATTTTAAAAGACAAAAACAGTGTTGAAAATTTCTCTATTCAGGGAGGTTTTGTAGAAGTCTTGAATAACAAAGCAACTGTATTGGTAGAAGGTGCTGTAGCACTCTAATCCAATTCTGATATTTGTGAGCCCCTGGCAATTGTCGGGGGCTTTTTTTATTTTGGATGGATTCCCCTACCGCTTGCGGGAGGGGTGGCCGCAGGCCGGGGTGGGACCTGGGCTTTGACTCGTCCTAAAAAAAGTTTACAGTTTTAATAATTAATCCTGTTATAGGTTGTCATTTACTTTTTAATCCTAGGGTTGGTTTACAAACGTAGGATGTTTTGGGTAATAGTTCTTCCATAATCTCTTTATTTCCATAGGCTCATTAGA
>CALRXV020000014.1:0-90391 GCA_943372225.1 Chitinophaga pinensis | reverse complement strand
CTGTTGCTTCCAAACTTTCAAAGATCTTTTAGGCCTTACTTAGCCTCCCTTTTTATCGGGTTGCAAAAGTAATAAACCTTATCATTATCACCAAAAATAATTAGGATTTTATTCCATCTTTTTTTTCAGCGTTAACTACTTGTTTTTTTTTAAGAACTATTCGCTTTTTTTAGAAGCGGGTTGCAAATATACAGACAGAAAACCGAGTAACAAAATTGATTTGCAAATATTTATGAAAATTCAATTTTTTGTGGAAATCTGTTTGAAAGAGCACCGCTTTTTTCAGTTGCGGGGTGCAAAGATAAGGGCGGACGCTTTCTTGCCAAATCTTTTTTGAAACAAAAAAGCAAGCATTGTATCAAACCCGCTCTGAGAAAGGATTTCAAGCCAGCATTTTTTTTGAAAAAGATTTGAATAAGTATTGACAATCACTCAATTAAGTATAAAACCTTGTTTTTTGGTGCTTAAAAACACTTGCAATTATGGTTGTTACTAAAACAAAAGACTTGCAGAAAAATCAAAAATGAGTCAAAATTGAGGTTGGATAATTTACTTGCATCAAGCAAAGCCCATGAGCAGGAGCTGAAAAATCGGCTTTGGAACAATCCTTGGCTTCCAATATATGTTGGAACCCCTCCATGGTTAAAGTACCCCTGCCCGTTTTGAGCATGGTAGCTACCAAACCCCGAATCATTCCCCTCAAAAATCTATTGGCGGTTACTTCATAAACCAATAGACCGTCTTTTTCTATCCATTCAGACCTGGAAAGTTGACAATTGAAATTGTTAACCTGGGTATTACGCTTGGAAAAAGAAGTAAAATCAGTGTATTCCATTAAGATAGAAGCAGCTTCATCCAAAGCCTTTTTTTGTATAGGAAAGGGATATAACCACGCCGTTTCAGTTAAAAAAGGGTCTTTCTGTGTATGGATACTATATCTATAGGATCTGGATATGGCCTGAAACCGAGCATGAGCATCATCAGCTACAGATACAATCCTATTAACGGCAATATCTTTGGGTAAAACGGCATTAAGACCATAAACCTGTTTAGAGGAGATCTCTAAATCCGAATCAAAATGAAAATAATTCTGCTTGGCGTGCACTCCAGCATCGGTTCTAGAAGAGCCGGTTAGAGCAAATGGTTGTCTGAAAATGGTTTGCAAAGCCTCAGTAACTACAGACTGAATGGTGGTTCCGGTGTCCTGAATCTGGAAACCGCTATAGGCCGTGCCCTTGTAAGAAAGCTCCAGAAAGTAGCGTGGCATGGCTTATTTATAGGATGATTTGGCCTTTTTGGGAATGGCTCCTACCTGTGGCATAGGCAAGTTTAGAATAGCTTCGGGTTCTTGCTCCTTGGCACTTTCTTCTTTTAGACGCTTCTTAACAGGTGCAGGAAGGTCTTTCAACTCATCCAAAGCAGGAATGAAAATTTGAACCGTATCTAATTTGGACCCGTTTAATACTGCATAAGCTTGGTTAATGCCGTTCACTCCTACTTTTTCATAGGTCTTTGTAACGCTGGTAGTTGGTGCGGGAGCTGGAGCAGCAGGTTTATAGACAACTGAAGTACCACTCCCTAAGTTGGGATTGCTAATCTTTATCCGTTCACCCTTGGTATTCTTAGAAATGGTATCAATATCTGGCTTGTTTACTTTGTTCTCATAATTAATCTTGGCCAGTTCCTTGCCCACTGCATTGCGAATCTGTTCTCTGGAAACTTGGTCTAGCAATATAAAATTATTGTCTACGTCTTGTTTTAACCAGAATCCTCGGTCCTTCTCAGCCAGATGCACTAAAAAAGTTTGTCCAGCAAATTGGTGTTTGGGAAAACTAATAGCCAAGGAATAATCCGCCGAAGGCAAACTAGGGATTAATAAGTATCCGGTATTATTTGAATAGAATACCTTATCCCCCATTTGAACAGTATAAGGAATCTTGGTTTCGGTTTGAATATAGATAAAATAAGAGTTCTGGGCATGCAAATGCTGCAGACAGAATAGGCCTGCAATCAACATCAAAATGGCTAATCCTTTGCGTTGTTGTTGCATCAAATACGGTTTAAAAAGCAAAATTAAGTCAATTCCCAGAATTCATTCATCCCCAGTTATTGGTATAAATCCTTTGATTTTGCCATTTAACTGATTCTTAAACGTTTAAAACGGTCCTACTATTATCTTTATGCCCATTAAATTAAGCCTCATGAAGCAATTACTTTTAGTTCTTGGCCTTTTTGCCATGGGATTTGCCCAAGCACAACCTGCAAAACCAAACGATGCTTGGAAAAAAATCTATCGCGCAACAGCGCCAAAAATCAATGATCTAGTGCATACCAAACTGGATGCCAAGTTTGATTACAGCAAATCTTACCTGAATGGTAAAACCTGGATTACTCTAAAACCCCATTTTTATCCTACCGACTCTTTGCAACTAGACGCCAAGGGAATGGACATAGCAACTGTGGAATTGGTAAAAGCAGGGAAGAATAGCCCTTTGAAATTTAAGTACGATGGTTATTTCTTGAACATTCAATTAGACAAGACCTATCAGAAAGATGAAAAATATACTGTCTATATAGTATACACCGCTAAACCAGACGAACTAAAAGTAGAAGGAAGCGCGGCTATTACAGACGCCAAAGGTTTGTATTTTATCAATCCAAGAGGTGAAGACAAAGACAAACCTACACAGATCTGGACCCAAGGTGAGACAGAAGGAACATCTGTATGGATTCCTACCATTGACCGTCCCAACCAAAAGACCACCAATGAATTTAATCTAACCGTTCCAGCCAAATACGTGACTTTGTCTAATGGCAAACTGGTGGCTCAAATCAAAAACGCCGATGGCACTAGAACCGATAGCTGGAAAATGGATCAACCACATAGCCCCTATTTGTTCTTTATGGGCGTGGGCGATTGGGCCATTGTAAAAGATAGTTACAAGGGCAAGGAAGTAAGCTATTATGTTGAGAAATCTTACGAGAAAGTGGCCCGCAAAATTTTTGGCTTAACACCTGAAATGATGCAGTTCTTTTCTGATAAAGTAACTGGAATTGACTACCCTTGGGTAAAATACAACCAAGTAGTTGGTAGAGATTATGTAAGTGGTGCCATGGAAAATACCACGGCCACCTTACACCAAGAAAGCGCCCAACAAGACGCCAGACAATTGGTTGATGGCAACGAATGGGAAAGCACGGTGGCACATGAACTGTTTCACCAATGGTTTGGAGATTATGTAACTGCTGAGAGCTGGAGCAACTTAACCGTGAACGAAAGCTTTGCAGACTATAGCCAATTGCTTTGGTTTGAACACAAATATGGCGCTGATGCTGCCGGATTTGAGCAATTCAAAGAAATGGGAACTTATTTGGGTAGTGGTAGTGCTGGTAAAGACTTGGTACGCTTCTATTACAACGATAAGGAAGACATGTTTGACCAAGTAAGTTATCAAAAAGGTGGACGCATTTTACACATGCTTCGCAACTTTGTGGGAGACAAGGCATTTTTTGCTAGCTTGAATAAATACCTCACCACCAATAAATTTGGTAATGGTAGCGCGCACAAACTGCGTTTGGCATTTGAAGAAACCACTGGTAAAGACCTGAACTGGTTTTTCAACCAATGGTATTTTGGAAGTGGTCATCCTAAATTAGAAATCAGTTATGGTTATGATGCTGACAAAAAATTGGCACAGGTATTTATCAAACAAACCCAAAGCGGTGATAAATTATTCAAACTGCCTTTGGCGATAGACATCTACGAAGCTGGCAAAAAAACAAGACACCAGGTTTGGGCAGAAAACAAAGCCGATACTTTTCAATTTGCAACTACCGTTAAACCAGACTTAGTGAATGTTGACGGAGATAAAATCATATTGGCCGAGAAAAAAGACAACAAGACTTTAGAAGAATTCATTTATCAGTATACACATGCTGGTTTGTATCTAGACAGAAGAGAAGCCGTTGACTTTGCAAGCAAAAAAATTAGCGAGCCAGCTGCTTACCAATTGGTGGTAAAAGCATTGAACGATCCATTTGATAGGATTAGGGCAAAAGCCTTGGGAAGTTTTGGTGCTGCCAAAATTGATCCAGCTACTTTAGCCAAGATTGAATCTATGGCCAAGGCCGATCCTAAAAGAATGGTGAGAGCAGACGCAATTGACTTATTGGCCAAACAAAAGAACAATGCCTATGCTGCATTATTTACTGCTGCTACAAAAGATTCCTCCTACACTGTTGCAGGTGCGGGCTTGGAAGCTTTAGCACAGATTGATAGTACCAAAGCATTTGCCATTGCACAGGCTTTATCAAAAGAACCTAGTAAAGGAAGATTGAATGCTGCCATTTCTAATGTAATCATTGAGTATGGTGATGAATCTGCTTTTGATTTTATCCTGAACAGCTTTACCAAAATGCCATTAGGTCAAGAAAAATTTGGTGCAGTTGGATCACTAGGAGAATTCTTGAGCAAGGTAAACAACCAGCAAAATTTTGAAAAAGGGGTGAATGAGATTGTCAAATTCCGTGACGAAATTCCAGGACAAATTAAAGCTCAAACAGATCCTTATATCAATAACATGATTTTAAAAACCCTGGCTGGTAAAAAAGAAGCTGCGGGAGCTAAGGCACAGGCCGATTATATCAACAGCAAATTACCTGCTGCAAAAAAATAAACCGATTAATAGTATTGAAAAAGCCATCTCTTTTGGGGATGGCTTTTTACTTGGTTGATGTTGGGGACATTACTGTTCAACAACTATTTTAAGAACTAACTTCAAAGTCATAGGAGAACTTGTTTCGGGTGTTTCTGTTGTTCCTGCCATGTTTGTAGTTGATTCTTCTTTGAGTAATAATCCATTATTTCTATTATACCATCGCCTAGCGGTAGTAAAGCCCTTCATATTTTGTTTAATCTCCGTTCCCTGCATACTGGTCACCGTGTTAATACGTGAATCCGTAGTAACGTTTATTTCAACTTCAGTAGCAGTTGCAGACATAATAGTATAATGATTAACTGTGCGTAAATCTTTACTAATACTACTGTCTGCCCATTGGTATCCTTGAATGGTTTTTGATGCCTCTAATAAAAAAAAATACCTGTTGGCATCATCGGTACTGTTAGCTATAGCAGGTAATTGTTGTAGCTGTGTTTTAGAAACCAATTTGTTGGAATCCATAACAATGGTAATGGGTTGATTGAGCATGCTTTTCAATGACGCTACATCTGCTCCTTGAATCCCGTCTAAACTATCGGTATCCAATTTCTGCTCCATCCCCATCATATTCATATTCATTTTGAATCTTCTGGGTGTCAATTCTAAGGTATATCCAGTTTGGGTAATTGCTTTAAGTTCCAGATCGTTATTGATGATGGCTTCATTGCGAATCTCCTGGTGTTGATCCTGAATAGACACTTCAATGCTATTAGTAGTTTGGGTAACTACTTTAAACTTTTTTCCAATAGGAACTTTTAGATACTGTGCACTTAATGGGGCATTGCAAACAAAGCAAGCCGCGAGAATGAAAAGGTATTTTTTCATAGTACCGGATTTAAGTAAGACTACCAACTACCGCTGGCTCCGCCTCCTCCACTGGATCCACCACCGAATCCACCAAATCCACCACCGCCGCCGCCAAAGCCGCCGCCACCGCCAAAGCCACCACCTCTGCTACCACCTCCACCAGAAAGTAAAGATGTCCAGAACAGGGTTTCCGCAATATTACCAGCACCTCTTCGGCTCATCATGCCGCCACCGCCACCTCTACCACCACCACTAACAAGGGCAATTACAATGACAAGAATGATTAAAAAAGTAAAAATGCTACCGCCTCCACTACCCTTTCCTTTGGTTGCTTTTTCTCTTTGAACCTTGTATTCGCCAACGGCTGCTTTTGACAAGGAATTAGTAGCCAGGTCTAAACCATGATAGTATTCTCCTGTTTTAAAACTGGGAACAATATCGTTTCTAATAATACTAGCTGTGGTAATATCAGGAATAGCACCTTCTAACCCATAGCCTACTTCTATTCGAATTTTTCTTTCATCAATAGAAGCAAGAATTAAGACGCCATTATTGGTTTTTTTATTCCCAATACCCCATTCTCTAAACAATTTGGTTGCGTATTCTTCAATGGGATATCCATCTAAGGTCTTCACCAATACAATGGCAATTTGATTGGAACTACTATCATCCAATGCCACCAATTTGTTTTCCAAAATGGCTTTCTGTTCTGCAGACAATACGCCAGCCTGATCCGTTACCAGTTTTGCTGGATTGGGCTTAGGTAAAACGTTTTGTGCTTGCAAAAAAGAAATGCTTAGCACACTGAATAATATGACCAGAAATTGTTTCATGCGTTGGCTGTAGCGTTTTGTTGCTTGCTTCAAGTAAATCAAGGCGTCACTAGGACGCCTTGAATGATTATTTTCCAAATACAATATCGTCCGGAAGTTCGTTTTTGTCACCCTTGGCATCATAGGGAAAATGTTCCACTAGTGCTTCGCCAATTTCCTTGACAACGGTGGCAATGCCGGTTCCATAATCCTGCTTGTTAAAATGCTGTAGCATTTTGGCTACTTCTTCATTCCAAAAAACATCTCCCACTTTTTCATGAATGCCTTGGTCACCGAATATCGCCAACTGGCGATCCTTGGTTGCCATATAAACCAATACTGCATTTCTAGCATCGGTGGCATGCATGTTTAACTGTTCAAATAATTCCCTAGCCCTTCTAACTGGGTCTACATAAGCACAACGGCTTTCTATATAGACGCGAACTTCACCACTAGTTCTGCGTTCTGCATCCTGTATGGCTTCTACTATCTGGGCTTTTTCATCGGCTGAAAAAAAATCAACCGCTTTCTTTTGGAAAAATGAGAACATGGAATGGATTTAGAATTTCACTTCTGGAGCTTTTTCAGAACCTGCTTCCGCTTGGAATCCTTCTTTAGGCTTGAAACCGGTAAGACCAGCCAAGATATTCATAGGGAAGGAACGGGCTTTGATATTATAATCAGCCACAGCAGCATTGAAATCATTTCTAGCTACTTTAATCCTATTTTCAGTGCCCTCTAATTGAGCTTGCAATCCACGGAATGCTTCATTAGCCCTAAGGGTAGGATAATTTTCAGTGATCATCATTAGTTTACCCAATGCCTGAGACAATTGTCCTTGAGCAGCTTGGAATTCCTTGATTTTTTCTGGGCTCAGGTCTTTGGCATCCAATTTAATTTGGGTAGCACTAGCCCTTGCTTGAATTACATTGGTTAAAGTAGTTTGCTCAAAATTGGCTTCACCTTTAACAGTGCTTACCAGATTTGGAATCAAATCTGACCTACGTTGGTAGTCACTTTGTACATTGTTCCATGCTTTCTTAACAGTTTCATCCTGTTGTACCAGTCCATTATAACCGCTGCAACCGCATCCGCCTAATAACAATACCAGGGCTGCAATGACAATGAGGGTTAGGTTCTTTGTGTTCATACGATGTTTGATTTATGATGTAATTTAAACGTTTGTAGTAAAACCGTATGAAATATTACAAAATAAATGCCATCTCTAAAAGATGCCTTTTTGGGCAGTTTACTGACTAATTTGTCTTAACCCTATTGAGTTTGGCATTTTTAGACTCATTAAACTCAGCTTTTGGGTTTGATAAGCATATGTTAAATAAAAAAGACTGCCCTAAGACAGTCTTTTATTTATTGGAACTTTCTATTTATTCATTAATTGCCGCAATACCTGGCAATACTTTTCCTTCAAAATATTCTAGCATTGCTCCACCACCGGTAGATACATAACTTACTTGATCAGCAAATCCAAACTGGTTAACGGCTGCAACGCTATCGCCACCGCCTACCAAAGAGAATGCTCCCATTTTGGTTGCTTCAGCTACTGCAACGGCAATAGCTTTTGTTCCGTGTTGGAATTTTTCCATTTCAAACACACCCATGGGACCGTTCCACAAAATGGTTTTGGAGCGTTTGATCACATTGCTAAACTGTGCAGCAGCGTTCTCGCCAATATCTAGTCCCATCCAACCATCGGGGATATTATTGCTTGGAGCAGATGAAGTATTAGCAGTTGCAGAAAATGCATCAGCAATTATTGAATCAGAAGGCAAGTGAATACAAACGCCTTTGGCTTCTGCTGTTTTCAATAGTTCCAAAGCCATATCTAAACGGTCATTCTCACAAAGTGAATTACCAATATGACCACCCTGGGCTTTCATAAACGTATAAGCCATACCACCACCAATGATGATATCGGTTGCCCTATTCAACAAGTTTTCAATGATTAAAATCTTGTCTGATACTTTGGCGCCACCAATGATAGCGGTAAAAGGTTTCTCTCCTTTGTGCATCACTATTTCAGCACTTGCTACTTCTCCATTCATCACCAAACCAAACATCTTTTTGTCTTTGGCAAAGAACTGTGCAATTACAGCAGTTGATGCGTGCGCACGGTGTGCGGTTCCAAATGCATCATTTACATATATATCGCCCAGCTTACTTAGCTTTTCTGCAAAAGCTGCGTCTCCTTTTTCTTCTTCTTTATAAAACCTCAGATTTTCTAATAATAATACTTCACCAGGTTGCAAAGAAGCTGATTGTTCCGTTGCACTAGCTCCAATACAATCGTCTGCAAATTTTACGGTTGCTCCATCTAACAATTTCACCAAATGAAACACCAGATGCTTAAGTGAATACTTTTCTGTAGGACCATCTTTTGGTCTACCCAAATGACTCATTAAAATCACGGATCCGCCATCTGCCAATATTTTTTTGATAGTTGGAATGGTAGCGCGCATACGGTTATCATCAGTGATTTCAAATTCCGCATTTAAGGGCACGTTAAAGTCTACACGGATCAAGGCTTTCTGGCCTTTGAAATTGTGTTGAGAAAATTGACTCATGGTAAAGGATTTAAAAATGAAAACCGCAGAGACAACTTGGCACAGAGAAAATTACTCGGCGCTGCGTCTCTGCGGTTTATAAAATAGATATAGCGATCAGATTAAGAAATCAAACCAGCAAAATGCTTCACAGTTCTAACCAACTGAGATACATAGCTCATTTCATTGTCATACCAGCTTACGGTTTTCACCATTTGCTGATCACCAACAGTCATCACTTTAGTTTGTGTTGCGTCAAACAAAGAACCAAAGCTTGTTCCAACAATATCAGAACTTACAATCTCGTCTTCAGTATAACCAAAGCTTTCATTGCTTGCTGCTTTCATTGCTGCATTAATTTCTTCTGCAGTTACTTTTTTAGACAAGATAGTAGTCAATTCAGTTAATGAACCAGTAATCACTGGAACACGCTGAGCGCTACCGTCTAATTTGCCTTTCAATTCTGGTAATACCAAACCAATTGCTTTTGCAGCACCAGTACTGTTAGGAACAATATTGCTAGCAGCAGCTCTTGCCCTGCGCAAATCTCCTTTTGGATGTGGCGCATCCAAAGTATTTTGGTCATTGGTATAAGCGTGAATAGTAGTCATGATACCAGTTACAATGCCATAATTGTCATTCAATGTTTTAGCCATTGGAGCCAAGCAGTTGGTAGTACATGAAGCACAAGAAATGATGGTTTCAGAACCATCCAAAATAGCGTGGTTAACATTAAATACAACAGTTTTCAAATCACCAGTTGCAGGAGCAGAAATGACAACACGTTTTGCACCAGCAGTAATATGCGCTGCAGCTTTGTCTTTATCAGTAAAGAAACCAGTTGATTCAATAACTACGTCTACACTATGCGCACCCCAAGGAATTTGGGCTGGATCACGTTGAGCATAAATTTTAACGGTTTCACCATTTACAAGAATAGCATCTTCAGTAGCAGTTACTTCAGCATCAAAACGACCTTGTGCACTATCATACTTCAAGAGGTGAGCCAAAACTTTAGGACTAGTAAGGTCATTGATAGCTACTACCTCAATTCCTTCCATATTATAAATTTGACGAAAAACCAGACGGCCAATACGTCCAAAACCATTAATTGCAACTTTAACTGTACTCATTATATAAGCATTTAAATGAAAAATCTAATTTAAGAGTTGCGAAGTTAACGAATTCATGGAAA
This sequence comes from Chitinophaga pinensis, assembly GCA_943372225.1. GTDB lineage: Bacteria > Bacteroidota > Bacteroidia > Chitinophagales > Chitinophagaceae > Sediminibacterium > Sediminibacterium pinensis_L. The sequence continues at coordinate 80,298 of CALRXV020000014.1, read as the reverse complement.
ATTTTATGTGTAAAGTTTACATGAAGATTTTCCCTTACACATCATTTTTTTAGAAAAACTTGCAAAAATTTTTGGTTGAAAGCATCGCCTCCCCTATTTTTGCAACCCATTATAAAAATGGCCGGTTCGTCTATCGGTTAGGACAGCCCCCTTTCACGGGGCAAAGACGGGTTCGATTCCCGTACCGGCTACAAAAGCCTCAGCATGAAATGCTGGGGCTTTTTTCATTTGTGAACGAGCCAAATGAAATTTGAGCGAGTGAACAAATGAAAAAAGCCAGCGCCGGGAACCGGTGCGAGGCTTTTGGGTAAATCCACTATCAGGGGAAGACTGCCGAAGGCAGTCAATCCCGTCCATCATCTCCAAACGGTCTGCCGAGCGCAGCAATGGCAGACCAACCGTGAATGCTCTCTTTTTCAACATGTCTTGAGAAAAAATCACCTCAACCCCATTGTCTGCCGAGCGCAGCAATGGCAGAACTATCGTGAATGCCCTCTTTTTCATAATGTCTTGAGAAAAAATCATCTCTACCCCATTGTTTGCCGAGCGCAGCAATGGCAGACCATCCGTGAATGTCCTCCTTTTCATCATGTTTTGAGAAAAATCACCTCAGCCTTGCGAAGCTTGGCCAATGCCTACCGAGCGAAGCAATGGTAGGCCGTCTTGAATAGAACCTTAAATAAATGAAAAATAATAACTTTTTCCTTTCTCTTAAACGATAGTCCCCCCATTTACTTTGAAAGCACTACCCTTAAACCACCGCCACGATAATCCGGAGTGCGGAAGTATTGGAATCGGTTAGCAACTCGGCAGTCAGCGGCTAAATATGACCAGCTACCACCACGTAAAACATGGACAGTTCCCCATGATGGCCCTTTTGGATTTGTTGATGGGCTGCTGCTATAATAAGATGCATCATACCAGTCAGTGCACCATTCCCAGACATTGCCACTCATGTCATAAAGCCCAAGTTCATTAGGCTTTTTACTGCCTCTGGCCTGTGTTTGACCACCTGCATTATTATAACTCCAACCAACTTCGTCTAAATCATTACTACCGGCATAAGTATATCCTTTGCTTTTTTTACCACCACGAGCAGCATACTCCCACTCAGCTTCTGTTGGAAGCCGGTAATTTTTGCCAGTGCTTTCACTTAACCAAATGCAATATGCATTAGCCTCATCAAAATTGATATTTACCATTGGATGTTGATCATTCCAGCCCCAACTAGGTGCAGCAGGCATATCCCTGCCATTGGCTTTACAAAATGCCTTGAATTCTCCCACAGTTACTTCATATTTACCCATTTTAAAGCTACTTATTGTAACAGTATGTGCGGGCTTTTCATAATATTCGGTGCCACCCATTTTAAAGCTGCCCCCTTTTATATTTTTCATAGCAGGGCTTTGAGCCATCGTTTGATTTGCCAAAGCAATGCAGAAAGTAAAGACAAGAGAAATTATTTTTTTCATATTAAATTGGACTTTTCTAAAATATGAAAAAAAGGCTATTAATTTAAAAAATATTACTGATTAGTCATTCTCGTATACAACCTCCCCCCCTTCATAATCTCCTGATATGAAATAAATGATTTTTTCAACTTGGTATCATTTAAAATTGATTCACTTGAATAAATATTCTGAGATGACAATCCTTCAGCATCAACTCTAAATTGTTTTCCATTATTCAAATGAATTGTTGCCCTTCTAACTTGTGGCGCACCTAATACAAACTCATCTTTTGCAGGATTTACCTGATAAAATCCAAGCGTTGACAAAATATACCATGCACTCATTTGTCCACAATCGTCATTGCCAATCATACCATGAGGGGTATTGTCATAAAATTCATTGACAATTTGATGTATCAATTTTTGCCCTTTCTTGGGTGAATCAGAATAGGCGTATAAATAAGCAATATGATGACTAGGTTCATTACCATGAGCATATTGTCCAATCATAGCTTCTTGCCCTAAAAATTTGTTGGGGTTTGGTGTTTGAATGCTGAAAAAACTATCCAATTGAGCAGTAAATTGTTTCTTACCACCTAATAATTGTGTCATTCCAACAACATCATACTGAGCTGGCGTCCAAAAATATTGCCATGCATTTGCTTCTGTATAATCACCGGGATTGTTCATGGGTGAGGTAGCCATTAATGGATTGAATGGATCTCTCCAATTTCCATGACTGTCTTTACCTCTAAATTGTTTTGTAGTAGAATCAAAAATATTTTTATAATACAATGCCCTTTTAAAATAAGTTGCTGCTATTTCTTGATTTCTAACTTTTTTTGCCATGGTGGCCAAGCAATAATCATCCACTCCATGTTCTAATGTTCTGGATACAGATTCATTATCTAAGCTATCAAAAGGATAATAACCATATTGGTTTAATAATTTCCAATTACTATTAAAATGATTTTCGGATGTTGTTTTGATCATTTCACTCAAAGCTTGCGTCACATTAAAACCCTTGAACCCTTTGTTATATGCATCAACTATAACAGGGATTGCGTGATTACCAATCATGCAATAATTGTCTTTTCCCCATGCACTCCAAATTGGTAAAAAACCGGCCGCCTTTGAATGTGCAATCAATGTTCTAATAAATCCATTCACTTTTTCAGGAACAATAATACTATATAATGGATGTGCCGCCCTATAAGTATCCCATAAAGAAAGCATTGAATAATACTCTTTGTTTTCTGCAAATCTGATTAAATCATCTGCTCCTCTGTAACTTCCATCAACATCAGCAATATTGGATGGCTGAATTAACAAACGATACATACTTGTATAAAATATTTGTTTTTGTTTTTGAGGTGCTTCTATTTCAATTCGGCTCAAATAACTATTCCAAATATTTTTTGCACGATTAATGACAAAATTAAAATCCCAATTCGGTAGTTCTTTTTGCAAGTTCAATTTTGCACCATTCACGCTTACCGTTGATAATGCAATCTTAGTTTGAAGCATTTTGTTATTCAAATTAAAATTCAAAACAAAGCGGGGGGCATTTTCCTTTGCTTGTTTATTTAATTGAACAGAAGAAATAAAAGGCTGACTAAATTCAATTACAAAATAATACTTTCTATCAACCCAATTTTTAGTATGACAATACCCTACAATGGTTTTATTGTTCTCAATTGTAACATCGCTTTCCAACACCAAAGAATCTGTTAGAAAACGAAGTCCGTGTTGCAAATCAACCAATAGATTGGCAACTTTATTTGGATAGGTATATTGATGAAATGCTACTCTCTGCGTACAGCTCAATTCAACCTTTATATTATTGCTCAACGTAACGGTATAATAACCTGGGGCTGATTTTTCTGTTGATTTCAAATAAGTAATCCCAAATTGATTATTATTATTCTTAGTAAAAGGCTGCAATAAAACATCTCCAAATTCGCTTATCCCTGTTCCATTGGCTCTGGTTTGTGAGAACCCTAGAATAATAGAGTCTTTGTATTGATAACCGCTGGTATAGTCCCAACCAATATTTCTATTATCCGGTCCTGGCTGAACCATACCAAAGGGTAAACAAGGTCCAGGAAATGTATGACCAGTTCCATCAGTTCCTATAAATGTATTCACATATTTTGTGTAATCTGCTTTCTGTGCAGATACCAGGCTAAAGACTAGTAACGATAGTATAAAAAAAACTTGTTTCGTTTTCATTCCAATTGGTTAATTAGATACTGATAGCTTTCAGTCAAAAGCTATCAGTATTAAATAATTAGTGACTCTAATAATTATTGCCTTTTTAAGATCATAGCATTTAGAGCGGCTATTTTAATCTTTTTGCCCTCAATTACCTGCCCTGTTAAAAGATCTTGGTATTTTCCTTTTATAGGAAGTTCAAATTCTGCCATCTGATCTTCTACATTAAAATAAACAAGCAATTCGTTATCTCCATTTCCACGTCTATATCCTAACTTTTTTCCTTCTGCAAAAATGAATGTGTAATTACCTTGAGTCAATACAGGGTTAGATGTACGAATTCTGATGAGTTTTTGATACCAATTATATTGATCTTCATTAAATGCAACAGAATCATACTGTTTTATATCCTGTTGAAAATAGTTATTGGTTTCCGGATGGAATTTGAATTCTTTCCATATTAATGGTTTTCTATTAAAGGGATCATCGGCTCCCCACATGCCCATTTCCTCACCATTAAATATTTGTGGTGCCCCAACACTTGTAAAGAGATGAACTAAATATAGTTTTAAACGCTGATAGGTTTCTTGATCCGGCTTCCCAGTCTTATAGTTTTTATTATCTGTTGGAGTAGAACCAAATTTATATTTATTTGGATTATAAAAATCTGTCAACAACCTTGGTGCGTCATGGGAAGAAGATACATTCATCATAGCATATCTAACTGCTTGGGGAACTTTTGCCCATTGCAATTCTAAACTGTCTTTAAATGTGCGGGCATCAATAGAAAAATCATTCTTTGCAAAAAAGTATCGCGCTGGCCTATAGGCTTGATAATACATGACTGCATCAAAAACATCACCTTTGGTATAGGGTGCTGGATTCATTAATTTGTCTGGCCATTGTTCCCACCAGATTTCACCAATCAAGTAGGTACTCGGTTTAATAGTACGAACTTGTTGACGAAATTCCCTCCAGAATCCCATTCCAATTTGATCAGCAACATCTAGTCTGTATCCATCTACCCCATTGCTTTGATTTCCATCCGGAGCTAACCACCTCTTAGTAACTTCAAAAATATGTGCTTTGGCACCATCATTAATATTGCCTTCATAAGGGTGCCCAGTAACACGTGCTGTACTAATATTTACTTTTTTCAATTCAGGTAAACTATTAATTCCCAACCAACCATTATAGACAAACTCATTTTCTGGGGTAGTAGGGTTATCAAAAGACTTGATATCGTACCAATCCTTGTATACAGACTTCCCTTGGTTTTTAACAATGTCTTTCCATGCCCAAAAATTGGTCCCTGTATGATTCCAAGAATAATCAATGATAATCTTCATCCCCCTTTGATGCACTTCCTTTACTAATTTTAAAAATAGTTTATCCGCACTAGTCCATTTCCAAGTTTTGGGGTCCCCTGGATTTTCTGAGTCTATGATTTTCTGATCTCCAATTGGATCAGGTCCAAAGTTGATATCAATATGATGATAGTTCCTAGCATCATATTTATGCATAGACGGTGCATCATTTATTGGATTAAGAAAAAGTGCAGTAATCCCTAATTCTTGCAAATAAGGTAATTTATTAATCACACCTTGAATATCTCCACCATATTTTCTGTTTTGTAAATTGGCACTAATATTCATTCCTGCTTTTTCTGCCCAACTATCTTTTTGATACCAATTGGATGTCCAAGGAGTAATACCCCAATCTTTAGGAACAAATTCCTTTAAAAAGGGTGTATTTACTGATTCGGAGGTAGGATCATTTTTGGAGTCACCATTATAAAACCGCTCAACAAAAATCTGATACCATATAGCATTCTTAGCCCAGACAGGTGGTTGTGAAAAGGAATTTGAATTTGTTTGTGAGAAAACTGCAACTATGAATAAAAAAGAGAAACCGAGTAAGCTTAATTTATGATTCATGACTAAAATTTAATCTGCTTTTTTAAATGTAGTTTGACGTAAAATAGTATAGCCCATTGGCATCAATTCCAATGGCACTAAAGCTCCAGTTTTTGAATCCTTCATTTTAGTACTAAAACGCAGATCTTTTGATGTATTCAACTTAATTACGGGCAAACCAGAATAAACATAATTTGACTTGTTTAAAGGCATATAGGTCATCTCTTTTAGATCTGCCAAACCATATTTTTTAGTTACTTGCTGCTTTGCATCAATAGAATGCGCCAGAACAACAGGACCATACATAAAGTATTGTTCACCTTGAATTGTTTGATGCATTTGAACTTTTGGATTGATTCGAATTTGTAGTATATCTCCATTTTTCCAAATTCTATTAATCCTCAAATAGCCGTCTTTATTTTCATAAGGCATATTCAGATTAAAATCTTCCACCCCTTCTGGCTTTTTGATAAAAAGCTCAAATCGGGTATTTTTTTGTATACTGATTTTGAAAGTTATTTGATCACCAAAAGGATAATTGGTCATCTCTTTGATAGTTATAGGCTCTTTTTGAATAGATGTATGCAACTCACTTGGTCCCAGGAGTGCAGCATAAATACCATGCTCATCTTGCATCCACATATTCTCAACATAAGACGCTACAATTTTACCAGCGTTTGGAACACAGCAAACAGCGGCCTCTTTGTGAACAGGTGAATACCTATAACGGGTCTGACTCTTATCTGATTGATCCCCGTTTTTTCCGCCATTCAAAACAAAACTATTATCTGTTTTTAAGTAACAAATGGCACTTTCTGTGGGATGCGAAGCACCTAATGCCGCATTAAAAAATAATTTTTCAACTTTATTTCCATAGATAGGATTATTAGTTTTGATATATAAACTAACATATGCATCCATTAATTCTAATAATGAACAATATTCATAACCGGTATTTGTCTCGTCTGCCTTTCTACCTCCAATAAACTCATCTCCAATAGCTGCACCAGAAGCTGTTGTAGCATTATCTATCTTTTTCAGAAAACCGTCAAGTGTTAATTTAAGTGTAGGATCTCCTGTGGCTTGATAAGCTGCAATTACCGTTCTAAGATGTTCGTAGGTATGAACGCTATGACCCATAAGGGGTAATGAAGCATTTAACAATTTAGATTGCTGCGCATCTTCATTCAACTTTTGAGAGGAGAAATCATGATATAAAAAGGGTATGTAGTCTTGATATTTTTGCTCCTTTGTAATAGTGTACAATTGTTCCAATACATCTGAAAATGCTAAACCATGTGTCAATCCACCTGCATTAGGATTGATTGTTGCAAAAGGATGAGAGGCATTAATTGGATAATAATGCATCACATTATCAGTACATTTAACTACAGCCTGCAATACTTTATTGTCATTGGTATAGTTATACCAAGAAAGTAAGGCTCTACAAAGGGTTGTTTTGGCCCAAAGTTCTCCGTTTTCATCATTGAAATGATAGCGCAACTCTTTATCATAAATACCTAAATATCCATCAGGGTCTTGTGTGCTAAGTAAATTCTGAACAATACCCTGGATCCTTTTTAAATGAACAGTGTCTTTTAATAATACGGCAGTTCTGATATAACCATCCAACCAATTGCTTTGAGTTTCACTATTCCACCAGAGAAATTGTGATTGAAATTCTCCCGCATCAGAAATAGCACCTACATTTTTGTGTTGAACGCTTTTAGACAATCTATCCTTCCCATAAATATCGTCTTGCTGAAATAAAGAAGGCTCTAATTGATTTAGATGACCTGTAAATCCATTAAGATTCTGTCTTAATTTATCTTTTAACCAACCGTTTGGAACAATTTCATTGATGGAATACTTTGTTTTAACATTAGAAACTGGCATGCTCGTTTGTGCACAAAGAGTAAAACAATTGAGCAGCATTATAATTTGAAGGCTGTAAATAAAGGAAAGTCTGCTCATTTGTTGAATAAGTTGATTAAGTGATCTTTCATTTTAAAATTGATTTCCCATTGATTACCTAATGGTTGTAAAGTAAAAGGCATGGCGGGCATATAAGGGGCAGGGCCAAATTCTGGAGTGATGACAAATTCACTCCATCCTTTTTCTTTTTTTAAATTAATTATTTCATTCCACCAAGCATCAAAAACGGATATATGACTTGACCATTCAGGCGCAAATGGATCATTCACTTGGGGCCCTTGACTATATCCAATACGTGCATGAATATGAGAAACATGTGGAATTATTTGCTTTAAAATGTCTTGTTGATTTTGAAGTAAACTTTCAGAAACAACACAGAAATGTGAAAAGTCACCTACTAACTCTAATTCAGGAAATTTTACTAGGTAAGGAAGTAAGGTTGCTGCATGAAATGAAAATCTTCCGCGATGTGTTTCGTGTAAAATACGAATACCTGTTTTAGCAGAAAGGTTCATACATGCATCAATAATTCTACAATTGTCTTCAAAAGAGAAAAAATCTGTTCCGGTATGAGAATGAATATAGGATGGATGATAACTTATTAAGCGCAGAAGATTTTTCTCCATCCTTTTAATAAATTCATCAACACCCTCATTTTCAGGCGTGATTAATTGTTGGGGAATAAAAATGAAGTTGGGATTTTTCTCAAATGAATCATCTAATTCAGATAAGAATTCATTCAGAAAGGTTCCCTGTTCAGGCAAATTTATTTCTACCCCATCATATCCGTTTAACTTGATTTTGTCTATGAATGTTTCTGCATCAAGATGCTCAGAACCCCAATGCGTACATGTGTATTTAATTTTCATTTTATTCGTATAGTGGGTTACGAAATTTGTTACTATTTATTATAGGTAAAAAGCAATGGATTAATTGGACTTTGAATTTTTTCTCCAACTATTGCACCAGGGCACCAAGTATGCCAATCATTCACTTGGTTCTCATTCTCCGGGTTTTTGAGTTTCATATCTTGATCCATATAAATAATTGTCATAACTTTTCTCATCTGATCTGTTTGATTAGGCCCAGCTCTATGAAATACCCAACCTGAGTGAAAACTGATTTCTCCTAATTCAAACTCTTCAACTACTTGTTCAAAATCAGATACCCTTAATTTTTTTTCTATAAATTTTTCGCTTTCATCACTAATTGAAAGTTCTCTTCCCTCAACAATTACATGACTACCCGCACTAAACTCAAGTGGTCCCATATTAAACCCGGTTGCTTGCAATGGCATCCAAGCTGTTACAGTTTTATCTGTTTCTAAAGGCCAATAATATTGGTCTGCATGCCAAGGGGTAAAGCCGCCGCCGGGCTCTTTAAACAATGCTTGATCATGGTATAACCTTGCACCTTGTGTTTGCATCAAATCACTTGCAATCTTTGCGATTCTTTTACTAAAAATGAGGGTTTTGATCTGTTCATCTTCTCTCCAGAGATTAAAGATTTGCAGAAATGCTTTCCCATAAGTATTTCTTTTTTCCATACTTATGGTTTCAGAATTATGCTCCATTACTTTCTGCGAAATTAGATTCGCATAAAATGAAACAACTTCTGGAGATAGCACATCTTTCAATTTAATATAACGGAATTGCTGATAATGATCAATCTGTTCTTGGGTTAGATGATAGGGTTGCTCCAGAAATTTTAATACTTCAGTGGGAATGTTTGGCATATAAATCGTTTTTACAAAAATGCCATGAGATGGCCAAAGCATTTAATCCTAAATTGTCAATTATCAATACTATATTTCCTGCAATATCATTATCCAGAATAAAATGAAATAAAATAGTATTATTTTAGACCTAAAAATTAGCTTTTGAGAGCAAGACTAGAAAATATTAGCCCAAAAATGGCAGGCCGTTCATTTTTGGGTTTAAAGATTGATCAGGATAGGTTCGACTCTTTATGGCATTATCATCCAGAATACGAACTCACTTATATCATCAAAGGAAATGGCAGAAGAATGGTAGGTGATCATATAGAAAATTTTAGTGATGGCGATTTGGTATTATTGGGTCCGGATTTACCACATACTTGGATAAGTGAGCGAAGTACAAATACTGAAAATAATCGCGCATTGGTTATCCAGTTTTCTGAAGCTTTTATTAGCCCATTTCAAAACTTACTTGAAATGAAAAATATTAATGAATTACTATATAAATCTGGAAGTGGAATAGGATTTCTAAAAAATCAACCTTTAAGCATTGAAAAAAGGATGTTACAAATCATTGATGAACCCAATATAAAAAGGGTTACTGGATTATTGGAACTTTTGAATGATTTAGCCAGTAAAAAATATAAAATTCTGGCATCAAATAGTTTCAAAATAGCGAAAAATGACAATACGGAAAGTAGAATAAATAAAGTATTAGTGTACTTACAAAAAAATTATAGAAGTTCCATTTCTCTTCAGGAAGCGTCTAAATTGATTCATCTTTCCAATACTGCATTTTGTAAATTTTTTAAAAAAAGCTTGGGGAAGACTTTTACTGATTATCTAAATGATTTACGCGTATTACATGCATGTACCCTACTAATTGAAACAGATAAATCAATCAGTCAAATAGCTGCTGAGTGCGGCTTTGAAAACCTTGCTTATTTTAATCGGGTTTTCTTAAAGAAAAAGAAATTACAACCTACTGTGTTTAGAAAAAGATAATCTTGAATATACGCTAACCCCATCGCGCCAGTCTATTCATACCTCAACGCATCTATTGGATCTAATTTAGAAGCCTTCAAAGCCGGATAATAACCAAAGAACACACCAGTGATAGCACAAACTCCAAAAGAAAGCAGCACCGAAGACTGCGTAATCAAAGTAGGCCAGGAAAGAAATGCGGTAACCAATTTAGATGCACTAATTCCCAACATTACGCCCACTATCCCTCCCGTTACACTAATCAAAATAGCTTCCGTTAAAAACTGGAGCAATATATCAATGCCCATTGCACCAATAGCCATTCTCAGACCAATCTCCCTTGTTCTTTCTGTAACTGATACATACATGATGTTCATGATTCCAATCCCTCCTACTAGCAAAGAAATGGCCGCAATAGCGGTTAACAACACCGTTAATAACTGAGAAGTGGAACTCATGGTACTAATCAACTCTGCTTGTGTTCTCACCCTAAAATCATCTTCTTCTTCAAATGTCAATTTATGATTTGCCCTTAGGATGGTACTAATCTCTTTTGAAGCCGTATCTGAACTTTTCTCATCTAACGCAGCCGCATAAATGGTTTGAATATAAGTAATGGCCATGATTCTTTTCTGTACGGTGGTATAAGGTGCTAATATCACATCATCCTGGTCTTGTCCAAAAGTATTCTCTCCTTTTTTTACCAATACCCCAATCACTTTGATAGGTATTTTATTAAAGCGAATTACTTTACCAATTGGGTTTTCTCCCGTTGTAAAAAGATTGTCTACTACTGTTTGTCCAAGTAGGCAAACTTTATCAGCAGCAGCTACATCTACATCTGTAAATGCAATACCTGCACTTAATTTCCAATCCCTAATATTTAAATAGGATGGCGCAACACCTTGCAAAGAAGTGGGCCAATTTAAAGCTGCATTGATGGATTGACCATTGGTTGATACCGCAGGTGAAACATCGGTAATAAATAAAGCCTGTTCCAAAATACTAGCAGCATCTTTTAATTTTAGGGTCTGCAATCCACTGGATCCAATTCTGGCTCCACCTCCAACAGATGCATTACTATATGGCCTGATGGTAATCATATTAGAACCCATACTTGACAATTGAGATCTGATACTTTGTTTAGAACCCTCTCCTATAGAAACCATGGTAATGACTGCTGCTACTCCTATGATAATCCCCAACATGGTTAATGAGGTTCGCATTATATTTCTGGTAAGCGCTTTCCATGCCAAGCCCAAAAGATTTAAAAAAATCATGGCGCAGGGATTGTTGCTATTTCAGGCTTCTCTGTAGGCAAAGCAGCAAGCGCATCTTTAGCAGAATGAATTTGTGGATTGATTTGATCTTTAATGACAAGTCCATCTTTTAAAACCACTGTTCTACTGCTGAATACTGCAATATCTGGTTCATGCGTAACAAACACAATGGTTTTTCCTTCTTTAGTATTCAATTCTTGAAATAGTGCCATAATCTCGTAAGAAGTTTTGGTATCTAAATTCCCTGTGGCTTCATCTGCCAAAATCATGACTGGATCATTCACCAAGGCCCTAGCAATGGCCACACGTTGCTGTTGACCGCCAGATAATTGGTTTGGCATATGTCCCATTCTATCTGCCAACCCTACTGCTTCAAGCGCATGCATAGCTTTTTCATGACGTTCTTTAAAAGAAATGGCTGCATTGTAAAAAAGGGGTAATTCTACATTTTCTAAAGCTGAGGTTCTAGCGAGTAAATTATAGGATTGAAAAACAAAGCCAATTTTATGATTTCTTAGTTTGGCCAATTCATTTCTAGTTTGCAATTTAATATCTACGCCATCTAATAAATAAGTGCCTTCAGATGGGATATCTAAACAGCCCAAGATATTTAATAAGGTAGTTTTTCCAGAACCACTACTTCCCATAATAGTCACAAATTCTCCTGCATTTACAGTAAAACTAATACCCTTCAATGCCTTGACAGTTTCAACGCCCATAATAAAATTGCGTTTCAAATCATGTAATTCAAGGATTTTATTGGGCATGTTTTATTGCTATAGTCATGATTAATTAGATCTTCTTCCTCCCCCACCTCTTGTTGGCACAAATGGACTCTTGGCTGTTTTATTGGCATTTGCATCTGATTTGGATACTTTCTTATATCCTGTAATTATTTCGTCCCCGTCCTTCAAACCAGTCACAACTTGCACAATGGTTTTATCACTCAGACCAATAACAATTATTTTTCGATAGATATTAAGACTATCTTTTTTTAGCCAAACTGCTGCACTAGTACTTTTCAGGGTATCCTTATTGACAACAGTATTTGACTGACTTGCTCTTTTCCTTTTAGTGGATTGCTTTGTTAAAAGAATTGTGGGATCTAAATGAAATTGCTTCACAAGTAATGAGTCAGGTATAAAACTTAAAGCAGCAGCTGGAATAGTGAGCACAGGACCCACTTCTTTGGTATAAACCGTGATATTTGCTGTCATCCCAGGCTTTAACTTCATATTTTGATTGGGAGCATCTATAATAGTAATATAAGTTACCACATTGGCCGATACAGAAGACCTTAACCTTATATCTTTAACTGTTCCATTAAATTGTTCTGAGGGAAAGGCATCTACTGTAAAAACAACACGCTGTCCTTTTTTAACATCCCCAATATCAGCTTCATCTACAGAGGCTTGCACTTGCATTTTTGTTAGATCTTTGGCAATACTGAATAAAGTAGGGGTATTTAAACTAGCAGCAACGGTTTGGCCTTCACTAATGCTTCTTGACAGAATTGTACCGTCAATAGGTGAATAGATTTCAGTAAAACTCAAATTCTTATTAGCTGTTTTGAGTTGAGCTTGAATACTATTCACATTTTCCTTTGCAGATACAAGGGAATAATTAGCCATTTCAAGATCTGACTTACTAATGGCTCCTATTTGAAATAGTTTGGTTTGTCTGGCATAATTGCCCTTTTGATATACTAGATTGGCATTGGCATTTTGTAAAGCAGCATTGTATTGTTGAACCTGAGCCTCCATGATGGTCTTATCTAAAATGGCAAGCAATTGTCCTTTTTTAACAGGTGAGTTAAAGTCAGCATAGATATGTAAAATGATTCCTGAAATTTGACTTCCCACAGCTACTGTATCAACTGGTTGTAAGGTACCAATGGCAGTTACAGAATTAGTTACATTCCCTATACCCACTTTCTGGGTTTCTAACAAAATCACTTCCGCTTCTTTTTTAAACTTCCAAAACCAAACTGCAAAAACAATTCCCAGAATTGCTAGAACAAGGATTATCCATTTAAACTTTTTCATGAACCTAATTTTATAAAATGGCTTTAGTAAACTAATGCTACTCCTCTATAAAAGGAATAGATTTTAGCAAACATCAAAGCACTATATTTTGATTGTGTAAATAATTGAAGACTTTGTATATATAGATTTTTTTGTAGCAATAGGTCAATTGAATTTAATCCACCCATGGCTAATTGTTGATTGCTGATGTTATAAATCTCTTGGTTAGTATTATATTGTATAGTTGCAGCATTTAATTGCGCATTAGCATTTAAGGAATTGACAAATGCTTGCTCAATTAGCTGATCTAGCACTACACGGGTATTTAATAAGTCCAATTCGGATTGTCTTTTTTGAATGATTGACTTATTAATATTGGTTTTATTGATTCGCCTACTATAAATGGGAATTCCCATGGTGATACTAATTGACTGATAAAAATTATTACCAATTTGCAGATATAGATTGTCGCTTGCACTATTGGAATAAGATGAACTTAGAGATGCTCCTGCATTAATAATGGGTTTTTGATTGGCTCTTGCCTTATCAATTTCTATTTCAGCTTTTTTGACTAGTAATATTCTATTGCTGACTTCAGGTCTATTTTGCCTAGCTATTTCTTGGGTTTCCAACAATGGAAATTGCCATTGAAAAAAGGAAGTTTCAGTGCTATTTGTTATAACAAAAAAATAGCTAGTAGGCAGCAAAAGTAATTGCTTTAAAATAATCGTATTTAACTTAACTGCATTGCCGGCATTGACTAAATTAAATTGGTCCGATGCAACTTGTGCATCAAATAATAAAAACTCTTTTCTTGAAATACTACCAGCATCAAATCTACCCTTACCCATTTGATACTGAATTTTAGAATTAACCAACACAGTATCTAACAAAATCATTGTTTCTTGAGCCATCAACAAATTGAAAAAAGCTTGTGTAATCAAAAGAGACAAATCATTCTCCGATTCCTTCAAACTCAGATTGGCTGATTGATACGCATAATCTTTTGAGACAATATCTTTTCTCAAATAATTTCCATTATAAATTACTATTGAGGAATTCAAGCCATAATTTCCTGAAAGATGACCACTAGACTGAGCATTCGTTGTATTTTGATTGGTACTATTAAAAATGCCTTGAGAGACGTTTCCATTCAAATTTGGAAGAATAGCTGCTTGGGTTAGTAACCAATCTTCCTTTGCAGTTTGTATCACTAATTTTGCAGTAGCAAGTGAAATATTGTTCTTTTTAGCATATGCAATACAGTCTTGTAAATGCCAAATAGTTGATCCGTCTTGCAAACTACTGTCCTGTGTTCTTCCATCAACACCATAACTTAGAAAAAGGAGTAGCAGAAATAGAGACTTATACATGTCTTGATATAATATGAGACCTATTGATTACGGCATAATCAATACTTGTTACAAAGGTGACATAGCTTCCTTTTTAAGAATTACATTATCAATCATCACAGTTATAAATTTTACTGATTATAGAAAATATTATTACTATATAACAGATAAATTATCACCATTTCATCAGTTACAATATTAAAAACCAAATTAAAATTGATTTCAGCGTAGATTAAAATTCACCAATTTAATTGCCCCTTTCACCGATACTAAGCTTATTTAAATCCTTTTGGCTGTTCCTTTTGATATATTGGGTTAAAATAACACAAATGAAATCCCTAAAGAATAAAAAAACTACCTTGCTATTAGCTTTAACCGTAATAACAGCATTGCTTGTTCAATCATTTAGCTTTCAGCAACCCCAACCCAAAAAGCTTAAAAACATTAAAGTATTTCCTGCAACGGCTACTTTTCAGGAAGTGGATCACGCCATGGACCAATTCAAAGTGGATTTGGGTGTAAAATGCAATTATTGTCACGCTCCTGAAAAAGACAATCCTAGAAAAATGGATATGCCCAGTGATGCCAATCCAAAAAAAGAAATTGCCAGAGACATGATTCGAATGACAGATGAAATGAACAAAAAATACATTGCCAGTATTAAGCACGCCGAAGGCGATACTACTAATATTCAATTGGTTACTTGTAACACCTGCCATCGCGGTGCACCAAAACCATTTGGCAAACCATTGCAAGCGCCACCACCATCCATTGGTGCAAAAATGTTGGCCCCAGTTGGAAAATAAAATTTGCCATTATCTTTGACAACCACAAATAATCCAATCTATGTTTTTCAAGTTAATGAAAGAATTACCCCAGATGTTTGTTATTGCCCTAGTTATTTGGGGTGTAGTGCTATGGATTTTCTATAAAAATCATCAAAAAACAAATGGCAGTTTCTTACAAAAACATAGAACAACCATTTTGGCGTTGCTCATGGGATTAGTTCTAACCGTTACAGATATATGGGTTTTTGTCTCTTATATTCCGTCCAATTTTAAGAAAAATCCAGTGGCAGATAGTTCTCAGTTAAGCCCTGATCTTTTACTAGACTCAACTTGGAAGGATACAACCCATGCAATTTCTACTACTGCTGTTGCAAAAGACAGTTTGAAAAAAGTAGACAGCACTTTAATTAAACAAGCTGGTAAAACCCATATTACTAAAAAAGCCAGTATCAAATTCTTCTCAAAAGGGCCTACGGAAGACATTGAAGCTACCAATAGCAATGTTGCTTGTTCCTTTAATGATAAAACAGGTGCTTTAAAATTTACTGGTCTAATTAGGGGATTTCAATTTGAAAACGAATTGATGCAGGAACACTTCAATGATAAGGATTATATGCATAGCGAGCTTTATCCTAAAACCAATTTTTCTGGAAAAATAAACTTACCTGCTAATTTCGCTAGCGATAAAGACGGGAATTATAGTGTAAGTGTTGAAGGACCTTTAACCATTCGTGGCGTAACAAAAACCACCAAGGTTAATGGTTCAATTATAGTTGCCGGTAAAAGCATTGCATTGAAAAGTATATTCAAGATTAAAAGAGCAGATTTCAACATCAATATTGATGAAGTGGCAGAAGAACTTGAAATTACTGTAATGGCTGTTTTTAATTAATCCTATTTAAACCAACAATAATCCCGCTTTGTACAAAGTATTGACGGGTTTGTTGTCCCAAAATAATTCAAAGTCTTCCAAACCTGCAGCTTCATAATCTGCTTTAAGCAATGGAACAGTCCATTGCTTAGGGGTATCTACCTGTAATGCAGGAAGTATTTTCAACAACCAAGCTCCTTTATCTGGCTCCACGTTAATACTAAGGGAATTTCTTTGGGTCTGAAAGCTAATTTGCATTTGTTCCCAGCTCATACCTTTTTTTGACTTTTGAACAATCTCCCACTGAGGATTTTTACCCAACCAGATAGGCTTTGCATGACTAGATCCTAGTTCAGGCTCTTCTATTGCTTGCTTGATAAAGTCTGGTGCAACTGTGGTTTTGGGCACTTTAAAATCAAACCACTCTCTCAATGAAAAATCCAAACAAGTGCCATGCATATAATTCAACAATGCTTTCTTTAATCCAAAGCCAAAACTTTCGTGATCTGCACCAGATGGGTCATCATGTTGAATATCATTATTGGCAAAACTGCCAATGGAATTGGTTTGTTTTCTCACTTGAAATTTGGCAGGATCCAAACCTACTGGGCTATGCGCCGTCATAGTAAACAAATGCCAGAAAGCTGATTGCAAAACACCTGTTTCAAATAATTGTCTCACCATTTCTAAAGAATCAATGGTCTCTTGTGCCGTCTGGGTTGGAAACCCATACATCAAATAAGCATGTACCATGATACCCGATTCTGTGAAATGCTTACAAACTCTTGCTACCTGTGCAACAGTGATGCCTTTATCAATGAGTTTGAGTAATCTATCAGATGCTACTTCTAATCCCCCACTCACAGCAATACAACCCGAAGCTTTTAATAAAAGGCAAAGGTCTCTGGTAAAGCTTTTCTCAAATCTTACATTGGTCCACCAACTCACCACTAATTTTCTACGAATAATTTCTATGGCCAGTGATTTCATCAAAGAAGGAGGAGCCGCTTCATCTACAAAATGAAACCCATTCTGCCCTGTTTTTGCAATCATTTCTTCCATCCTATCTACTAACAAGGATGCAGTAACTGGTTCATAATTTTTGATATAATCTAAGGAGATATCACAGAAAGTACATTTGGCCCAATAACAGCCGTGGGCCATAGTGAGTTTATTCCACCTACCATCGCTCCAAAGACTATGCATGGGATTGGCCACTTCAATAGCAGAAATATACTGGTCTAGCAATAGCCCGGAATAATCTGGGGTACCTACTTGTCCCTGTTTATAATCGGCACAAGCAGTATTATTGATATAAACTACTTTCTTATTCACTAGGGTAAATGCCCGCTTGAGTTCAGACAATTCCCTTTTACCATGTAGGTGCTCCCAAAGTAATTCCAAGGGTGCTTCACCATCGTCCAGCGTTATGAAATCATAATATTCAAACACCCTAGGGTCACTGAGTGATCTTAATTCAGTATTGGCAAAGCCACCACCCATGGCTACTGTAACATTTGGATAATGCTTTTTAATCCATTCTCCACAACGGAGAGAAGTATACAAATTACCTGGAAAAGGCACTGATATACACACCAATTTGGGTTGGTGAATGGCCATTTTGGACTCCAAAATCTGCAACAAAATACTGTCTATATAGCTAATTGGCTGATGCAGTACTGTATATAATTCATCAAAACTATTGGCCGATCTTCCCAGACTTTCTGCGTACCTACTAAAGCCAAAATGTGGGTCAATAGTATCCTTGATTAAATCACTCAAGTCTTCTAAATACATGGTGGCCAAATATTTGGCCCTGTCTTGAATACCCATGGCACCAAAAGCCCATGTTAAATCATCCGCTTGTGAAAACCTACTTGCTTCAGGTAACAGATTCCGCTTACAAATCAGGTGCGCCAAGGTATTGCGCTTACCCTGCAAGAATAGCATCACTTCATCAATGGTTCTGATATAGTCCTCTTTCAAGGAAAGAATCCTTGCCGAATTAGCATTTAATTCTGGCTGCTTTTTTTCGATTGCCTCAAACAATGACTCCAATCCTGATTTACTAAAAATGGCTAGGGTTACTTCTATACCCAAATCAGCTTGAACAGCAGGAATATTTTTGGTATTGAAAAAACCTTTCAAATATGCTGTTGCCGGATAAGGCGTATTCAACTGTGTGAAAGGTGGCGTAATCAGAAAAATAGGTGCATCCAAAGTGGGTGATTTATAAAGCAAATGTAGGTTACTTTATTATTGGTCAAATTCCATTGAACCAACTAATACAAATTGCTTACTGGCTTCTCCGTTTTTTAATTTGTATTGCAATTGGCGAATTTTGCCAGCTGGTTTAGCATTGGAATCATTTGTTTCATAGACAGGAAATCTCCTTGACAAACTAGATTCTACAATGGAAAATGAATCATGGCCCATATAGCCAATACTTTCTTTGGCCCCCTTTGCTAATTCAGGAAAATTGATTTGAGAAATTGACTTTCCTTTGTTGGGAGAATAACCAATAACATGACCATAAGAACCAGAACCTGCGGATTGGGTATAAATCAATAATTCTGGAAATCCATCATGGTCAAGATCTTCTATTTCTGCACCCATTACGGGGTCTGTTTCTTGTTGAATAGTATCATTAATTAGGGAAAGTCCCGATGGAATAATGACTAATTGTTGCAAAGAACCATTACCAATAGATGTGATTTTGTAAGTAATTCCTTGCAAGCTCAATAGTTTTGAAAACTGGGTACTAATTGTATCCGTAGTTTCTTTTTTCAAACTAACTCCTGTATCAATTTCTACCACCTCAACCATTTTCTTTTCTGAGCTTGATTGGCAAGAACATGCATAAAGAAACATCGCGCTAGCAAGAAGAAAAACTAAGTTAGAAACAGATTTCATATAAAGGTATTTCTAGGATATTTAAAGTTAATTCTTTCAATCTCAAATACTGCATCAAACTTACTATTATGCTATCCAAACTTCACCGAAGTCATGGTCAATGAACCTCCTACCGCTTTGTCATTAAAGAATTCAATATTATCCTTCTCCCCTTTTAAAGCCAAGGTATAAATTAAGGGAAGATAATGTTCTGGTGTAGGGATGGCCATTAATGCTTCTCTTCCTAATTGCTGATATTGAATCAGACTATGGTGCTGACCATTGGAAATTAATTCTTTGAATTTGTTGTTCATATAAACGGCCCAATCAAAACCATATTCAGGTTCATTTAATTTGTCCCATGCTACCATTCTTAGATTGTGGACCATATTACCACTACCCATGATCAAGACCCCTTTTTTTCTAAGGGCGTAAATTTCTTTGGCCAATTGATAATGATAGTTGGAGTCCTTGGTATAGTCAATACTTAATTGCAAAACAGGAATATCTGCCTTTGGATACATATGTCTAACAATAGACCAAGTTCCGTGATCCAAACCCCAATCATGTGATAATTCCACTTTGGTGGTATGTATCAAAGATGCCGTTTCTCTTGCCAATGCAGGATTTCCGGGTGCTGGATATTGTACATCAAACAATGCTTGAGGGAAGCCTCCAAAATCATGGATGGTAGGAGGAAAATCCATTTCTGTAATCATGGTGCCTTTAGTAAACCAGTGAGCAGAAACCACTAGCACAGCTTTGGGCGTTGGGATTTCCTGAGCCAATTTGGTCCATCGCTGACTAAAGGGATTGTTCTCTATGCCATTCATGGGAGAGCCATGACCAATAAAGACCACCGGCATCAATTGTTCCTGTTCTTCCAAATTATCAGTGAACTGTTTAAGACTACTAAATGAATTGATGCCTGACATGATAATTCCCTTTGTTGCTAATTTTTAAAACAAAATCCGTTCCAAGTCTGATTTGAAATTAGTTATAACTAGTACACAAAGGTAGGGAGGTTCATTTACCATCATGAATTTTTAAGTACATTGTAAACTCAATTAATTGCCCATGAGCCGTATTAGTTTTGAAGAAATGAAAGCCACTATTAAACAAGCTTTCTTAGTTGCTGGCATGCCCGAATACAGGGCTGATACCTGTGCCCAAATACACACTGAATCCAGTTGCGATGGTGTTTATTCACATGGTTTAAATAGAGTAGAAAGATTTGTAGACTATATTCATCAAGGTTGGATAGATGTTCATGGAA
Source organism: Chitinophaga pinensis (assembly GCA_943372225.1). Taxonomy (GTDB): domain Bacteria; phylum Bacteroidota; class Bacteroidia; order Chitinophagales; family Chitinophagaceae; genus Sediminibacterium; species Sediminibacterium pinensis_L. The sequence goes on along the minus strand of CALRXV020000014.1, from coordinate 59,599 downwards.
GCCCAACATTGGATAAGAACTTAGGGGCATTAGAGATCTATAATGGAAATATGGGCCCCGGTATAATCAATGCTCAGTTTGCCATGGAGAGGGCTACGGAAATGGCCGCTAGCAATGGCCTGGGGTTGGTTGCATTGAATAATACTACTCATTGGATGCGCGGCGGTGCATTTGGATGGCAGGCTGCTGAAAAAGGCTTTATTGGCATTTGTTGGACCAATACAGAGTCTTGTATGCCAGCTTGGGGTGGCACTTCCGGTGTCATTGGAAACAATCCCTTTGTCATGGCTATTCCCAGAAAAGAAGGCCATATAGTTCTAGACATGGCCATGTCTCAATATTCTTATGGCAAGCTAGGTGTCACTAGGTTAAAAAAAGAACAGCTTCCCTACCCCGGAGGGTTTGACCAAGAGGGAAATTTATCGGTTGACCCAGAAGCCATTGAAACTACCAGAAGGGTATTGCCTATTGGTTTTTGGAAGGGCTCAGGATTTGCCATTATGCTGGACCTGATTTCCAGTTTGCTTTCTGGAGGGCTTTCTACTGCCGCCATTGACAAACTTGGCAAAGGAAGTTGCGGCAGTTGTTGTCAGGTATTTATTGCTATTAATCCACTCATGATTAATACCCAAGAATTTATAGACAAAGTGCTAAACGAAACAGTGGAACAAATCAAGGGGTCAACAAGGGTGTATCCAGACAAACCACTATCCTATCCTGGTGAAAATTCTTTGAGAACCAGAAAAGACCATTTGGCCAATGGTATTATAGTAGATGATTTGGTTTGGGCAAAGGTTCAAGCATTGGCCACACCCAAATAAGCCATTATGAAAGCATTATTGGTTCAAGCACCCAATCAATTGGAGATTGTAGAAAGACCCATTCCAAGTATTGAACAGACAACAGATGTATTGGTGAAAGTTAAAGCTGGTGGTATCTGCGGTTCTGATGTTCATATTTATCATGGCAGTTCATCTGTTGCTACTTACCCTAGGGTGATAGGTCATGAGATTGCAGGTATTATTGAATCTATTGGAACTGGTGTTAGCGGTTTTGAATTAGGTGACCATGTGGTCCTGGATCCTGTGATGAATTGTGGCCAATGTTATCAATGCAAAATTGGACGAGGAAATGTTTGTAGTAAATTACAAGTAAGGTCTGTTCATATTGATGGTGGATATCAAGAATGGATTGTAGTTCCTGCAGCAAGTCTTTACAAAATCCCCAAACATTTTACTTGGGAAGAAGCAGTGATGATTGAACCATTTACAGTTGCTAAACAAGTATGTTCCAGAGCTGAAATCACCAAAGACGATCGCGTTTTTATCATGGGGGCAGGCCCTTTGGGATTGAGTGTTTTAAAAATGGTCAAGCTCTATGGTGCCACTTGTTATGTTTCGGATATCATGGACAACAAATTGGAATTTGCCAAATTGTATGGTGCAGATGCCCAAATCAATGCAACCCATACCAATGTAAAAGAAAAAATATTAGAATTAACGCAGGGCGATGGCGCTACCGTGGTAATTGATGCAGCTTGTACCAACAAATCATTGGAACAGGCATTGGAATGTGTCTGCGCCGCAGGTAGGGTCATTGCACTTGGGTTTGGGAATCAACCTACTGGCATTAGCCAACTCAGTATCACCGCTCGTGAAATTGATATTAGAGGTTCTAGACTACACAATAATAAATTCCCAGAAGTAATTGCAGACTTCACAGAAGGCAGGTTACAAGTGGCAGACATGATAACCCATCATTTCAATTTTATGGAGATTCATCAAGCATTGGCCCTTATTGAAGATCCAAAAAAAGAAAAAGGAAAAGTGGTACTCCTATTTTAGCAATACAAGCAAACAATCTGTTATTGCTCACTAGGAAAAGGAACAGCCTTACCTGTACTAATCACAATGGGCATTCTGGCCTTCCATTGAATTAATTGCTGAGACAATAATTGGGATAGTGCTTGTACTTTATTTGGGAACTTATTGGCCTGATCATTGGATTCACCAAGGTCTTTAGACAAATGATACAATTCTTTTTTTCCATTGCGCTGGTTGTAGACCAACTTCCAATTGCCCTGTCTTATGGCACTGAAATAATTAATACCCGGACCATCAGTTGGAATCCATTTATTGGGATAATGCCAAACCAAACTGCGGGTGCTATCCTGTAATAAGGGATTATTTAAAATGGGCAGAAAGCTTTTCCCATCAACAGTTTGAACCAATTTTGGATTTTTAATTCCAGCCATGCCCAGAATGCTTGGAAAAAAATCTTCCACTATTACATATTGTTTGGCAATGGAATTGGCTGCTACTTTACTGGGCCATTTAACCAACATGGGAATACGAATACCACCTTCATAGACAGAACCCTTTCCTGCCCTTAATGGAAGATTTTGGGTATGCGCTACGCCACCTCTTTGTGGTTTTAAACTCAATCCGCCATTATCACTTAAAAACATAATAATGGTATTGGAAGCAATGCCTTTTTGATCTAACCAATCCATTAGATCTCCCAAACTTTTGTCCATTCCCTCTACTAAACTAGCATACTTGGCTTCAATACTATCCAATCCTTTGTCATAATATTTTTGAACAAAACGCTTGTCTGCCATAATGGGTGTATGAACAGCATAATGCGCCATGTTAAGAAAAAAAGGTTGGTGATTTTTTACTGGTTGCTCCAATGCTTTAATGGCCTCAAGAGTTAAAGCTTCCGTTAAAAAACTATCGGTTCCAAAATATTCTTCTAAGTCAGGAACTGCTTGAGCACTGGCTTTACCGGGAAGATTTCCGTAATTGTCTTTACCCAAATAACTCTGTGGATGCCCGGCTGCATGACCCGCAATATTTACCTGAAAGCCCATATTATAAGGGTTAGCACCAGGCGTTCCCATAGAAGCCCAATGTGCTTTACCCACATGAATAGTATAATACCCTGCATCTGCTAAGAGCTTGGGAAAAGGCGTTGCATAGACAGTTTTAGGAATATTGGGAACAGGACTCAAACCATTTATATTCCAATCTACTGCTTGCAATTGTGTGTCAGGATTATCAGAATTATTATTGCGCTGGGGCGATGTCCAATTGGTCACTCCATGATGAGCCGCATTCATACCCGTCAATAAACTTGTTCTGGTAGGCGTGCAAACTGGCGTAGCATAGGCATTGGTAAATTTCATACCCTGACTAGCCAGTCTTTCCATATTGGGTGTATGATAGCGTTGATTCAAAGGGCTTTTTGTTTGATCAAAAGGAACAGAGCAATCCTGCCAACCCATATCGTCTACCAAGAATACAATGATATTGGGTTTGGATTGTCCAAAACTTGAAATAGGGACCCAAACTAATAACAGGAATAGTAGGTGAACTAATAGTTGTGCTGAATACTTGAAGCTGCGATTCACGACCTATTTGTTTTTGATTTGAAGTAATTTTTGGGCAAGTTCTTTTACCTTATCAGGATATTGACTAGCAAGGTTATTGCGCTCACTTGGATCCTTGCTTAAATCATAGAGTTGGGGTTCTTTAGCGTTTCCCAATTCCGTATCTGTGGTTGGATCATAAGCAGGTCTATCACTGGGCTCAATGTATTTCCAATTTCCCTCAACAATGGATAAGGTTCCAGCATGTTCTACTAATACCTGTCTTCCTGTTTTTGACTTCCCCAGAAATGCAGTCAATAGATTTTCACTATCGGCTGCACTAGTTTTGGGTAATTCTTTTTTCAACAAGCTAGAAAAGGAAGCCAAGAAATCTATTTGACAAACCAAGGCGTCTGAAACACCAGGTTGCACTTTACCAGGCCAACTGATAATCATGGGTACCCTTGTACCAGCTTCAAAAATACTATACTTACCACCGCGTAAAATACCGGCGGGTTTGTGTCCATTTAATTGGGATACGGCTCCGTCTTGATAACCATCGTCTAACACAGGACCATTATCACTGCTAAAAATCACGATGGTATTTTTGCTCAATCCCAAAAAGTCTAACTCTTTTAAAATCTCTCCAACAGACCAATCCAATTGCAAAATAGCATCGCCCCTATAACCCAACCCAGACTTGCCTTTGAACATGGTTGAAGGCATTCTAGGAACATGAGGTTCAGTTAAAGCATAGGTCAAGAAAAAAGGTTCACGTTGGTGTTGGGTAATAAATGCTTTTGCTTTTTCTAAGAAAGTCAGGGGCATTTCCTCGTCTGTCCACCTGGCAGCTTTACCGCCACTCATATATCCTATTCTACCAATACCATTCACTATGGTATTGTCATGACCCTGACCTGGCGATGATTGCATTTTCAAAAGTTCAGGATGCTCCTTTCCAATTGGGTCTGTACCAATCTTGTTTTTATAATCTACTTGAATGGGATCTGAACCATTAGCTGCAACTACTGTTTGATTTTCTAAAAATACCGTTGGCACGCGATCCGCAGTTGCAGGAAAAATAAAAGAATAATCAAAGCCAATTTCTTTTGGGCCGGGCTTGATGGGTTCGTTCCAGTTTTTGGTCACTGCATTACCCAAGCCCAAATGCCATTTACCCACTATACCTGTAGCATAACCAGCGGCTTTGAATTGTGATGCAAGAGTTGGTTGATTGGTTGGAATAATCAAAGCTGCGTCTCCTGGTAAGACCCCTGTTCCTTTAACCCGCCATGGATAATTACCTGTCATCAGCGCATAGCGCGATGGCGTGCAAGTTGCAGAACTACTATGTGCATTGGTAAAACGCAAACCAGCCGATGCAAGTTTATCTAAATGGGGTGTTTTGATTTTAGTGGCACCATAAGCACCAAGGTCTCCATATCCAAGATCATCAACATAAATCAATAATACATTGGGTTGACTATTTTGTGCACTTACTGCTCTATCAACAAACAGAAATAACAATAATAATAAAACTCGATATGGCATATTAGCTATTTGAAATGCGAATAGAATAAACGCTCCAACTGATCAAATCCCTTGATGGCTTTTTTGGGTAGCTTTTCACCTTTCTCTCCAAAAACATATAGGGCCGTTTCTTTTTCAATGGTAATATTGGATTCGTCAATTTGTCCATTGGCGTCTTGAATGGCTTTTAAATTTAATCCCAATGTTTGCGCCATGAACTGGTACACGGGTGTTCTTTTAGAAAGGCCAAAATCGTGTTTGTCATTGGGTAAATGCACATTGCTAACTAATTGTTTGGCTCCATACCAATCATAGACTTTTTGTAAATAAGGAAAATCGTGTTCTGGCATTTTATCCGTCCAATCTCCTCCATCACTCACCACCAATTGTGGTCTAGGAGCAGCCATGGCAGCTATTTCTACATTATTGGTACCGCTACCACAAGCGTGTATGGGCATACCGCTTTCACAAGGACAACCTCCATAGAAATAAGAACTTAATGAAACTACTGGTGCACTTGCTTTGATACGATCATCAATAGCCGTCATTAAAACGGTATGACTTCCTGCGCCGGACCCACCCGTCATAGCTACGCGATTGGAGTCAGCTTCTTTTAATGACAAGAGATAATCTAAAATGCGAATAGAACCAAGTACTTGAATGGTCATGGATAGACTTTTCCGATGGTTCTCAAATGCAAATTGCAAAGTAGATTCACCCCAGGCAAATAAGTCATAAGAGAAAGCCATAGCACCCATCTTGGCCATGGCCGCACAGCGGTATTGACAGTCTGGTCTATAGCGTTGTTTTTCCCAGTGTCCATCTGGATTAAGGATCACAGGAATCTTTCCTTTGAATTGCATGGGTTTATACAAAGAGCCATTGATATAAACGCCTGGTAAAATTTCAATGGCAATATTTTCTACAGTATAACCATTGAACACTCTTTTAGCAGTGATAATGGGAGCCGTTCCCGGCGATGCTGGCAAGGGAGATAATTGCAGGGCTTTTAAAACTGCGGGTTTGAGAGAGTCCTTTCTTTTTTCCCACGCAGCTTTACCAGCATATTGGCTGGCAATCCTATCCATTTCTGCCCAACCCTCTTCTACATTCCATCGATAATATTCATAGACACTGAGCTTGTATTGTTTGTCCTTTTCCTTTTTTACTTTTAAGTCTAGGGGCTTTAACACATTGTCCATAGTGGTTTCAACGTCTTGTCTAAATCGCCAATCGGCATAATTGACCCATTTGCCCTGAACCATGGAATCTGCGTATTTGATTTTGACCCCATACCGTTGCTCAATCTTGGTCAACACTTCCTTTAATGGACGCTTATAGCCTTCGTCGGAATTTTGTTGGGCTTTGATTTGCATTGAAAACAACAAATATAAAATCAAAAAGAAACCATATTTTCTTATTGCAATCATAGATGTTTTACTTTAAAATGATAAGCTCCTGAGCCAATAGACAATAGCAATTTCCGCTCGGTTCTTTGTATAACTTTTAGATCTATAAGATTGGTTAATGATTTCCCCGACTCTAGAACCAAGTCTTTTAAATTTGCCGGAATCTCAACCAATGCTCTCGTATTAGCTGGAATTTGAAGATTTAATTCAAAATCATCCGTTATTTTTTTCCAATCAGTCTGAATCAATCCTTGAATGGATTCATAATTTACAGTAGCCTCTTTTAAGTCGCCTACAATTTGTGGCCTAATTAAAATATGTTGAAATCCAATCCCATCTTCTGTTTGGCTAATCCCACCTAGTCCTTCGTAAAACCATTCCATCAAATGACCAAGCATAAAATGATTATTGGAAACATTGGGCAATGCTTGCCAACTCTCGGTCAAAGCAGTTGCCCCATGGGCTAATTGAAATCCATAACCAGGTACATCATTTCTATTGTTCATGGCAAAAATCATATCACTTCTACCTGCTTGATCCAATGCTTTTAATAAATACCTATATCCAATATCTCCTGCCGTAAGCGCAAAATTTCTATTGGTCAAATCTGTTACCAAATTATTTAGAACGGCTTGTCTATTAGCCGGCTCAACCAGATTCATATAAAGGGCCATGGCATTGGCTGTTTGGCTACCTGAGCCGTATTGACCAGTAGTTTCTTGGTAAAATGCTTGATTAAATGCTTTTTTTACGGCTTTACCCAGTACCTGATAACGGTCTTGGTCTGCCGTTTTTCCAAGCACTTGAGCAATCTTTGTCATGATGTCTATGTCATGATAATAGATAGCTGTAGCTGTAACTCCTTTGGGTGTTAACTGTGATTCTCCGGGACTTTTTGGACCAAGATCAAACCAATCGCCCAAGCCATGTGACAAAATATGTTGGTTGGCTTTTCTATCTAAATAAGCCAAATAACGCTGCATCATGTCATAACTCTCTTCCAACACTTGTTTGTCGCCATACCACTGATATAAATACCAAGGCAATAAAATGGCATTACTTCCCCATTCTGGTGAATCTCTAAAACCCTGTTCAAACTGCACATATTCAGGGGCAATATCCGGAATCAATCCGTCTTCTGTTTGTGCCAATTGCATGTCTTTTACAATCTTTCTACAAAGACTAGCAATATCATATTCAAATTTTACAGAAGCTCCAACCAAATGTGCTTCTTCTAACCAACCCAATTTTTCTCTATGTGGACAATCTGTAAATACACTGGCCATATTGCTTTTAATAGCCCAGTCTATGAGTTGGTTGGTTTGATTAAATAGCTCATTAGAACTTTTAAAAGCCCCCACCATTCTGGCCGAATTGCTGGTATGCAACCCTTTGACCTCTATGACCACAGGCAGACGACGCGCATTGGGTTCTCCTGGTTGAACGGCCTTTTGAATTTGAACATATCTAAATCCATAATAGGTAAACTTTGGTTGCCAGCTTTCAATACCATCCCCCTTTAAAACATAGGTATAATAACTTGGGCTTCCTGTTGCTTTTTGATTGACAGTTCCATCTTCATTGAGTAATTCCGCGGTATAAATTCTAAGGGTATCACCTTTTTTACCTTGTACCCGAATCATGGGAATCCCACTCATATTTTGTCCAAGGTCATAGATCAAAGATTGATTACTCAGAGACCTAACCGATTGGGTTGAAAATGTTTTCATGACTTTCAAGGGCTCTGCCATTTGTGATGCTAATGCAGGACCTGTTGTTAGGATTACCTCCTTCCATTCACGGTCTTCAAACCCAGATTGATTCCAACCCCTTTGTTCTAAATTGGCATCATAGTCTTCTCCTCCATAAATACTGCTAAAATAAGTGGGTGATGGGGCCGTTTTCCAACTCTGGTCTGAAACAATATTTTCGGTTGTTCCATCAGCATATACTAAGGCCAAGCGGCAAATCATTTTGGGATACCCATAAGCACCCGTTAATTTCCTATACCGCTCTCCAGGTTGATAATAAAAGCCATTGCCTAATTCTGCACCCAAACAATTTTCTCCATTCTTCAACAAAGCAGTCAAATCAAATCCAACATAGAGTGCTTGTTTACTGTATTGGGTCCAACCTGGATCCAAGAAATGGTCACCAATTTTTTTCCCGTTTAAACTCATTTCAAAATGACCTAAACCAGAAACAAATAAGGTAGCTTCTTTTATTTTTTTATTTAGCGTAAATGACTTTCTAAATAGGGGTAATATGTCTTTTCCCGAACCCCAATTTTTCTTGCCATTACCATGAATAGCAGGAATAATTTTGGAAGAATCTGGTAGAACTTCATAGGCCATCCATTGGGCATTATTCCAATCTTCCTTTTGCAATAGCCCCATTCTCCAATTGGCAATTGCAGACCATGAGCTGGCATTGCCTTTGTTATCTTTTACCTGAACCTTCCAATAATATTTTTTTGCCGAAACCAAGGGTTTACCTGCATATGACACTTGTATAGATTGATTGGAATTGACCCATCCGGTTTTCCAGACATTTCCTTGATCTTTCACCAAAAGCAAACTATCATCCGATACCAAAATCTGATAGGCTGTTTGCAAGACTGATCTTTGATTTGAAGTAAGTTTCCAAAACAACAATGGCCTAACCTGATCAACCCCTATTGGATTTTGAAGATAGGAAGTTCTAAGCTCATGAACCTTTAGTTGTTGGCTATTGGCCATTTGTACCAGCAATATCAAACAAAATCCTATTAACAGTTTTTTCATATGCCATTATTGAATATCCAATACTTGGAAAAACCATTTTAAAGCTTCATTTTTAAATCTTTATCCAATACATATTGGGCCCCTTTGATTGTTGTAAAACTGGTCTGTTTATTTCCATAAACCAATTTACAATTCCCACCAGCCTTAGATGTAATGTTTATTGTTTTTAGCACCCCATCATTCCAAATTATTGAAACCTCAAATCCACCTCTTGCAACCAATCCACTGATGCTTCCTGATGACAATAATTTTGGCAATGCAGGTAAAATTTCTAAATAACCCTGATGACTTTGCAATAACATTTCCGCTATACCGGCAGCACCTCCAAAATTGCCGTCAATCTGAAAAGGTGGGTGTGCGTCAAATAAATTTTTATACACACCTCCTTTTTCACCTGTTCCCAATTCTTCCTCCGCACTACTCAATAATTTACTTGCCATCATCAGCGTGTGATCACCATCCTTGAACCTAGCCCAAAGATTGGTTTTCCAAGCCAAACTCCATCCTGTTCCATCATCCCCTCGATAGCGCAATGACTGCCTAGCGGCTTTCATCATGGCAGAATCCTTCCAAACAATATCAGTACCCGGAAAAACTCCCCACAAATGAGATACATGCCTATGCTTATTGGTGGTATCATCTTTGTCTTGTAACCATTCTTGTAGCTGTCCGTATTTACCAATGGTATTGGGGGCAATTTCACCAGACTGTTTGATCAATAATTGTTGAAAATCAGGATCCACACCTAATATCTTGGCGGCAGATACCGTATTCTTGTACAATTCCCGAATGATTTGGTGGTCCATAGTTGGACCTGCTACCAATCCACCATTTTCTGGAGAATTAGAAGGACTACTAATCAGTTTGCCTGATACTGGATCCCTACTCAAAAACTGGGTAAAAAAAGTGGATGCCGATTTTAAAATGGGGTAATTCTGTTTTAAAAAATCATTGTCTTTAGTAAAAAGATAATGTTCCCAAATATGCAAACAAAGCCAAGCCCCACCCGTAACCCAAATACCATGATTTGCTGCATTAATGGGTGCTGTTCCTCTCCACAAATCGGTGTTATGGTGTAGCACCCAACCATCAGCGCCATAGTGGGCCTGAGCCGTTGCTTTACCAGCTTGAGACAATTCACGTATGGCATTAAATAAAGGAGCGGCACTCTCAGACAAATTCAAAGATTCAGCCGGCCAATAATTCATTTGTAAATTGATATTACTGGTATACTTACTACCCCATGATGGTGTTAAGAGGTTATTCCAAATTCCTTGCAAATTGGCGGGTTGTTTAGAATGAGCCCTTGAACTTGCCAACATCAGGTACCTACCATATTGTAAATACATGGCCAAGAATTGAGGATCCTTTTCCGGTGTAAATGCTTTGATTCGTTGATCTGTTGGAATGCTTGTATTATCCTTACCAAAACTGATTTGCAATCGCTGATAGAATTGTTGATAGTCCTTGGTATGTTGTTTGACAAGTGCGTCAAAACTTTGGTTATTCAGGCTTGATAAAAGTTGCGTGCAAATTGCCGAAGGATTACCTGAAACATCTTGGTAATTTTTATAACTAGTGGCTGCTACCAAATAAAAAACCGCTTCATCTGCACCATCTAATTCTATTCGGTTATCAAATAACTGTAATTTTCCATGTAAGCTCTTTACGCGTAAATAAGCCACCCCTTTTAAAATCCCATAATTTTGCTGAATAAAAATACCAATGGTGGTTGGGTCAATTTTTTTCAATTGATATTGCTGGTGTACGGTACCAAGTTTTGCAATCAGGCTAATTTTCCCAGACTGATTAGCAGAAAACCTTGTAATGATAGCGTCTTTGGGTGCAGAAGCTATATAATCACGTTGATATATTACGCCATTAGATTCATATTCTGTATGTGCTATTGCGGTACTTATATCTAATGACCTTTTATAATTGTTAATGTGTCCGGCGCCTTTCATAGTAACATATAGATCGCCAAAAGGCTGGTAACTAGCTTGATACTGAGGCACTGTAGGAGGAGCTTGATTTTGCACAAAGTATTTCCATTCTAATGGAAGATTAATACCAGTTTCCCGATTCTGTTCCGAGGAATAGAGTACAAATATTTTCCCTTCTTCTTTGACACCTATAAAACCTCCTTTATCATAAAAATTAAGGACTTGAATAGCAATGGTATTTTCTCCTTCTTTAAGAATATTGGCATCAATTATATAAGACCTTTTAATGGTGTTGCTTTCTGTTGATCCAACCAATTTTCCATTAACATAAGTAAGATCTACATCTCGAATCCTGCCAAGGTCAAGCTTCATTTTTTTGCCCACCCATTCTTTGGGTAATTGAAATTTTACCCTAAACCAAACTGCTCCATCTAAAGATTCTCTACCTGCTGTTTCCCATCCATTAACCGTAGGTAAAGTCATTGTTTTCCAAGAAGCATCATTAAAACCAACTGCTGCATAATGTTGGTCTTTTTTTACAACGGTTAACCATTGCTTTCTCTCTTGTTCATATACGGAATCTTCCTTTGTCTTAAGTCCCATGAAATGCTTTTCTGCCATTGAATCCGCCTGTTTTTGTTTTCCATCCAACAGGGCTTTGCGAATAGCCCCCAAATATTCAGACGCGCCTTTTCTGGCATATGCCCTTGGCATTCCCGTCCAAAAACTAGATTCATTGAATTGCAAGTGATCTTCTTGCACCCCACCATAAATCATGGCACCCATTCTTCCATTTCCAACGGGCAATGCCTCGGTCCATTTTTCTGCAGGCTGTTGGTACCATAATTTAAATGGATCCTGAGCCTGAACAAGAGCAGGCAATAAAAACAAACAATAAAACCATTTATATTTCATAGTAAATAACTAGTGGTAAAATTCTTCTAAGAATATTTTAGAGATTTCCATTATAAAAAAGACCACCCAATTGAGTGGTCCTTCTATTTAGACGGGTATGTTACAATTTAATGGCCCATTCATTCAGCATTGGCCTTCCCAAGAGCGCATTGGCTTCAGCGTCATTTTTGAACTGCTCTTTCTTTGGATTCCATTCCAATTTTCTATTTAATTGGTAAGCAATATTTCCAATATTACATACAGAAGATGTACGATGTCCGGTTTCTACATCACAAATAGGTTTGGTTCTGGTGCGCATGGCATTTAAGAAGTCTTTGTAATGGTCTTCGCTTTTGTAGACATGCTTTTCTGTTTCTCCAATCACTTTGTCTTTGAGAGAAGCTGGGGTGGTTTCTAGTTTGCCCCTAGCCACTTTAAGCTCACCTTCTGATCCAATAAAATGAATGGCATTGCCCCAAGCCCATTTTTCATGGGTCATGATAATGCCATTATCGTATTTATAAGTAAGGAATGGATGTTCTTTTCCATCGGGTGCTATTACTTCTACTGGACCGCTGGAATCCATATCTAAGGCCCATTGTACAATATCAAACATATGTGCGCCCCAATCAGTAACCATGCCACCTCCAAATTCTTTGTAGTTGCGCCAGTTAGGATAAACGTCTTTGGTAATAGGTGGTGCAAGTTCTGAATTAAAGTTCGCAGGTGCATTAGGTCCTAACCATTTTATCCAATCCAATCCTTCTGGAATAGCTTCTGCTGGAAGATTGTAAGGGGTTGGCGGTGGGCCAACATTCACCTTGATCTCTTTAATTTGACCTATATACCCATTACGAATTAATTCAGCAGCCTGTCTAAATTCCTTCCATGAACGTTGCATACTTCCAGTCTGAAAGACCCGATCATGTTTCCTAGTAGCATTCACCATGGCCCTACCTTCTTTTACCGTTAAGGCTAATGGCTTCTCACAATAAATATCTTTTCCGGCTTGCGCAGCTCTTACTGCAGCTGCCGCATGCCAATGATCTGGCAAAGCAATCACTACGGCATCTACTGATTTAAGTGCCAACAGTTCCCTAAAATCATTGTAGACCGGAATCTCATTATATGCACCTAATTGGGTATTTTTTGCATAATTGGCCTTGATACTATCCAAGGTTTTTTTGGCTTTTGCTTGGTAGACTTCACTGATGGCCGTAAACCTAATTTGTTCTGTCTTCAAGAAATAATTAGATAGAATGCCGCCTTGTTTTCCTGCACCAATTAATCCCAATGAAATAATATCGCTAGGTGCTGTGTATTTGATTCCGGATAGGCTGGTTCCACCCAAGACATGTCTGGGTAGAATCATGAATCCTGCCAAAACTTTGGCCGAATTACCCATAAAATCTCTTCTTGAAACCGATCTAGGTTTTTGTTCTTTCATGGCAAGTGTTTGTGTTGGTTTTGCTTTTAGTTTGAGATGGAAAAAGGTACGATTTTTTGGGTAATTCCTAGCTTAAAAATTGTATTTATAAAAATTCCTATTTTAATTCTACTATATGCGTATTAGGGGCTGCTAAATCAAAATAAAATTTCCCCTCCTTGGCTTGAATATCTAGTAGCTTTCCATCTACCCAAATCCTTGCATTGTCATGTGGGGCTTTTAATTCTAAATGTGCACTAATACCTGCAGGAATATGTATTTTATAGGTAGCGGCTTGCCCTTTAAAAAGATAGTCAATGATTATTTTACCCCTTATTAAAGAGGTAGTTAATTGGGCAAATTGTAAATGACCTAATTGGGGTTTTATATGCACCACGGATGCACCTGCTTCTATAGGTTCAACCCCCATTAATTTGCGTACGATTAAATTGGCTGGTGCCGCACCCCATGCATGGTTTAGGTCTAAATTAGGTTTGTATAGTTTGTCCCAGGCTTCCATGGTAATGGTAGAACCAGTTCTAATCATATTGTACCAACTTCTTTCTTTGGTGCTAGTCAAAAGTTCTAATGCATAGTCAGCCTCTCCGGCATCAAACAATCCATCCAATAAAAACTGAGCCCCATAAACACTACATGCCATTTGTCTGGTCTTGATAAAATTGACAACTGCAGTTTTATTAGTTGGAGAAACTAAGTTAAAAGCCAATGCAAACATATTTGCATGGAGCGATGTATGGTTGGTAGTATCCCCATCTTTTACCAGACCTGTTTTTGCGTCTACAAATACCTGTTGAAAAGCGTTGAATGCTTCTTTAGATTTCTGCTCATAAAAAACAGCATCAGCATCCTTACCCATTACCTTGGCAAATCTAGACATCAAGACAAGGTTCCTATAATAAAAGGCATTGACTACTGCATTTAACTTACAAAAAACAAATCCATCTATTTCTCCTTCATATTGTTTTTCTTTTCCAATAAAGCCTCCACCCCTTGGCCAATCAACTATGTCCTTTAAATCTTGTTTTCCGTCAAAGGCCTTGGTAATATGAATGGTTGCAAGAAATTCCTTGGTTTGTTTTCCTGTAAGTGTGCTAATAAGTCCATTGGACTCTTCCAATGGCATCAACATTTTTAATTGCAGTTCTGGATAGTATTTTTTCAAATAACCAAGATCACCCGTATATAGATAATCATTCCAAGCCATCAATACATTTTGCAGACTCCATTCCGTTGGCCAAGTGGGATGGTCAATCAAATAAGCCATTGATCTTCTAGCAATACTATATTCAGCATCTACTGCATAATGAGATAATTGATTAATTAGTGCGTCAGCTTCATACGGAACACGTTCTCTATCTCCGTCTACATAGTGCCCAGAAAAACTAGTAGCCTTAATACTGTATTTACATAAGTCCCAAACCTTGTTCAACACCGTATCACTTGAATGAAAGAAGGAAGCTTGTTCATCAAATGGATAATAAACTAATTTTCTTTTCACCATCCCCTTGTCTAAATTGCCCTTATACCCCCTAATGGCCACATACCTAAAAGGAAATACTTCTCCTATATACTGGGGCATTTGAATAGGATTTCTGCTATTTCTTTTTTCATTTACTGGCCATTGAAGTTGGTATTCGTGCAAGCCTTTTTGAATCAACAAACCCAATTTGATATACCTAATATTGCCATTGTTTTTTAAAAATCCATTCCCCCCATCCATAGCTTCAGCAGCTTCTATAAAAACACTATCCGTTTGGTCACTGTTGAATTGCAGCATTAGTTGGCCAAATCCGTCTTTGCCAAAGTCAAGATAATAAGTACCATTTTTTTCTCTTGATTGTGCTATGGGCAATTCATAACTGGCTGCTAGTGGACTATGTGAAAAATCATTTTGATTAGTAGCTAAGTAAAAAGAACTGATGGCAGAAAATGCGGAAGCCTTTCCCGCTCCGTCCCATTCTTGTACCTGCCAATAATAGGTTTTACAGGATTGCAAGGGTTTCCCGTTGTATACAAAAGGATGTTGCTTGCTCATGATTTTTTTAGTGTCCCAACAGTCCGCTTTTTGTTCTTTTAATAGTTCTGGACTTGAAGCCAATAAAATACGGTATGCACTAATGCCTTTAAAGGCTTTTGTGCTAATCCAATCAAAACTTGGATTGGGTTGCAGAATGCTAGCGTACTGGTATTGCCCATATTCAACGGCTTTGCTTAAATTGACTGAGACTGGGAAACCTGATTTACTTACCTGTTGGGTATTCAATAATAAGTCCGTTCTTAAACCTGTTGGCCCTGGCAGATTTTGTGCCAGCAAAGAACCCACAAAACAACAAGCCGCTAAAACAATGAAAATCCTTTTCATACTGGGTTTAATTAACGCAAGATCACAATGCTTGGATTAATGGGATACCTGCCAAAATCAGCACCATAGATGGCCATTCCTCCATCACCTGCTGTAGTTAATTTTAAGGAAAGATAACCCTGTGCAGTAGACTGTTTTAATACAGCAGCACTAATAGGAACTTTAATTAAATAACCATAAGACCCCGCTTCTCTTAATTTTTTATCTTTTAGTTGACTATTCCATGAAAGTACCCCTCGGTGGTCTGCTGGATCATCTGGCAATGTTGCTGTTTTAACCGTTTTTCCATTCACATCAATTTTTATTACTGAAGCAAACAAAGTTTCATCCGTCATTGGATAAGCATTGGGATTTTTATGGGGAGATACTTTGGCTCCCAACATATAGTCTTGGTCTTTTTCAAAACCCTCACCCTTGTCTTTATCAAATAATTGCTTAGCTGATGCTTCTACTAAAACGTAGGCGCTTTTCATTCCCTTGGTATCCAAATTGGCTGGTACCGGAATTTGATACTCTATAAAACCCTTACCAGCTCCATTGACTTTTAATCCATCCAATACTTTCCAAACCTTATTACTAAACTCAGCCTTAGAATAATTTTTGGCCTCCTGTTCTAAGATGGTGGTTTTATCTGGAGCCTGACCACCTTTCACCACCACATGCATAAAATTACTGTGCAAGAGTTTTCCATCTTGGTCTTTTAAACGCAATTGCACCATACCAAGTCCTGCATTGTTGGGCATTTTAATGGTCAGGGCAGGCAATTGTTGTTGCATCCAAGGCTGGTAAGGAATTTTGGTAGTTTCGTGAACCAGTCTTTTGCTTTCTCCTGTTTTGTCCATAAAATCCATATCATATTCTAACACCAACTGATTGTCTTTTACAGCAGTTCCAGTCATGGCAGAAAGATAAAGGGGCATCTCCAATACTGTTCCTGCTTGCAGATTTTTACAAATCTCATTACCCGTAGAAATATAAAATGCGGAATGAAAATCTTTGTCAGACATGCCTTCCATCATCTGACTCAGGCCAGTGAATTTTTTGGTTCTATCAAAACGCCAGTATCCATTCCATTCATTGATCACGTCATGGTGTTCTGTATACAGCCAACCAGCCACTTTAGGATATTTTCTAAATGTGTTAATCATTCTATGATAATCCCAGCTCCAATCTACGTCACCGGTACTACCATCATATCCCCAAACATTGCCACATTCAGAATTGATATTGGGTTGTAAGCCCTGTTTGAATCCTTTTTCAAAATGATCGGTACTTCCTTCAAATGTCTTAGAAGTAAGATTGGCTAAATGGTCTTCCCAGGCCCAACCAGGTAAGTACTCATGCCATGAATTAATATCAGTTTCCGTATGTCCTCTGCCACAACAAACAGAATTGTCTTCTACCAACCTTGTTTGGTCTAAAGACTTAGCTAAATAGTACATAGAAGCAACCCAGTCTTGGGTCTGGGGCAAATATTGAGAACTAGTCTTGCCATTTTCAACAACTTTTGTTTGCAAGCCCCAGGTTTCATTAAACGTAATCCAAGAGAAAATGGCAGGGTGATTGTAATCTCTTTTAATCATTTCTCTCAAAGTATACTCAGACTCTTTCTGCATAGCTGCGTCTGGTTCTCCCCATGCATTGGGTAAATCTGACATAACCAACAATCCCAATTTGTCTGCCCAATATAATTTTCTAGGAACGTCTACTTTAATATGGGTTCTAATGCCATTGAGTCCAATTTCTTTTGCCAAGGCAATTTCATTTTTCATAAATGCATCTGTAGGAAAAGTATAGAATCCTTCGGGATGGTAAGATTGATCCAAGGTCAATTGAAGATAAATGGGTTGGTTATTCAAAGCCACATAGGGATAGTTGGAATTGGGTAGATTCATTACTGAAATCTTACGCATCCCAAAATAGGATTTGACTTTGTCATCACCCAAGCTGATTTCCGTTTCATACAAAAAGGGATCTTCCAAATTCCAAAGTCTTGGATTGGGTATGGCAATTTGAATATCGGCCTTGGCCTTATTTTTTAAAACCTTTGTACTGGTAACTATCTCTTCTCCTGCAGTTTTAATTCGAATTTTCAGTTCTGTATCTGCACTTAATTCATTGGAAAAAACCAAGGACGCTTTTACATTTTTCTGATCTATATCCGGGGTAAAATGAATGGTCTCCAAATGTGTTTGACCTCTACCTTCTAGATAAATGGTTTGCCAAATGCCACGTGCATTGCCATAACCCTGTTTACCATACAATGCAAAATCTCTACGTTTGTCATCAACTCGAATTACCAATTGTTGCTGGGCTCCAAATTTTACTTGAGCAGTTAATTCAAAAGAGAAGGGCGTATAACCACCTTGGTGTTTGCCTAATAAAACCCCATCTAACCAAATACTGGTTTCATAATCAGAAGCACCCACGGTTACGAATACTCGTTGACCAGACCAATTTTGCGGCACTTGAATAGTTCTTTTATACCAGGCATAATCTGCTAAATCCTTGACGCCTGAAAGAGGAGAGCCCCATGGAAAGGGCACATTGATCTTATGTTGAAAAGCAGCTTTTCCTTTCTGCCAATCTTTTGACAAACCTATATTTAATGAGTCAAATTCAAAATCCCAAACACCGTTTAAGTTTATCCAATCAGCCCTTTCAAAATCAGGTCTGGGGTGTTCTGGCAAAGGAATGTTTTGAGCAAAGGTCAAATTTACTACCAGTAAGCAAAAGAGCATCCATTTGAATTTCATATACAGTTTTTGATAAGCTTATCTACTTCAAGTCTCAGGGTAAAAGGCAATTGAAAAAGAAAGTCAGCAGGCTTTCACCCACCGACTTCTACCAAACTGCCAAAATCTTGCAAATCAGGTCTATTTAATCTCCCTGATTTTGATGCTTCTGTAATATACGTTATCTCCATGTTCTTGCAAAAGAATGGGAGATTCGCTAACATTGCCAAAATCCTTGCTTTTTGCATACTTACTATGGGCCAATAAAACCTTATAAACAGGACCACCCTTTTCGTATTCCACTACTTTAAAACCATTTAACCAATGTTCTATATGGTTATTGGGGTAAACCACAATTTTACCTTGGTTCCATTCCCCAATTTTTTTCTGAAAACGAGCTTCCATTTTAATAGAAGGAATTAGGTCATATAAACTTGCTAAAGTACGGTTTCCCTCAACGCCCATTTTTGCATCTGGGTGCAAGGCATCATCCAATACTTGGTATTCCAAACCTAAACCAGCCTTGCTTCCTGGGGTTTCCTTTACAAAATATTTTACCCCAGAATTGGCGCCAGGAGTCAATTTAAAATCAAACACCAATTCAAAAGCTTTGAATTGCTGCACGGTAACTAAATCTCCGGG
The DNA here is from genome assembly GCA_943372225.1 of Chitinophaga pinensis. Lineage (GTDB taxonomy): Bacteria > Bacteroidota > Bacteroidia > Chitinophagales > Chitinophagaceae > Sediminibacterium > Sediminibacterium pinensis_L. Next base: position 40,484 of record CALRXV020000014.1, on the reverse strand, counting down.
GTGATTAGCATGTGTACTATCTTGAACATGTAGGTTACCATTTTCAACTTCCCAACCTTTTAGAGGAGTGGTTACTTGACCAGCAGACCTCCAACCGGTTAAATCCTTACCATTAAATAGCAGTTGAAATCCTTGGGCTTTTTCTTGATCAGACAAATTATTCACCAAATAATTAGCTACCGGTGTACTTGCATCCATGGGCCTTGGTTTCATGGCTGCGCCAGTTTGAATGCGAATATTTTTCCACTGGATTTGTTGGCCACCTTCACCTTGTTTAATGGCATGAACCTGCAAAGCTATAAACCCCTTTAAGGTAAGATCATCTAACATACATGTTACGGGAACATCATTCACCCAGGTACGGAATAATGGTCCAATGGCTTCAATGCGGTATTTGTTCCAGCCCGTTTTGTTAAAAGCTTTTTTAGCAGTAGGGTTCATTTCTGTTTGGTACATCCAACCCCTACGTGCTTCGTCATAAATTCCGCCAGACCAAGCTCGGGAAGAAGGATCAATTTCTACTTGATAGCCATGTACGCGACCATTATTATATTCAGGCAAAGAAAGACTTCTGATTTGGATACCAGAATTCATCTCCCCCACTTTTAGTTCCACTTCCAAAATAAAATCGCCATAGGTCTCATCCGTTGCCAAAAAGGAGTTTGGTTCACCAGGAACGGTTGTTCCTACAATAGTTCCATTGACAATTTCATATTTTGCTTTTCCATTTAATTGGTGCCAACCTTTGAGTGTTTTACCATCAAATAGATTCTTCCAACCTGTTGACTGAGCTTGAATTTGCTGTGCCAAGATAAAAGCAACAAAAACAATTACAATTTGCTTAAATAGCATTTTTCTCATTTTATGATTTGTTTGATTTTTAATATTTCTGAAGCAGCAAGCAAATAAGCACCTGTGCCAAAAGATTCCCAACTTTCTGAATTAAAATTTTTCCTAGGATCCGCCCCAATTGGTTGCACCCACCCTACCTTGTTTTCGGGAGTAACTAAAGTATTTAACCCATCCCAAGCTTTTTTTACTATTGGAAGGTATGTTTTGCCATCAATTATTTTTTGATTGATTCCCCATGCAAGGGCATAACAAATAAATCCAGTTCCGGAGGCCTCACCCCCCGGATAAGCTTCCGGGTCTAATAGGCTGCTTCTCCAAAGTCCATCGGCTTGTTGTAATTCTATCATCCTTAAACAAAGGGATTGATATAAATTCAAATAAAATTTTCTACCTGCATAATCTTTGGGCATAGCATCTAAATACCTAGCCAAACCTGCTAGCACCCAACCATTTCCTCTAGACCAAAATATTCTTTTTCCATTTGACTCTTTTCTTCCTACTCCTTCACTGTTCCATAAATAAGCGGCATCTCTAGCAAATAAATGTTCCTCTTGGTCATATAATAACTGATAAGTCTGTCTAAAAAGGGTATCGCTCAAAATCAATAATGATGCATCATTTTTGATTTTTGCCATTTTGGCCATGGTAGGAGGAGCCATAAATAAAGCATCACACCACCACCAATTAATTCCATGTTTTCTAATTTCATTACCTGGCATTAATTGCATTTTCTTTAAAGAATCATAAGTTGGCTGAAGCATTGTAGCATCTTGCTTTATTTGAAATAAATTCAAATATGTTTGACTTATGGCATAGTCATCAGCATGGTCATATCTTCTTCCCGGAAGCCATTTTGTTCTTTCTCCCATGGCAAAAACAGAGTCTAAAATTTCTTTATTCTTAGTAGACTCATAAGTAGCAAAAACCCCAGTATAAAATGCGCCATTGGTCCAGTCATTCAATGGTTTTCCATTTGAATGCTGCAATTGCCAAAGCGCAACATGAAACATCCTAGTTTTAATGGCAACTGGATCAGAAGTATTGATATTTTGACTGATAGAAAAGATTGATGCTAACAACATTAGTAGCAGTAAGGTTATTCTAGGCCGCATATCAGAAAATTTCATTCAATATCTGATAAACTGATTGAAAACCAATTAAAATTGAACGAAAACGATGTAGCTGAATCTTACTCTTACTGATTTATGCCCTGACTGGCAAAACGGAACCTTAATCCCAATTCAAATATTCCATTTACTAACCCTTTTAAGGATTTCATGGGTGTATTATAAATACAAATTAACTGCCATTGATTTTGGTATTCATAAGATACTCCTAAACTAAAAGATTGGTTGCTATGATATAAAGTAGAAATACTCAAAGGCTCTTTAAATTGAACCTGCAGTCCTAAATCGAATATGTTATTATAATTTTGAATTCCTCTAATTGCCAATTTGGGATTCAGCATTATCTTATTACTAAGTTTTATTTCATAATTGATAGCAGCATAAAAACTGGGGTAATCGGAAACTAAGCTTGTTTCCTTATTCATGGTCCTATTAATGTTTGGAGCTGCCAATTGTACATAAAAACCATTCTTGGAATAAGCAAGACCTGCATCAACAACCCAATTAACTACCCTACCATTGTATCCAATCACAACTGGATCTGCAGCATCTCCAATCAGGGTATTATAGTCCAACATATCCTTACTTAACCCGGTAGAAAAACCTAGGTGTAGGTATTCATCTGCTTCTATAGAAATGGGAATATGGTAAGCATAACTTAAAAGAAAACTAGTTTGACTAAGTAAGCCAGTAGATTGTTTATTAAAATTCAGTCCTAGTCCAACATTCATGGGAGAACGATAATCAGCTGTAAAAGCAATATTCTTTGGAGAACCTTGCAATCTATCCCATTGGCTTCTATAAGCCGTTTGAATGATTAATTCTTGTAGTTTCATCCCAGCAAATGCAGGATTGGACAAATAGGGATTTAAAAAAAACTGCGTTTCAAACGGGTTTAATTGTTGCGCATCTGCTGATACAGTTGACGCAAATATCAGACAAACTAATCCGATGATGTTTTTACTAAGTTTCATCTTTACTATGTTTAATGTATAATGGTTAGGTATCCTTTAATGGGTTTAACATTGGGCTTATTAAATTGAATGATGTAGAAATAGGTATCATCTTTTAAAGCAACCCCATTCATCTTTCCATCCCACTGATTCTTATACCCTTTTTCTTTATATACCAACTTTCCAGATTTATCATATACCGCCACTTCACTATTGGGATAACATTCAATATTGGCAATAATCCATTTATCATTATGTCCATCAGCATTAGGTGTCAAAATATTTTTTGGCTCTAAGGAATAATCAATGTCTACAATTACTTTAACAGAACCGTTAGCAGTATAGCCCCATTTATTCTTAACAGTTACAATAAATATGTCATTTGGTATAGGCCTTATTACAGGATTACTAATCCCGGTACTTCCAACTATGGCATTGATATTATTCCAACGATATTCTATTGCATGTGCTGCCTCTACTTGCAATTGCGAAGTTTTCCCAGGAGTAATTTGAGCGGGTGTGGCGGTTACTTTTGGAAGAGGATCAATACCTAAAATAAAGGTTCTAACCAAAGTATCCACTCCGCCATTTTTAACGCCACCGTTATCTTTTACAAGTACTTTTATTAATACATCATTACCAAACACATCTGGTTTTAAAGTAAACAAGATTCGGTTACCAACTACTTTTAAAGCTTTAAATAAATTAATTTTACTACTAGACAACTGCACTTCAAGCGATTGGTTTAAATCATTCCCTGTACTCAGATTTAAAAGACCTATTTCCTGTTCCGTAGTAAGATTATACACCCTAATATCTCCTATTGGCGCTAAGGTTGGCACTTCATTTACATCAATGATTAGAATATGAAAAGACTTTTCATACACCAACCCTCCTTCATCAGTTGTTTGAATTCTAATTTGGTAATCGCTTTTTTGTTCAAAATTGAAACTGGTTTTACAGATCAATACATTGTTTCTAATCTCAAATAATGCATTATCATTTGACCCAATTCCTGATACTAATTCATAGCTATATGTATCACCATCATCCTTATCGGTGGTATTTAGCAAACCAACTTGGGTACTATTTGGTAAATTCTCTAATACTTGATGGTTATTCAAAACTATATCTGAAGGAGCTGAATTAAACACCAAGGTATATTTTGCGTTAGTTACACCACCAGAATTAGCACCTGTAACTAAATACTCCTGCAACCCATTTTTTACTGAAATTATTTTCCCAGTAATTACCCCTGTTTTCGCGTCTAGTTCTATCCCTTCAGGCAAAGCGGGGCTGATACTATAATTTACTATCTTACCACCAGTGGATTTGGGAATTGCAATTTTAATTGGCAGCCTTGGATTGGCAACATCAGTTTGAGGCTGATATACAAAAACTGGCGGCATGTCATTTACTTGAATATTTAGTGTTGTCTGAAAGCTTACAAACCCATTTGTTGCAAAAACAGTATAGACTGTCAATCTTGACAAAGCATTTGGCTTACCAGTGATATTCCCAGTTTTTGAATCAATTGATAAACCAGTTGGCAAGGAAGGACTAATACTAAATTCAGTAAATACCCCTTGTTCTATTGGTTTTATGGGTTGAATTATTTTATCAATCGTAAGAATATTTATTTGAGGATATTCTAATCCAATTTTTGGAAGATCATTAACCAATAGCTGTGCTTTAACTATGGCTGATTCAAATTGATCAGTTGCCTCTTGTGAGGCCGTAATAGTAGCTATTCCCCCTGATTTAAGTGTAACCTTATTTCCAATGATGTTTGCAATACTGGCATTACTGATACTATAATTAATTTTACCAGGACTATTACTGATAGCATCAATTAGAAAATCGGGGGCACCATAGGTTTTTTTGATATCATTCATGCTGATAGTAGGTAGTAATTTATTCACTGCTATACTAATCATAGTACTAATACTTCCGGCCATATTGCTTGCCTTAACCGTATAGGCTAAGGCTTCCCTAGCTTGGCTTGCTGTACCACTAATTACCCCCGTGCTGCTATTAATATTCAAGCCGGCTGGTAATTCAGGACTAATACTATAACTAGTTACATTACCAATCACAGATGGCGTTAATGCTGCAATAGGGTTTAATACAGAATAGATATTGGGCCCTGAATAACTTAATCCATAAGGCGCATTCTCCCTTACCGTTAAGGTAGCCGTTGCAGTTCCACTTACATAATGGAGACTTTCCGCCTGAGTAACTGTAATAATGGAAGTACCTATGCCAACAATGCTGACTTGATTGCCAGAAATGGTAGCAACAGCAAGATTACTACTTGAATAACTAATTGCTCCTGTACTATTAGAAACAGCTGCAATGGTAAAACTTGGATCACGGTAATTTTTGGTGATATCTTGAAGACTGATTACGGGATTTTGCTTTTCAATATTTAAAACAACAGGAACTAATGCTGATTCACAACCGGTAGTTGAATCACTAACTCTAATATTAAAATCATAAGAGCCTGGTACAGAAGTTGGAATTGGTATATTTAAGTTAGTACCATCCAATGGCTGATTGAACAATGTATTAAAACTAGTTAGGGCTCTAGCACCAAGTGCAATACTAAATTGGTTGGCATTGGAAGCGGTAAATGGAATAGAAAAACTTCTAGCAGTAGTTTTAATCCCTTCAATAATTCCAGGGGTAAATACTGGAATTTTATTTACGGTTACCAATACCGGAGCAGAAACTACTTGTGAGCAAAATTCATTTTGAACTATAACCCTATAATATGTACTAGTATCAATATTTGAAACAGTTAGATTAGTGCTTAGGTTGCCAATATCCGTTGTGAAACTAAATCCCGGATCAACTGCAGATTGCCATTTTAATATTGTACCCAAATTTCCTGCCAAGCTTAAATTTGAACTATTGTTACCTGCGCAAACTGTTTTTGAACCAGAAATAATTCCTGCATTTGACAAAGCGCTAATCTTGGCAATGCCGGTGGCGATGTTGGCAGTTGTTGCATTGGTACTACTAACCATAATATTACCAGAAGCTTCATTCAAAGCATCATTTGATAGCCGAACATATATAGTAGTTGTTGCTATAGAACCTGAAACAGGTAAAAGTGAGAGGTTCTTGGAAAATCCAGAACCAGAAACAGTACTAATTTCAAATCCTGAAGCTGAAAAGATTTCTAAATTGGCAACCAAATTAGATGCTGTAACAGTAAAACTTTGTTCAGAAGAAATACTACCTATACAAGCAGTAAAAGCATTTAAAGTACCTGCTACTGTAATGACCGGTGTTGGGATGACTATGTTTGCTACAACCTGAGTTCTGGTTGGGGATACACAACCCGTATTGGTGTTTCTAGCAAGGGCAAAATAATTTGTAGTACTGGCGATGCTTGGCGTATTAAAACTGCTGGTTCCAGTACCACCTGAAAGTATCGTCCCGCCGGAAGAGAATGCATACCAATCAACGGTTTCACCAGCAGCCACCAAAGCACCAATAGTAACAATACCAGGTCCAGTTCTTGATCCATTGATAGCAGTTGCGGCTTTGGGCAATGGATTCATAAAAATAGCAACCACATTGCTATAAATATTGCCATCAGCTATGGTATTTGCTACTCTTCTAAAATAACTGGTTTGAGTCAATGCACTTGGAGCATAAGTACTTAGGTTGGCAAAAGGAATATCAGTAAATCCAGCACTATTGGAAATAGTAGAAACCTGCCATTGATAATTGATGACCCCAGTTCCTCCAGAAGCATCAGTAATGGAACTCAACGCTGTAATGGAATCACCCAAACAAACTGTTTGATTTCCACCTATTGAACCCGCCTCAAATGACTTATTAATTATTGCAATAACAGGAACTCTAACAATAGAAACACAACCAGTATTAGTATTCCTTGCTTCAGCAAAAAAAGTAGTGGTACTGTCTAAAATTCCTGTTAGATAATTGAGACTTCCAACTTTTAGGGGACTGCCAGCACTTGATCCTGTAAACCAATCAATGGTGCTCCCTATAGCTGGATTAACAGTACCTGAAACTGTTACAGTTCCTGATCCAGTTCTAGTTGCACCAATTACAGTATCTATCAATGGCAAACTATTGACTGTACCTGAAATTGCTAAGTTCTGAGTAATTGCACCCTTTGAACTAACAACTAGATTTCCAGAAAATGTACCAATACTTCCTGCAATAATTCGGATATAAATATTGGTTGGAACAATAGTGCCACTGGTATGTGTTAAAGTAACTGTTGAGCCATATCCCGTATCTACCGATGTTGATATTCCAAACCCTGCTGGAGCATTGATGATTAGATTTTTGATCAAATTATTACCTGAAACCACTATGGTTTGATTAGCAGAACTTGACCCAATACAAGAACTAAACGCCTTTAATGACTCTGTAATACCAATAGTAGGTTGCGTATTGGAACAAATAAAACTAATGGGTAATGGCGCGTCTAAGCGCGCGATAGCTGCTTTGGTAATTACTGCTGTTGTAATTGCTGGAAGACCAATAGAACCTCCAGTATTATGACCCACATAACAATATTGGTCAACGGCTGTTAAAGGATTGGTATAAAATGCTATGGTAAAATGACCAGAAATACTAAAATCTGTAAATCCATCTACACCAAAAATATCAACTGGTGCAGCATTGACATAATTTGTGGTGAAACTAGTTTGCGTAGCTATTCCTAACATACAAGCCACCCCATCGCCCCAACCATAAATTTTACCAGTACTTGACATGGCTCCCATTGTAAACAAACTTGCTTCCGTATTTCCATCTATATGTACAATATTGCTAAGACCACTCACCTGTTGGAAGCTTGCTTGATTATAAGTAGTGCTTGCATTTCCAACACCAAGTACCCCTTTATCATTTAAACCGCAACTATATACTTTCAGATTATCACACAATAAAAAAAGGTCATTAGGTCCAGTATCCTTTCCCAACACCACTAACTCTAATACACTTGTCCCTGTTGGAATTTGAGCAGACATGTCATAGGCATAATTATAGCTAGTTGTTAGGTTAATACTTCCATTTACATTGGCAGGTTTACCCCAATAATACATTTTACCTGACGCTGTTAAAGCAAAAGCACCTGAAGCAGATAAGGAGAATTTAACAACACCAGCTAAGGCTGTGCCATTGAATAATTTTACTTGGTGCCAAATTGCAGGCCCAGCAACAGCATTATCGCCTTGCAAGGTTTGCATTTGAGTTAACATATATACATTGCCCGAAGTTGTAACAATGCCAATTGCCGTTGGCGATACGGCAAACTCTGCTATATCAGCAATACCCACACCAGCAGGCAATTTACTGGTTACATCGGCATTGGAATTTGTCAAAGCAAGTGCACCAAAACCAGCCATGCTTGTAATGCCGCTGATATTGTTGATGTTACCAAATACATAGAGTTTGGTAGAGGTACGCATAGCCATTACACTTGGTCCAGCACCACCACCAGTACTTGAAGATCTTACTTCATAAGGTATTCCTGAATAACTGCTAGTACTTACAAAAAATGGAGTGGTATAATCGCCAGTAACACCGGTGGTATAGGTTTTCATATTTTGACCCCAAGCCAATAATACATTTACCCCATTGGCATTACCTATATATAAATTACTATGATAAGAACCAGTAAACCTATTTACAGTTCCTGGTACACATGTTGCCATGGCAAATAATGGAGTTGAATCTAATTCAAAATCTGGTTTATGTTGTGGCTCTGCAGATTCGGGTAAAATCATTTGACCAATTGCCACGGCATGTGCAAAAAGCCAAGCAAACAACATCAATCCTGCTTTAAAGATTAATTTTTTTGATTGTCCAATTTTCATGTTAGTTATCCAACTTTAAGTTTTAAAAACTTGAATAATTGCATGCATGAATTAAATAGCACAAAGCCCTAAAGGATTGGCTACCCTAGTTCAATACAGTAATAAGAGTTGGTTACAAACCAGTGGATTGGGGTAATTAAGAGTGGGATACAAACAGGTACAAAATAGTACAATATTTAAGTGAATGGGAAAACTCAATCTTAAATTATTTAACCAAATAATTAACTGAAAAGCCCTTTACAATAAGGAAAATAAAAGTTAGGTTGCCACTGAAAAGCAACAGCATTTGAGTTGTGTTTTTGATAGCGTTCTTAGAAATAAATTAGTGACCACCAGCATCAAGCATATTGAAAACATGCAAGACCTGAGGGAACAAAGCATCTGCATATTCTACTGCAGCTTTGCTACTACCTGGCAAACAAAGTACCAAGCTATCTCCTATTGTTCCTGCGATACTTCTTGAAAGCATAGCAAAGGGCATTCTTGTTTGTCCATAATTCCTAGCTGTTTCCATAACCCCAGGCAATTCTTTTTCTAACAATGGACGAATGGTTTCTACAGTAATATCTCTTGGTGAAACACCAGTGCCACCTACAAATAAAATCAGGTTAATTTTTTGTTGAACTAAATCATGAAATTGTTCTTCAATAGCAGCAGGCTCATCTGGTACAACTTTGTATTGTACAGTATCAATATCGTAAGTCTTTAATTTATCTATGAGCACCATCCCTGATACATCTAATGCAGTTTGATTAGATACAGAATCTGAACATACAATTACAGCAGCATGAATTTGTTTTGATGGCAACCATTTCTTGTCTGACTTACCCCCTGTTTTATTTAAAAGCTTTATCTGCAAAATTTCAATTCCCTTATCTAAGGGTTTAAGCATATCATAAAGGGTTAAAGCCGCAATGCTTGCGCCGTGCATGGCTTCCACTTCTACACCTGTTTTGTAAATGGTATGTACTTCCACAGAAATATGAATTTGCAAATCTTTGATTTCAAATTGCACATCTGAATATTCAACTGGAAGTGGGTGACAATCTGGAATCATCTCACTGGTTTTTTTAATGGCAAAAAAAGCCGCAACTTTTGCAAAAGAAAACACATCGCCCTTGGGCACTTGATTATTTTTGATTGCCTCAACTGTTGCTAAAGATGACAATTGCACAATTGCAGTAGCAATTGCCTTTCTTAAATTCTCAGATTTATGGGTAATATTAACCATATTAATTATTTTGTTTCCAAACAGTTGACTGGTTGTTCAATATTTCTTTACCCCAAATAGGTAATTCTTTTTTAATGGCTTCTACTAATTCATTGCATGCTTCTATTGCCGCTTGGCGATGTTTAGAAGATACAAAAACAAATAAACATATTTCTCCTACTGCCACTTTACCCAAACTATGGTGCACGTGCATACAGCTTAGTTCATACTTGGCAAAAAGGGCTTCTCTAATGCTGTGCATTTTTTCTAAAGCCATTTCTTGATAGGTGGTATACTCAATGGCAGTTACAATGGCATCTCCCTTTTGGTCTGATCTCACTTGTCCCAAAAAAATAGAATGTGCCCCAATCCCTGTTTTGGTTGAATGATGTTGAATATCATCTGAAATTTTCTGAGCCAATATGGGACCTTCTACAAAGATATTTTTAATGCTTTTACTCATCTTGACATTTTATTAAAATAGGCGGTTAACCCGCCCTTTAAACTATAAGTCTTAACTGCTTTTTTTACCTGAATTTGTTGCGCAGCATAAACACTTCTGATTCCTTGGTGACAGATTACACAGATTTCTTTTTGTGGCAATTGCTCCATCTTCAAGGACAGTTCTGACATGGGTATCAGGGCATCAGAAAAATCAATGGGTGGAAATTCATGTCTTTCCCTCACGTCCAATACAAATATCTGACCCTTGTTTTTTAAATCTAAAAATTGATCCACATTAATTTCTTGAATATCTATCTCATCCAAATCATCTGACAACAATGATTCAGTCGCAAGAAAATCTTCTCTTGTGATCATCTTTAATGGCTGTTTTAAAATGGTAATTTCATAACTACTGGTATCTAATAAGTCATGGGTAAACAACCGCCCTATCAAGGGTTTACCAATTCCCGTGATGATTTTAATGGCTTCAGCTGCTTGTAATGACCCTATGATTCCGGGTAATACACCTAAGACACCCATAGTTTCACACCCCCCTTCAAGATCTGATACTGGCTCATCTGGAAACAAGTCTCTGTATTGATAACTGATTCCATGCTCATCTGGCAAATGAAAAACAGATAACTGTCCCTGATAACGCGTTACCGCCCCGTATACTAATGGAATACCCAAAATGGCAGCGGCATCATTGAGTGTATATTTACTTGAAAAATTATCCGTAGCATCAATCACCAGATCATATCCTTCCATTAATCCCAACACATTTTGTTTATCTAAGGAAATCTGATGTGTTTGAATTTGAATATTTGGATTTTGCAAATGCATCAATTTCTCAGCAACAGCCACTTTTGGTTGACCAATATCGGCTTGCCCAAAAAGAATCTGTCTATGCAAATTAGATTCTGAAACTAGATCCGGATCTACCAACCCAATCTGCCCTACCCCTGCAGCAACCAAATACTGCAAGGCTGGACAACCTAGTCCACCTATCCCTACCATTAATACCTTGGCATTACCTAATTTTTCTTGTGCCGCAAGCCCAAAACCAGGTAAAATCATTTGTCTAATATATCTATTGTATTGATTCAATTTATCCGCCTGAAAATGCTGGCATTAGTGCCACCACATCGCCCTCCTTTAGGGGTTGTTTATCTTGTATCATGATTTTATTCAGTGCCAAAAAATATCTTGCTGATTCAAGACTAGGATATTGTTCTATGAGTATGGCTTTCAAATGAACTGTATCTACCGGTGCTTCTATTTGAATGCGGTTTTTACCAATAATATCTGTTAATGACCCAAAAATCAAAATCTCCATGAAGCTAATTTAATCAAGTAAAAAATAGTTTACCCACAGCCATGATTAACACTGAAGCCAATAGCCATTTCATTTGAGTAATAGGTACTTTTTTTGCACCAAGATAAGCACCCAGCCATCCACCAATCAAAACTATTACAGCAATCCAAACGATACCCGTTGTTAATACAAATCCTTTTTGAATTTGACCAACCAATCCTGACAAAGAATTTAAAAATATAAATACCGCACTAATGGCTGCCGTCTCTTTTTGATTGGCCCATCCGGCTAAAACTAAAATGGGGGATAATAAAATGCCTCCTCCCATCCCAATCATTCCTGACAATAAACCAATACCCGATCCAATAAGCAAAAGCATCCAGAATGGGGGATCCGTTTTTCTCTCTATATCAGTTTTTCCTGTAAGTAATCTAATGATGGAAAACAAAAGAACCACCGCTAAAATGCGTTTATAAATGGCATCTGGTAAAGGAATAATAGAACCAAGATACGCCAAAGGGATGGAGCCCAGAATCAGTGGCCATAATAATCTTGGTTTAAAAAATCGGGCTTTATAAAAAGAAAGAAAAGCAATAAATGATACCAACAAGTTTAAGACCAGGGCAGTAGGTTTCATAACTAAAGGAGTGAACCCAAATAATGCCATCAAGGCCAAATATCCACTTGCCCCACCATGTCCAACTGAAGCATATAACAATGCTACCAGAAAAAAACATAAAGCATAAAATAGTATCATTTGATCCATAAACTAAATTTAATGGAATGGATGCAATTTGACCATACTGAATTGTTCAAATTGCTGTTGTGGCCCATCTAATTCAATCCAACAATTGGCTTCTACAAAACTATTTTGCTGATAAGAAGCTTGCCCTCCCAAAATGCTGACAATGCCATTTTCCACCCTTGCTTTTAGAAAAAAACAAAGACTAGAGGATTTATGATAGGAATGCTTCAACTTGCCCCAAATGGGTTCTTCTATGGCTTTTCCAGACATGATCTGTATAGCAGGCATAACATATTGTCTAAAACAACTCATTACTGATGCTGGATTACCCGGCAAACCAAAAACCAATTTTTCATCCTTGACACCAAAGAAAAGGGGTTTACCGGGTTTTTGTGCCACCCGATGAAATACCTGTTCAATACCTTCTTGCATACAGGCTGCTACTACAAAATCATAATCTCCAACACTAACACCTCCTGTTAATAGCACAATATCGTTTGATTGAAGCGCTTCTGACAAAGTATAAGCCGTTTCTTGTAAATGGTCTTTTGCATAAAATACTTGTACATGCTGTATTCCTTGTTCCTGTAGCAAAGCCCTAAGTGCAAAAGAATTGGATTCATATACCTGTCCCGGCAATAATGGATTACCAGGACTAACCAATTCGTTCCCTGTAATCACTATGGCTATATTTGGTTTCCTGTACACTTTAACCGCACCATAACCCATGCTGGCAATAAATCCCACCATACTAGCTGTAATTAAAGTACCCGCGGGTAAGGCCAATTTGTTTTGGGCAATTTCTGACCCAGGCAAACGAATATGCATACCTTCTTCAACAGGATTGGGCAAAATTCGAATGCTGTCTTGCAATATTTCTACCCATTCTTTTTGTACAATAGTATCTGCTCCATCTGGCACAAGCCCTCCAGTAAAAACTTTGATAGCTGCACCTGATTCCAACAATAATTGCTTAAAACTTCCTGCAGGAAGCTCGTCTTGGATAATTAGTTCTTGGTGTAGGTCTTTGAATTGAATGGCAAATCCATCCATGGAAGACTGTCTAAATCCTGGAATATTGACAGGACTAAACAGGTCTGCTACCAATACATGGTCTACTGCATGTTCAATAGGTAGGATAATGGGCTCTAATTGGCCCGTGTTGTCATGAATTCTATTTCTTGCTTCCGCTACTGAGATCATGTTACTATTTTATCCGCCAATGGCTATCATGCTTCTATTGTGTAAAGTACCTGCATCAATCTTTTCAAAATCTTTTGAAAATTGTCCTCCCAATGCGGCGTGTTTGTCCCAAATAGCTGCTTTAATTAAATTTACCAAATCTCCACCTGATCTAAGTACTGTTAAAAGATCTGTTTCAGTTTGGGAAAAAAGGCAATTCTTGATTTTACCATCGGCCGTTAGGCGAACTCTATTACAGGTACTACAAAAAGGAGCACTCATGGTGCTAATAAATGCCAAATTCCCCAAATGATTCTTTACGGAATAATATTTACTGGTATCATTTGGTTCTGTGATAATTGCTGACAATTCATATTTTGTTCCAATGTTACTTAGCATCTCTTGCCAAGTGACCAATTTGTCGCTATTCCATTTGTTGCCATCAAAAGGCATAAATTCAATAAAACGAATTGTAATGGGTGTAGTTTTTGTCCAAGCTACAAAGTCTAGCAGTTCTTGATCATTCAAACCCTTTACTACAACCACATTGAGTTTAACCTTAAAACCCCTATGTAATAACAATCCAATATTTTCTTGCACTTTGCTGTATAAATCCCTACCTGTTATCAGTTGAAATCTTGTCCTATCCAAGGTATCCAAACTAATATTGACTGATTGAACCCCTGCCGCTTGCAAATCATCCAAAAACTGGTCTACCCTTGTTGCATTGGTAGTAATTGACAAAGCAACACCAAGTGTACCCAAAGATCTTATAATGGTGGCAGCGTCTTTTCTAACAAAGGGCTCCCCCCCAGTAAGTCTAATTTTGCGTACACCTAGGGCAACAAATTGTTTGGCAATTTGTAATATCTCATCAGGTTGCATCAATTGCTGATTAGGCATAAAATGATAATCCTCATCAGGCATACAATAAAAACAACGCAGGTTGCAATTATCCGTCAAGGATATTCTCAAATAGTCATGAATCCTATGGTGTTGGTCAATTAGCATGTTGCTTGTTTAATAATTCTTGAAATCTAGTATAGTCCTCATGAGTATCAATATCCATTGCTCCCAGTGGAAAATCAACCGTTACCAAATCCGCTAAATGTTGATCCACAATTTTTTTGGCACCTTTATCTCCTTGCAACTGAAGAATATGTTCAAAATATCTCCTATGAAAAATGACAGGCGTTCCATTTTGCAACTGATATCTGGCTGCCACAATTCCTTTAGCAGATACTTGAAATGCATTAACCATTTTATACAAAACCTGTCTATCTAAAAAGGGTTGATCACTCACTACAAAAAGAATGGCATCTACAGCAGGCAGTTTTGACAATACCGATTGCAAACCAAATTTGATAGAAGCTGACATACCCAATTCCCAATCCGGAAAATTCAATAATTCCACTCCCGTAAAATCTAAGGTAGATTTTATTTGATCCGCATATTTTCCTGTTACCAAGCAAATGGTGGCAGGATCCAATGCTTGAACTTCTTTGACTATATGTTCTAAAATAGTCTTGTCTGAGTAGGGCAAAAGCATTTTCGCAGCTCCCAATCTGGAAGCAGCGCCTGCAGCCAATATAACAGCTCCTAATTTCACAATCCGCTATGTATGGGTGAAAGTTTGTGTTTCAGATGAATGGGATCCTTTGCATGCATCACTGCCATGATCTCTGCACAAATAGAAACTGCAATTTGATTAGCAGTTTCTGCTCCAAGATCCAATCCTGTAGGACCATATAATTTTTCCAAATCAGATTCCTGCAATACTTGCCCCCTTTCTTTAATTTCTAATAAGATTCTTTCTCTTTTTGCAGCAGGTCCAAGTAATCCAATATAAGACAGATTCATGGGTAGCAAGCCTTCCAAAATGGCCAAATCATATTGGTAATTATGGGTCATCAATACAAGCGCTGTTCTTTGATCAGGAATCAGTTTTGCAAGAATATCTGCAGGTTTTCCTACCCAAATTTGTGCAACATTTGGAAAACGTTGTCCATTGGCATGAGTGATTCTACCATCAATTACAATACAATCCCAACCTAGAATGGATGCCATTTGAACCAATGGAAAAGCATCATTACCGGCGCCAACAATCATTAAAGAAATGGGAGGCAAGCAATAATCCATGAACACAATTTGTTGATGGGAATCTATCTGGTATTCAAAATGAACCGATGTTTTTTTATTAGCATGACCTAGTACTAATTCATGCGCATTTTGATCTTGAAGGATTTCTAACAAAGCATCAAGATGCATGGTACCCAAATGAATGGAGTGATTAGGAGAAAAAATAGTACAGACCCAAACTGGATTTCTGGTATCCAAGCTAGCTCTTAACGCTTCAATTGGCTTTGGGTGCTTTTCTAATAGCGGCTCAATAAGAATACTTACAATTCCATTACAACCCAGCTGAATACCAATCTGGGCGTCTTCTTCATCAGTAGTATCGTATACCACCAATTTATTTTTGCCTTGGGCGATGGCCAATGCAGCTTTTCTAAGTGCATCCCCTTCTAAACATCCACCGCTAATAGCACCTGTCATTTGGCCTGTTTGGGTGACCAACATTCTAGCACCCGGTCTTCTGTAGGAAGATCCTTGCACTTGAACCACTGTTGCTAATGCACAAGATTGCCCTGCTGCAATGGCAGCATCATATGCTTGAACAATGGCCTTGGCTTCTTGCATTTATTGATTGAGTTCGGTTCTTTTTTTATTTACCATGGTTGGGGTGATGGCAACTGAAGACTTGTTCCCCCAAGAATTGCGAACATAGTTATAGATATCGGCAATTTGATCGTCGCTCAAGTAATTTTGGGCAGGCATAACACCATTGTACACCGTTCCGTTTACCTTGATCTCTCCAGTTTGGCCTTTTAATACAAAGGAAATCAGGTCACCAATTGGTTTGTTAATATAATCTGATTTTGCCAATGGAGGAAAAGCCCCAGGCAAACCCTTTCCATCTGCCATATGGCAATTTTGACAATTGGCGCTATAAGCTTCCTTACCCCGCTCAATGCTTTTGGTAAGATTAAATGTTTGAACAAAAGAACTGGCTCCCAATAAGAAGATTGCCAAGCCTAATACCAAACTATATTTTCTCTTCATGTTTCAAAATTAAATTAGATAGAATTGATGGTTATGATGGCAATCTACGAATTCGTTTAACAACAGCCATCCATCAAATTTGTTTATGACCAAAAATTGAATAACATGTGGATGAGCAGTTTGGCAATAAAAAAGGCCAGCAGTGTTCCTGCTGGCCCAACTATTGGATTTTTAACGGGATTAATTGTTCATTTCAGTAATCTGCCCTTTTTCATTGATTTGTAAATAAAGGTCTTCATTCAACCCACTTAAAGAAATGTAATAATTGGTTTCCTTATCAGCATTGACAAATTCAATACATTTAACCAATTCATATTCTGGATAGGCATAATTACTGGCCATTTGAGTAAGTGCATTTTTTGGAAGACGGTCGTAGGCAAAAGTCTTGGATGTTCCAATCAAATCCCCGTCAAGCGTGTAATAGATTTCTGTATTAACACCATTTGAAACCAAACTAGCTTTTTGATAACGATCATTGGTAGTCCAAGTAATGGCATTTGATTGTTTGTAAGCCTTTTTTAATGCACTTGCAGAATAAAAAGGAGCATCAGAATTTGCAGCAAATGAGCTGGTTCCAATAAAAAGGGTTACTACTGCGGCAAAAAGAAACTTTTTCATGTTTTTATTTTTTTAAGTTTATAATCTTGGTTTTCAAAAGTTGATACTTGCATTTCGCTTTCAAATCAACAAGACAAAACTACATCGGGGCAATAGCCAATACTATTGGATTGTGAGCAGTGAAGGACTTTTATGAATTATTGGGACAAGTGGCGTTAAAAAACAGGTTAACCAAGGTTAATTCTAGGCTATAACCCAATGGCAGCAAGGCTTGAAGCAAATTTCTTAACAAATTGCTAAAGCATGTAAAAAAATGCCTAAAATATAGGAAAGGAATCCTGTCATGGGATAAATGGCAAAACATCGGTTAATTAGAATGTTTCCAATACGATATTCAAACAGTATCATAAAAAAAAGGCCTCCCAAAAGGAGGCCAATAAACCAATGATTGGAATATTTAGATAAACTTCAGCACGGCCTCACCCATGGCATCCGTACCCAAAATATTTTCAGGTAAAGTGCTTGCGTCTGCAATATCCCTAGTCCTATATCCTTGCTTTAATACTTTATCTACAGCACTTATCACCAATTCGGATTCTGCTTTCATACCAAAAGAGATATCTAGTAATAAGGCCACAGAAAGAATGGAAGCCAATGGATTGGCAACCCCTTTTCCGGTAATATCGTGTGCTGAACCATGAATGGGTTCATAAACCCCCGTACCGTCTCCAATAGAAGCAGAGGCCAACATTCCCATGGAACCTGCAATCTGTGAAGCTTCATCGGTAAGAATATCTCCAAATAAATTGGCTGTAACAACAACATCAAAACGAGTTGGGTCTTTGATAAGCATCATAGCCGTGCTATCAACAAATTGGTGTTCTACTTCTACGTCTGGATACTCCAAAGCCAGTTTCTGAATTTCTTCTCTCCAAAGACGGCTAGTTTCTAATACATTGGCCTTGTCTACTGAGCAAAGTTTTTTTCTTCTGGTTCTTGCAGCTTCAAAAGCCTTACGACCAATTCTTTCAACTTCAAAACGGCTATAGACCGCATGATCATAAGCAGTATCCCCATTATTGGTTCTACCCTTTTCACCAAAATAAATATCCCCTGTTAATTCCCTAAAAAATAGAATGTCAGCACCTTTCAAAATTTCAGGTTTAATACTAGAAGCACTCAACAATTCATCAAATAGCTTGATGGGGCGAAGATTGGCATATAAGCCCAATTCTTTGCGCATTTTCAACAAACCTTGTTCAGGTCTCACTTTTGCAGAAGGATCATTGTCATATTTAGGATGACCTACAGCACCAAAAAGTACTGCATCTGATTGACGCATTTTTTCTAAAGACTCATCTGGCAAAGGATTGCCTGTTGCTTCAATAGCCACATGACCAATCAAGGCTGTGTCATAAGTAAAATTATGGTCAAATTTTTCCGCAATCTTGTCTAGAACTAATTTACCTACAGCAGTAACTTCTTGACCAATTCCGTCTCCGGGTACTATTAAAATATGTTTGTTTGCCATTTTGTTATGGTTTTAAATTAGTGAATTAATGCATCATGTTTAACATCTTGGTAGTGGCCTTAATGGCCGATACCGTTTGGTCGCTATCCAATCCCCTGGTCTTGAATTCCTTGCCTTGATTCATCCAAGTAATGATGGTTTCACAAAGGGCATCAGATTTACCTCCGGGTGGAATATGTACTGTATAATCGGTTAATTGGGGTAGTGCTATCTGTTTAATAGCATATACTTTCTTCAGTGCATTCATAAAGGCATCGTATTGACCATCGCCCTGCGCGCTTTCTTCAAAAGATTCTCCTTCAATCACAATTCTCAGTGTGACTGAGGGTCTTAGATTTTTGGCATGCGTGAGTACATAATTTTCTACCTGTACTTTTTCTTCAATGGCACTACTATCTAATACATCAGAAATAATATAAGGCAGGTCTGCCTGAGTAATCATTTCTTTTAAATCACCCAACTCAATAATTCTTTGAGTTACTTTCTTTAGATCTTCATCAGACAATTGAATCCCCAATTCATTGAGGTTATTTTCAATATTGGCTTTACCACTGGTTTTACCTAAGGCATATTTTCTTTGGCGGCCAAACCTTTCTGGCATCAGGTCATTGAAATACAAGTTATTCTTCTTGTCTCCGTCTGCATGAATGCCTGCTGTTTGTGTAAACACGTGCTCTCCAACAACTGGTTTATTAGAAGGAATTCGAATACCAGAAAAAGTCTCTACTAATTTACTTACAGAGTACAGCGCTTGCTCATTAACAGATGTTTTTACAGACTTCAGGTTATCATGCAAAACGGCAACCGCACTGGCTAGTGCTGCATTACCTGCACGTTCACCCATACCATTAATAGTCAAATGAATGCCTTTGGCCCCTGCTTTTACGGCTTCTAATACATTGGCTGTACCTAGGTCATAATCATTATGTGCATGAAAGTCAAAATGCAATCTAGGATAGCGTTTCACTAAGTCACCTACAAATTCAGTTACTTCAGAAGGGATTAATACACCCAAAGTATCAGGTAACAAGACCCTTTCAATAGGTTGGTCTTGTAAAAAATCTAAGTACTGCAAGACATATTCTTTGGAATGACGCATACCATTGCTCCAATCTTCCAAATACACATTACTTTTTAGCCCCTTCTCATTAGCCAATTTTAAAACAGCCGCAATTTCAGCAAAATGCTGTTCGGCAGTTTTTTTCAGTTGATGAGTTAAGTGATTTAATGAACCCTTGGTCAATAGATTCATCACAGTTGCACCAGCTTCCAACATCCAATTAACGGATACTTCCCCATCTACAAAAGTGAGCACTTCTACCCTATCTAGGTAACCGTTTTCTTTTGCCCATTTGGTTATTTTCTTCACAGCCTGAAATTCACCCTCTGAAACCCTAGCTGAAGCAATTTCAATGCGATCAACTTTCAAGTCAGTCAAGAGTAGTTTGGCAATAGTTAGTTTCTCTGAAGCTGAAAACGACACCCCGCTGGTTTGTTCACCATCGCGCAGTGTGGTATCCATGATTTCTATATGTTGCTGTTCCACAGTTAGCGTTTGTAGACTATTAATAGGCACTTGCTGTTGCAAATGTCTTGATCTCTTCTTTCATTGCTTGTAGGTAATCAATATCATCAAAACCATTGAGCAAATTGTGTTTCTTGTATCCATTGATGTCAAATGACTCAACAGCACCAGTAGCATTAATGGTAATGGTTTGGGCTTCCAAGTCTACGGTTAATGCCGCTTTTGGATCTGCTTCAATGGCTTGGAAAATTTGTTCTAAAAATGGCTCTGAAACCTGCACTGGCAGGATCCCAACATTAATCGCATTTCCTTTAAAAATGTCTGCAAAAAAGCTGGAAACCACGCAACGAAAACCATAATCATAAATGGCCCATGCAGCGTGTTCACGGCTAGAACCACTTCCAAAATTTTTACCACCTACCAAGATTTTTCCTGCATAGATAGGATTGTTTAAAACAAAATCCTGCTTGGGTGTTTCGTCATTGTTGTATCTCCAATCTCTAAATAGATTGTCGCCAAAACCTTTGCGCTCTGTTGCCTTTAAAAAACGAGCAGGGATAATCTGATCGGTATCAACGTTCTCAATGGGTAAAGGCACTGCAGAACTAGTTAATTTGGTGAATTTATCGTAAGCCATAATAATTGATTCTAAAGTTTAAAAATGTTGGATTATAACAGTTCTCTTGGGTCAGTTACCACACCAGTAACTGCTGCTGCAGCCGCCACCAGTGGACTAGCTAATAATGTGCGGCTTCCAGGACCTTGTCTGCCTTCAAAATTTCTGTTGCTGGTACTCACCGCATATTTGCCCGCAGGAATTTTATCGTCATTCATAGCCAAACAAGCAGAACATCCGGGCTGTCTTAGAAGGAATCCAGCTTCTGTAAGAATATCATAAATGCCTTCTTCTCTAATCTGAGCTTCTACAATATGAGAACCAGGTACAATCCAAGCAGTTACATGGTCTGCTTTCTTGCGTCCCTTTACTATACTTGCAAATGCCCTAAAGTCTTCAATGCGTCCATTGGTACAACTACCAATAAATACAAAATCTACTTTCTTACCAATCATAGGTTCACTTTCTTCAAAGCCCATGTATTTCAGAGATTTGGCATAAGTGGCTACACCACCTTCCAAGTCAGTTGCTTTTGGAATGCTTTTAGAAATGCCCATGCCCATACCCGGGTTGGTACCATAAGTAATCATGGGTTCAATATCGGCAGCGTCAAAACTATATTCTTTGTCAAACTGAGCAGCAGCATCTGTTTGCAAAGTTTTCCAATACGCCAATGCCTTGTCCCAAGCATCGCCCTTGGGTGCTTTTTCCTTACCCTTGATATAATTGAAAGTAGTTTCGTCAGGGGCAATCATACCACCTCTAGCCCCCATTTCAATACTCATATTACAAACCGTCATACGGCCTTCCATGCTCATATTTTCAAAAACATCACCAGCATACTCTACAAAATAACCAGTAGCACCTGCCGTAGTTAATTGTGCAATGATGAATAAAGTCACGTCTTTGGGCGTAACTGCTTTTCCCAATACACCATTTACATTAATGCGCATCTTTTTGGGCTTGGGCTGCATAATACACTGAGAAGACAAAACCATTTCAACTTCAGAAGTACCAATTCCAAATGCAATGGCGCCAAAAGCACCATGGGTAGAAGTATGGGAATCACCACAAACAATGGTCATTCCGGGTTGGGTAATACCATTTTCTGGTCCTACCACGTGTACAATCCCATTTTTAGGATTGCCTAATCCCCAATGGGAGATGCCGTATTTGGCAGAATTGGTTTCTAATGCCAATAATTGATTGGCAGAAAGCTGATCAGCTACAGGTAAGTGTTGGTTAATGGTGGGTGTATTGTGATCGGCAGTAGCAAATGTGCGTTCCGGAAATAATACGTCAATGCCCCTGGTTTCCAAACCAAGAAAAGCTACAGGACTAGTTACTTCATGAATAAAATGACGGTCAATAAAAAACACATCTGGTCCGTCTTCAATTTTACGAATCACGTGTGCATCCCATACTTTGTCAAATAAGGTGGTTGGTTGATGGCTCATTATAAATGAATTTGATGAATGTCTAAATGTTTTAATACCCTTTGAGAAAACAAATTTAACTGGTTTATTTATGACTTATTTATACTTATTTTGACAATTATTGATACCTTTAAAGTATCATGGAAATCAGACATCTCAAATATTTTCTGACCCTAGCCAAGGAATTAAGCTTTACAAAAGCTTCTGAAAAGTTATTTATAGCACAGCCTCCTTTGAGTAGGCAGATCAAGGAACTAGAGAAAGAATTGGGCACTTTGTTATTTAATAGGAATAATAAAAAAGTAGTACTAACAGAAGCCGGTAAATTTTATCAAAAAGAAATTGCTCAACTATTACAAAGCCTAGACAGGATTAATTTAAAGGCCCAAAAAATGGGGCAACATATTAGTGGTGAATTTAGGATTGCCTATATCAGTTCTACTTTTTCTGGTGATATTACTGAATTAGTCAAATTTCTCTCAACCAAATACCCTTTTGTCAATTTCAGGTTATATGAAGTTCCCACAGTAGAACAAGTGATTGGACTAGAGCAAGGCAAGATAGATTTGGGCATTATTAGAGCCCCTTTGTATTCACCACAAATAGAAACTAATTTATGGTTTAGAGATAGTTATTCCTTGGTTTTTAATAGGGCCAACGTGAATATTAAATCTGAAAAAGAGATTGCCAAACTCAAAGACGAGACCTTTGTATTCTTCAACAAAGAATATGCCCCTTTCTATTATGATAGCTTGATTGAAATCTGCGCCAAATATGGGTTTGCTCCAAAAATTGTACACGAATCCAATAATATTTCTTCCATTATCCAATTGGTCAAAAATGGACTAGGTATTTCTATTGTGCCCACCAATATTGTTAAAAGTTATAACTACCCAGAGCTTGGTTTTTTAGAACTTAAGAAACCCAATTTGTATACCGATATTTTATTGGCTACACCAAAGGATAGTGATTCTGAAATTGCTAGAGAAGCCATTCAATTTCTCTTAAAATAATGGTCTAAATTAATGCTGCTTCTGCATTTGCTTTAATCAACCGAACTTCCTCTGCTGATGCATTAAATACACTGCCCAAATCATGAACCAATGGATTCTGATAACTTAATGGATTGGCCTTGTCTACCCTTGCAGCACTATGGTATTCCAGGGCCTCTGTTGCTTGCGCGATGGCCCCTACATTATGGCTTCTCAAACCACAACCGGGCATAATGATAATCCTATCTCCAGCTTGATGCATGAGCCCTTTTAAAATATCAAGGGCATCAATAGCTGCCCTTTTCCCACCACTAGTTAAGATTCGCTCAAAGCCAGCCTGAATGGCTATTTCTAAAGACGCTTCCAAATTTGGCGATAGGTCAAAAGCCTTGTTCAGCGTAGCTTTCATGGGATAAGCCCATTCCACAAATTGTTTACACAAATCTGCGTCTAGGTTACCATCTAATTGTTGTGCGCCAATGGAAATACCATCGCAACCAATTTGTTTACAAAACAAAATGTCTTGATGAATACTTTCAATTTCATCCTGACTATAATAGTAGTAGCCACCTCTTGGGCGGATAATGGGATATAATTTGATGTCTAATAGTTTTCTTGCTTGTATTAAAACACCTGGAGCCGGAGTTGTACCGCCTTCTGTAGGATTACCACAAAGTTCTACCCTACCAGCCCCACCAGCTTGGGCATTGATACAACTCTCTAGGTTAAAAGCACATACTTCAATCAAAACTTGTTTAGACATAGTTGCTATTTGAAATGAAGTTACAAAATGGAATGCTTTGGCATAGAAATACCCTTTGAATCAAGACCAGTTTTGGTAACTTTGAAGCTCCAATCAATTTTGGATTGATTATTAAAGCTTTTAGCAAACTGATGGATATTCAAGAAGCCTTATTAGAAATTCTTCCCAAAGAAAAAATCAAAGCCAGCATTAGTGATAGATATAGCTATGCCAGTGATGCTAGTTTTTATTATCTGGTGCCCCAAGCCGTAGTACAACCGGCAAACCTAGATGAGATCAAAGCTATTTTTCAATTCTCTCAAGCCAAGGGTATTCCCATGGTTTTTAGAACCGGCGGAACCAGTTTGTCCGGACAAGCAATTACTGATGGTATTCTAGTAGACCTAAGTAGGTATTGGCAGGGAGCAAAAGTATTGGACAATGGAAATTTTGTTCAAGTACAACCAGGAATTATTGGTGGTCAAGTAAACCAATTACTCAAAAAATTTGGTAGAAAAATTGGGCCTGATCCGGCTTCAATCAATGCGGCCATGATGGGTGGTATCTTGTCTAATAACTCCAGCGGCATGTGTTGTGGCGTAGTACAAAATGCCTATCATACTATCAAGAGCATGGCGTTTATGTTACCAGATGGAAGCTATTTTAATTCTGCTGAAAAAACTGACTATATTAAATTTCAAACAGAAAAAACTGCCTTATACCAAGGCATTCTTGATTTACAATCAAGACTAAAAAGCAATCCAACATTAGTTGCCAGCATTAGGAGAAAATACCAATTAAAAAATACAGTGGGATATGGTTTAAATGCCTTTCTAGATTTTGAACACCCACTAGATATCTTAGTTCATTTGTTAATTGGTGCTGAAGGAACACTGGCATTTATTGCAGAAGCAGTTTTGGAAACCTTGCCAGACTTGGCTTTTAAGGCAACGGCCATGTTGTACTTTGAAAACCCTTTAATGGCATGTAATGCAATTGCTGGTTTAAAACAAAGTGGCGCAGCCGCATTAGAATTGATGGATAGAGCTGCCCTTAGATCTATTGAAACAAATGCCTATGCACCAACTGCATTAAAAACTCTTCCAGAAAAAGCTACTGCTATTCTTTGTGAATACCATGCAGATTCTAGTGAAGCACTGGCAAGCCTATTAGCAAATGCCCAACCAATACTAGGAAATTTGTCTACCGTTTTACCTTTTGATTTTAGCCTAGATCCAGTTCAACAAGCCAAGTATTGGAAACTGAGAAAAGGCATGTATCCTTCTGTTGCAGCTGCCAGAGAAAAAGGCAGTACGGTTTTATTAGAAGATATTGCCTTTCCTGTTGAGGTCTTGGGACCTGCCGTATTAGAAGTGCAGGAGCTCATGATTAAACACGGTTTCCATAATGGGATAATTTTTGGACACGCCAAAGAAGGTAATTTACATTTTGTCATTTCTCAATCCTTTAATCAACCCTCAGACGTTGAAGGTTATGAACAATTGGCAAAGGATTTGGCTGTATTGGTGCTAGACAAATACAAGGGTTCGCTAAAAGCAGAACACGGAACAGGCAGACAGATTGCGCCATTTATTGCGGATGAATGGGGCCAAGAGGCTTTTATGATCATGAAAGACCTAAAAGCATTATTAGACCCACAGCAATTATTAAATCCAGGGGTCATCATTAATGAAGACCATGATTGTCACATCAAAAACTTGAAAACCCTTCCAGTAGTGGAAGAAGAAGTGGACAAATGTATTGAATGTGGCTACTGTGAACATAGATGCCCTAGTAGGGAATTTACTATGACTCCAAGAAGGCGAATTGTAGTTAGAAGGGCCTTACAAAGACTATCCAAAGAAAAAAATACAGCAACTTATCAGCAATTACTCAAGGAATACCAATTTGATGGTTTGGATACCTGTGCAGTTGATGGGTTATGTGCACTAGAATGCCCTGTAGATATAAATACAGGTGATTTGGTGAAAAGACTTAGAAGAGAAAACCATTCACCCAATGCCAATGCCTTGGCCTTAATGGTGGCCAAACATTTTGGTACTGTAGAATCTTTGGTTAAGACCGCTGTAAAAACGGGCCAATTTGCCAATAGATTATTGGGAAAAAAAACCATGCCTAATTTGACCAAGGGTATCCGAGTATTAATCCCCTCTTTTCCGCTATGGACTAGTGAAATGACTGGCCCTATTTCTGCAAACACCAATGAACCATTAAAAGCATCTGCCGTTTGGTTCAATTCCTGCATTAGTCGGATGATGGGTGCAGACAAGGACTCCAAGGAATCAACAGTTGATCTGGCATTGCGCATTTGCAAAAAAGCTGGATTAGAATTATTGGTACCCACTGATTTAAATGGTACTTGTTGTGGTCAAGCTTTTTCATCAAAAGGATTTCAAGAAGCACATGCTTTTACTGCTAACCAAACCATTGAGAAATTATGGAAATGGACCAATCAAGGTCAAATTCCCGTAGTCATGGATACTACTTCCTGCACGCATTCCATGCAGCATAGTAGACCCTATTTAACGCCGTCAAATCAACAAAAATTTGATGCCATTCAAATCATAGACATTGTTGCCTTTCTTGCTGACACTGTGATTCCTAATCTAAACATTAGCACTCCTAAAAAGAATATTGTATTTCACCCAGTTTGTAGCACTTACAAAATGAACTTAGTAGAAAAAATGCGCGTGATTGGCAATGCATGTGCGTTAAAAGCAGATATACCTGTTAGCGCGGGATGTTGTGGTATGGCGGGTGATAGAGGATTCTATTTTCCTGGCCTTACTGCAGCCGCCACTAGAACCGAAGCGATGGAAGTAAATCAACAAGACTATGACGGATACTATTCTACTGGAAAGACCTGTGAAATGTCTTTGTCCACCTCTGTTGCCAAAGACTATCGATCAATTTTATACTTGGTAGATGAAGTAAGTGCTTAAGGCAATTTTACTGCTTGACGAGCAATTAATTTCCAGGCCTTTTGCTGTTTTTGCCAAACCAAGATTAGGGCTAGCTTTACTTCGCCTGGTTTTCCGCCGTCATTGGTGCTAGCAAATAATTTATTTCTAACAATGGCAGTTTTACCAAACAATTGAATGCTTTGGTCTGTCAAATTAATTTTTACAAAATCAGAACTACCACTTACAAGTGATTCAATAAAAGACGTCTTTCCCTCAAGTTTTCCACTTGAATGCCCATAACTTACCTGATCAGATACCAATGCTTCCAATGCTGCTTTGTCTGGATTGACCATTAATTCCACTAGCTTATTCACGGCTTTGGTCACTTGCAAACTGTCTTTTGACTGTGCCTGAGCTGTATTGAGAACCAAAACTGCTATAATAAGGTAAATTCCTTTTTTCATTTTATTGCATTAAGTTACTAATGTACAAAACTTGAATGAATGATTTGGGCACAAATAATAAAAGTATTATATTACTTTTATTAAAAAAACTCCTAGCTTTGTGATAAATAAAAATAAAGAGATGCAAAAAGAAAACACATTAGACGTAACACAGTTAGAGCCCAGACTGAAACACACTACCATATTTAATCGATTTGATCAACTTGCTAAAGCTGAAACACTTACCATTCATAATGATCATGACCCTAAACCTCTTTATTATCAATTATTGGCAGAACGTGGAAATGTATTTTCTTGGGAATACCTTGAAAAAGGCCCTCAATGGTGGATTGTCACTATCACCAAAAATGAATTTGATACTCACCAACCAACTTTGGGAGAAATAGCAGCATCTGATATGCGAAAAGCCCTTCTCCTTAGGCAAAATAGTTTGGACTTTTGTTGCGGGGGGAAGAAAACGCTGAAAAAAGCTTGTGAAGAAAAAGGTTTAGACAGCAGCAGATTGGAAGAGGAATTGGCCATGATTGACAAATTAGGAAAAGGAAAACATCCCCCCTATTTAGAATGGAAACCAGATTTCCTAGCCGACTATATTGTTAACACACACCATCATTATGTACGTAATAGACTCCCAGAATTAAAAGCACTATCTCAGAAAGTTGCATTTAAACATGGTGAAGTATATCTAGAATTATTGCGTATTAAGGAATTGGTTGAATTGATTGATACTGAAATGCAAGCACATATGGTAAAAGAAGAAAAAGTGCTTTTCCCTTATGTGAAAGCATTGGTTTTTCAAAAAGATTTAGATCAAACACAATTTGGATGTCAGTTTGGTACGGTACAAAACCCCATTAACATGATGGAAATGGAACATGAAGTTGTAGGAGAGCACATGTTAGAAATTAGACAACTTACCAGAAACTATGCATTACCAACAAGTGCTTGCAAAAGTTTTCAATTATTGTATGCCGTTTTAGAAGAATTTGAAGAAGACCTTCACTTGCACGTACATTTGGAAAATAATATACTTTTCCCAAAAGCCTTGGTATTGGAAAAAAATATTGCCAAAAATTAATGCAGCATGCTCAGTCTCACTTGTCAAACAGCTATAAAATCAGTATTTTTTTTAGCATCCAAAATTGAATCAGATGAAAAAATGGGAATTCCTATGATTGCTACTGAAATTGGGGCAAGCGTTCATACAGTTGGAAAACTATTACAGACTCTTGTAAAAGCAGATGTGATAGA
Source organism: Chitinophaga pinensis (assembly GCA_943372225.1). Taxonomy (GTDB): domain Bacteria; phylum Bacteroidota; class Bacteroidia; order Chitinophagales; family Chitinophagaceae; genus Sediminibacterium; species Sediminibacterium pinensis_L. The sequence continues at coordinate 11,627 of CALRXV020000014.1, read as the reverse complement.
AAGTTCAAAAGGCCCAACAGGTGGATTTTATATGACAAAAGCACAATTAAAACAACCCATTTTACATATTGTTATGGCCATAGATGGGGCTGATGTTTTTAAAAGATGTGGCTTGGGGCTAAGTAAATGTGTTGCAACGCATCCTTGTCCAATACACCAAGATTACAAAGAGGTTCGTGATAAATTTGAACTGCTATGTAAGAATAGAAAAATTGCAGACTTATGTATTCCATTATCAGAAGGAGTGAGTTTTTTAATTGGATAATTTTCTTTGATTATGATTTGAATCACAGTTGAAACAAACCACAAAAGATAGCTTTATAGTATTAATTCATCAAAATGAAAATACATGAAAAAGTTATTTTTTGTGGTTATTTGTAGCAGTACTGTTTTTTTACACTCCTGTCAAAACAATGCCAGTGACAGCGCAGAAAGTCCCAAACCTACAGAAGAAAAAATGGCTGGTCAATCTGGTGTTCAAGACGATGTTTCTCAAAAAACGGTAGTACAAATAGCCATTGGAAGCAAAGATCACAGCACCCTAGTTGCAGCAGTAAAAGCAGCTGAATTGGTAGATGTACTAAGTAACACGGGACCCTTTACTGTATTTGCACCTACTAATGCAGCTTTTGACAAATTACCTGCAGGTACGGTGGATGGTTTACTCAAACCCGAGAAAAAAGATGCTTTAACCGATATTTTACAATACCATGTATCCGTTGGAGTTTATAAAGCGGATGCCTTTAAAGATGGACAAATTCTAGGTCAAGTAAACGGATCTAATATTACTATTCAAGTTAAAGATGGCAAAGTAACTATTAATGGTGGAGCTACTATTATAGCATCTATCCCAGCATCTAATGGCATCATACATGTAATAGACGGCGTTTTATTACCACCACCCCAAAAAAATTAAGTTCCCCCCAATAAAAAAGTGCAGCCATTGACTGCACTTTTTTATTAAAATTCCAATCTCTTAAGCCTTTAATACCATCCCTGATAAAATGTTAGCTAGTTTTTTTGCTTTTCGCTTGGCGATACTTGCATTTGCTCCCTTAAACTGTTTATCTATGGAAGCTGTAAATAAGAGCAGCCATCTATTAAAATGTGACTGATGTAATGCATGAACTTTATTGAGGTGTTGATGAAGTGTCATAGGATTTCCCTTGTAAGTACCAGAGAAGAATAAAGTGTTTTCCCAAAAATCGCACATTAAAGGAATATGCCTCTCCCAATGAATTAATACTTTTTCATTAAAAATGGGAGATAGTAATTCATCATCCAGAACTTTTTCATAAAAAGCCTGAATTAATAGTTCAATATCTGCTCTGTTTAAAATATCTTTTTTCATACCAGTTAGAGATCTTTTTTATGAAATAACCTGGTGGATAACCAAAGCGGGATGATGGCCCATGCAAGTAGAAACAACCCAGAAATCAAGCGGCCTAAATCTGTTCCAAAAAAGTCTTTGAAGACAGCTCCTGTATACCCCATCATAGCAGATATATCTAATTGTAATAAAACCATGACCCTTGTAAGGTCTACTGGATTTAAACTGCTAACACCCACCATCCATTTTTCCAAAGGATAATCGGCAAATTGAAACAACAAAAAAAGAACAAGTCCATCAAATAATATAGAAAAATATAACCAAAGCAAAATAGCAATACCAATTCCTTTTGCTTTATCCCTTGTTTTTACAGAAGCTAAAAGGGCAATGGCAACAAAAATAGCTGTCAAAAATAATCCTGTCATAGTCATTAACCCCGCGGTCAATCCAGGCTCATAAATAAAGAGTGGAATTCCTACGCCAACTAGAAAAGCTAGCATTAAAGCCATTGATAAACCGGTATACAGGCTTAACCAAATTCTTTTCCTAGGAAGAGGTTGGCTTACCAATAATTCTAGAAACTCAGCACTATTATATACATAGATAGTAGAGAACACTAGACTCACCAAAGGAACAATTAAAATACTCACATTCAGCAAACTCAGTAATCCTTTACTACTATTGTCTTCCAAGCTAAATACACTAAAACTAGTTACCAATAGAAATAAAGTATACACTAATACAATTCTATTTTGAATAATATCAGTCAATACATATTTGATGATTTTTTTCATGCCTATTAGTTATTTGACTATTTGCTTCACCATAATTTTGGCTATGGCTTTATTCAGTTTTAGTTCTCCGGTATATTCACGAAGATCTTCTATAGATTTATGAAATACCAATTTACCTTCTTGCATAAAGACTACTTGGGTAACTAAGTCATCCAATTCACTCAAAATATGAGAGGTAATGAAAATCAATTTACCCTTTTGTTTCTCCTTGATAATTTTGTCTTTTAATATTTCAGTAGCAACGGGATCTAATCCTGCAGTTGGTTCATCTAAAATCAACACATTCGGGTTGAATAAAAAAGCCAAAGCCGCACTTACTTTTTGACGGGTTCCACCCGAAAGTGTACGCATCTTTTTATTAATCATACTATTTAAATCAAATGCAAGAACCAAGTCCTCGTCTAATTCACCTTGATGATTTCTAATATCTTTCATCATTGAAAGCAAATTTCCAATGGTCATATTATCAGGATACCGACCAATTTGGGGCATGTACCCAATTTGACTTCTATAATTCCAATCGTGTAAAATATTTTTCCCATTAAATGTAATAAAACCACTGTCCGGCATCACCATTCCTAAAATACATTTGATTAATGTGGTTTTCCCACTTCCGTTTGGACCAATTAAGGAAATACATTCACCTGCATTACAAGCAAGACTAATATTGTCTAATACTTGCAACTTGGAAAATCGTTTAGATACATTTGTTGCTATAATCATGGTGTTTATTGATTGGTCAGAATGCTTTCTTCATTAATGGAAAATTATCCTTTAGGCCTTCTGGGGTAATACTTGGCAAAATCTTTTCCGTTTTATCTAATAAGGATGTGATAAAACTTCTAAATAATAACATAGCAGGTGGATTCTTTTCTACAATCATAGAATACATACTTACAGGTCTATATGGCAGATCACCAACTTTGTCTTTATTTAGATCATACCCTTCATATTTGTCCCAGAAATTGCCATTAAAACTGTTTAATACCAAACTTCCATTGGTACTAACATCAAAACTATTTCCTAGAAAATTATTTCTCTCTACTTGAATATCCATGCAACTTGCTTGAATTTTCAAGGCCCATCCATTATTTTCAAAAAGATTTTTAAACAAGTGAACCCTACTCGCACCTTCCATATAAATACCGCTTGTATTTTTGACAAATACATTTGCTTCTATATAACTATCTGAAATTTCTTTTAACAATAAACCATAAGCAGCATCTCCCCAATTATCTTCAAAACGATTGCTATACATTTTAACACCATGAGAAAACATTACTGCAACTCCTGCCCCATTTCCTTTAAATTGATTACTTACATATGCGTCATCGTTAGAGAACATAAAGTGCAATCCATATCGGATATTTCCAAATGAATAATTTCGCCAGATAATAGAATGCGTCACAAATTCAAAATAGATCCCATCTCTATGTCCATTGATGGTATTTCCAATAATGCGCATACTATCACTTTTCCAACAATGAATCCCATTACCACTTTGCTGCTCTTCTTTACTAACTGCTGTTAAGTGGTTATTGAGAATACTGCAATTTTTCCCATACTGAGTATAAATTCCAAAAAAAGTATCTTCCAATACATTGTTTTGAATCACCACATCCCTACAATCATAAATCTTTATACCACCCATATCTTCCATACTGGAAACTCCAGAATGGATAATTTTAAATCCATCTACCACAACGCCATTTGCCTTGATAGAAATTAATTCAAACTTGTGTTGCCCGTCTAATACAGGTAGTTTAATTCCCTTAAGCAAGATCCTTTTATTAATGACGATATTTCCCTCTCTATATAAACCAGGGTATACTAAAATAGTATCCCCATCTGATGATAATTGAATAGCGAGCTTGATAGATGATATGCCAATTTTCCCCCCAACCTGTATGGCTTTGGAATATGCATTCAGGCAAAAGAAAATAGCCATTAAAACAATCCAGGTTTTCATTAGTGGAGAATTGATGCCCTATCTACGGGACTTGCTAAGAGTGATTTGGCCATTTGATTTTTAATGGACTCATTGGCAAAAACTGCCAAATTTCCGTTCATAGGTGTTTTAATAGCACCACCCTGCAATAGGAAAGAATCATTTAGTTTAATCAGTTGATGAGGGCTTAGATAATTAACCAGCCAAATTTCATCATTTGAAGATTTTACAATTTGTTCCGTTTTAAGAAAATCCTGCATACACTTAATATCGTCAAATTTGTAGGTCTTCCCTTTACCTGTTAAGTAAACAGCACCAAATTTGGGATCACTGATGGTCATTTTGCAAAAATGGCAATCATCTTTCCCAATTTTAATAACTGATGGTCCAGAAGAACATGCATCCAACATTAATGTACCCAATACCACTACTAACATGACTCTTGCAGAATAGGCCTTTCTAGATTTGCGCAGTAATTTTCGTTCAAAAACAACCATGGCCAATAAACAGCATCCTACAGTTATAAAAATCCATCCACCAATGTCAGGGATGGAATAGGCGCCAAAGTTCAGTAATTGCTTAAATCCAATTAATGGAGGTTGATAGGCCATTCCCGGAATTCGAATAGCTGCATCTGGGTTGAGGTCGTGTCCATATTGGTATTCCCATCGCCAAAAATCAGCCATCGCTATAATACCAAAACATACAAAAATTCCCAGTAACCATTCTAGCCATTTTCGTCTACCAATAACTGCTACCAACATACAGGCAATACTAAAAAAAACAATGATGCCTGGCAATACTTTGAATTCAGCAAAATCATTCTCGTGTAGGGTTTTCATTCCTATATAATGATTCAATCCATTGATGATATCAACATTCCCGCCAAGTTTATTGGGATAAATTTGCATCATCAAGCCTTCTGGATATTGGGGTGCATCTAATTCAATTCGCCACATTGGAACAAATAAAACTATTACCAATAATATTGCACAAACAAACAGTAACACCCTTGAAAGCGTTTTCATACTAAGGATATAATGGTAAAACAAAAACCAATCCATTGGGCATATACCCAATGGATTGGTTAAAAGCTATTTTGATTTGGGAGCTGCCTTCTCTGGATTTGTTGCCCCTAGACTAAAAGTTAATGGGGTTGAACTTCCGGCAGGTGATACCCGTACATATCCTTGCATTTCTTGGTGTAGCGCACTACAGAAATCTGTGCAATAGATGGGAAACATACCAACTCTATCAGGTACCCATTTTAAGGTTTGCGTTTCACCTGGCATAATCAATAATTCTGCATTTATGGCTCCTTTTACTGCAAAGCCATGTGGTACATCCCAATCCTGTTCCAAATTGGTTACGTGAAAATAAACTTCATCGCCCATTTTAATCCCTTCAATATTATCAGGAGAAAAGTGAGAACGAATAGAAGTCATATACACATGAACTTTATTACCTTCTCTTACCACTTTAGTTGCGCCCTCACCCTTGGCAACATAAGGATGCTTGTTCTCATCAATTTTAAAGAATTTAACCGAATTCTTTCTAACAATATCAGCTTCAACTGCCTGAGCATAGTGAGGCTCTCCAATGGTTGGAAAGTCTAAGATTAACTGCATTTTATCCCCACTAATGTCATAAAGTTGGGCACTTTGAGCAAGTTCAGGACCCGTTGGCAAATAGCGGTCCTTGGTAATTTTATTATAGGCAATCAAATATTTAGGAGATGGTTTTTTACTGTCACCACCAGGAATGCATAAATGCCCCACTGAATAATAAGTAGGTACACGATCCAGTACTTTTAAATCCTTGATATTCCATTTGACTACTTCACTAGATACAAAGAATGAAGTATAAGCATTACCCTTACCATCAAATTCGGTATGCAGGGGTCCAAGGCCAGGCTTTTTAACTTCTCCGTATAATGCCGATTCATATTTTATTACAGGAATACCATCATAGTCACCAATAAAATCTTTTGCTGCAATAGCTTTCACCATTTTATCAAAACTAAATACTGGAATAAGTGCTGCCAATTTTCCACTACCTACAATGTACTCACCAGTTGGGTCAACATCGCAACCATGAGGTGATTTAGGGCAGGGAATCATGTAACAGATATCTTTTAATTCTTTGGCATCCAAGACAATTACTTCTGTTTTAATGGTTGACGTAGCTGTGTGAGTTTTCTCATCATACCTATTGCTAGCATATTTAACTGATTGCTTTCTTCCTTTTCCAGCTTTTAAATACTCTTCTGCTTTTTTCCAGTTAACTGCCATAATAAAATCCTTGTCCCTTTGAGAAGCATTTACTTCTAAGAGTGTACTGGCCTGTTCAGTATTATAGCAACTAAAGAAGAACCATCCATGAGACTTTCCTTTACCCGCATGACTTAAATCAAAATTGACTCCCGGACATTGTATTTGGAATGCAATATCCATTTTACCATCGCCTTTGTCAACACTAATAAAGCTCAAGGTTCCTTTAAAATTTTGTTTATAAGTATTAATTGGTACATCACCATTGACGTTATCTGGAGGCACGCTAAATCTGGTACCAGCTACTACATACTCTGTATTCTCAGTAATAAAGGGAGAAGAGTGGTTTCCAGCACTATTGGGCAATTCAATAATTTCAGCTGTTCTAAAAGTAGCTAAATCAATTCTTGCTACCCTAGGCGTATTGTTGGCATTACCAAAAATCCAACGACCATCCACTTCTCCGTTTGTTTGGGAAAGTTCAGGATGGTGTAAATCATCCCAAGGAACAAATCCATGCGAGGTATTTAACATGGGTTTGGTTTCTTCACTAAATCCCCAACCCTTTTCTGGATCAACAGAAAAGGCAGGAATGACTCTTAAGAGTCTACCACTAGGCAATCCATACACTGCCATTTGGCCACTAAAACCCCCAGAAACAAAATTGTAATAACTATCATATTTTCCAGGTGCCACATAAGCTTTCAATGCAGCATCGGCACTGACCGCATTTCCCGCATTTTTGGGTTTACAAGCAGGCACCCCTATCAAACAGATGACTGAAGCCGTAGCTAACAGTTTTTTTGCAGAGAGATTCATAGCGTTATTTTTAATTGAGAAATAAAATTGATTTATTGATTATTCGCTTAGTGCACACCATCTACTTTGCGCATAAACTCATATAAGCTTTTGGCATCATCATCACTAAGGTTTTGATTGGGCATCCTTACCAAACAGATTTCTAATTGAGCTTGTGCAGCTGGATCTTTAGTAATCATCGCATCCGTATTAGTTATAAAATTCAAAATCCATGCAGCACTTCTTCTAGTAGTTACTCCTTTCCATCCTGGTCCTACCAATTTTTCTTCTGTTGTTTTATGGCAACTACTACATTTTACCCCGTAAACTTTATTGCCAGACTCAGCCAATGTTGCATTCAATTTTGAATCAACTACTACATCTTTGAATTTTCCCTCACCTCTATTTGGGTCATATCCAGCGGTTGTTTCTGCTGGCTTGGACGCATCCGCTGCATTTGAGGCAGGATTAGCACTTTCTTGGCTTCCGCAAGCATACAATGCCAAAAGAATGGTTAATCCAAATAAGACTCTTTTCATATTGTTCTGTTTTACATGTTATTAAGGATACAAGATTACTGAGTCTAGTTTTGGGATTTTATGCGTCAAATCATATAGGAAGAACTTGCTCTTAAAAAAGATATACTTCCATTAGCAAAAATTAAAAACATGACTAAAATCATGTTACTGGCTAATAAGAATCATAAGCCTTGGGGCTGCAGAAAGATAGTTTTACAACATACTTAAAATATGTTTTATGGTTGACGTAGACTTACTTCTGGCTTGGGGTGCCACATATAAGAAATTAGACCAAGCAGAAATCATTTTTAAAGAAGGGACTAGCTGCCAATTCTATATGCAATTGATATATGGATCTGTAAAATGGTTTAACATTGATGAAGAAGGTAAGGAATACATTCAAACCATTATTGAACCTGGTGAATGTTTTGGAGAAATTCCTTTGTTTGATGGTGGCCCTTATGCTGCTACTGCAATTGCGGAAGAACCCACAATGATTATCAGGCTAAGTAAGAACAGTTTTATGCAACTCATCAGAGACAATCCTGATATTCACTTCTCCTTTACCAAACTACTAGCCAAAAGAGTTAGATTCAAATTCCTATTATTAAAATCTTTGGCTTTGCAAGCCCCCGAAGCAAGAATTTCTACCTTGCTCAACTACTTAAAAAAAGAGAACAAGAATTTTTGTCCAGAGTGTAATCAACTAAACTTAACGCGTCAACAAATTGCTGACATGACAGGATTAAGGGTGGAAACTGTAATTAGAACAATCAGGAGTATGCATGAGAAAGGCATTTTAACCATTGACAAAGGGAAGGTCTATTGCTGATTATGATTCTAATCATAATTATGCTGCATGAATTGACCTTGTTTTGCTTAACAAGTTTAAGAATTCATGAAAAAGCAATGGCTTCAATTAGCATTTTTAAATCTTTTTCTAGTAGCCAGTATTGGATGTATATTAAGATATAAAATTGCCTTCTCTCTGCCCTGGATAGATCAGAAACACTTATTACATGGACACTCTCATTTTGCATTTTCTGGCTGGGTTACCCATTTATTATTTGTACTATTAGTAGCCGTATTAGCTAATACTAAGGGAAATCAAGTATATAAAGAATATAGATTATTGATTAATGGAAATCTTATTTCTGCTTATGGCATGTTATTGAGTTTTCCCTTTCAAGGATACGGTCCCGTTTCCATTACATTTTCAACATTATCAATTTTTATTAGCTATGCTTTCGCTATTAAATATTGGAAAGATTTAAACAATCATGGGCTAGGATTACCTAGCAGCATAGCTTTTAAGTTTGCTTTGTGTGCAAATTTTGTTTCATCCTTTGGAACATTTGCTTTGGCCTGGATGATGGTTACTAAAAACCTACACCAAAACTGGTACTTAGCAAGTGTATATTTCTATTTACATTTTCAATACAATGGTTGGTTCTTTTTTGCCATATTGGGGTTACTTTTTAGTCAAATAGAACATTTGCATGGATTAGCATTGCCTTTGAAAAAAATTGTTCTACTATTTGGCATAGCATGTTTACCAGCTTATTTTTTGTCTGCACTATGGCTTCCTATACCCGTGTGGGCATATTGCATTGTCTTGCTTGCCGCTTTAGTTCAAGTATGGGCCTTGCTATTAGTATTAAAAATAATCGTACAATATAAGGAATTGCTTAAGCCTATATTCACTAGTACTTCCATTTGGCTATTCCAATTAGCAGTTCTGGCATTTATCATCAAAACATTGTTACAGTTAGGCTCTACCATTCCCAGTTTGAGTAAATTGGCATTCGGATTTAGACCAATTGTTATTGGTTATTTGCACTTGGTCTTATTGGGATTTGTCAGCATTTTTTTAATTGCATTTACCTGGAATCAACATTTCTTACAAACCAATCAACAAATGTCCAAAGCAATTGGAATATTTGTATTTGGAATTATCATCAATGAAACATTACTCATGATTCAAGGAATTGCAGCACTTAATTATTGGGGTATTCCCATGATAGATTTGACATTGCTCTTAGCAGCCCTTATCTTATTTACAGGGATTGTGTATATTAACTTATGTATAAGAAGGTCAAGTATTAAGGAATAATACAAACCAACAAACTTCTGGCCCCATGTGCCCCAATCACCAAACTCTGTTCAATATCTGCGGTCTTAGATGGACCAGCCAAAAACATACCAAAACCAGTATCAAAACTAGAAACCTGCTGATAAGCATGGTGCATGGTAGCCACTATATTGTTTGACTCAATAACTATGACCAAATGTTCCGCAATAAAAGGCAACAATCGGTTGATCATGGAGGCTTCATCTAACCAAATAGATCCATTTTCTGCAACGGCAATCCCTCCTTTTAAATAAGCCCTTTGAACTGAAGCTAATTCCGCTGCTTCTAAACTAGCAAGTGCTGGATCAATACTTCCTATTTCCGCAATGGCATTCACTACGCCTTTACCTTGCTCCAAATCTGCTTGCATCATATCCTGCAATGCAGTCCAACCGCTGATTTCAACAGCTTTCCCACCAATACTTTCCAATACGGTTTTGAACTGGGTTAGATTGCTCTGGTATTGAATTACTGCTGATACATCAATCACCGGCAAGTCCTGCCCCAATGGTTGATTGGCCATGATGCCAGCTAGTATGGTTTCTCTTGCACTCATTTTTGCTTGTTGTTTAGATACCATTCTCTAAAACTCTCTTTGGGAGCTTCAGGCATTTCACGCTGTTTAAACCAAGGATTCAATCCATTATTGGTTAAGAAGGGCAAGTGCTTTACAACCCATCTTCCCATCTTACCCGCCATGCGATATATGCTTGGATGAGCCAATACTTCAGACATGCCCCACATGGCCACCGTTTTTCCTTTTGCTGCCATCCCTTCCTTGGTAATTTCTTGACGCCAGAGATACAATTGCTCGTGAATATTAATCTTCACCGGACATACATTGCTACAACTACCACAGAGCGTGCTGGCAAAGGGTAGATCCTTGTTGGCCTCCATGTCTAGATTGGGATTCAAGATAGAGCCTATGGGGCCCGCCACAGCCGTATGATAACTATGACCACCACTTCTTCTATACACAGGACAAGTGTTAAAACAAGCGGCACACCTAATGCACTTAAGCGAGTTTCTAAAGGATTCCCTACCCAATTGTCTGCTCCTACCATTGTCCACTATCACAATATGCATTTGCTGACCAACTCTAGGTTTGCTAAAATGACTGCTATAAGTAGTAATGGGTTGACCCGTTGCACTTCTAGCAAGTAGTCTTAAGAACACGCCTAAATGCTCTGCCTTGGGAATGATTTTTTCAAAACCCATGCAAGCAATATGAATCTTGGCAGCGTGGGCTCCCATGTCTGCATTGCCTTCATTGGTGCAGACCACAAAACCACCTGTTTCAGCTACTGCAAAGTTCACACCTGTAATAGCCAGTTCCGATGCAATAAATTTATCTCTTAAATGCCCCCTTGCTGCTTCCGTTAAATACTGTGGATCATTGTTGCCCTTCTCTGTTCCAAGATGTTTGTGAAAGGTTTCACTCACGTCTTGTTTTTTTAGATGGATGGCAGGAAGTACAATATGACTAGGTGCTTCTTTTCTAAACTGCACAATTCTTTCACCTAGGTCCGTGTCTACTACTTCTACGCCTTTCTCCGTCAAGAACTCATTTAAATGACACTCTTCTGTGAGCATGCTCTTGCTCTTGACAATTCTTTCTATTTGGTTGTCTTGGATAATTTTATAAATAATCTCATTATGCTCTTTGCCGTCTACTGCCCAATGCACTTCTATGCCGTTGGCGATGGCTTTTTTTTCAAAGTCCACCAATAACTGGTGCATATTACTCAAGCCATGGTATTTGATATCAGATGCCCATTGTCTGAGTTGCTCCCATTCTGGAAGACTATGCGCGGCTTTGTCTCTTTTCTCTCTGACAA
>CALRXV020000013.1:0-117293 GCA_943372225.1 Chitinophaga pinensis | reverse complement strand
CTTGTTTAAAAGCCCTTGCTCGTAATCGCGAACTACTTCTTTTTTAAAAGCCTCACTAAATCTTTTTTGAGGCTGACCGCTTTTGATGCGGATTGTTAACTGTTGCATACAAATTCATTTTGTAGTCAACTTTTTTCAGGACGAGACATTTCCAATAAAAAGGCCCCGATTGTTCGGGGCCTTTTTAATATTGATCAGTTACTGATTTATGCACCAGCAACTTGTTTGCGAATAATATTCAAGGCAGCTCCTGCTTTGAACCATTCAATCTGCTGTTCATTGTAGGTATGGTTGGCTACAACGGTATCACTAGAACCATCTGCATGATTGAACACCAAAGTCAATGCTGTGCCGGGTGCAAAACTGGTCAAACCAATCACATCTACGCTATCATCTTCCTGAATTTTGTCATAGTCAGATTTGTCATTGAAAGTCAATGCCAACATTCCTTGTTTTTTCAGGTTGGTTTCATGAATCCTAGCAAATGATTTGGTCAATACTACGCGTACACCCAAATGTCTTGGTTCCATAGCTGCGTGTTCACGGCTACTACCTTCACCATAGTTTTCATCACCTACTACAATGCTACCAATACCTGCTGCTTTATAAGCACGTTGAGTTGACGGAACTGGACCATATTCACCAGTCAATTGGTTCTTGATATTGTCTGTTTTCTCATTATAGAAATTGACTGCACCAATCAACATATTGTTACTGATATTATCCAAATGTCCACGGAATTTTAACCAAGGACCCGCCATAGAGATATGGTCAGTGGTACATTTTCCTTTTGCTTTGATCAAGAGTTTCAAACCTTTTAAATCGGTTCCTTCCCAAGCCGCAAATGGATCTAATAATTGCAATCTTTTACTTACTGGATCAACTGCAACAGTTACACCAGAACCATCAGCTGCAGGAGCTTGGTATCCAGCATCTTCTACTGCAAATCCGCGAACTGGTAATTCCTGACCACTTGGTTCATCCAATTTTACTTGTTCACCCTTGTCATTGGTTAAGGTATCTGTTAATGGATTAAAAGTTAAGTCACCAGCAATAGCCAGTGCGGTAACCAATTCTGGAGAAGCTACAAATGCAAAAGTATTGGGGTTACCATCGGCACGTTTGGCAAAGTTTCTGTTGAAACTATGAACAATGGTATTTCTTTCTTTCTTCTCTGCACCTACACGATCCCACATACCAATACAAGGTCCGCAAGCATTGGCAAATACATCGGCACCAACTGATTCAAATACACCCAAGAATCCATCTCTTTCAATGGTATAACGTACTTGCTCAGAGCCTGGAGTGATTTTAAATTCAGCTGCCAGTTTTAAACCTTTCTCGCCAATTTGTTTGGCTAGGCTTACGGCACGACTAATATCTTCATAAGAGGAGTTGGTACAAGATCCAATTAAACCCACTTCAACCTTGGTTGGCCAACCATTTGCCGCTGCAACTTCTTTCATTTTAGAAATTGGAGTAGCTAAATCTGGGGTGAATGGTCCGTTTAAATGTGGTTCTAAAGTATTCAAATCAATTTCAATCACTTCGTCAAAATACTGTGAAGGATTGGCATATACTTCAGGATCAGCAGTCAGGTAAGACTTAATTTGATCAGCAGCAGCAGCAATATCGGCCCTGCCAGTAGCAGCTAAATAACGGCTCATGCTTTCATCATAACCAAATGTAGAAGTGGTAGCGCCAATTTCAGCACCCATATTACAAATGGTTCCTTTACCAGTGCAACTCATGCTTGTAGCACCTTCTCCAAAATATTCAACAATAGCACCTGTTCCACCTTTTACAGTAAGAATACCCGCTACTTTTAAAATCACGTCCTTTGGAGCAGTCCAGCCGCTCAATTTACCAGTCAATTTTACACCAATCAATTTGGGCCATTTTAATTCCCAAGGTAGACCTGCCATTACATCGCAAGCGTCAGCGCCGCCAACACCAATGGCAATCATACCCAATCCACCCGCATTTACAGTATGAGAATCGGTACCAATCATCATACCACCAGGGAATGCATAGTTTTCCAAAACCACTTGGTGAATAATTCCAGCACCTGGTTTCCAAAATCCAATCCCATATTTGTTAGAAACTGAAGCCAAGAAATCATAAACTTCCTTACTTTCAGAATTGGCTACTTGTAAATCTTGTTTGGCTTCTACTTTAGCTGTAATCAAGTGATCACAGTGTACCGTAGAAGGTACTGCTACTTTAGGGCGTCCGGCTTGCATAAATTGCAACAATGCCATTTGAGCAGTTGCGTCTTGCATGGCTACGCGGTCTGGTGCAAAATCTACATAATGTTTACCACGCTCAAATCCACTCAAAGCCTGATCGGCGTGCAAATGGGAAAACAGAATTTTTTCTGACAGGGTCAGTGGTCTGCCCAGTGCGGTTCGGGCTGCATCAACTTTGGCAGGCATTTCTGCGTACCTGGCACGGATCATTTCGATATCAAAAGCCATAGCTAAAACAATTTATGATTGAGATGATGAATAATTCAGTCTTACCGTCAAAAACCAAGTTTCCTTAGTTTTATTCAGGTTTGCGCGAATTTACGTTAAAACAGGGTCTATAAACAAACTGTTTTGAACAAATATTCATTTCAATTGTCTAGTTTTACATTGTATTCACCCCCCTATAAATTAAAAACATGCAGAAAATCCGTGAGAACATAGAAATGCACGCATTTGGGGTTTGTACCGCCATTGGGGAAAAATTTGGTATTGCCAGCTCCAAGATTAGGATGTGGTTCATTTATATCTCTTTCCTAACCATGGGATCTCCCATATTAGTTTATATGATCTTGGCCTTCTGGATCAATATCAAGAACTATATTCTTGCAGCCCGTAGGAATCCCTTGCGCAATTGGTAATTGACTGTTTTAATTACAATTACATGGTGCATTTGAAACCTTAGTTGAGTCCAATAACATCAGTCTTTTACAAATTTCTAGATAACCGCCCTACGTATCTTAATTAATTGTTCCAATAAAGGTTCCAATAAATCTAATTGTAACATATTGGCTCCATCGCTTTTGGCTTCTGATGGTTTTGGATGGGTTTCAATAAACAGCCCATTTGCGCCTGTGGCGATAGCTGCTTTGGCAATGGTTCCAATTAATTGAGGATTCCCCCCAGTAACACCCGATGTTTGATTAGGTTGTTGTAGGGCATGGGTACAGTCCATGATCACTGGGGTCTGGTGTTCCTGCATCCAAGGAATATTCCGATAGTCTACCACCAAGTCTGTATACCCAAAACTATTACCTCTTTCCGTTAGCATCACTTGTTCATTGCCTGCTTTGCGAATTTTGTCCACGGCAAATTTCATAGATGGGCCACTCAGGAATTGTCCTTTTTTTACATTAACAATCTTGCCTGTTTCGGCAGCAGCTACCAGTAAATCCGTTTGACGGCATAGAAACGCCGGAATTTGAAGAATATCAATAAAAGGGGCAGCCATGGCTGCTTCTTCGTGGGCGTGTATATCTGAGGTAGTGGGTAAGCCAAATTGCGTACCTACTTTTTTGATTAAGCCCAACCCATTATCATCCCCAATACCCGTAAAGGAATTGGCACTGGTTCTATTTGCTTTTCTATAAGAAGCTTTAAAAACGTAAGGAATTTCTAGGTTTTTGCAGATTCCAGAGACTCTGTGGGCAATTTCCATCACCATTTCTTCCGATTCAACCACACAGGGACCAGCTATCAAGAAAAAATGGTTGGGGTTATATGACTGGTTTTGAAATAAGGCTTTTAAATAATGGGGTAGCATGGGCAGGGTTTTATGAAATGGAATTTCGCTTGCGAAAATAAGTGAAATCAACCGACCATCCATTCTTACATACAATCTAAAAGATAACCACTGTTAGTTTGGTGAATAGCTTTATTTTTGAAGCCCTTAAAAAACTCATATGGCAAAAGATAAAATTCTAGTAATTGGTGCTTGTGGACAGATAGGAGTGGAGTTGACCCTTGCACTGCGTAAAATATATGGTTCTGCCAACGTAGTAGCTTCTGATTTAAGGGAGGAGAATGAATTATTAAAAGGTACTGGTCCCTATGTAAGCATGGATGTGATGAACAAAGAAATGCTGCATGTACAGGTGATCCGCCAAAATATTACCCAGATTTATTTATTGGCTGCCATACTTTCTGCCACAGGAGAGAAGAATCCCAACTTGGCCTGGCATTTAAATATGCAAGGCTTACTCAATGTACTAGACATTGCTAGGGAAGAACATTTGGATAAGGTATATTGGCCAAGCAGTATTGCCGTTTTTGGACCTACTTCTCCTAAACAAAGCTGCCCTCAACAAACCATTATTGAACCTACAACTGTTTATGGGATTAGTAAATACGCTGGAGAATTTTGGTGTAATTATTATCACCAGCGTTACGGTGTTGATGTTCGCAGTATCCGTTATCCTGGATTAATTAGTTATAAATCGGCTCCTGGGGGAGGAACTACAGACTACGCTATTGAAATTTATCTAGAAGCACTAGCTGAGAAAAAATACAAATGCTTTTTAAGAGAAGATAGTTATTTGCCCATGATGTATATGCCTGATGCTATTAGGGCTACCATGGAATTAATGCACGCACCTGCCAATCAAATTTCTGTAAGAACTTCTTATAATATTTCTGGAATGAGTTTCTCGCCAAAAGAAATAGCTGCATCTATTCAAAAGAGTATCCCTGATTTTCAATTGACTTGTGAACCAGATTATAGACAGGCCATTGCCGATAGTTGGCCTCAAAGCATTGATGACTCAGTTGCCAATCAGGATTGGGGTTGGAAGCCTGAATTTGATTTGGACAAAATGACAAAGGATATGCTGGTAAATTTAAAATAGTAACAATTTTTTTATTGAAACTATTTCCCTGTTAAATCAGCCACTGTTTTGTTTTCAAGAATTTGGAGCATATTGTCTCTTACTTCAATCATCACATGATTGAGGCCACAATTCTTTTCATCACAGTCCTTGCATCTTTTATAAAAATTCAGACTCACACAGGGGAGCAAGGCAATTGGCCCCTCAATTAAACGCATTACTTTTGATAAAGGGATTTTAGTAGGATCCTGTTTTAAAAAATAGCCACCTCCCTTGCCCTTCTTGCTTTCTAACATGCCTGCTTTGCGCAATTCAAGCAAGATGTTTTCCAAAAATTTAAGGGGTATTTTTTTCTTTTTAGAAATTTCTGCAATTAAAACTGGCAGGTCTTTTTCCTGTTCTGCTAAATAGGTAAGTGCTTTAAATGCGTATTGAGTTTTCTTAGATAGCATGATTTTTGGGCTTGCAGTCGTTAATTTGAGGGTTAATTTAAAGAATTTTAGTTTCTTTACACAAATTAAAAATATGTACAAAAATACAAAGTATATCCTGACCCTGATGGTAATGCTTTTTGTTGCTGGAAAATCTTCCGCACAGTTCAAGTTACCCCATGCCCAAATTTTTGCCAATGTTAACTATGCAACCCCAACTAATAGCAGTTTTAAAGACGCTTACAAAGCTGGATTGGGTGGTGAAGCAGGTGGTGGATTAGGGCTAGGTTCAACCATGTTGGTTGGAACTTTAGGTTATCAAACTTTTGCCAATACCAATGGAAACCTTGCTGGTAATTTGAGAATGACAACCATTAAAGCCGGTCTTAGACAATATATTTTCCTTGGCAAAATATTCCTATTGGGAAACCTAGGTAACGCTAAAATGACTTATTCCAATGTTAGTATTTCTTCTAATAGTTTAATTTATGAATATGGAGCGGGCATTCGTTTGTTTGGATTGGAATTACAAGCTACCCAAACTGGTTGGAATCAACCTATTCCAGCAGTTAGTACTTCAAGGGCATTTAATGTTAAACTTGGATTCTCTTTTAAAATCTAATAGATAGTTCTATAAATGAAAAGCCATGCAGTTACGATTGCATGGCTTTTTTGTGCTTTGTATAATTTAAATTGGATTATAAGCCCAATACATCTTTCATGTTGTAAATACCCTTTTTCCCTTTCAAAAATTCCGCTGCAAGAACTGCCCCACCAGCAAAACCAATTCGGTTATGTGCTGTATGTGTAATCTCAATATCATCCACAGAAGAAGTATATTTTATAGTATGTGTTCCGGGCGCCGGATCTATTCTTTTAGAAA
The DNA here is from genome assembly GCA_943372225.1 of Chitinophaga pinensis. Taxonomy (GTDB): domain Bacteria; phylum Bacteroidota; class Bacteroidia; order Chitinophagales; family Chitinophagaceae; genus Sediminibacterium; species Sediminibacterium pinensis_L. The sequence goes on along the minus strand of CALRXV020000013.1, from coordinate 111,130 downwards.
TGATGGAAAGCTCTTCGGTAGCATTTGTAGTATCATTTACCCAATTCTTTTTCCTACTAATGGCAGCTAGCACCTGCTCAGCAAGTGTGATAGCAGTTCCACTTGGTGCGTCTTTTTTTTCTGTGTGGTGAATCTCCTCCATCAACACATTGTATTCGCTGTGTGATTCCATTAAAGCTGCCAAATATTTGTTCAATTCAAAAAACAAATTAACGCCAATGCTATAATTACTCGCATAAACTAAAGCCCCACCACTTTGTTCGGAACGCTCTTTTACAATATCCCATTTTTCTAGCCAACCTGTTGATCCACAAACCACCGGAATACCTAGATCCAAACATTTCATCACATTTGCAAATGCACTATGGGGTCCAGTGAATTCAATAGCCACATCGGCCTTGGCTATATTTTCTGCATTAAAATCAGCGGCATTATTAATATCTATTTTCAATACAATTTCATGACCTTTTGTAAGGGCAATTTGTTCTATGGCTTTGCCCATTTTGCCATATCCAATTAATGCAATTTTCATATCAAAATATTTACTTTTCTATCTTACTTCATAGAGTTTTTTTGCTGGTTTTTTTGGATGGAATGTGACCATCAAACCAGAACTCTTTGTGTTGGGATTGAATTGCGGTTTTAAATTCATGCTTAAGTTGTTGCTTACGTCAAAATCTTTCAAATGGCCAAAAACCGTAGCATCTACTACATTCAGCCCCCAAGCCAATAAAAAGAACAAGATGCTATAGTCCCTATCCCGTCTAAAACTATTTCTATAACTCTGAAGCGATGTAGTACTCAAGTTTTTTAAATCCGGATCTATAGCCGCTAAACCAGTAGTGTCTCCTGTAGTTTCAGCATTGTATTTTGCCTCGTAAGCATATTTTGTTTTCTTGTACCAATTGTTATTGTACACAAACATCACAGTTGGTATGGCAATGGCGCCGTAGACCAAGGGGATTTTCCAATATTCACGGTTATAAGCTTGACCCCAGCCTGGAATTATTGCAGACCTTCTGGTGGCTTTTCTGGGGTCATGTTTAACTACGCTATCTTTTTTTATCAAAGACCCTGTATCGGCAACAGGACTCATGGAATTACTTGGTACAACTTTTCGGGCATTAGTTTCTGTTTGTGCACTAGCATGCAGAAACAGCAAAAAGTTAACCATCAACAATATGAGAATTCGATATGGATTCATGTAGGATTAACTGACCGTAACATGCATAGCTTCTAAAATCTTATTCAATTCTTCTAGAGAATAATATTCTATACTAATGCTGCCATAGCCTTTTTTGTTATGCGCCATTCGGACTTTTGTTCCAAAATGCGATGCTAAATTATCCTCTATTTTTCTGTATGCAGGAGGCAGTTCATTTTTTACAGAAGGTTTAACAGCCCCCTGTTTGTCTGCCTTATACATTTTGCGAACCAATTCTTCGGTTTGTCTTACACTCAAACCCTTTGAAATGATTTCTTTGAAAACAAATAATTGCTTGTCAATGGTATCAATATTTACCAATGCTCGGGCGTGTCCCATGCTCAAAGAACCATTACGAACAGCCAGTTGAATATCTGGTGGTAATTTTAATAATCTAATATAGTTGGTAACGGTACTTCTTTCTTTACCCATGCGTTCGGCTACCTGTTCCTGGGTGTAGCTCAATTCTTCCATCATACGCTTATAACTCAATGCAATCTCCACTGCATTCAGGTTCTCTCTTTGCAAATTTTCCAACAATGCCAGTTCCAGTAACTGTTGATCATTGGCCTGTCTAATATAAACTGGAACATCTTTTAATCCTGCAATTTTAGAAGCCCTAAACCTACGTTCTCCGGCAATTAATTGGTATTTACCATTGGCCAATTTTGAAACGGTCAATGGTTGAATAATATCGTGCAGTTTAATAGAAGTGGCAAGTTCATTCAAAGCAGTCTCATCAAAATCCCTTCTTGGCTGTTTTGGATTGATCACAATTTCTGTTATAGCCAATCTGTTAGTTCCTGTTGCTTCTTCTACCACATTGGTTTTTAAATTGCCTTCCGTGGTTTTCAGGTCCGCGTCTATATTTTGTAATAAGGAACGGATTCCTTTGCCTAGGAGATCCTTGTTCTGTTTGGGTGTGCTCATCTTACTGGCTATTTGGGACTATTCAATGATTCTTTCTTCGTTACTCATTTTGGTGAGTCCGTTGTTTTGCAATATTTCTTTTGCAAGGTTCAGATAATTAACGGCTCCCTTACTTTCTGCATCGTAAAGGATGACTGGTTTACCTACACTTGGAGCTTCGCTCAGTCTGGTATTTCTATGAATAATTGTAGAAAAAACCATATCGTCAAAATGTCTTCTTACTTCACTTACTACTTGATTGCACAAACGCAATCTACCATCATACATGGTCATTAAAATACCTTCAATTTTCAATTCGGGGTTCAACCTATTCTGAACAATTTTAATGGTATTCAAGAGCTTACCCAAACCTTCTAGGGCAAAGAATTCACATTGTACGGGAACAATGACAGAATCAGCAGCCACTAATGAATTTACAGTAATTAGGCCAAGCGAGGGAGAGCAGTCAATGACAATAAAATCATATTTATCTCTTACTTGATCTAAAATTCCCTTCATCACATTTTCACGATTGGGATAATTGATCATTTCAATTTCAGCACCAACCAAGTCAATATGAGAAGGCATTATGTCTAAATTGGGAACATCACTTTTTAAGATCACATCCGTTGCAATGGTGTTATTGACCATGCAGTCATATAAACTACTGGTAATATTGTGCAGGTCAAATCCCACCCCAGTGGTACTATTTGCCTGTGGATCCGCATCTACCAATAAGGTACGGTATTCCAATACAGCCAAACTTGCTGCAACATTAATGGCGGTGGTCGTTTTTCCCACCCCTCCTTTTTGATTGGCCACGCCAATGATTATTGCCATATATTCCTCCATTTGTCTGATTATACAGACAGGTTATTGATCAAATCCGTTTTAAATATCCAAAGTACTGCCGATTGGTGGCAATAATAAGCTTTTGCCGGCGCTTCTAAAAGCCCCAATTGCAGCTTGATGGTCTATTTTGATAAATCCAAAGGTATCATAATGCATTCCAACCACCTGATTGCACTGAATAAATTCTGAACAAATCACCGCATCTGCCACACCCATGCTAAAATTGTCACCAATGGGAAGTAGGGCAAAATCCAATTTAGCCCATTTGGGAATCAATTGCATGTCTAGGGTTAAACCTGTATCACCACTATAATAAAAGTTACCCTCCTCTGTCATAAACACAAACCCCAAGGGATTACCACCATAAGAACCATCTGGTAAGCCACTGCTATGTTGAGCTACTACAGCCTTTACAGTGCCAAATTCAAATTCCCATTTCCCCCCGGTATTCATAGGATGGGTATTGGATACACCCTGTTTGTTTAGCCATTCGTGTATTTCCCAATTAGCTACCAGTTTAGCCCCGGTTCTTTTGGCAATACTTACCGCATCTGCTATATGATCTGCGTGTCCATGAGACAAAAAGATATAATCCGCTTCAATGGCATTTACATCAATTCCTTTTGCTAGCTCGTTAAAGCTAATAAAGGGATCAAAAAGGATTTGTTTTCCCTTGATCTCAAATTGAAAGCAGGAATGGCCTAAATACGTGAGTTTCATCTAAATTATTTTAGCAGGATGCCAAAAATACACTTTAGCCTACATCTTCGGAAAACATTATTCTCTAGCTCCTGTTATATTATAAATCACAAGAAGGGAAAAGGTTATTTTTACCCAATTTCCCTGCTTTTACAATATAAATTAAATAGAATCGTCTTCCCTAAAAAATAGTTTTATGAGAAATTCCAGTACCTGGTGGATCATTGCCGTGCTCATGCTTTTGTTGGACTTTTACGTGTTTCAAGCCTTGAAAACCGTGACCCAGCAATCTTCTGAAAAAATGCGCTTTGCCATTCATTTGACTTACTGGTTGGTCTCAGGAGCAACTCTTTTGCTCTTATTATCTTTTCCTTATATACAAACCTTACAGACGTCTAAAATTTTTAGAAACTACATTTTTGCCATTTTAGTTGGTTTGTTTTTTGCCAAATTATTGGGATCCCTCTTTTTTATGATTGACGATCTTAGAAGGGGTGGTTATTGGTTAATGAGCAGATTAGCACCCCAAACTGGTGCCAGATTTATGGGAGAGGGTGGAGGTATACCAAGGTCTTTATTTTTGAGTTGGTTGGGTCTTGGCATTGGGGGAACCCTTTTTGGTACTCTTTTATATGGGTTTAGCAATAAATACAATTATCAAGTAAGAAGGGTCAAATTAGCTTTTGAAAATTTACCGCTTGCTTTTAAAGGTACCAAGTTGGTACATATCAGCGATATTCACAGTGGCAGTTTTCAGAACAAAGAAGCCGTTAATCATGGGATTGATTTGATTTTAAAAGAACAGGCTGATTTGATTTTATTTACCGGAGACCTGGTAAATGATAGGGCAACTGAAATGGACGAGTATAAAGTGATTTTTGGAAGGTTAAAAGCCCCTTTGGGAGTATATAGCACATTGGGTAACCATGATTATGGAGACTATGTAGCATGGCCAACCAAGGAGGAAAAATCGGCCAATTTGCATGACCTTAAACAAGTGCATGCTCAAATGGGTTGGAGATTATTGATGAATGAACACGTTCTATTAGAAAAAGGAACTGACAAGATTGCCATTTTGGGGATTGAAAATTGGGGGGCCAAAGGCCGATTTCCCAAATATGGCAAAATGAATGAAGCACATCCTGGAACAGAACAAATACCATTCAAGATTTTAATGAGCCATGATCCAAGCCATTGGGATGCTCAAGTAAAAACGGAATACCCTGACATTGACCTTATGTTGGCTGGGCATACCCATGGCATGCAGTTTGGTTTGGAAAACCCCTATTTTAAATGGAGCCCAGTACAATGGATGTACAGACAATGGGCAGGACTGTATGAGGATGGAAAACAAAAATTATATGTAAACAGGGGATTTGGTTTTATTGGATACCCGGGTAGGGTAGGGATTATGCCAGAGATTACCGTGATTGAACTAGTTTAAACTGCTTCAAACGCTTACATGATTCCATGAGTTTTTTATTTTTATAGGTCGTTTGCAATTTTTGGCACGGCTTTAGCATTATAGATGAAAATAAACCAATACTATGAAGCATTTATTTTTGGCATTAATTGCCATCACCACTATTAGCCTTGGAGCAAAAGCTCAAAGTGGCTTCCGATTAGGAATAAAAGGAGGAGCAAACTTAAACCAAGTAGAAGGCGCATCTTTTAATGATGGTTTTGCCTTTTCTTATCACTTAGGAGGATTTGCAGAAATTGATTTCAGTAAAAAATTGGGGATTCAACCAGAGGTTTTATGGAACCAATCCAAAACCACCTATGGTACAGGTCTTTCAAATGTGTATCAACCACTTCTTAATCCATCAGCAAGCAATGATATTACTTTGAATTATTTGTCTATTCCAATTTTGCTCAGGTACAATATTGGAAATATGTTAACCTTGAATGCGGGTCCTCAATTTGGAATCTTGCTTAACAAAGACAAGAATTTGTTACAAAATGGAGAGCAAGCCTTTACCAATGGTGATTTTGCAATGGTGGCTGGATTACAAGTAAATCTAAAAACCTTGCGCTTATATGGTCGTTACAATATTGGCTTGAAAAATATTAATGATATTGATCAAAAAGATAAATGGACCAACCAACAAATTCAATTGGGAGTAGGTTTGAGATTATAATCTTAGTTCTTCAATGAACAGATGCTAATAAAAAACAAGGGCTGTCTCTAATGAGGCAGCCCTTGTTTTTAGTAAATGGTTATTATTTTGAAAATGCTTTTCTAATTGCAGAGATTTCTCTTTTAAATCGCTTCAAATCAACTACCTGTTCTTTGATAAAACTATTGTCTTCTAATTTCCCTACCACCGCATTCATTTCGGCTGTGGTTTCATATACCATTTTTCTATAAGGGTTTACAAAATCCTTTGCTTTAGAATCATAAATTCCCTTGGCCATCCATTCCTTAGTACTAATCACAGCTCCTAATAAACTATTGAATTGCTCAGGGCTGATTTTTTTAAGATGGATTCCCAAGTGTTCAGAAAGCGATGCCAAAGCATGGGCAGTTTTTTGCGTTTCATACTTAGTTCCCATGGTTTCATAGAAATTATGAATCTCATCCCAGCTTTTAATTTTATCTGTATTGATTTTCTTTCTAAGTACCAATAATTCTGATTCAGGCATTAATTGACCACCCAAATTAATCCAATTATTACGAAGGGTTTTAGCTGGCATAGCTTGGATCAAATGCGCAAAATTAGTAATGCCGCCTTGCTTAATTAGTCCCAATATGGCCCTAACGCCATAGAAAACAATTAAGTCTTCAAACACTTTATAGGCTTTTAAAACTTTGGTATAGACAACTTTACGCTTGCCGTTTTCAAAACCCTCAGCAAGAATTTCTAATTGGTCCACAATTTTATTTCCAGTTTTGAGAAGGTTCTTACCAATGGCAATGGTCTCTTCTTTACTGATTTTTTTACCAGGATGCATTTTGAGCTGGTAGGCTTTTCCTGTTGCAATTTCTAGTAATTGTAATGCAGTAAATATTTCATTGATGGTATCTGGAGCTAAATAATCGTATTCAATATGCTGGATCTTTTCAATGCGCTTGTCACGGTCAATATATTTCCAAGCATTTCTTGCAAGTGCATACATATTGTATAAGAACCAATATCCAGGCATTACAACCAATTGGTCCTTACTTACATCATTACTAACCAATGAGAATGGAACCTGTACATTTAATTCTGCTGGATAATCCCCTTTTGATAAAATGGTGAAACTGGCAAACTTGGAATTGTGTTTGAGACTCACACAGAGTCCCGGCCAAAAACCTCTACCCAAAACCACTTCACCGTCTGCCCCCCTGCTATTGTGATTTGAACCAATGGTGGCTCCAGCTGCAATATTACTTTGACCCATTACCACTGCTGCACAAAGAAAACTATTGTTATGGTGTTGTTCGTGAGCTGGGAATATCAATGAGTTCAAAACTTCACAACAAGAGATAGTAGCATTGGGTCCCAAATAAGAGTTGATCAAACGTGCCCCATATTTGAGTTGTGAATGATCTGCCATTACAAATCGCACCGCTTTAATGCCATAAAACAATCTGCATCCGTAACCAATAATTCCGTTTACAATTTCACAACCTTCTCCAATTTGTGTTTTGCCTTCTTCACCAGAATTAATGGTTAAGTTTTTCAACTTATTTGCCCCCTTGATATAGGCATCAGAACCAATCCAAACATCTTTGAGAATCTTGGTGTTTTTAATTACAGTACGGTCACCAATTTTACCATAATAGCCTCTATGCGGTTTAAATTGTTTTGCCGTAAGTTGCTTGAATTTTTCTTGAAGAATATCATCGTCTTTGTATTTACTCCAGAGAAAGGCATCTCCAGGTAACATTCCAACAAAGGGTAGCACTTTTCTACCCGTATTCTCATTGCAAATTTCCATCCAAATGCGCACATCTTCCTCTTCACCTTCCTTTAAAATACCATTTCCAAATTTACTATGGTTGGTGGTGACCATTTCATCCACATTGGTAATGATTACTTCTGAACCAATAATATAATGAGCCAGATAGTGTACATTATCAATGACAACATTGTCCCCAAAATCACAGCTAATAATAGTAGAGTTATACAATCCCACAGGCACTTTTAAGTCACTAAAACCCAAACAAAGTGATTCTAGTTTTCCAATCCTAACCAGACCATAAAACTTACAGTTTTTAACTAGTTCAGGATTAAATGCATCGGACACCAATAATTTATTCCAGTCATCACTGGTATTGCGGTTCCTAACTAATACTTCAATTTCATAGGCATCCAATTGGCGGTAATTAATACCATTCCTATTTTGAATATTGCGCAGGTAGTATTCATCCTTTCCTTTTGGAAGATAGGGTGCTTGGATAAATCCATACCCCAAAGAATTTAAAGCGGTTTTTGAAATGATATTTTTAGACATTCAAATGGCTTTTGGGGAGGGGTGAATAAATTATTCTACAGTGACACTCTTGGCTAGATTACGTGGTTTGTCTACATCTAATCCCTTGGCAAGACCAACATAATAACTTAGTAATTGCATTGGAATCACACTCAATAAAGGTGCAATTAATTCATCCGCATCAGGTACATACATGGTATCATCGGCCATGCCTGGAATAATCTCATCACCAACGGTTGCAACGGCAATGACCATACCACTTCTAGCTTTAATCTCCTGTACATTGGAAACAATCTTCTCGTAATAAGAATCTTTGGTTGCCACAAAAACTACTGGCAAATCCTTATCAACAAGTGCTATTGGGCCATGTTTCATTTCTGCAGCAGGATAGCCTTCTGCGTGAATGTAAGAGATCTCTTTAAGCTTCAATGCACCTTCCAGGGCAATGGGGAAATTGTATCCACGACCTAGGAATAAAAAGTCTCTGGCGTCTTTGTATTTTTCAGCAATGCGTTGAATATTACTAGTGTCGCTTAGAATTTCTCTTACCTTTTCAGGTACAGCTTGCAATTCAAGCATCAGGTGTAAATACCTTTCTTGGGTAATGGTTCCTTTGGCATATCCAATCTTTAATGCCATCATTGCTAAAACTGCTAATTGGCCAGTAAAAGCCTTGGTACTAGCAACTCCAATTTCTGGACCTGCGTGAGAATAAGCACCAGCATGGCTTAACCTAGCAATACTGCTTCCTACTACGTTTACAACACCAAAGATAAAAGCACCTTTGGCTTTGGCACTTTCCAAAGCCACCAATGTATCTGCGGTTTCACCACTTTGAGAAATAGCAATGATTACATCACCTGGATGTATTACGGGATTACGATACCTAAATTCAGAAGCATATTCTACCTCAACTGGAATGCGACACAATTCTTCAATTTGGTATTCTGCTAATAAGCCAGCATGCCAACTAGTACCACATGCTACAATTAGAATACGATTGGCATTTTTTAAAGCGTCTATATGATTCTCTACGCCTCCCATAACAATAATGCCATTTTCAGGTTGTAAGCGACCACGCAAACAATCAAAAATGGTATCGGGTTGCTCGTGTATTTCTTTTAACATGAAATGTTCATAACCACCTTTTTCAATGGCAGCTAATTCCATATCTAGTTTGGTAATAAATGGAGTTTGTTTTTCATTACCTAAATTTTTCAAGATCAATTCATCCGGTCTAACAATGGCAATTTCATAGTCATTTACATAGACTACTTCCTTGGTATATTCAATAATAGGAGATGCGTCACTAGCCAAGAAATGTTCTCCTTTACCAATGCCAATAACCAATGGGCTTCCTTTTCTGGCGGCAATAATGGTTTCAGGATCATCCTGTGAAATAAGCAAAATGCAATATGCTCCAACAATTCTTTTTAATGCAATTCTAAGGGCTTCTTCTAAACTACATTCATTGTTTTTCTTGATGTCTTCAATAAAGTTCAACAAGACTTCTGTATCAGTGTCACTTGAAAAAGTATAACCGTGGTCTAATAATTCTTTCTTGATTTGGGCATAGTTTTCAATGATGCCGTTATGAATCATGGCCAACTCCCCACTATTGGATAAATGGGGGTGTGCATTTCTGTCAGATGGTACACCATGGGTGGCCCATCGGGTATGTCCAATACCAATATTGGAATGAAGATCCTTTCCAATGACTGCCTCTTCCAATTCGGCAACTTTTCCTTGTTTTTTAAATACATTTAAATGGCCATTGTTAATCAAAGCTACCCCAGAACTATCATAGCCCCTATATTCCAAACGCTTTAATCCCTTGATTACTACAGGATAAGCTTCTCTATGTCCAACATAACCTACAATTCCACACATAATATTTATTAATTATTTCAGTTTGCAAGATTACTTAAAAAGCAGCATCCTTGCTTTTTAAAATTGTTTAGAAAGCGTAGATTGGGTTCAAAATACCAGCATGGATTTGTCAAAAGAATATGTATTGGAAAATAAGTGCGTGTTATTGCGTCCTATACAAAGTAGTGATTGCGGAAAATTGCAGCATTTTGCTATACAGGAACCAGAAATCTGGCAATATTCCTTAATGCCAATCAATTCTCCAGAAACTTTATCCAATTATATAGAACAGGCTTTGGAAGAAAGAAAGCTGGGCAAATCCTATCCCTTTGTGGTAATTGACAAACAATCTGGTAACTATGCTGGATCTACCCGTTTTTATGATATTCAACCCGCATTCAAAACACTTCAATTGGGGTATACCTGGTATGGAAAAGCGTTTCAAGGAACTGGTCTTAACAAACATTGTAAATTTTTACTCCTACAATTTGCCTTTGAATCCATAGGAATAGAAAGGGTAGAATTTAGGGCAGACAATCAAAATGCAAGAAGTATTGCCGCTATGAAAAGTATTGGTTGCACGGTAGAGGGAGTGCTTAGAAGTCATATGCCCAATCAGACCGGGGGAAGAAGAAATAGTATTGTCTTAAGTATTTTAAAAGAAGAATGGCATAGTCATATCAAAGCCAATCTTGAAGCAAAATTAACTGCTACTATTTAAGCATATTTTTGATCTCATTCAACTTCATCAAAGCTTCTACTGGTGTCAATTGATTAATATCTGTTTCTTCCAATCTTTTACGAATATCTTGAAAGGTTTGAGAGTGGGCATCAAAAATGGATAATTGTAATTTGGGTCCTGCCAATTCTTTTAGTTGATTCCCTAAGTCAGTTTTGTTTTGAATACGCGTTTTTTGGGAACCATTTTGTTCATCAACTTGTTTGTCTTCTAACTGCTCTAAAATTTCATTTGCTCTAGCAATTAAAGAGGGTGGCATTCCAGCCATTCTTGCTACGTGAATACCAAAACTATGTATACTTCCACCTGGAGCTAATTTTCTCAAGAAAATAATCTTATTGCCCAATTCCTTATTGGTGATATGGTAATTCTTGACCCTAGGAAGTTTGGCTTCTAATTCATTTAATTCATGGTAATGCGTTGCAAAAAGTGTCTTGGGGGCTGCAGGTGAACCATGTAAATGTTCTACAATACTCCAAGCAATGGAAATACCATCATAAGTAGAAGTACCTCTTCCAATCTCATCCAAAAGAATCAAACTCCTTGCTGAAATATTGTTGATGATGCTAGCAGTTTCATTCATCTCAACCATAAAAGTAGATTCACCTCCACTCAGGTTATCACTAGCTCCAACTCTGGTAAAGATCTTATCCGTTAATGGAATTTTGGCAGCCGAGACTGGCACAAAACTACCCATATGAGCCATTAGGGTAATGAGTGCTGTTTGCCTAAGTAGGGCACTTTTACCACTCATATTGGGTCCTGTTAAAATTATCACTTGAATGCCCTTTGGATCCAATACAATATCATTACTCACATAAGACTCTCCCGCCGGGAGATTTTTTTCAATTACCGGATGCCTACTGTCTTTTAGTTCCAACAATGCACCACTGTGCATCTCGGGTTTTTTGTATTGGTTCTGAATGGCATTTTCAGCAAAACAGATCAAGCAGTCTAGATGCGCCAATAAATGGCCATTCATTTGCATGGGAGCAAGAAATGCTTGCAAGTATTGAAGTAGCTTATCATACAAATCCAATTCAATAGCCAGAATTTTATCTTCTGCACCCATGATTTTTTCTTCATAGGTCTTTAATTCTGGAGTAATATATCGCTCAGCGTTAGCCAGTGTTTGTTTGCGGATCCACTCAGCTGGCACTTTGTTTTTCTGTGAATTGGTTACTTCTAAATAGTAACCAAACACATTGTTGAAATTGATTTTCAAGGAACTGATTCCTGTTAGTTCTGCCTCTCTTTGTTGAATATTATTGAGAAATTCTTTTCCGCCAGAGGCAATATTTCTTAGTTCATCTAACTCCTCATGAATCCCAGAATTAAATACATTTCCTTTATTGGCAGCAGCTGGGGGAGCTTCATTGATTTCACGGAAAATTCTTTCCATGACTTCTGGGCAGGAATCCAATTTTTTGACAATTTGTTGTAAGAAACTATTGGGTAATTCAGTACCCTCTTTTTGAATAATGCTAATCTGTTCCAGTCCCTTGGCAAGTTGCAATACTTCGCGAGGCGATATTTTTTTCAAAGGTATCTTGCTCACTAAGCGTTCTACATCGCCACAGCGTTTAATAGATTCCGTGATGGATTTTCTCAAATCGGGAGACACTATCCAAGTAGCTACTGCGTCTAAACGTTCATTGATTTTTGTTAGGTCTTTTAACGGAAAAAGCATCCATCGATGCAAAAGTCTTGCCCCCATAGCGCTCACCGTATTATCCATTACCTTGATCAAGGAATGGCCGTTTTCATATCCAGTATGTAAGAGTTCTAGATTGCGAATGGTGAACCTATCCATCCACAAAAAATCTTCTCTTTCCATTCTTTGAATACTGCTAATATGTTGCAGGTGTGGATGCTCTGTTTGTTTTAAGTAATACAAAATGGCACCTGCTGCGGTAATAGCCAAAGACATTTTTTCAATACCAAATCCTTTTAAGGAATGTGTTTGAAAATGTTTGAGTAGACTTTCTGTTGCAAAATTTTCATCAAATACCCAGCTATCTAAATGATAAGTGTAGAATTTGGGTCCAAACAATTCTTTGAATTGTTTTTGGTGGCTTCTTTGGAATATGACTTCTGAAGGTTTTAAACTTTGCAAAAGTTTATCCATATAGTCAGCGTTGCCTTCTGCAACAAAAAACTCACCTGTAGAAATGTCCAAAAAAGCAATCCCCATTTGGTCATCTTGGATATGTAAAGCTGCCAAAAAATTATTGCTATTCTGATCTAGTAATTTATCATTAGTTGCAATACCTGGGGTCACCAATTCTGTAACCCCTCTTTTCACAATTCCCTTAACTGATTTTGGGTCTTCCAATTGATCGCAAATAGCTACTCTATAACCCGCTTTAACCAACTTGTGCAAGTAGGTATCCAATGCATGATGAGGGAATCCAGCCAATTCACTGGCCGATGCTGATCCATTATTTCTTTTTGTTAGGGTAATGCCCAAAACCTTAGCAGCTATAATGGCATCTTCTCCAAAAGTTTCATAAAAATCGCCCACGCGAAACAAAAGAATAGCATCAGGATATTGTTGCTTAATGGCCCTGTGCTGTTGCATTAATGGGGTATCGGAAACGGCTTTAGACATGGGCAACAAATATAAGCCCTTGATTACAAGCCCTTGTTATTGCTAGCGCGATGTGGAAAAGAAGTGAAGAGAAAGAAAGTGAAGAGATAAGAAGAAAGTGAAGAGATAAAAGTGAAGAGTGAAGAATGGACGCTGATCTCAGTAAACGAGTTAGCCTAGGCTGCGCCTAGGTTTTATTAAAAATAATATGAGGGATAAGTTGAGGTGAACCCCAACTTATCCCTCACTTACATAGTTTATAAAACAGTCCCAACATAAAAAAATCACTCCTCACTCTTCACTTTTATCTCTTCACTCTTCACTTTTATTTCTTCACTCTTCACTAATTTTAGAATCCTCTAGGTTTTGGTAGATCTTTTCTTGGTAGTTTTTCCTCCCTTTGTGATGCATTGTATACAAATGCGGCAACTATGGTGGAAATCTGTTTCAAATCTGCTTCTATTAAATGGTCATAGACGTCCATATTACTATGGTGGGTTCTGGTGTCATATTCAATAGGGTCTTGAATAAATTGGAATCCAGGTAAACCCACGGCGTCAAATGCTTGGTGATCTGTACCTCCCGTATTGCTGATGGTAACAGTGCTTGCACCTAAGTCTTTAAAAGGGGCTAACCAAGAGCTGAAAATATTTCTACAGGCTTCATTGCCCTGTAAATAAATACCCCTGATTTTTCCGGTACCATTATCAATATTGAAATAGGAAGAAAAGTTAGCATGAGCGGGTAATAATTGCATATTGGCTGGGTCTGCAAAAGTCTTTTTTACATAGCCCCTTGATCCTAACAAACCTTGTTCTTCTCCACTCCATAATCCAATACGGATGGTTCTTTTGTTTTGTACGCCCAAGGTTTTTAAAATTCTAATCGCTTCCATCATCACAGAAGAACCAGAAGCATTATCGGTGGCGCCAGTTCCGGTTTGCCAAGAATCCAAATGAGCTCCAATCATCACTACTTCATCCTTTAGTTTTGGATCCGTGCCAGGAATTTCTGCAATCACATTATAACCCTGTGTATTATTGGTCTGGAATTTTGTTTTTACATCGGCATCTAATTTTACAGATTCTCCAGAACGAGCTATTCTCAAAAGGGTATTATAGTCTTCAATTCCTAGCACAATATCTAAGAAATTTTCCGGATCCGTAGCTTTATAAGCTCCACCACCTTGGGCAAAAATGGTTCCGTCATGACTGCGAATACCAGTGCTTAAAATGGCTACAGCCCCTTCTTTTTTGGCCATTTCTTTTAATTGGTTCAAAGACCTTTGTGCGCCTCCAAATCCAGTAGCTCTTTGTGACGCCATTCTGCGAGCAGTAGCTGTATCCATAGGAGGTTGGGGTTTGGCTGCTGCCATTTTTGCTAGGTCTTCTTCTGAATACCTACTGGCATCCGCTTTGAAACTATGGGTATAAGGGTCCAATTTGTCTATTAAGATAATTTTACCACGCAACTTTCCTTTATAAGCAAGTACAGAAGCGGAATCGGTAATATTCACTAATAAAATACCTGCTGATTTTGCACCATTGGTACCACTGGTCCAGGTTTTGGGATAGGCCAATAATGGTTTATAGTAAGGTGCAGTCATAGCCAGATAGGATTTTTCCAATTCCCATCCTTTGCCAAATTCACCCCATGCTTCCAATGTGGCATTTGTAAGCCCCCATCCGCTCAGGGTTTCTTTGGCATAATTAGCCGCTTTTAAATAGCCGGGAGAATTGGTTAACCTGTTTCCGTTTAGGTCGGTTAAATGGAGGGCTATATCCATTACTTTACTGTGCTGTAAGCCCTCTTCTCTAATTTTTTGCATCATGGTTAGATCCAGTTTTTCTTCCTGGGCCAAACCGAAAACGGGGGATAAGCAGGCGCTCAATAGCACCGAAGCCATCAAATGTTGGTATCTCATTGATAGTAGTTTAGGTAAAACAAGTTATAAAATACTGTTCAAACATGGTTATCGGATTTATGAATGGATGAGTTTAACTTTGCAGCATGCGAAAATGGAGCATGGATGAGTTAGGAAGAATGTCTGTTCAAGCATTCAAAGAAGCCAAGAAAAACAGCTTGGTAGTAGTTTTAGACAATGTGCGAAGCATGCACAATGTGGGATCGGTGTTTAGGACCTCGGATGCTTTTAGAATTGAAGCCATCTGTTTATGTGGCTATACCCCACAACCTCCCCATAGAGATATCCAGAAAACAGCTTTGGGTGCTACCGAAACAGTGAATTGGGTGCATTATCAAAGCACTTTAGATGCCATTAATGATTTAAAAGCCAATGGATATAAAATCTATTCCGTTGAACAAGCAGAAGGGAGTATTTCTTTGGAACAGTTTCAGTCTGGAGAAGAAAAAATTGCCGTTGTTTTTGGCAATGAAGTTGAGGGAGTAGATTCGGAAGTTTTGGCTCATTCAGACGGTTGTATTGAAATTCCTCAATTGGGCATGAAACATTCCTTAAACATATCCGTAGCCGCTGGAATATTGCTTTGGAAATTAACGGAATCCAGACTTGCTGATTTATAAGTTTGAAAATCAAGATATTTGCCAAAAGAATCAATTTTGTAATCATAGACCTATGAGTACCATTAAGAAATACCTAAGTTTAGTAAAATTTTCCCATACCATTTTTGCACTTCCTTTTGCTATGATTGGCTTTTTCTTAGCCATTACAAAGGCAGATATTAATTTAAAAGAAGACGCTAGGTTAGGTTGGGGTATTCAATTCCCAGAAACATGGCAATTGGTTTTGGCAAAATTCTTTTTGGTATTAGTCTGTATGGTTACTGCAAGAAGCGCGGCCATGGCTTTTAACCGTTATTTAGATAGGAGTTTTGATGCCAAAAACCCCAGAACTGCCATCCGAGAAATTCCTCAAGGTATTATCTCTCCAAATAGCGCCTTAAGATTTGTAATATTCAACTGTCTCATTTTTACCATTGCAACCTATACCATCAATCCCATATGTTTTTTCTTATCGCCCGTGGCTTTGTTTGTGATTTTATTTTATAGTTATACCAAAAGATTTACGGCACTCTGTCATTTAGTATTGGGTCTGGGTTTATCCTTGGCACCCATTGGCGCCTATCTTGCAGTAACTGGACATTTTAGTCTCTTGCCCATTCTATTTTCTTTTACAGTGCTTTTCTGGGTAAGTGGATTTGATATTATTTATGCCATGCAGGATATTGACTTTGACCAATCACAGGAATTGAGGTCTATTCCTTCTGTTTTAGGCGCAAAAAAAGCCTTAAAAGTTTCAGAAGCGCTGCATGTACTAAGCGCCATTACAGTAATTGCTGCAGGATGGTATGGTGGGTTTCACTTTGGATATTGGATGGGTGTAGCCGTTTTTATTGGGATGCTAATTTACCAGCACAGCATAGTTAAGTTTAATGATTTAAGCAGGGTGAACATTGCGTTCATGACCGCCAACGGGATTGCCAGTGTGGTATTCGGTGTGATGGTAATTGTAGACCTATATTTGTAAAATGGCTAGAATACTTTGCATTGATTATGGTGGTAAAAGAACTGGTTTAGCCATAACAGACCCCTTGCAAATAATTGCAACCGCATTAGAGACCGTTGCTACCCATGATTTGTATACTTATTTGAAAGCTTATTTTGCTAAAGAATCAGTGGAACTCATATTAATTGGAGCTCCGTTAAATTTAGATGATACCCCCACACATGCCACACCCTTGGTAGAAGCAGCATGTAAAAGGTTACAAAAAGAATTCCCACAGATCCCCATTAAAAAAGTAGACGAACGTTTTACTTCAAAAATGGCATCAAGAGCTATGGTAGAAATGGGCATGAAGAAAAAAGACCGACAAATCAAGGGCAATATTGACCAAATTGCTGCTACAATTATGCTCCAAGAGTACTTACAATCAATAAGTTAGGGAACTATTTGCTGGTTGGGGCTTTTGCTGGTATTTTTGCCACCACTAAACAGTTTATTAGATGATTCTTCCCATAGTTGCTTATGGCGCTCCAGTTCTCAGAAAAATGTGCAAGGACATTGATACCAATTATCCTGATTTGAATAAACTCATTGAAGATATGTGGGAAACCATGTATGCAAGCAATGGGGTTGGACTTGCGGCTCCGCAAATTAATCGTGATATCCGATTATTTGTAATGGATAGTGTGCAGATTTTTGAAAACTTAGAAGAAGACGAATTGGATATATATCCAGATGGTCCCGGAATCAAAAAAGTCTTTATCAATGCACATATAGTAGATTTAGAAGGAGATGAATGGGCCTATAATGAAGGTTGTTTGAGCATTCCAAAAATTAGGGAAGATGTTTATAGACAAGAAACAGTAGTGCTTAATTACTTAGATGAGCAATTTGTTGAACATACTGAATC
Source organism: Chitinophaga pinensis (assembly GCA_943372225.1). Classification (GTDB taxonomy): domain Bacteria; phylum Bacteroidota; class Bacteroidia; order Chitinophagales; family Chitinophagaceae; genus Sediminibacterium; species Sediminibacterium pinensis_L. The sequence goes on along the minus strand of CALRXV020000013.1, from coordinate 93,452 downwards.
ATTTAATGGAATTACTGCAAGGGTCATTTTGCATGAATATGACCATATTGACGGGAAGTTATTTATTGATTATATAAAGCCGTTGAGAAGAAAACTATTACAGGGTAAATTAAATGATATCAATAAGGGGAAAATCAAAGTGGATTACAAAATGATTTTTCCTAAATGAAGCAATACCTGATTCTGATTTTTCTGTTTAGTTCCATTTATTCCTTGGCGCAGGATACTACTGTGCTCATTGACAAGCAGCCGTTTACCTTAGCCGAAGTTGTAGTTAGAAACAATTTTGATTATAAGCGTTTGTTGGTCACCATCAAGGATGATACTACTTTTTACAAGGCATTTAGAAATCTTAGAATATTGGGTTTTTCTTCTTATAACGATATTCGAATGATGGACAAAAAGGGGGCTGTAAAAGCGTCTTTGAGTAGCAAAACAAGACAGAATAGGGCTGAGGGTTGTAGAACCATGGATATTTTAGAAGAAAGTACTACCGGTGACTTTTATGATAAAAAAGGAAATTACAATTATCTCACACCAGAATTGTATGCGGGTTTGTTTTTTACCAAGGGAAAGATTTGTGGGGAGAATAATTTTGTAAAGGGTAGGTCTTTAACTGCTTCAGGTAAATCAGGAATTGACAAGCACAAAGAACAGCTGAAGATGTTGTTTTTTAATCCTGGGAAAAAAATCCCTGGAATTCCATTTATTGGAGACAAGCTAGACCTCTATGATGAGCACGCACAGAAGTATTATTCTTACCGATTAGACATTGTAGAATATCACAAAGAATTGGCCTATGTGTTTACCATTGAACCCAAAGAAGAATTAAAGGGCTTGAAAAAAGACCAAATAGTAGTAGACCAAATGGTTACTTGGTTTAATATGAAAACCTTAGAAGTGCTAGGTAGAAATTATAGCCTTAGTTATAAAGCTGGTGTATACGATTTTGACGTAAGTATGGAAGTGGAGATGACTAGAGTAGCCGGACTAACAGTACCTGCTGTACTTAGATATAAAGGAGACTGGGATGTAATCTTCAAGAAAAGAGAAAGGGCCGTATTTACAGCTACCCTTTTTGATTTCAAAAAATAGCGGTTTTAAACAATAGAAAAGGGCTACAGAAATGCAGCCCTCTAAATCATCCCCCGATGATTCTTATAAAAAAACGCTATAAGCTGTTCAAGTACTCCAATATTTGTGCCAAATTTTTCTTTTCAGGGGTAAAACTATAATTCACCATAGTTCCTACATCGTTCACTTGTTTGGTTCCAAAATAGTAATCCTTTCCAATTTTTGAAATAGCTACCAAGGTCATTTTGGTGCCAATAGGAACATTGCCAGTTGTAAAACTTCTGCTAGCAAAATCACTTTTTAAGGATAGTACCGTTCTTGTATTTGCAAATACTGCAAAAACAAGGGTATTCTTATTGGTAAAATTGGGGGGCAAAATGCCATAAATATTGGTCAATTTAGTTGTGGGTACTAAAATATGGTGAGCACTGATCCACCTGAGTTTTTTAGATTCAAGAATATAGCCTCTTTTAGTACTGTTTCCAATGTTTTTAACCCAAGGTTTCAACCAGCTAGTGTCTGTGTCTTGCATCCAAGTATGTGCTGAATCAAGGGCAGTATTAGGAATTGGAAATCCTTCCTTACCATAATAAGCTTGCATATTCAGTTTGGGGGCGTCAATATCGGTCCATTTGATTTTTAAACTAGAACCGGGAGCCAAGAACAATTCCTTACCATTTTGGGTAATTCTTATAAAAAATGCACCTCCAGTTTCTAAGGGATATCCAAAACTACTATTGGGTCTAAAAGCTTTGATAAAATCACCTTTTTTCAAAATTTTGATTAGTTCAAATTTTGCTTTTCCATTTTGCAATAAGCCTGTTTCGGAAGTCAAGGAATTGGCTTTGAATTCAATTTCAAGGCTATCTCCTAAAACAATATTGTTATCCTTTGTTAGGTCTATTGAATCTACTTGATATGATTTTTGAAATAAGCTATCTGCAAGGGAGAAAATATTAGCGTTATTACCAATTGATTTTACCCAAGCAGTATCATTCAATTCATTATTGGTATAGGGTTTGAAATCATTATTCAAACCTTCCTTAACACAAGAGCCAAGCAAAAAGAGCAGGGCAAAAGGTAAAATGGAAGCAAATTTTTTCATGTTCATCCCGTTATTATTATTGAGATACATCATTTTAATTTTTTGTTGCCCAGACTTATCGGTTTAGGTTAAATCTAAGACCAATTGCCAAACCGCCAACTTGGAAACGCTGGGTATAAGGCGATAAATCATTGGTCATATTTTTCAGATTATATCTGAAATAGGGTTCAAAAAACAAGTGCGTGTTTTCGCTGATTCTTTTTTGAATACTTAGACTAGAATAAAGTCCCATGCCAATATTGGTTTTAAACAAAGAATTGCTAGCCTTACTAATAGATACAGGTTGATAAGCAGTGTCTAATAACTCTCCCTGATACCAAGATGAAATGTTGAATATGACGCCCGCATTAATACCAACTCTCAAGTCATCATTCCCAAATTCATATCCCAAGGTTAGGGGAATATCAATACTGCGATACCTATTTTTGACATTTTTAACACTATATCCAATAGTTTGCAAGACACTGGTATCACTAACCAAAACAGTATCTCCAGGAGAACGAATAATGGTTCTAGCTGTAATTACAGTTGTTACTTTTATTTCGTTTTCATTTCTGTACACAAATTTTTGATTGATTTGTGAATACTGAATTCCTGTCTTTAAAAGGAAATGGTCATTCAGTGGTTTTACCAAGCGAATGCCTGCGGAATAACCTACTTGCATTTGCTCACTGCTGTCTTTGCTATTTAGGTATTGGGTAGAAGCATTAATATTGGAAACAGATTTAAAAGCGTAGTCTGGAGAAGCAAATACTTCCATTCCCCAATCAGTATTAAAAGAAGATGATTTGCCTCTTAAAGTTGGACAAATGATAATGGTTTTGAATTTTTTATCATGGGCATTGGCCGATAACTGTTTATTAACCATGCCCAATTGTTGAAAACTAGATTGGTTGGTCAATCGAATGGTGTTCCCGCTGGAATGATTACTGAGATAATCTGGTATTTGTTCTTCTGTATTATAGCTAGGTTCAATAATTGAAGGTGTTGAAGTATGCACCTCAATATTTTGAGTAATGGGGGCATTGCTACTGGTTTCCATATTGATGGAATTAGGAAAATAGTCCTTCTGAATAGTTTTACTAATTAAGGTTACATTGTTAGAACTAGTAGGCACTTGATTGTTAGAAGGGGTGGAGGTATATACAGCGGTGTTTTTATCTTTTTGAGTAACAGTTGGAGTCAATAGGCTTTGATTGTTTTTATTGGGTTCAGGTAATGAATTGGATGCATTATTTTGATTGCTTTTGCCGGTATTTAAAGCAATGCCAATAGTACCCGTAATCAGGGCTGCCACTATCAATCCTTTTCCAGTATGTTTTGGAAGTACAAAACCCATGGGTTTCTTTTCCTTTTCCGGGCGAATTTTCTCCCATAGGCCATCTGGCACCGGCGCCGAATGGTCTTTGAGCTTCTCCTTGAAGAAGTTGTCAAACGATTGATCTGTCATATTATACAGCAATTTTTTGTAATTGTATGATTTGTTGTTGCAGCATTTTTCTTGCCTTCACCAGTTGGCTGCGGCTGGTGCCGGGTTGTATGTTTAGCATTTCTGCAATTTCATCATGACTATATCCTTCAATCACATTTAAGTTAAAAACCACCCTATATCCTTCAGGTAATTGGTTAATCAACTTCATCAAATCTTCTTGACCCAAATGCGCATAAGCATATGGATCCAATTGAGGTGTATTAGCACCGTTTTCCTCTATCTCTTTAAAATGTAGTTTCTTTTTTTCTAAGTGTCTAATGGCTGTATTTACAATAATTCTTCTAATCCAACCTTCAAAACTACCTTCAAACTTGAACTGGTGGATGTATTGGAATACTTTAATAAAGCCATCTTGCATGATGTCTTCAGCTTCCATAGTATCATTCGCGTATCTCAAGCATACAGACATCATTTTACCCCCGAATTGCTCAAAAAGCATTCGTTGGCAATTTGCATCTTGTTTGATACATCCTTTAATAAGATCGGTTTGCGTCACCGGCGAGTGTTTTGTTGTCAACTATGATAAGATACCACTACATGCAAAAATGTTGCCTGAAACATTATTCTCAAGCTAAGGAAAACAAAAAATCCTGAATGATGCCATTCAGGATTGTTAATCTTTGATTTTGAGCAAGTTAAGTAGTTAAAAACTGATCATGTATGTAGTCCACCACACTTACTAAGCTATTAGTTTGCTGAAAAACGGCAAGTTGTCTGTCTGCGCCTGTTCCTTTTTCAAAGATTCTGGCAATTTGGTCTACCATATGTCTGCTACCCAATTCATCTACTACATCATCCACAAAATCCAATAATTCGTAGATCAGCAAGCGGGTATTGACCTCTGTTTCTTTACCAAAATCAATTAAAGTACCATCAATACCATATCGGCTAGCCCGCCATTTGTTTTCTGTAATCAGGGCTCGCTCATAAATCATGAAATTCAGGTTTTTAGAGCGTAGCTTATATATTTTAGCACAGATAGCCTGAAACAAAGCTGCAATGGTGATGGTTTCCTGAACCGTCATTGGCACATCGCAGATTCTAAATTCTACTGTATTAAAAAAAGGATGCACCCTAAGGTCCCACCAAATTTTCTTGGCATTATCTATGCAATTGGTTTTAATCAACAAGTTTACATAGTTCTCGTATGCTTCAATACTTTCAAAATAGTCCGGAATTCCTGTTCTAGGAAATTTGTCAAAAACTTTGGTTCTAAAAGACTTATAGCCAGTTTCTCTGCCTTCCCAAAAAGGAGAGTTGGTACTCAATGCGTATACGTGCGGAAGAAAATACCGGGCTGTATTGGCAATATGAATGGCCATTTTTCGATCTTCCATGCCAACGTGAACATGTAGTCCAAAAATGAGGTTGCTTCTTGCAGCTTCCTGTAATTCATTTACAATTTGATTGTACCTAACATGATCAGTGATCAATTGGCTTTCCCAATGGCTAAATGGATGCGTACCAGAAGCACCCATCCAAAAACCAAGACTGCCAGCTATTTCTGAAATGGTTCCCCTAAGTGTAGCAACATCTTTAAATGCCTCGTCTATATCTTGGCAGATATCGGTACCTACTTCTACCACAGCTTGGTGCATTTCGGCCTTCACTTTGTCCTTTAAGAGCTTTTGCCCCTCAATCACAATTTTTTGCTCGTGACTGGCCAATTCCTTGGTTTTGGGATCCAACACCATATATTCTTCTTCCACCCCTAGGGTGAACTGTTTGTAATTCAAATTACCCATTTGACCTCCTTGTTCTAGTGCTAATAATGATCAGTTTCATTGGTTTAATTAGGGGTAGAGACCTAATTTGGATGATCCACGTTTAATGTATTCACCCCAAGTCAAGTTGTCTTGACCGGGTTGTTGGGCTTGTGCTTTTTCAATGGCATAGTTTGCCGCAGTTTCTACTACCCAGTCAAAATTGGCTTGACCAACACTTTTTATATCTGCATCTGGAGCAGGGTTACAGAAATCAATGGCATAAGGTACTCCATCTCTTAAAGCTAATTCTACTGTATTAAAATCGTAGCCCAAATAAGCATTAATTCTGAGTACAATATCTTCCATCATTTTGAGTTTTTCAGCAGATGGAGCAAAGTCTGCGGCATAACGTAAATGGTGTGGATTCCTTGGTTCATAACTCATAATCCTAACATGCTTGCCACCAATACAATAACATCTATAATATTCTTCAAACACAATCTCTTCTTGTAATAACATCACCAATTGTCCTGTTTCACTATGTTTATCAAAAAAATCATCCTTGTCTTCTAAACGGTAAACATTTTTCCAACCTCCACCAGCAAATGGTTTCATATAGGCTGGGAATCCTACATAATTAAATATAGTTTCCCAATCTAGCGGATAAGATAGGTTGCTAAAAGACTGATCTGAAGTATCAGAAGGCAATTCTTTAGAAGGTAAAATCACCGTTTTGGGTACAGGAACATTAATTTTTGTAGCCAAACAGTTATTGAAAAACTTTTCATCGGCACTCCACCAAAATGGATTATTGATTACAGCAGTTCCGCATATAGCGGCATTTTTTAAATAAGCCCTATAGAATGGCACGTCTTGGCTAATTCTATCTATGATCACAGCATATTCACTGGCTTCGCCTTGCATTACTTTATCAATCCTAACGGGTTCTGCAATAATACCTGGGATTTTCTTTTCATTTACTCTTTCCACAAAAGCCATTGGGAAACTTCTTTCTTGACCAAACAACACACCTATTTTTTTCATCGTTTTAATTTTAGGGATTCTAATTAAAGAAATTCAATTTACTGAAACTCGGTCAAATTTTAAAACATGGTTTTCAATTTGGCCGAAGGAAATTGTTTTAAAACATTTTAAAGTTTAAATTCTAGCCAGTCCTTATTTTTGGAAATGCCAAATACTCAAGTATCTATTCCCCTTACTAAGTTAGAAATCCTTCACTTAGAACTATATTCAGACTATTTGGAAAGAGAAGTAGTTTTGGATATTTATTCACCTAAAGACAGAACTCAGACTGTTCATTATAGCCTTTTATTAGTGAATGATGGGCAAGATTTGATAAAAATGCCTTTTGATAAAATTTTAAATGATTTGTGGGAAAACGCTGAGGTTGATCCCTTAATCTGTGTAGGCATTCACTGTGGTCCCAATAGGAAAATGGAATATGGTACGGCTTATTCTCCTGATTTTGAAGGTAGAGGTGCAAAAGCTGGATTATATGCCAAGTTTATATTTGATGAGTTGATTCCTTTTTTAAGAAAGGAGTTAAAAATCCCTTCTTTTAAAGACAAATCTTTTGCAGGGTTTTCATTAGGAGCACTGAGTGCTTTAGATCTTGTATGGAACCAACCCAATCAGTTTAATAGGGTAGGTGTGTTTAGTGGATCACTCTGGTGGAGGAAAAAAGCCTATGATGATGGCTATGACGATGAACAAGATAGACTCATGCATTTGCAAATCAGAAAAGCTGATTTCTATCCTTGGTTGCGTTTTTATTTGCAATGTGGTAGTTTAGACGAAACGGCTGATAGAAATAAAAATGGCATTATTGATTCAATTGATGATACCCTTGATCTGATAGTAGAGTTAAAAGCCAAGGGCTATACCGATGGACATATTCATTATGAATTAATTGAAGGAGGGAAGCATGATGTACCAACCTGGGGTCAGGCCTTTCCAGATTTTTTAAAATGGGGGTGGGGAGTTAAGTGAAAAGTGAGGAAGAAAGTGAAGAGTGAGGAAGAAAGTGAGAAGTGAGGAGTGAGAAGTGAGAAGTGAGAGGTGAGAGGTGAGGAATGAGAGGTAAGGAATGAGAAGTGAGGAATTGGAAGAACAAAGACAATCACAAGCAATTGGACATAAAAAAAGACCTCGAATTTCGAGGTCTTTTTTTATAGAGATATGTGGTTCTCTTAGAAGATATAACGAACACCCAATTGTGCTTGCCATACATCTGAAGTGAATACACCTTTACGATAAGTGGTATAATTTAATGAGTTGTTTACAGTGTTGTAACGATACAATGGAAGACCATTTGCATCCAGACCTCTGAAGTTTAACAAAGAACTGTTGTTTACAACATAGCTTACACCTGCATTGTTGTCAATCATGTTTCCAATATTGAAGATATCAGCACGTAATTGAATGGTATGTCTGTGTTTACCAGCAGTAAATAATTCAACTACAGCTGACGCATCAATCCTAGTTAAATAAGGCATTAAACCACCATTACGCTCAACATAACCACCTCTGTTTTTCTTCAAGTAATCATCTTGGTTGATATAAGCTTCAAAGGCGTCTCTTTGCATTTGAGCAGTAAAGGTTTGTGCAGAAGCACCAGAACCAATGGTATATTGTTGGAAATTCATTTCAGCCTGATTTCTTGGAATGTACATCAGGTCATTACCATTAACACCATCTCCGTTCATGTCACCAGAGTAGGTATAGGTAACTCTACCCCAGTTCTTGGTTTCACTGAAGATAGAGAATTGAACTGCTGCATTTTTACCAATTTCTGTACGGTAGTTGATGTTAGCAATTACACGGTTTCTCAAATCATAATCACTGAAAGCAATATCAGGACGGTTGTTACCATTCACTGAACGGTTACCAGTCCAGCTGCTAGATGCAATAGAACCTGGGTTGATATAATCTCTGGCACTACCAAAGTTATAAGCAACCATCCAGCCAAATCCTTTAGCTCTTAAAGGCTTTTCAACTTTGATGGTAGCACTCATAGATCCACCATAAGATCCACTCTTCATAACAGTTGCATCTGTAATATTAGGGTTAATCCTAATGGCAGCTGGTGCGGTATTCAAAGATGCTACACCTCCAGAAAGGGCGTTAGGGTTAGCGTAACGAACACGATTATCAGGTCCAACAAAAGTTCCTACTGGAGCAGTTAAATTTGCATTATAGTAGAAGATGCTATTAATTGCTTGAGTGAATACTAATTCTCCACCAACCACAATGTCTTTATAAATTTTGTAGTCTACAGCCAAGTTAGAACGGAATACTTTAGGGAAACGGAAAGTTTCTTCTGAAGTTGCAATGTTATAAGATGGTGCAGGTACAGCTGGATTAGGCACAAATCCTGCAGGAGCTGCAGAAGGAGTTGTTGGTCTGAAAGGAATAGCAGTTGTACCAGCAGCTGGAGTTAGGTTGATAGAACCACTCTGTACACCATTATTACCAACTTGGTTACTGATAAATACAAATGGAGGACGTCCAGTAAATAAACCAGCGCCACCTCTAACTTGAATGCGTTTGTCTCCGTTGATATCGTAGTTAAATCCAACCCTTGGGCTTACCATCAATTTAGCACTAGGTAAAACTGAAGTGCTCAATTTAGTTGGTTGACCCAATTCGTTTAAGAAACTATAACTGTCAACTTGGGTATTTACGTATCCAGATCCTACAAAATAAGGAACTTCCATACGTACACCATAAGTAAGGTTGAAATTCTTTTCTAATTCAACTTCGTCTTGAATATAAGCTCCAATATTTCTTGCTTTGGTTTCTGCTAACCAAACTGCACCACCAGGCATATTACTAAAAGCTGAAGTATATTTCAGTGCAACTGGGTTGGTTGTCATAGCAGGGTTTGCCAAATAAGCGTTGGCTGAAGTATAGAAATCAGCCAAAGTATTGAAGGTATAGATACCATTAATTTGGGCAGTAAAACCATTTACATAGTTAAATCCTTCATAACTGATACCTGCTTGAATAGTGTGTTTACCACCATAGAAAGTAAGGTTATCAGAGAACTGCCAAGTGTCAGTGTCTAATTTATTGTTTGGTGTAAATGGATCATTACCAAAAGTCATATAAGTGGTAGAGTTACCATCTTGAATATCTACAGTAGGGAATGAACCACCTTTAACTGCTCTGTAATCTCTGTTGGCAGTATAACCAAAGATGATTTCATTGTTTAATTTGCTGCTGAAACGGCTATTTAATTGAGCAATGGCAGAATACAAATCATTGTTGATTTCATAAGCAGTATTGGCAAAGCTCATAGCATTGATACTGTTTCTAGAACCACCCAATGAACCAGAGTTACTAATTGGAATATCTTTCTTAGATTTCAGGTAGTTGTAACGAATGCTAAATTTGTGTTTGTCATTTACGTTCCAGTCAATTCTAGCAAGACCTTTATCACTTCTAGTTAAAAAAGAATAATCTTGGTAAGCACCCGGATTGTAATTGAATTTGGTTTGTAAGAAAGTAGACATTGCGTCTAAATCAGAAGTCTTAACACGAGTTACATTACCACCACTATTGCTTCCTGTACTTGCTACAAAGCTAGTACCTGGATCAGTTCTTCTTTCACCTTCATAGCTCAAGAAGAAAAACAATTTGTTTTTAATCAAAGCACCACCAAGGCTACCACCAAATTGCTTAACATCAAATGCAGTGGTCACAACATCTTGTTTACCTTGAGCACCGGCTTTGGTACCAACAAGTCCTTCATTTCTATTATTGTAAAAACCAGTACCATGTAAAGTGTTGGTACCTGATTTGGTTACAGCATTGATACTTGCACCAGTAAATCCTGCATCTCTTAAGTTGTAAGGAGAGACGTTTACTTGAATCTCTTCAATGGCATCTAAAGAAATGGGAGTAGATCCAGTTTGGCTACCATTCAAAGCTTGCAAACCAAAGCTGTTGTTAAATACAGATCCATCCAAAGTAAAGTTAATAGCTCTGTTATCCTGACCACCAAAAGAAGTTCCATTTGACTGAGGAGTCATTTTGGTAAAGTCTGTAATGCTTCTTGACAAAGTTGGCAAAGAAGAAAGTAAACGTTTGTTGATATTGGTACCAGTACCTTTTCTGTCTTTAGAAATTAAAGCTCCTTTTCTAGCACCAGTAACCACTACTTCTTGCAACTGTGCATTGGCATCAGTTAACGCAACATCAATAACACTTGGTTCACCCAATTGGATATAAACATCAGAAACAGTTTCTGTTTTTAGACCCACATAAGATACTGTGATCTTATAAGGACCACCAATACGCAGACCTGGTAGGTTGTACCTACCTGTTGTTGCAGAAACAGTTTTGTACTTGGTTCCTGAAGGTTCGTGTACAGCTTCTACAGATGCACCGCCCAATGGGCCAGTTTTTGCATCACGAATGTTGCCGTTAATAGAACCGTTGGTAACCTGTGCCATAGCAGAAATGGCTATAAGAAAGGCCATTGCGCTAAGGAAAATTCTCTTCAGATTTAACATAAATTGCAGATTTAAAGCTGCAAATATGGTGTTAAAATCGTAAACTAACACGTATTATTACATAAATTTTAGGTTAACAAGCGGTTCCCCTAAACAAAATGTTCTCATTTTGTTTATAACTCTAAACTTGTTGTGCAGCGTTTGGTCAAAGGAATTCTCAAACTTTCTATCTAAATTTTGGTGCCATAAAGGGTTAAATTACACTACTCATTTTAACCTTCTTAAGATAAGCAAATATTAGACATAAATTAAATTTGTAATTATATTATTCCTATGATTTTAAAATTATTGATGTGCAAACATGCTTTTCAAGCAGATTATCCGTTTGCCTAACGTAGTTTTGCAGCCTAATTGATTTTTATGCTAGATAGGATTGAAGATGCCATTGAAGCCATCAAAAATGGTCAGTTGGTAATTGTGGTAGATGATGAGGACCGTGAAAATGAGGGAGACTTTATAGTTGCTGCTAGACATGCAACCCCAGAAGTAATCAACTTTATGAGTAAAGAGGGGAGGGGATTAATTTGTGCGGCATTGTCAGAAAAACGTTGCAAAGAATTGGAATTAGAGCCAATGGTTAGGTCAAATACCTCCTTACATGAAACGGCATTTACGGTTTCTGTAGACCTGATTGGTCAAGGAACCACAACGGGTATTTCTGCCCAAGACAGGTCTAAAACCGTATTGGCATTGATAGACCCAGCAACTAAAGCATCAGATTTGGGAAGACCTGGGCATATTTTTCCTTTGATTGCCAAAACTGGAGGGGTATTGCGCAGAACTGGCCATACAGAAGCCACTATTGACCTTGCTAGATTGGCCGGATATGAACCTGCTGGTGTATTGGTAGAAGTGATGAATGAAGATGGGACCATGGCAAGATTGCCCCAACTATTAGAGATTGCTAAGAAATTCAATTTGAAGATTATTTCAATCAAAGACTTGATTGATTATCGTTTAAAATCAGATTCTTTAATAGAAGAGTTGGTTAGAGTTGCAATGCCTACTAAATACGGTGATTTTACTTTAGTAGCGTACAAAGAAAAAACAACCGGAGCGGAACATTTAGCATTAATTAAAGGAGAATGGGAATTAGATGAACCAGTCTTGGCAAGAGTGCATAGCAGTTGTTTTACAGGAGATATTTTAGGCAGTCTGCGTTGCGATTGTGGCGAGCAACTGCACCGTGCTATGAAAATGGTACAACAAGAAGGAAAAGGAATTATCCTTTATATGAACCAAGAAGGAAGAGGAATTGGTTTGATCAACAAGCTAAAAGCATATAAGCTACAAGAACAAGGAATGGATACTGTTGAAGCCAATATTCACTTGGGATTTGGTATGGATGAAAGGGATTATGGTGTTGGCGCTCAAATTTTACGCAGCTTAAAAGCCACCAAATTAAAATTAATGAGTAACAACCCAAGAAAGCGTGCAGGTCTTAAAGGGTATGGGATAGAAATAGTAGAAACAGTAGCAATTGAAACTATTCCCAATGCCCACAATGAAAAATACTTACAAACCAAGCGCGATAAAATGGGGCACGAAATTTTAGGAAACTAAATATTTATTGTTTGGTAGAACTGGAAACGGCAAGTTGCTTTACTTGTGTTTTCAGTTCCTCAATTTCTTTTTGTTGGTTAATCATATGTAAAGTAAGTTCTTCTACTTTTTTTAACAGCAATCCATTCATTTTGCCCAAATCCAGACCCTCGTTCATTACCTCGGCAGTGGTTGGCATATCTGGAAGATGCTTGTTATCTAGAATAAATTGTTCTAATTTTTTCAAAGACATTAATCGGTAATCAATGTCAAATACATTGTCATACCAGTCTTTGCTATCTTTTACCGCAACTTTTACTTTTTCAGTCAAAATGCCCTGTTCTACAAATAGTTTGTAGCCATCATATTGGGTCTGAACGTCACCAATCTTTACACGTCCTTCATATGGATTTATTGAAAAAAACTCCTTTTCTATTACATCAGTTGGTGATTTAAAACAGATTTTGAAGGTTTGGGGTGTTTTTAAGATATCGTCACCTGAAACCCTTGCACCAATAGTCCAAAAACTCACAGCTTTTGGATCAGTAGTATTACCATTAGAGAACATGATAGTGGGTTCGTTCTGTCCGCTAGATGCCCATTCATTGCTCAGTTTCAATAAGATATTTTTATTACGCACATTACCTGCACCGTGTTTAATTTCCAAAGGAGCTCCTGGTGTTTGGGTACCAATACCGGCAAAACCAGCACTTGGATAAACATTTTCACCTCTTCCGGTAATTTTTGTTCTTCCTGAAGTATTTGGAGGAATGGAAGATTGCGCAAACCCATATTGGATTAGCAAACAACAAGCCAGGGTGGAAATAAGTCTTTTTTTCATTGATCGTTTGTTTTCAAAGGGTTTTGCGATTGCAATAACCAGATTTTAGGCAAATTTAACGCAAAACGTCTATCTGCCTAACCAACTAAACGTTCAAAAAATCCCAAAATTGTGCAGATTGGGGACCTAAAAGCAAGATAGCGGCAATTGCCGCTATCTTATAGAATTCTTATCGTTGTGGGTTATGTCCGTATTCTTGTTCTTCTCTTTCTTTTTCCTTTTCGTATGCCTTGATAATGGCTTTTACCAAACGGTGACGGACTACGTCTTCTTCATTAAGTTCAATATGCGCAATACCATCTACATTTTTTAAGATTCGGGTTGATTTTTCCAATCCGCTTCGCATATTTCTAGGCAAGTCCACCTGTGTAGGGTCACCTGTAATAATGGCTTTTGCATTGGCTCCAATCCTTGTCAAAAACATTTTCAATTGAAGATCATTGGTGTTCTGGGCTTCATCTAGAATGATAAAAGCATTATCTAGCGTTCTACCACGCATATAAGCTAAGGGGGCAATTTCAATGGTACGGGTACTCATATAATAGCCTAACTTATCGGCAGGAATCATATCATCTAGTGCGTCATATAAAGGGCGCAAATAGGGGTCAATCTTTTCCTTTAAATCACCTGGTAAAAATCCCAAGCTTTCACCTGCTTCTACTGCAGGTCTGGTTAGGATAATTTTTTTCACCAATTTATTTTTCAATGCCCTAACAGCAAGTGCAACCGCCGTATAAGTTTTACCCGTACCAGCTGGTCCTATGGCAAAGACAATATCATTCTTGTCTGCAGCCTGTACCATTTTTTTCTGGTTCTGGGTTCTAGCCCTTACGGTTTTTCCATTTGGACCAAAGACCAACACATCATTGGGATTACGGTCTACAAAATTGTCAATAGATTCTGCGTCGTCCCCACCTAAAATTTGCTGAAAATAAATTTCACTCAAATGTCCATTCCTTTCCAGGTACTGAATAATTAAGTCAATTTTTTCTTTAGCAGAATCAATTTGCTCTGGAGCCCCACTCAATTTAAGTTGGGTTCCTCTAGAGAGAATTTTCAAAAGCGGGAATTTCTTTTTTAGAATATCAAGTTTTCCATTGTTGACGCCAAAAAACTCAATGGGGTTAACGGTTTCTAGGTTGATGATTTTTTCAGTCAAACTGTTACGTTTTAGAGATTACGGGATATTGCTTGCTATGTTTTAGGCCTTTCTCAAATTTAATTGGATATGACCCAAACATCCTACTATTTCTTATGCACAGTTGTGGATAGAAAATATGAAACATACCGTAACATTCCCTAGAAGGCTGTTCTTGACTTGGAGGAAACAATTTGATAATATTAATGGGAAATTACAATGCTTTTAAAGCAGCAATAGTAGCAATAGGATCTGTTGATTTAAAAACGGTGCTACCAGCAACCAAAACATCAGCACCAGCCTCTAAAATTTCTTTGGCATTTTCTAGGGTAACACCACCATCAATTTCAATAAGTGTTGAAAGACCTCTAGATTGAATCATGGCTTTGAGTACTTTAATTTTTTCTATGGTTCTTGGAATAAAAGATTGTCCACCAAAACCAGGATTCACACTCATCAAACAAACAACATCAATGTCTTGTAAAACATCTTCTAAAACATAGATAGGTGTAGAGGGATTTAAAGCTACGCCAGGCTTCATTCCCAATGTTTTAATCTGCTGTAAATTTCTATGCAAATGGGGACAAGCTTCTTGGTGTACGGTTAAAATATCTGCTCCTGCTTTCTTAAAAGCTTCTGAATAATTACCAGGGTTTTCAATCATCAAATGAACATCACAAATTTTTGTTGTAGCCGTTCTGATTTGTTCAATCACGGGTAATCCAAAACTGATATTTGGAACAAATACCCCATCCATCACGTCAAGGTGAAACCAGTCTGCAAGACTTTGGTTAAGCATCTTGCTTTCTGCACCTAATTCTAAGAAATTGGAAGCTAATAACGATGGGGCAATTATGGGCATGATTCTTTATTTGGCGGCAAAATTAAGCAATTGCCATTAGAGTACTAGTTTTTCAAACGATTAATAGCAGCACTGGCTTCTTTTAAACTTGGGTCAAGCGCTAGCGATCTTTCATATTGCGTAATGGCTTCCAATTTTTGTTGTTGGGCTTCGGCGGTTTTTCCCAACCAATAATAACCATCTGCATAATTATTTCGGATGGTGACCACGGTCTGAAAAACTTGATTGGCGGAGACATAATCCTTGCCCTCAAAATATATAAAGCCCTTTTCCATATAGGCTTCTAAATAGCCATAATTATTATTTATGCAGGCATTGAATTGACCAATAGCAGCTTGGGTATTACCAGTTCTAGCATAGTAAACACCTGTAATAAAATCGCAATGAGACTGATAAGTTCTACCTAATCGCATTTCAGCCACTTGGGCCACCGTTTTAAATACCCTGCTATCCTTTCTTTCTGCAAATAAATTCCCAAGGGTTAACAATACATCTGGAGTTGGGTATATTTTGGCCGCAACCCCATAAGCGCCAATAGCCGATAGGGTATCGCCAGATCTTTCTTTCAAACTGCCCAGTTTAAACCATAGTCCAAAATTGCCACTGTCTTTTTTGATTAAAGAATCCATCTGAATCATGGCTAGTGGCAAATTGCCCATACTATCAAGTGCATCAACTAGTTGAAGCCTTAATCCAACACTATCGGGATGTTTATCCACGGCATTAACTAATTGTTCTACCTGTGGTGTCAGGGCTTCCAAGTCCCTGCCTTTTGATTGATTTTCCTTGTTTTTGCAAGCAAAGAATAAAACTGCGCTCAACACTATCCAACAATATTTCATTCAACAAAAATACAAACCCATGACAGTTATGGCCATATTTTTAATGGATTGGATGGCGGCAACTACTTATTTTTGCCAGATATTAACAGATTATGAAAAAATCCCTTTTGATGATTGCTGCTATTGTGGGGCTTTACGCTAACCTAATGGCACAAGACAATAGTAAGCCCCTTGATTCGGTTTTATTTGCTGGTGAAAAACATTTTAAAAATGTAAGACAGCTAACTTTTGGTGGAGATAATGCGGAAGCGTATTGGAGTTACGATGGTAAATCCATTATTTTTCAAAAAACCAATCCAAAAGAAGGAATCAATTGTGATCAAATTTTTATAGGCAAATTGCCCACCAGTGCTAATGAAAAATTTGAGCCTAAAATGGTCAGCAGTGGAAAAGGTAGAACCACTTGTTCCTATTTTTTACCGGATGGTAAACACATTATTTATGCTTCTACACACAAGGGTGGAGAAGCTTGTCCTCCTACACCGGATAGGGCCAAATATGGTAACAAATACATTTGGCCATTGTATGACTCCTATGACATTTTCATGGCAACCCTTGATGGCAAAATTGTCAAGCAATTAACTACAGCAAAAGGATATGATGCAGAGGGTACTTTATCACCTGATGGAAAGAAAATGATTTATTGCAGTGATAAAGAAGGAGACCTTGACCTTTATGTGATGGATCTAGCTACAGGTAAAGAAAAGCGCATCACCAATACATTGGGATATGACGGAGGCGCATGGTTTAGCCCCGATGGGAAGAAAATTGTTTGGAGGGCTAGTAGACCCAAAACAGAAGCAGAAATTAAAGAGTATAAAGAATTGTTAGCAGAAGGTATGGTGGCACCTACACATATGGAAGTATATGTGGCTAACGCCGATGGTTCTGACGCTAAACAAATTACTTTTCTGGAGCAAGCCAATTGGGCACCCAATTTTACACCAGATAGTAAACATATTATTTTCTGCAGTAATCATGAATATAAAAGGGGCTTCCCTTTTAATATGTATCTAACAGATATCAATGGTAAGGGGCTAGAGAAGATTAGCAGGGACAGAGGCTTTGATGCCTTCCCAATGTTCAGCCCTGATGGAAAGAAAATCATTTTTGCTTCTAACAGAAATAATGGAGGAACAAGAGATACCAATCTATTTGTAGCAGATTGGGTAGACTAATCAAAACAACCTATTTTTAAACGAATAAACAATAAGCATGTATACAGGACTTTTGCATTTACATAATCTTTTGCGTTGGATTATCTTGATTTTATTGGTAGTAAATATTGTGCGCCATTTTACTGCGGCCAACAATCCCTTTACTGCCACAGATAAAAAATTGGGATTGTTCTTAATGATAGCTGCTCATACAACTTTGTTGTTGGGAATTTACCAATGGTTTGCCGGTTCATGGGGTTTTCAAAATATTCAAAACTTAGGAATGGCCGTAGTTATGAAAGATAGTGTTTACCGTTTTTGGGCAGTAGAGCACTTAACCGGAACCCTTATAGGGATTGTCCTGATCACATTAGGTAAAGGCGTAGCAAAGAAAAACTTACCAGATACAGTAAAACACAAACGCAGTGCCATTTTTTATTTGCTGGCTCTTGTGATTATCCTGGCAGTGGTACCTTGGCCTTTTAGAGAAGCCATTGCGCGCCCTTTGTTTCCTGGAATGTAATTAAAACAAACCGCCTCTTTTTCCAAGTTCAATGACATCACAGTCTTTGATCTCTCTTCCGTCTATGACAAAACGGATGATGGTTCTTTCTTTGTGCCAACCATGATGCCCGGCAGCGCCTGGATTCATGTGCAAACAAAGTCTTGCGGGGTCATACATAACTTTTAAAATATGGGAATGCCCACTAATAAACAATTGGGGTTGGTAATCAGTCAATAGTTTTTTGGCTTGGGGATTGTATTTGGGTGGATATCCTCCAATATGGAGCATTAAGACCGTTACATCCTCACATTTCCATGCCAGCATTTCAGGGAATTCGCTCCTAATATCATAACCGTCAATATTGCCCCAAACACCTCTCAATGGTTTTTGGGCTTTGATTTCATCGGCTAGGGCAATATTGCCAAAATCCCCTGCATGCCAGATTTCATCACAGTCTTTAAAGTGTTTGAAAACGGCAGGGTCTAAAAAACCATGGGTGTCAGATATGAGTCCAATCCTAGTCATGAAAATTGATTCTTAAAATGAATATAGCAAGTATTATTTTTATGCTCTAACGATTCCTATGCCACACTATCAAACCTTGGGGCAAATACCCCATAAAAGACATACTCAATTCCGCAAAGCGGATGGTGGATTGTATTCAGAACAATTGTTTTCTACCGAAGGATTTAGTAATGATTATTCGCTTTTATATCACCACCATGCACCAACGGAAATTATTGCTACCGATGAACCAATTATAGTAAAACCCAAGATTGCAGAAGAATACATGCTGCAACACAGAAGCTTTGAAGGTTTTCAAATTCAACCAGAACAAGATTATTTGAAGAGTAGGAAAACCATTTTGGTAAATAATGATTGTCAGATTTCTTTAGCGGCCCCTCAACAAAGTTTGACAGATTATTTTTTCAAAAATGCAGATGCAGATGAAATGATTTTTGTGCACGAGGGGTCAGGCTCATTGCATACACAATACGGAACCATTGATTTTGCCTACGGCGATTATCTGGTTATTCCAAGAGGAACTATTTATCAGATTAGTTTTCAGGATGCCAATAATCGATTGTTCTTGGTAGAAAGTTTTAGCCCTATTAGATATCCCAAAAGATATACCAGTCATACTGGGCAATTATTGGAACACGCACCATTTTGTGAGCGCGATATTCGTGGTCCCAAAAATTTGGTTACAAAAGATGAATCAGGCGATTTCTTGATTAAGACCAAGAAGAAAGGGGTGCTTTATGGATTGCATTATGGACACCATCCCTTTGACGTAGTTGGTTGGGACGGCTGTTGCTATCCCTATGCCTTTAGTATACACGATTTTGAACCCATTACGGGTAGGGTACACCAGCCACCCCCTGTTCACCAAACATTTGAGGCACACAATTTTGTGGTATGTAGTTTCTGCCCTAGGTTATATGATTACCATCCAGATGCTATTCCAGCACCCTATAATCATAGCAATATTGACAGTGATGAACTGCTCTATTATGTTGATGGTGATTTCATGAGCCGCAAACACGTGACTAGGGGTATGATTACCCTTCACCCAGCAGGTATTCCACATGGGCCACATCCGGGTGCGGTTGAGAAAAGTATTGGTAAAAAAGAAACCAAGGAATTGGCCGTAATGGTAGATACTTTTCATCCATTACAACTAACGGTAGAAGCCTTGGCAATTGAAAACAAAGGCTATACCATGAGCTGGGCGGAATAGTTTTAAATACATTTATTCAAACGCTCTTTGTTGTATTTTCAAGATCAAATGCAAACTCAAATGAGGTCTTTATTTTGTTTTTTTTTAATGCTTTTTTTTGTTTCTGCTCAAGGGCAAGAATTTGGAGGAAATCCAAGCAATATCAAGTGGCGGCAAATTAATACCGATACGGTTAGAATTATTTATCCAATTGGAATGGACCAGAAAGCCCAAGAAGTAGCTGGTTGGATTCACAAATTGCAACAAAATAACAAAGCCAGTTTGGGAGGTCAAACAAGAAAGATGAATATTGTCTTTCAAAATGAAAACACATTTTCCAATGCTTATGTAGCATTGGCTCCTAGGCGCTCAGAATTTTACAATACAGCACCACAGGATCCTTTTACATTGGGGGCCGTTGACTGGAATAAAAACCTAGCCATTCATGAATACCGGCACGTACAGCAATACAATAATTTTAATAAAGGGTTTTCAAAATTTGCTTCTTTTATCCTAGGTCAGCAGGGTCAAGCATTGGCAAATGCTGCGGCTATTCCAGATTGGTTTTTTGAAGGAGATGCCGTCTATAATGAAACCCTATATTCCCAGCAGGGTAGGGGAAGACTGCCCTTGTTTCAAGCAGCATATCAGAGTCTGTTTCTTGATCAAAAAAAATACAATTACCAACAATTACGCAATGGCTCCTATAGGTTTTATACCCCCAACCATTATCCTCTGGGTTACTTGCTGGTGGCTTATGGCAGAAAAGCATATGGAAATGATCTTTGGCAAAAAGTAACTTCAGACGCCGCAGCTTTCAAACCATTTTTCTATCCCTTTCAACACGCCATTCAAAAACATACTGGAAAACAATTTGGACAGTTTTTTAAAGATGCTATAACTTTTTACCAAACGCAATGGCAATCACCAAAAGACACTGCGGTGCAATGGATTACCAGCTTAGAAAAAAACAATGTTACAGACTATCTATACCCTTATCCCACTGCAACGCAGGCAACCTTGGTGTTGAAAAAATCTTATAAAAAAGCACCTGCTTTTTATTTATTACAACCAGATGGGCAGGAACAAAAAATTGCCAATAAAAACATATCGGTAGATGATTACTATTCTTATAACAATGGGAAATTAATCTATGCAGCGTATCAACCCAATCCTAGATGGGGCAACCAAGACTATAACCAATTGGTGTTATTAGACATCGCCACAGGCCAAACAAATATTATTGCAGCAAAGACTAGGTATTTCTCTCCAGATATTGCACATGATGGGAAAACCATTGCAGTAATTGAATCCAAGACAACTGGTGAGTCTGTCTTAACCACATTGAATGAACAGGGAACTGCATTGGATCAATTTGAGCAAAAAGGTTGGGTATTAGCTAGCCCCAAGTTTTCAAAAAATGACAACCATGTATTTTTTACGGCAAGAAAGCCTGATGGTCAAATGGCCTTGCTCAAAAAAGCAAAAGCCGAGGGTAGTAATGTTGAATTTTTAATTCCTTTCTCAAATAGCTTGATTGGGTATTTATTGGTTCAAGGTGATGCTTTAAGTTTTACTAGAACAACGGCTGGTAGGGATGAGATTTGGACCTTGAATGTAGCGGATAGTTTGCACCAGCCATTTAAACTTGCTTCTTACCCAACAGGTCTTTATCAGGGATTTTTAAAAGGACAGCAAATTGTGGCAACTGCCTTTACTGCAAATGGGTATCGCCTAGGGCTATTTCAACCCAAATGGGAACAAGCTAGCATGCAGACCAATGAATTTAGGGCGCTTCAATTAGAAGGTTTATATCAAAATGCGCTTTCAAGCAAGGAACAAATGTCTCAGGATAGTATGCAGAGACGTAATTTTCAAAGCTCTAAATATCTGAAATCTCTCCAATTATTCAATTTTCATAGCTGGCGTCCTATGTATAGCGCCCCAGAATATAGTTTCTCTGTTTACGGAGAAAATGTCTTGAATACTTTTCAATCACAACTGGCCTATACTTATAATGAGAATGAGGGTAGTCATAAACTGGGATTTGAGGGGGTATATGGGGGATCATATTTGCAACCCATTTTTGGTTTGGGGCAGACCTGGTCAAGATCTGGATACCTAAACAAAGACACTGTATTGAATTGGAATGAGACGGAAGCAAATATTGGTTTGAGACTGCCTTTGAATTTGAGTGGGGGCAACACTTATAGAGCGCTTAGCATTCAATCAAGTTTTAACCTTGAACAAGTAAAATGGACAGGATTGGGGCAGAAATTGCTCAAAGACCAGGATTATCAGTCTTGGAATAGTCAGATTCGCTACCAGTCTCAGATTCAAAAAGGCAGGCAACAGATCTTTGCTCATTGGGGGCAATCTTTGTTGGTTGATTTCAAAACCAATATTAATGGACATCAAGCTCAGCAGCTACTATTAAGCGGTAGTTTTTTTCTACCTGGATTGGCCAATAACCATAGCTTGGTGTTAACTGCTGCCTATCAAGCAAGAGATACCATGCAACAATACCTGTTTACCAATAATTTCCCTTTTTCTAGGGGATATGAAGCCATCAATTTTCCTAGAATGTGGAAATTTGGGGCCAATTATCATTTACCCATTTGTTATCCAGAATGGGGATTTGGAAACATGGTTTATTTTCTACGCATCAGGTCTAACTTGTTTTTTGACCATACCGTGGGAAAAAGTCTTAGAACGGGGGCTCAATTTCAATTCAATAGTGTAGGTACCGAACTCTATTTTGATACTAGATGGTGGAATCAACAGCCCATTAGTTTTGGTATTAGGTATTCCAGACTACTTTCTGAAGAATTTAGGGCAGTTCCCCAACCCAATGTCTGGGAACTGGTACTTCCGGTTAGCCTGTTTTAGAAAATTGTCTCCCCAAAACTGCCTTTTGGGCAAAATTGGAGGCGGATATTTGCCAAAAAAAGGCCATATTTGCACCGAATTTGGGAAATCCGAAGGGTTTTTCCACATTTTTGAGATTTTTTTCCACTTAATTTTCTTATTTCCGCTGCAAACTAATATCTTTGCAGCCCCAAAAATTGTATGTCGAAACAACCACTGATTAAACAAGATGGAGTAATTCTGGAAGCCTTGAGCAATGCTATGTTCAGGGTGAAATTGGAAAATGGCCACGAAATATTGGCTACCATCTCCGGAAAAATGAGGATGCACTATATCCGAATTTTACCTGGTGATAAAGTGGGGGTTGAGATGAGCCCTTATGATCTAAGTAGAGGAAGAATCATCTTCCGATACAAATAAGGCAGCAATCAGGGATAAAAAACATTCAGGTACCAATAAGCTGGCGCTCAATCCTTAGGGAGGGGTTCTAGCAAAAGAAAAAAGCATTGTTATGAAAGTTAGAGCTTCTATCAAAAAGCGCAGTGTAGATTGTAAGATTGTGAAGCGTAAGGGCAAACTTTACGTAATTAACAAAAAGAACCCTCGTTATAAACAACGTCAGGGATAATCACTGGTACACTCAATTGGTGTGCCTGAATAAAACAGTATAAAACTTAAAATTAGAATATGGCTCGTATTGCCGGTATTGACTTACCAAAGAATAAAAGAGGAGAAATTGGTCTGACCTATATTTTCGGGATCGGAAAATCTACTGCTCAGTATATTCTTACTAAAGCTGGTATTGACTTCAATAAGAAAGTGAACCAGTGGAACGATGAAGAACAAGGTGCTATCCGTAATATCATCAACACTGAATTTAAAGTGGAAGGTGCATTGCGTAGTGAAGTTTCAATGAGCATCAAACGCTTGTTGGATATTGCTTGCTACCGTGGTCTGCGTCACCGTAAAGGATTGCCAGTTCGTGGTCAACGTACCAAAACTAACAGCCGTACCAGAAAAGGTAAGCGTAAGACAGTTGCTGGTAAGAAGAAAGCCGCTAAGAAATAATTGATCGTAAGTCTAACCTTGCAAAAGGTTAGACTTACGCATTCATAAAATCCGTTGCAGCTTGGATCTTCCTATTGGAAAGGAGAGTGTAACGGTTCCCGAATCAGTTCGGGATTTTACATTTTAAACGCGTCCCTGTAAAAAGGGATACACCTCAAAAAACAACAATGGCCAAACCGCAAAAAGCGCAAAACAGCGCAAAAACCGCTGCCAAGAAAAGGGTAGTAAAGGTTGACGCAGCAGGAGAAGTTAGAATCTCTGCTACTTTTAACAACATCATCATCAGTTTTACCAACAAATCTGGCCAAGTTATTTCTTGGAGCAGTGCTGGTAAAATGGGCTTTAGAGGTTCTAAAAAGAACACTCCTTATGCAGCTCAAATGGCAGCAGCCGATGCAGCAAAAGTTGCTTCTGATGCTGGTCTGAAGCGTGTAGACGTATTTGTGAAAGGCCCAGGTGCTGGTCGCGAAAGCTCTATCCGTTCAATTTCTCAGTCAGGAATTGAAGTTACTTCTATCAAAGACGTAACTCCGCTACCACACAATGGTTGCCGTCCTCCCAAACAACGTAGGGTATAATGAGTTGGTAGGTCTCCTACTAATGATTCATCATAACAGGGCCAGGTATCTATTTTAGATTTTTACGATACCAGGTCGTCATTAAAAAATCGCAAACAAAAACAAATGGCACGTTACACAGGTCCTAAGACCAAAATTTCCAGAATCTTCGGCGAACCCATCTTGGGAAATGCCAAGTGGTTGGGTAAGAACAGCAACCCTCCCGGTCAGCACGGTGCTGCCCGTAAGCGTAAAACTTTGGGTGAATACGCTTTGCAATTGCGTGAAAAGCAAAAAGCCAAATACACTTATGGTGTATTGGAGCGCCAGTTCCGTAAAACTTTTGAAGAAGCTCAGCGTCTTAAAGGTGTTACCGGTGAAAACTTGATCAAATTGTTGGAATCTCGTTTGGATAACACAGTATTCCGTATGGGTCTTACTGCTAGCCGTCCTGAAGCTCGTCAATTGGTGAACCACAAACACATTACCGTAAACGGTGAAGTGATGAACGTTCCTTCTTATACTTGCAAACCAGGTGATATCATTGCTTACAAACCAAAGAGCGCTGATAATTCTGCTGTAGTAAGCAAAAACCGCGGTAAAAATCCAAAGTTTGGCTGGATTGACTGGAATGAAAATGAAAAGAAAGGTACTTTCATTACAATGCCAGATCGTGAAAGCGTTCCTGAGAATATCAAGGAACAACTGATTGTGGAATTGTACTCTAAATAATAAAGGGACCTGGATTGAAAGATCCGGGGTTCTTTTTTCAAACATATTCCTTCTTTCTCTTGTGGGAAGAAGATTCATCAGTAAAAAACAAGTTCTAATATGGCCATATTAAGCTTTCAGAAGCCAGACAAAATCGTTTTACAAAAAGCAACAGATTTTGAAGGACAGTTTGAATTCCGTCCATTGGAACCAGGTTTCGGCCTGACCATCGGTAACGCCCTGCGCAGGGTATTGCTGAGTTCTTTGGAAGGTTTTGCCATTGTTGGTATCAAGATCGAAGGCGTGGACCACGAATTTGCAACCATCAAGGGTATCACAGAAGACGTTACCGAAGTGATCTTGAATTTGAAACAAGTACGTTTCAAGAAAACAGTTGATCATGAAGTAGCTAATGAGAAAATTACCTTGTCTATCAAAGGCCGCACTGAATTCAATGCTGGTATGATTGGTGAAGGTTCTCAGAGCTTTCAGGTAATGAATCCTGAACTGGTGATTTGCACCATGGATAACACATCCAAATTGGATATTGAATTAACCATTGCTAAAGGCCGTGGCTATATTCCAGCTGAAGAGAACAAGGTAAAGGATTCCGCTTTTGGATACATTGCTATTGACTCTATTCACACGCCTATCAAGAACGTTAAATACGCTATTGAGAACTATCGTGTGGAACAAAGAACTGACTATGAGAAACTGATTTTAGACGTTGCTACAGATGGAACCATTCATCCTGAAGACGCGGTTAAACAAGCTTCTCGCATTCTGATTCAACATTTGATGATCATCACTGATGAGAACATCACTTTTGATAACAAAGAAGACAAGAAAGAAGATGTGGTTGACGAACACGTATTGCAATTACGCAAAGTGTTGAAGACTCCATTAGAAGACTTGGATCTTTCTGTACGTGCCTTCAATTGCTTGAAAGCTGCTAAAATTAACAGCTTGAGTGAATTGGTACAATACGAGCAAGAAGACCTAATGAAATTCAGAAACTTTGGTCAAAAATCTCTTTCTGAGATTGAGCAAGTGTTAACTGAAAGAGGTTTGAGCTTTGGTATGGACTTGAACAAATTAGGATTGGATAACCTAGACAACTAAGCCCTGCTTAGTCACTAGTCAAACCATCCCATTCATCACATCTTATATTCCTGACACGGTATAAGATATAAAAACAAATGTCATGCGTCACGGAGACAAAATCAACAACCTCGGCCGTAAAAAGGCACATAGGGTTGCATTATTACAGAATCTGGCTAGCCAGTTGATCACCCACAAACGTATTGTTACCACTTTGGCAAAAGCCAAGGCTTTGCGTACTTATGTTGAACCATTGATCACTAAGACAAAGAAAAACGAAAGCGCTGCTCAAATCAGCCACAACCACCGTTTGGTGTTTGCAGAATTGCAAGACAAAACTGCTGTGAAAGAATTGTTCACAGTAATTGGTCCTAAAATTGCTTCTCGTCCAGGTGGATACACTAGGATCTTGAAATTAGGCATTCGTCCAGGTGACAATGCTGAAAAAGCAATGATTGAACTAGTAGACTTCAATGAAATTTACGGTAATGGTGTTGAAAAAGCAGCTGAACCTGCTAAGAAAACGCGTCGTGCCGGTGGAGCTAAAAAGAAAACTGAAGCTGTAGAAGCCGCTCCAGTGGCTGAAGAAGCTCCAGCAGTAGAAGAAACTCCAGCAGTTGAAGATAAAGCCGCTGAATAATTTCATGAAACTGTTGAAACATATAGGCAAGACTTTTTTAGTCTTGCCTTTTTTTATGACCAATGTGTAAAAGATTATCCCTGAATTAGGGCCAATTGTATTTTTTTTGCAAAACAAATTAGAACCCAGCCATGCCTCAGACCAAGCAACCAGCCATTTTAATATTAGCAGACGGACACGTATTTCACGGATCGGCTTTTGGTAAATCAGGAATCGCCACAGGCGAAATCTGTTTCAATACTGGAATGACCGGCTACCAAGAAGTATTTACTGATCCTAGTTATACTGGCCAGGTCTTGATCATGAATAATGTGCATATTGGTAACTACGGTGTAAAAGATGTAGACGTAGAAAGTAGTTCAGTGAAGATTCATGGTTTGATTGCTAGAAATTTAGAAGAATTGTATAGTCGTCATCAAGCCAATGGTAATTTGAATGATTATTTAAAAGAGAATAATATTGTTGCCATTGATGATATTGATACCAGAGCATTGGTTGCCCATATTCGTACTAAGGGTGCCATGAATTGCATCATTTCTTCTTCTGAATTAGACGTGGAAGTATTGAAAGCCCAATTGGCTTCAGTTCCAAATATGGATGGTCTTGAATTGGCCAGTACCGTAAGTACCAAAGAAGAATACGAGCTGGGCGATGTAAATGCTCCAATTAAAGTTGCCGTACTTGATTTTGGGGTTAAAAAACATATTCTAGAATGTTTGGTAGAGAGAGGAGCGCATGTAAGAGTGCATCCTGCAAAAACACCATTGAGCAGACTAAAAGAATTCCAACCTAATGGATATTTTCTTTCCAATGGCCCTGGTGATCCTGCTGCCATGCCTTATGCAGTTGCAACCGTAAAAGATATTCTTCAAGAAAACAAACCCGTATTTGGCATCTGTTTAGGACATCAGTTATTAGCAAGAGCTAATGATATTCCTACTTTTAAAATGCACCATGGTCATAGAGGGTTGAACCACCCAGTAAAAAATATCATTACTGGTCAGTGTGAAATCACAACACAGAATCATGGCTTTGGGGTAGATCCAGCAGCAGTACGTAATCACAACAATGTTGAGATAACGCATTTAAATTTGAACGATGAATCCATTGAAGGAATCCGTTTAAAAGACCGTCAAGCATTTAGTGTACAATACCATCCAGAAAGTACCCCTGGTCCTCACGATAGCCGTTACCTATTTGATAATTTTATGGACATGATGCGCCATCAAAATAATTAAGATGCGTTTTGTAGTTCTTGTTTGTTGTTTCTTGGTTGGTTTATTTGCGTGTAATATCAAATTAAAACCTAGTCCCAAAGAAGTTGTGGTAGAAATGCCAGATATCAACGGACTTTGGCAGTTGATATCTGTAAATGGCAACAAAGTTATCAAGGAACAATTGGGAAAAGAGATTCCCCAGTTAGAATTCAAAACTGCAGATAGTTCTTTAACTGGAACAACAGGTTGTAATAGAATCACGGGTAAAATAAGGGTCACGTCATACTTGGTTGATTTTGAAAATCTGGCCGCTACTAGAATGCTTTGTAGCAATGCCATGTATGAAACGCCGATGCTCCAATTATTAAGGGGCAGCTTGTCTTACACACTTGTCAATGAGGAATTAATCTTTACCAAAGAAGGTAAGCAAGTATTGGTGTTTAGAAGGGCATTGTAAAACTGTTTAGGATACCAATGCATAACATTGCTTAGCAATTTCTAATTCTTCATTGGTTGGAACAATCAGTATTTTTACTTTTGCTCCATAGTTGTTTATGGCAACTATTCCTTTTTGACGTTTGGCGTTTATTTCTTCATCTAATGTTAGCCCTAGCCATTCCATTTGTTGACAAACCAAAGTTCTAGTTAGGTTATCATTTTCACCTACGCCTCCAGTGAATACTATAGCGTCTATGCCATTTAAAACGGCTGCAAAAGCCCCAATATATTTCTTAATATGATAGGCATACATTTGATAAGCAAGTATGGCGGATTTATCTCCCTGTTCATACCTTGCTTTTACGTCTCTCATATCACTAAATCCTGTTAGACCCAACATGCCACTTTGTTTATTGAGTACGTCATGAATCTGTTCAATTGGATAGCCCAATTGGTTCACTAAATAAAATATGACCGATTGGTCAATATCTCCTGCTCTTGTACCCATCATCAATCCATTCATGGGCCCCAATCCCATACTAGTGTCTACGCATTTGCCATCTTTAATAGCAGCCATGCTACATCCATTTCCTAAGTGAACTGTAATTATTTTAGAATTGGTTAATCCTAAATATTCAATGGCTCTTTCTGAAACAAATTTGTGTGAAGTACCATGAAAACCGTAACTCCTGATTCTATGGTCTTCATAAAACCTATTGGGAATAGCCATTCTATAAGCTAGTGCAGGCATGGTTTGGTGAAAAGCTGTATCAAAAACGGCTACCTGTTTGGCAGAAGTAAATATTTGTTCTGCTACTTCAATCCCTAAAAAATTAGCTGGATTGTGCAATGGTGCCAAAGGAAATAGTTGTTTGATTTTTGCTTTAATCTCTTCTGTAATTTCCATGGTATTGGAAAAGCTTTCTCCTCCATGTACCACCCTATGTCCAACAGCATGAATTTCTGCAGGGTCTTTGATAACGGCTAAAGGTCCTTCTGATAAATAGCTGGCAACTAATTTTAAACCCATGGAGTGGTCTTTAATGCGCAATTCTTCTTTGAGTGATTGCTCATTGCCTGTATGAAAAGTTTTGTGTTGGATACTGGCATTATCAGAACCAATTCTTTCAATTAATCCTGAGCAAATAGTAAATGCATCCGGCATACTGATAAGCTGGTACTTGATAGAGCTACTACCTGAATTGATCACGAATATGTTCATACTATTGGGTTAGTTGGTTTGTTGTGCTTGAATGGCAGTAATAACAACGGTATTGAAAACATCATCTACCGTGCAACCTCGGCTAAGGTCATTTACAGGTTTATTTAACCCTTGTAACATGGGACCAATAGCTAATGCACCTGTTTCTCTTTGAACGGCTTTATAAGTATTATTACCTGTGTTTAAGTCAGGGAAGATTAATACGGATGCTTGTCCTGCCACTTCTGAATTAGGCATTTTTTTCTTACCAACAGTGGGGTCTACTGCAGCATCATATTGAATAGGGCCTTCTACTTTTAAATCTGGTCTTCTTTCTCTAACTATTTCAGTAGCCCTTCTCACTTTGTCTACGTCTTCTCCCTCGCCAGATGTGCCAGAAGAATAAGAGAGCAATGCAATCTTGGGTTCAATACCAAACATCAAACTTGTTTCCGCAGAGGAAATGGCAATCTCTGCTAATTGTTCTGAGCTAGGGTTGGGGTTTACGGCGCAGTCACCAAAAATAGAAACCCTATTGGGTAAGCACATAAAGAACACAGAAGAAACCGTATTCACACCAGGTTTGGTTTTGACAAATTGCAAAGCTGGTCTAATGGTATGTTGTGTGGTGTGTAAGGCACCAGAAACCATTCCATCTGCATGTCCTTTGTAGACCATCATGGTGCCAAAATAGGATACGTCTAACATCAGGTCACGCGCCATATCAAGTGTTAATTTCTTGGCCTTGCGTAATTCATACAAAGTGTTTGCATAGTCTTCAAAAAGAGGAGAGGTAGCTGGATCAACTATATGAACCTTTTCAAAGTCTAAAACAATATTGAGTCTTTGTGCCGCTGCTGCAACCTGTTCTTTGATTCCTAAAATGGTAATCTCAACTACGTCTTGTTTGAATAGCATATCAGCGGCTAACAAAATTCTATCATCGCCGCCCTCAGGTAGAACAATATGTTTGCGTTGTTCCTTGGCACGTTTCACAATCTGGTATTGGAACATCCTTGGCGTTATGTTACGCGTATGGAATGTGTTGATTTTTTCACCAATAGATTTAATGTCAATGTATTTGTCAAATGTGCTAATGGCCAATGCAATTTTTTCTTTATTGTGGTGGGCTATTCTGGATTCAGTACTGGCAACTTTGTTAACGGTTTCAAATGTGCCAGTTTCTACTTGAATAATTGGTACCACAGTATCTAGCCCCTCAATCAATTTTAATATACTAGGTTCAGGAACCAATCCACCTGTAAGTATGATCCCCGCAATTTTTGGATAATTCTTTGAAATATTGGCTTGCAACACACCACTCAAAATATCGCCACGGTCTCCGGGAGTAACTATTAAAGTATTCTTTTTTAAGCGCAACAAACAGTTGTGCAATTGCATGGCACCAACAATACTATGGTCTACTTGATTTGAAAAAAGGTGCTCACCAAACAATGCTTTACCATTCACTGATTCTACAATTTCTTTAATGGTGGGATTACCCAAGTTTCTGTCCTGAGGGATAACATTGATAATAACGTCTGCTGGTAAACCTTCTTTTAGTTTCTCTATTACTTCATTTGTTAATTCAGGTGTTAGTTTGTTCACAACTACGGTAAGAATCTGAACCCCCTCATCTTGAAATAATTTATAGGTAGAAATAGCAGCGGATACAGTTTCTTGAACAGTTTTGTCTTCACCTTTTACAATTAAGAATACGGGAATGCCCAAGTTTTTGGCAATAGTAATATTGTCGTCAAATTCCAAATTGGTACTACGGCCCATAAAATCGGCCCCCTCTACAATAACAAATTCATTTTTTTCTTGAAGGTTCTTGAACTTTTCAATGATTGTGTCAATCATAAAAGCTTCATTGCCCTCATTCCTTAATTCAACTACCTGTTCTCTGGTAAAGGCAAACATGTCTTCATAAGCTGTGTCTAAACCAAATTGCTTACTGATGGTTTCTAAGTGATTGTCCTTTTCATGACCATTGGTACTGACAATGGGTTTGAAATAGGCAATTTTTTCAGTTTTACCTGAAAGTAGGTTCATTAACCCTAGGGCAATAATGGACTTGCCAGAAAAAGGCTCAGTGGTGGTTAAATAGATGGCATTTGTCATGATATGGATTGTTGCTCGGGCTCAAAATTAAGTCATGTGTTTTTTTTACCACATGACGATAATCAGTTCTTTAAATGATAAAAACCATTTTCAGTTGAAAATAAATCATTCTTTGTGATTTGCCATAGGAAGGTTCAATGTTGAACTGGATAGTATTCAAAATTGGAGATAGGGCTATGTTCGGTTTTATAATTTTGTACAAGATACTGGCAAGTATTTAACATACTGTTTTGGATAATCAGGGATAATTCCGATTTTCGTTATATAATCACTGACCTCCACTGGTCAAAAAATGAAAATTTAAATAAAGCAACATGAAAAATCTGTTCTTGTTTTTGGTAGCATTTATGGCATTTGCCCTAACAGCTACTGCACAAAAAAAAGCTGATATTCGTTTGAATGGTTACGCCGTTGGCGCTTTCAGCGATAAAGTAGATTCTTATTATTCTACAACTGATTATTTCAATGGTACCATCAATGGTGGTTTCCAGTGGGGAGCAGGTATTGAAATCAAACCCCAAAAAATGATGGGTATTGAATTTTTGTACAACCGTTTAGATACAAAAGCTCCTATGAATTATTATAGTGGTGGTGCAAAATCAGGAACATTTGACGCGGGCATCAACAATTTCATGTTGGGTTTTAACCGCTATTTTGTGTCTAATGATAAAGTAGAGGCATTTGGTGGAGGTTTAATTGGTATTACTAGTTTTAAAATAGGTACAGCATCCGCTACCAAATTTGGTTATGGTTTCCGTTTAGGTGCCAATGTTTGGGCTACTCCTAAGGTTGGTCTTAAATTCCAAGCACAATTAATGTCTGCTAGTCAGGCAGTAGGTGGTGGATTTTATCTAGGTACTGGCGGTGCTGGTGCTGGAGTTTCTTCTTATTCTTCTTTCTACCAATTTGGATTGGGCGGTGGTTTGGTATTCAAACTAGGTCAATAATCTATTCAAATAGTTGGGCCTGTTTTATCCTTATGGGATGAAACAGGCTTTTTTATTGTCCGGATTCCAAAGGTTTCCAACAAGAATAGATACTTTTACAATCTGAGTAAAGCCTATGCAATATCCCCATAAAATATACTTATTAATATTTTTTATATTTTTTCAATCTGCTGCTTTATTGGGTCAATCAGATAGTGTTGATGTAAAAAACGCTATTCCTCAAAAAGACTTAATTGATTATCTAAGACATTACACTAAGAGTAAGGGTAATGCTCCTGATACTAATTTGCAAGTGGGCAAATTGTATAAGACCTATTTGCCGGTAGTAGGGTATGGTCCTGCAGTTGGTTTTGTATTTGGAGGTGGGATTAGTTTTAGTTCATTACTAGGGGATGCCAAAAACACCCATATTTCTTCTGCATTATTAAATGCCAGCGTTACTACCAAGCAACAGTTTTACATGAACCTGAGAACCAATCTTTACTTGCCCAATGACAAATGGATCATGCAAGGAGATTTCAGAATCATGTTATATGCACAACCTACTTATGGCCTAGGCATTCACAAAAACGAGTTTGATTCGGGTCAAAATATGCGATTTAATTATTTTAGATTTTATGAAAAAGCATATCGTAACATAGCCAAGTATTTCTATGTGGGTATGGGCGTTCAATTAGACAAACATTTTAAAATCAGAGACGAGCAATTGGATCTAGACTTGCCTGGTCTTAGGGTCACGGATCATTATGCATATTCGTTAGCAAAGGGATTTAATCCCGAAAAATATACCACATTAGGTCTGTCTTTAGATTTCTTGTATGATAGCAGGGACAATTCTATCAATTGTTATAATGGAGCATATGCTCAATTGTCGTATAGACAAAACCTGTCTTTTCTAGGTAGTTCTCAAACTAGCAGTTCCTTATTTTATGATTTGAGAAAGTATTTTGTTTTAAGCAATCGCGCAGCAGACAAATCCATTTTAGCATTCTGGTCTTGGGGTCAGTTTAATACCAGTGGTAATATTCCTTACTTAGCTTTACCTGCCATAGGCTGGGATACCTATAATAGGTCTGGAAGGGGGTATGTTCAGGGCAGACTAAGGGGGAATAATATGATGTATTTTGAATCAGAATATAGATTTCCCCTAACGGCCAATGGTTTTCTAGGCGCAGTGGTTTTTGTAAATGGTACAACCGCTTCAAGTAATATGCAACAACAACCTCTTTTCAATAGCACAGCTATAGGATATGGTGCAGGTTTTAGGATAAAAATGGACAAAAGGTCAAGGACTAGTATTGGGGTAGATATGGGAATGGAAAACTGGAATACCCGGAGAATTTATTTTAACTTGCAAGAGTGCTTTTAATAAGCGCCTTCAAACAAATTATATGAAAAATTTTATTGTATACCTGTTAATGGCTTCGTTTGCCATTTCTTGTGGAACAGTTGCAAAGATTGAAAAATCTTGGCGGGATCCTGATACCCAAGTTAATATGGAACAATTAAACAAAATTCTAGTAGTAGCGCATTTACGCAATGAAGCAGATAGGCGTTCTACGGAAGATAGAATGGCGGGTTATTTAAATGGAAAGGGGGTTGTTTCTTATACTTTTTTGACAAAGAGTGAAAACGAAGAAAACAAAGAGAAAGTACGCGCCAAATTAAAGCAGGATGGATTTGATGCAGTTGTTGTTATGCGCTTATTAGACGTTGACAAAGACGTGCAATATGTGCCAGGTACCATTAGTACATATCCTACATATTATAGAGGATTCTATGGCTATTACTACAATAGTTTTAATCGTTTTTATGATCCAGGTTATTATCAAACAACCAAGACCTATTTGGTGGAAACCAATATCTATTCTTTAAAACAAGACAAACTGATTTTTAGTGCGGTTACTTCTACAGCAAATCCAGAGAACCTAGACAAACTAACCAATGCTGTTACAAAATCAGTATACCAGAAAATCAAATCGGAAGGTTTTATTTCTGGGTTAAAATAAGTATTCTTAAGACAAGCATATAGAAACATGGACATTGAATTATTAATACCCATTGCATTTAAACAAAAAGGATTTTCTACCGAGGAAAATAGTATTGTGTTAGCAGGGGATGTTGGTGGAACCAAGGCCAATATGGCACTTTGTCGTTTTCATGCAGGAGGCATGGAAATTATCAAAGAGAAAAGATATGTGAGCAAGGAACACGTAAATTTTGGAAATATCATTTCAGATTTTTTAGTAGGAGAACAGATTCCTCAAAAACTATGCTTATCTGTTGCTGGTCCAGTTATTGACGGTAAAGTAAAATTCACCAATCTCAGTTGGGAAATTGATAAGGCACAAATCAGTGAAATGTTAGGTGGTTGCCCGGTAGCCATTTTGAATGATTTGGAAGCAACTGCCTATGGATTGGCGGCGCTCAAGCCTTCGGAATTACATGTTTTGCACAAGGGAACCAATGTAACACCTGGTAATATTGGTATTCTTGCTGCTGGAACGGGTCTGGGAGAAGCTGGTTTGTTTTTTGATGGTAAAGCCTATCATCCTTTTGCAACAGAAGGAGGACATTGTGATTTTGCACCAAGAACCAAACAGGATCTAGGTATTTTGGCTTTTTTACAACAAAGACACGAGCATGTTAGTTGGGAACGTTTGTTAAGTGGACAAGGAATTGTTACCATTTGGGAATACCTAACTCAAGCGGAACATAAAATCTGCACGCCGTCTATACAGGAACAAATGAAAACAATGGATCCAGCTGCTGTGATAAGTAATGCAGCAAAAAGCAAATCCTGCTTGGTTTGTTCAGAGGCCATTGAGTTATTCAATCGTTTTCTTGCAATTGAAGCTGTAAATCTGATCTTGAAATTTAAAGCTACTGGTGGATTGTATTTAGCAGGTGGGATTGCTCCAAAATTATTAGACCTATTAGAACCCTCAGTTTGGAATCAGGTTTTTGAAGCCAGTGGCAGAATGCGTCATCTATTGGCTGAAGTAACGGTATATGTGATGATGAATGAAAAAGCACCTATGTTGGGTTCAATATATTATGCAGGATTGAATTTGTAAATGAATATTATTACATGAAAATAGCCATCATCAACGGACCCAATTTGAATTTGCTTGGAACGCGCGAACCTGGCATTTATGGTTCTCAAAGTTTTGAACAATATTTTGCTGAATTGCACAAGCATTTTCCAGAAGTGGTATTTAGTTATTTTCAAAGCAATATTGAAGGGGAATTGGTGAATGAATTACAAAGGGTAGGTTTTGATTATGATGGCATAGTGTTAAATCCTGCTGCATATACCCATACATCTGTAGCTATTGGTGATGCCATTGCAGCCATAAAAACAGCCGTGATTGAAGTTCATATTAGCAATGTTCATGCAAGGGAAGATTTTAGAAAATTATCACATGTGTCTGGCAAATCGGTTGGTTGTATTACCGGTTTAGGATTAAAGGGCTATGAACTTGCTGTTCGATGGCTGATAGATAATCACGCAACAAAACATGCATAAAAATTTTCCAAATCTAGGAAGGCAGTTGGTGCTAATCATATTGGGTATTGCCCTACTAAAATTAGTGGTAGCATCACTATTAGAATTGGGAAATGACGAAGTCTATTATTGGACCTATGCAATAGCTCCTGATTGGAATCATTTTGACCATCCGCCCATGGTTGGTTGGATGATTCAATTGACTACACTTAATTTACACTGGGTAGCGGAAGTTTCTTTAAGACTAGGTCCAATTTTCGCATCTGTACTCAGCAGTTTCTTGGTCTATAAAACCATGGAAATCTTAAGCTCTCAAAAAGCTGCTTTTTTTACCGCTTTATTGTATCAATGCTCCTTATATACCGGTGTGATAGCCGGATTATTTGTGCTTCCTGATGCACCACAAATGCCTTTTTGGACAGGTGCGTTATACTTGATGGCAAAATTGCTTTTTCAGAAAGACGCAGAAGATAAGATCCTTTATTGGATAAGCTTGGGAGCTTTGATTGGACTAAGCATTCTTTGTAAAGTACATGGTCTTTATTTATGGGCGGGTTTTGGTTTATCTATTCTACTACTAAAACCAAAATGGTTATTGAAATGGCAGCTTTATGTATCAGTTGTGATAAGCATGCTCTGTATTGTTCCAATTCTGTATTGGAATATTCAATATGATTTTATCACTTATCGGTTCCATTCTGAAAGGGTTACCCATACTAGTTTGCAGTGGGATTCATTCTTGCAAGAATTGGGGGGTGAAATTGCCTATCAAAATCCTATAGTCTTTGTTTTGCTATTGGTGTCCTTGTTGGCCTATTTCAAAAGAAAAATCCGGTTCGAGAAAAATGAAATGGCGGTTTGGCTGTTTTGTATGAGTCTTCCAATGATTTTTTTATTCTGGGGTATTGCCTTATTCAATCCTACTTTACCGCATTGGACAGGCCCAGCTTATATACCATTGTATTTTTTTGCAGGTATTTTTATTGCCAATAATGGACTAGCCGTTAAAAGAAAATTATTGATTGGGAGCATAGTTCTATTCTTATTGGTACTCACAGTTGGTGTATCTCTGATCCGTTTGTCTCCCGTTAATTTTGGAAGCCATGACAAAGCCAATTTTGGAGAGTATTGTCCTACACTAGACCTAACAGGATGGGCCAATTTTAGTAAGGAATTTGCTCTGTTGGCCAAGACTGATGAGGCAAGAAATGTTATGAAACCAAATAGTCCCATACTTGTATCAAAATGGTTTCCTGGAGGGCATTTAGAGTTTTATGCTGCTAGAAAATATGGATTCAATCTCATTGGGGTTGGTGCATTAACTGACTTGCACAAATTTGCTTGGCTGAATCACCAAAGATCCGGTTTGAAAATAGGAGATGATGCTTATTGTATTGTTCCATCCAATTTACCAATGGATGTTGAAGCCGCATATGGCAACTATTTTACCAGCATTGAAAAACCCGTTCAGATTAATCAAGTAAGAAATCAAGGAATTGTTAGATATTTTTGGGTGTACCGATTAAAGCAATGTAAAAGCGTACCCGTAGATCCACTGCCCATCAAACCATTATAATTTATTCCTTTTTTGCGGGAATGCTATCGGCAGGGGCTTTGAATTCAATTTCATCCTGTTTGTTGCCAAAGAGTTTGTCAAAATCCCTTCTATAAGAAATACTAACCCCCTGTCTATTTCTTCTTCCAAATGTTGAGCCACTAATATCTAAGCTGTTCTTGGTAAATACTATGGCACGCAGTTTTTTATCCTTGGTTAGGATAAATTCAATATTAAAATCAGGTAACCACTGAAAGTTTCCATTCTGAATAGCAGAGGTATTGCTCACATTAAAATCCAAGTCACTGCCCAGTGTTACTACAATATTGTTATTGGCAAATGCATAACCTAATTTCATATTTACCCTTGTTCTATCAAGGCTATTGCTATTAGCTGTAACACCACTACTTACGTCTAAAAGTGAATTACTGCTATAGATAGAAGCACCTACGTCAAATCGCAAACTCTTATCTCCAGTAATCTTATAAAGAATATTAGAGACTGCTTTATTAATTTCCTTGGTAAGCATTTGTGAAATAGTATTCACACCAAGCGAATAGGGATTGGTAGAAGTACTATTGTTATTTCCAGTGGGGGCAAAAGAACCTAGTACAATTAAAAATGAAACCTGTTTTAAAATTTCATTATCGTCTTTTTCAATTCTACTTAAAAAAGCCGCAAATTCATTATCGGTTTTAACTGGACTACCTTGAGGGAATTCCAACTTAAATTTGATACTAGGTAAACTCAGTTTGTCTCTTAACTGTGCAATCACAAATACGTCACCGCGATAAGCTTTTACAGCCCCGCTAAAATTATTATTTCCTACTAAGTCACTCATGCTTACACGTTCAGCTGTGTACTGAGCGTCTATATGAAGGTCTGCTTTATAAGGGTCTCCATTCCATTCAATATAGTTGCCAACATCATTTAGCAAGACAAAGGGTTTACGAATAAAGGATTGGAAATTAAAGTCATAACTACCCCGGTCAATATTATATCGGCCACGTATGGTCAAGGGGTCAATGGTGCCAGCATGAATTCTTAGTCTGCCATTTCCTACAGCCTTGATTACATCACCCGTAAGGTCATCTAGGATAACATCAATGGCAACTTTATTATTTGCAGTTAAGTCTAGGTCTACGGCAAGGTTAAAATTGCTATTTGACTTTACAGCTTCCATTTCTTTACCATATTGTTTGAATACAATAAAGTCTGCT
This sequence comes from Chitinophaga pinensis, assembly GCA_943372225.1. GTDB lineage: Bacteria > Bacteroidota > Bacteroidia > Chitinophagales > Chitinophagaceae > Sediminibacterium > Sediminibacterium pinensis_L. Next base: position 54,776 of record CALRXV020000013.1, on the reverse strand, counting down.
TGACCGCTTTCTTTGCTAGTACTATTAGGAAGTATAATATGAGAACTGTCTGTAGCTTCTGCCACAATATTCATTTTGGCATTATATTCAGGTCCTTTAAAGCTCATTTGGGCCTTGCCAATTGCCTTGCCATAAAACTGTTGGTTGTCTTTGAGTTTAGTATCAATTAATAACAATTTATTGGTGCTCAGATCAAAGTCAAAAGCCATGTTTTTAAAACCTTTTTCAAATAACTTTCCTTTTATTAACCCTTTGTTATTGTACTTGTCTCTGATATTGATGTCACCAAAGTTAATACCGTCTTCTTCAAATTTTATTTCTGCCGAATCTATCCAATAATGTACTTGGGTATAGTTCACTTTCATACCTGCTTTTCGCAGTTGAATTTTACCCAATAAATCCGGAGCATTGGGATCCCCACTAATAGATAAATTCCCCTTGGCTCTACCTGTGATATCGCTAAACAAATCTCCAATAAAACGGTGTAATATAGAAATCTTGCTATCCTCTAATTGAATGTCTGTAAGCAAAGGTTTGCCAATACTATCCATCAGATTATAGCTACCCTTGGCATTTAGTCTATAGGTATCATTGGGTGATTGCAAGGTAAAAGGAATCTTTCCAGTTTTGCTATCATATGATGCGGTGATTTTTACCAGCCCAATGCTATCTTCATCCAGTCTAAATTGTTCTGTATTTAATTGTGCGTTTGCATGAAATTTTCCAAAAAAATCACTCAGTACAATATTGCCACTGCTGATTCCTTCAATTCTGGGGTTCTTGAAAAAAACATGGGTAATATCGCCCAGAAAAACATTTTTTAAATTTACGTTGAGGTTATTCGTATTGCCCCCGTCTTCTTCCTCTGTTTCTACTTTGATTTCTTGGAAGCCTTGGGTTAATAATATATTCTTAGCGTCTATATTATTGTTTCTAATGACTAGTTCTCCATTCTTCTCAATAAACCATTTCTTTTCATTTAGCACAAAGCTGGATGGTTTAAATTGAATTCGAAATCCATTTTGGAAAGTATAAACATCAGTAAAAATTTCTGCATCGTTTAGGGTATTGTCTGCACTGGTTTTAATGGAAAGAATGGAATGATCATTCATGGCAGTAAGGTCAATATGCGAATTGGGAAAACGTATACTATCACTAATATGTATACTACCAATATCTAAACCTAATTTAAGCGTATCTATATTTCCCTTGCCTTGCAACAAAGCTCCTGTAACAATATAGTTTTTGTATTTACCATAAGGTAGGTTAGCCGTAATGCCTAAGTTGTTTTTTCTAGTATCTATAGAACCTTGTACCGAAGCGTCATTAAAACCACTGAGGTTTTTATTCAAGAGTTTTAAATAGGGCTCAAAATAAATGGTATTAGCAGTTACCTCAAATACCTGGTTCTTTGGAACGTTTTTAGGCGGTTTAATATAAGCAGGGTAGTAGTGGTTCAAAAAAGACTGGATACTGGCTGGCAGTTCCATGATGCTAAATTTTCCTACAATACTTGCATTAAAGTCATTGTTAGTTAGTGACAATGATTTTACACTATCTATATAAGTAGAACTTAGTTTGAGAGAATCAAAGCTTATTTCTGTTCTTTCTCCTTTAATACTTGCATTCAAAAATTTTGCTGAACCTAGAAAGTTGTCAATATTGGTGCCCGTAAAATTGGCATCTAATAAACCCGTAATTTTTATAGCTTCAGGATAGAGATTGAGTGCTTTTAAATTTGAATGCACCAAGTCTCCAACAATATTATAACTGGGCTGTGGTTTGTTTAAATCAATTTCAATATCACTGGTAAAATCAAGATTTGGGTCATCAATTTTCACCTCACCACTAAAATACCTTTTTTGAAAAGTACCCTTTGTAATGATATTGCTATAGGGGTAATCGTTGAATTCAATACTATTGATTTTCCCATCTAGGGTGGTTTTCAATTTGTTTATATCAAATCCACTGCCATTGATCTTGCCCTTAAAATCAACCAGTCCCAATTGGGCATAGTCTAAGAATTTTCCAATTTGAAAACGGTTGGTTTCAATATCACCCGTATAAGTTGGGTCACCTTTCCGGGGGAAATTCATCCCTATATTAGATTTTACAGCCCCTAGTGCAGAACTGAGTAATCCGTCTGTTACAAAGTTATTGATGGTGCCCTTAAAATTGCCTCTATAAATAATGTTGCCAAGTGCCGCCAAATTAGGAACTGTTATATCTTTTAATGAAGGGATAATGCCTAAATCAAAATAATTGGTTTGAATGGTGCCATTGCTAAATATAATATTTGTGGTATTAATGTCTGGCAATCCTTTCATGGATAATTCTCCCACTAAGGTTGTCCCTGTTCCACCTCGAGCAGCTAAATTTTTAACTTGAAAATCGGTAACCGTGCCATTGAAATTCCCACTCAAGTCAACTAGTTTATGTAAGTCACTTAGTTCAGGAGCAAAGTATGCCACGTCATCACTATGCACTTTAGCTTCTTTGAAATTGGCCACCATGGTTACATCTGTAACGTATTCTCCAAAGTCATGATTGAAGTCTCTATACTTCATAGCATAATAGGAACCCAACTTGCTTTTATTAGTTTGTAGGTTCAGGTTGCCCAATTCCATGATTTGTGGCGTAAACCTAAAACGTGCTTGTAATTTTTTTAATTCAAAACCACTTCTGTCTTTTACAGAAAGGTCAATATTGGCACGCATGGTGTCTTTCACAAAATGAAATCCATTGATAGTACCATTTAGTTTGCTAAGACGAATATGTTCTGGATCAAATAATTGAATTGGAGATCCTTCATTGGCTTCAATCCAAACCTGACCGTCTTTGAGTTTAATACGTTGGACATGAACTGCTATATCTCCAGCATTAAAATACATGGCAGTATCCTTGAATTTAGGGTCATACTTTTTTCTCAAGGAATCTGGTCTAAGACCGTCCATTTCTAATAGTTTGAAATAAGGCTTTTCTAAGGCTATTTCATTGATTTGAAATATAGACTTATTAAAATCCATCCGTTCAATGTCTACCAATACACTGCCTAATTTAAACTCCATTCTTTCTCCAATCCATCGATCGTCTTGGATAAGATGAATGTTTTTTAAATCCAGTTTTTTTAAGTCTAAATTTATTTTACTAGGAGATTTCTTTTTAGGTCCAGGACTTGCAAAAAACTTGGCAATAAACTGGTAGTTCCAAACGGAATCTTTTCTGTTCAATTTAACAACGGCATCTTCCAGACCAATGTATTTGAGTACAATTTGATCCTTGAAAAAAAACCAATCAGTAATTCTAACTTTTACATGACCTGCATAAAGTAAACTGTCCTTTTGTTTGTCCCTGATTAGCACCCCGTCAAGATTCATTTTGTTAAACAGGGAGAAGCTTACATGGTCTATCTTGATTTCAGTACCAATCTGTTTGGTTAAACTTTCAGTAACCATTCCTACCAACTTGTTTTGTACCCATTCCGTTTGAATGGCTACAAAAAGCAGCAGCAAAATAGCCAATAGGCTTAGTAAAGTTCTTCTTGATATGTTCAGGGCTCGCTTCAGAAGCAGGTTGGTTTGGGGTTAAAATTAATCAATACCTACTCTTAGGCAAATTCAGTACCAAACTTTCATAAATGTTCCCTTTGGAAGGATTTATTTACTAGAAAGTCTTAATGACTAGGGCTACTGCTTTTCATTTGATCATTAAAAGCCTGACTATGCCCCTTGGGTATGCTTAGACTTTTCCATTGCTCATTCCTAATCATGCGGCCAACATAAACTATCTGGCCAACATGGTAAGGGTAATGTGCAAGCTGTCTCAAGATGGCATCATAGACCAAGAGAGGTTCTGTTCTGATATAAATGGTTTTTTGAAGATCCTCCTTTTTTAGACCTGCAAGGGTATCCAATAAGCAGGCCCAACCTTGGTTCCAAAAATCCAATGCTTGGGTCTTGGTCCAGGTCTGGGGTTCAAATTCTTGGTCCCGATTGCGCCAAGGCTTCTCCCCATCTTCTGTAAGGAAATTAGTCCAGCGGCTTTTCATATTGCCATGCAAGTGCTGGATAATTAGGGCAATACTATTGCTTTCAGAGCTGGGCATCCAATGCAACTCGTCCTCGCTAACTTGATCCAAAGTTTTATCACCTAGTTCCTTGTAATATTGAAATCGCTTAATACAATCTTTCAAAAATCCTTCCATATACATTTGTTTAAAAGCCAGCTACTGCATCATCTCCGCGAACATCTGCCGCAGTTTCTTTTTTGCCATCTGACAAAATACGAATGGCTTCTGTTCTGCCAATGCTACCCCTGTCTACCAATTTATAACCCATGGCCAACAATTGTTTTTTGGTATTGGCATCAAAATCCTTTTCAATCATCACCATATCTGGCTGCCATTGGTGATGAAATTTGGGTTTGTTAATGGCATCAGAGGCAGACATATTAAAATCGATGATATTCACCAAGCCCTGATAAACAGATGTTGGAATAGTAGTGCCACCGGGGGTGCCAATGACTACATAGGGCTTTTTGTTTTTCAATACCAGTGTAGGCGTCATAGAACTTAGCATTCTTTTGCCTGGGGCGATAGCATTTGCCTCACCTCCAATAGCGCCATACATATTGGGTACACCTGGCTTTACACTAAAATCATCCATTTCATTGTTCAATAAAAAACCAGCACCAGCAACCACCGTTTTACTTCCATAGGTATCATTTAAGGTAGTGGTAACGCTAACCATATTACCCGCAGCATCTACTATGCTAATATGGGTGGTTTCTTCACTTTCGTGGATGGCTCCGGCCGTAATGGCAGTACTCACACCTGCTTTGTCCGGACTATAGTCGCTCATTCTTTTTGCCAGGTAGGCGTCGCTGGTTAGGGTTTTAACGGGGACTTTGTAAAAATCAGGGTCTCCCATATGCTCAGCCCTATCGGCGTAAGCCCTGCGTTCAGCTTCAATCATTAACTGTACAGATTTTACAGTTTGAAATTTGTAATCACCAACTGGATATTTTTCAATCATTTTCATCATTTGATTGATCAACAAGCCCCCGCTACTTGGAGGGGCAAAACTCACAATATGGTGCCCCCTATAATCAAATTCAATAGGGTTTCTGAGTTTGGCGGTATAGTTTTTTAAATCTTCAAAGCTAATGATGCCATTCCCCTTTTGCATTTCTGCTACCAGCAATTTTGCTGTTTCGCCTTCATAAAATCCTTTAGCACCGTCTTTTTGAATTCTTTTTAAAGTGGCGGCCAATTCTTTTTGAATCAAAGTATCGCCTACTTTCCATTTGGTCTCTTTTACAAAAGCAATGGGTTGGCTATTTTGTTTTTGGAAAATGGCTTTTTCACCATTAAACCCATTGGCCTGTTTTTCTGTGATGGCAAATCCTTTTTCCGCAAGATCAATGGCTGGTTGAATCAACACTGAAAAAGGGAGTTTGGCATAAGGCATAGTGGCAAATAATCCAGCAATAGTGCCCGGAATACCTGATGCCAATTGCCCTTGTTGAGAAAGCATAGTAATGGCATTGCCATTTTTGTCTAAATACATATCTCTTCCAGCCCTAGCTGGAGCTGCTTCTCGGTAGTCTAACCCAAATACATCTCCCTTGCTCAATCTGGCCAATAAGAATCCGCCACCTCCAATATTACCAGCCCCTGGATATACCACGGCTAGGGCCAATTGGGTTGCAATAGCTGCATCAAAGGCATTGCCGCCTTGTTCCATAATAGCAGCCCCTACTTTACTGGCCAAAGGATGCGCAGAACTAACGGCAGCCCTTCTATAGAGTCCGTTTTTGGTGATCTCATAATGATAGGGATCTATTTTTTTACCTGGGCCAACAAGGCTGGTTTGGGCTAGGCCATGGTAGCTGGAAGCCAACAATGCAGCAAAGCCAAGGATTTTGATCATTTTCATGCTTGAAATTTAGGCGATTTGTGACAAAGGATCAGCTAATTTTATCAACCCTGTTTAAAAATAGTGGACAGTTTAAGTGCGGGGCTTTTTTAGTTTGCCTACATTCACGCCTTATTTATTTCTTATGAAAAGACTTAGCTTATCCCTCTTATTTGCAACCCTTTCTTATGTGTTGTTTGCTCAGGCATTACAAAGTCCTGATCAATTCTTGGGTTATCCCCTTGGTGCTAAATATTCTAGGCATCACCGAGTAGTGGAATATTTTAAATCTGTTGCTGCCGCCAAACCAGAGATGGTGAAGGTGGAAAAATATGGCCAAACCAATGAAGGCAGAGAATTGATGATTAGCATTATTGCTTCTCCTGAGAATCTAAAAAGAATAGAAGCCATTCGTCAGAATAATTTGCAAATGGCAGGATTGTCAAAAAATGTAGCAAATCTTTCTGATGCGCCTGCCATTGTATGGTTGAGTTATAATGTTCATGGTAATGAAACTTCATCTTCTGAAGCAGCTATGAAAACCTTATTTGCCTTAGTTGATCCTAGCAATACAGCTACCAAAGAATGGTTGAAAAACACCGTGGTGATTATGGATCCCTGTATTAATCCAGATGGTAGAGACCGTTATGTGAATTGGTTCAATTCTATGGTAGGAACCAATCCTAATGCTGATCCACAATCAAGGGAGCACGTGGAACCTTGGCCTGGAGGAAGAAGCAACCATTATAATTTTGACTTGAATAGGGACTGGGCCTGGCAAACACAGGTAGAATCTCAACAACGCATTAAAAAATACAATGAGTGGATGCCCCAAGTGCACGTGGATTATCACGAACAGGGTTATAATGAGCCCTATTATTTTGCACCAGCAGCTGAGCCTTTTCATGAAGTGATCACAGCATGGCAGCGTGATTTTCAAGTAATGATTGGTAAAAGCAATGCCAGTTATTTTGACAAAAATGGTTGGTTGTATTTTACAAAAGAAAGATTTGATTTATTGTATCCCTCCTATGGTGATACCTATCCAGTTTACAAAGGAGCTATAGGAATGACTTTTGAGCAGGGTGGTATTAGAAGTGGTTTGGCTATTCTTAATAAAAATGGAGATACCCTGACCCTATTAGACAGATTAAACCACCATTATACAACTGGGATATCAACTATTGAAACCAGTTCAAAAAACCAACAAAGATTGGTTAAGGAATTCAAACAATTCTTTGAAGATAGCAAGTCTGCAAAGTCTAGTGAATACAAAACCTATGTACTCACTTCTAAGGATGAAAACAAATTGTTGTCTTTGAAAAAACTCTTGAGCGATAATGGCATAGAATCAGGTAGCATTAGCAATAAAGGTTTCAAAGGGCTTAATTATTTTACTGGAAAAGAAGAAACCTTTGTTGATGAAGGATTGCATTTGGCGGTAAGTGCTTATCAAACCAATTCTGTATTGGCCAGGGTTTTGTTAGAACCCAAGACCAAATTGGTTGATTCTAATACTTATGATATTACTGCATGGGCATTGCCTTATGCATACGGAATCAAAGCATATGCGGTTAAAGAGAAATTAGAAGTAAATACTGATGAAAAATCGCCCAGCGTTATAGTTGCAGCCAATTCAAATTATGGATTATTAATTCCATACACTTCTCTTAATTCTGCCAAATTAATGGCTCAATTGTTAAAGCATGGAGTGAAGCTCAGATATGCAACAGCACCGTTTCAATACAAAGGAAAGGAATATGCTAGGGGTACAATCATTGTCTTGAAAACCAGCAATGCTTCCGTGAATTGGAATGCTATAGCCAATGAAGCCTGTCAAAAATTCCATGTTCAAGCAGATGCGGTAGAAACAGGATTTATGGATAAGGGAATGGATTTTGGTTCTCCTGATATTCGTGTAATCAACGCCGCGCCCAAAGTAGCACTGGTGAGTGGTGAGCAAAGTTCCTCCTTGGGCGCGGGCGAAATCTGGCATTTCTTTGACCAACAATTAGACTATCCTTTAACCTTGGTAAACGCAAATGACCTGGGTAGGTTTAATTTGAAGAATTACCAAGTTTTGATTATCCCTGACGGCTTTTACAGGAACCTAACAGATAAGCCAACAACAGACAAGCTTAAAGATTTTGTGCGCAGTGGAGGTAAATTGATTGCTTTAGAATCAGCAGCAGAACAATTAGCCGGAGCTGATTGGGGTTTTAAATTAAAAGAAGACAAATCAGAGGACAAGGGAGAATATGCTGCACTGAAAAAATTTGCAGACCAAGAGCGCAATGCACTGACCAGTTCTATACCCGGAGCTATTTACAAAGTTGATTTAGACAATACGCATCCATTGGCTTTTGGCTTTCCTGACTTTTATTATACCTTAAAGCAAGACGCTAATATTTTTGAATTCATGAAAGATGGCTGGAATGTAGGAGTCTTAAAGAAAGACGCTTATGTAACAGGATTTAGCGGCGTAAAAGTAAAAGCCAAGTTGAAAGATGGATTGTTATTTGGAACAGTTGGCATGGGCTCAGGGTCGGTTGTTTTGTTAGCAGACAATCCCATGTTTAGACAGTTCTGGGAAAATGGCAAACTCTTATTCTGTAATGCGGTATTCTTAGCTGCACAATAATCATTCATAATCCCTATAACCATATGCGCATCCCACAATTGCTATTTTGTTTTACTTTCTCTTTATTCCTATTCATGGGGGGAAGTTTAAGAGCACAGCTGCCAGCAACCTATCATTCTGCTGATATTTACATGCAATTACAAAAGCTACAGGTATTGGGCTCAGTATTGTATGTAGCAGCACACCCGGATGACGAAAACAATGGGTTCCTGCCTTATTTGGCAAAGGAGAAATTATATAGAACAGCCTATTTGAGTTTGACCCGTGGAGACGGAGGCCAAAACCTAATTGGAAGTGAACAAGGTATTGAGTTGGGTTTGATACGTTCTCAAGAATTGTTGGCTGCCAGAAGACAGGATGGGGCAGAACAATATTTTAGCCGCGCATTTGAATTTGGCTTTAGCAAAAGTGCTGAAGAAGCACTGCGTATTTGGAACAAGGAGAAAATCTTGGCCGATGCAGTATGGGTGATTCGTCAATATCAACCAGATGTCATTATTGCCCGATTCCCGGGCGATGCTAGGGCAGGTCATGGACACCATGCAGCGTCATCTATTATTGCTTCTGAAGCATTTATTGCAGCAGCAGATCCCAAGCGATTTCCCGAACAATTGAAATATGGTGTGCAGCCTTGGCAAGCCAAGCGTTTGCTTTGGAACACATTCAATTTTGGTGGAGCCAATACAACCAGCAATGATCAATTTAAATTGGATGTTGGTGGTTATAACCCTCTATTGGGAAAAAGTTATGGAGAGATTGGGGGCGAAGCAAGGAGTATGCATAAAAGTCAAGGAGAAGGTAGGCCAAGAAGAAGAGGACCCTCCATTGAATATTTTACTACCCTTGGAGGAGATGCACCCCAGACCAGTTTAATGGATGGTGTAGACATCAGTTGGAATAGAATAAAAGGAGGAGTAGCTATTCAAGAAAAGATTGCTAAAGTAATTTCCAATTACAAATTTGACCAACCAGAAGCCTCAGTTGAAGCTTTGGTAGACCTCTATAAATCAATAAAACAATTACCCGGAAAGTCTTTATGGCAGGATAAGAAATTAGCAGAATTGCAAGAACTCATTTTCACCTGCAGTGGTTTGTTTTTTGAAGCTACTACAGACGAAGAATATGGTGTGTTGGGGCAAAAAATGAACTTAAATATTTTTGTCAATAAACGCAAAGAATCCAATATTCAATGGGAACAGGTTTGGATGAAAACCAGTGCCAATGAAAGTTTTGATAGCCTATTGGCCAAGCCATTAGCAACCAATCAAAACAACAGTTTTATTAAGTCTTTAATTGTAGATCCAGCTAAAAAGGTTTCTCAACCATATTGGTTGGCTAAACAACAAGAAGATATAGGATCATTTTCTGTGGATGACCAGATGTTGATTGGACAAGACCAAAGCGCACCAGCATATACGGCTTATTTTAGTTTTACCATCAATGGCTTAAAACTCACTGCAGAAAGACCTGTACAATACAAATATGTAGATCCTGTAAAAGGCGAACTTTACCAGCCCTTTGTAGTGATTACCCCAATCATTGTTTCATTAACACCGGATGTGGTATTAAATAATATCAAGGTAGACGGTAAACAAATAGCCAATCCTAAATTGCAATTGCAATACAAGGCCAATTTTAGTGGTAAGCAGGTTCCTGTTACCATCCATATTAAACAACAGACTGATAATATCTTTTCTAAAGATACCATTATGGACTTGGAAGCTGGAGCCGTTTATACCCAGCAAATTCAATTAGACAAAGCATTTAAAGCAAATAAAACGCCGTTGCTTACTGCCGAATTGCTGTTAAAACAGAATGGCAAAACTCAGGTCTATAATTCCTATTTGCGGGCTATAAAGTATGATCATATTCCTGCCATTCATTATTTTTTCCAAAATAATGCACATGTTATTACTGAAGAAATAAAAGTGGCGGGTAAAAAAATAGGCTATGTAACAGGGGCCGGAGATAAAGTACCAGATGCTTTGTTACAAATGGGTTATGACCTGCATTTTTTGCACGAGCAAGACATTACAGACGAGAACCTCAAAGAATTTGATGCTGTAGTTTTGGGCATTAGAGCACATAATGTGTTTGAATGGTTAAGCAATAAGAACGATATATTTAATAGGTATGTAGCCCAAGGAGGAAACCTGATTGTTCAATATCTTAAGAGCAATCAAATAGGGCAGAAGCGCATTAAAGTTGGTCCATATCCTTTTATGGTAAATGCGGGATCTAGGGTAACAGAAGAAAACGCCAAAGTGAATTTTCTATTGCCGGATCATGGGGTGCTAAATTATCCCAACAAAATTTCCGACAAGGATTTTGAGAACTGGGTACAGGAAAGAAGTACCTATCAAGCAGAGCAATTAGATGCGCATTATGAACTGCCTATTGGCATGAATGATACTGGAGAAAAACCCGGTAATGGAAGTTTGGCCATTGCCAAATACGGTAAGGGTAATTTTGCTTATGTAAGTTTGGTATTGTTTAGACAATTACCTGCGGGTATTCCTGGGGCTTATAAACTTATGGCCAATTTGATTGCCATGCCAAAAAATCAACCATGAGTAAACAACCCAGAAGAAGAATTGGCGCAGTAACTTTAATACTAATAGCACTAGGTATTGGTCTATTGTTGAAAAATGTAAAACTAGGTCTGATAGTTGGTCTAGGTTTAGGATTACTAGCTGGTGGATTAATCAGTAGCAAGAACAACAAATAACATGCAGGAACCAAATCATAAAATCCCCTTGTTTTCTAGTTGGAATGGCTGGTACTTATTTGTATTGGCTGTTTTGGGGCTGTTTATCTTATTTTTCATCTGGTTTACAAACGCTTATTCATGAGTAGTATAGACTGGATAGTATTGGTTGCTACCTTATTAGGTATTATTGCTTATGGCTTGTATAAAAGCCGTACGGCCAAAAACCTAGAAGGTTATTTCTTAAGCAATAGAAGTATGCCTTGGTGGTTGGTGCTCTTGAGTATCATGGGTACCCAAGCTAGTGCCATTACTTTTTTATCTGCACCAGGACAAGCCTATACAGACGGAATGCGATTTGTGCAATATTATTTTGGATTGCCCATTGCCATGGTCATCATCTGTATCAGTTTTGTGCCACTGTTTAATAAACTAAAAGTCTTTACAGCTTATGAATTTTTAGAGCAAAGATTTGATGTAAAGACAAGGGTGTTTACGTCTTCGCTATTCTTGATTTCACGAGGCTTATCTACGGGGATTAGTATTTATGCACCATCCATTATTCTTAGTTCCTTGCTTGGATGGGACATATTTTATACCAATATTGTTATGGGAGGCCTGCTCATTATTTATACTGTGAGCGGTGGTGCAAGAGCAGTAGCGTATACCCAGCAATTGCAAATGGTCATCATTTTTATCGGCATGTTTTTGGCTGGTTATTTGGTGGTCCATTATTTACCGGCAGGGGTAGGTTTTGCCGATGCGCTAAAAGTAAGTGGCGCTTCCGGAAAACTAAATGTGATTACCACAGGGTTTACCGAAAAAGGATTTGATTGGAAAGACCGATACAATCTAATCAGTGGTGTTATTGGTGGGTTTTTCTTGGCGCTCTCTTATTTTGGAACAGACCAAAGCCAAGTTGGACGCTATTTAACAGCCAAAGACAATACCGAAAGTAAGATTGGATTATTAATGAATGGGTTGGTGAAAGTGCCAATGCAATTTTCTATTCTTTTACTAGGAGCTTTGTTGTTTACTTTTTATCAGTTTCACAGTGCTCCAGTTTTCTTTAATAAGGCAGTAGCGGAGAAAGCCAAGACCACTGCGTATGCCGATACATTGGGCAAACTGGAAAATAGGTTTATGCAAGAACAGTTGCAACAACAGGCATATAGCAAAACCTATGTAATCAATGCTGATGAAGGGTTTAAAGACAGTTTGAAACTAGGCTCTAGTAAAATGGCAGCCACCCAAAAAGCCTATAAAGAAGTGTTGAAAAAAGCACTTCCAGCATCCGATACCAATGATACCAATTATATCTTTTTGCGTTTTGTTATAGACTTTTTACCAAAGGGATTAGTAGGTCTTTTAATAGCCATTATTTTCTTAGCGGCTTGGGGATCAATAGCCGCTGCATTAAATTCATTGGCATCCTGCACCATGATAGACTTTCATGTAAGATTCAGGGGGGCAACCTATAATAGAGACAATGCGGAGCAATGTGCTAGTGAATACAGGGTGTCAAAATATTATACCCTTGGATGGGGTATTTTCTGTGTCATCACAGCAGAATTTGCTACTGGAATGGGAAGCTTAATTGAAGTAGTTAATATCTTGGGCTCCTTATTTTATGGGGTAATTCTAGGCATTTTCTTGGTTGCATTTTATTTGAAAAAAGTACAGTCAAATGCCGTGTTTATAGCAGCAATTTTGGGTGAGTTAATTGTGATTGCTTTTTTCCTATTGGATAAATACAATGTTATTGGATTAGGATTCCTATGGCTCAATGTGGTTGGAGCTTTAGCAGTAGTAATTCTGGCTTGGATTGCCCAACAAGTTTTGCCTAAAAAAGCAGTTTAATTTTTATGTTCAAATGGCCACTGAGACAATCTTTTTTGCTTGATCATAAAAGCAATTAGACCTAGACCTATTACTGATAGACCACCTAGCATCATTTGTTTTCCGGTAGAGATAAATACCAAAACCCAAATCACAATGGCAAGGATTACTGGAAGGGGATAGAGCGGCATTTTCCAAGCAAAATGCTTGTGCGATTTTCTCTTTACCAAGAGCAGCAATCCAATGCCCTGACCAATGAATTGAATCAGGATTCTCATGGCTAAAATAGCACTGATCACCTCATGTAATTTGAATAACAAACTAAATACAAATGCTACACCGCCCAATACTAATAATGAGATATGCGGAAAATGTTTGGTTGGATGTAGGTTAGCGAATACTTTGAAAAAAGCCCCATCTTTTGCAGCTGCATAAGGAATTCTACTATACCCTAGCGTAGCGGAAAATACGGAGGCAAATGCTACCCATAAAATTAAAATGGTGGCAATATTTGCAGCAGTTGGGCCAGACAGGGTTTGAACAAATTCACTTACTACAAATTTGCTTTGTTTTATCTGTTCCAAGGGTAACACAGACGCTACACTAATATTCATCATCAGATACAGAAAAGCAATACCTGCAATGGAGATAAACATGCTTTTAGGAATGTTTTTTTCAGGAGCAACAATTTCACCTCCTAAATGACAAACATTGTAATAGCCCAAATAACTGTAAATGGTTTTAACACTAGCAAAGCCAAGAGCAGTTGCAAAAGCATAATCCAATTTTAAACCGTCATTGATGTGTTGAATAGGGGCCATAAAATTTCCATGAAATAAGCCCCCTCCAATTAACCATGCCATGGTAATGAGCACACCTGACCAGAGCAATACACTGATCTTGCCTATAGCTTCAATTTTTCTGTATAATAAGACAACTATTAAAATCACCAAAGCACCACTCAAGGCTTTTGACTGCCAAATACTTGTAGGATGTAAAAACTGAAAATAACTGGCAAATCCAATGGCTGCAGAAGCAATGACCAAAGGGGCTTGAATCATGGTTTGCCATACAAATAGAAAACTCATCAGCTTTCCCCATTTGGGACCAAAACCTTCTTTTAGAAAATTGTAGCTCCCACCTGCAAGGGGATAAGTAGCCCCTAATTGACTCCAGATCATGGCATCTACCAGCGATAAAATGGCGCCAGCTACCCATGCATACAAAAACCAAGGGCCTTGCATGATTTCTGCCACCATGCTTAAAACTACAAAAGGCCCAATACCCACCATATCGGTCATATTGATGGCGGTAGCCTGCAAAAGACTTATCTTTCTCTCAAGTTTTGGTTGATGATCAACGTCCATATTGGTATAAAACTATTTCTTTGTAAGGAGACGAGCAATTATGAGTAAGATTTTTTCAATGGTACCCTGGGCCAAGGACTCGAATATTTACGAGGTAAATATTCGTCAGTATACAGAGGAAGGTAGTTTTCAAGCATTTTCTAGACACTTGCCTAGGCTAAAAGCCATGGGGGTAGAGATTCTTTGGTTAATGCCCATTACACCCATTAGCCAAAAGGAGCGGCTGGGTTCATTGGGTTCCTATTATGCTTGTAGTAGCTATACCAAAATCAATCCAGAATTTGGTAATTTGAATGACTTTAAACAACTGGTAGATACCGCACACCAATTGGGTTTTAAGCTCATTATTGATTGGGTAGCCAATCATACTGGTTGGGATCATCACTGGACATTTGAACACCCAGATTGGTATGTCAAAGACAGCAATGGTATGTTCACGGAAGTCAATGGTTGGAAAGACGTGATAGATCTAGACTATGGCCAAGCCAATATGCGACAAGCCATGATTAAAGCCATGCAATACTGGGTCAGGGAATGTGATATTGATGGCTTTAGGTGCGATATGGCACATTTAGTGCCCTTAGATTTTTGGGTGGAAGCCAGAAAACAATGTGATGCTCTAAAACCACTTTTTTGGTTGGCAGAATGTGATGAACCGTCCTATCATGCTTCTTTTGATGTAAGTTATGCTTGGAATTGGATGCACGTAACGGAGAAGCACGCAAAGGGAGAAGCTTCTTTAAATCATATTCACAATACCCTTCATAGTTATACGCAATATCCTTTTGATGCTACTAAACTATATTTTACCAGTAACCACGATGAGAATAGCTGGAACGGAACAGAACACGAAAAATATGGTCCTTTAGCAAAAGCATGGTGGGTTTTTGGTGCAACCTGGCATGGTTTGCCCTTAATTTATAGTGGACAGGAAATAGCCAATTCCAAACGCCTTCGTTTTTTTGATAAGGATGCCATTGACTGGAAACAATCATTTGTTATGGAACCTTTTTTTCAATCTTTACTTGCATTGAGAAAAACAAATAAAGCACTCTCTCAGGGAGAAACCTTTGTTCTACCAAGTGACCATAGCAATGAATTAATGTGTTACCTACGTAAATACAAAAACCAAGTTGTTTTGATAATGCTCAATTTGTCTCAAAAAAATGCTCTTAAATTGAAGGTAGAGCACCCTTGGTTAGAAGGCCAGTTCGAGAGCTTGTTTTCTGGTTTACAGTATTCATTTAAACCAGGAGAAAGTTTTGAATTGATGGCCGGAGATTTTTTGGTGTATCATCGCATTGATTAATTACTAAGCTCATTACAACAACATAAAAAAGCCGCTCCGTTATAATCGGAGCGGCTTTTACATGTAAGAATTTTTATTATTCGCTTTTCAAATTCAAAGGATAAGCATAAGTGCCATTATATCCTGGATAGATTCCTTCTAGCCTTACAGAGCCACCTTTAGCTGCTATTAACGCTGTCTTCAAATCATCCATGTTTTTGATTTCTTGTTGGTTTACACTGGTAATGATAAACCCTTCTTGCATCTTAGTGTTTTTTAGCAAACCAGTTCCAATTTTTTTCACCAATACACCACCTGGAATTTCATTAGCAGTAGCCGTTTTCTTGTCTACATTTTCTAGGTCTCCACCTAATTGCTCCATAATGCCACTCACTTTTACCACATCGGTATTACCGGCTTTGTTTTTCAAAGTAAGGCTTACGGTGTTTTCAGATCCACCTCTTTTGTAAACCAAAGAAATTTTATCGCCTGGTTTGTACCTAGCTACTTGTTCTTGTAATTCAGGACCATTGGTTACATTGGCACCATTGACTTTAGTAATAATATCACCTTTTTTCAAACCTGCATTGGCAGCAGCACCACCTTCAGGAACACCTGTTACATAAACACCTTCACCTTCTTTATAGGCTACACCAATTTCTTTTTCCAATTGTTTTTTTGCTTCATCTGGAATGTTTTCACCAGCATAATTAATGCCTATATAAGCTCTCTGAACGGTTCCAAATTTTACAATATCAGTGACTATTTTCTTTGCCATATTTACAGGAATAGCATAAGAGTATCCAGCATATGAACCGGTAGGAGAAGCAATGGCAGAATTAATACCTATCAACTCTCCATTGGTATTGATTAATGCACCTCCGCTATTTCCCGGATTAACCGCAGCATCTGTTTGAATAAAGGATTCAACAGGGCTATTGCTTTGTTGACCATTGATACCAATAGAACGTGATTTAGCACTCACAATACCCGCTGTTACAGTAACGTCTAAGTTTAAAGGATAACCAATAGCCAATACCCATTGGCCTAATTTTACCTCATCGCTATTGCCATAAACCAAGTAAGGGAATCCCTTTCCTTCAATTTTAATCACCGCAATATCACTACTTGGGTCTGCGCCAATTACGGTTGCTTTATATGATTTTTTGTTAGGCATGGTAACGTTAATTTCATCGGCACCATCTACCACGTGGTTATTGGTTACAATATATCCATCGTCAGTAATGATAACCCCGCTACCACTGGCACGTTGTTCTGGAATAACCCTAGGGCCGCCAAAAAAATCGCCAAAAGCATCATCCCCGCCAAATAAATCAGAGAAGGGATTACGCTGGCGTTGACTATTGCTCACTTGTTTTGCCTTGGTACGTGTTTTAATATGCACCACAGCAGGGGTTGCGGAGGTAGCTGCAGCAGTAAAATCAACTGCTGTTCCAGGTGCGGCTTTGTCACCAAAAAAACCAGCATAATTCACCGGGAGTTTTCCGGGTTCTTGAACGCCAGCAAATTGATGTTCTACAAATTTGCCATAACCCCATACGCTAACAACAGCTGTACTGGCGCTGATGGCCACAATGGCTAAAATGTTTTTGAAATTCATATGATTGCTCTTTTTTTTGTGTGATTCAAATTTCATGCCTATCCAACAGCAAATAAAAAAAACTGTAGAAATGGCAGCATACCTTCTGTCTCTTTTAACAAATGTTTTGCGGCCATTGACTCAGCTATAAATGTAAGTAAGAATGGGTTTTATTTTCAGCTCATTTTGTTAAATCACTGTTTTAAGAGCGTTAAAATCAAAGACTGGCAAGGAATTGCATAGTGTCTACCCCATCTGCATAATCAGTTAAACTAGGTTGTTGTGCCTTCCCAAAAGGAATATGTCCATGTGCTACTACACATTGTATAGATGGGTTATTGGAGAGGCCAAGAATCAGTTCTTCCTTGTCTGAATAATAGGCATAATGAACCTGGCTAACGGGTGAAAAAGCTGCAATATTTTCAGTCAGAATCAGACTTTCATTACTCATATAATATTTGTTGCCCATGATTAAAATGGCCAAATGGTAGTCAAAATTGTGTTTGTATTTATGGTAATCCATAAAATAATCGTACTTACGCAAGGCCTGCAATAAGGGTAAAAAATCATAATCTGTAGGCACATGAATTTGGGTAATATTTCTACAGCCCAAACCAAAATAAAATTGAATATCGTCTGCTAATAGATCCAGGTCTTGGGCTGTTTCTGTTCCATCTAAAACAGCCACCGATGTACGATTTTTCCGGATGATATTTGGGTATTTGCCAAAATAAAATTCAAAATAACGGCTGGAATTATTGCTGCCGGTGGCAATATAAGCGTCACAGCCTTTTAGATTGTCTGCAAATCCAATCAGATTGGCAGTTTCAGGGTCCCATTCCTGCATTTTTGAAACTAGGTGTTTGATCAAGACATCGTCCTTAGAGGATGTTTTAATCAATGTTTTTTGACCACTGATAAAGCAACAAAGTAGGTCATGAAAACCTACCAAGGGTATATTGCCCGCCATTACTAATCCTATGGTATGGGGCCGCTGGGGTTGGTCAGGACTTGCATATTGGTTAGCCCAGGACTCCAAATCTGCTGTTTGAAGAAATTTTTCTGCAATCTGCTTACTGGCTATTTCAATAAATTCAGGTATAAACCAAGGGTTTTCCCGGTATGCACGCTCTTTGCATGCTTGCCATATAGGACCATCTTCTAAAAGATATTTACCCAATTGCCCCATTATTTGAATTCTTGTTTGTAAAGTCATCAGTCAGTCTTAAATTTGAGCTGCAAATGTAGTTACTAACTTTTCAAATCAAATTTGTATGGCTATCAAGATTACCGAAGAATGCATCAATTGCGGGGCATGTGAACCCGAATGTCCTAATAACGCTATCTATGAAGGTGGTGTTGAATGGGCTTTAGCCGATGGTACCACTGTAAAGGGCAGTTTTACCCTTTTAGATGGCACTGTTGCAACTGCCGACCAGCGTTTTGCGCCGATCAGTACTGACACTTACTATATTACTCCCAACAAATGTACCGAGTGCCAAGGTTTCCACGAAGAGCCTCAGTGTGCTTCTGTTTGCCCAGTAGACTGCTGTGTTGCAGACGAAGCTTATGAAGAAACTGTTGACGCTTTGATGGCTAAAAAAGAGTTGCTACACGCGTAAACATCGCAAAGAAAAAGGTGCATAACTTTTTTAAGCAAAAAGCTTGCAAAAAGAGATAGCACTGTGTAGCTTTATAGTACTTTAATTGTTGCCAGTAAAAAGACAACAACTTGTAACAGCGGGTGATATTTCCCGTTACCGTGAGCGGAAGAGACAGGAAGTTTCTTCCGCTTTTTTTTGCCCTACTTGGGCTAGCTGCTCTAAGCCATTTCAATTATATTTGTTGGATAATCAAGGAACATGAAGCAACAAATTGCATTGGTTACGGGAGGATTGAGTGGAGAAGCTCAGATTAGTTATAAAAGCGCCATTACGGTTTCAAACCATACCAACCGTGAAAAGTTCAACCTTTACAAGATTGATATAAATCCAGAAGGTTGGTGGTACTTGCCTGAAACCGGAGAGCGTTCAGCAGTTGACCGTTCAGATTTTTCTATCATGGAGGCTGGGGTTAAAATAAAATTTGACGCCATTTTGTTGTGTATTCACGGAACCCCAGGAGAAGACGGAAAATTGCAAGGCTATTTTGATATGTTGGGTTTGCCCTATACCAGTTGTGACGCAGCTACTTCTGCATTAACTTTTAATAAACGCTATACCGTTGCAGTAGCTGCTTTTGCCGGAATTCATGTAGCCAAATCATTGCATTTATTCAAACATACCCCCATTTCAGTAGACAGTATTTTAGCTCAATTACAGTTACCCCTTTTTGTGAAACCAAATAATGGGGGAAGCAGTATTGGGATGAGTAGGGTAGATGAAGCTGCTGACCTTGCAGCTGCTCTTGACAAAGCCTTCCAGGAAGA
The DNA here is from genome assembly GCA_943372225.1 of Chitinophaga pinensis. Taxonomy (GTDB): domain Bacteria; phylum Bacteroidota; class Bacteroidia; order Chitinophagales; family Chitinophagaceae; genus Sediminibacterium; species Sediminibacterium pinensis_L. Next base: position 34,991 of record CALRXV020000013.1, on the reverse strand, counting down.
CAATCAGGTATTGGTAGAAGAATTTATTAGTGGAAGGGAGTTTACTATTGGCGTGTTTAAATCAAATGGAACCACTACCGTATTGCCCATTACAGAAATCAAAACAGGGAATGCCTTTTTTGATTTTGAGGCCAAATACCAAGGAAAAAGCGAAGAAATTACCCCCGCCCAAATTACTCCATTAATGCAGGAGCAATTAACAGCTGCTGCTAAAAGGGTATATGATGTACTAAACTGTAGAGGAGTGGTACGCATAGATTTTATCTATAACCAGTCAAAAGGACAACCTTTTATGTTGGAAGTGAATACGGTGCCTGGTCAATCAGCCGCCAGTGTAATTCCCCAGCAAGTAAGGGCTATGGGATGGAGCTTAACTGATTTCTATACTGCCATCATTGAGGAAGCTTTGAAATAAAATGTTATTTTGCCTTACAAGCTCAAAAGAATGGCTACTTTCAACCATATTTGGTACTTATTTAAATAACTGATGTTCAAATTCATTACAGATAAACCGCTTTGGGTAAACATACTGGCCGGTATAGGATTATTGGTAGTATTGGTGCTCTTATTATTTGGATCCTTGCAATGGATCACAGGTTTTGGAAAATCAGAAAGGGTACCCTCTATTGTAGGTCAAAATGCGGTGGCTGCACAAAAAATTCTCGAAGAAAAAGGGTTTCAAGTGGCTTTACAAGATTCTGTCTACGTAGATAGTATTCCCAAACTTGCCGTTGTAAAACAATCCCCAGAAGCTGACGCGATAGTCAAAAAAGGTAGAACTGTTTATTTGACCATTAACCGAATGGTTCCTCCTCAAGTAGAAATGCCCAACCTAATTGGTTTTTCAATTAGAAGTGCAGAAATGTATTTGCAAAGCCTGGGATTGAAACTAGGTTATGTGAATTACAAACCAGACATTGCTAGAAACGCGGTGTTAGAGCAATTGTATGCTGATCAAAATATTAAACCAGGTACCAAAATTATCTTGGGTAGTACCATTGACCTTATTTTGGGAAGTGGAATTACTGGTGCAGAAATGGAGGTTCCCAACTTAGTAGGATTAACCTTAAATGAGGCCAAAAGTTGGTTAAGTTCTATCAGTTTAAATTTAGGCTCCGTCATTTCGGTTGGCCCTATTACAGATTCAGGTGCTGCTTATATTGTGAGACAAAGTCCTGAATTATTTACTGAAGCCGTACCGGGACAAAGAGTGAATAATAAAATTAGAAGTGGACAATTATTAGACGTTTATATCAGTGCAGTTGCTCCACCCAAAGACAGTACACAAGCACCAGTGATTAATCAATAATGTAACTCAAACAAAATATATGCAAACTATTACAGTAGAAGCGCTAAAAGCTAAAATTGATGCAGGCGAACAAATTCACCTAGTAGACGTTAGAGAACCTCATGAACACGCGGATTTTAATATTGGAGGTATCTTATTGCCATTAGGTCAGGTGCAGACCATGCAAGTAGACGCCATTGAAGATTTAAAAAATCAAGAAGTATTTGTCTATTGCAGAAGTGGAAATAGGAGTGGACAAGCCTGTCTAATTCTAGAAACTATGGGCTTTACTAATTTAACCAATGTATCAGGCGGTATGCTTGCTTGGCAAGACCGTTTTGCAAAATAGATCAAGTCTATGAGATGATATAAAAAAAGGCCACAGTTTGTGGCCTTTACTTTTTAAGATACTTTTTAATTCAATTCAAAATTTCGCTTCAGTCATTTTGACTTTTGACTTTTACAATCTTACATTTAATGCAATCATGAAATTGGTTCCAGCCTGAGGATAGTATCCATTATCAGTGTTCAAAGTATTGCTTAAAACATAACTATAAGTATATCCATTTGGTTCATATTTGGCATTGAACAAATTATTCAATTGACCAATCAAGTGTAATTCTTTTAAGAAATTAGTTTTAATAGCCCAATTCAATCTAAGGTCTTGGGTAAAATAGCCATTTAGTTTTCTGTTTTCATTTTGACTATTATCCATGTACTGTTTGCCCACATATTTACTTAAAAGACTAAGGGCAACATGTTTGTATACTTGTATATCTGCAGTTAATCCACCCACCATGGCGGGAGAAAAAGAGATATCGGTGTTTTCATGTTTCACAGCATCTTGTAAACCTGTATCCCAGTTGTCAATATATTCTGTAAAGGATTTGATTTTATTCTTACTAAAAGTTAGATTTCCTGAAAGGTTAAGGATATTAGAAACTCTTGCAGCAGCTTGTAATTCCAATCCCAAACGATAACTATTGGGAACATTGGTTCTGGTATATGAACCAACATCATTGATCTGTCCGGTCAAGACCAATTGGTCCTTGTATTGCATCCAATAGAGGGTAGCACCATAATAGAAAGCGCCTTTTCTTTTTTCTATGCCCAATTCTATATCTTGTAATGATTCAGGTTTGGGTTGTTGAATGGGGCTAGCCTGAAAATCATCCCTATTGGGTTCTTTATTGGCAATGGCGTAACTCAAAAATCCGGTAAATCCATTCTTGCTATAAGTAATACCAGCTTTAGGGTTTACAAAATCAAAGCTTCTGTCAACTAATAGTTTTGGGCTAGTTTGGAATCCTTCCATTCTATGCGATACATTACGGTATTGCAGGTCTACAAAACTTTGCCAATTTGAATTGAAACGGTGTTGCCATTTGGCATAGATATTGGCATCTTTTTTCACAGCAGGTAAATTATAATATCGATAATCAGGAGAAACAGTTCCTTGTTTCATCCAGACGATATTTCCAAAATGCTGTCCCTGATATTTGTTCCATCCACCGCCAATAGTTAACTCATCTCCTCCTTTCTTGTATTGAAAAGATGCAATTTGACCTAAGAAACTATTGTCTAACCAACGCTGTCTTACCAGATCTGTAGAGGTAATGGTTACCCCACCAATAACAGGATTAGGTAAACCATATTTGCTGAATTCTTGATCTGCTTTATATTCTTCATAATAGCCTTTGCCCAAGGTTAAAAACAGTGCTGTATTGAATGACCAATATTGGTTAAAAGCATGATTGAAAAATAACTGATAATGGGTTTGGGTATAGTTGTCCGTTTGGTTATCGTAAGGAGCATCTGCTTTTTCCATACCCGCTGGATTATAGGTTCTATTGCTAGACAATAAAGCTTCAGGAACTCCATACCAAGCTTGATAAGTTTTTTCTTTACCAGTAAATACATTCAAACGCAAAGAAGACTTGGCATTTAAATATGCGGCACTCAAATAGAGTGATTTCAAATTAGAAGCTGCCCTATCAATAAAACCATCGCTAGTAATAGAACTTACCCTGGCATCTAGGGTAAAATGTTTGGCAATTAAACCTGATCCTCCCTTAATAGTAGATTTCCAGGTGTTGAATGAGCCCGCACTGGTATTCATTTCACCATAGGCTTTCTCATTGTATTCATTGGTAGATAGGTTTAAACTGGCCCCAAATGCTCCAGCACCATTGGTAGAAGTACCAACCCCTCTTTGAATTTGAATACTGTTTACAGAAGAAGCAAAATCGGGTAGGTTTACAAAATAAGTGCCCATGCTTTCAGCATCATTATAAGGGATTCCATTGAGTGTAAGATTGATTCTAGTTGCATCAGTACCCCTAATTCTAATACCAGTATAACCAACTCCGTTTCCAGCGTCTGAATTAACTACCACTGAAGGGGTTTGGTTTAATAAAAAGGGAAGGTCCTGCCCCAGATTATTGGCAGCAATTTGTTCCTTATTTAAATTGGTTTTGGCAAACGGAGCGGAATTAGTTGCTCTAGTAGCCCTTACTTCTAAGGGTTGCAAATACAAACTGGTAGGGGTTAAAGAAAGACTTAGTTCCAACGCCGTGTTGCTAACTTCAATTACTGATTGATAATTCTTGTAACCCAAACTACTTACTATCAGCGTGTAACTACCCTTGGGTAATTTTCCAAGCTGAAATTGGCCATTTTCATCTGTTAAGGTATTGGTATTACCCATTTTTACTTGTGCACCTGCAATGGGTGCTTTTGATTGGGCATCGGTTAATTTACCAGCCACAGGTGTTTTTGGCCCTTGAGCCATGGTGAACAATGTTAGCATGACAAACGCGGTTGTTCCCAGAAACTTTTTCATTTTTCTTGATTTAAAAGTTAATAATGGGAACAGGGAATAGCTAATGGAGAGGATCTGCTGAATAAAAGTACAGTACACCTTCCCTTCGCAGGCATTACCCTGTTCAGGTTCAACGGGTATTTTCTCAGCCAATGTTTTCACACTAGCACCCCGAGGAATGTTCTGATGCAAAATTAGGCATTAATTAATACGAACCAACTGTAACTTTAGGGCCGCATCCTCGTTTCAATATAAAATGCAACAAATGAAACAATTGATATTATTATTGGGATTGGGTTTGGGAGTTTTTTCTGCCAATGCTCAAAATGAAAAAAACTTAGTATTTGACGCCAACGCAGAAGCTAGAGTGGTGTCTGGATTTACAGCAGTAGAAGTGTCGGGAGCCATTGATCTATTTCTTTCTCAGGGAAATGAAGAAGCAGCTGCTGTAAGCGCTAGTTCTTCCGAAGCCATTGGAAGAATTAGAACCGAGGTAAAAAATGGTACCCTGCATATCTATTTTGATGGGAAGGGTTGGAATTGGAAAACTTGGGGAAATAATAAAATGAAAGCTTATGTGACTTTCAAGAACCTCAATAGGGTAGAAGCTTCTGGTGCTTGTAATATAAAGTCAACTGAAGCTATTAAAGTACCTGAATTAAAAATTCAATTATCTGGGGCTAGTGATTATACTGGTGAATTACAAGTAGGTCTTTTGAAATTAGACGCCAGTGGGGCATCTAATGTGAGGGTTTCAGGCAAGGCCGATAAACTAGACGTAGATGCCAGTGGTGCCTGCAATATCAGGGCTTTTGACCTAAAAGCAGATTATGTAAAACTAGATGCTTCTGGGGCTTCCAATATTCGTGTAACTATTCAAAAAGAATTGAATGCGGAAGCAAGTGGTGGAAGTAATATCTACTACAAGGGTGAAGGAATGATTCGCAATATTAGCAGCAGTGGAGGCGCTTCGGTAAAAAGAAAAACAGACGATTAAGCAGTTTTTTTTGGTTGGTAAGACTGCAAACCCTACTTTTGCTCCCCATTCAACAGGAACTGGTTAGTGAGATAGAAAATTGAATGGAAATAAAAGCGATATTGTTTCAATCTTATATCGCGAGATAGAGCAGCGGTAGCTCGTCGGGCTCATAACCCGAAGGTCGGAGGTTCGATCCCTCCTCTCGCAACATAAAAGGCCTCGTTTGAGGCCTTTGTTATTTGTATATTTAATATTAGAAATATACAGCCGGGGCAGCATTGCTCCAAAACATAAAATAAAATTCCCGGTTTCTCTTTAGCATTAGCCGGGTTATACCAGATGAAAGTAGGTTTTGTAAACATTTTTGGCAAGCCCAATGCGGGCAAGAGTACCCTCATCAATGCATTGGTGGGAGAGAAGATGGCTATTACATCGCCAAAGGCTCAAACTACCCGTCATAGAATCAAGGCTTTTTTAAACAAGCCAGATGAATATCAGGTAATCTTTTCAGACACACCCGGAATTATTGATCCCCAGTACAAATTACACGAGCATATGATGCAATCGGTAAAAAGCGCCTTAGAAGACGCTGATATTGCCTTGCTCATTGTTGACGCCAATGAAGACTTAGAAGAGATTGATGGCATTTTTCAAAAACTCAGGTTGAAAGTGCCAGGATTGGTAGTCTTGAATAAAATTGACAAAGCAGGCAATGGTCGATTGGCATTAGCTGAAAAATTCTTTGCCGAGAAATCTTACTGCAGCAAGATTGTAAAAATATCAGCACTCCAAAAAGTGCATTTAAATAAATTATTAGACGCTATTCTTTCTTTATTGCCAGAAGGGCATCCCTTTTACAGTGAAGAAGACTTGAGTGACCTGCCCACCAAATTCTTTGTATCGGAATTGATTAGGGAAAAAATCTACCAATTGTTTGGAGACGAGATTCCCTATCATGCAGCAGTCCTGATCAACGAGTTCAAAGAAAGGGAAGATATTGTAAAAATACAGGCTGATATCATTGTTCAAAGAGATACCCAAAAGTCCATCATTATTGGAGAAAAGGGAAAAATGATTAGAGAGATTGGCATTTTGGCCAGGGCCGATATAGAACAGTTTATTGGCAGTAAAGTATTCTTAGAATTGTTTGTAAAAGTTAGGCCCAAATGGCGTGATAATGACATGCATTTAAGAGAATACGGATATAAATAAACAACACAACAATTAGGGATTATGAGTTATACAGTAGCCATTGTAGGAAGACCCAATGTGGGCAAGAGTACTTTTTTCAACCGTTTATTAGAAGAGCGTAAAGCCATAGTAGACGATATTAGCGGCGTTACCCGTGATCGTCAATATGGCGTAACAGACTGGAATGGTAAAACCTTTAACGTGATTGACACAGGCGGTTTTGTACCACATACTGATGATGTATTTGAACGCGAAATTCGCAAGCAAGTAAAAATTGCCATTGATGAAGCCAATTGTATTGTATTTATGGTAGATGTGGTTACCGGAATCACTGACCTAGACGATACCATGGCTGATTTATTGCGCAGAACCACCAAACCAGTTTATTTGGTGGTGAATAAAGTGGACAATGGAACTCGTCAGTTAGAAGCAACAGAATTTTATAGCTTGGGTTTTGAAAATACCTATTTCATTAGTTCTATCACCGGTACTGGAACTGGAGAGGTTTTGGATGCCATTACAGATGGGATGAAGGAAGAAGATTCTGATGAGACTTTGCGTGAAAATTCTCTTCCAAAATTTGCTATTATTGGACAACCCAATGCAGGAAAATCATCCCTGCTTAATGCCCTAATTGGTCAGGAGAGAACAATTGTCAGTGATATTGCAGGAACTACAAGAGATACCATTCATACGCACTACAACATGTTTCAAAAAGAATTCATGTTGATAGATACCGCTGGTATTAGAAAGAAAAACAAGGAAAAAGAAGATTTAGAATTCTATAGTATTATCAGGGCTATCAAAGCCATGGATGAAGCCGATGTTTGTATGTTGCTCATAGACGCTGGAAAAGGAGTAACCGCTCAGGACGTAAGTATTTTTTCCTTGGCAACAAGAAAAGGAAAGGGCATTGTAGTATTGGTGAACAAATGGGATTTGGTGGAAAAAGAAACCAATACGGCTCGTGACTATGAGAAAGCCCTAAAAACAAAATTGGCGCCTTTTACAGACGTGCCAGTCCTATTTATTTCAGTAACTGAAAAGACTAGAATTTTCAAAGCCATTGAATTAGCGTTGGAAGTGTATGAAAATAGGAATCGTAAAATTCCAACTTCTCAGCTTAATGAAATTATGCTCAAAGCAGTTGAAGCCTATCATGCACCTGTAGTTAGGGGAAATACGGTGAAAATTAAATATGTAACCCAATTGCCAACGGCAGTCCCTTCTTTTGCCTTCTTTACCAATTACCCAGACGATATTAAATCGGCTTATAAAAACTACCTTGAAAACCAGCTTAGAACCAAGTTTAGACTAACCGGTGTTCCCATTAGGATCTTTTTTAGAAAGAAGTAAGTTATTGGATTAAAAAATATATGTTATTTTATTTGTAAAATTATTAGGGACCATTATCTTTGCGCCTATTAAAAATTTTTAAAAAACCTATTACATGAAAAAAGTATTCGCAATTTTGGCTGTAGCTGGCGTAATGGCTGCTTGCAACAACGGAGAGAACAAAGAAGTTAAAGCTGACACTCCAGCTGTAAAAGTTGATTCTGCTGCTGTAACTGTTGATTCTGCTGCTGTGAAAGTTGATTCTGCTGCTGCAAAAGTTGATTCTGCTGCAAAGAAATAATTTGTAGTAAAAATTGTAGAAATACCAAGTATTTCCAATATTACTTCTTGCAAGAAGGTCCTCCCGAAAAACGGGAGGATTTTTTTTGTGCCAGTTTGTACCATTTTTGCAGCTTTGCCGTCAATGGCATCGTTCTTGCTCTAGTTTCTTCCCCCCTCTTTAGATGAATTTGATAAATTGGGAGTGACAGATTGACCAAAGATTAGACTATGTTGAAAGAAAAGCTTTTTTTCCGCTCAGAAGACGAAACCGATTTTATGCCCATTATCCCTATCAATGAACAAGATGGGGAACAGGACAAGAACTTGGTGATTCCTGATATATTACCCATTCTACCACTTAGAAACACCGTATTGTTTCCAGGGGTTGTGCTTCCCATTACCGTTGGAAGAGATAAGAGTATTAAAGCTGTGAATGATGCCTATAAGTTAGACAAACTCATAGGGGTGGTAGCTCAAAAAGACGCCAATATTGAAGAGCCAACAGCAGAAGAACTCTGCAAGATTGGCACAGTGGCCAAGATTGTCAAGTTGATCAAAATGCCAGATGGTGGAACTACCATTATCATACAAGGAAAAAAGCGTTTTGAACTGTTAGAAATGAAGACGGATGATCCTTATTTCACTGCCAATATCCGCTTGTTTCCAGAAGACGAATTGCCTATTGAAGATGATTTTAAAGTCTATGTGGCTAGCATTAAAGATTTGGCTGCACAGATTATTCATTTGTCTCCCAATTTGCCCACTGAAGCTTCCATTATTTTAAAGAATATTGAGCACCCTAGCTTCTTAATCAATTTTGTAAGTAGTAATCTCAATAGTGACTTAGCTGAAAAGCAAAGTTTGCTAGAGATCCATGATATTCATAAAAGAGCGGAGCACTTGATTCATATTTTGAATAGAGAATTGCAATACGCAGAGCTCAAGGATAAAGTGACCAATAAGACCCGCACAGAACTAGACAAGCAACAAAGAGAATACTTTTTGCAACAGCAACTCAAGAGCATCAAAGACGAATTGGGTGGAGACAGTAATGACCGTGAGATTGCCGATATGAAGAAAAAAGCGGAGGGCAAAAAATGGCCTGAAGCTGCAAAAAATCTATTCAATAAGGGCATAGAGAAATTAGAAAGGATGCATGCATCCACTCCTGATTATAGCATTGTCTACAATCATTTAGACCTCATGTTAGACCTGCCTTGGCAGGATTATTCCGCCGATAATTATGACCTTAAGAATGCACAGAAAGTGCTAGACAAGGATCATTATGGCATGACCAAGATTAAGAGCCGGATTATTGAATATTTGGCGGTCTTGAAATTAAAGGGAGACATGAAAAGTCCTATCCTTTGCTTCTTAGGACCTCCCGGTATTGGTAAAACCTCTTTGGGAAAATCCATTGCACACGCTATTGGTAGAAAATATGTGCGTGTGAGTTTGGGTGGTTTACATGATGAAAGTGAAATTAGGGGGCATAGGAAAACCTATATTGGCGCTATGCCTGGAAGAATTGTACAACAAATTAGAAAGTGCAAATCTTCTAATCCAGTGATGATCCTAGATGAAATTGATAAGATTGGGATGGATGGCCGTAGTGATCCTTCTTCAGCTTTGTTAGAAGTCTTGGATCCTGAACAGAACCATAGTTTTTATGACAATTATTTGGAGTTAGAATATGATTTAAGCAAAGTGCTTTTTATTGCTACCGCCAATAATATTCAAAATATTCAACCAGCACTTAGAGACCGTTTAGAAATCATTGACCTAAGTGGTTATGCAGTTGAAGAGAAGGTTGAAATTGCCAAAAGACATTTGTTGCCAAAACAAAAAGAAGCACATGGATTGGTAAATGTCAACTTTAAAATTAATGACAAGGTTCTTGAGAAAGTAATTGAACAATATACCAGAGAAAGTGGGGTTAGGGAATTAGATAGACAGTTGGCTTCTATTATGCGCTACCAAGCCAAGGAGCTAGCCATTAAAGAAAAAGTAAAACCTATTTTAACTGCTGCTGACATAGAGAAAATTTTGGGTCAGTCTAGGTATAGCAATGAAATCTATAAGACCGCTAATATGGCTGGAGTTGCAGTAGGCTTGGCGTGGACCTATGTGGGTGGTGATATTTTGTTTATTGAAGCCATTGTTGGCGATGGTAAGGGCGATATGAAATTGACTGGTAACCTTGGTAATGTAATGAAGGAAAGCGCTAGTACCGCGCTTAGTTTCTTACAAGCCAACGCCCGCAAATATGGCATTGATCCAGAAGTGTTTGCTAAAAAAAGCATTCATATTCATGTGCCTGAAGGAGCTGTTCCAAAAGATGGTCCTAGTGCAGGAGTAACCATGTTAACGGCCTTGGCATCTGCTTTTACTGGTAGAAAAGTCAAGTCTTATTTGGCCATGACAGGAGAAATAACCCTTAGAGGTCAAGTTTTACCGGTTGGAGGTATCAAAGAAAAAGTCTTGGCCGCTAAGCGATCTGGCTTAAGAGAAATCATCCTCTGCAGCATGAACGAAAAAGACGTAAAAGAAATTGACAGCAATTTTATCAAAGGCATGCAATTCCACTATGTGAAAACCATGCAACAGGTACTAGAACTGGCCTTGGTTTAATAAGTAATTCTTATTTTAAATCCCCCGAACCTGGGGGATTTTTTATTTCTGGCAAATAAGCTAGGCCTGCTTAGATTTGAACTTGAATGAAACGCATTGTCCCAATATTACTTTGTATGGTATGGTTATGCCCCATGCTATTGCAGGCTCAGACAGTGGGTGGTAATGCTGTATTTAATTTTCTGAACCAACCCATTTCTGCAAAACAGGCATCTCTGGGCGGGGTAATTATATCAAGCATTGGAAAAGACCTTGGGTTGGCTTTTAATAACCCATCCCTTCTTCGTGATCAAATGAATGGTGGGGTTAGTGCCGGTTTTTACAGTTTTGCCCAAGGCCTGCAACAATATGGTTTTAATACCGCCATGCATTTAAGCAAATACAAAACGAATGTATCAGTAGGGGTGCAATATTTGAATTATGGAAACCTAACCCAAACGGATGCCGCAGGTAATATTTTGGGAACCTTTCAGCCCAAGGACTATGTAATACAGTTTGGATTTTCTAAACAATACCATGAACACTGGTGGTATGGGATGAATGCCAAATTTATTGGTTCAAACTATGGTCAATACCAATCTAGTGGCATTGGCTTTGACGTTGGGTTGGCTTATCATGATGAGGAATCGGAATTACAAGCCAGCATCTTGGTGAAAAATATGGGAGCACAATTAAAAACCTATGATGGTTTACAACCAAAAGAAGAACTGCCTTTTGACTTACAATTAGGTATTACCAAACGCTTGGCAAAAGCCCCATTTCAATTCTCTATTACAGCACACCATTTACATCGTTGGAATATTTTGTACAGCGATACAAGCTTTAATCAATTGGAAGGTATTGATCCAAACAGAGGCAATAATGGGGCGCAGAAATTCTTATCTCATCTGGTGTTTTCAACAGAAGTTTTCTTAAGTGAAAAGTTACAAGTAAATGCAGGTTTAAACCTTTTGAGAAGACAGAGTTTGAATGCCTATAATATGACCAATGGGTTGAATGGATTTACCCTTGGTATTGGATTACTCCTAGACAAACTGCACTTGCATTATGCTACTGGTTTTTACCAACAGAATTTGTTTCATCAGGTCTCGCTTAATTTTAATTTTAGGGGTGACCCCTTATAAATTAATGCGCTCTTTCTTGTAAGGCTTTTTTAATTAAACCTTGGTGGTGTTGCACATGGCAAATGGTAAAATACATCATTTCTCTATAAGTGATTTTGCCTAGTAACGGGTGGGGGAGTATGATAGTATCCAAATCTTTTTCGGTAAAACGGCTAATTCCTTTGGTGAGTTGTTGGATGATTTTATTGAGTTGATTTGAAAGGGCTAACTTTTGCTCAAAAGCAATAGGCGGTGGAATAAAAGCCGCTGTTGCCCTTCCGCCTTCCTGCAATTTTTGTTGGTATTTTTCTACCAATCCTTCATAGGTCCTAGAAGACCTATTGGCTTTACCAAACACCAATTTCAAAACAAATTTTGGCAATCGTATACTTATTAATAGGGGCTTGGTAGATTTTACCAAGTGATCCAATTGCTGGCCAGCTGACCATTTATTTGGATGTGCAAATAAAAAATCAGACTGATTCATGGGTTCCAAATAATCTGTGAATGCCTGGTGTTTCTCTAGTAATTCATGTATAATTTGAGCCTTATTCATTCAGCGTTTTTTGGTGAAACTATTTTGGGGTGGCCAAAAAGAAAAACTCCGTTCCTTGATCAAAATGTTTTTGAAAATCTTGAAACTTCAAAGCAGGGGCATTCTTTAACCAAGCATCCAACGTGAATATCTGATATTTCAACCGAAAATCCAATAGGTCAAAAGCAGATTTGGCAGAAAAATCATATGCTTGTCCACCCATACTGCCGCATTCAAATAGAATAAATGGTTGGCATCGATTGATGGTATTGATAGCACCTTCTAAAACCCATAATTCGGCCCCTTCTACATCCATTTTCATCAAATCAATTTGTTCTGTTGAGTCAATCAATTGGTCTAATGCTGCAGTTATTACTTGAATGGTACTATCTATTTCTTTTTTCCAATAAGGTCTTTTATGGATGCCGCTTAATGCAGGATTTGACAAGACAAGATTAAAATTACTGGAGCCAGATTGATTAGAAAGGGCTTGATGGTGAATCATCGCCCTAGCGCCAAAGTCTTTTTTCAATTGTTCATAGAGCGCTGGAATAGGCTCAAATGCATAGTGCCTTCCTTCTGGTGCAGCTGACAACATCATGGCAAGGATCTTACCCTCATGTGCACCAATGTCAATACAATTGCTATTGGGTTTGCAAACTTGTTGAATGATTCGTTGGGTTAATCTATCATACTGTTCATTCTTGGTCAATGCTATGGGTAGCATTGACAAGATTTTTTTAGCCAGACTGCGGATTGGTTGCTGCCTTTTCAACTAGAACTCATTTTTGTTACCAATATAGTTTTTCCATCTAGCAATTACTTGCTCCATGTCTTCCGGTATTGGAGATTCAAAAAACATTTCTTTTCCAGTAACAGGATGCACAAATCCTAAGGTTTTGGCGTGTAAGGCACACCTTGGGCAGGTTTCAAAACAATTGTCTACAAATTGTTTGTACCTAGTATAGATAGTGCCTTTTAGAATCCTATCTCCACCGTATTCAAAATCATTAAAGAGGGTATGTCCAATATGTTTCATGTGCACCCTAATCTGGTGGGTGCGTCCAGTTTCCAATACGCATTCTACAAGGGTTACATAATTGTATCTTTCTAATACCCGATAATGGGTAATGGCGTGTTTGCCTATTTCTCCTTCTGGATAAACGTCAAACATTTTCCTATGCTGTTTGTGGCGTGCAATATGTCCTGTAATAGTGCCCTCGTCTTCCTTAACATCGCCCCAGACCAAGGCCATATATTTTCTAGAAACGGTATGGTTAAAAAACTGTTTGGCCAAGTGTGCCGCAGCCTCACCAGTTTTTGCCAGTACAATTAATCCAGTTGTGTTCTTGTCAATTCTATGCACCAATCCAAAACGGGGTAACGCGTCTTCGTCTAAATTGGGATTTTGTTGTTTTAAATAGTAAGCTACGCCATTTAGTAAGGTCCCCGAAAAATTACCTACTCCCGGGTGCACCACCATATTGGCGGGCTTATTGATAACCATTAAGGTATCATCTTCATACACAATATTGAGTGGAATATTTTCTAGCTTAAGCTCAGTATGTTCCGGATTTATATAGCTCAGAAAGACAATTTCGTCGCCTGGTTTTACCTTGTAATTCTGTTTAACAATCTTTCCATTCACTGTTACAAAACCTGCGTCAATGCCATTCTGAACCTTGTTACGAGTAGCCCCTTCAATGTGCATTTTCACAAACTTGTCAATCCTTAATGGCTCCTGTCCCTTGTTTACCGTAAAGGCTTTACGTTCATATAGTTCTTCCGATCCTTCGTCAGCAATAAAATCTGCGGCTGTTTCCATCCGGTAAAAATAGGAATGTTCCCTCATAAGCCCATATTGCTTAATTTCACAGTATGCAACAGCAAGTGCAATTTCAAGACCTTGGTCATAGATCTTATCAGCCGGTTTGGGATTTTCAAGAGCAATTGCTCAAAGAAAATGCCGATATCAAAGCGGCTTTTAGGAAAATGGGAGAGATTCCTGCAGACCAAGTACCTACCCTGCAACACTTATTATTTGTGGAGCATCCTCCTGTATATACCTTGGGTAAAAGTGGTAAAATTGAACACTTATTAATTGGCGATCAGCAATTGAAAGACAAGGGGATTGAATACTTTCACATTAATAGGGGGGGAGATATAACTTTTCATGGCCCAGAGCAATTGGTGGGCTATCCCATTTTAGATTTGGAAAAATTTCAACCCGATTTGGGTTGGTATCTCAGAAGCTTAGAAGAAGTGATTATTCTTACAATGGCGGACTATGGTTTGCTAGGTGAGAGAAGTAAGGGTGAAACCGGTGTTTGGCTTGATCCTATGAATCCGCTAAAAGCTAGGAAAATCTGCGCCATGGGAATAAAATGCAGCCGATGGATTACCATGCATGGCTTTGCTTTTAATATAAACACCAATCTGGATTATTTTGGATTTATAGTGCCTTGTGGTATTGAAAATAAACAAGTAACTTCTTTAGCAAAAGAACTGGGAAAAAACATTCCTATGGATGAAGTGAAGTACAGAGTGAAAAAACATTTTGAACAGGTATTTTCTTGCCAATTGATCAGCGGCTAGCTCCTTCTTTTTGGATTAAAATCTTTCCTTTTTCCATTAATTGACCATCTTCATATAAGTCAAATTGGAACCAGCCTGTGTGCACAAAATTTGCTTTATCTAAATACGTCTCTGTATCTTTTATTGGGTTTATTTCAAAAATAGTTGTGCCATTTTCTTCTTTAAAAACCAATCTATACAAGTGATCGCTAGCATTGGGCAATAAAATTGTTGGGGTACCTTTGCCATTACAAAATACATAGGAAGAAGGTTGCCATTTATTCTCATTGGGTTTACTAACTACTTGGTTAGGTTGGTTAGATTGGTTAGTTTGAGTAGATTGGTTAGGACGAACAGATTGGATAGATGAAAAAAAATATTTTCCTCCGTCTAGTACATAGTAGATTCTGTAAAACAAGGGTCTTGCAACTCCTGTTTTATCAATATATCCGTTGTTATACAGTTTCGGGTTTTTTGCGTGTGAAATGGTTTTGAATTGCAAGGAATCTGTTGACCTTTGTACAGATAATTGTCTACAGTTTTTAAAAGGATTTAACCAAGAAACCTGTACTCCTTGTTTGCCTAAGTCTTTTACCTTGAATTTGGGAAGTGTTTCTTGTGCATATAATATTGCAGAAGTGCTCATAGAAGCAATCAACATAAAACAATAAGGGGTAAACCATTTCATGGCGGCAAAGATAGTTGGGAATTGGTAGATTAAAAGGGTAGTGTTCCATTTTTTAAAGAGTGGTTTCCTTGAAGCCCCCCACTGTGAATCACTAATATACGGCTTCCTGTTTCAAACCTATTGCTAGCAATCATGGCTTCTACTGCATAGCATAATTTAGAAGTGTAGACAATATCTGTAGGTAAGGATTCCCTTTTCCAAAGTTCTCGCATATACCCTAGTAGTTCAGGTGGATGTTTGGCAAATCCACCAAAGTGAAAATCTTCATTCAATTCAAATTGCCCCATTTTTTCTAGTACACAATGATTTAAAACTGCGTTTTTGAGACCTGAATTGTTTTTTTGAGAACTAATACCAATTAGTTGTTGGTGTGGCGCCAATTTGGAAAGCAAACCTGCTGCCATGGTGCCAGACCCCACAGAACATATTATATGGCTATAAATAGTTGTGTCAAATTCATCCATGATACTTGCAGCACCTAGAACACCTAATGCCCCATATCCACCCTCGGCCACAAAATAGCGTCCAATGGCTTGGTATTGATCTTGAATAACATGCTTGTTTTGGTATTGATCCCTGCTTACATGTATTAATTGCATCCCATATTCTTGGGCAGCTTGCAGGCTGGGTGATGAAGCCGGTCCGGCTTCTCCCCTGACAAATCCTATAGAACCAAGTCCGGCTTTTTTACATGCCAGTGCCAATGCTACCAAATGATTGGAATAAGCCCCCCCAAAACTGGCAATTTCCTTAGCGCCATGTTGAATAGCGTCCTCTAAATAATATTTCAGTTTGTACCATTTATTGCCACTTATTACGGGGTGAATTTCATCTAAACGCAAAATGTCTGTACAAATATGATTATTTGTAAAAGATTTTAATAGTTGAATTCGAGGCTTTTGTAGCATTATTTATGATAAAATCTGATGATTTGTTGATAATAATCTAGTAACTTTATAGCCGAAAAAAACGCTATATGATTCTTTTCAAGAACAGAAAAGTAGTCATTCTCTTTGAATCAAGTTTCTATTTTTAAACGTAAATAAACAAGATTTTATGAAACCAACACTGGTAATATTAGCAGCAGGTATGGCAAGCCGATACGGTAGTCAAAAACAAACACAGTCTTTTGGACCAAGTGGCGAAACCATTATGGACTATTCCATTTTTGATGCTATTAAAGCAGGGTTTGAAAAAGTAGTCTTTATTATTAGGGAAGATTTTGCAGAAAATTTTAAAGCCATATTTGAACCCAAATTAAAGGGTAAAATAGCTACAGATTATGTATACCAAGACCTTAGATCTTTTATTGGAGACAAACAAGTTCCAGCAGAAAGAACCAAACCTTGGGGTACGGCCCATGCAGTGCTTTGCTGCAAAGGAAAAGTGAATGAGCCATTTGCTGTAATTAATGCAGATGACTATTATGGAACTGATGCATTTGTAAAAGCCTATGATTTCTTAGTAAATCAGTGCAATGAACAAACCTATTGCATTGTGGGATATGAATTAAAAAAGACATTGAGCGATTTTGGTAGCGTAAGCCGGGGTGTATGCGCAGTGGATGCCAACCATAACCTGACTGATATTAATGAAAGAACCAGCATTTTTCGTAATGAATCAGGTGTGATTACTTATGAAGACGCTACAGGTTTACATGAAGTAAGCGAAGATTCATTGGTAAGTATGAACTATCTCTGTTTTGCCCCAGGATTTATTGATGTATGTGAGACTTATTTCCAAGAATTCTTGAGTGATGAGAAGAACTTGCAGAATCCTAAATCTGAATTCTTTATTCCAATTGTAACTGGACAATTCATGAAATCGGGTAGGGGATCAGTTAAAGTAGTTCCTACATCTGCTCAGTGGTTTGGTGTTACTTATAAAGAAGATGCACCCCATGTACAAGCCAGCATTAATGCGTTGGTAGCTGATGGAACTTATCCATCTAATCTTTGGGGATAGTTTAAAAAGTCAAAAGTCAAAACTGAGTTTGAGTTTTGAAACAGGAAATAAAAAAGAGCATCAAAAAAAGGGGATTTTCCCCTTTTTTGATGCCCAAAAATCAAGCCCCAAAAACACCAACTAGCAAATAGTCAAGCCCAACAATCCCATAAATAGAAAACCCCCGACTAGGTCGAGGGCTTACATATATTTAAAAAACCAACTGTCTATTTTTGACTGAAAGCCTTAACGTTGAATACACAATCAGCTACACGGCTAATCTGTTGTTTGCGTTCAACACCTTTCATATTTGCACGAACAGGAATCTTAATATTTTCTAATGCGGTATCAGATTTTTTGGCTTCCTCTACAAAATCGTGGATGTTTTTAGATTTCACTGCAAAAGCAACCCCGTCGGCTTGAGCCTGACGAGTACTTAATACACCAATGACTTCTCCATTATTGTTAAGTACCGGACCACCAGAGTTACCAGGATTGGCACTGATCTGAATTTGATAACTCAAAGAATCACCATTAAATCCAGTTTTAGAAGCAAGGTAACCAACGCCGTATACAATATCATTACGTGGGTAACCTAGGGTAAAAATTTCATCTCCCAAATCAGCATTCTTTTTACCAATGCTATAAGGCAATGATTTAAAAGGTTTAAAGTCTGCATCATTAATTTTCAAGATTGCCAAATCTTTTTGGTTGTCTATATGAACTATAGAAGCATTGAACTCTCTTCCCTTACTATCTACCACAATGGCTGAAGTACCTTTTAATACGTGTGCATTGGTAATAATAAACCCTTTGGCATCAATTAAAAATCCAGAACCACCACTTACAATCTTCACACCCATTGGGATCTTGGTTTTCACCTCATTGATCAAAGAGCCTTGAACCTGTTGGTTGCGTTTGATGATTTCAATATCCTTGCTCAGTTGTTGTAACTGGTTGCCATTTACCGGAGAGAAAAATGCCACCAAGCCACTGATCATCAAAGCAATTACACCACCTACAGATGCTGCAATAGCGGTAACCCTTTTATACCTGTTCCATAACTGAACCACTTGAACTTTGGTTGAAACTTCTCCACCTTCGTATAAATCACCTTTTTCTACCAGGTCTTGGTGAACATGGTGTAGGGTATGCTTGATGTTCTGATAAGCCACATAACTGTCCATTTGATGTAGGAACATATTGTGCTCCACCACCATCTGGTCAATTTCTGGGGTTTTCTTGCGCAGTGCTTCAAAGTAAGCTTGCTCCTGGGGATTCATCTCCCCGGAAAGGTAGCTTTCAATGGCTGCTAGTAATTGAATGTCATCCATGGTACTTATTCTCCGATATTATATTGCGAAAAAAACAATTTCTTCAACCTCATCAGGCATTTGTACTTCTGGTTCTTGGCGTTGTCGGCATTGGTATAACCAAATTCTTCCGCCAGTTCCTGCATGCCCATTTTCTTTACATAGTAACCCTCTAACAAACTCTTGCAAGGCTCACCCAGGCTTTTCATGGCCCGGTCCATTATCGCAAACTCGGCGTTGCGTTTTTCGTGAATCTCAAGATCATCTTCAACAGGGACCGTCTCGTCCAGGTTATCAACCTGATTGGAGAATCTTCCCATTTGCTGTAGTTTTTTAAGCCACAGTCTCCTGCATATGGAATATACATAGGTTTTTATTTGACAGGTTAAAACAAATGATTCGCTTTGTGCTTTTTCATACAGTGCAATCATTGCTTCCTGGAAAATATCCCTTGCGTCGTCATAGCTGCCATTATTATTCAACACAAAAGCCTGAACCATATTAAAATTGTCTTTATAAATGGTTTCGATGGCTTTAGAGTCGTTGTTGGCCAGTCCTTTCAGTAATGCTTGTTCGTTCTGTTCAGCTTTCACGATGCTGCTTTTAATACTAGTAAGTAGATAAAAGTAACCCAAAATGGGTCTAAAAATTATTTTTTAAATATTTTTCATTTAGGAGGTTACCTTTTATACCCTTCTGGTATTAATAATAAATTCACTCAAACAAAAAAACACAAACAAATGAAAAAAGTATTATTCGTTCTTGCACTAGGTGCTTTCGCAGCTTGCGGTACAACTGAAAACAAAGAAGTTAAAGCTGATTCTACTGCTGCTGTAGTTGATTCTGCTGCTGTTAAAGTTGACTCTGCTGCAGTTAAAGTTGATTCTGCTGCTGCAAAAGTTGATTCTGCTGCTAAGAAATAAATTATTTAGAAGCTAATGTGTTGAGGATTTTGTGAGACTCAGCTTGCCGGTCAGAATTAGCTTATACCGATTTTTCATATGGCAAGCAATCGTTAGAGGTCGCTCCGTTTCCACGGAGGGACCCTTTTTTTTGCCCAAACCCTCCAGCTAGGGATAATAAGCGTTAGAACAGAGATTTATTGTTTTGAAAAAAGAAATAAACAAAATACCAACTTGTTGTTTTTAAAGTAGGGTGAAGTAATATTTTATTTTTATTTTTAATTTGATATTTAACCCCTACTTATGAGACTCGGAATTCTACGCAATTCAATTTGTGCAGCATTTTTTATGCTTTTTAGTTCAAGTATTCTTGCTCAATCACCTACTATAACCAATTTTAGTCCTGATAATGGTGCAGTTGGTACTTTAGTAACCATTACTGGAACAAATTTATCTAGTCCAACGGCTTTCACAATTGGGGGAGTTTCAGCTGTAATGGTTTCTAATACAGGAACTCAATTGGTAGCATTAGTAATGCCAGGTGCCATAACAGGATCAATAGTAGTAACAAATGCAAGTGGCTCAGTAACAAGTTCCAGCAATTTTACTGTTACAGCTACTGGTTATCCTAGTGAACAACAGGGAACTAGGTTAGTTGGCACAGGTGCTGTTGCCGGAGGTTTCTATTATTCTGTTGCGGTTAGTAAAGATGGTAATACTGCAATTATTGGAAATAGTAATGATAATAATGGTGTTGGTGCAGCATGGGTATTTACTAGATCAAACGGTGTTTGGTCACAACAATCATTAAAATTAATTGGAACAGGAAATGTGGGGAATGCTGGGCAAGGTAATTCTGTGGCTATTAGTGCAGATGGGAATACAGCTTTAGTAGCAGGACAAAATGATAATTCTAGTATGGGCGCTGTTTGGGTATGGACAAGAACTGCTGGAGTTTGGACGCAACAAGGTTCTAAATTGGTAGGGCAATTTGCAAATTTTTTCTTTGGTGTTTCTGTTGCACTAAGTGCTGATGGAAATACGGCTGCGATAGCTGGGAGCTTATCAACTCAATTTCCCGGTGGAGGTGCTTGGATATTTGCAAGAAATAATTTGGGTATTTGGTCTCAGCAAGGTCCTAGATTATTTGGAAATGACAATCTAGGGTCATTTTCGGGAGCTTCCGTGGCATTAAGTGCTGATGGGAACACCTTGGTTTTGGGTTATGATTTTGAAAATGGGGGTCAGGGCGGTGCTTGGGTTTTTAACAGAATTGGCGTTAATTGGAGCCAAGAAGGTCTAAAAATAGTAGGTTCAGGTATTTCTTCAAATGCTAGATTTGGAAAATCGGTTGCTATAAGTGCTGATGGGAACACTATAATGGTTGGCGCACCAGGAGATGCTTCTCAAGGAGCTGCTTGGGTGTTTACAAGATCTGCCGGGATATGGTCACAACAGGGTTCAAAATTAGTAGGAACAGGAAATGTAGGAAATGCTAAGCAAGGGTTTTCTGTAGCATTAAGTGCTGATGGTAATACTGGAATAGTGGGTGGTAATGAAGACGATGCGGATTTTGGTGCTACATGGGTTTATATTAGATCTGGAATTGCATGGTCTCAAGTTGGAAGCAAATTAAAAGGAAGATCTCTTAATACTAATATTAAACAAGGCAATTCAGTAAGCATAAGTGGTGATGGAAAAACTGCAATTGTAGGTGGGCCTAATAGCTTTGAACCCATCGCAAATGTTATGTCTAATGGTTCATCTTGGGTATTTGTTAGTGCCACTTCGTTGGCATTTGCTTCTTATGCTAGTCCAAATACTTTTAATACAGGAACTGCCATTTCACCATTATTACCTTTAAATTCAGGAGGTCCAATTCCATCATCTCCTGCTTACACTTCTGTTGGTACAATAGCCGGTACACAAGGTATAACAGGTGCTACAGATGGTGCAGGTGTTTTGGCAAGATTTAGTTCTTTAACTTTTTTGGGTGCAGTGGATGCTTCTGGGAATTTATTTGTAGCTGATTTGGGTAATTTAACCATTCGAAAAATCACTCCTGCAGGTGTGGTATCTACTTTTGCAGGAACTGTTGGAGTAAGCGGAAATACAGATGGAACAGGCATTTTAGCAAGCTTTGAATTTCCCTCAGGAATTGTAATTGATGCAGTTGGTAATTTATTTGTAATAGATGGACATAAGATTAGAAAAATAACGCCTTTAGGAGTGGTAACAACTTTTGCAGGTTCAATACAAGGTAATGTAGATGGTACCGGAGTATTGGCAAGGTTTAATTCTCTACAAGGAATTGCTATTGATGCTTCTGGAAATATGTATGTGAATGACTTAAATGTCATCAGAAAAATAACAGCAGCAGGAGAAGTAACAACAATTGCGGGTAATGGCACTTCTGGTTACGTTGATGCAACTGGTTCTGCAGCTAGATTTAGTAATTTAAGGGGTTTAGCAGTAGACGCTAATGGGAATATTTATGCTATCTCTAATGGTATATCTGCACAAGTAATTCGTAAAATTACTCCTGCTGGAGTGGTAACTACTTTAGCAGGAAATGCAACAAGTTTTGGTAATTTAGATGGTATAGGAATTGCTGCTCAATTCAATCATCTTGAAGGAATTACCATTGACGGATTAGGTAATTTATATATTACTGATATTGGTAGAATTAGAAAAATAGATATTAATTCTTCGGCGGTAACTACTTTAGTTGGTTCTTTTTATTTTAATGGTTATACAAATGGATTTATTGATGAAGCAAAATTAAACATCCCTTTTAGTATAACTATAGATTTATTAGGCAACTTATATTTTTCAGATGCAAATACAATTAGGAAAATAAATTATACTGCTTATGGCTATAGTATTAGTCCTAATTTACCAGCAGGGTTGGTATTAAATCCGTCAACCGGAATTATTAGTGGAACGCCTGCAGCGGTAACTCCCCCAACAGTTTATACAATATCTGTAACAAATTTAGCAGGAACTACTTCTTATAATGTAACTATTGAAACTGTTACTTCAGGTATCGTAAGTGGCGGTGGTGGCGGTGGATTAGAAAGTAAGAGCTTGGGTGATGTTATTGTAAAACGGGTTTATGCTAAAGCAACCAATAATTTGAATGGTCCTGATGACTATAACAAAATGCCTTTGGTAGAAAAAAGAAATAATAATATTCAAACGCAGGGTACTGGAAATCTATCTGTTGTTAGTTTATCTAGCATTATGCCAGATATTTCTAAAAATGGGTATAAGGCTTTCAATAGCTCGCCTATTGATATTTTAAAATTCACCAATGCAAAAGAAGTGATTTCAACTGATTTTACTTCTAACCAAAAATGTAATGCAGTAGCATTTGCTACCAAAACAATTGGTGCTTTATATGATCACACCAAACCTATATGCGACAGACTAAAAGGTGCATCATTAGTAAATGTAGAAAGTATAAAAATTGAGGGATTGGATTTTGTAAAATATACTTTGATTACTGAGAAAGGACTACGCGAATATGCAACAAGTTTCTCTATTGGTACAAAAACTGGTAGGTCAGATTTTAGTATTCAGTCAAATTGGTTGACTAAAGACTATTTGAGCGATGAAACTATGTTTAATTACCAATTATGGGCGGCAACACCAGAATTAGTAAATGCTATGGTGATTGACATTTTGAATAAAGTAAAAACAATTGCTCCAATAAAAACAATTTCCAAAACTAGGATACCTGAAACATATGTTTTGTCAGGCAAAAGAGTGGGTGTTAATCTAGAATTAATAATGACAAATAACAGTGCAAATACAAATGGGTATTTTGCCATTGAAGACCAGTCAAATGAAGGGGCGGTTTCTGGTATAACTAGAAAAATACCATTTACTTTATCTATCAACAGTGAAAGTAAAGTGAGCATTCCAATGAGTGATATATATGAAAGTACTATCACCATGTATATAAATAACGAAATTGGAGACGTAGTTTATATGTCAGATGGTACTTGGTCGGTAGACTATAATAAAGCAACTACCACGCTCAGCAGTTTTGAAGTTAGCAATGATGCCAAAAGGGTGTATGCTCCTGATGAGTATCCATTGTTTAGAAATGTATCAGTAAAGGCAAATACCTCTGACTATTTAACTATTTTAAAGTTGATGAAAGGTGGTGGGGCTGAAGCTGATTTATCAGCCTACAAAGGGTTGAAATTTGCTGCTGCGGGTGGAAAAAACTTGCACATTACTTTGGTAAAGAATTCCATAAAAAATTGGAATGAACAGTATTCGGCTGATTTGATATTAGAAAATGGCCAACAAGACTATTATGTAGGTTTTGATAAGTTTGTTTCTACAGTTTCAAAAGATAAAATAAATGTAGCTGATATTACTTCAATAGTGTTTACAATTGAAGTGGGCACAGGAAAAAATACTCCAGTATCAAATAGCTTTAGCAATGTTAGCTTTACGAAACTTGATTTGAATTATATTAATAGTCTTGAGAGTAAAGAACTTACGGTTTATCCAAATCCATTAACTGGAAATCAATTTATTTGTAATTTTTATAGCTCAAAAACAGCTGTTTTAACACTGAACATTACAAATGCAAATGGGCAAAATATTTTATCAAAACAAGTGGATGCAGTTGTAGGTTTAAATAAAGTGCCAATTGTTGTAAATGGCAATAGCAAAGGCATTCATATTGTAAGTTTAGAGGGTACTGCAGTTAAGTACAACAGTAAAAAATTAATTTTTGTTAACTAATGATATTAAGCTGAATAGTTGAAGGAAAGTAATTTTGAAATGCTTGAAAGCTGTCCTGCATAGGGCAGCTTTCATATTTAGTTAAACAATCTTCAAAAATGCAAGCTAATGTTCGTTAGCTAAAAAATTTGGCAAAATCGTTGGAGGGAATAAATTGTTTGATTATATTTGGTCCATCATGCAAACATTGTTGAACAATACCCGATTTTATTTTTTCTTTTATTTCTACTTTAAAACAAGTAGCCGGGTAGTGTTTGCTAAAGCTTAATAAAAAAACTTGAACATCATATCCCGGCAAATAGCCGGGTTTTTTTTTGCCCGGATAGCGGGATAGAAATAAAGGAATATGGACAAACAGAAAAAGGGCATAGTAGAAAAACCAGTATTTGAATGTGGAAAGGGAATTGCCATTCAAGGATATGAGGGAAGTTTTCACCAAGTGGCAGCTAGAAATATCTATGGTAAGTCAGTAGAGGTAATTCCTTGTGCAACTTTTAGAGACTTGATCCGAATTGGTTCTGACAAAAACGCTTCTAGTGGTGCTATTATGGCTATTGAAAATTCTATTGCTGGTAGCATTTTACCCAATTATAATCTGTTGCAGAAAAGCAAACTCAAAGTTGTGGCAGAAGTTTATCTGAGCATTAGCCAGAATTTATTGGTTAATCCTGGGGTTAAGCTAGAAGATATTAAAGAAGTGCATAGTCACCCAATGGCCATATTGCAGTGTTTGGAATACTTGGAACAATACAATTGGAAACTAATAGAAACTGAAGACACGGCACTAAGTGCTAAAATGGTTCATCAACACAGATCTAAGCACACTGCAGCTATTGCTAGTAAATTGGCAGCTGAATTGTTTGAGTTAGATGTGTTGGCACCTAGTATCCAAACCATGAAGAATAATTTCACGCGTTTTCTTGTATTGCAAAGAGAAAAAGAAGCCATTGATATTCCATTGGCCAATAAATCATCCATTTATTTTCAAACCAATCATAGCAAAGGAATCTTAGCCAAAGTGCTTACTGTGATTGCTGATGCAGGAATTAATTTAAGCAAATTGCAAAGCATGCCCATTCCGGGAAGTAATTTTAAATATGGCTTTTATGCTGATTTGGAATTTGAACAACGCGCTCAATTGGATCAGGTCATGGAAGGAATTGAAAGCTTGACCAATAGTGTCAAGGTTTTTGGAATTTATCAATCAGGAAAAATTGTAAAAGGATAGTTATGGCCATAAGCACATCTACCAGACTAGAAGGAATTGGAGAATATTATTTTTCACAGAAGTTGCGTGAAATAGACGAGTTGAACAAAGAGGGTAAACAGATTATCAATTTAGGCATTGGTAGTCCTGATTTGCCTCCGCATCCAGATGTGATTAAAGTATTGCAAGAAGAATCGGCCAAGCCCAATGTACATGCTTATCAAAGCTACAAGGGTTCTCCCATTTTGCGTGGTGCTATCAAAGATTGGTATGCTACCTGGTACGGAGTTGATTTAAATCCAGATACTGAAATTTTGCCCCTAATTGGAAGCAAGGAAGGCATCATGCATATCTGTATGACTTATTTGAATCAAGGTGATCAAGCCTTGATACCCAATCCAGGCTATCCAACCTATAGTTCTGCTGTAAAATTGGCTGGAGGTACTGCGGTTCCTTATGAACTAAAAGCTGAAAATAATTGGGAGCCTGATTTTGAAGCATTAGAACAAACTGATTTGAGCCGGGTAAAATTATTATGGGTCAATTATCCGCATATGCCCACTGGTCAATTGGCTAGCAAGGCCTTGATGGAAAAATTGGTGGCATTTGGCATCAAACACCAGATCCTGATTTGCCATGACAATCCTTATAGTTTTATTTTAAATGATCACCCATTTAGTTTATTAAGTGTTCCAGGTGCCAAAGAGATTGTGATTGAATTAAATTCTCTGAGCAAGAGTCAGAATATGGCAGGATGGCGTGTAGGTATGCTCTGTGCTGCCAAAGAAAGGATTGATGAAATTCTACGATTCAAAAGCAATATGGATAGTGGCATGTTTTTGCCCCTACAATTAGCTGCTGCAAAAGCTTTGAGTTTGGGTAAGGACTGGTATGATAGCGTAAATGCCGTGTACGCACAAAGAAGAGAAAAAGTTTTTGAACTGCTAGACTTAATTGGTGCTACTTATTCCAAAGACCAGGTGGGCATGTTTGTTTGGGCAAAAATTCCAAATGGCTATGCCGATGGTTATGCCGTGAGTGATAAAGTATTGTATGAAGCCAATGTATTTATTACACCTGGAGGCATTTTTGGCTCTGCTGGAAATGGCTATATCAGGGTAAGTCTATGTGGTTCTGTAGAAAGGTTTGAACAGGCCATTGAAAGAGTGAAACAAATCTGAAAAAACAAATTATGCAAGTTGCAATAGTAGGTATAGGTTTAATAGGAGGGTCCATGGCACTGGCTTTAAAAGAGCAGGGTTTTGCGGATACTGTAATAGGTGTTGATGAAAATCCGAAACACCAAGAACAAGCTTTGGCTTTGAAATTAGTAGACCAAATTCTGCCATTGGATCAAGCTATGGCGCTTGCCGATTTGGTCATACTAGCCATTCCCGTTAATGCTGCAGAGAAAATCTTGCCCCATGTCCTAGACCTGACAGATAAACAAGTGATTATGGATGTGGGTTCTACCAAGGAAGGATTGATCAATTGCATTGCTAACCACCCTAAAAGGGCCAGATTTGTGGCAACCCACCCCATGTGGGGTACCGAATACAGTGGGCCACAGGCCGCGGTAACGGGTGCATTTAGAAATAAAGCAACGGTTATTTGTAATAAAGAAGACAATGATGCAGATGCATTGGCTACCGTAGAATCAGCTTACCAAGCCATGGGAATGCACCGAATATACATGAATGCCAAGGATCATGACGTTCACGTGGCATATGTGAGTCATATTTCACATATCACTTCTTTTGCCTTGGCAAACACGGTTTTAGAGAAAGAAAAGGGTGAAGACGCCATTTTTGAGCTGGCGAGTGGTGGTTTTGAGAGTACAGTTCGTCTGGCAAAGAGTAATCCAGACATGTGGGTTCCCATTTTTATGCAGAATAAAGAGAATGTGCTGGATGTGCTCAATGAACATATCGCGCAGCTGCGCAAATTCAAATCATGTTTGGAAAAGGAGAATTATGACTATTTAAAGGAATTGATTGAGCAGGCAAACGGAATCAAAAGAATTCTGAAATAAGCGCTGCTATTGGATTAACAAACAAAAAACAGGTAAAGCGCACTATTAAAAGTACCTTTGCCGCAAATTTTTTAATACATGATGACATTTGAAGGGTTGGGAATTGATGCGAGATTGATTCAGGCAACCGATGAGTTGGGGTATGTGAACCCAACCGCAATACAAGAACAAGCAATACCCATATTGCTAAGCGGCACACAGGATTTTATCGGCTTAGCACAAACGGGTACGGGAAAGACAGCAGCTTTTGGTTTACCATTGCTGCACATTATTGATGCTGCTGCGAAGTATCCTCAGGCCTTGGTGGTTTGTCCAACAAGGGAACTGTGTATGCAAATCGTAAAAGAAATTGAACTCTTTAAAAAATACATGACTGGCATTTCGGTGGTAGCAGTGTATGGTGGTGCGTCTATTGGATTGCAAATTCGCGATTTGAAAAGAGGCGTACAAATTGTAGTTGCTACACCGGGACGTTTAATTGATTTGATTGAAAGAAAAGCCATTAACCTTGAGCAAATCAAGTACGTGGTTTTAGACGAAGCAGATGAAATGCTAAACATGGGTTTTCAAGATGATATTGAATTCATTTTGAAGAATACCCCAGTGCGTGAAAGTACTTGGTTGTTTAGTGCAACAATGCCAACTGAAATCCGAAAGGTGAGTAAGAAGTACATGAAGGATCCCAAAGAAGTAACTGTTGGTAAAGTGAATACGGCCAACAAGAATATTGACCATCAGTACTATGTAACCACTGCACAACACCGTTATGAAACGCTGAAAAGAATCATTGATTTTAATCCAGGCATTTACGGTATCATTTTCACCAGAACTAAATTAGACGCACAAGAAATTTCTGAGCGTTTAACAAGAGAAGGTTATGATATTGATGCATTGCACGGAGACCTTACACAAGGACAGCGTGATAAAGTAATGGGTCAGTTCAGGGACAAGACTTTACAATTATTGATTGCAACAGACGTTGCAGCCCGTGGTATTGACGTACAGGGTATTACACACGTCATCAATTTTGAATTGCCTGATGACGTAGAAATCTATACCCACCGTAGTGGCCGTACCGGAAGGGCTGGCATGCAGGGGATCTGTATTTCTATTGTACATGCAAAAGAAATGTACAAGTTCAAACAGATTGAACGCATCAACAATTCTCAGTTCCACAAAATGGATATTCCAAGTGGTAAAGATGTTTGTAGAAAACAATTCTTCTCCTTTATGGACAAGTTATTGTCTACCGATATCAGCCACGGCGATTATGAAACCTATGTACCCATGTTGGCAGAGAAATTTGCCGATGTGAGCAAGGAAGACGTGTTAAAACGTGTAGCTGCAATGGAGTTTGATAGGTTCTTAAAATACTATGAGAATTCACAAGATTTGAATGTGCGCGAGCGCGATAGATCTGTTCGTGAACCTCGTGGTCAAGAAATGGGTAGAGGCAGAGAAAGAGAGATGCAAGGCGTAGATGGTGGAAGAGGTGATTCAAGAAACAAATATGCGCGTGGCTCTAGTGGCTATAGCCGTTTATTTGTGAACCTGGGTACCAAGGACGGTTTCTTTAAAGCCAGTTTCTTGCAGTTTGTTTTGGACATGAGTGACTTGAAAAAGGAAGTCTTGGGCAAGATAGACATGAAAGACATGAACAGCTGGATTGAAATTGAAAAAGGATCTGCGCAACAAATGATTCGTGCCTTAGATGGTAAGAAATACAAAGGACGCAGTATTCGTATGAACGATGCAGATAGTGGTGGTCCGGCAGGTTTCTCTGGAGATCGTTCTCGTAGGCCTAGAAGAGGAGAATAAGAAGAAAGTGAATAGTGAAGAGTGAAGAGTGGAGGAAGAGAGTGAAGAATGGAAGGAGTTCGGGTGAAAAAAGTCAAACAACCGATTTAAGTTGAATCGGTTTTAAATACCAAGCAAACAAGTGATTCTTTTTTTATGGAACAGACAATTGAAAGTGTATCTACAGTAGAGGCATTGTTGCAAAAACGTCCTCTAATTATTTCCGGTCCTTGCAGTGCTGAGACCGAAGAGCAAGTGGTGAATACTGCTACCCGTTTAGCCGCAACAGGCAAAGTGGATATCCTGCGTGCAGGTATCTGGAAACCTAGAACCCGTCCCGGAAGTTTTGAAGGAATTGGTACCAAGGGTTTGCCATGGTTGCAAGCTGCTAAAAAAGCATCTGGTTTGCCAGTTGCTGTAGAAGTAGCAACCGCTAAACAAGTAGAAGACGCTTTGCATTTTGGCGTTGACGTATTGTGGATTGGTGCTAGAACTACTGTGAATCCTTTTAGTGTTCAAGACGTAGCTGACGCTTTGCGTGGTGTTGACGTTCCTGTTTTAATTAAGAATCCCATTAACCCTGATCTAGAACTCTGGATTGGTGCCATGGAGCGCGTTCAAAAAGCAGGTATTAAAAATGTAGGCTTAATTCATCGTGGATTTAGCTCCTATGGGAATACTGAATACCGTAACGCACCAATGTGGCATTTGGCTATTGAAATGAAACGCCGTTATCCAGAAGTAATGATGATCAATGATCCTTCACATATCTGTGGTAATAGAACCAATTTACAAGACGTGGCACAAACTGCTATTGACTTGGATTTTGACGGTTTGATTATTGAAAGTCATATTGATCCAGATAATGCTTGGAGCGATGCTAAACAACAAATTACCCCAGAACGTTTGGGTGAATTGGTGGGAAGCATTCGTTGGAGAAATGAAGACGTAGCTAGTGAAGAATACCATGCTGCACTAGAAAAATTGCGTCAACAAATCAACAATTTGGATGATGAATTGATGCAGATTTTAAGTCAACGTATGAAAGTGGCTGAAAAAATTGGTCAGTACAAGAAAGACAATAATATCACCATCTTGCAAACCAACCGTTGGAATAGCATCTTAGAAAGGGCTTTTGCAAAAGGGGAGAAGCAAGGATTGAGCAAAGAATTTGTAACCAAGTATTTTGATGCGGTGCACATGGAGAGCATCAACCATCAGAATAAGATTATGAACTCCTAGTTTTTCAAATAAAGCATTGGCAATTAATTTGACTTATGTCAGATTTGCCAATGCTTTTTTTTATAGAATCATTGCCATCGCAAATATTTGAACATGCGAAAAAAGACGTATACATTTTCCAATAGTCAAGTGGATTATTTTTTTGACGCTGATTTTTCTCATCTTGAAAAACTGGTTTCAAAAGAACAAGCTGTTCTGATTACAGACGAACACATTTTTGACAAACACAAAAGAAAATTTAAGGGTTGGAATACCATTGTGCTCAAACCAGGTGAAGCTTATAAGGTTCAGCAGACGGTTGATATGATTATTGACCAATTAATTGCTTTTGGTGCAGATAGAAAGACAACACTAATTGGTGTTGGAGGTGGGGTGGTGACTGATATGACCGGTTATGTGGCTGGTGTGTATATGCGAGGCATCGCCTGTGGCTTTGTTCCTACATCTATACTAGCCATGGTAGATGCTTCTATTGGAGGTAAAAACGGCATAGACGTTGGCGTTTATAAGAATATGGTAGGTCTGATTAGACAACCCAAATTCTTATTGTATGACCATAGCTTTTTAAAGACACTTCCAAAAGAAGAATGGCAAAACGGATTTGCAGAAATCATCAAACACGCTTGTATCAAAGACGCCGCTATGTTTGCCTTGTTGCAAGCTAATAGTTTGGCATCCTTTAAAAGGGATCCAGCTATATTGGCCGCATTAATTCAACGCAATGCTTTGATTAAAACCAAAGTGGTGGTGGTAGATGAATTTGAACAAGCCGATAGAAAGTTGTTGAACTTTGGTCATACCCTTGGTCATGCTATTGAGAATATGTATGAACTGAGTCATGGTCAAGCCATTAGCATTGGTATGACTTATGCAGCCATTATGAGCCAACAAATACGTGGGTTTAAAGAAGCAGAAGCAGTAATTGCATTACTGGCCAAATACGGACTTCCCACATTTGCAGATTTTGACAAGAAAAAAGCTTTCAAAATATTGCAAATGGATAAAAAGAAACTAGCTCAGGGCATTAACTATGTGTTATTGCAAAAGATTGGAAAAGGCGTCATCCAACCGCTTTCTTTTAAAGAGCTTGAAACCATTTTGAATCAATTTTAATTTCCAAGAATCAAGGGAATGATTGCTACTATACAACCATCTATTTTAACAGGGAGCTTATACGCTCCGGCTAGCAAAAGCAGTATGCAACGCGCTTGTGCTGCGGCTTTATTGACCAATGGTATCACTACTATTACCAATCCTGGTAAAAGCAATGATGACCTTGCAGCCTTAGACGTGATTCAAAAACTAGGGGCTGAAGTGAATAGGATTGATGCTAATACCATTCAAATTGTTTCAACAGGTATTCAACCAGCAAACCAAGAAATCAATTGTGGAGAAAGCGGTTTAGGTATTAGAATGTTTACCCCCATTGCTGCTTTAAGTGCACAATCTATTACCATAAATGGTACTGGTAGTTTGTTAACCAGACCCATGGATTTCTTTGATCAGATCCTGCCTCAATTAGGTGTATCAATTCAATCTAATCATGGTAAATTGCCCTTGCATATACAAGGTCCATTACAGCCAGCCAATATTACGGTTGACGGATCATTGAGTTCACAGTTTTTAACGGGCTTACTCATGGCTTATGGAGCTGCGGGAGCAAAGGACACCACCATCACTGTTGATAATTTAAAAAGCAAACCTTATATAGACCTGACTTTGCAAGTGATGCAACATTTTGGTTGGACAGTGACACATGAAAATCATGAGCGTTTTCATTTTAACATCGCGCCAGCTTCAAATGAGTCAAAGAAAATGGCATATACGGTTGAGGGAGATTGGAGTGGGGCTGCTTTTTTGTTAGTTGCAGGTGCTATTGCTGGAGGTATTGTCATCAAAGGATTAGACGTATTTTCTACTCAAGCAGATAAGGCTGTTTTACAAGCCCTAATTGATTCAGGCTGTAGCATTTCTATACAGGCTGAGCAAATTGAAATAGCTCCATTGTCATTGAAAGCTTTTCATTTTAATGCAACAGATTGTCCAGACTTGTTTCCTCCATTAGTGGCATTAGCTGCATGTTGTGAAGGGACTACCGTAATTGAAGGTGTAGAGCGCCTTACCCATAAAGAAAGTAATCGGGCTTTGACCTTACAAGAAGAATTTGCTAAATTGGGTATTGACATTGATTTACAAGATAACCTCATGTTAATCAAAGGAGGAACTGGAATTAAAGCTGCGGCTGTTCATTCTAGACATGATCATAGGATTGCCATGGCTTGTGCAGTTGCAGGGTTAAAAGCAAATGGGCCGGTAGAAATTGCTGATGCGGATGCTATTAATAAATCCTATCCCAATTTCTATGAGCACATACAGTCATTAGGCGCAAAAATTCAAATACAATAAGCATTAATCATTACCATGAATAGTTTTGGACGCATATTCAGAGTCAATATTTTCGGAGAATCACATGGTGAAAGTGTTGGGCTTAACCTTGACGGTTGTCCTGCAGGATTGCCCTTGCAGCTGGATGATTTTATGGAAGACATCAAACGAAGACAAGGTGGTAACCAACGTGGCGCAACTCCAAGAAAAGAAGCTGACTTACCCATCTTTAAATCTGGTTTATTTAATGATTTGACTACAGGTGCACCCATTACTATTTTGTTTGAGAATAACAATACCCGTAGTGGCGATTATGAAAAATTAAGAGCTGTACCAAGACCTGGCCATGCAGATTTTACGGCTCATAGCAAATTTGGTGGGTATGAAGATTTTAGAGGGGGCGGACATTTTAGTGGCAGATTAACCGTGGCTCTTGTAGCTGCTGGTGTGATTGCAAAAAAATTATTGAAAACAGCCGAGGGCGATACTACTATTGAAGTAGTTGCCAATATTTTAGAAATTGGTGGAGAGCAGGATTTGGAAAAAGGGTTGGACAGGGCCATTGAAGCCAAAGACAGTGTTGGTGGTATTGTAGAATGCAAGGTTACCGGGTTGCCCATTGGTTTGGGTGAACATTTTTTTGATTCAGTAGAATCTCTGATCAGTCATGCCGTATTTGCTATTCCAGCTGTACGAGGTATAGAATTTGGAACCGGATTTGCCGCTGCCAAGATGTTTGGTGTGGAACATAACGATGCCATTTTAGATGCTAGTGGTAAAACAGTTACTAACCATGCAGGTGGTATTGTGGGTGGTTATACCAATGGGAATGAATTGGTTTTCCGCATTGCAATTAAACCAACATCTTCTACACCCAAGGAACAGCAAACCTGGAATTGGGAAACCAATGAAGTGGAATCATTCTCTGTAAAAGGAAGACATGATTTGTGTATCGCACTACGCGTACCCGTTGTGCTTGAAGCGGTAACTGCCATGGTCTTAGCAGACCTGATGCTAATAGATCAAAGAATCAAAAGGGTACTTTAAAAAGTGAAGAGTGAAGAGAGGAGTGAGAAGTGAGAAATGAGAAGTGAGAAATGAGAAATGAGAAGTGAGAAATGAGAAGTGAAGAGTCTAGAAGAAAAAGAAAATTAGACTTAGGATAAAAAAGAGTTAAGTAATTTGAGAATTAAATAAATAAAAAATGGAATCAGATTTTATATATCATGTGACAACGCCTGAAAAATGGGCTGAGGCACAAAGCAAAGGACAATATGAAGCCGATAGTTTGGCTACGGAAGGTTTTATTCATTGTAGCACAGAAGACCAGGTAGCTGGTGTATTGGAAAGATATTATCAAGGACAAACAGGACTTATCAAATTAAAAATTGAAAAGTCAAAAGTAGAACGCCCCTTGATTTTTGAATTGGCTGGTTCTATCAATGAAGTATTTCCTCATATTCATGGTGCCATTAATTTGGATGCCGTTGTTGAAGTAACACCAATTTAGCATGCACCAGTACTTGATTAATGCGTCTATTCAAATTCTGCCTTTGGCTCAGGATAAACATCCTTATGAATGGGTAGATGAAGCTATTGCCATTATTCAGGCATCTGGAATCAAACACGAAGTAGGGCCTTTTACTACTGTATTAGAAGGAACCTATGACCAAGTGATGCTAGTGATTCACCAAGTAAACAATCATCTTTGTGAGAAAGGTTGTGCCGAGTGGATTACGGGGTTGCAATTGCAAATCAGAGCAGCAGGTGATATGACGGGAGAGGAGAAGCTTGAGAAGTACAAATAAGAGTGAAGAGTAAAGAGTGAAGAGTGAAGAGTGAGGAGTGAAGAGTGAGGAGTGAGGAGTGAGGAGTGAGGAGTGAGGAGTGAGGAGTGAGGAGTGAGGAGTGAGGAGTGAGGAGTGAGGAGTGAGGAGTGAGGAGTGAGGAGTGAGGAGTGAGGAGTGAGGAGTGAGGA
>CALRXV020000012.1:0-127143 GCA_943372225.1 Chitinophaga pinensis | reverse complement strand
CCACAAGATGAGTTTACTTTTAAGGGTCGTCAAAGACTATGACGTTGATAGGCTATAGGTGTAAAAATGGTAACATTAAAGCCAAGTAGTACTAATTGCCCGTAAGCTTTATTTTTTTATTCTATTTTTCTTGATTTTGTCCCAATATGAATTTATTAAGTCAAAAGTAAAAAGTCAAAAGTAAAAAGGCTGCTGTTATAAGGCAGACTTGATACACTAAATTTTGATACTAGCTTTTGAGTTTGACAGTCTTATGGTGGTTTTGCCGAGGGTGTTCACCTCTTCCCATTCCGAACAGAGAAGTTAAGTCCCTCATGGCCGATGGTACTCGCGTTAAGCCGGGAGAGTAGGTAGCTGCCATATTTATTATAAAGAACCCGTTCATTAATTTGAATGGGTTTTTTTATGCCCATCCCCTCCTGGGAGGGGCGCCGATCCCGAGTTATCGGGAGAGTGCGGGGTGGGTTCATGCATTAAGTGAAAAGTGAAAAATGAGAAGTGAGAAGTGAGGAATGAGAAGTGATTATTGTACATCGCGTCAGCAATGCACAATTTTAAACCATCAAATAGGGCAGTGTAAAATCTTTTTAACTAAACTCTTTTCACTCCAATTCACGCAAATTCCCCCTCCATTCTTCTCTTTTATCTATTATCTCTTCACTTATTCTACATCATGCCCTCATCCGCAAAACTGTAATATCCTTCTTCACTAACTATAATATGATCCAATACTTGTATGTCTAAAAAGGCAGCGGCGTTTTTGATTTTATTGGTGAGTAATTCATCGGCCTTACTGGGTTTTAAATTACCACTAGGATGGTTATGACAAAGGATTAATGAGACTGCGTGATAGTCCAATGCTTTCTTTAAAATAATGCGTGGATCTGCCACTGTTCCGGTGATACCTCCCTCACTAATGGTATCGCAACGGATAATTTTATTGGCCCTATTCAGGTAGACCACCACAAACCTTTCCATGGGTTTATGACCAAGCTCAGATTTGAGCCAATCCGCTATATCACTGCTTTTCTGAATGTCTTTGCGTTTGGTGTTGGTACTATTTCTACGGACACCTAATTCTAAAGCAGCCAAGATACTGGTGGCTTTCTGTGTTCCAATGCCTGAGATACCAAGGTTCACCATTTCACTTACGGAAAGTCTGGCCAAATCTGGCAATTGGTTATGCACACGCCCCATTAATTCTTTGGCCAAATCAAGGGCAGAATGGGTTCTTGTTCCGTTGTTAATAAGGATGGCTACTAGCTCTGCGGTGCTCAATGTTTCCGCGCCTTTCAGCATTAATTTTTCTCTGGGTTGGTCATCCGTTGCCCAGGTTTTGATTCCGTTTTTTAGCATGTTGAAATATATTGTCCTTTCAAAATACTATTTCCTTTTTGAATCTCTATCTTCGCGCAATACTACCCGAGCAAGCTATGAATCCTAATGTAAAGATATTTTCAGGTAACGGTTCTCAGAAGTTAGCTGAAAAAATAGCACAGCGTTTTGGCGCCCCCATTGGTAAAATCAATATCCAGAAGTTTAGTGACGGCGAATTCCAGCCCATTTTCTTGGAAAGTATTCGCGGAGACTATGTTTTCTTGGTGCAAAGCACTTTTGCCCCAACAGACAACCTGATGGAGTTGTTATTGATGATTGACGCTGCCAAGCGTGCTAGTGCTTATAAAGTAATTGCGGTAATTCCCTATTATGGATTTGCCCGCCAAGACAGAAAAGACAAACCCCGCGTGGCTATTGGTGCCAAGTTGATTGCCACTTTGCTGGAAGCAGCTGGAGCAGACAGGATCATCACCATGGACCTACACGCGCCTCAGATTCAGGGATTCTTTGACGTTCCCGTAGACCATTTAGACAGTTCTGCCATCTTTATTCCTTATATAGAGCAACTAAAATTGAATAACCTGGCTTTTGCCGCTCCGGACGTAGGTTCTACCAATCGTGTGCGTGAGATTGCTAGTTATTTTAATGCTCCCATGGTGATCTGCGATAAACATCGCAAGCGCGCCAACGAGATTGCCAGTATGGTGGTGATTGGTGACGTTACAGGTAAAGACATTGTTTTAATTGACGATATCTGTGATACCGGCGGAACCTTGGCCAAAGCTGCGGGGCTGCTTAAAGAAAAAGGCGCTACTAGCGTTAGGGCCCTGATTACCCATCCGGTTTTGAGCGGCGCTGCTTATGATAATATTGAAAATTCTGTGTTAGAAGAGTTGGTGGTTTGTGATACCATTCCTTTAAAACAGGACGCTAGAAAAATCAAATCTATTTCTGTGGCCGATTTGTTTGCCATTGCCATTAGAAATGCCTACGAGAATAAGAGTATTACCAGTTTGTTTATCCATTCCCAGTTAAAGGGAAGGGAGAATAAAATGTAATAAATAATTATACGTAAAACATTGAACCCGTTTCTTTTTCAACTTGAAAAAGGGCGGGTTTAATTATTTTAGGAATCATTCAAATGTTAGCCTTTTTTCTGGCCTTGTTTCCTTACCTTTGCCGTCCAAAAAATTTATAAAAATGAACACAATTACAATCGAAGGACAACTGAGGACCGAGCATGGCAAAAAAGCCGCCCGCCAAATTCGCTCTCAGGAATGCGTGCCAGCTGTAATTTACGGGGGTGCTCAGGAGATCAATTTCTTTGCTCCTGCAAAGGCTTTCAAGCCTTTGGTGTACACTGGTGAATTCCAATTAGCCAATGTAACCGTGGATGGCAAAACTTACACTTGCATCCTAAAAGACTTGCAATTTGACAAGATCAGTGATACCCTGATCCACGTTGATTTGTTAGAACTAGTAGAAGACAAAAAAGTGATAGCAACCCTGCCACTGAAATTTGTTGGTACATCAGTAGGTGTGAAAGGCGGTGGTAAACTTGTAATCAAGATGAAATCCTTGAAAGTTAAAACCCTTCCTAAATTCTTAAAAGAAGCCATTGAAGTGGATATCACTACTTTGGAATTGAATGGTAACATTCGCGTAGAAGACGTGAAAGATGAGAACTATGAAATCTTGAACTCACCACGTATTCCTATTGCTTCAGTAGTAATGACTCGTCAGCTGAAACAAGAAGAAGCAACTGCAGACAAAGACGCCAAGAAGAAATAATTGGTCTTTGCATAATTTTGAAACGCCTCCATTTTTGGAGGCGTTTTTTATTGTGGTAAGATGACCTATTTTTGAGCCCATGAGTAAGTTTTTGATAGTTGGTCTGGGCAATATTGGAGAAGAGTATAGACATACTAGGCACAATATTGGCTTTGACGTAGTCAGTGAATTTGTGATCAAACAAGGTGGCTTTTTTAAAAACGATCGGCTAGCCGATGTGGCCGAGGTAAAATGGAAGGGCAAGACCTTTGTCTGCATCAAACCCACTACCTATATGAATCTCAGTGGTAGGGCTTTTAAATATTGGATGGACAAGGAAAAAATAGAACTGGCCAATACCTTAACCATTGTTGATGACCTGGCACTTCCACTAGAAAAAATCCGCCTACGCGGTAACGGCTCAGACGCTGGTCACAATGGGCTTAAAGACATTCAACTCATATTAGGAACTGATCAATATCCCAAACTTCGCTTTGGCATTGGCAATAATTTTCCAAAGGGCCGCCAAGTAGATTTTGTATTGGGCAAGTGGCAAGCCAGTGAACAGGGCATAATCAACCAGAAAGTGGCCAAATGCGTTGAAATCATAGAAATGTTTGCCGCCATTGGCTTAGAAAAGACCATGAGTCAAGTGAATAATTTATCCTTCACTTAATATAATTGATCCCTCACAAAATAAATAAGCCCTATTTACAGTTATAGCTAGGAGTAAATAAGATTTAAGTAATCAATCGTACCCGGAACCCCTTTCTAGGGAATCCAACACAGATTATTTAGTTATTATTTTAAAACAGAAGCTATGAAAATTTTCTGCGTAGGGCGAAACTATGCGGAGCACGCAAAAGAGTTGGGCAATGATGTTCCCGAAGAACCGGTGATCTTCATGAAACCTAAGTCTGCT
Organism: Chitinophaga pinensis; assembly: GCA_943372225.1. GTDB lineage: Bacteria > Bacteroidota > Bacteroidia > Chitinophagales > Chitinophagaceae > Sediminibacterium > Sediminibacterium pinensis_L. The sequence goes on along the minus strand of CALRXV020000012.1, from coordinate 123,113 downwards.
TTGTTGCAACCACAGACGCCTTTTTATTATCCGGAATTCAGCAATGAACTACACTATGAGGTGGAGCTTGTGCTACGCATCTCTAAAAACGGAAAATACATTACAGAAGACCAGGCTGAAAAGTATGTAGACGCACTCAGCCTTGGTATAGATTTCACAGCAAGGGACATACAAGCAGAATTGAAGAAAAAAGGACTCCCCTGGGAGAAAGCCAAGGCTTGGGATAATTCAGCCATCCTTGGAAAGTGGATTAACCTGACGCCGGACTTGTATGAGAATCCCCTTCATTTTTCCTTACTCAAGAATGGAGAAGCCGTTCAAAAAGGCGATTCCACGCACATGATTTTCTCTTTTAGCCAGATCATATCTAATATATCAAATTATTTCTCACTCAATATTGGTGACCTCATATATACAGGTACACCAGCAGGTGTAGGGGAGACTGTTGTAGGAGATGTATTGGAAGGATATCTGGAAAAGGAAAAAATGTTTGAACTGACCATCCGCTAAGGAACTAGGTTCTAGAAATAGAAGTAAATGCTGACCACTAATATATTAACAGACGCTTACAAGCTGATGGTTACCGCCAAGGCGATGTCAGAGACATATGATGCCAACCGACCGGTTTGCAAATATGTCCATAGCACATCTAGAGGGCATGAAGCCATACAGATTGCTACGGGCATGCAGCTCCTGCCCTGCGACTGGGTCAGTCCCTATTACCGAGACGATAGCATGATGCTTTCTCTTGGTTTTTCTCCTTACGAAATGATGTTGCAATTGCTGGCTAAGAAGGAAGATCCTTTTTCAGGCGGCCGTTCTTATTATTGTCATCCAAGTAATAAAGATGGCAAGAGACCTTCTATTGTACACCAATCAAGTGCTACAGGTATGCAAGCCATTCCTACCACAGGTCTGGCGCAAGGCTTACAATATTTAGAAAAATACCAGCAGGATAAATTAGTCAAAAATAAAGATGGGCAATTACCAGTAGTGGTTTGTTCCATGGGCGATGGTGCCATGACAGAAGGTGAGATTAGTGAAGCCCTTCAATTTGCAGCACTCAAGCAATTACCTGTTGTTTATTTGATTCAAGATAATCAGTGGAGCATTTCAGCATTGGCACATGAAGTACGCACCACAAATGCGTATGAATATGCGCAAGGTTTTAAAGGACTTAAACGCATGCAGTGCGATGGTAGTGATTTTATTCGCAGTTATGAGACCATGGGCCAAGCCATAAGCTATGCTAGACAAGAACGCAAGCCTGTATTGGTGCATGCAAAAGTGCCACTCTTGGGCCATCACACCAGCGGTGTAAGAAAAGAATTTTATAGAAGCAGGGAAGACTTACTGCGTCATGGATTATACGATCCCATTCCTAAAATGCGGATCCTACTTGGAAGCGTTGGTTTTAATGAAGGAGAGATTAACAAATTAGAAGCCGCAGCCACAGAAAGGGTGATGGCTGATTTTCAAAAAGCACAAGCTGCTGCTGAACCTGATACCAGTTCTGTAGAAGACCATGTATTTGCACCTACTCCTATTAAAGAAGAACGCGGCGTTCGCGATCCGCATAAGGGAGAAAGGGTAATGATGGTTGATGCTGCTTTGCACGCTGTAGAAGAAATCATGGAAGAATATCCTGAAGCCGTTTTATATGGACAGGACGTGGGTAATAGGTTAGGAGGTGTATTCCGTGAAGCAGCCACACTAGCAGAAAAATTTGGTGACCATCGCGTTTTCAATACCGCTATTCAAGAAGCGTATATTATTGGTTCTACGGTTGGTTTATCGGCCCTTGGCATGAAACCCATTGTAGAAGTACAGTTTGGAGACTATATCTATCCAGGTCTGAACCAAATGGTATCGGAAGTGGCTAAGTCTTGTTATCTCTCAAACGGAAAATTCCCAGTTCAAATGTTGTTGCGTGTTCCCGTTGGTGCTTATGGCGGCGGCGGGCCTTATCATAGTGGCAGTATTGAGAGCACGTTATTGAGCATCAAGGGGATTAAAGTTGTTTATCCTTCTAATGCTGCAGATATGAAGGGGCTGATGAAAGCCGCTTTCCATGACCCCAATCCGGTCATCATGCTGGAGCACAAAGGACTGTACTGGAGCAAAGTTCCTGGAACAGACGATGCCAGAACCATTGAGCCCGAGAAAGATTATATTATACCATTAGGTAGGGCTAATACCGTTTTAAATGCTGATCCTGCCCGGGTAAGGGTTGGAGAGAGTGTTTGTGTGATTACTTATGGCATGGGCGTGTATTGGGCCAAAGCGGCGTCAGAAATGCATCCCGGTAGAGTAGAAGTGATTGATTTGCGTACCCTCTATCCTTTAGATGAAGCCACTATCTATGAAGCTTCTCAACGCCATGGAAAAGTGTTGGTTTTAACCGAGGAGCAACAAAATAATAGTTTTGCAGAAGCACTTTCTTTAAGAATTTCTAATAATTGCTATCATTTTCTTGATGCCAAAGTTGAGGTAATGGGTGCCCTGAACCTACCAGCAGTGCCTATTAACGTGTCATTGGAAGCCGCTATGCTTCCTACTGCCCTAAAAGTTGCCGATAGAATTGGCAAATTGTTGGCCTACTAGTTTTTCATTTTGGGGAAACCCCAATTCTTGCTCACCAAATGCGAAATTTGTTTTTTTGGCTTGAAAACTCCATATTCCGGAAAGGGTTCCAAAATATGGAAAAATAAAAATTTCCCCTAAGGTTGTTTGTATTCATAATCAACTGCTTATCAATTTTTAAAAATCTGGCAAAATATTGGCTTGTTATAACTAATAACCTGACAAACCCATTAGATGAAAAAATATTTCCCGTCTTTGATCCTTTTAATATGCTTAGTTTCTGCTTGCAACAAAGCCACGGATGTTAATAGTATTCCAGTTGCTCCAGCAGCTGTAGTTAATAAAATAGCGCCAGACGGTTTCAATTTTGCAACAGATAGGGTGGTTAATTATACCATTAAACTGCAAACCAATTTTAATAAGCCCATTGCAGGCGTTATGGTTCGGTTTTTAGATGCTTCTGTTCAGGATAACTATAATATGGATTCAGATTCTGGAAAAGCAATTATATTCCAAGGATTAACCGATCTCAATGGCGTTTTACAGTGCCAGTTCCGTCTTGACAAAAAAATAGACACTTTACTGGTAGATCCTTCTTATATCGGGTTGGCAAGAAATGTAAAATCTTATCTACAGAACAATAGAAGTTCGGTGGTGATTGGAGGTAAAGGAAATGTTTCTGGAAACGTAATTGGTTTTGATTATGTACCTAAGAGTAATACTATTTACAATAGTTTGATTAATAAACAAGGGGTATCTGTGAGAACCACTTTTGGTATTACACCTTGGACAAGGCCTTCTATTTCCTTCTTTAATTCAGCTCCTAAGATCAACTGGAATAGTATTGGCGTTCCTAATTACCTGGAACCTAACTCTGATGAAATTACTGCAGGGTTCCTTGCAGGTATCAATAGTTCTGTTCCTGAAAATGGGCATGTTCCTTATCTGCACCCAGAATACTTTAAAAACACCGTTCCTACAGACTTGGCAATCACTAGTGACGCTGATATTTATCTGGGATTTCTATATGCAGGTACAAGTGCACAAAATACTGTAGGATATTATTTATATCCAACTAATAATCCACCAACAAATCCATCAGAAATCAAAAAGATGTATTATGTTTTTCCTAATGCCGATCAACCATCATACCACAATAATCAGGTAGTGTTGTCTCCCGGTAACAAAGTGCATATTGGAATAGTAAATGCGGGTACTTCAATCGGCTTTTTCTGTATCCCTAATGGATGGGGTGGTGGAACTAATACAAGTGACGGTCGTATGGTTTCCACTACTGGAACAATTTACTACTCTAATCCAAATTTTAACCCAGAAAATGATCCGTCACTAACAAATAGAAATCCGGTAAGACATTCAGTGGTTTTGAACGATCCTGGTTTTGCGCAATTTATGGTGGGATTTGAAGATAGTTATAATCCAAATTTACAAGCTACTAACTCTGGAAACAACGATTTTAATGATGCCGTAATTTATATCACTAGTAATCCAATAACTGCTGTTGATAATAACGGTGTACCACCAATTGCTGGAAATGTAGATACAGATAATGATGGGGTGCCTGATACTTATGATGCTTTTCCAACTGATCCAACACGTGCATATATTAATTATTTCCCTTCCTCAACAACATATGGATATATCGCTTTCGAAGATAATTTCCCTTTAAAAGGCGATTATGATATGAATGATTTGATTGTAAAATACCAATACAAAGTGATTAGCAATGCCAAAAATAATGTTGTTGAACTATATGCCAACTATACACCTGTTGCTGCAGGAGCTTCCTATAAAAATGGTTTTGGTGTTCAATTTCCATTTCCTGCAAGTAAAGTAGCTTCTGTAACTGGACAACAATTGAAAAATAATTATATTTCACTTGCTCCAAACGGAACAGAAGCTAAACAAACGAATGCAGTAATTATTCCTTTTGATAATTTTAATAACTTGATCAACAATACAAATGGCGCTTATTTTCTTAATACCCTAACCTCTCAGCCTAAAATAGTTTGTGCAGCTGTAAATATTTATATGTCATTTGTAACCCCATTAACTGCAGCTGAGTTTGGTCAGGCGCCTTTTGATATGTTTGCAATCAGCAATATGAGAAGGGGGTATGAAATACATCTTCCTAATCAGGCGCCTACTAGTTTGGCAAATCCGGCCTTGTTTAGTACAAATGATGATAATTCAAACCCTAATAGTGGCTCTTATTATGTAAGCAAAGAAAATTGGCCATGGGCCATGAATTTCCTACAGCCATTTGTTTATCCAATTGAAGGGGTTAATGTTTCAGGTGCATATCCACATTTTTTAGATTGGGCAAAATCTGGTGGAATTTTATATTCAGATTGGTACAGCAATATGGGCAGTGGTTATAGAAATAATTCTAATCTTTACAATCAATAGTATTCAACGTTAATATCTAACGAAAAATTCCCGGTTCAAATATTGTTGCTCGATTTTGTTGGTGTATTGGGCCAAAGCAGTGGCTGAAACGTATCCCTGCATAGTAGAAGTGATGGGTGCGCTAAACCTACTGGTAGGGCCTATTAATGTGTCTTTATAAGCCGCTAACCTTACCACTGTCCTAAAAGTTACCGATAGAATTGGCAAATTGTTTGCTTACTAGTTTTTCATTTTGTTGAAACCCCCTATATTTGCACCCCGAATACGAAATTCGTATTCAGCCGGCGAGGTAGCTCAGTTGGTTAGAGCACAGGATTCATAACCCTGAGGTCACGAGTTCAAATCTCGTTCTCGCTACAAAGCCTCCCAACGAAAGTTGGGAGGCTTTTTTAATGCGAAGAGGTGTCGAAAGCTCGCTTTCGTAAACCGATGAGCATTAGAAAAGCCAAAAAGCAAATGAAATTTGCTTTTTGAGGCTTTGGGTAAATCGCCTCCCCAAGATAGACAGCGAGCGCAGCGAGCTGGCAAATCTCCTTCTCATTCCTCAAGCCCCAGCGAGCGCAGCAATGCTGGGAGAAGATTTCTCTCTTCTTCATCCCCCAGCGGCGCAGCAATGCTGGGAGAAGATTTCTCTCTTCTTCATCCCCCAGCGAGCGCAGCAATGCTGGTAGAAAATGTCCCTCCCAGTCACTTTTCTCCATTGATGCGTATATTTGATTATGACCTCTTACAAATTAGATAGAACTGCCTTCAAAGCTCAAACTGCACAAGAAGCTGCCGATCATTCTATTTACTATAAAAATTTATCTTGGAAACAACGCTTACAAATTTCTGCTTATCTCAATAGCATAGCATACAACCATCCATTGAATCATCCTCCAAGAATGGATAAAACAAAATTTGAAGTCAAATCAAGAAATTAATATGGGTAATATTTTTCAAGAAGATTTCAGAGATTTCTTAACTGCTTTAAATAAACAACAAGTAAGATATCTGCTTGTTGGAGGTTTTGCAGTTATTCTTCATGGTTATTCAAGAACCACTGGTGATATGGATATTTGGGTAGAAAGAACTCCGGAAAACTATCAAAGAATAAAAGAAGCTTTTCTTCAATTTGATATGCCTGTTTTTGATATGACAGAGCAAAATTTTTTGTCGCATCCCAATTGGGACGTTTTTACTTTTGGGTTACCACCTGTAGCAATTGATTTGATGATAAAAGTAAAAGGACTTGATTTTGAAACTTGTTTTGAAAATGCAACATATTTTGAAGACAATGATTTACAAATCAGAACAATCAACAGAATCGATTTGTTAAAAGCCAAAAAAGCAGCAGGCAGGTCAAAAGACCTAAACGACATTGAAAATCTACCCAGTTAATATCAAATGAAAAACATTACAACAATAATCATCCTATTGATTGGTTTTTCAAACATAACATACTCTCAAACTTCGGGAGTTATTGATACCTTATCATATTTGAAATCAATAGAAGGAACAAAATCAAAATATATCGGTAAAAAATTTTCTAATTTATTTGATGATTTAAAAATCAACATAAAATATTTTAATCCAAATGCGGATGAACATTTTAATATACTAAAAGAAACTTCAACTGATTTTAGTTTTTTCTACCCTTCTACTGAATTAGAAATTCATAAAGCATATCCTTTTCTTTCCATTAAATGGGAAGCTCCATTGAATACGTTAACTTCCTTAAGCTTATGGAAAGGAACAGAGGGAGGGTGGAATGATACTATCAAGAACTACTATTACAATGCCATTATAAACGATATTAAAATTATTAAGTAATTAACTTTAAATTTAAAGATATCCGTGCACAAATTAAAACCCTCTATCCTGCTTTTTGCTTTTCTATCGCTCTCCCTATTTTCATTGGGTCAAGATCGTTATAAAATAAAGACTGGGGACCCAAGCGGTATTGATAAGTGGTATATGGGCAGACAAATTGCACATGTAATGAGTCATTACGGAATAGATTGGCTTGAAAGGGAAGAAAGAGAAATGGAAGAAAACACTTCTCTATTATTAAAAAATTTAGCCATAAAACCAGGTATGGTAATTGCTGATATAGGAGCGGGTAGTGGCTACCATAGTACATTACTTTCAAAAATGGTGGGAACTGGTAAAGTTTTTGCAGTAGACGTGGAGCCAGAAATGATTTCCTACTTAAACAAAAGAATCAAGCAGGAAAAATTGTCAGGTATTGTACCTGTTTTGAGTACAGAACAAAATGTGTCTTTACCAGATAACACTGTTGATATGATGTTGTTAGTAGACGTATACCATGAATTTTCTTATCCTTATGAAATGGCTTTATCCATGCTAGCTGCATTAAAACCTGGTGGTAAATTAGTGCTTGTAGAATTTAGGTCTGAAGATTCAACTGTGCCAATTAAACCCATTCATAAAATGAGTAAAGCCCAAGCCATTAAAGAATTTAAAGCTGCAGGTTTTGCATTTGATAAAAACATAGATAATCTTCCATGGCAGCACTGCCTGTTTTTTACAAAGCAGTAATATAATATATAATAAAATGGTAAAAAATTTATTGAAAACGGCATTGGGTAGACTACGAATTGTAGCATTTTTGGAAGGTTGTTCGTATTTGCTTTTAGGGTTTACGATGATTTTAAAATACAAATTTTCTATGCCACTGCCCAATTATATTGTTGGTTTGGCTCATGGTCTTCTTTTTGTTCTTTATATAGGTTTACTGCTTCAGGTTTCATTTTTACATCGCTGGAACATAGTCAAAATGTTTATGGCTTTTTTAGCTTCACTGATACCGTTTGGAACTTTTTATGCAGATAAAGCACTTTTTAGAAAATAAACAGCTCATTTATTTTTTACTTGCTGCCCATGCGTCCATCTTGGCTTCCAATACGTTTAATGGCAAAGAACCATCTTTTAGCACTTGGGTATGAAATTCAGCAACGCTAAATTTACTGCCTAGTTCCTGTTCGTATTTTGTTCTTAAAGCTCTAATTTTCATAGCACCCACTTTGTAGCCCAATGCTTGTCCTGGGTGACTCATATATCTTTCAATTTCTGCAGTGGCGCCTTGCTCACTAATGGGTTCATTGTCCATCATGTATTTGATGGCTTCTTCTCTGCTCATATTTTTTGTATGAATAGCGACATCAACAACCAATCTGATAGCACGATGAATTTCATCACCCAAGGCACCAAAATATTGATAAGGGTCTTTATACAATCCTAGTTCAAATCCAAGTGATTCGCTGTACAATGCCCAACCTTCTATATAAGCATTGTGCCCACCATATCTTCTAAAATTGGGTAGTAAACTGTTTTCTTGCGTAAGGGAAATTTGATAATGATGCCCTGGAATGGCTTCATGTAAGAATAAAGATTCCATGCCAGAAGTGGTATTGAATTTAGTTGCATCTAAAATTGGAACATAAAAAATACCAGGTCTAGTTCCGTCTGCCGAACCCGAAATATATTCGGCGGCAGCAGCGGCAGCCCTAAAAGCTTCTGTTTGTCTTATTTCAAATGCTGTTTTAGGTGCGTTTTCAAATACCTTGATTAAGTTGGGTTGCATTCTTTGGTGAATATTTTCAAAGGCGTCAGTTACTTCTTTTGCTGTATGATAAGGCATGAATTTTTTATCTGTATTTAAGTAACCAAAGAAAGATTTTAAATCAGCTTTAAAGCCTACTAAATTTTTAATACTGTCCATTGCTTTTCTAATTCTTGCCACTTCACTTAAACCAGTTTGATAAATATCTTCAGGAGTTCTATTGGTAGTGGTTTGTTTTTTCACTTGATAGGTATACATTTCAACTCCTGTTGGTAAAGAAGACAAGCCTGAAGTAGCTCTAGCTTTTGGTAAATATTCATTTTGCAAAAAATCGCCTAATTTTTTAAAAGTAGGTACAAGCACGGTAAGAATAGATGCTTGATATTCCTTGGTTAATCGCTCTTTATCTGCTTTAGAAAAACTTTCTGGCATTAAATTAATTGGGCCATAAAATAAACTTTTCGATGCATCGGTTACAACCATACTTTGCATTTGTGGAATCATTTTTACTACCACTGATTTTGGAAATACAATACCAGCTTTCATGCCTAATTTGAAATTTCCAATAGCGGTATCCGCCCAAACAGAAAAAGCATTGACCCTTTTTAACCAGTCGTCATAATCTTTCACCTTTTTAAATGGCTGACCGCTAGTGCCCGAGCCCATTTGAGCAAAAATTAAGGGGAAGGAATTTATTTGACAAAATGGTAAATATTCAAAGTGGTATTTATAGCCCTCCTTATTTATTTCCAATTCGTCTTTTAATACGTCATAAGATATTTGATCATTGGCATTTAATGATTCGCGGTTGTAATTATTTAAACTATCTAAAAAACGTTGAATGAATTTTTTACGGTCTTCCATGAAAGCTATAGAGCCATCATTGGGAAGTAGGTCATTGTACCTATTGTCGCCTATTTGAGTGGCTAGAAGTGGATTTTGTTTTAGCCCTTCTTGATAATACAGTTCAGTAAGCGCTGCGAAGCTTTTGTTGGCTTCAAGAGCCTTGTTTGAAGGGTTTTGCTTACAAGCGCTTAAGCTGCTTAGGAAAACTAAAGCAAGTATGATTTTTTTCATTTTACTGTATTTTCATAAAAATAAAGGAATAAAGCTCAATATTTTAATTTTCGGTATCTATTCCCATTTACTGTTGTTTTAGCCGAAATTCCCGAACTTCATCCTTATTCAAAAACAGCATTATGAAGCACAGTTTTTTAATTCCTAGACTTAGTTTGTTGCTAATTTATATAATGGCATATAACATTGCAATTTCTCAAGAAAATAAATCAACTAATTATAGTGTTCTTGTTTCACTATTCAAGGAATGGCGTGCTTTTGAAAAACCTCCTTTGAGAAATGGAGCACCTGATTATACTGTTGAGACTTTTAATAAAAGGTTACCAGTATTTAAAAAATTGCAGCAAAAATTGAGTGCTATTGATACATCGGCATGGAGAATTGAAAACAAGGTTGATTGGATGATAGTTTGGGCTGAAATGAATGGGTATGATTTTAATCACAGAATTTTAAAACCTTGGGCAAGGGATCCTGCTTTTTATAAAATCATCTGGACCGAACGCAGTGATGTTCCTGCACATGAAGGACCTACCAATCATGCTGTCATAGACATTTGGAAATACAGTTTTCCACTTTCTCTTTCTGATAAAAATAAATTATTTGAACAGCTAAGCGTTATTGAACCGCTTAATGAACAAGCCATGTTGAACCTTACGGGTAATGCAAAGGAACTGTGGGTTGCTGGAATAAGAGATATTAAATCACAAATTGATGATTTAAATGAATTGTTTGATAAATCTGGCGTGAAAGAAGATCAAAAATTGTCTGCAGAAATACAAAAATCAATTGCATCAACAAAGAAACTGCTACAATGGCTTGAAGCAGGTTCTTCCAAGAAAACGGGACCTTCTGGGGTGGGCAAGGAAAATTATAATTGGTATGCAAAAAATGTTCATCTTGTTCCATTAACATGGGATGACCAAGTGATCTTACTAAAAAGAGAACTCTCAAGAGCTTGGGCTTCTCTAAAACTTGAGGAACATCGAAATAGAAAATTGCCATTGCTTTCTGAGGCAAATACAGCTTTGGAATATGATTCATTGAATGAAAGATCGGTTAAGAGCATTATTCAATTCCTTGATCAGCAGCAATTGCTAACAATGAAAAACTATTATGAACCCGCCTTGAGGGCACACAAAGGAGGGTTTGTTCCAAAAGAGAAACGTAATTTTTTCTTGATCACCATGCATTATGATCCACGCCCTTTGTTTTCTCACTTTTATCATTGGTTTGAATTAGCGCAAATGGATCTAGAACCACATGTTTCTGAAATTCGTCGTGCACCATTGTTGTATAATATTTTTGATTCACGCAATGAAGGCATGGCAACAGCAGTTGAAGAAATTTTCATGAATGCCGGATTATATGATTCTAATCCAAGGGTAAGAGAGATTGTTTATATTTTGATTGCCCAACGTGCTGCACGAGGGTTGGGTTCGCTTTATGCCCATGCAAATCAAATGACCATGGAGGATGCCGGAAAAGTACATGCTGAATATACGCCACGCGGCTGGATGAAAACCGAGAAAGAGTTATTGAAATTTGAACAGCATCTTTATTTAAGACAGCCGGGATATGGCACAAGTTATATTACAGGTAAATTCCTCATTGATGAAGCTATGGCTGAATATGCTAGGAAAATGGAATTGACCGGTCAAACATTTTCAATCAAGAATTTTTTGGACAAAATGAACCAGATTGGTTCTGTACCAACATCATTGGCTGCTTGGGAATTAAATAACGCCAATTAGTCAATGTTAATTAATTCCTTTTAGCAATAACTAAAGCAACAAGCAAATTAGGCACCCAGCAAAGCCATGCCAGGTATGGATAGAATACTTCAAAAGGAGTTCCACTAGCGAAACCTAATCCCAATCCAGTACGTAAAGTTACAGCTGCGAATGTGAGTGCAAAATTGATAAACATCCAATATTGATGTGCTTGGATGTTTTTATTTTTAATGGAATGATATGCTTTGTAACCAGTTGCTATCCATAGTATGGCTAATGTGAAAAATCCTGAATGAGAAATCATGCCACCAAATGAATATTGAGACATATATAAACCAGAAAGTCCACCAATTAATACACTTATTAAATAAATCTTGCCTAGTATTCTATGAACTTTAGTTTTATTTATTCTGAACTTTTCATAGAATTGAAAAGGTCCTATAGCTAAAGCAATGAGTGATGAAAAAATATGTAAGTAAATACCGATAGGGTGGGCTTGAAAATTGCTTTTCATTGAAGGATGAACTGCTACCCCAAGTTCTAGAAATGAATATACCACTAAGGCATATAAGGTTACAGATATAGATAAACTTAAAACTAGAAGTTTAAATATTTTGTTCATTGAATTAAAATTAATTGAAATTATCCTTTTATAGAAGCTAATTTCCAAATACTATAGGAATGAAACAGTGCAATAAATAAATTACTTATGATTACAGGGTTGGTTAATGTACCAACCATTATGGGGCTTAATATTTTATAAACTACTTGAACCAATAAAAGAGCCATAACAAATTTAGGGTCAAATTTGAATAACAGCACCGCTGAGAATATAAGAATAGCTAGATATATTGAAAGAAGTATACCACGTGCTGGGGATTCAATCCCGTATGAATCATTCACCCAACTAATTTTGAAAAGTAAACTAGTACATACAGGTATTAATACGAGAATGTTAAGTAATAGCGATAATTTGGGGAATAGCATAATCTTTTTCATGAATTAGTAAACTATACAATAAATGTCATTAATAGCTGTTAGAATAAAATTAACAAATGTTACATTTTAAGATGTTGCTTTTTTTTTCTTAACCTGCTCAAACTTTCCCTTTCAAGACCCAAATAAGATGCAATATGGTAAAGGGGAACTCGCTCTAGAATGTGCGGTTCGTTTTTGACTAATAGTTTATATCGTTGCTCACCATTAAGAAACAAGAAGCTCTCCATTCTGTCGTTTATTTTTTTATAACAGGCCTCTGCCATGATTCTTCCAAAACGCTCCCAGTTTTTTGATTTATTATAATTAGCAAATAAAACTTCCTGGCTAAATGTGATGACTTCTGCATCCTCCATACATTGAATAAAATATTTGCTCGAAGTATTTTGTAAAAAGCTATCGTATTCAAAAACAAAATCATTTTCAAAAAAGAATGTGGTGTTGATTTCTTTTCCTTCGTTTAAGTAGAAGGTTCTAAATGATCCTTTAACAATATACATCAACTCTTTACAAATGGCCCTTTCCGTTAAAATATTTTCTTTGGCTTTTACATTTTTTATTTTGAGATGAGGTTCAAATAATTTACAATCATCTTCAGTAATGAAAGAGTTTTGCATTACAAAGGCCTGAAAGGATGTTATTGTTGGGTTATCCATTAAGTAAAATTATTTATTTTAATCTTTAATAAATTCTAGAATCCGGAACTGCATCAATTTTCCTATGCGTGATGAAAATCCACCCGATAATCAGTTCAAATTGGTTGATTTAGGACGAAACAGTTTTGAGAAAAAATATATTTAATTTTGGATAAAGGAACTGAAACCGGTAGTACTTTCCATTAAGGATATAGGCAATAAAAATAATAATTCTAGGATTTTTATTTTTCAAATTCAATAAAATGTTCGGAAGCATATTCATCATCTCCAGGCTTAATTCGTTTAACAAAAAAACGCGCCCGCTTTCCAAGTTGAACTGAAGTATTTTTTTCTTTAATGTCATTGGGGTCGTTTAAGGGTTGTAATGAGGGGTACCAAAGAATATACCCTGGTTTCTGAAAAACCAATGCTTGCTTAGTCCAATCTTGACTATTGTTCCCGGCACCCAAGTCTTTATTTTTATTAAATGAAATAAATATTTTATCTCCCTGCCATGATTTGCCTTCTACTTTACCCATCATCATTACCCAACAATTTAAGTAGGTGTTCCAACTTACCGATGGTCCCCAATGAAAACCACCTGTAGGAGAAGAAGCAGCACTGCCCCCTTCTTTTAAAGGAATTTGTAATGAACGAACAGGAACTCCATAACTATCATAAGGAATAGAAAAAGATTTGCCATCCCATCTTTTTGCCTTTCCTACTGGATTGTCTAGATCCTTTAAGGCAATACGTGCAATGCTAATACATTGTCCGCTCCATTCTGTTTTGGCGCTATATGTTTTTTCATTGTAGATTCCAGGATAGCCATACTCTCCATAAAATAAATACAAATAATCTCCACTTGCAACTGCTGATGGATCACCAACACCACCTGCAAAAGTATTAGAAGTATTGATTGGTTTAAGAATCATCCTTGGGTCATAGTCTTCTATGAAAATGCCTTTGTTTACCCAGCTTTTCCCCCCATCAATTGATTTCATAACGCCAATGCGACAAACAGCTGCAGGGCTTTCTGGGCCAGTTAAACCCTGGGGCCAGAGCTTGTTGTTATATCCTTCTTTTGTAATAGAATCATAGGGCAAAGTAATAGGATAGTTCTCGTTGTGATAAATACCAAAAAGTGTTTTACCCGATAGGTCTTTTTTGTCTTGGTAAACAGTCTCAAACCAAACTGCTCCATGTAATCCTTTCTGTCCTACAGGAACATTGTTGGGCATTATAGGATTAAAGAATTTATCAGCGGGGTTTTTAAAAACGGCTTCTGCATTTTTGCCATCAGAATATTTTAAATCTTTTGCATATCCCCATAATGGATCTTCGCCATATTTGCCAGGAAAAATTCTAAAAGTATCTCCTATCCATACTTCCGCCATATTACAATCAACAAAAGAATTGAAAGTGATTTTTGGGGCAGGAATTAGTTTAAATTTTGGAGTAGGATTTTTTGTAGTATCTATAGACGTTGGTGCTTCACTAAAAAATCCGAGCATGAAGGGGATCCATGAAACAATGAATAATAATTGCATTTGCATTAATATTTATGATGGGCAATCTTGGCAACTTAAATTTAATGATATTCCAAAGCCCCTACAAGAAATTTTCTAATAGGGTGAAAAATCCATAAGATTTCTACCTCTAATACGGGAGTAAAGAAGGTGTTTTCTCCATATAGTTACAACAGCTAATTAATTATTCAGCTTATTGAGATCTTTTTCAAATTGCTGCTGTATTTTCCATGAGGACAAGCCAGCTGTTCCGTTACTCAGGGATATGAGCGTATACCCATTTTGCAAATCACGAACTAAATTATTTTTAAATCCATTCCAACTTCCTGAATGGGAAACTTTCTTTCCGGGTTCATTTATTATCCAACCAAAACCATAAGCCATTTTTGCTTTTTCTTGAACAAGAACTGGTGTATATGCTTCTTGTAGAATTTCTGGTTTAAGTAGTTTGCCATTTCTCAATGCCTGATCCCACTTGAGAAGATCACCAATAGTAGAATAAATATTTCCATCCCCAACTACCTCATCAAGAGGGGTAAGATCAAAAGAATTCCATTTGCCATCAAGGTATTTCATGCCATAAATCCTACTCTTTGGTGAATTTGACATTTTCACTGTTTGAACGTAAGTATCTTTAAGTCCCAAAGGTTTGGTTATTTTTTTCTTTAACAATTCCGAATAAGTCATAACACTGATAGATTCTAGTATAACCGCTAAAACAGCATAACCAGTATTACAATAGTTGAACTTTTCACCTGGCACTGAATTTAAGGGTGGTTTGTGTTGAACAAGGAGTTCAAACAATTTACGATTATCAATAGTGTCTTTAATCTTGAGTGTGTCTTTTACCCAATCAAAATATTCAATCATGCCATGTGTATGATTCAGCAAGTTCCTTATTGTGATTTGCTTGTATGGGAACTCGTTAAGATACATGCTAACATTGTCATCAATTTTCAATTTACCTTCTTGTGCATACATCAAAATTAGTGTGGAGGTAAATGTTTTTGAAATAGATGCAAGATTGAATGAAGATCCTGAGGTAAGTTTATTTGTGGCTGAGCTATCTGTGAAGCCAATGTTTTTTTCATAAAGCTTTACGCCTTTTTTTGCCAATAGAATATTGCCATTGAATTCATGTATTTGGTTGAGGCTATCAATTGATTTGTCAAATTTTTTAATGAGATCCTGCAAGGATTGGGCTTGCAGTAGGGAGAATAATACCATTGAAACTACAGTGCACAAGATTTTTTTATTCATTTTGGTCAAACTGGATAGTTCCTTTTTTTTAAACATAAAATATTATTGATTTCATTAAACTTATGGTAATTAAAGAAATGCTATTTTGAAATGCTTGGTTTTTAACGATGATAATTGTTCCCATATATAGCATCTATTCCATAATCATAATAGCTGATAATTGAGCTATTGAGTCCCAAAGGTTTTGAAGTCTAACATTTTCATTTTCTGAATGCTGATTGTTGTCGTGATTCACCAAGCATAAATTAATTACTTTGGCATTAAGATGTTTCTCAAAAAGATACAATGGTAAACTACCTCCAGATGTTGGCTCTAATATCAGTTGCTTATTAGTAGCTGATTTTACTGCCTTTATAACTTGCTGAGAAATTGGCAAATCCAATGGTGTTCGTTGTGCATTGTATCCGCCTTTAATGATTTTTAATTTTGCAATTTTTGGATTTTGTAATCGCTCTTCATCTGTAGGATCCCGATCCAAAAGAAGAAATCCCTGTTCAATCACATGTTGTTTTAATAATTCAATTTGCTTTAAATAGTCTGTTCCCAGAACTTGACGTAAATCAAGCGTTGCTTTTGACTCTGTTGTGATAACATTGCTAGCGCGATTTTCTACATCTGCGCATTTGATTCCATTGATATTTAAAGAGGGCAACTCAAAAGTTTCAAAAAGTGTTTTTCCTCCTCCCTCGGGTTTATTAATTCCCAATTCCTTTTTCATTTGCTCATCAACAGAAGGGATTGCATTAAAAGCATTTTTCTCAGATGTACTAAATGGGATAACATCATCATAATATCCTTTTACCTTTACTAAACCATTATCATCCTTCATGCTTGCAAGCAATTTGGACATTAATAAACATGGGTTAGGTGCCCAATTACCGTAATGACCACTATGAAGTGGACGCTTTGGGCCATAAACAGTTAGATCAACATTTACATCACCTCGTACCCCAAAATCTATCATCGGCAATCCAGATTGATGTACAGGACCATCACCAATTAACCATAAATCAGCCTTTAGTAAATCTTTGTGTTTATCAAGTATTTCTCCAAGATGTAATGAACCAATTTCTTCTTCCCCTTCAAAGAAAAATTTAATATTGTTTTTCAGTTTTACCCCTGTTTTAATTAAAGCATCGTAGGCATTTATAATAGTCATCACACCGGCCTTATCATCTGAACTACTCCTACATGAAATTCTCCATTCTGGGTCAAAGGGTTTCCCATCAGTTGGAAATGCAACTGCTTTCCCTGACTGTTCAATGGATTTATCTAATAAAACAGGTTGATAGGGCTTTATTGCAGGATTCCACTTTTCAGGGCTTACAGGTTGTCCATCATAATGGGCATAAAATATAATTGTAAGTGTAGCACCTGGAACCAATACTTCACCATAAATAGCTTTGGGTGTACCCTTGGTATTAGATTCGAGCAACTTTGTTTGAATACCTCGCTTTTTCAACATTGATTCAATGAAAAGAGCATTTTTATTAATATTGACTTTATCTAAAGCGTAGTTTGGCAAAGACAAGAGACTAAAATATTCTTTAATCATCTTGTTTTGATGCTGTAAGCAATATTTATTTACCCTATCAATAGCAGTTTGTCCTGCAGCCATTTGATATGTGAACAAAAGAATTGCTATAAATAACTGTTTCATAAATTCTTTTTTGATGCTTCTACTCAATTATGATTTAAGATTTTGTATCAAGTTCTTTGAGTTTATTTTGAAAATAGGTGGATGTAGGATAATATTTCAATGCCATTTTTAATACTTTTTTTGCTTTTACAGGATCTGGGTATCTGTCTGGCGAAGTAAGGTAATGAACAAGGATTTCAAAAATATCTTGAGGAGGATTCATTTTCAATCCAATTTTTGACTCAATTTCTTTAAAATGTGATTCAATTAAATCTGGATCTTTCATATAATCATAATGACTTTTATGATATCCTTCAAAAATAAAAAGAAGTCCATTGTACCAACTCAACATAGGTATAGAAGAATGATCCGTATTTGGGATATAATCCACCTTATATTGTAAATTTTTTGAAGAAGCCTTCTGCATTGCTTTTCCAATGTTGAAGATGGAATTTGAATGAAAATTTAGGTTACCTCCATAATTGCTAGAGTCAATAACGCTAACATAATACTTTCTCATCTTGTCTTTTGGCATTGCTTGAAGCAATTCAGGTGCTTTAATTACATATTTAGCGCTGTCCCACCATAAACTTGGATCTATTGAAATAGCAGCATTGAATAAATTAGGGTACTTTAAAAAAGTATAAGTAGCAGTTAAGCCTCCTAGTGAATGACCAACATAGATTCGATAAGGATTTGTTCTGTAATTATTTTCAACATAAGAAAATACTTCTTCTTTCAAAAAATTCAAAAATTTCTCACCACCTCCACTTCCTTGCATCATGAGTTTTTGTTCAGGTGTTTTTGCATCATCCCCATTTGGTTGCTTTGTAGACGCATTAGGAGTTAAGTCACGTATCCGTTTTTCAGTATCAACTCCTACAACAATCATTTCTGGAATCTGATAATTTACATTGTCTTTCTCGCTCATAAAACTTACAATTCCAGTTAGAGGGAAAAAAGCGGTTTTACCATCCAAAACATATATCACAGGATAGGTTTGGGTTGCGTCTTTTTGTTCGTAATAGGAAGCTGGTACCCGAATCCAGATAGTTCTATCCTCTGCCATTAGTTTTGAATGAAAATCTATTCTTAAGCCATTTTCTATTGGAGCGGATTTGAACACTTGTGCCTCCAACTTTAAAGGGAATAGCAACAAAAGGAAAAAAATGTTTTGCATAGATTCTTATAGTTAAATAAAAGATTACCTACTCAAAACAATTTCGCTTTTTTATTTGATGTTTAAAAATAGTTTTTTAGTAAGTACTTGTAACTTCAGAAAATACGCTCATTGCGGTGTTAAAGCAAACTAATTCTATAAATTAGTTCAGACCCGCCCCTTGCAAGCGCAGAAATGTTGGAAGAAAATCTTACTTATCTCAACAGCGCCAATTCCACCTCTTCAATCCGAGCAATAGCATATCTCTTCACTTCATTGATTTTCATTTCATCCAACACTTTTACCAAATCACCATAGCTAGAACTATCAGCAGGTTTAATTACTACAAAGAAGTCCTTGTCCTTGGTTCTTAGTTTTTTATCCATAATTAACTGGCGCATGTCTTTCAAATTAGTAAGTTGAAACTTGCTTGGGTCTAATTGTCCTTCATAAAAATAGACTTTGCCATTATCTGCTGGCATTAAAGTAAGGGCTCCAGTCTCCTTAATATTCATAGGGTCTCCACTATCATCTGGCATGATAAATTTCAAGGCATTAGCTTGACTCATGGTGGTAGTGAAAATAAAAAAGGTGATTAGTAAGAAGCCTAAGTCAACCATTGGAGTCAAATCTACCCTGGTAGATAAAACCTTTCTTCTAAAAGCAGACTTGCTTTTAGAACTGCCGTTGTTGGGATTGTTCATTTCTGCCATAACCTAGTTTTTAATTAAGATGTAGGATTCTCAAAAATCCATACTTATTTTTTAGATTTACACTCATGAAATTCAAGCCCTGCAGTATCATATTTTTTATCCTGGTTTCTTTTTCAAGTTTTGGACAAAACTTAAACGATGACGCTGCCTATTTTTTTTATCGCTATGATAAAAGCGTCTTAAAAAGGAATAAAATAGCCAGTTTAACCATAGACCTAGTGGTTATGGACAACAAACCTGGTGCAACCAAAGTACATTATTTTGATAAGGAGGGAAATTTGACTAAAATTTCTGACCTAGATTCTAACGGTGTTACCAAGGGTGAATATTTCTTTTTTGTCAATGAACATCAAGATCTAGTTACTCGTATTTTTAACGACTATGAACTTAACAAAAAAGATACCGTCAGGTATTTTAAAAGCTATGAAAAGGGCAAACTTATCAAAGACTCAAGTACAGAGTATTCAAGTTGCACTGAGTTTAGTTATAACCCAAGTGGGCAAATAATACAAAAAGTTAGTATAGACTATTTTTCAAAAAACAATTTTCGGAAAAAAATAGTTTCATATACATTGGATGGGTTGGGAAGAATCAACAACTGCAAGGAATCCTTTTATATGAACAAATTTGATACAATAGGTACCATATATTCCAATCGAGATTATTATTACAATAAGCAAGGTTTATTAGAAAAGGAGTTTGAAAACATTAAAAACACCGATTTGGTTGGTACAATCACTTACCATTATAATCCACTTGGACAACTTGTTTTATGGAAAAGAGAAAAAGGGGCAACTTATAGTTATACCTACAATTCAAAAGGTTTGCTTACAACTGTATTGATGGATATGTATGTTGAACCAGATGCTTTTATGCCTGAAGAAATAAAAATTCTGGCAAAAGATATTTATAGGTATAGCACTCGATTTTAATGATGATTCAATTTTAAGAAGATGAAATCTAAAATTTTATTTGGTATTGTATTTTCATTTTCAGTCCAATTTTCATTTGCTCAATTCAAGCAAAATGATACGCTATTTTTTGTACGCAATATCAATAAAGAATTCTCTCATTTTATATTTATAGATACCAATAAGCATTCCCCTTTTTACAAAATGCTAGCTGATTTTAATTTTGATCAATTTGATCTTGATACTTATAAAAGATCAATGACATATTTGTCTAAACAAAAATTAATTCCAAAGAAATATAGTTTTAGCAATTTTCCTAGAGAATGGGTACAGCTGGTTCCTTTTAAGGATGTTATCTATGTATATAAGCCCAATGATTTCTACTCCCATCTTAAAATAAAGTTAACTGATTCGGTATTCATTTATTGGGGTGGGGAGGGACCTGAAGCAAATTACATGCAACAGTTTCAAAAATTAGATAGTGTAACTTATGAATTTAAACTAAGAGCAAATTGGCCCTATAAATCAATTGTAACTATCAAAATCTTAGATCAGGAAAAAGGGATTGCTGTTTTCAGGTTTCAACAATTTGATCAATTGGGAAAATTAGGAAACTTCTATTATCAATTAATGGGCGATGTTACCAAAATGCGCAAAATTCCACTTTTGGTTAATGATTCAGATAAGGCTAAACAATATGAAGTAGATATTGATAAAATTGATTATTCAAAATATTTTAAAGGCAAAAAATAACTAAATACTATTTCATTTGCTCATCCAACTCCTTCAAAAACCGCTCCGCATTCAATAAATGCAATTGCTGTTTTTCAGGACTCATTTTATCAAAGGTTTTCACCAACATGCCCAGTCTTGGATTTTTCAAAAAGAAATCTCTGTGAACGTGCATGAATCGCCAGAATAGCCCATCCCAAATGGGTTGCCAATCTCCCTTAGGATAATCACTCATTTTCATTAAGTAATTACTGCCACTAATATAAGGTTTGGTTGTCATTAAACCACCATCTGCAAATTGGGTCATGCCATAGACATTGGGTACCATGACCCAGTCATAAGCATCAATAAATAATTCCATAAACCAATGATACACTTGATCAGGATCAAATTCGCAGAGCAACATAAAATTGCCTAAGACCATGAGCCGTTCTATATGGTGGCAATAACCAGTTGCTAAGATTTTTTTAATGGTGCTATCAATGGGAGCAATGCCTGTATTGCCCGTCCAAAAACCTTCAGGTATTTTTCTGCTAAATTTCCAATAATTGGTTGTACGTTGTTTGCCACCCTCTCTTTCATATACCAAGTGAATGAATTCTCGCCAACCCATGACCTGTCTTATAAATCCTTCTAAGGAATTGAGCGGAATCTGGTATTGTTCCGCTTGGTCAATTACCCTGTCCAATACCTGTTGTGGGTTTAACAAACCAATATTGAGCATAGGGGTTAACACGGAATGATGCAGCACTGTTTCATTTGTTACAATGGCGTCTTCATAAATGCCAAAATGCTCAAAGCGATGTATAATAAAATCTTCTAGCCATTGCTGCGCCTCTTGAAAACTAGTCACAAATAAATGTGGCCCATTAACAGTTCCATAATTATTGGGAAAATGCTGTTGAACATAGGTTCTAGCTTCTACTAAAAATGCATTATCAGAAAATTGTTGAATAGCTGGCGCGATGCCTTTCTTTGGAAAGGGTTTTCGATTGTCCGAATCAAAGGTCCATTGACCACCGATGGGTTTGCCATCGGCTTCTAACAACAATTTTCGCTCTTTTCTTTGCCAAGTATAAAAATCAGTTTGAAAATAAGTTTTCCTTTTGCTAAAATAAGATTCAACAGATTCCTTGCTATTTAAAAAATTAGGGCTTTGGTGAATGATTAATTTGATTTGGTTTTCATCACAACTCTTTGTGATTCTTTTTTCCAACCAATCATCTGCCAAAGCTGAAACATGAATTTCAGTTGTTTGTTCAATACCCAATTTTTTCACCAATTCCCTACAATCTTGCAAAGGATGATTGCTGTCAATATAAATTACTTGATAACCTTGCGCTATTAACCAATCTTGGTAAAATTGCATACTGGCCCTATGCAGTACCAGTTTCTGTTTGTGAAATAAGAATTGCTTGAAATACAACCATTCCTCAACCAAATAAACCGGTCTATCTTTTTGTAAAGCAGGATGTGCTTGAAATAATTGATGTGGAAATACCAAACTTACTGCAACTGACATATGCCTTAAACAGGCATCCAGAACCAATTGTTCGGATCTTCAAAAATTACTCCACTATAGCTTCTGCCTCAATTTCAACCAAATAATCATCCCCAATTAAATTGGCTTGCACCATGGTATTGGCTGGTTGAATTGCTGCAAATCTTTGGCCGTGCGCTCTAGCTATGGGTTCCCACTGGTTAATGTCTTTGACAAAAACACGGGTTCTCACCACGTCTTCTAATTTGCCCCCTAAGGATTGAATAGCCCCTTCTATTTTGTCAAAAATAAAATGAGCTTGTGCCGCAGGATCATTACCCCCAATTACTTGGTTGCCATGGGTAGCAGTTGTACCCGAAACAAGAATTCGGTTTCCTTTTCTAACAGCGCGGCTATATCCAGCCATAGATTCCCAACTAGTGCCCGATAAGGCCTTTGTTTTTCCTTGGGTATCTATAATGGTAGGATAGGGTACTGGAAATTCTTTTACATGATGACTCAGGTCACCAGAAGCGGTTAAATAGGGTGGCTTTCTGTATTCATCACCACAGTCCCCTGGAATGGATTGACCCTTTGCCAAAATGGATTTTATTTGCTCTAATTCTGCAGCGCTTAATTGAATGTCTAATACTTTTTTGTTCTCTAAAATATGTTCAGAAACACCCATTCTAGCGCCAATAATCACACCCCCTACAGCTGGCTGTTCTTTAATATAAGCACTGGCAATAGTTGCTATAGAAACCTGGTGTGCTTGCGCAATGCTATAAAGAGATTGCAATAACTCTTGGTACCATGACCATCCACCTGCGGCATCTATATAACGTTTGTATTTCATCTGCGACCATGTGAGTGAATCATTGATGGCAGGTTCAGTTTGATTCAACCATTTTTCACTAAAGAAGCCCCCGCCTACGGTTCCAAAAGCCAGCAGTTTTACATTGTGTTTCAAACAGGTTTCAGTCATTTTTCCCGCTGCGCGTTGGTCTAATAAGGAATAACAAACCTGATTGCTTACTACATTGATTCCAGATTGAATCACCATATTCAAATGTGCTTCGTCAAAATTGGTGAGACCCAAATTGGCAATCAATCCTTCTTGTTGCAATTTTTGCAAACCATACAAACAATCCAACCAACTGGGATGTGCATAATTCCAAGCATGAAATTGCATGAGTTGAATTTGATCAGTTTGTAATCTGGTCAAAGCTTTTTTAACAGCGGCTTCTATTTGTATGGTACTGATATTTCCGGGGCTGGGTACCCATTTGGTTAGAAATTGAACATCGCGCAAGCCATAGGTTTTTCTAAATACACCCACTACTTCTTCAGCAGACCCATAATGATCCGCCATGTCAAAACTGGTAAAGCCCTGTTCATAATAAGCGTGCATGGCTTTGGCTGTTGCTATGGGGTCTACTTTGTGATTGTCCCTTTCTAAATCGGCAATCTGCCATAGACCAATCAATGCTTTTGAAATACTAAGATTATCACTAAGTCTGGTACTGTTCATTAGAATATTTTGAAGGCTTATTCAGCCGGTAATGCTTTAAAATAATTGGTCTTGGTTAATCCTGTTTTTTTCAATTTAGACCAGTAAAACAAAAAGATAATGGTTGCAACCAACATGACTATTGCACAAACATAACTGGCATGAAAATACCAAGCTTTTTGAACAGTAGCTAGATCATTTTGAATATGAATCAACAATAAAAATCCAAGCGTCATCATTCCAAGAATAGCAATGATTTTTTGTAGTAAGGGGTTTTTGATCACGGCTATTTCTTTGGCTAAGCTTGGATTGTAGCGTTGAATCAACAAAACCGATAGACAGATTAATATAAAATTGATGAGCATAGACATGACCATGATATCTATACCTAGAAAAATATCGCTGGCAAAATGACAACCCAATATCCCTAGGCTGGATACCATGCCACTAAAAAGAATGGCCCAATAGGGTGTCTTGTATTTTGGATGAATAGTGGTTAACCATATTGGAAACAACTGATCCTTAGACCATGCAAAACAAAGCCTTGATACAGAAAGAACCATGGAGGGTAGGTCTTTCAATAGTGCAATACTGGCTCCCAACATGATGAGTACAGACCAAAATGGTGGTAGCACATAGTTCAGTAGGGTGGTTGCAGATATGTCTTTGCTATTGGCTAGGTCTCTCACAAAATTCCAAGGCGCTATTTTATAGACTGCAAAAGTGAACAACAAATAAAATAGGGTAACAGTAACAATAGTAATTAGGATGGCCCTTGGTAATGATTTGCTGGGATTTTTGGCTTCGCCACCCGCTTGCGCTATGGAATCAAATCCAATAAAACTGGCAAATAATACAGCCGCCGCGCTTAAAAATTGTTGCCAATGAAATTCACCTGCTTCTCTATGAATTTGAATGCCGTCTTTTTGAAAAACTCCTTGAACAAAATCAGTTTCTGTATAGATAAATCCAGCTATGATAACTATGCTTGCTAGTAAAAAGGTAATCAATACCAAACCAATAATGGTAAACTGATAGGTTTGAATTCCAAAAATATTGATCATAATAAAACTCCATAATAAACCTAGAGACAAGAATAATCTGGTATTGGGTTGGTCAAAAAATTGGGCCAGTGCTTTCCAATCTAGTGTAATACATACATCGCGAAAAAAAGGCAAGACCATATAGGAGACCACTCCAATGACAATAGATAAGCCAAACCATTGTGAGAAGCTGGCAACAAAGCCCCAATAAGGATGTATAGACCTGCTGGCATATACATAACTGCCTCCCGCTCTGGGCATGGCACTAGAGAGAATGGCATAGCAGATGGCTGCAAAAAGAGCAGGTACTGCTGCGGCTAGAAATGCGGGTAGAATATATGGGCCAATACCTGGCACATTTTTTTGAAGCATGAAGGGAACAATATATATAGAAGCCCCAATCATGGATGAGATGCCCGTGGCTACTAAACCTGTAATATTGATATTCCTAGATAAGCCGCTTGTTTGTTCCATATAGTCTTTCAAAACTGTGTCCCCAATATAGCCAATAAATCAATAAATTTACCCATTGCTTACCTTACTTCATTGCCATGAGAAAATACTTTTTCCTTTTATTGGTTGCTGCTTCTGTGGCCCAAGCGCAAACCAAATTAGTTGAAACCAATCTAACAGACAATATCAAAGTCATTAAAGTAAATGACCAAATTGCTTTGGGTTATTCCACCGAATCTGGGGTAAAAATTATCAAACAAGACGGTCTTCCATTCAAGGACTTAAATAAAAATGGCAAGCTGGATAAATATGAAGACTGGCGTTTGTCTGTAGCGGAAAGAGCCAAAGACTTGGCGTCCAAAATGACTGTAGAACAAATTGCAGGTATGATGCTTTATAGCAGGCACCAAGCTATTCCAGCGCAAGAACGAGGCATGTTTGGAGGAACCTATAAAGACAAACCTTTTTCTACCAGTGGGGCTAAAGCTTCAGATTTATCTGATCAACAAATTGCTTTTTTAACCAAGGATAATTTGCGCCATGTATTGATTACATCGGTTCAAAATCCGGTAGTATCAGCCACATGGAATAATAATGTGCAACAATTGGTTGAAGGCATTGGCATGGGTATACCAGCCAATAATAGTTCTGATCCAAGAAACGGCGCCAATAAAGACGCTGAGTACAATGCAGGTTCTGGGGGTGCTATTTCTCAGTGGCCAGAAGAACTGGGATTGGCCGCTACATTTGACCCGGCCATCACAAAATTATTTGGTTCTATTGCTTCAAAAGAATATCGCGCACTGGGAATTACAACGGCGCTTTCTCCACAAATTGATTTGGCTACTGAGCCTAGGTGGAACCGCTTTGTTGGAACATTTGGAGAAGACCCTCAATTGGCAACTGATATGGCAAGGGCTTATGTAGACGGTTTTCAAACATCGCCCAAAGCCATTGCGGCGTATCAAGGTTGGGGAAATTTGAGCGTAAATGCCATGGTGAAACATTGGCCCAGTGGTGGTCCTGAAGAAGGCGGGCGCGATGGGCATTTTGCTTATGGAAAATTTGCTGTTTATCCGGGTAACCAATTTCAAACACATTTGCGCACATTTACTGAAGGTGCATTTAAATTAACTGGTGGCACTAAGAAAGCATCGGCTGTAATGCCTTATTATACCATCTCTTATAACCAAGACAAAAAGAATGGAGAGAATGTAGGAAATGGTTTTAGTAAGTACATTATCACGGATTTATTGCGTAACAAATATGGGTACGATGGTGTGGTTTGTACCGATTGGTTAATCACAGCCAACGAAGGTGAAAAACCTGATGTGTTTTCTGGTAAGTCTTGGGGAGTTGAAAAATTGAGCATCGCTCAGCGACACTACAAAGTATTGATGGCAGGAGTGGATCAGTTTGGTGGTAATAATGATATTAACCCTGTTTTAGAAGCTTATCAGATGGGTGTTAAAGAACACGGTGAAGCTTTTATGCGCCAGCGTTTTGAGCAATCTGCTTACAGATTATTATTGAATGTATTTAGGGTGGGTTTGTTTGAGAACCCTTATCTGGATCCAAATGCATCCAAAGCCATAGTTGGACAGCCTGAATTCATGAAAGCGGGTTATGATGCCCAATTAAAATCTATTGTCTTACTCAAAAATCAAAACAAAACTCTTCCCATTCAAAAGGGAAAAACAGTGTATGTGCCAAAACGAACTACACCTGCCAGTGTTAACTTTTTTGGACAACCCGTTCCTGAAAAAACAGAATATCCTGTAAACCTTGAGTTAATTAAAAAATACTACACAGTTACTGATGATCCAGCCAAGGCAGATTTTGCCATGGTTTTTATCAAAAGCCCAACCAGCGGTGGTTATAGCAGGGCAGATAGGGAAGCTGGTGGTAATGGATATGTACCTATTTCTCTGCAATTAAAAGATTATACAGCAACAGATGCAAGGGCTCATAGTATTGCCGCAGGCGATCCAGTTATTGACCCCAGTATCAATGACAGAACTTATTTGGGTAAAACTTCAAAGTCTAATTCTTCTCCTGACTTGAATACTATTTTAGATACCAAGAAAGCCATGAATGGCAAACCCGTATTGGTTGCGGTGAGTATGAGCAATCCCATGGTATTTGGGGAGTTTGAAGGTCAAGTAGATGCTATTTTGGGTGAGTTTGGTGTTCAAGTGGAAGCATTATTAGACATTGTTTCTGGTAAAGAAGAACCCTCTGCATTGTTGCCCATGCAAATGCCTATGAATATGTCTACGGTTGAAAAACAAATGGAAGATGTTCCAAGAGACATGATTCCATATAAAGACAGCAATGGTCATGTGTATGATTTTGGATATGGTCTAAACTGGAAGGGCGTAATCAATGATGTTAGGGTTAAAAAGTACGTTCCTAAAAAATAGCTAATCATCTATGCAAGCGTACAATCGTTTGCGCAAGATTAAAGCGGGAAATGGCCGGAATTTTTAGTAGCATTGGTAAGTTTTTGAACCTTTCAATGCTTCTTGTATGAAATATTTGGTTGGGCTGATTTGTATCTTTCTTTTGAATGCTAATCAACTGAATGCTCAAACGGGTTCTAAGCCTGTGGCTACCCATCAGTTTAAATTAGGTAAGGAAGATTTCTTACTAGACGGGAAACCTTATCAGATTATTAGTGGAGAAATGCACCCTGCCAGAATTCCAAGAGAATACTGGCGCCATAGAATTCAAATGGCAAAAGCCATGGGATGCAATACCATTGCGGCCTATATCTTTTGGAACTTTCATGAAACCACAGAAGGGATTTTTGATTTTAAAAGCAATAACAAAGACATTGCTGCTTTTGTAAAGATTTGCCAAGATGAAGGCATGTGGGTGATTTTTAGACCTGGCCCTTATGTATGTGCGGAATGGGATTTTGGTGGTATTCCATCCTATCTATTAAAGAATCCAGACATTAAAGTACGCTGCATGGATCCTAGGTATATGAGTGCTGCTTCTAGGTATATTAATCGTTTGGCCAAAGAAGTAGTGAACCTTCAAGTGAGTAAAGGCGGTCCCATATTAATGGTACAGGTAGAAAATGAATATGGTAGTTATGGCAATGACAAAGTCTATATGGAAACCTTGCGCAAGCTTTGGATGAACAATGGCTTTACTGTTCCTTTCTATACTTCAGATGGTCCTACTGCGTATATGTTAGACGCTGGTAATATAGACGGCGCAGCTATTGGTTTGGACAGTGGGGGAAATGATGGCGATTTTGCTCAAGCCAAAAAACACAATCCCAATGTTCCAGCATTTAGTGGAGAAACCTATCCTGGTTGGTTAACCCATTGGGGCGAGAAATGGGCAAAGCCCGATACCAATGATTTGAAAAAAGAAATTACCTATTTATTGGATCATAAAAAATCCTTTAACCTCTATGTGGTGCATGGTGGAACCAATTTTGGTTTTACGGCTGGTGCCAATGCTTTCACCCCTACCCAGTATCAGCCCGATCTCACCAGCTATGATTATGATTCACCCATTAGTGAGCAAGGAATGGCAACGCCAAAATATTATATGCTAAGAAGAATGATTCAGGCATATTCTGATAAGCCCTTGCCTGCCATTCCAGCACCCATTAAAACTATCAGCATTGCGTCTTTTGATTTACAACAAGTAGGATCAATTTGGGATTATCAACTTCCTACTATCGCTTCAGCGCAACCAAAGACCTTTGAGGCATTGGGTCAAAACCAAGGGATGGCTATTTATTCTACAACGCTGATTGGTCATAAATCCGGCAAGTTGAAAATTTGGGAACCACATGATTATGCGTTGGTTTTTTTGAATGGAAAGTTTATTGATACGGTATACAGAGATGGTGGGAATTGGGAAGTGCTTTTGCCAAAATCAGATGTAAAAAATCCATTGTTAGAAATTGTGATGGAAGGGATGGGGCATATTAATTTTGCGCAGTTTATGCACGATAGAAAAGGGATTACCGATAGGGTTACCCTCAATGGCATGACACTGATGAATTGGCAAACTACCATGCTCCCCATGGATGAAGCATTTTTGGCCAAGCACCCACCTGTTGTAAGTGCAAAACCAATCAAGGATAAATTATGCCATTTTTACAAAGCATCTTTTCAATTAACTGAGATAGGAGACACTTATTTTGACCTGTCAAAATATAGCAAGGGCATGGTCTATGTAAACGGTCATAACCTTGGCCGCTATTGGAATATAGGCCCACAACAAAAAATCTTCTGCCCTGCACAATGGTTGAAAAAGGGTAGCAATGAGATTATTGTTTTTGATTTATTACAATCATCAGCCGCTGCAGTTTCTGCAGGTGCTACATTAGAATAATATTTTAAATAGTTTTTATGAAACATTGTTTTTTTTCGCTGTTACTCTTGATCAATTTCAACAATCTTTTTGCTCAAGAACCTGCTATCATACCAAAACCTGTTTCCCTTAAAATGGAATCCGGTGTTTTTGTATTAGATGCTGCCACTGTTATTAGGGCTGATTTAAAACAAACAAGTGTTACACCCGTGGTTGATTTTTTACGATCGTCAATAAAGAATGTTTCCGGTTTGAAATTGCCAAATAGCAATACTGGTAAAGCCATTGTATTACAATTAACTAAGTTGGATGAAATTGGGGAGGAAGGATATTTAATGAAGGTATCAACCAATGGTATTCTCATACAAGCCAATACCAATGCAGGTTTGATCTATGGGATTCAAACCTTGTTACAAACCCTGCCTGCTATTAGAACCAATGCAGTAATGCAAATCCCCTGCATGCAAATCAAAGACTATCCCAGATTTCAATATCGTGGAATGCATTTAGACGTGAGTCGTCATTTCTTTGGACCTGATTTAGTAAAGCAGTACATTGATTTATTGGCTTCTTATAAAATGAATCGCTTTCACTGGCATTTGGTGGATGATCAAGGTTGGCGTTTAGAGATCAAGAAATATCCTGCATTGACCCAGGTTGGTGCTTGGCGTGTTGATTATACAGATCAGGTTTGGGGCAATCGCCCTCAGGCAAAAACAGGTGAGCCCGCTACTTATGGAGGTTATTATACACAGGAGCAAGTAAAAGAAATTATTGCTTATGCTGCTCAAAGAAATGTAACCATTGTACCTGAAATTGAAATGCCTGGGCATGTGGCGGCAGCCATTGCTGCTTATCCCTTACTTAGTTGTAGCAAGCAATTTCAGTTACCCATGACTGGTGGAAATTATAGTAATATCTCTTCTAACTATTGCGCTGGTAATGATTCTGTGTATCAGTTTATTGACAATGTATTGGATGAAGTAGTGAAGTTATTTCCATCAACCTATATTCATTTGGGTGGTGATGAAGTAGACAAAGATCCATGGAAAAAATGCGCAGTTTGTCAGGCTAAGATTGCTCGTGAGAATTTGAAGGACGAGAATGGCTTACAAAGCTATTTTATGAAAAGGGTAGAGGGATTACTTAAAAAAAGGAATCGGAAAATGATTGGCTGGGATGAGATTTTAGAAGGTGGGTTGGCACCAGATGCTACGGTCATGAGTTGGCGTGGAGAAGCTGGTGGTATTGAAGCCGCTAAAATGAAACATCAGGTGGTGATGACACCTGGCAAGCCAGTTTATTTTGACCATTACCAGGCAGGTCCTGAGGGAGAACCGGTTGCTATTGGTGGTATGAATACCTTGAAAATGGTCTATGACTATGAACCCATACCCAAAGAACTTTCAGCCTCTGATGCTACTTATGTAATGGGTGCACAGGCTAATCTTTGGACAGAATTTATCACAACTGCTTCACAAGTTCAATACATGGTCTTGCCAAGAATGTTGGCTTTATCAGAAGTTTTGTGGACACCAAAATCTGCCAAGAACTGGGATGCATTTAATCAACGTTTGCCCCAACAATTCAAAGCATTTGGTCAGCGTGGACTCAATTATAGTGCAGGAAATTTTGCTGTAGACATTAAGCCTTATGCGGAAAATGGGAAACTATTTGTAGCACTGAGCACAGAAATCAAAGACGCTAAAATTTGGTATACCACTGATGGCTCAGAACCTAACCTGCAAAGTCAACTATATACAGGACCAATTGCGGTTCAGTCTACACAGTGGATCAAAGCAAAGCTTTCTGTGAACAATAGTATCAAAGGATTACAGGCGGCCAAACAATATTTTTCAATGCATCAAGCCGTGGGCAAAACCGTAACTTATGCCAAGGCCTATAGCAAGTATTATCCAGCTGCTGGCCCCAATACCTTAACCGATGGTGTTAGAGGTACTGATGCTATAGGTAAAAACTGGCATGGATTTACAGACGGAGACATGATTGCAACCATTGACCTTGGTGAAGCCAAGCTAGTGCAAACCATTGCCCTAGGTTGTTTACAGCATTATAAGGATTGGATTTTCTTGCCTGCTTCTGTTCAATTTGAAGTATCTGTTGATGGAACAAATTTTACTTTGATAGGAAATATTCCTAGCCCTGTTTCCATTGAAGAAAAGAGTGTGATGCATGATTTTAAAGTTAAAGCCCCAGCAACACCCATTAGATTTATCAGGGTTAGTGCTAAGAACAATCTTTGCCCCAAGGGACATAGTGGTGAGGGTAAACCCGGTTGGATTTTTGCAGATGAATTGGTGGTGGAATAATTAGCCAAGTTTGCCAACTTTATATCCCTTTAGTGCATAGTATAAAATGTACAAATAGGCAGGTACCATACAAACCATAAAAGACATAGAATTGCTCAAAATCTCTTTGTCTTTTAAAGTGGTATACAATAGTGGAATCAGCGCCCCTCCAGCAATACCGGTAATTAATAAGGCGGAACCTGTTTTGGTAAACCTTCCTAATCCACTAATTGCTAATGGGAAAATGGCAGGCCACATAAGTGCATTAGAAAGACCTAGTAATGCTATAAAACTAATGGCTAGATATCCTGTGCTTGCAAATGCTAATAAGCTAAATACAATGCCAGAAATAGCAGATATGGCCAAGGCCTTTTGTTGGGTCAAGTATTTTGGTATGGTAAAAATGCCAATAATATAGCCCAGTAACATGGCGAATAATGTAAATGTGGTAAAGTATTTTGTTTCATCTAAAGGCATACCCATTTCTCTTCCATAAGCACCAATGGCATCGCCGGCCATTACTTCTGCGCCAACATATAAAAATAAACAAAGCACTCCCAGTAATAAATGTGGAAATGCCAATACAGAATGCTTTTCTACAACTGATTTGTCAGTAGCATCTTCCTGATCTGTATCAATTTCTGGCAGGGCCGATTTCTTAATCATAAACGCCAACAACACCAATACCACCGTCATGATTATATAGGGTGTGATCACTCTTCCAGCTAATTCATTCAGCAAGCTTTCTTTTACTGCTGGATCATTGGTTTGACTAATGGCGGTTTCAATACTACCCGCATTCTTAAGAACCAATGCGCCTAAAATAATAGGACTCAACATTCCAGCAATTTTATTGCAGATACCCATAATGCTGATTCTCTTGGCAGCACTTTCTATGGGTCCTACAATACTGATATAGGGATTAGAAGCAGTTTGTAAAAGTGCTAATCCCATTCCTTGAATAAAGAGTCCGGTTAGAAATAATCCAAAACTTCTGGCATTGGCTGCTGGTACAGATACCATTGAACCAATTGCCATGACCAATAACCCTAATGACATCCCATTTTTAAATCCCGTTTTTTTCAAAATCATGGAAGAGGGTATGGCTAAGAAGAAATAAGCCATATAAAATGCAAAAGTGACAAAGAAAGCCTGAATATCATTGTTTAATTGGCAAGCCAATTTTAAAAAGGGGATCAGGGTTCCATTTAGCCATGTTACAAATCCAAAGACAAAGAATAAAATGCCGATAATAACAATGGCGTATTGGTTTTCTTTTTTTGCAGGTTGCATAATTGATTGGTTTGAGTATTAAATTACTACTTATCAATCAATTTTTGTAGGTCAATCGTTTGCGCATGCAGTTTTACAATACTTGGCCAATAGGAAAGAGGGAAGGAATATGATTTGTTTTCACATTCCTTCCCCATATTTGTTGTTTACTTTATTTGATTTTCATTTGCTTCAAAATTAATTCTAAGGGGCAAAATTTGGTAAAACTTGACTGCAATAAATTGGCCCCTACAAAAACACCTAGCCACAACCATTGAATATTTATATTAAAAGCAAGTAGTATACTGATTAATACTAAACTACCTGCAACTGCTCTTACTACTCTTTCTCTCATGATTTATGTTTTTATGATGAATAACTGGATGTTTCTACGGGTACTATAAATGCACGTATTGGAAACCTGGTTGGATGTGTTTCATTGTGTTCTTGAACCAATATCATTCCCTTTCTAGCATTTGTGTCAGAAGTAAAACTGAAAATCATTTCTGAATCAAATTGTTCATCGCCACGGGCAAACCATTCCTCTAATGGGTTTTGTTCTTGGTTGTCTTTAAACCCAACCACATCAGTACTGCTAAAAGCATTGATATTTGCTTGCTTGAACAATTGGTAAACAGTTTTTCGTGATTCCTTTACGCAGGTTACTATAAAGAATTTCATATACTATGGTTTATTTTTTTACGGGATATTTTTTGCGCATCATCTTAAAGTATAGCAAGGGAACTACCAATAGTGTTAAAAAGGTAGAAGTAATGGTTCCTCCCATTAGTGAGATGGCCAACCCTTGGAAAATGGGATCAAATAGAATGATCACAGCTCCTAGAACCACAGCTCCTGCTGTTAAAAGAATAGGAGTAGTTCTAACTGCACCGGCTTCAATAATGGCTTGTTTTAAAGGAACTCCTTCATCAAGTCTAATATTGATAAAGTCAATTAACAATACCGAGTTTCGGACCATTACACCGGCCAGTGCAATAAAACCAATCATAGATGTGGCAGTAAAATAAGCCCCCATCATCCAATGCCCTAGAATAATTCCAATTAAGGATAATGGTATGGCTGCTAACATCACTAGCGGAACCAAGAAATTCTGAAACCAGCCTACAATTAGAATATAAATCATCAAGATAACTACAGCAAATGCTATTCCCAAGTCTCTAAATACTTCATAAGTAATCTGCCATTCTCCATCCCATTTCAAAGCGAAATTATCTTCTAACTCAGGTTGATGGGTATACTCTTCTTTGATACTATATCCCTTTGGAACTGAAATAGTACCTAGACTATCAGAGATATTTGAAATGGCATAAGATGGGCTTTCCAATTTACCTGCCATGTCTGCTAAAACATAAACTACTTCTTTTTGGTTTTTGCGATAGATACTTTTTTGTTTTACTTGTCTATTCACAATAACCAAGTCTCTTACAGGAACTGCATTTCCCTGTGCACCAATGATTTTTAAGTCAAGTAAATCATCCATACTTGACTTGTCCATATCATTTAACTGCAATTTGATAGCTGTTTGATGAAAGCCTTTTGGTTGGTACACATTGCCTGTACTCATACCGCTTAAAGCCCCATTAATTGTAGCCGCAATTTGTGCTGTGGCAATGCCATGACGCATGGCTTTTTCTTTGTCAACTTCTAAATGAAATTCAGGTTGATCATCTTCTACCATCCAGTCAGTATCTACTACATCTGCTGTCTTTGCAAATCTGTCTTTTACTTGTTGGGCAATTTTTATTTGTTCTGAATAGTCAGGTCCATAAATTTCTGCAACTAGTGTAGAAAGTACGGGAGGTCCAGGTGGTACTTCAACAATTTTTACATTGGCATGATATTTTTTTGCAATGGCTTGAATGGGTGCACGCATTTCTTTGGCAATGGCATGACTTTGAATCTTTCTTTCCTCCTTGTCAACCAAGTTTACTTGAATGTCTGCCATATTCTCGCTTCTTCTCAAGTCATAATGCCTAACCAATCCGTTAAAACTTATTGGAGCTGAAATGCCAATATAAGTTTGATAGTTCATGACCATGGATTGTCTAGAAACATAGTCTGCAATATCTCTGGTAACTGCTTGTGTTTTTTCTAGTGTTGTTCCTTCAGGCATATCAATGACTACTTGGAATTCATTTTTGTTGTCAAAGGGCAACATTTTTACTGCTACAGTTTTGGTATAAAACAAAAGCATAGAACCAACCAACACTACCACAATGCTCAAAATGAAGGTCCAACGTTTCCACCTTGTCTCAAGCATTGGTTGAATAAATGCCAGATAGATTTTATAGATACCAGTAGATTCAAGCGTATGTGGTTTGCTTTCTTCATGACCAATTCCTTTGGATTCTTTCTCACGTAAAAAGATATAACCAAGGTAAGGTGTTAAGGTTAGCGCAACAATCAATGAAAGCATCATGGCAATAGATGCACCAATGGGCATTGGACTCATATATGGTCCCATCATTCCAGAAACAAAGGCCATTGGTAAAACAGCCGCAACCACTGTAAATGTTGCTAAAATGGTTGGGTTTCCTACTTCATTAATGGCATAGATAGCTGCCTGAAGCGGGGGGAGTTTTTTCATTTTAAAATGTCGGTGCATGTTTTCTGCAATGATGATGCTATCATCTACCACTATTCCAGTGATAAAGACCAATGCAAATAGCGTAATTCTATTCAAGGTGTAATTCATGAAATAGTAACTGAACAAGGTAAGCGCAAAAGTTACCGGTACAGATAAGAAAACTACCAATCCACCTCTCCAACCCATGGCCAGCATTACAAATAAGGTTACCACTACAATAGAGATAAACAAATGGAACAATAGCTCAGAAACCTTTGCTGATGCAGTTTCTCCATAGTTTCTTGTTGTGGTTACTTGTACTTCATTTGGGATTAGGTCTTTTTTTAAATGGTCAATTTTTTGAATAATTTCTTCTGATAATTTCATTGCATCAGCGCCTTTTTTCTTGGCTACTGAAATGGTAATAGCAGGATAATTGGAGGGATGTGATTTTAGGTCATTAGCACTAGCTTTTCCATAACCAAATAAAACATATTGGTTAGAAGTTTCTGGTCCTTCTTCTACAGTAGCTATTTGTTTTAAGTATACGGGTTGCTGTTGATTAATACCTACCACCAAATTGGAAACATCTTCTGCATTGGTTAAGAAGTTGCCTGTTTCTACTGAATAGGCAGTGTCTTTTTGTAATAGATTTCCACTTTGGAATTGAATATTACCAGCCTGAATCATTTTACTAATAGAAAGAAAGTCAACATGGTTCTCAGCCATTTTCTGTTTGTCCAACAACACTTTTACTTCCTTGCTTCTGCCTCCCAGTACATTAATATCAGATACGTCATTGATTTTCTTGATTTCATTACCCAGTTCCTGGCCAATTTGCTTTAAGCGATAGTCATCATAAGACTCACTCCAAAGGGTAACACCTAAAACAGGAACATCATCTATGGCTCTAGTTTTAATAAGAGGGAGTGTTACACCTTGAGGCATTTTATCCATGTTTCTCATTAATTCACTGTAGAGCTTTACCAAGGAACGTTCCACGTCTTCCCCTACTTTGAACTGTACAATCACCATGGCTTGTCCCTTCATAGAAGTGGAATAGACATATTCCACCCCTTTGATATTGGATATGAATTTTTCAATGGGTGCAGCTACTTTGGTTTCAACATCCTTGGGTTCAGCACCAGGATATCCTATGAAGATATCTGCCATTGGAACCTGTATTTGTGGCTCTTCTTCCCTAGGGATAAGAAAAGTACTATAACCTCCTATGAGTAAAAAAGCAACCATTAACAGTATGGTTAGTTTTGACTGCAAAAAGGCTTTGGCTATATTTCCTGAGAATCCGTTTTTCATGTGTTATTTGGTTTTTACTGCTGCGCCATTAAATAATTTTCCTTCTGCACTACTGATATAGGTTTCATCTTTCTGTAATCCAGTAAGTACTTCTACCATATTGCCGGTTGTTTTGCCCAATCTTACCCAACGCAAAAGTGCAGTGTGGTTACTGCTGAGTGTATACAAACCTGCTAATTGATTTTTATAGGTAATTGCAGATACAGGCACCATAATTGGGCTATCTGTGCTTAAGGCCGTGGTAGTTGATTTTAAAGGGAGGAATACATTTGCATACATACCTGAATAGAGACCTTTTTGATCATCACCACTTAAACGAATTTTGATCAGGTATTGTCCACCTGTAAATTGTGAAGATTGGTTTATTTGAACCACTGTTCCTTTGATGTTTTTGTCAATTGCTTTGATGCTAATTGTAGCTTCTGAACCTTGACGAACTTGGGCAATTAAATTTTCTGGTACGCTGGCATTAATTTGAAAAGCTCCACCTTCTTCAATGGTTAGAATTGGCATGCCTGGACTAGCCATGGCACCGGCTTCAGCCATTTTCTGACTCACCATACCAGAAAAAGGAGCAGTAAGATTGGTATAAGCTAACATGGCATTGATTTCGGAACGCATTTGTTTGGCACCATCTAGTCTAGCTTTAGCAGCACTATATTGTAAGTTGATATTGTCTAGTTCCTTAGCGGATGCGCTTTGTTGTTTGTACAAGGCATTAAATCTTTCCTCGTCTTTTTTGGCATTTTTAACTGCAGCTTCAGCTTCTGCAATCATAGCATCGGCCTGGGCTCTTTTTGCAAGCATGTCTTCATTGCTAATAGAAACCAATAATTGCCCCTTTGATACATGGTCACCGGCTTTCACTTTCAAATAAGTGATATAACCCATGACCCTGGTGCTAATTTGAACAGTTTGCCCAGCTTCAACCTGACCACTCAAACTTAAACCGTTTCCATTATTGCCTGTTGGGCTTGCAATATTTACAAGAATGGCAGAATCAACTTTTGTAGAACTTGATTCTTGCTTTTCTTTACTGGAGCAGGATGCTAAGGCAAATGCGCCTATTGTGATTATACTGTATACTGTCTTTTTCATTTTTCTTGTTTTTCAGTTTATTTTTTATTGGTGGCGGTCATGAATTCAATTTGTGCAAGGCTAATTTGTTTGTCATAGCTAGCTTGTATCAGTGCTAGTTGTTGTTGGGCAAGTTGGGTAGTGGCCATTAAAACGTCAGTGGTATTGACCAAACCTTGTTGATAGCGGTTTTGCAAAATTCTTAATGATTCAGTTGCTTGTTCTACTGCTTTTTCTTGTTGATTTCTTTGATAAGAAGCATTGTTCAAATCACGGTATGCTTTTCCCAGTTCTAATTGTGCTAGCTCTTTCTGCTGTTCTAACTGACTAGCCATTTTGTTTTTTTCTAAAACCTGTGTGGCTATATTATTTTTTGTGCGATTGCCTTTGAAAATATCCCATGACAATTGAACCCCAGCTAAATAAGCATTGGCTCCAAAACCAAGCATTCTACTATCATTTAGTTGATATGATCCAAAAGCATTTAGTTTGGGTAAGTAACTTTTTTTTGCTGCAATAATGTTTAAACCAGTTGCATCAATGGCTTTTTGCATGGCCATAAAGTCTGCTCTTTCAGCTGAAGGAATAGGTGAAGTGCCTATTAAAGCGGTGGTAGTGATGGGAATTTCATCTACGCTATAAATTTGACTAGTAGTTTGTCCCATTAATAGACTCATAAAGTCAGATGCATTTCCTAGGTTGGATGCTGCTTTTGCTAAATTGGCTTCTACAGACCTTACTTGTAATTGAGCGTTTAGTAGGTCTGATTTTTGAATTAATCCTTGTTTGAAACGGTTGTCTGTAAATGCTTCAACAGTTTTTGATGTAGCCAAAGCTTCCTTTAAAACCTTAATAGAAGCATGAATCAGCCCCAGTTGTAAATAAGCTTTTTGAACTTCCAATTGGATGGCTTCTTTTGTTCTTTTTGTTTGATACTGATACATTTCAGCTTGCTTTTCCGCAGCTTTTTTCTGATACAGCATATCTAAGTTGATAATGGGCTGCATTAGTTCCAGTTTTGTGCTGAAGTCAGGCGTGGCTTTAGGGTTGTTCAGCAAATCAGGGTTAAAATCTGCTGCAGAAATGCTTTTTTGCTGCAACTTAAATCCAAAAGCATTGAGGGGATTGTTGGTACTCATGGCTGTGTAACTAAGCCCAACTTGCGGTAGGTAAAGAGCATCTGTTTGTTTAAGCCTTGATCCTGCAATTGTTTCATCCATTTTAGCTAATTGAATAGCCCTATTTTGTTGAATGGCTTTTTCAATTGCTTCATCAAGTTTTAAATACTTAACTGACTCTTGGGGCTGGGTAATTCCAAGTTTAGATAATAATAAAAATCCCAGCATCAATTTGTAAGGTGTGAGTTTGTGTAACATGCATCTTCAATTTGATGCGAAAGTAGTTTCCCGAAAATGCCGCTACTGTAACAATTGTCACCCAGCCATGAAGACTGTTTCCTGATATATATCATGTTCTTGTGTAACTAACATCACAAAGACGCTCAAGTCCTAAAATGAACTTTGTGTAAGAATCAATTAAGACAATTGAAACCATAATTATGAAACAACTACTCATTTTAGGCGCAGGAACAGCCGGAACCATGATGGCAAATCATTTGCATCAAAAGTTGGATAAAAAGGAATGGAAAATTAGTATAGTAGATGAGCGAAAAGAACACCATTATCAGCCAGGTTATCTTTTTCTTCCTTTTGACATTTATACACCAGAACAAATTGTGAAGCAGATCAAAGACTTTATACCAACTGATGTAGATCTGATAACAGAACAAATAAGTAAAATAGACGGCAAGACCTCTGTTATTAAATTGGCCAATGGAACTGACCTAGCTTATGATTTACTCATTATAGCAACAGGTTCTAAAATTGCACCAGAAGAAACAGAAGGTATGCTAGGAGCGCAATGGCAAAAATCTGTTTTTGACTTTTATACTTTTGAAGGTGCATTAGCCCTTAGAAATAAATTGCGCGAATGGGAGGGAGGTAATCTGGTGATTCATATTGCAGAGATGCCTATAAAATGCCCGGTAGCACCATTAGAATTTGCATTTTTAGCTGACGCATTTTTCAAAGACAAGCAGATGCGTGATAAAGTAAATATTACTTATGTAACACCTTTAAGTGGGGCATTTACCAAACCTAAATCAACTGCAGCTTTAGAGCATTTATTAGCTGAAAAAAATATATCTATTGAAAGTGATTTTGCTATTGCCGAAATTGATAATGATGCCAAAAAAATAATGGATTATGGCGGCAAGGAAGTTTCCTTTGATTTGTTAGTGACCGTACCAACCAATAAAGGAGATGCTTTAATAGAAAGGTCTGGCTTGGGCGATGATTTGAATTTTGTTCCAACCAACAAAGAAACCCTACAATCAAAGGATTTAGCAAACATTTTTGTGATTGGTGATGCAACCAATGTGCCTGCATCTAAAGCTGGTTCTGTGGCACATTTTGAGGCTGAGATTTTGACAGAGAATATTCTGCATTTTGTTAAAGGAGAAGCTCTGTCTGCCAGTTTTGACGGACATGCCAATTGCTTTATAGAAACAGGTGAGGGTAAGGCACTATTGATTGATTTTAATTATACTCATGAGCCAGTTGATGGTGTTTTTCCTTTTGCTGGCGTTGGGCCAATGCAATTATTAAAGGAAAGTAGGATGAACCATTGGGGAAAGTTGGCTTTTAGATGGATCTATTGGAATATGCTTTTAAAAGGCATTTCTATACCCTTTGTCACTGCTAATATGAAAACCGCCGGGAAGAATTTTTAACCAATAAAAACAAATAATATGGAAAAGCAAATTGCTGGAAAAAATATCCAGATAAACGAAGAAGGTTATATGACTGATTTTAGCCAATGGGATAAAACTATTGGTGAGGAATTGGCAAAAGAAAACAATATTGACTTAACACCAAAGCACTGGGAACTAATTCAATACATTCAAAATGAATTTAAAGCCGAATCTCCTTTAACCATTAGAAAAATAGGTAAAAGCGGGGTAGTTGATATTAAAGAGTTTTATGCCCTGTTCCCAGTTGGGCCATTAAAAACTGCTACTAAAATTGCAGGAATACCTAAACCAGCTGGCTGTATTTAATTCCAAATATTCTTAACAAGAAAACTTAAATTTATGAGTGAGTATAATGGCGAAGTTAGAAAGATGATGATCATTCTTTCTAAAGCCTCTCTTGAAAATGTTTATGCAGCCTTTGTTTTAGCCAATGGCGCCAGAATGGAAGGCATTGAAGCTGAAATGTTTTTTACTTTTTTTGGATTGGAAGCCATCCATAATAAAAAGTTGGAACACTTGCACGTGGCAACAGTAGGAAACCCAGCAATGCATATGCCAACCATGATTGGTGGATTACCTGGTATGGAAGCCCTTGCTACCAATATGATGAAAAAAGAGATGGAAAAATTAGATATGCCTGAAGTACGTGAATTTCTTGAAATTTTACAAGCGTCTGGGGTAAAGCTTTGGGCTTGTAAGTTGGCAATGGAAATGTTTCATTATGAAAAAGAAGACATGTTTCCTGGATTAGATGGCGTTTTAACTGTAGGAGATTTTTACAAACAGGGTTCCGGTATTGGTACCCATATGTTGTTCATTTAACAATTCAATAGTATGATTTTTGATAACCGCGAACACGTAAATGAGCCTCTCACTGAAGGTGAATCTTTCCGTGATAGAATGGGTACCATTGACGAATCAGGAAAACGGAAATGGATCTTTGCGTATAAGCCACCCAAGGGAAGCAAGTTTTATAATATTCGAAGTTGGTTGAGTTATCTCTACTTTATTGTGTTTTTTGGATTGCCATTTGTCTATGTAAATGATAGACCCTTTTTTCTAATTAACATACCGCAAGCCAAGTTTATTTTCTTTGGTAAAGTGTTTTGGCCCCAAGACTTTTTCATATTGGGATTGACCATGGTCACATTCGTGTTTTTTATCATTTTGTTTACTGCAGCCTTTGGGCGATTGTTTTGTGGTTGGGCTTGTCCGCAAACAAATTTTATGGAAATGATGTTCCGTAAAGTGGAGTATCTAATTCTAGGAGACGCCCCAGCACAAAGACAATTAAAATCAGCAGCTTGGACAGGCAAAAAGATCTTTAAGTTGAGCTTGAAGCAAATAACTTTTTACTTATTATCCTTTGTGATTGCCAATTTTTTTCTAGCCTATATTATAGGCATGCGTGAATTAGAAAAAATTATTACAGAACCAGTTAGTCAGCACGTTGTTGGATTTAGTGCCATTCTTGTATTCAGTGCCGTATTCTTTGCAGTATATAGTTTCTTTAGAGAACAAGCCTGTATAGTTGTTTGTCCTTATGGTAGGTTACAGAGTGTATTGCTTGACAAGAACAGTATGATTGTGGCTTATGATTACAAAAGAGGAGAACCTCGTGGTGTAGCTAAGAAACAAAATGAAGCAACTCTTTCGCAAGGTGATTGTATTGATTGTCACCAATGCGTTAAAGTTTGTCCAACTGGGATTGACATTAGAAACGGTCTGCAAATGGAATGCGTTGGATGCACTGCTTGTATTGATGCTTGCGACCATGTAATGGAAAAAATTGGTAAACCTAAGGGGTTAATTAGGTATGCATCAGAAAATAGTATTGCCAATGGTGTACCGCTTAAGTATACCACAAGGATGAAATTGTATACAGGTCTTTGCGCTTTGGTTCTAACAGTATTGGGTATTATGTTAGCAACTAGAAAAGACGTTGATCCCACTGTGATGCGCACACCTGGTCAACTATT
Source organism: Chitinophaga pinensis (assembly GCA_943372225.1). Lineage (GTDB taxonomy): Bacteria > Bacteroidota > Bacteroidia > Chitinophagales > Chitinophagaceae > Sediminibacterium > Sediminibacterium pinensis_L. The sequence continues at coordinate 79,977 of CALRXV020000012.1, read as the reverse complement.
CCAGATGCGTGGAGAAGACAGTATTTCAAACTTGTACAATATAAAAGTGGTTAACAAAACCATGCATGCCATTCCATTGACCATTAAATTAGAAGGTCAGGGTGGGGTAATTGAAACCATTGGTAAATCATATATTGAAGTAGCTAAAGAAGGACAGGGTTCTGGAAGCTTTTTTGTTGTTCTTCCTAGATCTGCTGTTAAAGAAAGAAAGACAATCATTCAGCTAGGATTTTATCAAGGTGATACCAAGATTAGTGAGAGTAAGACTAATTTTCTTGGTCCAGTTGCCCAATAAATTATGTTTTGATTTTTGATGAATAGGATAATAAGAAGGCCCTCAATGGAGGGCCTTCTTAATTAATTTTTGAGAGATTTGATAATAGCCATAATATCTTCTTCCCCAAGCCCTTCTTCATTTGCTTTCCGGAAACTATTTAAAAGCGGAATAGATAATATACTGTCTAAGCCAGCGTCCTTTGCCAATCCTAAGTCTTTTACTAAGTGCTTTAATGCAAAAGCTGCAGGGAATTGTTCTTGTAAAATAGAATTGGTTTTGAGTTTACTAAGGCCATTGCCAAGAGCGCCTTCATTGATAATGGTTAACATATTTTCAGGACTTATACCATTTTGCTTGGCAAACAAAATAGTTTCTGCCAAACCCTGTATATGTAGACCCAATAAATAATTATTGGCCAATTTTGCGCTGCTTCCAAAACCAGGCCCACCTAAATAAATAGACATTTTGCCTAGTACTTCAAATAGGGGTTTGGCCTTTTCATGGTTTTCAGTTTTACCTCCAACTAAAATCAATAAAGTCCCATCCTGTGCTGGTTTAACGCTACCCGAAACAGGGGCTTCTAAAAATTCCAAACCTTTTTTTTCTGTAATGGAGGCAAGATATCTGGAAGTATCAGGAGCAACAGTACTCATATCTATCAACAACTTTCCCTGTTGATTAGATAGTTCTGAGGATAATAATCCTTCAGGTCCTTCAAACACTGATTTTACTGCTGCATCATTTGAAAGCATAGTAAAAACCACATCAGATGCCGCCAAGACGGATGCAGGATTTTGAGCTGAGATAGCACCAGCATCTATTAATATTTTTTCTTTATCGCTACTTCGATTATAAACGGTTAAGGCATAACCGGCTTTGAGTAAATTAGTTGCCATGGGTATGCCCATATTGCCAAGCCCTATCCACCCAATTTTCATTGTTTTTTCCATGATGTGTAAAATATATTGTGGTACAAATTACAACATCAGTTTTATCAAAGCAATTGCATTTCTTGATCAGCCGCTTTCCAACTCAGATAACCTCCGGACAAATTGGCTACAGTTTCATAACCAGTTTGTCTGAGAATACGTTGAGCCAAATATCCTCTAAGACCTGCCTCACAATAAATATAGATGGGTCTATTGGTTGGGATTTCTTGCATGCGATCACGAATTTCATCAACAGGAATGTTAACAGCTGTTGGAATATGACCAGCTTTAAATTCGGCCATGGTTCTCACATCTAGCAATAATGCTGTTTCTGGTAGTTGTGAAACTTGATCCCAATAAAAAACACGTAACCTATCTAATAGAATATTTTCTGCTACAAATCCAGCCATATTCACTGGGTCTTTTGCTGAGGAATAGGGTGGTGCATATGCGTGTTCAAATTCAACCAACTCTGCAATATTGCTGCCTCTTTGAATTAGAGAAGACAGTATGTCAATTCTCTTGTCAACCCCATCTTGACCTGCAATCTGTGCACTATATATTTTGCCGTCTTCTGGAGAAAAAGCAATTTGAATAGCCATCTGCTTGGCGCCAGGATAATAACCTGCATGTGATCCACTATGATTGGTAGAAACAATATGTTTAATACCTGCATTTTTCAAATGTTTGGATGCAGTTCCAGCAGTAGCCACAGTCATGTCAAAAACCTTTACAATTGCAGTATTAATTGCGCCATGATATCTTGTATGGTTACCCATAACAATATTATTGGCTGCTATTCTTCCTTGTTTATTGGCAGGTCCCGCTAAATAGGTATTCATGGATTGACCAGTAATGGGATTGGCAAATTCTATGGCATCGCCAACGGCATATATATCTGGATTGGAAGTTTGTAAGAATTCATTTACCCAAATGCCTTTTGCCGCACCTAAGTTAAGCCCCGCCATACTAGCTAGTTTAGTATCAGGTCTTACTCCAATAGATAGCAATACCATTTCTGCGTCAATAGAACTACCGTCTTTAAATAAGACTTTTACCCCTTTTTCTAATGCTTCAAAACCTGTTACAGCGGTTGATAGTCTAAGGTCTACACCTTTTGAACGTATATGCTGTTGTACCAATGCTGCAATGGGATAGTCTACTGGCGCCAAGATCTGATTGCCCATTTCTATAATACTCACTTTCATACCTAAGTCATGTAAGTTTTCGGCCATTTCAAGACCAATAAAACCTGCACCAATGACCACCACTTTACTAGTCTTATGCTTTTGAACAAATGATTTAATATAATCAGTGTCGGCTACATTTCTTAAGGTATAAATGCCTGGGAGGTTTATCCCATTTAAAGGAGGTCTTATGGGTTCTGCTCCGGGAGATAACACCAGTTTATCATAAGATTCTTGGAATTCCTGCCCAGTTAATAAGTTTTTAGCAGTAACCATTTTTTGTACAGGATCAATGGCAATGATTTCTGTTGAAATTCTAACATCTATGTTGAATCTAGATTTGAAAGATGCAGCTGTTTGTACAAATAATTTGTTTCTTTCTTGAATGACTTCTCCAATATAATAAGGCAGTCCACAGTTAGCATAAGACACATATTCCCCCTTTTCAAACATGACAATTTCTGCTTGTTCATCAAGTCTTCTCAATCTTGCAGCGGCGCTTGCACCACCTGCTACTGCTCCTATTACAACATATTTCATTGTTTCATTTTTTATTAGCACAAAGGAAAGCAGAACTATTTGTCCCTTTTGTAACTATAGTTACTAAACAATCTATGGGCTGCAAGCTATTTATTGGTAGTAGTAAAAAAAATGAGCAGCATCATGTTTAAAGAATAGCTTTAAGAGGTATAACTTTGGAAAGCTGCATACTCAAACTCTATGATGGCATTTGATTCATTAAAATATTTGCTTTTAGCTTGTTTTATATCAATGGTAATGGTAAATGGCAAAGAACCTGATGTAAAAAATCAAGCCATGGAAGATTGTTCGTATGTATATAATGATAAAACGCTTCTGACAAAAGGATGGAAAAAAATATTTGAAGATCAATTTGACAAAAAACTTTCTAAATGGCTTATTTGGAATAGTGGGGCTTACAATTATGAATTGCAATTATATCAACCCTCTAATTTGATTATTCAAGATGGTTTCCTGGCCATTGAAGCTAGAAAAGAGCAGATAGATGGTTTTAAGTTACCCAAGAATCAATCAGTTGTTAGTTTTGATTATAGTTCTGGTAGAATTGAAAGCAAGCAATTATTTTCTATCAATGAAAAATATCCTAAGCTGCGAATATTGGCAAGAATAAAACTGCCTATTGGTTATGGAATGTGGCCTGCTTTCTGGGCTTATGGAACTCCTTATCCCACTCAAGGTGAAATAGATTTTATGGAAGCCAGGGGCTCAGATCCTCAAAAGTATTTGACTAATTTTTATGAAGCTAAATTAGAAGAAGGAGCATCTGAAGACCATACCGCCATGATAGATTTACCAATTAATCTGACTTCTTGTTTTCATGTGTATGAGATGGAATGGTCTAAAAACGAATTGAAATCATATTTTGACGGCAAATTGGTTGATACAAAGAAAAATGATCCCCATATTGCTTCTCTATTTAAAAAACAGGAAAGATTAGTATTGAATTTGGCTGTTGGGGGCGGATTTTATCCTGCCTTGGATACAGCCAAGATTCAAACCGGTACCATGTATATAGATTGGGTTAAGGTATATGCTTTTGGAAAGTAGCTGCCCGTCTACTTCTTAAGGTAAGGATAAAACTAAATTTTAACTAACTTTAATTAAAAGGAAAACAGTTTCATGGAAGAAGAAATCATGTTCAATACCGCATTATTAGATGAGCTTGGTAACAAACAGAGTTTATTGATCATTATGAATTTCTTTTTGACAAATACTCCTAAAGACCTTAAAGACTTAAATGAATTTATAGTACAAAAGAATTTTAGTGAAATATATCATAAAGCACACAAATTAAAAGGTGCTGCTGCCATGTTAAAGGCACAAAAAATAGTTGAGGTATTACAGCAGCTTGAATCTGCTGCTGAATTTGACCAGAATATAACAATGGTAGAAAGTCTTGTTGTTATACTTAACAAGATGTATCAAGTTTTGGAAAAACAGTTGCAAGACGCAATGGATATTTTAAAATCAGAATAGGAACAAAATTTCTCAAAAACCAATCTGAACAATTAATAATTAGACAATATGAAAATCCTTGTTGCAGAAGACGATACCATGTTGCTAAAGACTATTGAACTAAAACTTAAAAAGGAAGGTTACGAAGTCTTTACTACTGTTGATGGAAGAGAAACACAAAAGGAAATTCTTAATATCCGTCCAGATTTGATTATCACTGATGTAATGATGCCCTATGCTTCTGGCCTGGAAATAGTAAGTATGGTCAGGCAACAATTGAACTGGAAGATCCCCATTATCATTCTGTCTTTTATGGAGCAAGAAGCTGTAATCATGAATGCTTTTGGATTAGGTGCTGATGATTATATTACAAAACCATTTAGTTTAAATGAATTAGCCATTAGGGTAAAAAGACTTTTGAACAGACCCAGATAAAACTTTAAACATCCAAAATCAAATTCATGAGCAAATTTCCAATTTTTGTAAGAGTAGCAGTGATTGTATGTTGTTTAACTTCAACTGTTATTTCATTTGCGCAATCCACTGATGCCATAGTAGATAGCATGGTTGCAGAAGCATTCAAACGAAGCCAATTAGAGCCTTTGGCTAAGGAGTTATTAGATGGGATTGGACCAAGATTGGTTGGGAGCCCCAACATGCAGCAAGCAAATGATTGGGCAGTTGAAAAATATAAATCTTGGGGAATCACTGCTAGAAATGAACAGTGGGGTCAATGGCGTGGATGGGAGCGTGGTGTATCTCATATAGACATGGTTTATCCAAGGGTTAAAAGTTTAGAAGGAATGCAACTGGCATGGAGCCCTAGTACAAAAGGGAAGTCCATTACAGGTGAACTGATTATTCTACCAGATCTATCAGACAGTATTGCATTTGCTAATTGGCTACCCAATGTCAAAGGTAAATATGTGTTGATTTCCATGAACCAACCAACAGGTAGACCTGACTATAACTGGCAGGAATTTGGTACCAAGACTTCATTTGATAATATGAAAGCCAATCGCGCAGCACAAACAGAAGCATGGCGTAAAAGAATTGCCAATACGGGTTACACTAGTAGAACATTGCCAGTTGCATTAGAAAAAGCTGGAGCTATTGGTATTGTGATGAGTAATTGGTCTTCAGGTTTTGGTGTCAATAAAATCTTTAGTGCATACACCAAAAAGATTCCTACCGTAGATCTTTCTTTAGAAGACTATGGATTATTGTATAGGTTATCAGAGGCTGGATCTTCACCAAAAATTAGTGTCCGCGCAGATAGTAAGGAGAATGGGATAGTGCCTACATTTAATACCATTGCTGAAATCAGGGGTAGCGAAAAGCCAGATGAATACGTAATGTTATCAGCACATTTTGATTCATGGGATGGTGCAGCAGGTGCAACTGATAATGGTACAGGTACATTGACCATGATGGAGGCCATGCGCATACTCAAAAAGTATTATCCAAATCCAAAACGAACCATTTTAGTGGGTCATTGGGGTAGTGAGGAGCAAGGTTTAAATGGTTCAAGGGCATTTGTTGAAGACCATCCTGAAATTGTCAATAACCTACAAGCTTTGTTTAACCAAGACAATGGTACAGGAAGGGTAGTGAATATTTCTGGCCAAGGATTTGAAAAAGCAAAAGAGTTTATACCAAGATGGTTGTCAAAAGTACCTGATGAAATTCGCAAACAAATTGTAACCAGTTTTCCAGGAACCCCAGGCGGTGGAGGATCTGATTTTGCATCTTTTGTAGCGGTTGGAGCACCCGGATTTTCATTAAGCTCATTAAACTGGTCTTATTTTAATTATACCTGGCATACCAATAGAGATACTTATGATAAAATTGTCTTTGACGATGTAAAAAATAATGCTGCCCTTGCAGCTATTATGGCATATATGGCTTCTGAAGATCCCGAAAAAACCTCCCGTGAAAGAGCCGTATTACCGGTGAATCCACAAACAGGAAAACCAGCTGTTTGGCCAGTTCAAGTAAAAGCAACAAGAAAGGGTGGTATTGACTAATCAGGGCAATCCAATCTAGTCAGCACTTTCTTTTTATTAAAGGGGTGGATACTTAATAATAGGTATCCACCTCCATTTACACTCTTAATGGTTTTACCTCCACTAAAATCATGAAATCCTAGCGTTAGCGGTCCAAGTTTTACAGCCGCACCAATCCAAAATTGTCCTTGTGAATTGTATTGTACAGGTAGGTAAAATCCCCAAATAATATTTTCCCATCTAGGAGTGATGGTAATCAAATTGGTTTCTCTGGTGTGTAATTGGGTATAGTGAGAAGTACTAAATAAGTTCATATTTAATTGGGCATTCACAGCAAAATGATTACCAAGGTTCTTGTCAACGTTTAGAATAATTCTGGTAGGCTTACTGATAGAGAAATTATTGTAAATGCTATCATAACTATTGAAAATAGTTTTTAAACTGTCTTTGAATTCATCTACAGAGGTAGCGTTTCCAAATTTATTTTCTAAAATTGTATAATCAAATAAGGCTACAGGGTCTTTAAAAATACCAGAGGAAGTACTGGGTTTGTATTTATTAGCACCAATATCCATGATGCTAAATCCAAATTTCCAATCATAATTCAAAGGGTTGTATTTTGTTCCCGGTTCAATGGGGTCCTTATAAGTTGTAAATTCTAAACCCAAACTCAAACCTAGTCCAGTTTTAGAATTTTTCACAAAGGCTTTGGCAAAATCTGCCCCACCTGTATAATTCAGATCATAATTATCCGAATAAGCATATTCCGCATTTCCGTCTATAAAAACATAATTGGTATCGGTTCCATTGATGACTTCTTTGGTTGATACGTTTTTAATTTTTGTATAACCACCTGAAATGGCTTTGTCAATTTGTAAGGTTATACCCCCAGTGAGTCTATTATATGGTGTACTAAATATTTCCTGAGCATAATTAAGATTCATTTCTAGATATCCTGAGTGATTTAAAAAACCTCCAATACTTGGGGTAGTCCTATTCAAGTTAAAAAAACTATAGGTAGTTGAAATGGTATCGCTGAAAGCAAAGGGAGATGCTTTATAATGGTTATACATTCTTCCTCTAAATCCTACTGTAAAGGCTGATTTGGGGTTTATTTGATATTGAAAGTGCATGAGGCCCAAATCAGTACTTTGGTGACCAAAATATCCATGAACGCCATCTTCCACTTTGAAAATAGTATTACCTGGATTTTTGTAAGAGAAACCCTCCAACAAAAAATGGTTGGTACTAAGGGTTGTTTGAAAAGACAATAGGTTTAAATCCCATTTGTGTAGGTTGTTTACACTGGATGCCGGATTGTTGAAAATGCTTACAGCACCAGCATAAGGAGATCCGTTGAAAGCATGGTATTGTTGTGCCTGAACTGGATTGTAGAGGTGAAATAGGCAACTGAGCATACCTATGAAAGCAAATATTTTCATCTTCCCCATAATTAAAACCTAAGCTTTTGTTGCTTTCTACCTTATTTAACAAGCTAGAAACGGTAAAATACTCAAAAAAATGGCTTAAACTGCAAAGGTTTTCCCAATACTACGCGTCTAACACATAACTAACTGCAGTTTGAGCGATCAGGACTTAATTGAACTATTAAAACAGGGTGATGAACAGGCATTCAGAAAGCTGGTAGAAACCTGGCAGGATCTGGTGTTCAATACCGTGTTGGGTATGGTGCAGGATTTTCAAGAGGCGGAAGACCTTTCTCAAGAAGTGTTTATTCAGGTATATCAATCCATTAAGCAGTTCCGAGGAGACGCCAAGTTATCTACTTGGATTTACAGAATAGCTGTAACAAAATCGCTGGATTGGGGTAGAAAAAGAAAGACCAAAAAGCGGATTGACCTGATGAAGTCTTTGATTGGATTTGGCGAGAAGGAACCACAACCAAGTGAGTTTGTGCATCCGGGACTGGTAATGGAGAAAAAAGAATCGGCAGGAAAATTGATGAAAGCCATGCAGGCCCTGCCCGATAACCAACGAGTGGCTTTTACACTAGTAAAGGTAGAAGGACTCAGTTATGAAGAAGTGGCAAGCATAATGGATACAACTATCAAAGCAGTAGAGGCATTGATGCATAGAGCAAAAGAGAATTTAAGAAAACAATTAAAGGACTATTATTCTAACCAATAAAATGGGTATATGGAATCAAAAAATTTACATAATAAAATAGAAGAGGCGCTTTCTAGTTTGGATGGGATTCAAAGAGCTCCTGCGCCAGACTTTTTCTATACGCGCTTATCTGCTAGAATGGAAAAAGAATTGACCACGCCTAGTTGGATCCCTTTTGGAAAACCCGTTTGGTTAATTGCCACTTTGCTTGTTTTTCTGGTATTGAACACCATGATGATTAAACAAACAAAGCTTTCAAAGTCAAGTGGGAGTAGTGCAAATTCAGAATCCAATTTGCAAAGCTTTGCATCAGAATATGAGTTAAGTAGTACTGTTAATTATTGAATTGAAGCAAATGAATACGATAGTTAAAAACAAACTGATTACCTATTTAGTAATTCTATTGTTGGTAGCCAATAGCATTGCTATGGGAATGTATTGGTGGCAGCAATACAGTAATAGTCCATCAAGCACAAATGCAAAGGATAATCAGGGAGCTTCCGCTTTCTTAAAAGAAAAATTGGGTTTTGATTCAACACAATTGATTGCATTTGAGACACTTCAGCAAAACCATCGTCAAGCCATTAGGGCGCTTAAAGATTCCATGCATTTTGCAAAGGATCAATTCTTTAGATTATTAGAAAAAGATAGTGTAACGGAACAAGAATTAGTTGATGGAGCGTCTTTAGCTGCCAACAAGCAAATTCAATTAGATAGAATCACCTTTGATTTTTTTAAATCTGTTCAAGCATTGTGTAGACCTGAGCAGAAAATTATCTTTAGAGAAATTATTCAAGAAGCGTTGCGAATCATGGGCAGACCAGCACCCCCACCGGGTGGAAGAGGACCCAGAGGCCCTAGGGGTCAAGGCCCAAATGATGGTCCACCAAATGATGGTCCGCCTCAAGATGGCCCTCCTAATGAAGGTCCGCCCAATAAACCCTAAATCAAACTACATGAACAGATTATTTACAGCCATATTTTTTTTGGTTGCCTTACAGGGTAGTGCCCAACCTCCAGCTGGTCAAAGACCACCCAAGCCTGAAGAGCAATTAAAAATGGCCACTGAAAAGATCAATAAGGAGTTGCAGTTGAATCCATCTCAACAACAAAAACTAAAAGCTGCCTACGGCGATTTTTTCAAAGAGATGGAAAAATTACATCAGAAAAATCCAAAGCCACAAGAAGGACCACCGCCCCCGCCCACAGAAGCTGAAATAGCGGCAAGGAAAAAATTGGCAGCCAGTAGAGACGCTAAAGTTAAAACGGCATTGACTGCAGACCAATTCAAGAAATACCAGGAATTGGAAAAAACCATGCACCCTCCAAGAAGAGAAGGCCCTCCTCCCGGAAAGCCTCAATAATATCATTATTATCCCCCCAATCAATTGAAAAAGAAAAGACCCCTGTAGAAACAGGGGTCGTCTTCGATTGCTTGCCATATAAGAAAAAAGGTAATTCTAAACTTTAATCAATCTCTGCTTAAGTGCTTTCCGATTGACATTGTAAAGATAAGGGAATAATTATTACACAAAGTAAAAAATTTAATAATTCAACATATTTTTTTAATTTTTATGCAAAAAACAATGTTTTTCTTGCAAAAAGTAAATATGTTATTTTTTTATTATTTTAAAGAACTAATGTAAAACTATGGTTTTTTCTTTGTAATATTTGTTAATAAACTGATAATCAATTTGTTTTGCCCGGATAGACCTTTAGTGCAGCTTCTAAGCAATCCATCGCCAAATTTATATCATTTAAATTTAATACGTATGCTAGCCTCACTTCTTGTTTGCCTAAACCAGTAGTTCCATAGAATCCAGTAGCAGGGGCCAGCATCACGGTTTGACCTTCATGGCTAAAACTTTCTAATAACCACTGGCAAAAAATATCTGCATTATCAATGGGTAATTGGGCCATGGCATAAAATGCACCACCAGGATTAGGGCAGAAAACACCATCCATGGCATTGAGTCTAGTTACTATTAAATCACGTCTAGATTTATATTCTGCCTTAGTTGTATCAAAATAGTCAGCGGGTAGGTCAATTGCAGCCTCTCCAGCAATTTGAGCAAAACTTGGTGGGCTCAATCTGGCTTGAGCAAATTTCATCACGGCGTCTAATACCGCCTTATTCTTACAAACAAATGCACCAATTCTACCACCACAGGCACTATAGCGCTTGCTAATAGTATCCATAATCACTACATGTTCATCAATGCCAGTTAAATGAAGGGCAGAAGTTTGAGTGCCTTCATAGCAAAACTCCCTATAAGCTTCATCAGAAAACAAATAGAGATTGTGTTTGAGCACCAATTCTTTTAGCTGTTCCATCTCGGCCCTACTATATAAATAACCTGTAGGATTATTGGGATTGCAGATGACAATAGCTTTTGTTCTTGGCGTAATCTTTTTTTCAAAATCTGCAATAGGAGGTAGTGCAAATCCATTTTCAATATGAGAGGTAATGGGTACAACCGTTACCCCAGCCGCTACGGCAAATCCGTTATAATTTGCATAAAACGGTTCAGGAATAATCACTTCATCGCCTGCGTCTAAACAAGCCAAGAATCCAAATTGAATGGCTTCACTTCCACCAGTTGTGATAATGATTTGGTTATGATCCACTTCAATACCAACAGTCTTATAATAGTCTACTAATTTGCGCCTATAACTTTCGTTTCCCGCACTATGACTGTATTCTAGCACTTTGAAATCGCTATTGCGAACAGCGTCTAAGACCATTTTAGGCGTAGCAATATCTGGCTGTCCAATATTTAGATGATAGACTTTAGTGCCCCTTTTTTTAGCAGCTTCGGCATAGGGAACCAATTTACGGATGGGTGATGCGGGCATGTCATGTCCGCGTTGGCTTATTTGTAACATGGGACAAAGATAGTAGAGCCCTCTGGGTATAAAAAACAAAACCATCCCAATTGGAGGGATGGTTTTGTTAAATATTTGTAAGCAAAGTTTAAGACTTGGGTTTTGCTTTTTTATTTGCAGCGTCAATTTTAGCCTGGGTTTCTTTGTCCATCAATACTTCACCTTCTACTGTGAGTATATAGGGTTGGGTGCTATGCGCAAATTTTACATTCACCGTTTTTTTGAAAATACCAGACATAGCTGCATTATAAGTGACTTTAATAGTAGCAGTTTGTCCTTTGGGTAAAGGTGCTTTATTGTATACCGGTTCTGTGCAACCACAATCTGCTTGGGCAAATTCAATGACTACAGGTTTTGCTGAAGTATTGGTATAGGAAAATGTATAAGAAGCGGGGACGCCTTTTTTAATTTTGCCAAATTTGTGGGTTTGCTCTTTGAACTTGATATCGTTTTGAGCAAAACTTAGACTTGTGGCAAATACTGCCAAACAAAGAAGTAATGATTTCATAGTACTATTTTGTAATAATTAATTGCCGTTTGGTATCTGTGCTGTATTAGGTTTTGCGGTGCCATTATTGGTTGCAGGGGCAGGGGCTGCTTCTTGAATACCCTCACCGGTAAATGTAAGTTTCTTGGTAAAGCCCCCAGAGAAGTATACGTCTGTGTAACGGGTAAAAGCACCTACCACACTGCTATTAAAACGGATGGTCATTTTTACGGTTTGTCCTGGTCCAAATTTTTCATTTGGGACAAAACTTGGGGTGGTGCATCCGCAACCTGCCTGAGCTTGTAAAATAACCATGGTGTCTTTGCTGATATTTTTAAATTCAACAATATATTCTACTGGCTTGCCATAGGCGATTTTGCCAAAATTATATGCATCATTCTTAAATTCAAGTACAGTACTTACTTCTTTTGGCTGAGGACTGGTAGTTGCAGCCTGGCTAAATGCGGATCCAGCTATTAGGATTGACACGGCCATCAGGAAGATCTTTTTCATATAGGGAATATTTTGCCCTAAATGTACCAATTCTAATTTTTTTGAAACCATGACAAGCCATTTTTTTTGTGATTTTCAGTACTTTAACACCTCATATGGGGGCTGAAATGATTTTACGGGATAAACTGTTGAGAAATAAGGGCTTTTTGAAAACTAATTTCTGTTAGTCTATTCAGCTTCTAACGTTATTTTTGTACTATGGAACTAACCACTTCTTTGGAACAAACCAACGATATGCTTTCTTTTGAAGGTTTTAGGAAAGCGGTGTTGGAAGATTATCGTTTTGCTGTCATCAGCAGGGAAACCTCTTTGTTGGGAAGACGAGAAGTTTTAACAGGCAAAGCCAAGTTTGGCATTTTTGGAGATGGTAAGGAAGTGGCGCAGGTTGCCATGGCAAAATTTTTTCGCCAGGGCGATTTTAGAAGCGGTTACTACCGAGATCAGACATTTATGTTTGCTTCAGGACTAGCCAGTGTAGAACAATACTTCTCTCAATTATACGCTGATCCTCACAACGATCCTTTTAGCTATGGACGTCAAATGAGTTCGCATTTTGCAACGCGATTTGTAGATGATAATGGAAATTGGATGGATCTTGCCAATAGGAAAAATATCTCTTCAGATATAGCACCTACGGCTGGGCAAATGCCAAGGGCTTTGGGTCTGGCTTTTGCTTCTAAAATTTTTAGAAATAACAGAGAGCTTCGGAAGCTAGATGCCTTAAGTCATAATGGGAATGAAATTTGTTTTTGCACCATTGGAGATGCCAGTACTACTGAAGGGCATTTCTGGGAAACCATTAATGCTGCCGGTGTTTTACAAGTACCCTTAGCTGTATTTGTCTGGGACGATGGTTATGGAATTTCTGTTCCCAAAAACTATCAAACCACCAAGGGCTCTATCTCAGACGCGTTAAAAGGTCTTGAGAAATTAGAAGACACCAATGGTATCAGAATTTATAAGGTAAAAGCTTGGGATTATGCGGGTATGTGTGAAGTGTTTGAAGAAGCTTTGCAACGTGTTCGTGAAACCCATGTGCCCGTCTTATTTCACGTAGAAGAAGTAACTCAACCACAGGGACATTCTACCAGTGGAAGCCATGAAAGATACAAGAGTCAAGAGAGACTGGAATGGGAGCGCGAATGGGATTGTATCAAGAAAATGCGTGAATGGGTTATAGAAAATAATTTGGGAAGCCAAGATGAATTAAGCGCTATTGAAGCTGAGGCAAAAGAACATGTGCGAGAGCAAAAAGGCCTGGCTTGGAACAAATATTTGCAACCCATCAAAGACAAGGTTTCTGAAGCGGCTGAGAAGATTCAATCCATGATGATCAATGACATGGAAGTCTATAACGGCATTCAGCAGATTGTTGCAGAATTAATGGCCAATCGGGAGCCACTGATGCGTGATGTACATCGCGCCATAGCGCTGGCTTTAGAATTGGCACCCAATTCACCTTCAGCACCAGAACTAAGGGCCTATAATAAAGCGTTGATTAAACAGCATGAATATTTGCATACCAGTCATCTCTATAATGAGACGCCTAAGTCTGCACTAAAAGTTGAGCAAGTAAAACCCTTGGTTTCTTTTGATGCACCCATGGTAAATGGCTTTGATGTATTAAACAAATACTTTGATGCGCTCTTTACAGCCAATCCAAAAGTATTTGCTTTTGGAGAAGACGTAGGTCATATTGGAGACGTTAACCAAGGCTTTGCTGGATTACAAGACAAACATGGTCCAGATAGAATCATGGATACAGGTATTAGAGAATTGACCATTGTGGGACAAGCTATTGGTCTTGCCCTGCGCGGATTAAGACCTATTGCTGAGATCCAATACCTAGACTATTTATTATATGGTTTACAACCTTTAAGTGATGATGTTGCCACTACGCATTTCCGCACAAGAGGTATGCAAAGTGTTCCTTTGATTATAAGAACTAGGGGGCATAGGCTGGAAGGTATTTGGCATAGTGGATCACCATTGGGAATGGTCATCAACGCACTTCGAGGTTTATATGTATGTGTGCCTAGAAATATGGTGCAAGCCGTTGGTATGTACAACACTTTGTTGCAGTCCAATGATCCAGCCATTGTGATTGAGTGTTTGAATGGCTATAGACTGAAAGAAAAAATGCCTGCTAACTTAATGGAATACACCATTCCTTTGGGAGAGCCGGAAGTGATTAGAGCAGGAACAGATATCACCATTGTTTCTTATGGTTCAGTACTACGCATTATTGAAGAATCAGCTCAACGTTTGGAAAAAGAGGGGATTAGTTGTGAGATAGTAGACGTGCAAACCTTATTGCCATTTGATTTGAATCATTCCATTGTGGAATCACTCAAAAAGACCAATAGAATTGTATTTATTGATGAAGACGTTCCAGGTGGAGCATCGGCCTATATGTATAATATGGTTATGGAAAAACAGGGCGGTTACAAATGGTTAGACGTAAATCCTAGAACCATTACAGGTAAGCCTAATAGGCCAGGCTATGGTAGCGATGGAGATTATTTTAGCAAACCCAATGCAGAAGAAATTATTGAAGTGATTAGAGAAATGTGCAACGAATAAGGCAGATTCAATTGAATATTCTGCTAGTCTAGAAAAAGCGATTTTAAAGCTGGTGTTGGAACCCAACAAGATTCCTGTTTACCAAACCAGCGATAGCGATTTTTAGCAATGAAATTATACACTGCGTCTCTAATGAATTTTGGGACAATGATCAACGCATACAAAAGGGGCCATCCACCGGATAGTCCCTTTGTTGTTTTTAGGGCTCCTGTTGAACGGATATATACTTCCCCTTTTTCGTATAAAATAAAGCTAGATAAATCAGTAGTTGACAAACCCGCTTTTTGCGCAATGGCTTGTCCATAGCTACTTTGAAGAGAAGCAAATCTAAAATGCCTTTTAGGATCCCTGGCAATCACAAATTGCACGGCTGCGTGGCAGAGATTACAAACGCCATCAAATAATATGACTGGGTGTTCTTGGTTGTCCATTTATAAAAAAAGCCGCACTAGATGCGGCTTTAAAGGTAACAATATTAGTGAGCATAAGTTTAACCCATATTGTGGAAGACCTTGTTCACGTCTTCATCCTGCTCCAAGCGTTCAATCAATTTAGAAACGTCTTCAGCTTGTTCATCGGTAACAGGAACAGTAGTGGTAGGAATCCATTCCAGTTCTGCACTTAGTGGACTTAGGTTCTTGTCTTCCATGGCTTTTTGTAAGTTGCCAAAGTCTACAAAGGCACAACGTAAAACCAAGATAGGATTACCATCGTCATCGGCACTTTCTCCCAATTCATCCAAACCATGATCAATCAATTCCAATTCTAGTTCGTCCATATCCAATCCCTCTGGTTTCAATTTGAAAACCCCCATTTTTTTGAATTGGAAACTAACGGCACCACTATTACCCAATGCACCGTTTCCTTTATTGAAATGGCTCTTGACGTTGGCAACGGTTCTTACGTGGTTATCGGTAGCAGTTTCTACTAGCAAAGCCACACCGTGTGGGGCATATCCTTCATAGAGAATTTCTTCATAGTTGCTGGTGTCCTTACCCATGGCGCGTTTAATAGCGGCTTCCACACGGTCCTTAGGCATACCAACACTCTTGGCATTCTGAAAGCACCTACGCAGGGCTGGATTGGTGGCAACATCGGGTCCACCTGCTTTTACTGCAATCACAATTTCCTTACCAATTCTGGTGAATTGCTTGGCCATTCTGTCCCAACGGGCAAACATGGTTGCTTTTCTTACTTCAAATATCCTACCCATAAATTGCTTTTGGCTTTGGTTAATTAGGATGGCAAAATTAGCATATTGAAACTTAAGCGCCAAGTGTAAAGAAAAACGCCTGTCAGTTTTGAAGCTGACAGGCGTTTTTATAAAAAAAGAGGCTACAAATTAATGTTTCTCAAAATCAGATGCTTTTGGAATAATATCACTTGGATTTTGAAGCTTACTTCTCTTTTTACTGTAAAGGAAATAAACAATCAAACCAAGGGCCATCCAGCCAAATGCCACTTTCAAGGTAGTGGAATCCAAAACCAAAATCATAGAAGTACAAACAATCACACCCAAAGAAGATACAATAGGTACCAATGGAGTTCTGAATGGACGCTCTAATTCTGGAGATTTAACCCTCAATACCCAAACACCAATACTTACTAGTACAAAGGCAAACAGGGTTCCAAAAGAAGTAAGGTCACCAGCAACATGTCCTGGTACAAAAGCTGCAAACAAACCAACAAATACAAAAAGGATGATATTGGCTTTGTATGGCGTTTTGAATTTAGGATGCAATTCTCCAAATGCTTTTGGAATCAAACCATCATTACTCATAGAGTAGAAAATACGGCTTTGACCCATTAACATTACCAAGATTACGGAAGAGAAACCGGCCAAGATGGCAACGGTTACTGCTTTGGCTAACCATCCATATCCAGTCATATAAGTACTAATGGCATAAGCAACAGAAGCTTCACGGCCTTTTTCAGGATCCACAAAATCTTTCCAGTTAGCAACACCGGTTAATACGTGTCCAAAAAGAATATACAAGATGGTACAAACTACCAAGGATCCAAGAATACCAATTGGCATATCGCGCTTAGGATTCTTAGCTTCTTGTGCTGCGGTAGAAACGGCGTCAAAACCAATAAAGGCAAAGAACACAACTGCAGCACCACCCAATACACCACCCCAACCATGTTTGTTGAAGGGAGAGTAATCGGCAATCACTTTACCCGCACTGTCTAAAACAGGTGCAGTTCCTTCTGGAATCAAATAAGGGGTATGGTTTTCAGGTTTGATAAACTGCCAACCTACTGCAATAAAGATCATCACAATACCTACTTTAATAAACACGATAATAGCGTTTACTACGGCAGATTCTTGTGTTCCTTTAATCAACAGTAAAGTGATCAACAACAAGATGATCAAGGCAGGAGCATTGATCATACCTTGGTGCAATACACCGGCAGTATCTGTAAAGCTTTCAAAGGGGGAGTGACACCATTCATAGGGTATCTGCATCCCAAATAATTTATTAAGGTATTCGCTCCATGCAATAGATACGGTTGCTGCACCCAGCGCGTATTCCATGATCAGAGCCCATCCAATAATCCAAGCAACTAGTTCTCCCAATGTTACATAAGAGTAGGCATAAGCACTACCAGCAATAGGGATCATGGCTGCAAACTCTGCATAACAAAGACCAGCAAATGCACAACCAATGGCTGCAATAATGAAGGAGATGGTTACAGCAGGTCCGGCAGATTGTCCTGCAGCGGCAGCTGTTCTCACAAACAAACCAGCACCAATAATGGCACCAATACCCAGCGCAATTAAGTTACCTGCACCAAGTGTCCTTTTCAGGCCGTCAGTGGATTCCTCTGCACTGGCCAGCATGGCGGAAAGCGATTTTTTTCTGAATAAACTCATAAATAGGTTGGTTGGTTTCTCTAAATAAATAGTAATAACTGGCAAAATAATCAATTTAGGCTTTCCGCTTCAAAAACTTTTATAAATGAGCAAATGGCTGCCACCCGGTTTTAACCAGATATCTTATATTGCACAGCTAATGACCTAGACCATGCAGAAATCTAACAGGCTTACATTATATATTATTATATCCATGATTGGAGGGATCATCCTGGGTTATTTGATTCACCTTAAGGCTGGGCCAGAGTTTATTACTTCTTTTTCTAAGAATATCAAACTACTGACCACCATTTTCTTAAGACTGGTACAAATGATTATAGCGCCACTGGTATTTTCTACCCTAGTGGTGGGTATAGCCAAGCTGGGTGATTTGCAGTCTGTTGGAAGGGTAGGAGGAAAAGCCCTACTTTGGTTTGTATCCGCTTCTTTTGCTTCTCTTTTACTTGGAATGTTATTGGTAAACCTGCTTCAACCCGGTGTTGGAATAGATTTGAGCAATGCCGATGTAAATGGCGCCAAAGACCTAGTTGGTAAAACCCAAGAGTTTAGCCTTATCAAATTTGTAGAACACGTGTTCCCCAAATCGGTCTTTGAAGCCATGGCCAATAATGAGATTCTGCAATTGGTCATCTTTAGTATTTTCTTTGGTATAGCTACTGCTGCGTTGGGTGAAAAAGCCAAAATAGTGGTTAAGGGATTAGACGCCGTAGCGCATGTGATTTTGAAAATGGTGGGTTATGTGATGAATTTTGCACCATTGGGTGTATTTGGTGCTATTTCTGCAGTCATTGCAACCAAGGGATTAGAAGTCTTTGTTTTCTATGGTAAATACTTATTATACTTTGTTTCAGGTATTGCCATTCTTTGGATTATCCTGTTAACGGTAGGGTTTATTATATTAGGTAAACGCTTACCCCAATTATTAAAAGCCATTTTCCCTCCTTTAATCATTGCTTTTAGTACTACTAGTAGTGAAGCGGTTTTTCCAAAACTCACAGAAGAGTTGGAGAAGTTTGGATGCAAGGATAAGATTGTAGCTTTTATACTTCCACTAGGTTATTCCTTTAATCTGGATGGTAGTATGATGTATATGACATTTGCCAGCATCGCTATTGCGCAAGCTTATAATATTCATTTAGATTATGGAACGCAGTTTACCATGCTGATTGTGTTAATGTTAACCAGCAAGGGAATTGCAGGCGTACCAAGAGCCAGCCTGGTTGTGGTAACCGCTACCTGCGCCATGTTTAATATTCCTCCTGAAGGGATTGCCTTAATTTTACCTATCGACCATTTTTGCGACATGTTTAGAACTGCTACCAATGTTTTAGGAAATGCACTAGCTACAACAGTTGTAAGCAAATGGGAGAACGCTTTGGAAAATCCAGTTGAAACCACTTAAGAAATTCTATGTTAGAAATATTTTTGTCAACCGCTTTTCATTGGAGTCAGTTATTGCAACCCCAGTTCTATATTGAACACGGTGGTCTTTGGTTGATTTTATTTGTAGTCTTTGCCGAAACGGGATTATTTGCCGGATTCTTTTTGCCAGGCGATAGTCTCTTGTTTGTTGCAGGTATTTATAGCACCAATTTGGCCAATGAGTTTATTCCTACGGGGAATGAATTTTTAGACCTGATGGTGCTCATGGTCTTGATTGCTTCGGCAGGTATAGCTGGGAATGCAACTGGCTATTGGTTTGGCAAAAAAGTGGGCCCAGCCATGTATGGATGGAAAGAAAATTTGTTATTTAAAAAACATTATCTAGAACAGGCCCATGAATTCTATGAAAAGCATGGTGGTGGTGCCATAATCATTGCGCGCTTTATTCCCATCATCAGAACTTTTGCCCCCATTGTGGCTGGGATAGTTCAAATGGATAAAAAGAAATTCATGTTGTTTAATGTGATTGGATCAATAGGTTGGGTTTTCAGTATGTTGGTTGGCGGGCATTTTTTACAAATTTGGATTCTCTCTCAATTTGGGTTTGACCTAAAACAACATTTAGAAGTGATTGTACTAGGCATTGTATTTGTAACTACGGCCCCCGTGATTTTCAAATTGCTTTTCAACAAAAAGAAAACAGCCTAATTCTGCATGCAACAAAATTCCGGAAAACAAATTGCTGTATTGTCCTTGCCCGTGATTGTTGGGGCATTGGGTTTTTTTGTTGACGTCTATGATTTACTCCTATTTAGTATAGTTCGCAAGCCTAGTTTGGAATCTTTGGGTTTAACTCCTGATCAAGTCTTAAGTAAGGGTGAGCTCATCATTAGTGTTCAAATGATTGGGCTCTTGGTAGGAGGAATTGCCTGGGGCATTATGGGGGATAAGAAAGGTAGATTAAGTGTTTTATTTGGGTCCATACTGTTATACTCACTAGCCAATATCGCCAACGGCATGGTGCAAACCGTGGAACAATATACTTGGATGCGTTTTATTGCTGGCCTAGGATTGGCCGGTGAATTGGGGGCAAGTATTACCCTTGTGAATGAAATGCTGTCAAAAGAAAAACGGGGTGTTGGAGCTACTATTATTGCCACTGTTGGCGTCTTTGGGGCCATCACGGCATTCTTTGTTTACGATCATTTTAAAGACTGGCGCATTTGCTATTATATTGGTGGAGCCATGGGTCTTTGTTTGTTGGTCTTGCGCGTAAAAATTTCGGAGAGTGGCATGTTTGGTGAAGTGAAAAACAGTTCGGTTGAACGTGGTAATTTTCTCATGTTGTTTACCAAACGCGAAAGATTTTATAGGTACTTGAAAGGTGTAGTCATTGGCTTACCTGTTTGGTACGTGATTGGAATTCTCATTACTTTTTCAGATAAGTTTGGACACGAGTTTGGCATTGAAGGTGTGAATCCTGCTAAGTCAATTTTGTATCAATATATGGCCATCGCCTTGGGCGATACCTGTGCTGGATTATTGAGCAACTATTTAAAAAGTAGGCGTAAAGCATTGTTGATCTTTATGTCTATTCTTACTGTGTTTTTAGTGATCTATTTTTCCCAATTGCTTGGTTGGGGGTCTATCAATAGTATGTATTGGTTATGTGGTGGACTAGGATTTGGCTCTGGATTCTCTGTTTTATATATTACCATGTCTGCTGAACAATTTGGTACCAATTTAAGAGCAACTACTGCTATTTCTATTCCTAATGTAGTAAGGGGCATATTGCCTTTGATTATTTTAATGCACAAAGGCATGACCAGTCTAACCAGTAATTATTTGGCAGGTGCAGCAATTACTGGTGTTTTTATTCTAGGAATGGCGTATTATGCAGCTTGGCATACAAAGGAAACTTACGGTAAAGACCTTAATTTTATTGAAGAATAAACAAACATCATAACCCCCTAATTATTCCCATGACTGAAAAGAAATTCGGCATTTTATCGCTTCCTGTGATTGTTGCAGCGTTGGGCTATTTTGTAGACATCTATGATTTATTGCTGTTTACCATTGTTAAGAAACCAAGTATGATAGGTGTTGGTGCTACCGATGCTACCATGCTTATTGACAGTACCAAGGTTATCAATTGGCAAATGTTTGGTTTGTTATTGGGAGGTATTTTTTGGGGAATCTTAGCTGATAAACGCGGTAGATTGAGTGTGTTGTTTGGTTCCATTATTTTGTATTCTATTGCCAATATTGTTACTGGATTTGTAGTAACTGTTGATCAATATGCCGCATGTAGATTTATTGCTGGCATTGGGTTAGCGGGTGAATTGGGCGCAGGTATAACCTTGGTGAGTGAGATCTTACCTAAGAATAAAAGAGGTGTTGGAACTTCATTGGTTGCGGGGATTGGTTTGTTTGGTGCGGTCTTTGCCTACTTCACTTATCAACTAACAGGAGACTGGCGCTTATGTTATAAAATTGGTGGCGGATTAGGCGTTGGATTGTTACTTATGCGGGTAAGTGTAGCAGAGAGTGGTATGTTCAAACAAGCAGAAGGCCAGCAGGTTTCCAAAGGAAATATTTTTATGTTCATCAATAACGCCAAGCGATTTAGGAAATATGCTTTGGCTATTTTAATTGGACTACCCACTTGGTATGTGATAGGAATCTTGGTCAACCAAAGTGATCGTTTTGGAAAAGCCATGTTTAGTAGTACGGCAATTGATTCTGGAAAGTCCATCATGTTTGCTTATGTGGGTATTGCCGTTGGCGATATTTTAATTGGCTTGATTAGTCAGTATTTTAAAAGCAGGAAAAAAGCCTTGCTAATTTTCTATAGCTTAACCATTATCTTCCTATTTGTCTTTTTTAGTTCTTGGAATAATTCAACCGAGCGCATGTATGCTGTATGTGGTGCACTAGGCTTCTCCACTGGTTTCTGGGCCATTTTTGTGACCATGGGTGCAGAACAATTTGGTACCAATCTTCGTGGCACAGCTGCTACTACCATTCCCAATATGGTGCGTGGAATTCTACCATTGATTAACCTATTGTTCTTAGACCTATTTCAAAAGTCTTGGGGTTGGGATATTATCAAAAGCGGTATTGTTACCGGTATTTTGGTGATGTCTATTACCATGTTGGCTTATTATTTTACAGAAGAGACTTTTCACAAAGACCTTAACTATCTGGAGCCAGAAGAGATGCTGCCCTAAGATGCTTAAATTTGCTGCATGAAATTTTTGGTCATTCGCTTTTCTTCTATTGGTGATATTGTGCTGGCAACCCCAGCCATTCGCTGCTTGAAGCAACAATTGCCGGATGCCAAGGTTCATTTTTTGTCTAAAACATCCTTTAAAGCAGTTACAGAGGGCAATCCCTATATTGACCGATTTCATTATTTGAATGATGATTTTGCTTCATTGGTAGCTTCACTGAAGACAGAACAATTTGATTACATCATTGACCTGCATGACAATTTTAGAACCCGAAGAATTGCCCTTGCTTTAAAAGTTCCCGTCTTACGTTTTGATAAAGAACGTGTAGGAAAATTCTTGCTTACTAAACTGGGGATGAATCGCATGACGGGTAGGCATATTTCTGATAGATCAGTTGATGCTCTAGCGCCTCTTGGTGTGATAAATGATGGTAAGGGCCTAGACTATTTTATACCAGCTGACCAAGAAGTTTGCACGACCGAATTACCAGCTGCACATTTGGCGGGTTATGTGGCTATTGTGATTGGAGCTTCTTATGCCACCAAAAAACTAACGATTACCAAATTACAGGCACTCTGTTTGCAATTGGATTATCCCATTATCCTAGTGGGTGGAAAAGAAGACGCAACAGAGGGAGATGCCATTGCATCGGTAGATCCTATTCGCATTTACAATGCCTGTGGCAAATTTAAACTACACGAATCCGCAGACCTGGTGCGCAAATCTAAATTGGTGATATCGCATGACACTGGACTACAATATATTGCCTGTGCCTTTTTAAAACCGGTGCTGGCCATTTGGGGAGGAACTTCTCCCTTATTAGATGTGGAGCCCTATTACCCTGCTGGATTTACCATTGCAGGCAAAGCCCCTTATCAAAACTTTCTGGTCCCCAACCTCTCTTGCCAACCCTGTTCCAATTACGGTACCAAGAGCTGCCCCAAGGGGCATTTTAAGTGTATGCTGCAACAAGATATTCCAGCAATAGTGGATGCGGCAATGGGGTATTTGAGGGGGTAGTCTTTAATTTTAGTGTCCTATTTTTTCATAGAGGAACTTCTGACAATTAATTTGCCTTTTACAGTAATATCTTTTACACTGGTATCTTGATTAATGATTTTGTCTAGTAAAATTTTCGCGGCCTCCTCTCCAATATTGACCGTTTTAACATCAAATGTGGTAAGTTGAGGTTCTATAATTTCTCCTGTATATTCATTTCCAAAACCAGCTACTGAAATAGTATTAGGTACTGATATTTTCTTTTTCTTTAAATATTGGATGACTTGAACGGCGCTTTTGTCTGATATTGAAAATATGGCATCAATAGGTTTGGAAAGTGCTAGCCATTTATCTACAGCTTTAACTACCTCAGCTTGACTAAAATCTACGTGAGCAATCAGTTCAGGGTCTTCAATCATTTTATTTTTTGCAAGGATTTTCAAATACCCCTTTTTTCTTTTCTGTGAAATATTAATCTCCTTTGGTCCAAGTAATAGGGCAATCCTTTTACAGCCTTTGTCTATTAAATGCTGCGTAATTAATTCAGCCCCTTTTTCATCTTCACAAAAGACCCTTGAAGTGGCCACTTCATTGTTTACCCTGTAGAACTGAACAATGGGTATTCCCCTTTTCATTTGTATTTTAATATGATCATAGGTGTCAGTTTTCAAAGTATGGCATAAAAGCAAACCATCTATCATATTATTCATCAATGCTTGAACATTGGCAACTTCAGTTCTATGTGATTCATCTGATTGGCAAATAACTACCCTATATCCTGCCTTAGCTGCAACGTGTTGAATTCCACTTAACATGGAAGAAAAGAAAGTGGTTTCCAGATTTGGAATAATCACTCCTAAAGTATGTGTTGACTTTGTAACCAAACTTTGAGCCAATGCGTTTGGCTGATAGGATAACTCATTTGCTAATTTTTGTACAGCTGTTTTAGTTTTAGTACTTATGTCTGGATGGTTATGTAATGCTCTTGAAACTGTGGAAACTGAAATTCCAATTGCTTTGGCTATATCTTGTAAAGATGTTTGTAAAGAGTTGCTAATCTTGGTTCTGGTTTTTTGTTTATTGCTTTCATGATGGATGGTGAAATTATAGTTGCAATCCTTGCAATAAAATCGTTGCTTGTTTCTGACAATTCCAGATTTCTGTATTGTTTCAACTTTGTTACATTTTGGACAACTTACTCTAGGCATTTTTTAAAAATTGTCTATCTATCGAAAACGTTTCCGCAAATGATTTCGATAGGCGAATCTTGTTTTTGGTTTTTAGTCTAACTGATTATTTCTAATACACATAGTATATTCAGCCCCGATTGTAAATATATAGATTATTGTCATTTTTTAATCATCTATCCTATTTGCAGAAAAGATTGTGCATTTGCCATGAATAATCAATTTCAAATCAGATTGATTTATTGCAAATTGTTGCGTATTCAAATTTTTTATATGAAATTAAGCTCTTAGCACTTTTTTGTAGGTCTTGAATTTTCTTATTATTGAAAGATTGAAAAATGATTTTAAGTCAAGGAACCGAAAATAGATTATTAAATAACGTTACTATTTTTTCAGAACTTGTAGTTGTGGGCGGAGGGATTTCAGGAATCTGCGCAGCAATTGCTGCAGCAAGATTGGGTAAAAAAGTGACGTTGGTTCAGGATAGGCCTGTTTTAGGAGGTAACGCTTCTAGTGAAGTTAGATTGTGGATTTTAGGTGCTACTTCCCATATGGGTAATAATAATCGATGGTCAAGAGAAGGAGGGATTATGGATGAAATATTGGTAGAAAATATGCATCGTAATCCTGAAGGAAATCCTGTGATTTTTGATTCAATTTTGTTAGAGAAAGTTGTTAGTGAAATTAATATTCAACTTTTGTTAAATACTGCTATTTATGATTTGAATAAAATAGATGCTGAGATTATTGAATCTATAGTTGGTTTTTGTAGTCAAAATCAAACTGAGTATTGTTTATATGCACCATGTTTTATAGACGCCTCTGGAGATGGTATTCTTGGTTTTTTATCAGGAGCTGCTTTTAGAATGGGTGCGGAATCTAGCTCTGAATTTGGAGAGTTGTTTGCACCTTCAGCCTCATACGGAGAATTATTGGGTCATAGTATGTATTTCTATTCTAAAGACATGGGGAAACCGGTTAAATACATCCCTCCTTCATTTGCATTAAAAGATATTACAAAAATTCCCCGTTTCAGATCCTTTAACGCAAAAGATTTTGGATGTAGATTATGGTGGATTGAATTTGGCGGTAGATTGGATACCGTTTATGATACAGAAAAAATTAAATGGGAATTGTGGAAAGTAGTTTATGGTGTCTGGAATCATATTAAGAATTCAGGAGATTTTCCTGAAGCAGAAAACTTAACCTTAGAATGGGTTGGAGCTATACCTGGAAAAAGAGAAAGTAGAAGATTTGAAGGGGATTATATGTTGATTCAACAAGATATAGTTGAACAAAGATTGCATGAAGATGCTGTTACTTATGGAGGTTGGAGTATTGATCTTCACCCAGCGGATGGTGTTTTTAGTGAAAAGCCAGGATGCAATCAATGGCATAGTAAAGGAATTTATCAGATTCCTTTTAGGTGTTTGTATAGCAAGAATATTAATAACTTATTTTTAGCTGGAAGAATAATTAGTGCTTCTCATGTTGCTTTTGCATCTACTAGAGTAATGGCTACTTCTGGTTCAATAGGTCAAGTTGTTGGTACAGCTGCTTCAATTTGTATAGACAATCAATGCAATCCAAGAGATATTTTAAATTCTGGTAAGATTCAGGAGCTACAACAACTTCTATTAAAACAAGGACATTATATTCCTGGAATTCAAAGAATAGACCAATTAGACTTAGTGAAAGAAGCGGAGTTAGAGGTTAGTAGTACGCTAATATTGTCAGAACTTTCTGAATCAGGGCTAGTAAAACCGTTAGAATCATCTGTTGCACAAATGATTCCACTTAAGTCTGGAAAAGTACCTTCTTTTATTGTTCATGCAACAGGTGAGGAATCTACTGTATTGGAGATAGAGTTAAGATTAAGCTCAAACATTTTAAATTATACTCCTGAAATTATTCAAGCTTCTAAAACAATTTCTATTCAACCAGGTAGGAATTGTATTTCTGTAGATTTTAATACTACTATTTCTGAGCAATGTTATGCCTATTTGGTATTCCTAAAAAATCCTAAAGTTGGGATGCATTTTTCTGATCAAAGAATCACTGGTGTTTTATCTCTCTTCAATCATATAAACCCTGCTGTTTCAAATTTTGGAAAACAAACTGCACCTAGTGATATTGGAGTAGATTCTTTTGAATTTTGGTGTCCTAAAAGAAGGCCTGATGGTCAGAATATTGCATTTAAAATATTGGATAATATCAATTGCTTTAAAGCTGAGAATTTGTTAAATGGAATTGAAAGACCTACTAACAAGCCAAATGCATGGGTATCTGACTTTACGGATCCAGCACCTACATTAAGTTTAAAATGGGATCAGCCTCAAAACATCAAAACTATACATCTTTCTTTTGATACAGATTTTGATCATCCCATGGAATCTGTACTAATGGGTCACCCAGAAAGAGATATGCCTTTTTGTGTTAGGGAATTCGAAATTTTTGACGAAAATGGTAAATTAGTTCATCACGAAACGGAAAATTACCAAACCAACAAAAAGATTCAATTTACTAGCTCAATTATTACTAACAGATTAATCATTAAATTAAAGCATCCTTCCAAAGTAGTCCCAGCATCGTTATTCGGTGTAAGGTGTTATGAAAATTGATTTTTCATGCAGATTATTTTTTATTAAAAGTACAAAACAATGCAATGAAAATAAAAGGAATGAGATGGTGGATTGTGGGGTTGCTTTTTGTTGCGGCCGTTCTTAATTATGTAGACAGACAAACCTTGTCCGCATTAGCTCCAACTATTCAAAAGGATTTGAATATGAGCGAACAGGACTATGCTAATATTGTAAATATTTTCCTTGTTGCATATACCATTGCCTATTTATTGAGTGGACGCATTGCAGATAAAATTGGAACTAGAAAAGGAATGTTTGTTTTTGTAGCCTGGTGGTCTATTGCAAATGCTTTTACTGCAGCGGCAAATAGTATTACCTCTTTAAGTGCTTATAGGTTTGCATTAGGTTTAGGAGAAGCGGGTATTTGGCCTGCTGCCTCTAAAGCCGTTTCTGAATGGTTCCCCAAAAAAGAAAGGGCTTTTGCCATTGGCCTTTACACTATGGGAGCTACTATTGGGGCAACCATAGCTCCATATATTGTAATCCCACTTGCAACATATAATTATGCTGCTACTTTACCTGTTTTAGTTGGGTGGCTTGGGCAGGGAACTGGATGGCGATTGGCTTTTATAATTACTGGTTTAGTTGGTTTGGTTTGGCTAATTCCATGGCTAAGTTTTTACAGACTACCACAAAAATCTAAGTTAATAACTGATTCGGAACTTCAATTAATTAGTGACGATCTTGCTGAAGAAGCATCAGATGCAGATAAAAAAAATACATGGTCCTGGAAACAAGTATTATTATTTAAAGGTACTTGGTTATTACTTATAGGACGCTTGGTTACTGACCCAGTATGGTATTTTTATCAATTTTGGTTTCCAAAATATTTAAGTAGTGATCGGCATCTTTCTCAAGAGCAATTAAAAATTACTTGGGTTATTTATGCTGCAGCAGGTGTGGGTAGTTTATTGGGAGGTTGGCTATCTGGTAGGCTTGTCAAAAAAGGAGTAGCACCTGTAAAAAGCAGGTTGTCTATTATGTTGGGTTGTGCTCTCATCATGCCACTCTCCCCTTTAATTAGTCAGGTAACAGGGTTGAATTTAGCCATGACTATTACAGTTTGTGCAGTTATGGCATCATTGGCATGGTTAATTAATATTACTTCCTTAGTATTAGATGTAGTTCCAAAGCATTCGCTAGGAACTGTATTTAGTATTGTTGCAGCGGGTAGTACCATTGGGGGTATCATGATGAATACGATTGTGGCTTCAATGGTATCAGGAGTTTCTACAAAAGCATCCGGATTCTTAGATAATGGGTTACATGTTTTGCTTAATCCCATACTTAATGCAGTACAAGGTCATGGATATGGCTGGTGGTTTTTTGTGATGGCTTTTTTACATCCAATAGGTTGGTTGATATTGAAATTTGGGGGGATACAAAAATTGCCAAAAAGTTAAATACCATTTCAATAAAAAATCACACACTTACTAATGAGAAACCATTATAGCCAAATCTGGTTTTTGCCATTTTCTTTTTTAGGGTTGCTTTTATTAATGCATAATCCTTTGCATGCTCAAAAGTTGTTTTTGTTAGCAGGACAAAGTAATGCTGGTGGGCTTGGCGATAGTGTATTGAGTAATCAGCATCTAACTAATAGGTCATTTGAATATGATGTTATATTAAATCAAATTAGGCCACTAAGGGATCCTGCAGGACAAAATTGGAAAAGCCTTGAATCTGTTCTAGGAAGAGGAACCATTCTTCCCTCTTTTACCAAAACCTTTTCTTCTTTGCAACATGAAGATGTGATTGTTGTTCATGCTGCAAGAAGCGGAAGTTCTTGTAGCGTGAAAGCAGAATTAGACAATTACGGTACTTGGGATAGTTGTGGAAAATTAATTTGGTCAACCATTGAGAAAACAACTATGGCTCTAACAGCTAGCAAGGTTAATCTTTCTGGAATTATTTGGATGCAGGGCGAGCGTGATGCCAATGCCATTCATGCTGGAAAACTAACTGCATTGGAATATAAAGCAGCTTTAGTCCGTGTCATTAATTCTTTTAGAGAAAAATTTAGCAAAACCACTCCATTCTTCATTGTTGAAACTGGGTATCAGTCCGGACGTGAGCAGGATGGGAATGATTCTGTTAGATTAATACAGGAATCTGTTTCAAAGGAATTGAACAATGTTTTTATAGTGTATTCAGAAACTAATCAGTTTTTTGAAAAAGGATGGATGCGAGATTTTGTTCATTACAATCAACTGGGACTTGACGATATAGGCGAAAAATCTGCAAAAAGGGTATATCAAATAATCAATCATAAAAGTCAATAGCTATGAGGTTTGTTCTAATTAGCATTTTTCTGGTTTTTATTTTCCAGATAGTACTTGCACAACCTCCAGCTGGTAAAGGATACACTTTATTATTTGACGAGAGTTTTAAGGGTAATCGTTTAAATGAGCAAGATTGGCGTTATAGAATTGATAGAAGAACAGGTTTTGGTTATATGGATGGATTGAACAGGAAAGAAAATGTTTTTGTGAAAGATGGAGCATTACATGTAGTACTAAATCACGAAAAGATTGATGGAAAATGGGAGAATACTGGCGGTGGGGTAATTAGCAATCATAATTTTGGTTACGGATATTATGAATGTTTATCAAAGCCATTCATGGAAGGTCATGGGGTTCATACATCCTTTTGGCAAAGAGGCGGAAAAAATCCTAATAATAATATTTTTGAAATTGATTCCTACGAAATTGATTCCAAAACCTGGGTTGCAACTAATAACCTCTATTTTGATTTGCCATTTAAAGGAATTGATAGAAGACCATGGCCACATAGGGCTCAAGTTCCATTTAAGTTTGACAAGGATGGTTGGTTTTTAGATGCATATGAGTTTACTCCAGACGGTGTCATTTTCTATGACAATGGCAATATTGTAGCAAAGGCAGAATGGGATCAGTTAAACGCGCACCAAGCTGTTTGGTTAACGGCATTAAATGGTGTTGGTAAAGTAGATAGTACGCTACAACCGGCTGAGTCAGTTTTTAAGTATTTCAGATATTATGCAAAAGATTATCCAGGAATCACCATTCTTCCTAATGGCAATTTTGAATTTAATCAAAACAAATACAATTCACAAAAACCGCTTTGTTGGAATAATGAAGGAACTAATGGAGCCGTTCAGGTAGTAGAAGGGGATGCCTATTTAGAAAATTACAAATTACGCATAGGAGCACCTGCTCCATTCAATGCGGGTATAAAACAGCAATTAGAGTTTATCATGAATGGGGAGTACCAACTTTCTGCCATGGTTCGAAGTTCCGGTGGGCAAACATCTGCTTATATTAAGGCATCTGATTTTGGAGGGAAAGATTTGATAATGAAAGTACCTGCATCAGATAAATGGACTAGGGTTCAACTTCCTCCAATTAAAGTTACCAATCATCAGATAACCATCAGTATTGCATCAGAAGGAGCTGCAGACCAATGGATGGAAGTAGATGATGTGCTTTTTATGAAACCGCTGGGTAAAGACAATGAAACAATTAGAGCAAAGCCTTTTGCTAGTCTTAAGGCACCCATTTGGCAATTGGCAGAATCAGAACCCATTCGGTTTATTGGAGATCAAAAATTTTACTTTTTTGATAGGAATGTTGGTTATGGAGATACCATCACCATTGATATGGATATTCAGGCATCTGAACTAGCCAATATGACACCAATTGCCAGAATACCTAAAACAGGTAATTCCGGATGGTCAATTCAGTTGAAAAAAGATGGGGGACTTATATTCAGGATTGGTAGTATAGAAAGCCACACAGATGTAGAAGCAGATAATATGTATGAACAAGATAAAATGGTGCATTTAACTTGTGAGTACAAAAACGGAACAGCTTTTATTTATAAATCAGGAAAGTTAGTTAAGCAACAAAATGGGATTAAGCATTCAACTAAAGATGCAACTGCCGCTGGGCGTGTTGGTACAGTTGGAAAAGATTTTGAAGCCGTGGGCGATGTAGTAATGCAAGTAGGTAATACTGACAAAGAAAACTCAAAGCTTAAAAACTTTACAGGCTCAATTCAACATTTACGTATTTATAATAGGAGGATATTTTAAAATTGATTTATGAAAAAATATGCATTTACAGTTTTGGGTTTTGTATTAGCAATAGCTTCTTTTTCTCAAAATGGGGAGGGGAATGCTGCTTCAAAAATGAATGATCCAAAGATGCAGTGGTGGCGAGATGCTAAGTTTGGCATGTTTATTCATTGGGGTATTTATTCTGTTCCTGCTGGTAAGTGGGGCAATACAACTACTTATGGGGAATGGATCATGCATACAGCAAAGATTCCAAGAGTTACTTATTCAGCACTAGCAAAGGATTTTAATCCAACCCAGTTTAATGCAGAAGAATGGGTAAAGTTGGCAAAAGCGGCAGGTCAGAAGTATATGGTTATTACCAGCAAGCATCATGATGGTTTTGCCATGTTTGGTTCTAAAGCATCCACTTACAATATTGTTGATGCAACACCTTTTAAAAGAGATGTATTAAAAGAATTGGCTGAAGCTTGTAGGAAATACGATATGAAACTTGGATTTTATTATTCCCAAGCCCAAGATTGGTATCATCCAGGTGGAGCTGTTTCGGGAAATAAAGATTGGGATAGCTCACATATAGGTAGCATGGAAAAATACATTGATGAAATAGCCTTACCTCAGGTAAAGGAAATTTTATCCAATTATGGAGATGTAGCCATTTTATGGTGGGATACGCCAACCAATATGACCAAAACTATGACTTTGAAACTGGCAGAAGTAGCCAAACAATATCCACAATTAATTACTAATAATAGACTTGGAGCTGGTATGGGAGGTGATTTGGAAACGCCTGAACAGTTTATTCCTGCAACTGGATTTCCTGGTAGAAATTGGGAGGTTTGTATGACTATGAATGGTCATTGGGGTTTTAATGCCTGGGATGATAGATGGAAGACTACCAAAGAGCTTACACAAAAACTGGTAGACATTGTTAGTAAAGGAGGCAACTTTCTATTAAATGTTGGACCCAATGCATATGGTGTGATTCCTGTTGTTTGTCAACAGAATCTTTTAGAGATTGGAGAATGGCTTCAATTAAACGGTGAATCAATCTATGGTACAAGCGCAAGTCCATTCCCATTTTTATCATGGGGTAGGGCTACCAGAAAAGGTCAAGTGATTTATTTACACGTTTTTGATTGGCCAACCAATGGTCTTTTAGAAGTTCCATTGGGCAATAAGATTAAGAAAGCCTATTTGTTGGCGGATAAGAATAAAAATCTGAATATAGTTGCTTCTACATCTAGTAGCCAATTACAATTACCAGGTTATGCCTCAGATAAAATGAGTTCAGTAATTGCCATTGAATTTGAGGGAGAGCCTAAGGTATTACCATTGCCCACTTCAGGCAAATTAATAGTTGCTAGCAGTACTGACAGCAGTTCAAATACCAAAAATTTGAATGATGGCAATCCAAATTCAAAATGGCAGGCTGTAAAAGGTATTACAAAAGCTAGTTTGGAGATAGATTTTGGAACTGCTTATTCTATCAATGCATTGTCATTGGTGGAACCATGGCATCCATGGTCAGGTATAAAACAATCACATGAACTCCAATATTGGGATGGTAAAAATTGGAAAACTATCAGCTCTCTTTCTACTGATGGAACAGGCAGTACTGAAAGGTTTGTATCTATTAAAGCTCAGAAGTTTAGGTTGTTATTAGAAAACCAAAAAGAAGCACCTTCAATAGGAGAATTTATTCTATACCGTTCGGAATAAATGATCTGGAAAATAGGCCTATTATCTTTTATAAATTGATTTTAAATGCAATCAAATTCTAGAATATTTCTTTTTACTATTTGTTATTGTATTTGCATAAATATTATTGCTCAAGACAGCAGCTATAAGCGATGGTATCCAAAACTTGCTAAAATTGAATATGTAAACCCCGTCATCCCTGGTTTTTTTCCAGACCCTTCTGTAGTTAAAGTGGGTGATGATTATTATTGCGTTAATTCAACTTTTGAATATTTTCCTGGAATTATTATTTCAAATTCTAAGGACTTAGTTAATTGGAAGCAGATTGGACATGTATTCAATAAGACAGAAGATTTAGACCTAAGTTCCTATTGGGATGGCATGGGTATTTGGGCACCGGATATCTCTTACAATAATGGGGAATTTTATGTGTTTTATTGTACTGTTCAGCTAAAAAAAGATAGAAGTTACAATGTAAGAGGAAATTATATGGTTAAATCAAAGTCAATCATGGGACCTTGGTCTAAACCAGTTCAATTAACAGACAATGGTAATGATCCTTCACATTTTGTGGATCCCAATGGAGATCATTTTATGCTGTATGCTGCAGGTATACCTACTGGAAACGGAACAAAGATTGTTAAACTCAATAAAGAATGTACAAAGATTGTAGAAGGTCCTTTTTGGTTGGAAACAGAAGGGAAAAAAGCTGCACCTGAAGGTCCACATCTGATATTCAAAGATGGTTATTACTATTTAACAATGGCTGCTTCAGGAGGTTTGTTCAATGGGCATCATATGTTGGTTGCAAGATCAAAGAATATATATGGCCCTTATATTAATTCTCCTTACAATCCATCGCTTACTCAAAAGAATCCACAAGCCATTAATTTTCATCAAGGTCATGGTAAAATATTTAAGACTCAAAATGAGGAATGGTTTACCATGGTTATATCGCAACGCTGGTTACCTGGCATCTTAAAGGATAAGCCGGCTACCAAGGGGATTAGTCAACTTGGAAGAGAAACCTCTTTAATTAGACTTGAATGGACAAATGATGGTTGGCCAAAGGATAAAACAGGTAGGCAAGCAATGGACATTGATGTAAAACCAAATTTGCCGGAATATAAACAAGTGAACAAGGCTTCTGATGAATTTAAAGGTTCTTCTATTGACCTGCCATGGCAATTCAGAAGAAATCCAGTTGAAAAGGATATTAGTTTAATGGAAAAGAAAGGGTTTCTGAGGATTTACACAGGGAATTATGATTTGGATACCATTCTGGGTAGAAATGTATTAGTTCAAAGAGAAAGATGGTTAAAATATCAAGCAAGCTTAAAAATGAATTTTAATCCTGATTCAAAAGAACAGGCAGGGATTACTTGTTATTATGATACAAAAACATTTGCTAAATTAGGTTTGCAAAGAGATAGTTTGGGAAAGCTTGTATTGGTATTAGAAGAGATGAAGTTTGGCGTTCCTTCCATTAATCATACAGTGACAAATATTAGACAAACTATTTTATATCTAAAAGTTACGGTTGATAAACTTCGTAGAGATTTCTTTTACAGTTATGATAATAAAAAATGGGAAAAGGCAGGGTCTATTTTGAATGCCTCTTACCTGAGTGATCAGGGTACACCCAACTGGGGCTTTATGGGAATGATGGTAGGGGTTTATTCATTTAATAGGGGAACAGGCAAAAGGATAGCAGCGGATTTTGATTGGTTTAGGATTACTGGGAATTAAATTACCTTAATTACTGATCTGTTAATAAATTCTTACAACTAGAAATAAGTATGAAAAAACTGTTTGTTTTTTTTCTTTTCTTTTCAGGGTATACTTGTCTAATAGCCCAATCTGTATCTCCAACCATGAAGGTTAATTGGCCATCCTATATTCAACAGCATAATTTAGTTTGGGAAGAAATGCCTTTGCAATGGAATGAAGGAGCATTTACTGGTAATGGTCAAATTGGAATGATGGTTTATGTTTCTCAATTGGATAGTAGTATTGTTTTTCATGTTGGAAGAACGGATGTGACAGACCATAGAAAAGCTCCGGACAAAAAAACATCTTTTGGAGTACCTGGAACAAGTGTTTTGTATGATTTCTGTAGACTAGAAGTGGGAGCAATGTTACTAAAGCCTTTTGGTAAAATCTTATCTGGTACTATGGAACAAGATATTTGGAATGCTGAAATAAAAGGAAAATTCATTACAACAGCAGGTACCATTGAAATTAAAGCGTATGTTCCCTATCATCAAAATGTAGAAATAATTGAAGTTGTTTCAACGGAAATAAATGGAGCAACTAAAGCGGCATATAAATGGCGTTTTTTACCCGGAAATCCCTCTTCACCAAGGGCATTGGTTTTCCCCAATAACAGTGATTCTAAATCATACATCACAAATCCTTCTCCTCAGTCATATAGTCAGAACAAATTCCATATTGTTAAACAGTCATTACTTGCGGGTGGGGATTATGCAACTGTTTGGACTGAATTGGTTACCAGTAAAAAGAAACAAAGTACCCTCTATTTAAGTATTGCAAATGAAGTGCCTATTGCAAATAAATCTGAAAAAGTTGCAATGGAAGCTATTACTAATACCCAAAAACTGCCAATTGTCAATGTAAAGAAAGCTCATCAAAATTGGTGGCACCAGTTTTACAAAAAATCTTTTTTGAGTATACCCGATGCTAGGGTTGAGGCATTCTATTGGATTCAGTTATACAAAATGGCAACATGCTCTAGACCTGACGGCCCTGCCGTAGATTTATTTGGCCCTTACTATAAAACAAGTCAATGGCCAGGAATGTGGTGGAACTTAAATATTCAATTGACCTATTTTCCAGTTTACACTAGCAATCATCTAGCGTTAGGAGAAAATATGATCAGCATTGTTGATGATAATTTTGAAGTGCTCTTAAATAGATTTTGTGGTCCCAAGCTCGGTGATCTTTGTTGGACTATGAATAATTATTGGAAACAATATGCTTATGCTGGAAATTGGCAAGCAATCAAAGAAAAATGGTTACCCAAAGCAGTTCAAATTTACGCTTGTTATGAGAAAATGATGAAGGTGGATTCTTTGGGAAATATTCAGCTTCTACCTATGGAATCGCCAGAGTATAGAGGGTTTGAAAAATATACCAATTCTAATTACAATCTTGCGAATCTCCGATGGTTATTGAACACAATGATTCAGACTTGTGAAAAATCAGGAATAAAAAAAGATATTCATCAATGGAAACAAGTATTGGAGAAATTAGTGGCTTATCCAATTGATAAAAATGGATTAATGATAGCTAGTAATCAATCGATTGATATGTCACACAGACATTATTCTCACTTGTTAGCTTTATATCCACTTTTTCAATTGAAACCGGATATTAAAGCAGATAGTATTTTAGTAGATAAATCTGTAGATCACTGGCACAAAATTGAATCTGGTAAATCATTGGCAGGTTATTCTTATACAGGTGCTGCATCCTTATACGCGGCATTAGGTAGGGGTGATGATGCCAATAAAAATCTACAACAGTTTTTAACCGGTAGTACTGGTATTAGTCAATTTCACACCAATACATTTTATACAGAAAGCGATGGAAGAAACCCTGTAATTGAAACGCCTTTAAGTGGGGCTGCATCGGTGCTAGAAATGCTATTGCAAAGTTGGGGAGGTAAGATTCAAGTATTTCCTGCCTTGCCAGTTGAATGGAAAGACGCCAATTTTTCTGATTTAAGGGCCGAAGGGGGTTTTTTTGTGAGTGCTTCCATGAAAAATAA
Source organism: Chitinophaga pinensis (assembly GCA_943372225.1). GTDB lineage: Bacteria > Bacteroidota > Bacteroidia > Chitinophagales > Chitinophagaceae > Sediminibacterium > Sediminibacterium pinensis_L. The sequence continues at coordinate 43,120 of CALRXV020000012.1, read as the reverse complement.
GCAGCTTGAATGGATTAAAGTAAAAAGTTTAACCGGGGAGGATTTTATTCTTAAAACAATTTACGCGAGTCAATTAAGACCTGCAGATTTTTCCATTAAAAATGCTATTAAGTATTTGGGTAACGGTGAAATATTAGTTCATTTAAAAAAGGGAGATTCCATTTTGTTATCAACTGGAAATTCTATCAAACCTACAATAGAAGCAGTGAAGCATAATACTAATTTGGTTCATCCATTTGGAATAAAGAAAGGTAAACAACTCAGCAAAAATCAAAATTGGCAGGTACTAGATTTTATTAGATAGTGACTTTCTTAGAATCAAAATTTATAATAAAATAGAAGCATTAACAATACTGTTCATTTTTAATTTTCAATCAGATGAAGAAAAGATATTTTTTATTGAATGTTGTTTTTCTTTTTTTAACCTTTTTGAACGGGTACTCTCAAAAAGAAAAGCATTTAATCAATTCTGGATTAACAACTTCATTAGAGACCGATTTTTTACATCCCCCCATTGTCTATAGGCCATATGTATGGTGGCATTGGTTGGGATCCAATTTCTCAAAAGAAGGTATTACAAAAGACTTAGAAGCTATGAAGGCTTCAGGAATAGGAGGTGCTACCATTTTCAATATTTCTTCATCAGTAGTTGAAAGTCATTTGCCTACTTTGAATAATCCTTGGCCTGACCAAACTTATAGAAGCCCCAAATATTGGGAAGCCATCAAGCACGCGGCTTCTGAAGCAAAACGTTTGGGTCTTGATTTGGGTTTGCATAATACCGTTGGCTATTCCACTACAGGTGGACCATGGATTGATGAACCACAAAGCATGCAGCAGTTGGTATGGAGTGAAACCATCATTGAAGGAAATACCAATATAACTCTAAAACTACCCAACCCTATTATTGTTGCTGATGAAGGTTGGGGGAAAACCGGAAGAACTGTTTCTTGGTTTAAGGATATTGCGGTATTGGCCATTCCTGCCAATAAATCTTCTATTAAATTAAATGAAGTACTTGATATTTCATCAAAAATGGATGCGAATGGAAATCTAAACTGGTCTTCACCAATTGGGAAATGGGTTATCTATAGATTAGCACATGCTTCAACTGGTAGACCGCCTCATCCAATTCCGGATGATTTATTAGGAAAGGTTTTAGAAGCAGATAAAATGAGTCTGTCTATGACCAAATTGCATTGGACAAATGTAATAGAACCTTTAAAAACACATTTAGGTCCATTATTGGGAACTGGGTTAAAACATTTTTTAATTGATAGTTATGAAGCGGGGAATCAAAATTGGAGTGAAAGCTTTAGATCAGATTTTATTAAATTAAAAGGTTATGACCCATTACCATGGTTGATGACTTTTAATGCTACAGTGAGAAACGGTAAAAAAAGTAATAACCCCAAAGATTCTTTATTACCCTCCCAACGTGAAATAGAAAGTAAAGAACTTAGTGCAAGGTTTGAGTGGGATTATAAAGACGTTATTAGTCAATTGTTTTTTACAAATGGTTGGAATCCCGCTGCCAATATGATACATGCTGTGGGTATGCAAGTTCAACACGAAGCTTATGGTGGTCCATTTAGCATAGTAGAGGGTTCTGCATTAGCTGATATTCCAATGAGGGAATTTTGGAGTGGCAGAAAAACTCCTGCTAACCCAGTTGTTACCGGTTCGGCTCGTGCTGCTGGTAAAAATATCATTGCAGCAGAGGCTTTAACAGGTTCTCCCATAAATTCCAAATGGTCAGAAGTTCCATCTTTTTTAAAACCTACACTTGATGGCGGTTATGCAACCGGTGTGAACAGAATGGTATTACATCATTGGGTACATCAACCTTTTAATGACAAGTATCAACCGGGTTTAGGCATGGGTTGGTGGGGTACCCATTTTAGTAGATATCAAACTTGGTATGAACCAGGAAAAGAATTTTTCCAATATATGTCTAGGGTTCAGACTATGTTACAAAAGGGAGAGACAACCATTTTTGCACTAAGTCTAGGTGGTGATTCACCCCTTACTGATATTATTTCAAGAGATGTTTTTTTACATAAACTTAAAGTGATTAATGGCAAAATTGTGCTTCCCTCTGGAAGAAGTTATTTTGTATTAACAATACCCCATAATGGAAAATTACTTCCAGAAATCGTCTCTAAAATAGAAGAGTTGTTACAGCAAGGTGCTACAATCATTTCTGCAAAACCAGTAGCTTCTCCAAGTTTGTCAAATTATCCCAATAGCGATGTAACAATAACCAAGATTGCAAATTCATTGTGGGGTAATGATAAGGCTTCAGTTAAACATATTGGTAAAGGCGTTCTTTATACAGACAGTTCTTCTCAAGGGCTAAACAATATTTTAGAAAAGCTTGGTTGCTTGCCAACCTATAAACTATTGAATCCTGATTCAGATATTCAAATACAACAACGTACCAATGGTAAAGCGTCTTGGTATTTTATTGCCAATGTTGGCGAAGCCGATAAAAAATTCACCGCTTCATTTTCTGTATTAAAAAAGATACCTGAATTATGGGATGCAGAAACTGGAACAATTATTCAAGCACCCATTTGGAGAATGCAAAACAATGCTACTGAAGTTGATCTAATTCTTCCTAAACATAAATCCCTATTTGTAGTATTTAGAATGAATCTTCCAACTGGTTTTGATCATTTAACAGGTATAGAATCAAGTTCTGAATATCAGATCAATACATCAAAAAACGGAGTTCCAGTTTTAGAGTCGGTTATACCAGTTAAAGGAACTATGTACTTTGAATCTGGAAAGACAAAGTCCTTTGATTTGAAAAAGTCAGATACTATCCCTTTAAATTTTAGGGAAGAGGTATCCTTTTATCCGCCTGTAGGTAAATCATTTATATCGAATATTAAAACATTAGGCTCTTTTTCCAATAATACAGCCGATTCTATAAAATACTTTTCAGGTACTGCAAAATATAAAATCAGCTTTGAGTTAAATACGTCTTCTTTTAAAAATGGTCAACATTATCAACTTGATTTAGGTAAGGTTTATGATTTAGCAACTGTTAAGGTTAATGGCAAATTGAATAGGGTATTTTGGAATACCCCCTTTATAAGTGATATATCAGATTTATTGAAAGTGGGTACCAATATTATTGAAATTGCTATTGTTAATTCTTGGCATAATTTGTTGGTGGGTGATGAACAATATCCGGCAGATTTTGAATGGGGAGTTGATAGAGGGGCCAACGGTCGCATGATGAAAGCATATCCTGAATGGTTTCTGAAAAATCAATCTCGACCTGAAAAAAACAGGAAAGCATTTGTTGTTTGGTACTATCACAAAAAAGATACACCATTATTACCTGCAGGCTTAGTTGGGCCAGTTTATCTGATAGCTAAGGAAAATGTAGCAGCAACTATTAAATGATTCCATATATAATTTATCATTAAAACATTTTTGATGTTTTTTATTAGACTGAAAATGGATTCTAGAAGCATATTTCAACTTATTGGTTTAAATTTTATTTTTTTCATAGTAGTGTGTAACCTACATGCAAGCGAAAATGATTTTTATTCAAATAATCTTGATTACAATAGTATCAATTTAAAGAAACATTGTATTGATAAAAAACCAATTGTTGTTAAGGATACAATAAACATAAAACAAAATAGAGAATTGGTTCTCAAAACAATTTATGTTTCACCAAAAGGTAAAGATTCTAATCCTGGAACTATTGATAAACCTTTAATTAGTTTTGCAAAAGCCCAATCAACTGCAGCAAAGATGAGTTCTAACAACAAGGTTGAAGTGGTTTTTTTAAATGGAACTTATTATTTGGATCAAACCATACATTTAACTCCTACAGATAGCAATATCACGTTTAGAGCCTTAGAAGAAGGTGGAGCAATTTTGAGTGGAGGAAGCTTGCTTCAAGTTAAGTGGGAGCCATATAGAAATGGAATTTATGTTGCAACTGTTCCCCAAAATCTAAATATTGATCAATTATATATTAATGGGGTTAGACAAAGAATGGCAAGATTCCCAAATGCTATTTCTGGGAAAAATGTTTATGATACTTGGGAGCTTAGTCATACAATCAAAAATGACTCATTAAATAATCCTATTGATCAAAATCATTTGGATAAATGGGAAAACCCAGCTGGAGCTTATTTGCATGCCATGCATAACCTACTATGGGGTGATATGCACTGGTTGATAAAAGGTAAGAAACCAAATGGATTGCTTGACACAATTGGTGGTTGGCAAAATAATAGACCTTCAGCAATGCATCCAGTTTATAGAATGGTTGAAAATGTGTTTGAAGAATTAGATGTGCCTGGAGAATGGTTTTATAATCAGCAGGACAAGAAATTATATTATTTTCCTGAACCAACAACTAATTTGAAAAATGCTAAAGTAGAAGTAGTTAGGTTAAGAAATCTAATTGAGTTCAATGGAAATACAGAAAAGCCAGTAAAAGGTATTCAATTAAAAGGATTTGTTTTTAAACATGCTGCCAGGACTTTCATGGATAATAAAGAACCTTTATTAAGGTCCGATTGGACTGTTTTTAGAGGAGGGGCTGTATTCTTTGATGGGGCAGAAGATTGTACTATTTCAGATTGTGAATTTGATCAGGTTGGCGGCAATACCATTTTTGTGAATAACTATAATAGACGTATTGCTATCATTGGTTGTTATATACATAATAGTGGTGCATCAGGAATTGCATTTGTTGGAGATCCAAATGCAGTTAGAAGTCCATTATTTAGGTATTCAAAACAAAATTATACAACCATTGATAGAACACCAGGTCCAAAAAGTAAAAATTTCCCTGAGGATTGTTTGGTTGAAAACTGTTTGATTACACTAACTGGTAGAGATGAAAAACAGACTGCGCCTATACATATTTCAATGTCACACCGCGTAAGAATCAATCATTGTAGTATTTACGATGTGCCCAGAGCAGGCATAAATATCAATGAAGGAACCTTTGGAGGTCATATCATTGAAAATTGCGATGTTTTTAATACAGTGTTAGAAACAGGTGATCATGGTAGTTTCAATTCTTGGGGCCGGGACAGATATTGGACTGGTAACGCAAATGAAACCTCAACTGCAGTTGAAAAAGATTCTTCACTGCCATTGTTGGATATGCTAGACAAAAATATTATTAGAAACTCTCGGTGGCGATGTGACCATGGTTGGGATATTGACTTAGATGATGGGTCAACCAACTATGAAATTTATAACAATTTACTCTTAAACAGAGGCTTAAAGTTAAGAGAAGGATATGGTAGGATAGTAACCAATAATATCATTCTTAAAAATGGATTACATCCACATGTTTGGTATAGAAATAGTGGTGATGTATTTAGGAATAATATTGTTTTTAAATCTTATCAACCAGCAATTATGAATTCAGCCATTCCTATTGATGGGAAATGGGGTAAAGAGTTGGATTATAATTTTTATGTAACTGACAAGGCAACCATGTACAAGTTTATTAAAAATGGTTGTGATTCTAATTCAATCAATGGGAATCCTTTATTTATTAATCCATCACTTGGAGATTTTAGACTCCAACAGAATTCATTAGCAATAAAGCAAGGGTTTGTAAATTTTGATATGGATCATTTTGGAGTTACTAAACCTTCATTAAAAAAAATTGCAAAAACACCTTTGTTGCCAGAGATTAATATTGAGTTTAATGAGTCTGGTTCAATACCAAAAATTAAAACCTACTCTTGGTTAAACGTTTTACTCAAAGCGCCAAAAGGAGAAGAAATGTCTGCTTATGGTGTTGCGTTTGAATCAGGAGGTGTTGCTTTGACAAATGTTGATAGTAGTTCTGAAGCATACCGGTTAGGGTTTAAAACAGGTGATTTGATTCAAATAGTTAATCAAAATAAAATAAATAGTCTTGCAGATTTTGATGGCTATCTGAAATCAAATGGTAATAAGAGTTTACACCATTTTAAGCTAATTCGGAATCAAACAATTTTTGAGTTAGTAATCAGAAAAAAGTTACCCAGTATAAATTAATTAGAATTGTTTTCATCAATATGAATTAACAATCATATTATTAAATATTCTTTTGTAGTGAAAAAATTAGCACAGTTTGTTTTGTTTCAATCAATGTTGTTTATAGGGCTAGCTCAGAACAACAAAGCCTTAATCAATTATCAAATTCAGGCACAGCAAAGAAATTATCAGCAGTCTAAATTGGCCTGGTGGCAAAATGCAAGATTGGGAATGTTTATGCATTGGGGGCCTGTTTCAGTGATTGGAAAAGAAATTAGTTGGTCTAGGGCTAGTTATGGAGCATCAAAATACGATTCATTGTATTTAAGATTTAATCCTGTTCAATTTAATGCAGACAAATGGGTTGAGATAGCTAAGTCCGCAGGAATGAAGTATTTGGTTTTTACTGCAAAACACCATGATGGGTTTTGTATGTGGAATACCAAGACTACCGATTATAATATCATGAAATCTGCATTTGGTAGAGATGTTTGTAAAGAGCTGGCAGATGCAGCTCATAAAGCACAATTGCCTATTTGCTGGTATTTCTCACCAGCTGATTGGAAAGATTTGGATTGTAGAAATGGGGCATCCAACAAAGTGTTCGAAGCACGTGTATTGGAACAATTAAAAGAACTCCTAACAAATTATGGAAAAATTAGTCTTTTGTGGATTGACTACGAAGGCATGCCATCTCCAGTTAAACCTAGTTTAATTTATGAAATGGCCAATAGATTGCAACCGGGTATTATTATCAATAATCGCTTAGATGTTTTACATACAGATGAATCTCATAGTTATATTGGAACCAACGGAGACTATGCAACTCCGGAAGGATTTGTAGCAGGATATGGTGCTGTGCCATGGGAGACATGTACCAATTTGGGACACCAATGGGCGTGGCGTTTTAACGATACCCCTAGGTCACTAAAAGAAGCAGCTATTACTTTATTGAAATGTGCGGGTGGTAACGGAAACCTTTTATTGAATACTGGCCCAGATAGTCTTGGACAAATACCCCCAAATTTTGAAAATCGCCTCAGGGAATTCGGACGTTGGTTAAAGCCAATTGAACAATCTGTTTATGGAACTAAAGGAGGACCATATACCCCTACCAATCAGATACTAAGTACCTATAAAGGAAAATCAGTTTTCTTACATCTGCTTCAGCAGCCTAATGATACCATTGTTTTGCCAGCAATGAGTATTACAGTTTTGCAAGCTAGCCTACTTAATGGACAACCAATTCCATTTATTCAGAGTAAGGAAAACCTAAAATTGATCGTAGTTTCAAAACTGAAAGACACCATAGCTACAACTATAAAACTTACTTTAAATAAAAATGCAGATAATGCTGGAATCATTAGACCATTTTCCAGTTCAGGTTCTTTAGCCTATCAAAAGAAAATCATTGCTTCAAGCTCGGTGGGCCAATTTTTGCATGATGCAAATTCAGCAATTGACGACAATCCAAGTACATTCTGGGTGCCGGGTAGAAGAGACAATATTGATATTGATCAATATTATGGAAGTTCAGCACATTATATCAGAAATAAGGATCAAATGAGGGCCATCTTTCAATCATCAGCTTGGCTGGAGGTGGATTTGGGAAAACCTCAATTGGTAGGGAAAGTAAAATTAATGGAGCGCGTATTGTTGAATTCATCCATTCTCGGTTTTGAATTGCAGTATCAAAAAGACAACAATTGGATTACATGGGTAGAGGCCAAAATAATGGGAGATTGGGAAAAGGAGCTTAGTCCTATAACTGCAAGATATTTTAGATTGGTCATCAAAGACAGGGATTATATGTCCGGAATTAAAGAGTTTCAATTATTTCCACCTTTTATTCCAAAGGGATAAGGGTTTGTCTAATGCTTATTGTATTTATTTTCAACCTATCGATAACGTTTCCGGCTATGATATCGATAGGTATTTTTTATGTTCCTGATTATTACTGCAACTAATGAGATGTATCATCAATAATTTTAGTAATAAATGTGATTGGGAAGATGATGTGTTTTCCTTTTTCTATTTTTAAAATGTTTGCCATGAGGAAAAAGCAATTACTTTTTTTATTTTGTATGCTGTGTTCAATAGCTGTATTTTCTCAAAAAGAACATCCAGTTGCGGGTGAATTGAATTTTGAAAAAATGATTCAACCGGTTCCCTTAACTGCCAAGTTCATTAATGATAGCTCCTATATATGGTGCGGTACTTTAGTTAAATCTCATATTGATAAAAAGTACCACCTTTTTTATTCAAGATGGCCCAGAAATTTAGGCATGTCAGCTTGGGTGACAAGTTCAGAAGTTGCACATGCTATATCTGATTCACCTTTTGGGCCATTTGAGTTTAAAGATGTAGTGATCCCTCATCGTGGTCCTAATTTTTGGGATGGGATGTATTCACACAATCCTACTGTTCATTTTTTTAATGGAAAATATTATTTGTATTATGCCGGAAATTATGGGGATGGTAAAATTACCAGTCCACAATTGAATTGGACACATAGGAACAATCAACGAATTGGAGTAGTCATTGCTGATAATCCAAATGGTCCATGGAAACGATTTGATAAACCAATCATTGACATTTCTTCAGATACCACAGCCTACGACGCACAAATGGTGGCAAATCCATCTGTGACCCAAATGCCTGACGGACGTTTCCTTATGGTATATAAAGCAGTTGCACGTAAAAAACCACAACCCTTTGGTGGCCCAGTTGTGCATTTAACTGCAATAGCTAATAAACCAGAAGGCCCATTTGTAAAACAAAACAAGCCCATTTTCACAGTTGAAAATGTTGACTTTCCTGCAGAAGATCCCTTTGTTTGGTATCAGGATAATTGTTATTACGCTATTGTGAAAGATATGAAAGGTGCTTTTACAAATGCAGGTAGAAGTTTAGTATTGTTTTATTCACTAGACGGATTGGATTGGAAATTGGCAAAACACCCTCTTGTATCAAATTTGAAAATTAAATGGGCTGATGGCAGAATTAAACAGTTAGAAGCTTTGGAAAGACCCCAACTATTTTTCGAAAACGGAAAACTGGTAGCCTTGCTTTGTGCCGTTAATGAAACTCTTGGTCATTCTTATAATGTACAAATTCCACTGAAAAAACCATAAAGAAGGAATAATGAACAGATCTACCATTGTTTGCTATATTATTCCAATATTTTTGTTTTTAAATGTAGAACTCACTTTTTCTCAGGCAAAAAAAACTCCTGTTGAACAGACTGAATTTAAGCCTGCTGAAAATTGGTTGGATAAGAATGGAAATCCAATTAATGCACATGGAGGCGGTGTTATTTTCTATCAAGGCAAATATTATTGGTATGGGGAACACAAACTAACAGGCAGATCTGAAAAAACATTTGCCGATGGTGGGATTCATTGCTACTCATCTGCAGACCTTATCAATTGGAAAGATGAAGGAATTGTTTTGAGTGTTGATTTCAAGAATGAAAAAACTGATTTGGCTTATGGTTGTATTCTTGAAAGACCAAAAGTAGTTTATAATAAAAAGAATAAACAATTTGTAGCCTTCTTCAAGCTTTATTTAAAAGGATTAGGTTACGAAACAAGTAATGTTGGTGTAGCAATTGCTGATAATCCTACTGGGCCATTTATCTATCACCATAAATTTCAAGGGGGCGGTTCACCCAAAGGTTCTGGAGATTTCTCAATGTTCACAGATGATGATGGCAGTCTTTACCATCTAACAGTTAGGAAACCGGATAAAGTTTTTGTGATTGGGAAGTTGGATAGTGATTATTATTATCCGCTAGGGGAATACAAACCTTGTGAAGGTATTGAATTGCATACTGAAGCGCCTGTTGTCATAAAAAGAAATGGGATATATCATTTGCTTGGCTCTGGTTCTAGTGGCTGGAAGCCCAATGCAGCACGCTACTATACTTCAGAAAATATTATGGGAAAATGGACATATCATGGGAATCCATGTATTGGAACCAATCATCTAGATAGTGTAGGCAGTGATGTAACTTATGGAGGGCAATCTTCCTATATTTTTCCCATAGAAGGAAAAAAAGATGCTTATATAGTCATGTTTGATATTTGGAAACCAGAAAATCCAATAACAGGAAGATATATCTGGTTGCCAATTGAATTTAGTAAAAATCAAATGTTGATAAGATGGCAGGATACTTGGAATTTAAGTTATTTGAATAGGCAAGTAGAAACTAAGTCTACCACAATAAGCCCAGGTCAAATTTGGAATGATACAGATGGCAATCCAATTAATGCACATGGTGGAGCTGTACTTTTTTATGGTGGTATTTATTATTGGTATGGAACACATAAAATTAAAGGTCTTTCAGAGAAAACTTTTGCAGATGGTGGAATTCATTGTTACGCTTCAGAAGACTTGATTAATTGGTCGGATAAAGGATTGGTGCTACCGCTTGTTTATAATGATGATAGTCATGACTTAGCGTACCAATGCAATTTTGATAGACCCAAAGTGGTTTACAATGCCAGAACTAAAAAGTTTGTTGCCTTTTTCAAACTATACTTAAAAGGAGAAGGGGTGACAACAGGTTATGTTGGTGTTGCCCTATCTGATAGTCCTACTGGGCCTTTCAATTATAGTCACAAATTCTTGGGTGCAGATTCTCCAAATGGCTCGGGAGATTATGCAATATTTCAAGAACAGAATGGAGACCTCTATCATCTTACAGTAAGAAAGCCAGATAAAGTATTTGTGGTTGGCAAAATGAATCAGGATTACTTATACCCTGATGGTAAATATGAAGTTTGTAAAGGGATTACAGAAAAAACAGAAGGCCCCGCAATAGTTAAGCTTAATGGCATATATCATTTAATAGGATCCGGATCAACTGGTTGGGATCCCAATCCTGCAAGATATTTTACTAGTAAATCACTTACAGGACCTTGGGTATTGCAAGGAAATCCATGTGAAGGTATAAATCCTCAAAACGGATTTGGACAAGAGAAAACCTATGGAGGTCAACCTACATTTATCATGTCTGTTGTTGGCATGCAGGATGCTTATATTGCCATGTTTGATATAAATAAGCCGGAACATCCATATGAAAGCAAACATATTTGGCTTCCAATATCTATTAAAGAAAACAGATTTTTCATTCGCTGGCGTGATAGTTGGAATATGAGCGCCTTTATAAATAATTCTGAAGATATCATTGCGGCCAGCCAGACTGGGGCAAGTCCATTATTTTTTTATCCTTCAGATTATCCGGCTCCCGTTATTCAAACAAATAATTTTTCTCATCCCGATGAATTCAACATTCGAAAAGGACTCCCCAATTTTTTTAATAAACTTAAAAAGGGAAATGCTGTAACCATTGGCTATTTAGGTGGAAGTATTACTAGAGCCAATAATCAGTACAGAGCACAATCAGCAAAGTATATTCAACAGCTGTTTCCTAATGTCAAAATGACGGGAATCAATGCGGGGGTTTCGGGAACGGGAACAGATCTTGGTGCTTGTAGGTTATACGATCAGGTTTTAAAATTTAATCCGGATTTAGTTTTTGTTGAATTTGCTGTGAATGGTGCTTTTCCAGATGGAATGGAAGGGATTGTACGTCAGATTTGGAAATACAATCCAAGAATTGATATTTGTTTTATCTACACCACTGCCCAAGGACAAACTAAAGTATATGCAGAAGGGAAAGTTCCAGAGAATATCCAGCACTTAGAAAAAATAGCAGATTATTATGCTATTCCATCGGTTCACATGGGTTTACAGGCAGCATTTCTTGAGAGTAAAGAAAAGCTTATTTGGAAATCAGATCCTGCAGTGTTCACAGAAAAAATTGTGTTTTCGGCAGATGGAACACACCCATTGGAAGCTGGTGGTAACTTATATGCTGAAGCTATTGCAAGGACAATGTTGAAAATGATGCATAAAGCAGGGAGTCAGGTTCATCAGTTAGCAGAACCGTTGATTGCTGATAATTGGGAAGATGCTAAGATGCTTGATCCTAAATCAATTGCTAGTTTTAGTTCTGAATGGGTAACTATTGATCCCAATAAAGTTGAATCTTTAAACCAATTTTCTCCATGATTTCCTTATGTGATGAAGGCTGAAAATCCAGGTTCATCCCTCAGCTTTAAGTTTGAAGGAACAATGATAGGCATCTTTGATATTGGTGGGCCAGAAGTTGGACAAATTGAATTGGAACTTGATGGAATTTTGATGAATCTGAAGGAATTGAGTCCTATTAATTTTATTGCGGGAAATGAGTTTGTAGATTCAAAATTAATCAACCGGTTTAATCGAAATTGTAATAACCGGTACAGAGGACAGTGTGCGTTTATCAGAACTAAACCAGGTATTCATTCAGTTGTCTTGAAAATTTCTAAAGACAATCCCGACAAGATCAAGATTTTAGGTGAAATGCAGTTGGAAGATATTAGCAGAAATCCTGAGAAATACAATCATACAGTAGTATACCTGGGAAAAATTTTGTTGCGAGGAGAAGTGATAGCAAATAGATAATCTTATTTAATTCCTTATGAAATAATTCATGAATTTTTTAATCGCTGTTTTATGAAAAATATTTTATTGATTTTGTTCAGTTTAATTATTGCAGTTTCTTCTAGATCACAGAAGATCTCTTTGAACGGAAAATGGAGTTTTGCCATTGATCCAACAAATGTGGGAGAACAGAATGACTGGCATTTGCCTTGGGAACTGGGTAAAGACAATATAAATATGTTAGCTGCTGGATGGGATCAGGTAAACGTTCCACATACCTGGAGCATTGATACCCGGTATAATTTTATTGGTAAAGCCTGGTACAGGAAAGGGTTTAAACTTCCTGAAGATGTGTCCAATTCATGCGTCAGACTGAAATTTGAGGCTGTTTATTACAAATGTAGAATATTCCTTAACGGAGAACTGGTGGGTATGCACGAGGGCGGGTATACCCCGTTTACATTAGATATCACTAAAAAAGTAAAATTTCCTGATGTGAATTACCTGGTTGTTGAAGCGGATAATTCATGGAACCAATTTGAAATTCCGGGGGCAAGAACCGGCAAAAACCCAAACGATCAGCTTTTCCCTTGGTATGAATTTGGAGGAATTACAAGAGATGTGACAATTGAAGTATCCTCCAAAATATTTATCTCAAAACAAAAAATTGAATCTGTCCCTAACCTTCAAACAGGAAGTTCCCAAATCAAAATTATCACTTGGATTGAAAACAAAACTTTTAAAGATACCCTTATTACGCTTCAGCCTGTCATCACTTTAAGGTCAAACCTTAAAATTGTACGTTCTGGAAACCAACTTTCAAAAACAATCAAACTGAAAGCGTGGACCCAGGAAAAGGTAGTGATTGATGATACATTATCTGCTGCAAATACGCTGTTGTGGGATTTTGACAATCCAAACTTATATGATATTGAATCTAGATTGGTCTCTGACTACAAATCAATTAGTTCTTACAAAACTTATTTTGGAATCAGAGAGTTTAAACAGGTAGGAATTCAATTGCTTTTAAATGGTAAGCCAATTAGGTTGGCTGGAGCCAATCGTCATTCTGATCATCCAAAGTATGGATCAACAGACCCCGCTGAACTGGCCTCACTGGACATGGGGCTACAGCGCAATGGAAACATGATAATGGCTAGGTTGTGTCATACACCAACCAGCAAACATTTCTACAAATGGGCTGATGAAAACGGATCACTCATCTTTGCAGAGATTCCGAGCTGGGGGTTCTCTTCAGTATTATTGGGGAATTCAACTTTGAGGGAGAAATTTCGTGCTCAAATGACTGAGATGGTGGAAGAATTCTGGAACTCACCGAGCATTGTAGCGTGGAGCACAGGCAATGAATACCAAAGCTGGACACCCGAAGGAGATGAATGGACTCTGTTCCAACGCGAAAAATACCTAGAACTTGATAAGACACGTCTGATTACTTTTATGGGACTTGGTTCTGCCGGAAATAAAGAAAACTTGTTACCTCCACACGACAGCTATCGCCATTGCGATTTTATTTGCATTAATATCTATTCAGGACTGGAAGGGTTTGAAAAATTACTTCAAAACATTCATCAAAAATACCCGGATAAACCAGTATTTGTATCAGAATTCGGACTAAGATCCGACCAAGTGAAAAATGAACAACAACGTATTGACAATCTCAAAGGGGTAATTGAAATTATGAGAAGAAATCCCTATGCTAGTGGTATATCTTATTGGAGTTTCAACGACTATCTGAGCAGGTTTACAAATACCAATTCAAGTGGATACAGGGAGTGGGGTATTGTTGATGCCAATCGAAAACCTAGAGGACTTTATACTTCTTTCCAGACTGATCTTTCACCGGTGATAGTTACTTACGAAAAAGCTGATCTGGTCATTACTGCACGTGCAGATTTTCCATCGTACACATTGAAAAATTATAAAATTGTATTAAGTTCAGAAAATAAGATTTTAAGAGAATATGCATTGCCATTGTTAAATCCAGGCGAATCAACCAAGATCAGGATGGCCAAGCCATCTGCAACCACAACCATTGTAGTTGAAAATTTAAGTGGATTTAAAGTCTTTAATTCAAGTATTCAATAATCTAATTTTCAATTCATGATGAGAAAAAGTATTGTCTGGATTTTAATGGTGTTTGTTTTATCTAGTTCAATTCTAAAAACATTTGGTCAGAATAGAATTGGGTTAGATCAATACAATATTGTTTGGACTTCCCAAAGTCAAAATTCATCTGAATCCATGCCATGTGGTGGTGGTGATATTGGACTAAATGTATGGGTTGAAAAAGGTGAGATATTATTTTATCTTTCTAGAAGTGGCGCTTTTGACGAAAACAATGTTTTCCCAAAGCTTGGAAGAGTAAGGTTGAAGATAAGTCCCAATCCATTTGATAAGGGTGAATTTAGACAAGAATTGAAACTAAAGGAGGGATATGTTGAGATTTCAGGAAAATATGCAGGAATTAATACGCTAGTCAAAATCTGGGTTGACGTTTTTAAGCCGGTCATCAATGTTGAAACCGAAAGTAACAGGCCAGTGACTGTTGAAGCTATTTATGAAAATTGGCGAATCAATGACTTAGAATGGAAAGATCAAAAAATGACCAATGCCAGTTTAGGCTATCGCGATGCACCAATGAATGCTATTATTAGAAGAGATTCAATTGGGTTTAACAAAAATAAAATAGTCTTTTATCATCGCAACCACAATGAAACCCTGTTTGATTTTACAGTAAAGCAACAGGACTTAGTTTCCATTAAAGACCAACTATGGAATCCCCTTAAAAATTTGACTTTTGGTGGAGAGATAATTGGTAATAATATGGAAGCTGTAGGAACCACATTGGGAAAATATGCTGATACAGATTTCAAAGGTTGGAAGCTAAAAACAAAGAAACCTTCTCGTAATAATCATTTGAAGGTAATGCTGCATGTTGATAATACAGCTTCCATTGAAGTCTGGAATAAAGGATTGTATGAAATAGAAGCTAAGGCTATCTTGCAACAAGAAATTGCCAAAGAAAAAACACTTCGTTGGTGGAATGAGTTTTGGAATAGAAGCTATATTAATATCTTTCCAGATATTCCTAATGCTAAGTCTGCTGAATGGCAGGTTGGAAGGAATTATCAACTTTTTAGATATCAGTTAGCATGTAATGCTTATGGAAAATATCCTACTAAATTCAATGGCGGCTTATTTACTTTTGACCCATCATATATAGATAAAAGTCTTCCTTTTACTCCTGATCATCGAAACTGGGGTGGGGGCACACATACCGCACAAAATCAGCGTTTAGTATACTTTCCTATGTTTAAAAGCGGCGATTTTGATATGCTTGCGCCACAGTTAAATTTTTATTTGCAAGCCTTGGGGAATGCAGAAAAAAGAACGGAATATTATTGGGGGCATAAAGGAGCTTCCTTCACTGAACAACTAGAACAATTTGGACTTCCATTAGCCACATCATATGGATGGAAAAGACCCGACTATTTTCCAAAGGGAGTTGAATATAATTTTTGGCTAGAATATTTGTGGGACACACAAATGGAGTTTTGTTTAATGATGTTAGATCTAGATCGTTATTCAGGTCAGGATATTTCAAAATATCTTCCTTTTATTGAAAGTTGTTTGACCTTTTTTGATGAACACTATCAAAAAGAAGCGCTTTTGCGTGGTCGTCAGGCATTGGACGGGAATGGGAAACTAATTTTATATCCCGGTACGGGTGCCGAAACTTATAAAATGGCTTATAATTCTACCTCTACTATTGCTGGGTTACAAACTGTATTAACTCGTTTGTTAGAACTTTCAGACAAATATATTTCATCAGAAAAACGCAAACATTGGGGAGCCATGTTAAATCGTATTCCTCCTATTGCATTTAGGGAGAAAAATGGTCATAGAACCATTTCACCTGCTTGGACATGGGCACGCATAAATAATCAAGAAATTCCTCAACTATATCCTGTTTACCCATATGGTATCTATGGAATTGGAAAGCCAGATTTAGAAACAGCAATAAATACCTGGAAATACGGAACGGATCTGCCAATTCAAAAGAATTATATCAGTTGGCATCAGGATGCTATTTTTTGTGCTCGTTTGGGTCTTACTAAAGAAGCTGCTGCAATTACTATTCAGAAGTTGCGTGATTCAGAGAGAAGATTTCCAACATTTTGGGGGCCAGGGCATGATTGGGTACCAGATCATAATTGGGGAGGTAGTGGAATGATTGGTCTACAAGAAATGCTAATGCAAACGGTTGACAATAAGATTTTTTTATTTCCCTCCTGGCCTAAAGACTGGGATGTTTCTTTCAAGTTACACGCACCATATGCAACAACCATTGAAGGAGAATTAAAAGATGGGAAAATAGTTTCATTAAAAGTTACGCCTGAATCTAGAAAATCTGATATTGAATTTATGCTTAAATAGGTAACCATTTTTGTCTAAAATCTAGAGTAAGAATTATTAATGAATTGAATATGAAAATAAAATATTTTTTAACTCCATTTTGCTTGATTGTCTTTGCTGGTGCATTGTTTGCACAAAAAATTAAATCGCCTATTAGCATAAGTGGAATTTATCCAAGCCTTGCTTATTTTAATAATGAAGGGGAATGTGGAACTGGTGCAGTAGTACCATGGGCTAATCGATTATGGGTTATAACGTATGGTCCTCATTTGCCCTTTGGATCTTCTGATAAGCTTTATGAAATTACAGCATCTCTACAAAAGATTACAAGACCTGAAAGTATTGGTGGAACACCTGCCAACAGAATGATACATAAAGAAAGTAGTCAATTATTTATTGGGCCTTATGTCATTGATACCAATAGAAATGTTCGGGTCATTCCTATTAGTAAAGCTCCTGGAAGATTTACGGGAACTGCCAGAAGTTTAACGGATCCTGTAAATAAAGTGATTATTGGAACTATGGAAGAAGGTTTTTATGAGGTAGATGTTCATTCATTGGCGATAAATACCTTGTATAAAGACGGGAATTTAATGAGAAGAGAAGGTGCAAAGAGTTTTGAAAGTGAATTACTAGTTGGAGTTCATGGAAAAGGAACTTATTCTGGTCAAGGTGTACTCGTATACTCTAATAATGGAGAACAAGGGGAGAAGGCGCGAACAGACCCAAAAACGGAAGCAGGCTCTCTTTCTGAATGGGATGGAAAAAATTGGAAATTGATTAGAAGAAACCAGTTTACTGAAGTAACAGGACCTGGTGGAATTTATGGGAATGACAATCCTAATACACAGCCAATCTGGTCTACCGGTTGGGACTATAAATCTGTTTTGTTTGGTTTGAGAGATAAGGGAAATTGGACCTTTTATAGATTACCCAAAGCAAGTAATAGTTATGACGGCGCTCATGGTTGGAATACCGAATGGCCTAGGATTCGAAATATAGGTTCAGAAAAAAATCCAGATTACTTGATGACCATGCATGGCATGTTTTGGAAATTTCCTCAAACATTTATTGCTTCAAATACCTCAGGTATTCGTCCTAGATCTTCTTATTTAAAAGTTATAGGAGATTTTACAAGATGGAATGACCAATTGGTTTTTGGTTGTGACGATGCGGCCAAAAGTGAGTTCTTAAATAAAAGACAAGCAAAAGGTGGGATTGCAGGTCCTGGTCAATCACAATCTAATTTATGGTTTACTACATTAACTCAACCAGACCATACTGGAACAACCGATGCGGCAGGTTCTGTATGGCTTTCGGAATCAATTCAACCTGGTTCAGTATCAGATCCTTTTTTATTTGCAGGATGGAATAATAGAATTGCATGGGTAAAGAACGATGGCAAGCAAGACTTAAATTTTTCTTTTGAAGTTGACAAAAAAGGAAATAACCAATGGAGCAAATTGCAAACCTTAAAACTTGTAGCAAATAGTTCTACATGGGTAGCTTTTGACCCAAATGAACAAGCAGAATGGATTCGTGTGAAGGCTGATAATGCTACTAAAGCAACTATTTCTTTTGTGTATTCCTCAAATAAGCCAAGATTGCTAACCGCAAATAAAATGTTCAATGGGTTAGCTACTGTTGGATCAACCAATAGTCAAGGAGGTTTGCTCTATAGCTTGGGGAATAATCGTGGTGTTCTAGGTATTTTGGCAAATACTGAAAATAAAAAAACAGAAACTGGATATTATGAGATGGATGAACAAATGAAGATTATTCCGGTATCAAATGATTCAATTGCTCATTTTATTAGAGATAAAGTTGCTATTCCTAGTCAAGTGGTTACTGTTGATGCTAGTTCTTATCTAATAGTGGATGATGCTAAAAGAAGGTGGAGATTGCCTTTGGGAAATGAAAGCTATCAGGAGTTAATGGCAAAACAGCAATTACGCATTTGTAGAGAAGTGGCTACTGAAAGAGATCTTTTTAATTGTGGAGGAACATTTTACGAATTGCCAGCGGAAAATGCAGATGGATATGCTAAAATTAGACCCATCTCTTCTCATAATTTTAAAATCAATGATTATACATCATTTAGGGGAATGCTTGTGATGACAGGCTTGACTCAAAATTCAGCAGCTTTAAGCAATCCTCATATTTTTCAATCGGCTGATAAGCAATGTTCTGTTTGGGCTGGTGTTATAGATGATTTGTGGCAATTAGGAAAACCAGTGGGAAAAGGTGGGCCTTGGCAAAATAACAATGTTCTTGCGAATATACCATCAGACCCTTACTTGTTTGGTTTCTACGATGATCGTACACTTAGTCTTTCACATCAATCAAATAAATCTGTTACCATTTCTATTCAATTTGATCCAACAGGTGACAATGAATGGGTGAATTATAAAAGCTTTATTGTAAAAGCCAATGAAAAATTCAGTTTCAAATTCCCGAACAATATTCAAGCTCGTTGGATTCGCTTTGTTACTGATACCAATACAATAGCAACAGCTTGGTTGGATTATCGATAGTTCAATCCATGCTGTCAACAACTAATAACTATACGTAAATCTGTAAATTTTTATATGAGAAAGTATCACTTGCTTAAAGCTTTAATTTTTGTTTTACTGATCAATAATTTTGAACTAATCCTAGCCCAAAATAGTGGAACTCCCTTTGCGGATTTTTATGTTTCAACTAAAGGCAATGATACTTGGTCTGGTAAATTGGCAGAGCCAAATGCTAATAAAACGGATGGCCCATTTGCAACTATCGGCCAAGCCAAAAAAGCAGTTAGGTTAATTAAAAAAGACTGCTATAGAAATATTTATGTACTTATTCGTGGAGGAGAATACCAATTGTTAACATCTGAAATATTTACCCCAGCAGATAGTCATTTTGACTCCTATCAAATTGTTTATATGGCATACCCAGGCGAGACTCCTGTTTTTTCCTCAGATATTGCTATTACTGATTGGAAGTTGGCCAAATCCACTAAAGGACTACCATCAATTGCAAATGGGAAAGTATTTGTTGCCCCTCTTCCAGAATTGCCTAATGGGAAACAGCGTTTTTATACGTTGTATGATAATGGGAAACTACTTACAAGAGCAGGATCCAAGGGTTTTGAACCAACCAAAGTAATGACTGGTGGAGATGGAGGAGGAATAGATTGGAAAGGAATGATTAAAGCGGATAGGAATTCTCTTTGGTATCCTAGTGGCATCATTAAAAATTGGGATAATTTAAATGATATTGAAATCTTTGTTCAACCCAATGTAGGCTATGTTACCAATTATCTCAGTTTGGCTTCAGTTGATGAAACAAAATCTGTAGCTCAAACAGAACTTCCAGCCACTTATCCAATGGGCAAAATTGATAAACATTTACATGCAATGGAGGGTGGAAGTTGTAGAGTAGAAAATGTAATTGATTATTTAGATACTCCTGGCGAATGGGTGGTAAATACCAAAGAAAAATTGGTTTATTATTGGCCAATCAATGGTCAGCCAAAGCAAGTGACATTCCCTGCTTTGTCTGAGTATATTTTGGTAGACGGGCACGAATCGGGAGGGATTGTAAGAAATATTGCCTTTAAAGGGTTAACATTTACGCGAGGAGAAAGAGAAGTAATTACCAAAAAAGACATAGGGCTGCAGCATGAATGGGATATGTGGAATAAAGCCAATGCCATGGTACGCTTTCGCGATGCTGAATATTGTGAACTGAGTAATTGTAGGTTAACAAATGCTGGGAGTGCTGCTGTAAGATTGGATTTACATGCCCAAAGCAATGTGATCAAAAACAATTTGATTGATTAT
Organism: Chitinophaga pinensis; assembly: GCA_943372225.1. GTDB lineage: Bacteria > Bacteroidota > Bacteroidia > Chitinophagales > Chitinophagaceae > Sediminibacterium > Sediminibacterium pinensis_L. The sequence continues at coordinate 22,352 of CALRXV020000012.1, read as the reverse complement.
GTGGGAGGTACTGGTATTTTGCTTTGCGGATATGGGCCAGGTAAACTCAATGTAAATAAGTCAAATAAAATAATCAATAACCAAATTCACCATTGTGGCGAATTTTATTATCAATCAAATGGGATCATGGTATGGCAAAGTGGTGAAAACATCATACAAAATAATAAGTTGCACCATTTGCCCTACGATGCAATTGTTTTGAGTGGTACACGCCCCATGTTCTTTCAATTAAAGGGTGAAAACAGAGAACAGGTTGGTAGTCTTCGTTTAGATGAAATTGCGCCTGAGGCATTATACCAAGATGATACCACTTCGTATAATTTCAACAATTTTGTTTTTTATAATCAATGGCCCAAAACTGCTCCTTATTATCATACTCGGAACAATACTGTTGAAGACAATGAGGTATTTCTGGTCATGCAAAAATGTTTTGATGGGAATGCTATTTATTTATCTGATGTTGGTGATGGAAACCAAATTAAACGAAATTATATTCATCATTTGAATGGAGTAGGCATGCAGCAAGCCATTCGAACAGATGCCTTTCTTAAAAACACCCATATTTCAGAAAACGTAATTTACAATTGTAACGGTGGGGGTATCAATCTTAAGTACTATGAGAATAATGCATATAATAACATTATAGCAGATATACATGATATTGTATACGAGAATTCTGCTGGTAAAACTAATAGAATGTTTATTGGTTATTTCAGTATTATGGATGTCTTTACTAGAGATAAAATGCCACCTTATACCGCTTGCAATATCCAAAATAATATTTTTTATAAAATTGCTTCCCATAATACATTTTATAGACAGGGAACTGTAAATGGAAAGCTAATAGAACTTAAAATAGAGGAACCAAATATTGATAAGAATTTGTACTTCGATGCAAATTTGAAGGATCACGGACAATCTGCACTAGAGTATTATAGGACACGCGGAGCAGATAAAAATAGCTTTGTTGCTGACCCCTTATTCAGGGATATTAAAACGGGGGATTTTCGTTTACAAGAGAACTCCCCAGCATACCAATTAGGATTTAAGGATATTGATGTTAAACGTATAGGTGTTACATCTGAATTTCCATCTATTTTTATTGAAACAGTTAAAAAGCAACTGGGTAATGATTATGATAAATTTGGAAAGCTGGAAGAAATCTGTAAGCCCATTAAAGGGGCTGCTGGCAAAGAGTTCAAGGAGGCAAATGGTATATAATATCTGTGAAAATATTTTTTTCAAATCTTAGAAAATCTCATGGTTTTTATCAATTTAATTTAAACTTCAAAAAAAATACTATCTATCGATAATGTTTGCGGAATCGTTTTCGATAGGTATTCATCTGCATCAGGTTCTTGGTAAGGTTAATGGCAGTAATTAATTATATACTTTCCTTCTGCGATTGCTAAATCGATAATACCAAACCAAACCAAAACGATTGCTGTATGAAAAAAAAGAATTCATTTCTTTCGCTTGTTATTCTCCTTTTTGCCATCTTCCTGGGAATTCAAAATGCTTACTCCCAGACAGTGTCAATTAAGGGTATTGTTAAAACGGCAGATGGAAAACCCATTGAATCCGCTTCTATTAAAATTAAAGGTCAGGAGGCAGGTGTTGTTTCTGACAAACAAGGTGCTTTCTCTATTAAAGTGCCAGAAGGAAAAGCGATTGCTATTTCAGCCGTAGGTTATCAACTTATAGAATTGGTTCCTATTCCCGGACAAGAGAATGCTATTACATTGAACCAAGTAGTGACTGAATTGGATCAAGTGGTAGTAGTAGGGTATGGTACCCAAAAGAAAGTCAACCTTTCTGGATCAGTTGTTTCTTTAAAAGGAGAAGACCTGACAAAAAGAAACACCATACTAACTACCCAAGCATTACAGGGTATGGCACCAGGTGTTACTGTAACCTCAAATAGCGGAAAACCGGGGAAAGAAGGTACCAGTATTAGAATTAGAGGTATAGGTACAGTAAATGACAATAATCCATTGGTGTTGATTGATGGAGTTGCTTCTTCTGTTGATGCAGTAGATCCCAATGACATTGAATCTATGTCAGTTTTAAAAGATGCCGCTTCTTCTGCTATTTATGGTTCACGCGCTGCAAATGGAGTGATTTTGATTACTACCAAACGTGGTAAAGCGGATAAAGTAAACCTTACCTATAGGAGTTCTGTTGGCTTTTCAAAACCATTGGTACTTCCTACTAATGCAACCGCATGGGACTATATGACTTTGTATGATGAGGCTAATGGTAATGACTTGCGAACAGATGCAGGTGTTGCAGGAGGTAGTGTTTACGGAAAAACATTAATTGATACTTGGAAGAACGCTACAGACCGTGATGCATACCCCAATACAGATATGATGCGTCAGGCATATAAGGACAAGGCCTTTCAAACGCAACAGTATATTGGATTTTCTGTAGGGAATGAAAAATTCAGATCTAATACTTCTTTGAACTATTCATGGCAGGATGCGCTTTTGCCTAACTCTGAATACAAACGTTATGGTTTGCGTTCCAATAATAGTTATACCGTAAATAAAGTCTTAGAATTTGGATTTGATTTATCTATAAGGAATACATTTATTAAAGATGCTGCTCCGAATACTGAAATTGAAGGTATGATGAGGCATCCAGCCATTTATCAAACTATTTATTCAAATGGAATTTGGGGTACTAGCTATGCTGGAACCGCGCATCCCATGCAGTTTATCTATGACGGCTTATCTGTAAGAAGGGAAGAGTATCAAGAAATCCTTGCAAAAATTTCTGCTAGAATTTCACCATTCAAAGGAATGCATATTGATTTTTGGTATACACCTAAAATCAACACAAACAGCTATAAGAATGTAAATAAGACTGCAGATGTATACGATTACAAAACAGGTCTAATCTCTTTGAAGTCAACCGCTCTAGCAAATATGACTGAGCAAAGAGAAGAAACAACGGAGAATGATTTGAACCTTCTGTTAAATTATACCAAATCATTGGGTAAACATACCATTTCTGCTTTGGGTGGTTTTCAATATTTGACCAATGATTATAATACCATATCGGCATACAGACAGGGGAATAATTTCCAACAATTTGAACAAATCAGTTCTTATGATCCTACAGGAATGACCAATAGTGGAAGTGCTACCCAATGGGCTTTAATGTCTTATTTTGGAAGATTGAACTATAATTATGATGGCAAATACTTTTTAGAGGCCAATGTTCGTAATGACGGTTCTTCAAGATTTGCTAACGGGTATAAATGGGGTTTGTTTCCATCCTTCTCAGGTGCATGGCGTTTTTCTGCTGAAAAATTCATGAAAAACATTGATTGGTTATCCAATGGTAAGCTTAGAGCGTCTTGGGGACAATTGGGTAATCAGTCTGGTTTAGGTAATTATCCTTTTGCATTAAATATCAACACCAGCCAATTTACCGTTTTCAATGGTGTTCTTAACCCAGGTTATGCTGCTACAACCTACGCACTTAATAATATTACTTGGGAATCAAGTACCATGATTGACTATGGTATTGACCTATCCTTATTTAAGGGTAAAGTTGATGTGACTTTTGACTGGTATAAAAAAACCACCAATAATATCTTGCTTAGCCTTGCTATTCCGGGTGTAATGGGTTATTCTAACTCTCCTAGTCAGAATGCCGGATCTATGGAAAACATTGGATGGGATGCTGCCGTATCTTACAAGAATCATATTGGAGATGTAAACTTTAAAATAACAGGTATTTTATCTGATGTAAATAATAAAATCACCAGTTTTGGTGGGTTAGCCCCTCAGGTATCAGGTAACAAAGTAAGACAGGTAGGCTCACCAATAGATGCTTTTTTTGGATTGGTATCTGATGGATTCTTTTCATCTTTTGCTGAAGCAAGAGCATATAATGTAGCTCAATTTGGCAAGTTGCAAGGTGGAGATCTCAGGTACATTGATCAAGACGGTGACAAAAAATTAACTGGTACTGACCGTGTGGTTTTAGGTAGTCCAATTCCAAGGTTTACTAATTCGCTAGAATTGGCAATGAATTACAAAGGATTTGATTTGACTTTGTTTTTCCAAGGTGTTGGAAAAAGGGATAGCTATTTTGGTGGATGGGCTGCTTATCCCTTCCAAAATGCTTCTACTGCTCTTATTCAACATCTTGATCGTTGGTCAGAAGCAAACCCTAATCCTAATGCAGCTTATCCTCGCTTATCTATTAATCAACAATCTAATAATTTACAATCGTCTAATTTCTGGATGGTTAATGCAGCCTATGTGCGTTTAAAGAACGTTCAAATAGGATACACATTACCAACTACATGGTTAAAAGGAACTGGATTAACAGGCGTAAGTTTCTTTGCTAATGGAAACAACCTGTTCACCATCAGTAAAATGCCTATAGGTATGGATCCTGAATCACCTGAATCAATTCAAAATACTGTTCCTCTTCTTGGAACATACACATTTGGCGTGAACCTGAAATTTTAAGATAATCAAGTATAACAATTAAATGATTAAAATTATGAGGAAGAATTTATTATATATAATGTTAACTATTACGGTGTTTATTTCAAGCTGTAATAAAGCCATTGAACTATACCCTTTAACCGTTCCTTCAGCAGAAACATTTTTTACCAACGAAACTGAAATACAAGGGGGTGTAAACGCCTGCTATACTTTTATCACAGCAGGAAATAACGGATATTTTGCACCCGAGTATAGTATGGATGCATTAACCGAAACGGTGTTTATTCGTGGTGGCGGTTTTGCACAAAACGTCATGCAATCTGTATTAGACTTTAAAGAAGGTCACTTTAGATCACTTTGGTTAAGTATGTATCAGGGTATTGGTAGATGTAATTTGATGTTGCAAAAAATTGAAGAAAATAAGGGCAAAATTTCTGCAGCAAACGTTAAACAATTCCAAGGTGAAGTTTATTTTTTAAGAGCCTATTACTATTTGCGTTTGACAAATATGTTTGGAGATGTGGTATATGTTGATAAACCCGTATCAACAGTTGACGAAGGTAAAAATGTATCCAGAACGGCCAGAGCAGAGGTGTTAAAGAAAATTTATGCTGATTTTGACTTGTCTTATCAGTTATTAACTGGATCAACTAACAAACAAATAGGGAGGGTAACAGCTGGAGCAGCAATGTCTTATAAAGCAAGAGCTGCGCTTCAGAATAATGATTGGGCTGTTGCTGCTGCAGCTGCCAAAGTAGTCATTGATTCAAAGCAGTATAGCTTAATGCCTAGTTATTCTACTCTGTTTACTGAAGCTGTTTTAAGAAGTGCTAGCAATACAGAACAAATTTTGACACAGGGGCATTTGGTAACGGCTAACAATGCAACAGCATTTCCCCAGTACACTGCACCTAGATCAGTTTCTGGTGGATTTACCACTATTGTTCCAACACAGAATATGATGGATTCTTATCAGTGTATTGATGGAAAAAATATTAATGCGTCTCCTCTGTACAATAAGTCAAAGCCATATGATAACCGTGATCCACGCATGCGTTACTGCTTTGTTGTTCCTGGAGATATGTGGAATGGGTTTGTATATGATACAAGAGCGGATAAGCCCAATACCTTAAATGCGGCTGGTGCAACAGTGAAGAATCCGGAGAGTTATACTTCAACCGTGTTTACTTCTTTTACAGGATATTGTGTAAGAAAGTACTTTGATTTCAAATACACAGCCTTGCTTACACAATGTGAAACGCCTTTTATGCTTTGTAGGTATGCAGAAGTGTTATTGACTTTTGCGGAGGCTAAAATTGAATTGAATCAAATAGATGCTGATTGTATCAATGCAATCAATTTGGTTCGAGGTAGGAGTGATGTTAAAATGCCTCTAGTTACAGTTGGCTTAAGTCAAACTGAAATGAGGAAATTGGTAAGATATGAACGTAAAATTGAATTGTGGAATGAAAATCTTCGTTGGGACGATTTGTTACGTTGGAAGCGTGCTGAAGTAATTATGACAAGGCCAATTATGGGAAGACCATTAATAGGTGAATTTAACCAATATCCTTCTATTCAGTTTGATGAGTTTGACGAACCTATTTATAACTACACTACTTACACACCGCAACCTTCTTCTGACTACCGTATTTTAATTCTAACCAATTTTAATAAGAGTCGTGATTATCTATGGCCTATACCAGAAACGGAATTGAATTTGAATCCGAATCTGAAGCAAAATCCAGGATGGTAAAATTTTTTATAAAAGTTTGGCAGTTTAAGGTAAGATAGAAAAAGGCTGGTTCTTTGTAGCCAGCCTTTACTTTTTTAACTATAATGTCACTTAAATTAGAATATGAAAAGGGAGAACTATAGTAACATCAAAATATGTTTCACTGCTTTTGTTTCGTTCTTTTTCTTTGGAAGAATCTATGCGAACAATGTTTTTTTGTCTAAAGACATAAATATAAATAGCGGCATTCTGAACAGTTTCAATAAAGACCATTTTGGGCCGGATACAACAGTAAAAGCTACAAAAGAAGGTAGTGTAAAAATATCTGGGAATTGGACAGATGATTTTGATTTGAATGAACTGGTTCAGCCTGTTCCCCTTACTAATAAATTTATTGATTCTGGTTATTATGTTTGGTGCGGTTCAGTTACTAAAGGAAAAGACAATAAGTATTATATGTTGTATTCAAGATGGCCATTAACTGATGGATTTGAATCTTGGCCAATTACCTCTGAAATTGCTGTTGCAGTATCCAATCAGCCTGGCGGTCCTTTTAAACATGTAAAAGTAGCACTACCGTCTAGAGGTACTCAATTTTGGGATGGATCTGCCACACATAATCCAACTGTTGTTCAACATAAAGGGAAATATTACCTTTTTTATATGGGAACAAGCTGTACTGTTCCTATTAATAAAAAGGAAGCTTACACCAATAACTGGTGGAAATATAGAAATACACAACGTATTGGTGTAGCTGTAGCAGATAAACCAGATGGAGATTGGAAAAGACTTGATCATCCTGTATTGGATATTAGTTCTGATTCTACAGCTCACGATGCACTGATGGTATCAAATCCTGCGGCGGCTTTTGATAACAATGGGAAAGTTATTTTGCTTTATAAACAGGTAGGTAAATCAGAGAAAATTAGTGGTGGAAAAGTGCGGTTTGGTGTGGCATTTTCAGGCAGCCCTTTTGGTCCTTTCAAAAAACAAGATCAACCTATTTTTGAAATCAAAGATGCTGGAAAAGAATGGATGGTAGCTGAGGACCCGTTTGTATGGTATCAAAAAGGATACTATCTAGCAATCGTCAGAGATGTGGTTGGAAAATTTACTGGAGATGGAGGCGCATGGGCTTTAATGGTATCTAAGAACGGATCAAATTGGCAACCTGCAAAACATGCAAAAGTAATTGGAAGAACATTCAATTGGACGGATGGATCGGTTAATGTATCACAACTTGAGCGTCCATGTTTGCTTCTTGAAAATGGCATTCCAAAATATTTATATGGCGCAACAAGGGCTGATAAGGGACAAACTATGTCTTTTAATGTAGCAGTTCCACTTGCAAATAAGAATTAATTGATTTATGAAACATTATCTACTTACTGTTACCTCAGTATTGCTTTTTGCTGGATTGGTATTAGGTCAGAAAAAGGAAAATAATTTGGCACTCTGGTATTCAAATCCAGCTGAAAAATGGCTAGAAGCTTTGCCTATTGGAAATGGAAGTTTGGGCGCCATGATTTTTGGAGGCGTAAAACAAGAGCATATTCAGTTTAATCAACAGAGTTTAATCACTGGTTCTACGCAAACGGTTGGATTTTATCAGCCTTTCGGCGATGTTATCATTGATTTTCCCGGACTTGAGTCTGAAAATTATACTCGTGTATTAGATATCAATTCTTCTATTCATCAAGTACAATTCACATCAAAGGAAGTAACATATACCAGAGAGTCTTTTTCTAGTTATCCTGATCAACTAATGGTTTTTAGATTTTCAGCAAGCAAAAAAGGGATGTTAACATGTAAAGTTAAACTAACAGATGCCCATCGCGCTAGCATTCTTGTTGAAGGAAACAAAATTACAGCTAAGGGTAAGCTTCCAGAAAATCAAATGGAATATGAATCACAGATTCAAATAAAACACATTGGTGGAAAATTAGTTTCTGACTCAACTGGAATTGAATTAAGCAACGCTGATGAATTAATTATTTTACTCAGCGCGGGTACATCTTTCCTAAATGATCACAAAATGAATTTTAAGGGCGTGCATCCACATAATGCAATCACCCAAATCATTGCAGCGGCTTCTAAGAAAAGCTATCAAGAACTCAAATCAAAACATATTGCTGATTATCAAAGTTTATTTAATAGGGTTAGTTTGAATTTGGGTTCTACCCCTAACCAAACAACTATCAATAGACTAAATGCCTATAAAAAAGGTGGAACTGATCCAGCTTTGGAAGCATTGTTGTTTCAATATGGTAGGTATCTATTAATCAGTTCTTCTAGGCCAGGTAGCCTGCCAGCTAATCTACAGGGAATTTGGAACAATGAATACAAACCCGCATGGTATTCTCAATACACTACCAATATCAATATAGAAATGAACTATTGGCCTGCAGAACAAACTGCCTTGTCTGAGTGCCATATGCCATTGTTTGACTGGATTGAAAATTTAGCTGCTGTTCAGAAAAAATCAACAGATCCAAAATTGCAAACAAAACGTGGATGGATTAGCTATAGTACCAATAATATCATGGGTGGTCCTTCTACTTGGGGAATTCATAGACCTGGTAATGCTTGGTTGAGTCAGCATTTTTGGGATCATTATGCATTTACTGGAGACAAAGATTTTTTAAAAAATCGTGCCTATCCCATGCTGAAAGACGTTTCTAATTATTGGGAAGATCATTTAATTGAAAAGAATGGGAAATTAGTAACACCTGATGGTTGGTCTCCGGAGCATGGTCCAGGAAATATAGAAGGTGATAGAACACCTTATCCAGGCGTTTCTTATGATCAACAAATTATCTATGATTTATTTAGTAATTCTGTAGAAGCTGCAGATGTTTTGCATACTGATGAGTTGTTTAGAAAGGAGCTAAGATTAAAGAGAGATAAGTTACTAGGTCCTCAAATTGGCAAATGGGGACAGCTACAAGAATGGATGGAAGATGTTGATTTGCAAGATGACCACCACAGGCATAATTCTCATTTATTTGCCCTTCATCCTGGAAGACAAATAAGTCCATTGACAACTCCGGATTTTGCCAAAGCAGCCCTAGTTTCTCTAAATGCCCGTGGGGATACAAGTACTGGTTGGAGTACCGCATGGAAAATTAATCTATTTGCAAGACTAGGTTTAGGTAACAGGTCTTATGGATTGATTAGACAGCTATTTAGAAAATGTATTGTTGAAAATCTTTTTGATACGCATCCGCCTTTTCAAATGGATGGAAATTTTGGTTATACTTCTGGCATAGCTGAGATGCTGCTTCAAAGTCAAATTAAAGAAGGGAATCATTATATTCTTCAATTACTACCAGCTTTACCAGATGCATGGAAAGATGGAGAAGTAAAAGGATTAAGGGCAAGAGGTGGTTTTATAATAGACATGAAATGGGAAAATGGAAAATTATTGTCCTGCAATATTGAGTCTCAATTAGGGAATGATTTAAAAACCTATTTGATGGTAAATTTCAAATGATGAAAACGGGAGTTGGAAAAAAATATACTTTCTCCTCTAAAACAAACATGTTTATTTCCAACTAAATTATTTAATACTAATTGTGATGAAAAAAATTATTGTAATTCAAATTATTTTAACTGTTTGTTACTTCAGTTTGAATGTAAATGCACAAACAATTGACTCAAAACCGGTGTATAGACCTTATGTGAATCAGGCGGGTTACAATATAGGAGAGTCCAAACGATTTGTATGTTATGGGGCACCCAATAATGCACCATTCAAAATTGTAAATACAAAATCCAATACTACCGTTTATGAAGGTAAAATGTTGAATAATGAAGGTTGGTTTAGCAATTTTAATCCTATAAATAGTACAGACGAATACATTGTTGAAGTAGAAGGAAGAGGAAAGTCAGTTCCATTTTGGGTTGCAGGTCATTTAATGGAAAAACTTTCATCCAAATTAGCCTATGATTTTTTTGCAGATGTTCGTGGATTTGAAGACCTAGACAAATATGATATGTCTAAAGTATATGGTGGAGGTCCTTCTCGTGATGGTGGAGCTTATGGTTTAGAAACCATTTTTGAAATTTTGCAATATGCAAGCAACCCTGCTTTATATGACAATTGGAAAACAGAATTGGGAGATAAGAATGTTCCTGATTTAATTGACCTCATACTATGGCATGCAGAATTTGCTTATAAATATGTTTCATATAATGGCCCAACTGGTTATAGGCATGGCACATTGGGATATCAGGGAGAGCCACGTATGAATTTTGATTATTGGAATACCCTAGACCAATTAGCAGCTGTTTGTGGGGCGTATGAAAAATTTCTTAAACCATATTTATCAGAAGAGAAGTACCAGCAATATAGAAAGGTATGTCTTGATAACTGGGAAAAATATGATAGGCATAAAGTGGTTCGTTTCTGGACCTATAGTGCTAAATGGGTAGATGAAGGGTTTCAGGAATTCAATGAAATGGGTAATGCTTTTGGCCAATCGGTCTTCAGTAATTTATTTATGTATCTCTCTGAAAAATCGCAAAAAGGAGGCCATCCTGAAAAGTTTATCAAATATGCACAGCAAAGTGCCGCGGATATTATTAAAAATTGGGATTTTAATAATCCTAGACATATGTGGTGGATTAGAAATGCAGAACATATTACCCCACAAGCCTTGGCTTGGTTCTTAATGGTGGCACCTGAACTTGCACCTGCTGGAACAAAGGAGAAACTAGAAGCTTGGTCTTTGCACATGAAACAACGGACCAATAATTTTTGGAAATACAGGATGCATAGTGAAACAGAATGGGCACATGCAAAGACAAAAGAATTAGGTGGAGCACCGGCATTAGGTGGTTCTATGTTTGCAGTTGCACATTTATTAAAAGACAAGACTTTAAGAGATCTAGGTTGGGCTCAGGTAGATTTTGTTTTTGGCGTAAATCCTGTTGGTACTCATTTGAGTAATAAGAGTGATGAGCGTGTCAAAATTGGTGGTTTCTGGGAAGGGGTTGAAGATGGCTGGCCACAGGCCCATCCTGATGGATACGGGAAACTTGGTCTGGTAAGAGGAACGCTTGATGGAACGCCTTTAGATAGTCAATTTCCAATTGCTAAAACTGTTGAAAAAATTGTAGGTCAAAATAATGGACAAGTTTTTGGCAAAAACGCATATGCAACAGAAGGTTGGTGCGTTTCAAACAGAGGATGGGAAGCTACAGTAAGTTTTGCAACACTTGGAACTCAGGAAATTAGATTCTTAGATGCAGCAACTAATAACAAGATTAATAATGCTAAATCAGGACAGACCATTCTAATAGAATTAAAAGCAGCTCTAAATCAAGACTGGAACAAAATTGATAAAGGATGGTTAGACTTGGTGATTGGGAAAAACCAAGCTATAAAAATTGAACTGATTGAAACTGAAAACAATTCTGGCTCATTTGTTGGGAAATTGACCATTCCTCAAAAAGCAAATGGTAATTCAATAACAGCTTCTTATGGCTATCTCGGTTTTGGAAAATCAGCTACTATAATCGTTCAATAATTAAAATTTTGATAACTGCTTTCTTAAAATAAACAACATGAATAGAAGAAATTTTATTGGATATATGGGTAATACTAGTTTATTGCTTCTCTCTGGAGGGCTTACTAGTGTTTTTGCCACAACGAATAAGTTTGTATCAAATGAATTTGTTTTTTTGGAAGCAGAACAATTTGATAAATTTGGTGGTTGGAATTTAGACCAACAATCCATGGACAAAATGGGGAGTCCTTATCTATTAGCCCATGGATTAGGAATTCCTGTTGAAGATGCAGAAACAGAGGTAGAATTTCCATCTGCGGGTACCTATAGGGTTTGGGTAAGAACCAAAGATTGGGTAGCTTATTGGAAAGCCCCAGGGACTCCAGGCAAGTTTCAGTTGCTCATCAATGGAAAGCCATTAAAAGAAACCTTTGGAACAAAGGGGGCTGATTGGCATTGGCATGATGGAGGAACCGTAAAAGTGTCTGGAAAACAAAAGATTTCATTGCACGATTTAACTGGATTTGAAGGTAGATGTGAAGCCATCTTGTTTTGTAAGGATACTAATTTTAAACCTGTTCATGATATAGCTGCATTAACTAAGTTTAGAAGAAAGCTACTTGGTTTACCTGATCATCCAGATGACGGAGGTTCTTTTGATTTAATTGTAGTAGGTGGTGGACTTGCTGGAACCTGTGCAGCCATATCCGCTGCCAGAAATGGAGTAAAAGTAGCATTGGTGCAAGATAGACCCGTATTAGGAGGTAACGGGAGTTCAGAAGTACGTGTTTGGCCTGAAGGTCATACCAATAAACAGCCATACCCACATGTTGGAGATATTGTATCTGAAATTTTGCCCAAAATTGAAAAACAAAAAGGTCAAGTACTCAATGGTGTTGAAGCAAAATATTATGATGATAGTTTAAAATTAAAAATAGTACAACAAGAACCTAATATCACCCTGTTCATAGAACAAAGAGCCATTGATGTTCAAGTAGCAGATAATAAAATTAACGGCATTGTTATTCAACATACCAGAACTGCAAGGCAAACCCAGTTAAAAGCTACCTATTTTGCTGATTGTACGGGTGATGCTGTAATAGGATTTAAGGCAGGGGCCGATTATGAATACAAGGTGGAGAATCTAATGGGTAGTTCTAATTTGTTCAATGTTTTAGATGCGGCCAATAGCGAAGAGGTATTGAAGTGTGAGTGTAAAGACAAATCGGCCTTAGCCATGAAAACTGAAATTGGGGAATACGCACAACCCTTTCCTAGATGCCCATGGGCTTTGGATTTAAAGGACAAACCTTTTCCTGGAAGAAAAGGCGTAGAAACCTATGGTAAAGAAGGGTTGCAGTCATTTGCCAATTCCTGGTATTGGGAAAGTGGATTTAATAAAAATCAGGTTACTGAAATAGAACAAATTAGGGATCACAATTTTAGAGCCATGTATGGAGCATGGGACGTGATTAAAAATGTAGATAAAATGTATCCCAATCATCGATTAGGATGGTCAGCCTTTATTGCTGGTAAGCGCGAGTCTAGAAGATTGATGGGCGACGTTGTTTTAGACGCGGAAGATTTTAAAAGTCAAAGAAAATTTGAAGACGGATCTTTTCCTTGTTCTTGGGGGGTTGATTTACACACTCCCAAAAAAGAATTCTTAAAGGGATTTGAAGGGAATGAATTTATTGCCGAATTCACCAGGGGAAAAGAGTATGAATATGGTAACCTGTATTGGGCTCCCTATAGAGTATTATACAGCAGAAATATTAGTAATTTATTTATGGCAGGTAGAAATATCAGTGTTACCAAAACCGGTTTGGGGCCAGTAAGAGTAATGAGAACCTGTGGCATGATGGGTGAAGTAGTGGGAAAAGCCGTTTCGGTTTGTATTAAAAACAATGCTAGTCCAAGACAGGTGTACGAAAAACACTTTGATCAATTAAAAACCTTATTAAATACACCTGGTTCAAAATCTTAAGAAATTCCCAATAAGCCATTCCTGAACTTATTAAGAGTCTTGCCGTGATTTTTAACATGTTCAGATGAAATAGCTATAATAACACTTAAAATGAAATCATTGAAAATATCAATCTTCACTTCATTGCTATTACTGTTGTTACAAGTTGAATTAAATGCACAATCAATTGTAACCAAAAAAACAGAACAGCATGTTTTGACTGTAAAAGATAAGAATAGCCATATCAATATTGAAAATGATTTTCTACATCCTCCTTCACAGGCAAAGCCCTTGGTTTACTGGTTTTGGATGGGTTCCAATTTTTCAAAAACTGGGATCACCAAAGACTTGGAAGCCATGAAGGAAATGGGTATTGGAGGCGGCATAATTGTTAATCTTACTTCTGCAGTAGAAGAAACACATGCGCCAACTTTAAATAATCCTTGGCCAAATCAAACGTATCGCAGTCCTGCCTATTGGGATGCCATGAAACATGCAGCCTCAGAGGCAATGAGACTAGGTTTAGAAATTGGCATCCATAATGCTGCCGGATACTCAACCACAGGCGGCCCTTGGATTTCTGAAGAACGAAGTATGAAAAAAATAGTTTGGAGAAAGGCCATTTTCAATTCAAACACCAACGCCTCTCTTATTATCCCTAAACCAGATGCAGTGCTAAACAATTCGGCATGGGGACGTAGAAATTTACCACCTATGCCATCAACTTGGTACAAAGACATTGCGTATTTGGCCATTGCATTAAAGGATACGGCCCTATATGAAAAGTACCAGGATTTTACAGCGCATTTTGACTCCAGTGGCAAATTGGTCAAACAGTTGCCCGTTGGGGATTGGATGGTTTATCGAATTGGATATGCGCCAACAATGTCTACACCGCACCCATTACCGGAAGAATTATTGAATAAATGCCAAGAAGTAGATAAGATGAGTGTTGATCATAATCTGTTTCACTGGAACTCAGTATTCAATCCTATAAAGCAGCATCTGAGCCCATACTTGGGTAAAAGCTTTAAGTATATGCACATTGATAGTTATGAATCAAAAGGTCAAAATTGGACGGAAAGCTTTCAAAAAGAATTTATCAAGTTAAAAGGATACGATCCTTTACCATGGTTGCTGTCCTTTACAGCTACTGTTGTAAATAGTAATACAAGTTCTATTCAACGAAGTAGAAATTCATCCGTGCAAACTACAAGGTTTGATTGGGATTATAAGGATGTTATTAATAGGTTGTTTTATCAAAATGGATGGGAAGTGGCCCAAAAAATGATCCATGAAAATGGAATGCAGTTTTCCTGGGAGCCATACGGAGATGGCCCTTTTGAAACTTCTGAAGGAGCAAAGTTAGGAGATTTTATTATGGGTGAATTCTGGACAACTAGCCGTACTGGAATTAGGACTTCGGTAACCGCATCTGCAAGGGCTTTTGGTAAAACAACTATTGGTGCAGAAGCTTTTACAAGTAGACCTGAGTATAGTCAATGGACAGATGATCCGGCCTTCTTAAAACCTTCTGGCGATGCTGGCTTTGCTTCCGGTGCCAACCGTTTTGTGTTACATCAATGGGCACTTCAACCTTTTGATGATAAATACCAGCCAGGCATGGATATGGGTTGGTGGGGTACACATTTTAGTAGAAACCAAACTTGGTTCAAACCTGGCAAAGCTTTCATAGATTATCTAACTCGTTGCCAGGCTTTATTGCAGTTGGGAGAACAAGTAGCAGATGTTTTGTATATTGGTAAATTGGATGGTTATGGAGACTTGATTTCAATCCAAGACTTCTTAATCAATCCACCCAAAGTGGTCAATGGAAAAGTAATTCTTGCTTCTGGCAGAACGTATTCTTACATTATTATTCCTGGTGATGGTATCATGCTGCCCGAGGTAGCAAATCAAATAAAGCAATTGGTAAAAAAAGGGGCAATTATAGTTTCGGCTAAGCCTACTTCCTCGCCAAGTTTGCAAAATTTTCCTTCATGTGATTCTGTTCTCGCAAGGTTAAGTAGCGAAGTTTGGGGAAATAGTACCTATCAGCAATTCGGGAAAGGTTATATTTTTTCAACTATAAAAGATTTAATGGAACACAAACCTGTATCCATTTCATTAAATGCAGATTATGCTGTAGAAAAAGGGGAATCAAAATTTGTTCCCAAAGTGGTGCATCGTAAGCAAGCTGATTCACATATTTTTTTTATTGTGAATCCTTCTGAAAAACCACAGCAGTTTACCATGTCATTTGATGTGTTGGGTTTTCAGCCAGAGCTTTGGCAGGCTGAAGATGCTAGCATGATGAACGCACCCATTTGGCAAGAAAAAGACAAACGCACGCAGGTGTGGTTAAGCTTAAAAGGACAGGAATCCATCTTTGTAGTGTTTAGGAAAAAATCATTAGACAAAGCACATGCTTTGCAAATTGAAACAGCTGGTTCTTCATGGAAAATAGGACTCGATGCATACAAAAAACCAGTATTTTTTTCTGATACCATTGCAACCGCCATCATAACAGAAATATCTGGTAAACAAATAGCTGTTCAGTCAGTTACACAAGTTCTTACAGATATGAATACTCATTGGAAGGTAGCTTTTGCACCCAAATTAGATAGCTTTTTTTCTATTCAAATGGATACACTGGTAGATTTCAGTAAGCATACAATTCCCTCCATAAAATATTTTGCAGGAACAGCTACCTATTCCAAAAAAATCACAATGAATAATAGCGATATACAGGCTTCTGCAAAATGGGTATTGAACTTAGGCATTGTAAATGATTTAGTGGTTGTATTTTTAAACAATAAAAAAGTGGGTACATTTTGGTATCCTCCTTACGCTATAGATATATCCAGTTTTTTACAAAAAGGGGACAATGAAATTAAAATTGAAGTTACCAATAACTGGGTGAATCGTTTGATTGGTGATGAACAAGAACCAGCCGATTTTGAGTGGGGTAACGACAGAGGTGATAAAGGCCATGCCATGAAAGCTTATCCTGATTGGTTTATCAAAAATCAACCACGTCCCTCAAAAAGAAAAGCTTTTTCTATCTGGTATTACAATAGAAAAGAGACGCCATTACAACCAGCGGGATTAGCTGGGCCTGTATCATTGCAAAAATTGGAAGTAATTAAACTATAGGATCTAAAATTAAAGTCCCATGAACCCATCCCTATATTTTTTGGGAGTCTTTCCAGTGATTCTCAAAAAGTTTCGATGAAACAAAACCGGATTGTTAAAGCCGCAATCATAGATGATATTCTTGATGGCTATATTTTCATCTTGCAATAATTTACAAGCTTGCCCTATTCTAATTTCGGTTAAAAATTGAACAAAGGTTTTTTGTGTTTTTGTTTTGAAAAATCTGCAAAAGGAATTAGTGGTCATGGAACAAATAGAAGCAACCTGATCAAGACTAATGGGTTGTTGAAAATTTTTTAAAAGGTAGTCATATACTTCCGTAAAGCGCATCATGTCTGTATCTGAAGGCAATAATTGAAAGTTGCTACTGGCCAAAGCATGGGTTTTATTGCATTTGAGCAAATGTTCCAATAGTTGAAGTAATAAACCCAATTGAGTAAAGCCGGTACTTTCTATCACCTGAAGAAATAAATCAAGTGCGCGTTTTTTTTCTACTCCACTAATTCTATAGCCTCGTTCATTTTTCCGAATCAACTGAATCAAATTCTTAGTCATGGAGGGGTCATCCGTAATGGATTGAATATGTTCTACTGTAAAATAAATGCTATAAGCAGTGGTCTTTTTTTTAGCGTTTTTCTGCTCAAAAGATTTGTCACACCTGAGAATATGCGGCAGTCCTTTTCCAAAAATGATCAAGTCATCTTTTTCAAATCTTCCTAAATAGTCTCCCACCACCATATTGCCATGCCCTTCTTGAATCCAACAAATTTCCTCTGTTTGGTGAAAATGAAAATCATGGTCAAAAAATGGTTTATACACTTTTTTAACCCAGATCTGTTTTTTATCCAAGATGGGAGCGTCAACTAATAGGGATGCTTTCATTTAATTAATTGAGTTATAAAGTTAGATATCAAATGCAAATCCTTGATGCTAATTATTGGAATAGGGTAAAATAGTTTATTTTTTGAATAAAATCCATAAGTCAATCGCCATTTTTAGCGTGGACATTTGTATAAGCAGTTGAGGCTAATCTTTCGATTTCAATTATTTGAATTAAATCAAACACCATTTGCCATGCTAAATGATTTCTGTATAAAAAATCGGAAGACGATTTATATTTTGATTGGGATGTTCTTTGGATTAATGCCAATTGCCCAAGCTCAGTCAAATCAACAAATTCAGTTTCAGCCAGCCATATTGAGTTTGGAGGAAAAAGGGCTCTTGTCAAAATCATTGGAATCGGTTCATCCTAATTATGATTCAGCAGCAAAAATGGTTTTAACTAATTTGAATGGCTATAACTATCATACAGATGCAACAACTGGAAGATATCATCAAGTTAGGGCATCGTTTTCCTATGCCATTGATTTGTTGGATGTTGGGAATGTTAAATACCAGCAAAGAGCATTTGATATTTTAGAAAAATGTATTTCTATTCAAGATACTTTAAGTGGTTCTAATACCCGTGGTATCTGGGGTTATTATTTGGAAGAGCCCTTGGCTACAAAAAAATCACCACCAGATTTTAATTGGGCAGATTTTAATGGGGTCACTTTATTAGAGGTATGGATGGGGCACCAATCAAATATACCCGAAAGACTCAAACCATTGATTCAGCGCTCATTGATTTTGGCAGCACAATCCATTCAAAAAAGAGATATTACGCTTAGCTACACCAATATTGCCATTATGGGAACCTATGTGACCTATATGGTTTCGCATTTGTTTCAATTGCCAGAAATGAAAACTTATTCAGAAACAAGATTGAAAAGGTTTTATGATTTTACAATGAGCAAAGGCGGATTTACGGAATATAATAGTCCAGCATATACCATTATTGCCATTGATGAATTGAGCAGAATGAAAGCACATTTTTCAGATGCTTCTGCAAAAAAAATGGTAGACCAATTATACGAAATGGGTTGGAAAACCATTGCCCAACATTATCATCTAGCTACAGGTCAATGGGTTGGTCCACATAGCAGATCATATAGTACACTATTAAACAAATCCTTTTATGATTTAATATTTAGGGCTTCTCAGGGCTCTATTAAATTAAAACCCAATGTACAATTTGTTTATAATCGCGTAAAGCATAGTATTCCCCTAAACCTATATCCATATTTTACAAGTGCAAACTATCCTTTAGTAATCAAGGATCTATTTGAGAATGGTTCCCCTCAAATCATTGGGACCAGTTATATGACAAACAGCTATAGTTTGTCAACGGCTAACAGGTCCTCACTTTGGAATCAACGCAGGCCATTTTTGGCTTATTGGGGTACTATTGAAAACCCAAAGTACTTGCAAGTAAGATTTTTACATGATTTCTATGATTTCAGTTCTGCCAGTTTTTATAGCCAGCAAAAAGAAAATCAAGTCTTAGCTGGTATTAACCTTAATCTAGCTGCAGGTGACAAACATATTAGTATTGATAGAATTACAAATGGCAAGTTTAGGGCCAAAGATCTAAGGATTCGATTTGAATTTGGCAAACAAAAAAATGCGCCAGTTCCATCTAAGTCAGGCGAGGGAATGGAAATTCTATTGGATGCTGTTAAAATGAATCTGAATTTATACAGGGCAGATTTTAATAACGAAAAAGGGTATTGGGAAACAGGGGTTGATCAAAATGGGGCATGGATGGATTATGTGATTTACAAAGGAGAAGAAAAGGAATTTGACTTACATAACATTCAATCTGCCTTTTGGGGGTTCAGTTTTTCCATTGGTAACACAAACGATCAATTGCCAAATATGCAGCCCAAATTTGAGTTGCGCCATAATCAACGCTTTGTGATTTGGCAAGGTTTGGAATTAAATATGGTATCAAGTTTGCTACCCTTGCCTCAGAACTTATAAGTAACTCCATCTCTAATTCCATTAAACATCATTTTTAAATATGCAACAATATTTACAAATTAACGAAAGAGACAATGTACTGGTAGCTTTAGCTGACTTAGCTCAAGGCACTAAAATTGATTTCCAAAATGCTGTCATTGAACTAAAAGATACCATCCCTGCTAAACATAAGTTTTTCATCAATGACATGAACCAGGGCGATGAAGTCTTCATGTATGGCGTAGTAGTGGGAAAATTAACAAAGCCCTTGTCTGCAGGTATGTTAATGACTACTGAAAATACCGTACACGCAGCGGAGCCTTATGCTTATAGGGCTACAAACTATAGTTGGAAAGCACCGGATGTTGCTGCCTTTAAGGACAAAACATTTATGGGTTATCATAGAAGCGATGGCAAGGTAGGTACTGCCAATTATTGGTTATTTATTCCAACAGTATTTTGTGAGAATAGAAACTTAGACGTTATCAAAGAAGCTTTGCACCATAGCTTGGGATATGCTGTAACTGGAAAATATTTGCAGTTTGCCAAATTATTAGCGCAGACTATTGAGCAACAGGAAGATATTAACAATATTGATTTTCAAGTTGCAGATCCAATTAGTAAAAGAGTCTTTAAAAATATTGATGGAATAAAGTTTTTAAACCACCAAGGAGGTTGTGGTGGCACCAGACAGGATTCAGATTCATTGAGCAAGTTATTGGCGGCATATGCAGATCATCCCAATGTAGCGGGGATTACCTTATTGAGTTTGGGCTGTCAGCATTTACAGTTAGCGCAACTACAAAAAGATATTCAACTAAGAAACCCCAACTTTGATAAACCCATTTTCGCTTTTGAACAGCAACAAAGTAAAAGCGAAGAATCTTTGATTAGAGAAGCCATTCTTCAAACATTTATAGGTTTAAAAGAAGCCAATAAAATTCAGAGAACAGCAGCACCATTGAGTAAATTGGTATTGGGTGTAAAATGCGGTGGTAGTGATGGATTTAGTGGCATTTCTGCTAACCCCGCGGTAGGTGTTGCGGCAGATTTATTGGTGGCCCTAGGTGGAACTGTTTTGTTGGCTGAATTTCCAGAGCTATGTGGTGCTGAGCAAGATTTAATTGATAGATGTGTCTCAGCAGCCAACGCAGAAAAATTCATCCACTTAATGCAGACCTATGATGCTCAGGCGCATGCAGCTGGTTCTGGTTTCCACATGAATCCATCACCTGGTAATATAAAAGATGGTTTGATTACTGACGCTATTAAAAGTACGGGTGCTGCAAAGAAGGGTGGCAATTCTCCTGTTACGGATGTATTGGATTATACAGAACCTGCTACCAAACCTGGTTTGAATTTAGTTTGCACACCTGGTAATGACGTAGAAGCTACTACAGGAAAAGCGGCTGCTGGGGCTACGCTGATTTTATTTACAACTGGTTTGGGAACACCCACAGGTAATCCTGTTTGTCCAGTGATTAAAGTGTCTACCAACACCGCATTGGCTAAGCGGATGCCTGATATCATTGATATTGATACAGGGTCTATTATCAGAGGCGAAAAAACAGTTGCAGAAATGGGAGCTGATATTTTAGCCCATTGTATTGATGTAGCTAGTGGTATAAGCATTCCCAAAGCTGTTCAACTGGGGCAGGATGATTTTATTCCATGGAAAAGAGGTGTTAGTCTTTAAAGCAGTATTATGAAAATTGGTTTATTTATTCCCTGTTATATTGATCAGTTTTATCCTGGGGTAGGCGTTGCAAGTTTAGAGTTATTAGAAAAGTTGGGCTGTGAAGTAAGCTTTCCCTTAAACCAGACCTGTTGTGGTCAACCCATGGCCAATAGTGGTTTTGAATCCATGAGCAAGGGATGCGATAAGAACTTTGTAAAGAACTTTAAGGGCTTTGATTATATAGTTGCCCCATCGGGTAGTTGTGTTTTGCATATTAAGGAACACTTGCATGATGAGGAAGATCCAAGGGCTGCTGAGCAGATTCGCGCTCGCGTTTATGAGCTCACAGAATTTTTGATAGATGTTTTAAAAATTGAATCGCTGCAAGCCAGCTTTCCTTTTAAAGTAGGATTGCATACCAGCTGTCATGGGCAAAGAGGGTTACACTTGGCTTCTATGAGTGAGTTGGTTGCTCCTGCATTTTCTAAGCCAGGAACATTACTCAGCATGGTGAAAGGGGTTGAAGTATCAAGACCAAAAAGGGTAGACGAGTGCTGTGGTTTTGGTGGAACTTTTTGTGTGTTTGAAGAAGCGGTGAGTGTGAAGATGGGTAAGGATAGAATTGGGGAACACCAGGACAATGAAGTGGAATATATAACAGGAGTTGATACCAGTTGCTTGATGCATTTAGAAGGTATCTTAAGAAGACAGGGCAGCAAGGTCAAGACCATTCATATTGCAGAGATTTTAAACAGTCAGTTATGAGCAGCCAAGCCAATTTTACCCACGCAGAGGCGGCTGAACAATTCATAGCCGACGAGCCCAGAACAGACTGGCATGATGATACCTTATGGTTTGTCAGAGAGAAAAGAGACAAAGCCGCGCATAGTCTTCCAGAATGGGAGCAACTCAGACAATGGGCATCTGATATCAAATACCATGGCTTGAGTAATATGCACCAGTTATTGGTGGACTTTGAAAAAAAAGCCATCGCCAA
>CALRXV020000011.1:0-157549 GCA_943372225.1 Chitinophaga pinensis | reverse complement strand
GCCCCTTTTTTTAAATGAAACAACTTGGTCTTATAAGAGACAAAATGCAATTCATATTGGTCTTTTGCCAAGGTTTTTGATTTTAAACCATAGGCAAAATTTCGTTGTATATAATTCAGTTCTTCTTTTTGGCCCTTGTCTTGGTACCTAATCCAATAAGCATGAACAGGACTCTCTATATCTAAGTCACCGTTAGATTTGAAATTCAGCTCATAAACAATGGTATTGGTATTAGGGTCCCTTTGCAGAAAAAACAACTGGTTTGGATTCCCTGTAGGAACTGGGTACTTAACAGTACTCTGCCCCATTACACACATAAAGCAAGCAAAAAAGAAACATCCAGTCAATAAAAAACGCCTAAGGGGTATCAAGATCATACACTTTCAATTCATCAATAATTGCCGAAATTACGGAATTACCCAATTCAATGGAAAGTTCTACTAGATTACCGATTCAAGAAGTCTAGCTTCTTCATTTTTTTCCATCTCAATGTCATGTGCCAATTGCAAAATGCGATGCATTAAATCAGGAATGACTTCCTTAACCTCAGTTGTCATTTCAATGCCTTGCTGTTGTATAGATTCAATACTTACTACAAATAACCGGATATCAGGCATTTTCTCCATCCATTGCAAGGCACTTACCATGTCTTTCAACCCAATATCATGGGTACTCATGGCCCTAGGAAAGTCTTTTGCAAACCTTGGCTTAATCAGCCTAATCTGACCAGGCTTGTCTCCACCCAGTGTAGCGTCAATCAGGATCACATGCTCATGGTTTTCAAAATACTCAAGCAAATGAAAACCACCTGTTCCTCCATCAACTACTTCTACATAGTCTGGCAAATCTAATACCTGCAATTGCAAAGCTGTGTGCACACCTACTCCTTCATCTCCCATTAGGTAATTGCCAATACCAAGAATCAGGATTTTTTGTTCTTTATGACTCATCAGAACTTTGTTTTTTGGGTTTGTGTTTATTGGTATCGTGCTTATTAGGTGTATGGAATTCCTCATCATGGAACACGTCTTCTTCAATAAACTTCCATCCACCGCCCATGCTACTCATTTCACCTCTTCCTTCTACATAGTCATGATAAAACACCAAATAAACGTGCACAACAGCAAATAGAATGAAAAACCACATGGTCCAATGGTGTACTTGTCTAGTCAAAATATCACCCCCAAAAACAGCAGGTACCCATGAAAATAATTTGGGCAACCACCAAGTAGCAGTAGAAGCATACAAACCAAAACCAGTGAGACATTGAATTAGAAAAGCCCAGAAAGTCAAGAAATAGATAAAGCCAGCCATTGCATTGTGTCCAATACTAATATGCTCTTTACCACGGAGCATCAAGATATCAATCTTAAATACTGTCCACATTTCTTTAATAAATTTTTTGGATGTAGGTATGAATTGTTTCCAGTTGGCGTATTTATTTCCTACAAATCCCCAATAAATTCTGAATAGAAAATTGAAAAAGAAAATATAGGCTGCAATAAAATGAATCACACGTACCCATCCCATGACAAACCTATTGGCAGCTTCCTGATTACTTTGTAAGGCAAATGGGCTTGCAATCAAAAAACCAGTGATAATCAGTGCTATAATGGCTAAAGCATTTAACCAATGGTAATAGCGTACTGGTAGCTCCCAAACATATACCCTACGGAGCCTATGAACATGCAGATAATTTGTTTTCATCCGATGATTTTTAAATGTTTACTTAGAAATTCCACTGAACTCAATCACCCAATACACTTACCCTGCTAATGGTATTGCCTTCTTCATCATACAAGTGAACACTGCATGCCATGCAGGGGTCAAAACTGTGTATGGTTCTTAAGATTTCCAAGGGTTGTTGCTCGTTGGCAACAGGTGTGCCCACCAAAGACGATTCATAAGCAGACAATTGTCCCTTGCCATCTCTAGGTGAAGCATTCCATGTAGTTGGAACTACCAATTGGTAATTTGCAATCTTGCCTTGGTCAATATTAATCCAGTGAGCCAGTGCACCTCTTGGAGCTTCAGCGTGTCCAACTCCCACAGCGTGTTTCTCCCAAGTAGATGGGTCAAATTTGCTAGTATCGGCCATTCGGGTGTCTCCGTTTTTGATATTGCTAATCAACTTATTGAAGAACTCCAATCCCCACTGGGCTACCAATACTGATTCTAAACCGCGGGCAGCCGTTCTTCCAAGTGTAGAGAACAACGCTGTAACCGGAATATTCAAATCTTTCAAAGCTTTGTCCACTACTTCTTTGTATTCAGGTTTGCCACTTGCATAACCAACCAAAACACGAGCCAATGGACCAACTTCCATAGCATTACCCTTCCATCTTGGTGTTTTTAGATAACTGTATTTTTCTTTGGTATTCAAATTGGCAAATGGAGGTTTGGGGCCAGTATATTTTACCTTACTCTCTCCTTTCCAAGGATGCAATCCTTTTGCATTACCCTCTTTATATTCATACCAAGAATTGGTAATAAATTCTTGCACTTCGTCATCTTTACGCAGATCAACTTCATGCAGTTTACTGATATCTTTATTTAAGATGGCGCCTGCAGGAAATTTATAAGATGCCGTGTCTTTATAACCATTAATAGGCAAGTCACCATAGCTCATATAATTTCCTATTCCACCACCAATGGCACCCCAGTCTTTGTAAAAAGAAGCAATAGCCATCAAATCTGGAATATAGACCTGCTCAATAAATTCTTTACCATCTTTCATGAGCTGTTCTACATATGCTAGTCTTTCCGCATTAATACCACTTACATCGTCCAAACCAATAGAGCAAGCCATACCTCCTACCAAATAGTTGGGGTGTGGATTCTTACCGCCAAAAATGGCATGTACTTTCACTATTTCTTTCTGCCATTCTAGTGCCTCTAGATAGTGTGCCAAACCAATCAAGTTAACTTCTGCTGGTAATTTGTAAGCAGGGTGTCCCCAATACCCATTGGCAAAAATGCCCAATTGACCACTAGCCACAAATTTTTTAATCCTTGTCTGGATATCACTAAAATATCCTGGTGAGCTCTTGGGCCATTTAGAAATGGATTGAGCCAATTCTGATGTTTTCTTGGGATCTGCTTGCAAAGCATTCACTACGTCTACCCAGTCCATGGCGTGTAAATGATAAAAATGCACAACATGGTCATGCATATATAAAGCACAAAACATAATATTACGTACCAATTCTGCATTGGGTGGCACAGTAATACCCAATGCATCTTCTACACATCTAACAGAAGCTAGGGAGTGAGTTGAAGTACATACACCGCAAACCCGTCCAACAAATGCCCAAGCATCTCTTGGATCGCGGCCTTGTAAAATTTCTTCCAATAGACGCACCATGGTACCGCTACTATAGGCATCTTTGATTTGTCCGTTTTCAATGTCTGCTTCAATGCGCAGGTGACCTTCAATACGTGTAATGGGGTCAACAACAATTCTCTTACTCATATGGTAGTTTGTATTGTTAGTGTTTAGGATTTAAGTTCGTGTTCACTTTGTTTGCCTTCATCTTCAAGGTTGCGAATCAGCTTTTTCTTTTTGATATTTGTCATCACTGCATGACCTGCTAGCGCAGCACCGGTAAGTCCTAATGCAACTTTACCAAATGTGTCTGCATTGGCTTCAATACCAAATCCAGCAAAAGAAGATGCTCTGTCATATAAGCGACCATTATCCCAATAATTCTCTTCACTGCAACCAATACATCCATGACCAGATTGAATAGGGAAACTGGTTCCGTTATTCCATTTCATTACGCCACATGCATTATAGGTAGAAGGTCCTTTACAACCCACTTTGTACAAACAGTATCCTTTTCTAGCATTAGCATCATCAAAACTTTCTACATACAAACCAGCATCATAAAAAGGTCTACGATAACATGTATCATGCACCCGTTTGCTATAGAAAGCCTTAGGTCTTCCCAATCCATCCAGTTCAGGAATACGGTCAAATGTTACCAAGTGCACAATCACACCTGCCATTACTTCTCCAATTGGAGGGCAACCAGGAACTTTGATCACAGGTTTGCCTTTCACCAATTTGTGAATGGGTGTTGCCTGAGTTGGATTTGGTTTTGCTGCTTGTACACATCCATTGCTAGCACAACTACCCCAAGCAATAATGGCTTTAGCTCCTTCAGCAGCTTCCTCTAAAATCTGAAGTGATGTTTTACCACCAATCATACAATAAACGCCATCAGCACCCATTGGCACGCTACCCTCTACACATAATATGTATTCGCCCTTATATTTTTTCATGGTATTCTGCATGGCTTCTTCTGCTTGGAATCCAGAAGCGGCCATCAGTGTTTCCGTATAGTCTAGGGAAATCTTGTCTAATAAGATATCCGCCACAATCGGGTGTGACGATCGAATAAAACTTTCACTACAGCAAGTGCATTCTTGAAAATGCAGCCAGATGACTGGAACCCTGGGTTTGGTTTCCAGTGCTTTGGCCACTTGGCCAATGGCTGAATTTTCCAATCCAATAAATGCTGTCATCATACTTACAAATTGTAGAAAATCGCGACGGCTATAGCCTTTGCGTTCTACTTCCTCGTAATAGGTTGGTTGTTTTGTTGGGACAAGCTCGTTAGACATAAAGGTTGGTTTAATAGTAAATAGGCAACCACAAATTAGATTTGTCTATAGCCTTTCCTTATGATAGTTATCATTGTGATTTATGATTTAAATCATGTTTTTGGGTAGGAGGAATGAATACTTTTAATCAACTTAAAAGCATTCCATATGAAGAAAATCTCATTCCTTCTTGCAGCAAGCTTACCCATTCTTGCATTTGCCCATCCAGGCCATGGCGGTTCTGATGGATATACCATAATCCATTATTTTAGTGAACCACAACATGCCATCATTACATTAGGAGTAATGGCTGGCGCGATAGTGCTGATTGTAAGGGAAAGGAATAAAAGAAAGGCATAAATAACACAATGCACGAACTATCCATTGTCATGGGCATTGTAGACCTAGCCACCAAACAAGCAATTGCCAATGGTGCCAATCTTATTGAGGAAATAGAACTAGAAATTGGTTGTCTTTCCGGAATAGAAATGGACTCATTTGAATTTGCTTGGAAACAAGGCATTAGAAATAGTATGCTAGAACATTCCGTGAGACATATACACAGACCAGCTGGAAAAGCTTTGTGTGTGGATTGTGACACAGTGTTTCCTTTGCAGCAACTCTTTGATAGTTGCCCCAATTGTAATGGACACTTCCTTTCTATTATCAGTGGAAAGGAACTAAAAGTAAAATCATTGGTATTACCTTAAATCAAATTAAATTAAATAACCATGTGTGCAACTTGCGGATGCGGACCCACTGACCATCATCATAGTCACGATCATGGCCATTCCCTGGGCAATGAACAGAATACGGGAAAAAAAATTGTTTCTGTAGAACAGGACATCCTACAAGAAAATAACCTACTAGCTCAACGCAACAGGGGATTTTTTGAAGGCAGGAATATCCTTTCCCTAAACTTGGTGAGTTCTCCCGGATCAGGGAAAACAACCTTGCTAGAACGTACTTTAACTGACCTTAAAGGACAATTGGAATTTGCGGTCATTGAAGGAGATCAGCAAACCGCCAACGATGCAGACAGGATTCATGCAACTGGAACCAAAGTAACTCAAATCAACACTGGAAAGGGTTGTCATTTAGACGCCCATATGGTCTTGCACGCAGTTCAAGGAATGAAATTACAAGCTGATTCAGTACTCTTTATTGAAAATGTTGGCAACCTTGTTTGCCCAGCCATGTTTGACTTAGGAGAAAGCGAACGCGTAGTAGTGATTAGTGTTACAGAGGGAGACGATAAGCCTCTGAAATATCCAGATATGTTCCATAGTTCCTCCCTCTGTATCATCAATAAAATTGACCTACTTCCCTACGTTAATTTTAAGGTGGAAAAAGCAAAGGAATATGCTAGGAAAATTAATCCTAACTTAGAAATCATTGAGCTCAGTTGTACCAGTGGAGCGGGTTTAGAAACCTGGTATGATTGGCTGAAAAGCAAAGTGCTGTTGCCTGTTTAAACCAACTAAAATGCCTGTTTACCATATTCATATTAACGGTTTGGTACAGGGTGTAGGATTCCGGCCAACAGTACATCAATTGGCCATTCAAATGGGAATTGATGGTTGGGTAAGAAACGGCAGTGATGGGGTGCATATTCTTTGCAAAACCAATGAAGAAAATGCAAAGGCTTTTTACCAGCATTTATTGCAAAAACCACCCGGAAACGCTATCATCAGCAAACACCTATTTGAATTAGCACAAGAAGATTGTGACCAAGGTTTCCACATTGTACCGAGTATTCGTGAGCAATATGCCAATATGATGCTCACGCCTGATTTGGCTCCCTGTGACCATTGCCGAAAATCAATTACCAGTGATGCTAATAGAAGACACAATTATGCATTCACCACTTGTTTGCAGTGCGGACCAAGGTATAGCATTACCAGATCCTTACCCTATGACCGTGCTACTACTAGTATGGCAGAAATGAAACAATGCCCAGTTTGTTTGGAAGAATATCATCTGGTTAAAGACAATCGGCATCATAGCCAAACCAATAGTTGCAAAAACTGTGCTATACAAATGCACTTATATAATGAACAGCTTATAGAAATTCCTTGCACTCAGGATCAAATACCTGAACTTTTGGCCAAGCTTGTTAAAGAAGGAAAGATTCTTGCTATTAAAGCAGTTGGAGGTTATTTATTAGTCTGTGATGCTGCCAATAAAGAAGCTATAGCCGAATTAAGAAAAAGAAAACATCGCCCAAGCAAACCCTTTGCTTTACTCTATGCAGATATAGAAATGCTGCAGGCCGATTTATCAATTAACACAACTGAACTAAGTGCACTCAAAGAAAAAGCAGCACCAATAGTACTTTGCAACATCAAAAATTATCCAGAAAATAATTTGGATCTTAACGGAATTGCGCCAGGGCTATCCAGATTGGGTGCTATGCTACCAGCTTCTCCCCTCTTACAATTACTTGCCAATAGTTTTGGCAAGCCCATGGTGGCAACCAGTGGCAATTTGAGCGGTTCCCCCATTTTATACCAAGACTCAAAAGCAAAAGAATGGTTAATGGGCATTGCAGATTATTTACTCAGTTATGACCGTGAAATTTTGGCTCCACAAGACGATAGTTTGTTACAATATAGTAGCCGAGGACAAAAAATAATTTTAAGAAGAAGCAGAGGTCTAGCTCCCAACTTTTACCCTATCAATTTTCAAATGGGCCAAGAAAAAATCCTAGCCATGGGTGCAGAACTCAAATCTAGTTTTGCCATTGCTTCTGGAGAACAAATTTTTGTGAGTCAGTTCTTGGGAGACCAACAGTCTTTAGAATCACAAATGGCTTTTGAAAATACTTTACACCAAGTTTCAGAGCTGCTAAATTTTGAGCCAAGTAAAATTCTAATAGACCAACATCCTGGCTATCAGATTTCTGAAATTGGGAGAAAAATAGGTCAGCAAAAACAATGTCCTGTTATAAGTATTCAACACCATGAAGCGCATTTTGCTGCTGTATTAGCAGAAAATAAACTCTTAGAGAATTCAGAACCAGTACTAGGGTTTATCTGGGATGGTGCGGGTTTTGGGCATGATGGCCATGTATGGGGCGGAGAAGTTTTTTTGTATGACCAAGACAGTATCCATCGGGCAGCTCATTTGGCTTATTTTCCTCAAATTTTGGGCAACAAAATGAACAAGGAACCTAGACTAAGTGCTTTAAGTATTTTAAAGGAATTCCCTTTGGCCCAAAAACTCTTAAGCAAACATTTTACTAATACAGAATGGCATTACTACCAACAAGTTTTGGCAAAGCCCATAGAAATCCAAACCAGTAGTATGGGTAGATTGATTGATGCAGTTGCTTGTATTCTTGGCTTAACTCCAATTGCTGGTTTTGAAGGAGAAGCAGCCATGCAATTAGAATCCTTGGCCAACAAATGCCCCTATCCTTCTTATGACGCTTATCACTTACCCATTACTCAGGGCATTATTGATTGGCGACCATTAATACAAGAGATTTTGCATGATTGGCAACAAAAGGAACCCAATGAAGTAATTGCTTGGAAATTTTTTTATTCCCTGGCCAAAGCCATTGCAAAAATCAGTGGCCATTTCTTCATTGACAAATTGGCCTTTAGTGGGGGTGTTTTCCAAAATGCGCTTTTAACGGACTTAATTTTGGAACAATTACAACAAAAAAGGGCTTTGTTTTTTCACCAACAATTGAGCCCCAATGATGAATGTATTTCACTTGGTCAATTGGCTTGGCATAGCCGATTTTACCAACAGGAACATGCTTTTGAAAAACAGTCCTCCATTAAATCTTTAATTGAACAATCCTAAATCAACAAATATGTGCTTAGCCATTCCAGGTAAAATCATTGCCATTACAGAACAACTAGATGAGACATTTAGAAAAGGTAAAGTCTCTTTTGGCGGCATCATGAAAGAAATCAATTTGTTCATGGTACCCGAAGCCAAAATTGGAGATTATGTATTGGTACATGTAGGTGTTGCCATTAATGTGGTAGATGAAGAAGAAGCTAAGAAAACCTTTGATTACCTCAAACAAATGGGTGAAGTAGAAGAATTAGAATCACCTGATTCAACAAATTTATAAATCCACTTATGAAATTTCTAACCGAATTCAGAGATCCCGAATTAGTACATGAATATGTAGCTGAACTTCACAAGATTACTACTAAGTCTTGGACGCTGATGGAAATATGCGGAGGCCAAACACATAGCTTGGTAAAAAACGGATTATTAGATTTATTGCCAGAAAAAATCACCATGGTGCATGGACCAGGTTGTCCGGTTTGTGTAACAAGCGTAAGTGTCATTGATGAAGCCGTTTGGTTGGCTGAGCAACCCAATGTCATTCTTTGTTCATTTGGAGACATGCTCCGTGTTCCTGGAACTAAGAAAAGTCTGCTAGAATCAAAAGCCATTGGTGCCGATGTTAGAATACTTTACTCACCCTTAGAAGCTGTAGAAATTGCCAGAAAAAATCCAGAAAAAGAAGTGGTATTTTTTGCAGTTGGTTTTGAAACCACTGCCCCAGCCAATGCTTTAAGTGTGATGCATGCTGCACAACAGGGCATATTCAATTATAGTATTCTTGCATCACATGTATTGGTACCTCCAGCAATGGAAGCCATCTTGAGTGATGAAGCCAATACTATTGACGCATTTCTTGCAGCCGGACATGTATGCACCATCATGGGTATGGAAGAATATTATCCCGTTGCAGAAAAATATCAGATTCCTATAGTGGTAACAGGCTTTGAACCAGTTGATCTATTACAGGGCATTTTAATGGCCGTAAGACAATTAGAAAAGGGTCAACACATAGTAGAGAACCAATACGCCAGAAGCGTTCAAAGAGAGGGCAATAAAACGGCCCAAGCAACTATTCAAAAAGTGTTTGCAGTTAATGACCGAGTGTGGAGAGGCATTGGATCCATTCCACAAAGTGGATATGAAGTAAATGAAGCTTATAGGGCACATAATGCCAGAATTAAATTCTTTATAGATATTCCATTTGCAGAAGAAAATAAAGAATGCATTAGTGGCGATATTATGAAGGGTCTAAAAAAGCCCAAGCAGTGCCCCAATTTTGGCAGCAAATGCAAACCGGAACATCCATTGGGTGCGCCCATGGTCAGCAGTGAAGGAGCTTGTGCGGCTTATTATCATTACAATTTTCAGCCCGAGGAATCAGGCTCCCACCTTTAAATTCAAAGCTTTGTCAGAGAAACTCAATTTTCAATTATCCTGCCCCATGCCAAAATTTGATTTTGACGTGATAACCATGGGACATGGCAGTGGTGGTTTATTAACCCATCGCTTATTGCAGAGCGGTGTTTTTGACCTGCTCAAAAATAATTTACTTGATCAACAGCATGATGGTGCCATGCTTGAATTAAATGGCCCTGTTGCATTTAGTACAGATAGCTATGTGATCTCCCCTATTTTTTTCCCAGGTGGCAATATTGGAGAATTGGCAGTCAATGGCACGGTGAATGATTTGGCCATGTGTGGTGCTGCTGCTAAATATCTATCCCTTGGTTTTATCATTGAAGAAGGATTTTCTATGAAAGAGTTCTGGGAGGTTTTAGTGGGGATCAAAGAAGCAGCTGAAAAATCTGGGGTAAGCATTGTTACTGGTGATACTAAAGTAGTTGAGAAAGGCAAGGGTGACAAAATATTTATCAATACTTCTGGAATTGGTCTGGTACATCCAAATGCCCAGATCCATCACAACCGTATAGAAGCAGGTGATAAAATTATCTTGAGTGGTAACTTGGCACAACACGGCATTGCCATCATGAGTTTGAGACAGGGATTGGAATTTGAAACAGATATTGTAAGTGATACCATTAACCTAAATCATACCATAGTTTCATTGATAGAAAATTTTGGTCAAGAAATAAAATTTCTCCGTGATCCAACAAGGGGTGGGCTAGCATCTGTCATGAATGAATTGGCTGAATTAAGAAAGCTTGGCTTTGTTTTAGAACAAGATAAAATACCACTTGATGAACAGGTAGAAGGGGCCTGTGAAATGCTAGGTCTTGATCCATTGTATGTAGCTAATGAAGGTTTGTTTGTTGCAGTAGTATCCGCCAATATTGCCGATGCATTTTTGCAAAAATTAAGATCCGATGCTAATGGTGTCAATGCTGCCATTGTGGGAGAAGTCACAGCATCAAATCCAGGAAAAGTGCTATTAAAAAGTAGGATTGGCGGGCATAGAGTGGTGGGTTATTTAACTGGGGAGCAATTACCAAGAATTTGTTGATTGTTTTTTAGTGCTATCATTTGAATGAATAATGCTACTAGTCTAATCAGGAAATGGTTAGCGTTGTAACATCATTTAAAACAAACGATATGCTCACGCCAAAACCATCTTTCAAGCCCCGTTATGAAAATTTCATCGGCGGGCAATTTGTTCCACCGGTAAAAGGGGAATATTTTGACAATACTAGCCCCATTGATGGCAAAGTATTTACTCAAGCTGCCAGATCTGGTAAAGAAGACATTGAACTGGCATTGGACGCAGCCCATGCAGCTTTTGCAACTTGGAGCAAAACCTCAGCAGCATTTAGGGCTTCTGTTTTGAACAAAATTGCCGATTGTATGGAAGCCAATTTATCATTATTGGCCACTATTGAAACCATTGACAATGGAAAACCCATCCGTGAAACGCTGAATGTGGATCTACCTTTGTGTATTGATCACTTCCGCTATTTTGCTGGTGTAATCAGGGCAGAAGAAGGTTCAATTTCTGAACATGATGAAACCACTGTGAGCATTTGTTTACACGAGCCCTTGGGAGTTGTAGGACAAATCATTCCATGGAATTTCCCTTTATTAATGGCTGTTTGGAAAATTGCTCCTGCACTAGCAGCAGGATGTTGTGTAGTAGTTAAACCTGCTGAACAAACTCCAACATCTATTCTTTGTTTGTTGGAATTAATCAAAGACATAGTTCCAGCAGGTGTCATCAATATTGTCACTGGATTTGGTCCAGAAGCTGGAAAGCCCTTAGCCCAATCTCCAAGAATTGCCAAGATCTCATTTACTGGAGAAACTACAACCGGTAGATTAATCATGCAATATGCCTCAGAAAACTTAATTCCAGTAACCATGGAATTAGGTGGCAAATCTCCCAACATTTTCTTCCCTTCTGTGGCGGATGCCGATGATGAATTCTTTGATAAAGCCATTGAAGGTGCTGTTCTATTTGCCGTAAATCAGGGTGAAGTATGTACCTGTCCTTCAAGATTATTGGTACATGAAAGTATCTATGAGAAATTCATGAGCCGAGTAATTGAAAGAACCAAAGCCATTAAAATGGGGAACCCATTGGATTCAGATACCATGATGGGGGCCCAAGCATCTAATGACCAGTATGAAAAAATTCAATCCTACCTAAAACTAGGCAAAGAAGAAGGTGCTGAAGTTCTTACCGGAGGCGATGTTCAAAAATTAGACGGAGACCTTGCTGGTGGTTACTATATTCAACCAACACTGTTCAAGGGACATAACAAGATGCGTATTTTCCAGGAAGAAATTTTTGGACCTGTTGTGGCAGTTACTACATTTAAAACAACCGAAGAAGCCATTGCTATTGCAAATGATACTTTATATGGTTTGGGTGCAGGCGTTTGGACCAGAGACGCTCATGAATTGTATCAGGTGCCAAGAGCTATTCAAGCTGGAAGGGTTTGGGTAAACTGTTATCACCACTACCCTGCTCACGCTCCATTTGGTGGATATAAGAAATCAGGATTTGGAAGAGAAAACCACAAAATGATGTTGGGTTATTACAGACAAACCAAGAATATGCTCATTTCTTACAACAAGAACAAATTGGGCTTTTTCTAAGTATTTTGTAGCAATCAACAATGCCGGCAGGGGAAACCTTGCCGGTGTTTTATATAAACCCCAACAATGACCAAACGCGTTATTATTACACAAGAAGCTGCCGAATTAGTTAGAAAACTACAGGATAGATTTGGAGAACTCATGTTTCATCAAAGTGGTGGCTGTTGCGATGGCTCACAACCCATGTGTTTTGAAAAAGGAGAATTTAAATTAGGCGCAAGTGATGTTTGTTTAGGCAGTATTGAAGGATGTGAATTCTGGATGAACCAAGATCAATTTGAACTTTGGCGCTATACACAACTTTGTATAGACATAACCAAAGGAAGAGGATCTAGTTTTTCACTAGAGATTCCAACTGGCTATAGATTTATTACCAAATCTAGAATATATAAGGAAGAAGAATTGGGGCAATTAACATCTCTTACCTACTTACAATAGACCATTGTTAATCTTATTCAACACTAAATTCCCATACATCTTTCTGCAAGACACCATTGTCTGAACCACCCATAAAATAGCCTTTATACCCTATTGAAAAAGCACCCGCTCCAGATTTAATAAACGGAGCTATTTTTAAAGGAAGCCAATTATCTGTAAGGGGATCATATTCCCAACTTTGGTTGGAATTACCCAATTGAACATAGCCTTTTTTTTGAATAACAAGAGCAGTCTGATATTTATTGATTCTCCCTGGGAAGGATTTTTTGGGTATCCATTGATCATTTAGATCATCATATGCCATCCATTTTGAAGAAGTAGTTAGTTCTGCTCCTATTCCCAAATAGCCTTGTTCGTTGATATTTAAGGCAACCGCTGATGCGATTCCTCCTATTGGCAGATTCTTTAATTGTTGCCAACTATTTTTTTCTGGGTGAAAAACCCACCAATCGTTCAATAGAACCTTTTGTTGTTCTTTTAGGGTAATTCCTGTTCCAAAATAAATACTGTTTTTTGAACAAAAACTAACAGCAGCATATCTTGGCTGACCAGGAAAATCTTTTTTTTGAACCCAAATGTTTTTTTGAGGCTGATATTCCCAAACATGGTTTCCCAATAAACCATCATTACTTGAGCCACAAATCAAATAAGCTTTTCCCATACAGACAACGGTGGCTGTTTGATACAATCCCTGAATGGGTATGGGAGACAAGATTTTCCATTGATTATTAACTGGATCAAACTCCAGTGTCTGATTCAAAGCTTTTGAACCATCCCAACCTCCAACTAGATATCCTTTAGATCCAATTCTAAAAGAGGCCATTAATTCAATGGGTTTATTAGTGAAGTCTGCAATCCTAGACCATTTACCCAAACTATCTATCTTAATTTGCTGTTTGGTATCTTCTTTAGTTGGATGCTCTTGACAAGCTGCCATTAATAGCAAGTAACAAAAAGAAAATATTAAAATTGGAAATGATTTCATGCTTCAAGATAGGCAATTTCAATCCTTGTTATTAAGCTGCTGATATTGTTTGGGCGTAATTCCTTCATGATGTTTAAAAGCCCGGATAAAATAATTACAATCATCAAACCCTACCTCAAAAGAAACATTCTTCACATAGATGGTTCTATCTTTTAAAAGCTTTTTTGCCATTTTAATTCTTTCCAAAACAATGTATTCTAATGGACTGATCCCTAACTCTCTTTTGAATAGACGGTATAACGATGCTACACTTAGACCCACCTGACTGGCAATTTTAGGCAAATGCAGTTTTTCAGACATTTGCATTTTAATAAGCTGCAAAACAGCATTTAATTGAGGATGTGCAGTATAACCCCCATCTTCCCTAACCTGTTTTAGGTTTTGACATTGTGCTATATGAATCAATAGTTCTTGTAATGATAAGTCTGCAAGCACATCTTTTGACAATGAATTACTTTGACAAATTTTGATCATTTTTTGAATGGCCAATGACATTTCTGCATTGTTGTAAAAGAAAAAATTTCTTTCATCCAAATTCCAATAATCATCTTTTCCTTCTTTGGGATACCTCTCATTCAAAAATGCAAGAGTGTCTAAAATTTTTTTATTATCAATGGCAAGGGCAATACACTGCGTTGGATTTTCCATAGCTGCTTCAGGAAAATCAATGCGCATTTCAACATTTGCAGGTACAATAACAGATTCACCTGGCAAATATTCAAATGCTGGTTCGTCGAATAAATGCATCATCTTCTTCCCCCTTAGCATACTTGTGACCACCAAATCATTAAACTCTAAAGAAACCAAATGTGACTGCTGATAAGTTTCAAATAGATTTAATTCAAAGCTATCTAAATTGTAAATGGTCCTATTTTCAACCAAAGTTTTTAGAGAATCCACCTTGGTTAATTCAGGCAGCATTGTAAGTGCATGACTATTAGTGAAATGCTTGGACATGGCTTAGTTGCAATCGTGTTGATCTTAAAGTTAAGGATTCAACATTAAATATCTTTAAGCCGTTTTTAAAATGCTATGCCTACTTGCAAACCCGTACCAACTGTGGGTAATGCATTATTGCCAAATCTAAAAGGGAAAGGAACAGATAAATAAAAACTATGGTCTTTTTTCTTAATTACTGTTTTGGTTAAAATTGGTGTAAATCCAAATCTTCCTGTTGTTTCAAAAGCAACCCTACCCGCAAAAGTTAGACTAGGATTTAATTTAACCAAAACCCCAGGATGAAACAACACATTATACATGCGCGTATTCCCATTCTCTGATTTTAAAAATGGAACCAATTCTAGTGAATAACCAATTTTTGCATTCTTCCACAAATTGATACCTGTTGGAGCACCCACCACGTAATTATTGGAAAAATTGAATTGTGTAGTCTCTGAACTAATGTTCACTATAGGATGTAAAATGCCAAAATATCCAGTCACTTTAGGATAGACTGTTTGGGAACGCAAAGACAATACCGAAAACAATAACAAGATTGCAAAAAAGCATTTCATATCTGTGGGATTGAAGAACAAATATACGACTACTCTACTAAATTAGTGTACTAATTAGTTGTTTTTTTATTGCCCCTACTATTTATAAATGCAATTATTTACTGAATTTAACAACTTGATTTTTAATAGCCGGTATGGTTCTTAGATATGCATAAATGGCCTTCAAATCCTGTTCCTTCATATTCTTATACATGGTCCATGGCATTACAGAATTGAACTCTTTTGCACCAATGGCTGGTACATGGTAATTGCTATCGGCGTAAGCCTTAAACCTTTTTACAAAAGCAGTTTCATCCCAATTACCAATACCCGTTTCTTTATCTGGCGTAATATTGGAAGACCTAACAATACCGCCGGTTTTCATAGGGAACTCAAATCCACCAGCTAATTCCATTCCTTTTATTTTCTCCCCCTTTTCTTGTTTGGTATGACAGTCTCCACATGATGCGGCAGTAAAATAGTAAGAC
This sequence comes from Chitinophaga pinensis, assembly GCA_943372225.1. Lineage (GTDB taxonomy): Bacteria > Bacteroidota > Bacteroidia > Chitinophagales > Chitinophagaceae > Sediminibacterium > Sediminibacterium pinensis_L. The sequence continues at coordinate 141,677 of CALRXV020000011.1, read as the reverse complement.
CCTCTTGCAACTAAATTATTGGTATCAGGCGCCTGACCATACATTGCTTTAGTAGGAATAGTATGTAAAATAATATTCATTGGAAAATCAGCCTTTGAATCGGGTACTTTGTTTTCAATTGGTGATAGTGTTCTCAAATAAGCAATAATTGAAAGCAAATCTTCCTTATCCATTTTTCCATAACTGGGATGCGGCATCACAGGAAACAGTGCCCTACCCTTTTTATCAACCCCAGATGCAATAGCTCTTAATAATTCTCCATCAGTCCAATCAGCAATCCCCGCAGGAGTAATATTTCTTGCATGAAAGCTTCCAGGAAAACCATATCGTTGATCAAAGACTTCTCCGCCCTTTCCCAAAGTTCCTTCTACTAATGGGCCAGAAAATTTATTCCAATCTCTAGTAGAATGACAATCCATACAAACGGTAACACTATTTGCCAAATACCTACCTCTTTCTATGCGCTCGGGTGTAGCTTGAATGTTTAGGATTTCAGGATTTCCTACCTTGGGTAGAAATAAAACAATATAACCGATGCCCAATATGGCTGCTAATAGTAGACATAGGATGCACACAAAAATAAGCTTGAATGCTTTTTTCATTTGTAGTTGGTTTAGGGTTACTAAATTTAATGAAGCAAGTTTAATTATTCTCCAATCTTGACATAGCCCCAAAAAAAAATGCAATTTTTCAATTGCATTTTCTACTATTATTTGAACAAGTTTATTCCACTAGTCCTTGAATACTTCTATTCTCATTTACATCTGCTTCATAATCAACCCCCTCTAATCCAAATCCAAATAAGTTTAAAAAGTCAGATTTGTAACCAGGTAAATCGCCAATACTTGGCAAAGTTTCAGTAGTAGCAGCAGGCCATAATTCAGCCACTTGAGCTTGAACATCTGCTCTCATTTCCCAATCATCAATTCTAATTCTGCCCTTATCATCCGTTTCAATACTTGAGTTACCAGTATACAATCTATCTGCAAAAAGTCTTTGAATTTGTTCAATACAACCCTCGTGTAAACCATCTTTCTTCATCACTTTGTACAACAAAGAAATATACAATGGAATCACTGGAATGGCAGAACTAGCTTGTGTAACCAATGCTTTGTTTACAGATACAAAAGCCTGCCCTTTTAGGTCTTTGAGTTTATCAGCAATTTTAAATGCAGTAGCCTCTAAATGATCTTTGGCCCTACCTATAGTTCCTTTTCTATAAACTGCTTCCGTTAAAGCAGGTCCAATATAGGAATAAGCAAGGGTCATGGCACCTTCAGATAATGCATCAGCTTCTTTTAAGGCATCCATCCACATTTCCCAATCTTCTCCACCCATTACAGCCACTGTATTGGCAATATCTTCTTCATTACAAGGTTCAATACTAATTTCAGTTACAATTCCTGTATGAAAATCTACTGTTTTGTTGCTATAGGTTTGACCAATGGGTTTTAATACTGATCTGTGCATTACTCCTGTTACAGGATGAACACGAACAGGAGAAGCCAAGCTATAGATAACCAGATCAATTTGACCCAAGTCTTCTTTGATAGTCTTGATTGTTTTTTCCTTAATATCATTAGAAAAAGCGTCTCCATTAATGCTTTTGGCATAGATACCAGCTTGAGCTGCCTGGTCTTGAAATGCCATACTATTATACCAACCTGGAGTAGCTGTTTTTCCCTCTGATGGTGGTTTTTCAAAAAAGACGCCAATGGTTGCTGCACCAGAACCAAAAGCAGCTGTAATTCTGGAAGCCAATCCAAAACCTGTGGAAGCACCAATCACAAGTACTTTTTTAGGTCCGTCTATAGCTCCTTTTGATTTGACATAATTGATTTGATTAATAATGTTTTGCTCACAACCCAAAGGGTGAGACGTTAAACATATAAATCCACGCATTCTGGGTGCAATGACCATAATATTCTATTCTATTGTAAATTAATTTTACGGAAAGGGGAAACCTATGTTTAACCATCCGATTTTCAAAACCTTGGCAAAAATAGCAGAATTAACCGCAGGTATCTTTCAAATTACTAGCATGTGCATAATGTTTCAAATGCAGTTAAGAAAATTGCCGCTCCGCTTATTTAGCAGGAGTAAGAACAATATTCCTAAACTCAATGGGACCATGGTCACCTTGAATCATAATGGGCCCAGGTGCTCCTTCTTTACTATCTATGGCACCTCCAGTAATTCCGGGTATGGTAGCCAAGCTAATCACTGTTTTCCCATTTGCTACTACGGTAACTATTCTTCCCACTAAGGTAATATCATAAGTCTGCCATTCGCCTGGGTCTTTGGCCACCATCTCATTGGCTGGTAAAAATCCATATATGGCGCTAAATTCATCATTCCAGGGTTCCATTCCCTTGCTATCCACTATTTGTACTTCATATCTCCCACGTAAATAAACGCCACTATTACTTCCTTTTGGATAACGGAATTCTACGTGTAATTTAAAATCATCAAAAGTCTTTTTGGTCATCAGATTAGATCCGGATTTGGCACTAGTCAATACCCCATTGGTCACGGTCCATTGATTGTCTCCTATGGCAATCCATTCGTTCATATCTGACTTGCCAATCAAGCTAATAGGATTGCCCCATTGAATTGCTGTTTCTCTTTTTAAAGAGGGAGCCTTAACACCTGTAAATGGATATTTTTTCCCATCGGTATAGACCATGGTTCCTTTTAAATGGTCTCCCTCAAATTCTCCTTCAAATTCCATATTAGCATTACCGGGTTCCCATTGTGGTGGAATAGAGAAACTAAAATGATTCTTTGCAAATTTAATTTCGGCAACAGGTCTTGCACTTCCAAAAGCATACACAAACCTACCTATAAATGTATGTGTTCCCGAATGTTGTACTTCTAACCAAGAAGGCAATTGTTTGCCATCTTTTTCAATGGCCAAATCCCACCTACCTTGCATGGCTATTCCGTCTGCTGAATAATTTGCTGCAGCGATAAAACTGTAAGTACTTAGTAATAGAATAGCCAAAAAGCTATTCATCATTCGTTGTAGATTTCTTTTTTTCATGGCTTGTAGTTTAATAAAATGCAATCGTTATGAGAATAGTTTTATTTATGCAAAAAATTATGAATTTGAACCGGCTTCCCTTTGTTTTAAAATATTCTCAGCAATCAACAAATCAACCGGTCTGGTAATTTTAATATTGTTGTAATCCCCTTCTACTAAATGTACCATTTTCCCAGACGCTTCTAATACGGTGGCTTCATCTGTAAATAATTCTGAATAAGCTGTCTCAAAAGCAGGAAGCAATAAACTTGTTTGAAAGGTTTGTGGTGTCTGTATTATTCTAACTAAATTTCTATCTGCAACTTGGCTAGAATCACCATCAACTATTCGAATACTATCTGTTGCAGCAACAGCAGGAATGGCTGAACCAATTGCTACTGCTTGATCATAACAAGCTTTGATTAAATTTTCTGTTAACAAACAACGAACGCCATCGTGTACAAAAACAATACCGGGTTCTTTAATACAATTTAATCCATTTTGAACAGAATGAAATCTTGTTGCTCCGCCGGTTACAAACTGAAGATCAATTGAAGCATCTAGTTCTTTCATCAGTTCTTGACCTTCCTTTATAAAGTCCTTTGGCAGCACCAATAAAATTTTGATATCGGAATAGGTTTTATAAAACTGAAAAATGGTGTAATACAAAATGGGTTTCCCTCTTAGTAGCAAAAACTGTTTGGGTTTGTCAGCGCCCATCCTCAACCCGGACCCACCCGCTACTATTACTGCATATTTTTGCATGATAACCAATTTGTACAAAAGAAATAATTATCCCAAAATGGCTTGAGATTCTTTCAATAATAATTCCAAATTAATGGCTGCAGTACCTACTTCTTCACAAACTAATCCACCTGCAATATTAGCCATTTCTGCGGCCAAATGCATGTCTTTGGTAATTGCATAAACCATGGATGCAACTGCAATCACTGTATCTCCGGCCCCGCTTACATCTGCTATATTTCTTACATGGGTGGGGATAATTTTAGCCTCATTCTTTACTTGATAAAATACCCCTTTTTCAGATAATGTAATCAAAGATATACTATGCTTCAAATGCTGCTCTAATGCCTGATGTACCAATTGCATTTGTGAAAGATCAACTTGTTCCAAACTAAGATTCAGCCCTTCTTTTACTTCTTTCAGATTGGGCTTAAAAATGTCAACTCCCTCAAAAGCAAGAAAATTCTTTTTCTTTGGATCTACTGTTGTTACAACACCATATTCTTTGCAAAGTGCAATAACAGATTTAATCAAACCAGTAGTTAAAACCCCTTTGTTATAGTCTTCAAAAATTAATACATCTGGCCTATCTGAACTAAACTGTGACCGTATTTTGTTAAGCAAATGGGATTCAAGTTCAGGACTAATATCCGAAGTGATTTCTGCATCCAACCGCATCATCTGTTGGTTGCGACTCATAACCCTAGTCTTATTCGTAGTAATCCTTTCAGAACTGGTTAACAATAAGCTGGTATCAATTCCTTGATCTGCTAATAAAGATGCCAAATTTCTTCCGTCAGCATCATCCCCAATAATAGAAATAATACTAGTATTGGCTCCTAAAGAAGCAGCATTCAATGCAACATTGGCAGCTCCGCCAACGCGATATTCCATTTTTTGCAACGCTACAACAGGTACAGGTGCTTCAGGAGATATTCTATCAGTAGTTCCCCACCAATAAGTATCCAACATAACATCTCCAAGTATGGCTACTTTTAAATTGTTGAACTCCTCAAATAATCCAATGATATCTTTTTGAGACATGTTATTCCGCTCTTTTTTGATTGTTTACAGCCAGATAGTACAAAGGTACTCCTATGGCGGTAATACCCAAACCCCAAAGAGAATAAGTAGGAGATGTCCATACTAAACCAATACAGAATATTGAGGCCATGATAATATAAATCAATGGCAAAATAGGATATCCAAAAGCCTTATATGGCCTAGGAGCATCAGGCTGTTTTTTTCTAAGAATAAAAATGCCAATAATGGTTAATACATAGAATATTACCACAACAAAAGAAACCATGGTTAAAAGGTCTCCATATTTACCACTCAAGCAAAGTAGGCTGGCAACAAAACATTGAATCCACAAAGCGTATTCAGGAACAGCATTCTTATTTAGTTCGCCAGTTTTTTTAAAGAATAAACCATCCTTTGCCATAGTATAATAAACCCTTGCTCCAGCTAGGATCAAACCATTGTTACAACCAAAAGTAGAAATCATGATCATCACAGCAATTACAATGGTACCAGCATTGCCAAATATGGCATTGGCAGCAACTACCGCAACCCGATCATTTTCTGCATAAGCAATCTGTTGCAAGGGCAACACGTGCAAATACATCAAATTAGCAGTTACATAAATCAAGGTTACAATCAAGGTTCCCAGAAACAAACTAAGTCCAATATTGCGTTGAGGATTTTTGATTTCACCTGCAATAAAAGTGACATTGTTCCAAGAATCAGAACTGAAAATAGAACCCACCATGGCTGCCGCGATAGCACCTATTAAGACCGCTCCTGAAATGGGATGCCAACCCGTTGGTTGCAAAATACCAGAAGCGTCTTTGGCACCAAGGTCTTGAACAGCGTTTAATCCTGTGGCCCAGTTTTCATTCCAAAAACTTTGTTTTGACAAAAGAAAACCAAATACAATTAAACCAAATAAGGACACCAGTTTGGTAACCGTAAAAGTAGATTGGATAATCTTTCCACCCTTCACTCCTCTGGTGTTGGTATAAGTAAGAAAGACAATTAATGCAATAGCCAATACCTGTGCAGCTGAAACTTTTAAAAAGCCTAAATCAAGTAAAATATTTCCCTCTCCAACTGCTGGTATCAAATAAGCTGTAAACCTGCTAAAAGCCACCCCTACAGCCGCAATGGTGGCAGTTTGAATTACGGAAAAGAAACTCCAACCAAATAAAAAGCCAACCAAAGGATTATAAGCTTCTTTTAAATAGACATACTGACCACCTGCTTTGGGATACATGGCACTCAATTCACCATAACTAACAGCAGCAGTAATGGTCATAAAGCCGGTAATCAACCAGACTACTACTAACCAACCGGCACTTCCCACATTTCGGGTAATATCTGCACTTACAATAAAAATTCCGGAACCAATCATGCCCCCTGCCACAATCATGGTGGCGTCAAAAAGACCAAGGGTAGGTTTGAAGCTGCTGTTTGTACTCATAAAAAAATCCCGCTTTTAATAACGGGATTTGAAGATAATAAATATGATTGAAGTTCTTACTTCTTCTTGGCTTGGGCATTCAATCCCAAAATCAAGTCACTGGTAATATTGTAAGCAGTATCTTTTAAGTAAATCAAATCAGGAGAACCGGTAAAGACATAAGCATAGCCTTTGTCTTTATTGTATTCTTTTAAATAGTCTTCAATACGTTTTTTTACTTCTTGTAAACGCTTAAAGCTTTCATTTTGCAATTCTTGGTTCAACATCTGTTCTTTGTTTTGGAAAGTTTTTTCCATTTGACCCAATTCCTGTTGCTTAGCCGCTAATTCTGCCTGTGTCATAGACTGGGCATTCTTTTGAAGGTCTTGGTACTTAGAAACAAAAGTGTTTTTCATTTCACCTAATTGTCTTCCATTATCTTGATCCTTTGCACGCAAAATATTACGCACTTCTTTGAAATACTCATAATGGTTTTCAATGCTGTCCATTTCAAAATAGGCAATTTTAAAACTACCCGGTGCTGCTGCCACAGTGCTATTGGCACCTGCAGAAGATTTTTTGTTGGAAAACTGAAGATAAAAAAGCACGGCTACGGCAAGTACCAATGCAATATTTAATCCTGTTGTAAAATTTTTCATGGCTGCTTTTTGAAGTTGTTTGAACCTGTTTAAAAGGGTATTCCTTTCTAAACAAAATAAAAGTAGGAAGTTTTTACACTTCCTACTTTTCATTGGTATGATTTAACAGAAATAAGGCTTATTCTTCCTCGTCAAAGCTCATCGCTTCACGAGTTGTGGCCAATACTTCGTATTCTTCTTTGCTACCTACAATCATGTTCTCGAACTCTTTTTGTCCAGAACCTGCAGGAATCAAATGACCGGTAATCACGTTTTCTTTCAATCCCAACATGCTGTCCATTTTGCCTTGAATAGCAGCTTGGCTCAACACTTTGGTTGTTTCTTGGAATGACGCAGCTGAGATCCAGCTTTGTACACCCAATGAAGCTTTTGTGATACCTAATAATACTGGTGTTGCAGTTGCTGGTTTTGCATCGCGAACTTCAACTAGTTTCTTGTCACTTCTACGCAAGATGGAATTTTCTTCCCTGAACTCACGTACAGTTACAATTTGACCAGCTTTGAACTTGCTGCTTTCTCCTGCTTCTGTAACCACTTTCTTATCGTAGATACGATCATTTTCTTCAATAAAGTCAAACCTGTCTTCCAGATCTTCCTCTAAGAATTTGGTATCTCCAGCGTCTACAATCTCCACCTTCTTCATCATCTGGCGAACGATTACTTCAACGTGCTTGTCATTGATTTTTACACCCTGTAAACGGTAAACCTCTTGGATCTCGTTTACAACGTATTCTTGTACAGCAAATGGTCCTTTAATAGCTAGGATATCTGCAGGTGCAATTTGACCATCAGACATTGGGGTACCAGCTTTTACAAAGTCACCATCCTGCACCAAAATCTGGCGTGTCAATGGAACCAAGTATTTCTTCACCATTCCGTCTCTAGATTCAACAATGATTTCGCGGTTACCACGCTTCACATTACCAAATGCTACCACACCATCAATTTCGCAAACAATGGCAGGGTTACCTGGATTACGTGCTTCAAAGAGTTCAGTTACACGTGGTAGACCTCCCGTGATATCCCTAAGCTTACCTAGGATACGAGGAATCTTCACCAATACCTGACCTGCTTTAACGTCGTCACCTTCTTCAATACCAATATGTGATCCAACAGGTAAGTTATAGTGTTTGGCTTCTTTGCCACCTTCTACAATAATGGTTGGAATCTTTGTTTTGTCTTTGGTTTCAATAACCACTTTTTCTCTGTGACCAGTTTGCTCATCAGCTTCATCGCGGTAAGTAACACCATCAATTACATCAGAGAACTTAATAGAACCGTTCACTTCCGCTACAATGACGTTGTTGAATGGATCCCAAGTACAGATAGTATCTCCTTTCTTCACAACCTGTCCGTCTTTCACGTTCAGTGTTGCTCCGTAAGGAACGTTATTAGTGATCATCAAACGATCATTCTTCACATCCATGATACGAACCTCACCGGTTCTACCAATTACAATGCGCACTTTATTTCCTTCGTTGTTTAAGGCATCTACTGTACGTAAACCATCAAACTGAATTGTACCATCAAACTTAGCGTTCAAGGTAGATTCAATGTTAGAAGATCCCGCAACACCACCCACGTGGAAAGTACGAAGTGTTAACTGTGTACCAGGTTCACCAATTGACTGAGCTGCAATAATACCCACAGCGTCACCGCGTTGAGCAATATAGCCAGTTGCCAAGTTTTTACCATAGCATTTTACGCAAACACCACGCTTAGCTTCGCAAGTCAATACAGACCTGATTTCAACGGTTTCAATGCCGCTGTCTTCAATTTGCTTGGCAACGTCATGAGAGATTTCTTCACCAGCTAAGATGATTAGTTCTTCTGTTACAGGATGGTAAACATTGTGTAAAGAAGTACGTCCTTCAATCCTATCTGCTAATGGTTCAATCACATCTTCATTGTCTTTCAATGCTGATGTTGCATTTCCACGTAAAGTACCGCAATCGTCTTCTGCAATAACCACGTCTTGAGAAACGTCTACCAACCTACGAGTCAAGTAACCCGCATCGGCAGTTTTCAAGGCAGTATCCGCAAGACCCTTACGAGCACCGTGGGTAGAGATAAAGTAATCCAATACGTTTAGACCACCTTTAAAGTTAGACAGGATGGGGTTTTCAATAACCTCAGAACCTGAGCTACCACTTTTTCTTGGTTTGGCCATCAATCCACGAATACCTACCAGCTGTTTAACCTGTGTTTTACTACCACGGGCTCCGGAATCCAACATCATGTAAACTGAGTTGAAACCTTGCTTGTCAGTAGCCATTTCGCGAATCAGGGTTTCTGTGATACGTGTATCCACACGGCTCCAGATATCAATAACTTGGTTATAACGCTCGTTATTGGTAATTAAACCCATATTATAGTTTTCCCAAACCTCTTCTACTTCAGTTTTTGCATTGTCCAATAATTCATCACGCAAATCTGGAACAATCAAGTCATTTACACTAAAGCTCAAACCACCACGGAAGGCCATGCGGAATCCAAGTGTTTTGATATCATCCAAGAACTTAGCAGTTTTTGGAACGTCAGTGATTTTGATAATGTCTCCAATAATTTCACGCAGATTTTTCTTGGTCAACAAAGCATTGATATATCCTACTTCTACAGGAACGTGTTGGTTGAACAATACACGACCTACAGTAGTTTCAATCAATTTGTTTGACAATTTTCCATTCTCGCGAACCATTGTCTTTACACGAATATTAGCGTGAAGGTCTACCACTTTTTCGTTGTAGGCAATCACCACTTCATCCATGTTATAGAAAGCCATGCCTTGACCCTTGATCACTTCATTGTCCATGGTTTTCTTACCCTTGGTCATATAATACAATCCCAAGACCATGTCCTGTGAAGGAAGGGTGATTGGCGTACCATTCTGAGGGTTCAAAATATTGTGAGAAGACAACATCAACAACTGGGCTTCCAAAATAGCAGCATTGCTCAAAGGCACGTGCACGGCCATCTGGTCACCATCAAAGTCGGCGTTGAAAGAAGAAGTTACCAATGGGTGTAATTGAATAGCTTTTCCTTCTACTAATTTTGGTTGGAAGGCCTGGATACTCAAACGGTGCAATGTTGGGGCACGGTTCAGCATGATTGGGTGGCCTTTCAAAATATTCTCTAAGATATCCCAAACAACTGCTTCTTTACGATCCACTAATTTCTTAGCGCTCTTCACAGTTTTAACGATACCTCTTTCAATCAATTTTCTGATAACAAATGGCTTAAACAATTCTGCAGCCATGTCTTTTGGTAAACCGCATTCGTGGATTTTCAATTCAGGTCCTACCACAATTACAGAACGTCCGGAATAATCCACACGTTTACCAAGTAAGTTCTGACGGAAACGACCTTGTTTACCTTTCAACACATCGCTCAAAGATTTCAATGCACGTCCACCTTCTGCTTTTACAGCATTTGATTTACGGCTATTGTCAAACAATGAGTCAATGGCTTCTTGTAACATACGTTTTTCATTACGCAAGATTACTTCAGGAGCTTTGATCTCTAACAAACGCTTTAAACGGTTGTTACGGATAATTACCCTACGGTATAAGTCATTCAAATCAGAAGAAGCAAAACGACCTCCATCCAATGGAACCAATGGACGTAATTCTGGAGGAATCACAGGAATATACTGCATCACCATCCACTCAGGGCGGTTGGTAATACGTGTACCTGCGTCACGGAATGATTCTACCACACTCAAGCGCTTTAAGGCATCGGCCTTACGTTGTTGAGAAGTTTCAGTGGCAGCTGCATTACGCAAAGAGAAACTCAAACCATCCAAATCAATTCTTTCTAAAAGAGCGTGAACTGCTTCAGCACCCATTTTAGCAACGAATTTTTGAGAATCGTCATCAGGAAGGTATTGGTTGTCTTTTGGCAAATTGTCCAAAATATCTAAGTATTCCTCTTCGGTTAAAAGATCACCCATGTTTAGGTTTTCTTTGATTCCGCCTTGGATAACTACATAGCGTTCGTAGTAAACAATGGTTTCTAATTTCTTAGAACTCATTCCCAACAAATAACCAATCTTGTTAGGTAAGCTTTTGAAGTACCAGATATGCACAACAGGAACAACCAATTTGATATGTCCCATGCGTTCTCTACGCACTTTCTTTTCAGTTACTTCTACACCACAACGGTCACAAACGATACCCTTGTAACGGATACGCTTATACTTTCCACAGGCGCATTCGTAATCTTTAACGGGTCCGAAGATCCTTTCACAAAACAAGCCATCACGCTCGGGTTTATAAGTCCGGTAGTTGATGGTTTCAGGCTTTAACACTTCACCAAAACTTCTTTCCAGAATGCTATCAGGCGATGCTAGGCTGATGGTGATCTGTGAAAAAGTAGGTCTAGGTTTGTTATCTCTTTTGATTGCCATATCGGGTTTGAGAATTTGTATTATTTTATGTTGTTTCAACCGAATTTTTTGACTCGGTTGTCTGTCAATGTTAAGTTGAAAAAGAATGGAAAAGTGGATAACAGTTATTACCGTCACCCACTAACCAAATTCATTTATTCAAACTTAAGGTCAAGACCCAAGCCTCTCAATTCATGTACCAATACATTGAATGATTCAGGAACACCTGGACGTGGGATATTATCTCCCTTCACAATGGCTTCGTACGTTTTAGCACGGCCAATGATATCATCCGATTTGAGGGTTAACAATTCTTGTAAGATATTGGCTGCACCATAAGCTTCAAGTGCCCAAACCTCCATCTCACCAAAACGCTGACCACCAAACTGTGCCTTACCACCCAACGGTTGTTGTGTAATCAAGCTATATGGTCCAATTGAACGTGCGTGCATTTTGTCATCAACCATGTGGTGTAGTTTGATCATATAGATCACACCCACAGTAGCTTTCTGATGGAAACGCTCTCCGGTTTCACCATCGTATAGATAAGTGTGACCGTTTCTTGGAATGCCTGCTTCAACACAGTATTCTTCAATTTGAGTAGTTGATGCACCATCAAAGATTGGTGTTGCAAATTTCACACCTAGTTTTTTACCAGTCCATCCAAGAATGGTTTCATAGATCTGACCCAAGTTCATCCTTGAAGGTACCCCAAGTGGATTCAATACAATATCCACTGGTGTTCCATCTTCCATGAATGGTAAATCTTCAGCGCGAACAATTTTTGCAACGATACCTTTGTTACCGTGTCTACCCGCCATCTTATCCCCTACTTTCAGCTTACGCTTAACAGCTAGGTATACTTTAGCCAGTTTCAAAACACCAGCAGGTAATTCATCACCAATGCTGATATTGAATTTTTCACGTTTGTATCTGCCCAACTCTTCGTTGAACTTAATGCTATAGTTGTGCAACAAAGTGTTGATTTGGTCATCTATTTTGGCATCACCAGTCCATCCCAAAGGATTTACGTTTTGGTAATCAATAGTGCTCAAGTTCTTTTGATTAAACTTGGCTCCTTTGCCAATCAGCATTTCACCAAAGTTGTTGCTTACACCAGTGCTAGCCTTGTCTTTCAACAGGGTTTGCAATTTGTCTAACAACAATTCTTTAATGGTTTCAACATTTTGTTGGTGAACTTTTTCTACTTTTTCTAACTGTGCTTTTTCACGAATCTTACCATTCTTATCTTTCTTAGCACGTTGGAAAAGTTTCTTATCAATCACCACACCTTCAGTTCCGTTTGGAGCTTTCAAAGAAGCATCTTTTGCATCACCGGCTTTGTCACCAAAGATGGCACGCAATAATTTTTCTTCTGGGGTAGGATCTGATTCACCTTTAGGAGTGATCTTACCAATTAAGATATCGCCTTCCTTAATAGTAGCACCAATGCGGATAATTCCGTTCTCATCCAAATCCTTAGTGGCATCTTCTGACACGTTAGGAATATCTGGAGTCAATTCTTCTTCACCCAATTTGGTATCTCTAACTTCTAATTCATATTCTTCAATGTGAACTGAAGTAAACAAGTCTTCGCGAACTACTTTTTCAGAGATTACAATGGCATCCTCAAAGTTGTAACCCTTCCATGGCATGAATGCCACTTGCAAGTTTCTACCCAAGGCCAATTCACCATTTTGTGTAGCGTATCCTTCTGTTAAGAAATCACCTTTTTTCACTTGTTGACCTTTCTTCACAGCAGGGCGAAGATTGATACAAGTTGCTTGGTTGGTTTTCATGAACTTGGTAAGTGTATACACTTGCAAGTCATCATTAAAGCTCACCAAACGATCAAGATCATTTCTATCATAACGAACATGAATATGGTTGGCATCTACAAACTCTACAACACCATTTCCTTCAGCGTGGATTTGAATCCTTGCATCACGAGCAGCTTTTCCTTCTAGTCCAGTACCCACAATTGGTGCTTCTAAACGAATCAAAGGAACAGCCTGACGTTGCATGTTTGATCCCATCAAGGCACGGTTGGCATCATCATGCTCCAAGAAAGGAATCAGAGAAGCACTCAAACCAACAATCTGGTTAGGAGCTACGTCCATATATTCCACTTCTTCCTTGTCTAAAATGGGGAAGTCACCAGTTTGACGAGAAACTACTTTATCTTCTGCAAAACCGCCTTTGTCATTCAATGGAGAATTACTTTGGGCAATTTTAGCACTATCTTCTTCTTCTGCACTTAGGAAAGTAAGCGTGTTCATGTTTACTTTTCCGTCTTCTACTTTGCGATAAGGGGTTTCAATAAAGCCCATATCGTTGATAGCAGCGTGTACACAAAGGGTAGAAATCAAACCAATGTTTGGTCCTTCAGGAGTTTCAATAGTACACAATCTACCGTAGTGAGAATAGTGTACGTCACGAACCTCAAATCCAGCGCGCTCTCTACTCAAACCTCCTGGTCCTAGTGCGGAGATCCTACGCTTGTGCGTGATCTCACTCAAAGGATTGGTTTGGTCTAAGAACTGAGACAACTGAGAAGTACCAAAGAAAGAGTTGATCACAGAAGAAAGGGTACGAGCGTTGATCAAATCAACTGGTGTAAACACCTCGTTATCCCTAACGTTCATACGCTCTCTGATGGTTCTAGCCATACGAGCCAGACCCACACCAAATTGTGCGTATAATTGCTCACCTACTGTTCTAACCCTACGGTTGCTTAAGTGATCAATATCATCAATCTCAGCCTTACCATTGGTCAAACGTACTAGGTACTTGATGATCTCAATGATATCTGGTTTGGTTAATACTTTCTTTTCTAATGGATAGTCAAGACCTAGTTTGCGGTTGATCTTATAACGACCAACTTCTCCTAAATCATAACGTTTGTCAGAGAAGAACAATTTGTCAATGATACCACGGGCAGTTTCATTATCAGGGGCATCAGCACCACGCAATTGGCGATAGATATGCTGAACCGCTTCTAATTCACTGTTAGAAGTATCCTTGTTTAAAGTATTGTAAATGATGGCATAGTCGCCTCCAACGTCTTCTTTCTGAATAAATACGCTCTTCACTTCCATTTCAATAATGGTAGCAATAGCTTCTTCATCCAGCACGGTGTCGCGCTCCATCACAATTTCGTTACGCTCAATGCTCACTACTTCACCAGTGTCTTCATCCACAAAATCTTCTACCCAAGTTCTAAGAACACGAGCAGCTAATTTTTTACCAACCTGGTTAGCAAGAGATTTTTTGTCTGCTTTTACTTCATCGGCCATGCCAAACAATTCCAAAATGTCCTTGTCTGTTTCATAACCAATTGAACGCAACAAAGTAGTTACAGGGAACTTCTTCTTACGATCAATATAAGCGTACATCACGTTGTTGATGTCAGTGGCAAACTCCATCCAAGCTCCTTTAAAAGGAATAACCCTTGCAGAGTAGATCTTGGTTCCGTTCGGGTGAACAGACTGACCAAAGAATACACCAGGTGAACGGTGTAGCTGTGATACAACTACGCGCTCAGCTCCGTTAATTACAAAGGTTCCTCTTGGAGTCATGTATGGGATATTTCCCAAAAACACGTCTTGTACAATGGTTTGAAAGTCAACGTGCTCTTCGTCATTACAACTCAAGCGCAGTTTGGCCTTCAAAGGCACCGCATAAGTTAAACCACGTTCCATACACTCTTCAATGGTGTAGCGTGGGGGATCAATAAAATAATCCAGGAACTCCAGTACGAAAATGTTACGCGTGTCTGTAATAGGAAAATTTTCCTTAAACACACGGAACAAGCCTTCCACGTTACGTTTGTCGGGCGTTGTTTCTAACTGAAAAAACTCTCTGAAAGATTCTAACTGAATGTCGAGTAGGTCTGGGGCATCAGCCAAGTGTTTAGTTTTACCGAAGCCGACCCTGTTGTTCAATGTAGTTGTAGACATATTTGTGTAAAACCGGTTTTAGTACGTAAAATTTTGGGGAGAACTAAGTGCTTCTCTTAACGTACAATCGGCGCATCTACCATTCAAACAAATGATAAAAATGTCCACCCGCTAATATGCCCAAAATAAAGGATGGCAAAACTAAGCAATTAGTAGAATAATAAAAAAACAAATTTTTTAGTGAAATTGTTAATAATCAGCTATTGAAAGACCATTTGATGGTACCAATTCTCTAAATTTTTAAAGAAAAGGGTAATCAAACCTGACAAAAACAGAATCAATAAAAGGGAGCCTAAGCCAGGAATCCAGCTTAACAATAGGATAAGGACAAGATAGATTCTAAAGTATTCCAGATAAAACACCCATTTTTTTTGCTCCAAAATGGCCCCACTATTGATTAACGTAATGATGATCAGCAGGGAAACTAGTAATTGTTGCAAGGGCGGAACCTGCTTTTCCAATAGAATTAGAAAGAACAATAATCCCAAAACAAAAGTCATTTGACCTATTAAATAGTTTTTTAGAACAGGTTTATTAGCGTATTTGCGGGAATTAATTTGAAAATAGTTTTCCAATTCCTTTCTATTGTTTGAGTTGAGGTTTTCTGGTTTTCCAAAGACCAAGCCCCAACCCTCTTTAAAGGATTTTACCTTTGAAAGGCCAAGTCCAATTTCTAACACATAATGAAAATGCTGCCAAAGAAAACTATGACTATTCAAAGGTTTGGTGAGTCCGTAAACTGGCTCCTCCTTCTCTTCCTGAAATGTACCAAAAACTTTGTCCCAAATAATCAAAACGTCTCCATAATTTTTATCTAGATATTGTGGATTAGACGCATGGTGTACCCTGTGGTGCGATGGGGTAACTAGAAAATATTCCAGAATTCCTAATTTGCCAATCAACCTTGTATGTAAAAAAAAAGGATACAGACCATGAATTAATAGCATGGCAGTAATCATGGGTGCGGTAAAACCCAAAAAAGGTAATATAGACCAAAATCCTGTTCTAGCTATTGCTTGAAATAATGTGATCCTAGCAGATACCGTAAAATTATAATCATTGCTTTGGTGGTGTACAATATGCGCCGCCCAGAGAATATTTACTTCGTGCCCAAAACGATGGTACCAATACCAAACAAAATCTGTGAGTAATAACAATGCCAACCAATGTAATGGGCCTGGCTTAAAATGTAACAAAGCAAAATGCTGGTATAGATAATCATAAAAATAGAAAAATGATCCTGTAACAGCTAGGTCAAGTGTTCTTTCGGCAATGCCGATATTCAAATTGCTGATTGAGTTGGCAAAACCAAAATAATTCTGTCCATTTTTCTTGGCAATCCAATATTCAAGTACTATAAAAAACAGGAAAAATGGAACAGAAATGGCCAACCAATTCAACTGCATAGCTTAATTATTTGAAGCAAAATTAATCTGATTATATTAGTCTACCAAATTAGTAGATTTAAAACAAAACAAAAAAAACCAACAGGAGGTCCTGTTGGTTCAATTTTATAGAAGTAGGTTAATTACTTAACTTCTACTTCAGCGCCAGCATCTTTCAGTTTGGCAGCAATTTCTTCAGCTTCTGCTTTAGAAACGCCTTCTTTAACTGCTTTAGGAGCGCCGTCAACTAGATCTTTAGCTTCTTTCAAGCCTAAGCCAGTCAATTCTTTAACAATCTTAACTACAGTCAATTTGCTAGCACCACCGCTAACTAATACAACGTCAAAAGAGGTTTTCTCTTCAACTGCTGCTGCAGCGTCACCGCCACCTGCAGCTACTACAACTGCTGCTGCAGCTGGTTCAATACCGTAGTCTGCTTTCAATACGTCTGCTAATTCCTGAACTTCTTTAACTGTCAGGTTAACTAGAGATTCTGCTAATGCTTTAATGTCTGCCATTTTGTGTAAATTTTTCCCGCCTTCATGTCCCGTCTTTCGGGATCCGGCGGATGGTTTAAAAAAATTCTGCCTTTATTTTCCCTCAGGCCTGGGATATCTTGGAATCCGGTTTCCCGGTTTCAATTTATGCTTCTGCTGCTGGTGCTTCTGCACTTGGAGCTTCTGGAGCCGCTTCAACTGCTACTGCTTCAACTGCTGCTTCAACAACTGCTTCTGGAGCAGTTCCTGCTGCTTGTTGCTCGTGGTGATTCAACAAAGCCGCAATAACCCGTTTTGCTGGAGATTGCAACAATCCAATTACTTCACCAATCAATTCATTCTTAGACTTGATTTGAGTAAGTGCTTTCAGATTATCGTTACCAGTGTAGATATCACCGTTGATAAATGCTGCTTTCAATACTGGTTTTTCAGTATTGCTTCCTTTGCGGAAAGAAGAGATAATCAAAGCTGGTTCTTTGGGGTTCTCTGAGAACATCAAAGCGGTTACATTGTGTAATGAATCATATACACCTGCATATTTTTCAGCATCCAATGCTTCCAAAGCCTTACGGATCAAAGTGTTTTTAGCCACTTTCATCTCTACCTGCTTGTCAAAGCAAGTCCTGCGCAGGTTAGACACCTGTGCTACAGTTAGTGCTTCTGTATCAGTGATATAAAAGTTATTGTATTGTGTGAACTTCTCTTTCAAGAGTTCAATCACCTCATTTTTTTGGTCTTTGTTCATAACTAATTTTTTTTACTACCCGGGTCATTTCAATCCCGTTTTACCGGGAACGATCACCAGGATTAGTTGATTAATGATTTGGTGTCCAATGTGATACCAGGACTCATGGTGCTAGCCATGCTTACTGCTTTCAGGTAAGTACCTTTAGAAGAAGAAGGTTTCAACTTCAAGATAGCGTTGATCAGCTCAGTGCTGTTCTCAGTAATCTTTTCTGGTGCAAAAGAGATACGACCAATAGAAGCGTGAACGATTCCAGACTTATCTACTTTAAAAGCAATTTTACCACCTTTCACTTCATTTACTGCTGCTGCAACGTCATTGGTTACAGTACCAGTTTTAGGGTTTGGCATCAAGTTACGTGGTCCCAAAACCTTACCCAGTTTACCAATTTTAGGCATAACTGCAGGAGTTGCAATGATCACATCAACATCTACCCAACCGCTTTCAATCTTTTGGATGAACTCATCAAGACCAACAAAATCAGCGCCTGCTTCATTAGCAGCTGCTTCTTTATCAGGAGTACACAAAACCAATACACGCTTGGTTTTACCAGTACCATGAGGAAGAGAAACGGTTCCACGAACTTGCTGATCAGCTTTTTTAGGATCAACTCCTAAGCGAATGTGCAAGTCTACAGAACTATCAAATTTGGTGCAATTGATTTCTTTTACAAGGTTAGAAGCTTCTTTCAGGGAATAAATTTTGTTTTTATCCACCTTAGTTACTGCTACTTTTCTTTTTTTAGTAAGTGACATTTTCTAAATGATTTAAGGTGAATAATTAATTTTCCCATGGGGCTTTACCTTCAACAGTTACTCCCATAGAGCGGGCAGTACCAGCTACCATGTTCATAGCGCTATGCAAAGTGAAAGCATTCAGATCGCTCATCTTGTCTTTAGCAATGGCTTCAACTTGTTCCCAAGTTACTTTACCAACCTTAACACGATTGCTTTCTTTAGATCCTTTCTGAATCTTAGCTGCTTCCATTACCTGAACTGCTGCTGGAGCTGTTTTGATAACAAAGTCAAAAGACTTGTCTGTGTATACTGTAATCAAAACGGGAACTACTTTACCCATTTTGTCTTGAGTTCTAGCATTAAACTGCTTACAGAACTCCATGATGTTAACACCCTTTGAACCAAGGGCTGGACCTACTGGAGGTGCTGGGTTGGCGGCTCCGCCTTTCACCTGCAACTTTACGTAGCCTGAGATTTCTTTTGCCATTTTTTTGATTTTATTGGTGATATCGTCCTAGATTCATTCCAAGACTCCCAAACTCAATCATTCTTCCTAAAAAGAACTTTTGGGGCGGCAAAGGTAAGGAATAATTAGAAACATCCAAATTTAATTGGCTTTCATTCATTCAATCAACACATATATATAGAACCGCTTTTGAATCTTTGAGCAATTTGTTTAGATGATTTCCAGAATTAGTGGGTTACAGCAAATAAATAGGATATTATCTAGGCTCATAAAAAAAGCCACCTCGATTTATTCGAAATGGCTTTATATTATAACAATTATGTATTTATGATAATTTCTCTACTTGCATGTAGTTTAACTCTACTGGAGTAGATCTACCAAAGATTTTAACGGTTACTTTCAATTTTTTCTTCTCATCATTCACATCTTCAATAACACCATTAAAGTCATTAAATGGTCCTTCGATAATTTTGATGGTTTCACCAACAATGAATGGTTCACTCATGGTAACACCCATATCATTCATCTCATCTACTTTGCCCAACATCTTATTGACTTCAGCTTTGCGCAAAGAGATAATATTACCTTTAGAACCCTTACCGTCAGTTAAGAAGTGCATCACGTTACTGATATTGCTGATATGCTGTACAATATCATCGCTTAGTTTCCCGTCTAAAACTTCCATCATTACATAACCAGGAAAATAATTCTTCTCACGCATTACTTTCTTCCCGTTCTGTACCTTATACACTTTTTCCATGGGAAGGAAGATTTGCTTAATGGTTTCTGTCCAACCATTACGAATCAAATCCTTATCTAGATACTCTTTCACCTTTCTTTCCTTTCCACTAACCACCCTTAAAACATACCATTTTGTTTCTGGTAAAGGGCCTGTTGGATTGGCTTGGGTATCTACTATTTCAACTGCTTCCATGATGGGTTACTTGAATAATGAATAAATCAATTTAAGCAATTGGTTGCTGGAAAAATCCATCATCCAAACCATCGCGGTAATGATAACAGTAGCCACCAATACAATTACAGTACTTTGCTGTAATTGAATCCATGTAGGCCAGGTTACTTTCTCCAACAGTTCGCGGTAACTCTCTTTGAAATATGTGGTGATTTTATTCATGTTTTCTTATTTGTTTTGAAGAACCGCTTCAAATTCAGTTGCACGGGCACTAGGATTCGAACCCAGATCAAAGGTTTTGGAGACCTGCATGCTACCGTTGCACCATGCCCGTAGAAAACTAAAAGCTATCCTGAATAAATCAAGACAGCTTTTAGTGGTATCGCAAATATAGTAAATATCTGCTTAAAAGCTAAAAGCCGTGGCTTAAAGCTTATTTGATAATCTCAGTAACCTGACCAGCACCTACGGTACGGCCACCTTCACGGATCGCAAACTTCAAACCTTTTTCCATTGCGATTGGTTGGATCAACTTAACAGTTAAACCGATGTTATCACCAGGCATAACCATTTCAGTTCCTTCTGGCAAAGAACACTCACCAGTTACGTCAGTAGTTCTGAAGTAGAACTGAGGACGATATTTGTTAAAGAATGGAGTGTGACGTCCACCTTCTTCTTTGCTCAATACGTAAACTTCACCTTTGAATTCAGTGTGAGGAGTAATTGAACCTGGTTTGCAAAGTACCATACCACGACGGATTTGGCTCTTTTCAATACCACGCAACAACAAACCTGCATTATCTCCAGCTTCACCTTCATCCAACAATTTCTTGAACATTTCAACACCAGTACAAGTTGAAGTCAATGGAGCTTCCATCAAACCTACAATCTCAATTGGCTCACCAACTTTGATACGACCTCTTTCAATACGGCCAGTAGCAACAGTACCACGACCAGTGATTGAGAATACGTCCTCAACGCTCATCAAGAATGGCATATCAACTGGACGGGGAGGCAATGGAATATAGCTATCAACAGCTTCCATCAATTCTTCAATTTTAGCAACCCAATTCTCTTCGCCGGCTAAACCACCAGTTGCAGAACCTTGGATAATTGGAGTGTTATCTCCGTCAAAACCGTATGAAGTTAACAATTCACGAACTTCCATTTCAACAAGTTCCAACAATTCAGGATCGTCTACCAAGTCTACTTTGTTCATGAAAACAACAATACGAGGTACACCTACCTGACGAGCCAACAAGATGTGCTCTTTGGTTTGTGGCATAGGACCGTCAGTTGCAGCAACTACCAAGATAGCACCATCCATTTGGGCAGCACCGGTAATCATGTTCTTCACATAGTCGGCGTGACCTGGACAGTCAACGTGCGCATAGTGACGGTTAGCAGTTTGATACTCAACGTGAGCAGTATTGATAGTGATACCACGCTCCCTTTCTTCGGGTGCGCCATCGATTTCGTCATAGTTCTTTGCAACGTTACCCATTCCTTTTTTAGAAAGGATCATGGTGATAGCTGCAGTTAAAGTAGTTTTACCATGGTCAACGTGACCAATGGTACCTACGTTTACGTGAGGTTTTTCCCTCTTGAAGGTCTCTTTTGCCATTTTTATCGGTTTTTAGTTGTGTTTTTTAAAAATTAGGGCTTTTAGACCCGGTTACATTTATTAAGCGCTTTACCTTTTTTGAGGCTCTGCATTTTTTGCTGTTTGCTAGGATACTCTATCACCCATTTGCCGCTCACTGTATCCTGTTCAAACCTGAGCCGTTGGCGAGAATCGAACTCGCGACCTCTTCCCTACCAAGGAAGTGCTCTACCCCTGAGCTACAAAGGCTTGACTATTGCTAGTGTCTGAAAAAATCATTCACTAGCAACGGTCTTAAAGAGCGGAAGACGAGGGTCGAACTCGCGACCTATAGCTTGGAAGGCTATCGCTCTACCAATTGAGCTACTTCCGCTTTTACCCTTCAACCAATCTTCTTTTGAAAGTTGGTTGTTGTCTGTAAAGAACTAATGGATGCTGAAAACGAATTTTCAGCATCCTTGTGGGCAGAGTAGGGTTCGAACCTACGTACACGTGAGTGAACAGATTTACAGTCTGTCGCCTTTAACCACTCGGCCATCTGCCCCCTTTTGAGAAACGCAAAGTTAAGTAGTTGGAGTTGAAGAAAAAACTAGTTTCCCTTCTAAAACAAAACTTAACAAGATTTCTTGAGCCGAAGATGGGACTCGAACCCGCGACCTGCTGATTACAAATCAGCTGCTCTACCAACTGAGCTACTTCGGCAAAAAATAAAGAACTATCCCTTTTTTTGGGATGGCAAAGGTAATGGAAAACTTTATTCAGCAAAATTTTGAAGCAAAAATTTTAAAACAGTTTTCAACAGGTCTGAAAAGATGGGGGTAAATGGCAAAAAAAAGCCCCGAAATCTCTTTCAGGGCTGTTCAATTTTTTAAGCGGCAAGTTTATCTTTTTTCCTTTTTATCTGTGAAATCAAGGAGTCCATGGCATTATCAAAAGATTCTTCAAATGATTTAGAGGAAGCTTTTACAAAAAAATCGTGCTTGGGCACATGAACTTTGATCTCAACTACTTTGTCTTTGATAGAATGAACAACGTTGTCAAGTTTCAAAAACAGGTCCACTTTAAGGATCTGATCATGAAAAGTGTTTAGTTTTTCAATTTTCTTGGTTACATACTCCACCAATTTGTCATCTGCATCAAAGTGTACGGTCTGAATGTTAACGTTCATAACAACTCACGTTTAAACGGTTAAGAAATAAAATATTTGAAAGAACTTAATCCCGGACAAGGTTCCGGTATTTCAACTGATAACAAGTTAATACATAATGCACAAAACAAACAGGATAAAAGCGGTTTTTTTTAAGTTTTAACAGGCTATTTATTTTGACCATTCTAGGCCTTGGGATGGGCTTTGTTAAAAGTATCTTTTAATTTTTCAATGCTATTGTGGGTGTATACTTGGGTGGCAGCCAAACTACTATGCCCCAATAATTCCTTTACAGCATTCAGGTCTGCACCATGGTTCATTAAGTGGGTTGCAAAGCTATGCCTCAAGATATGGGGGCTTTTTTTCTGCACCGTTGTGACCATGGCCAAATATTTCTTTACAAATGCATAAACCGCTCTTGGCTGAAGGGGTCTTCCCTTTTCTGTGGTAAACACAAAGGTAGAACCTGCCACCTGTTTGGGTCTATCCTGCATATAGGCCGCTAATTGTTGCAATAAATCCCCTTCCACAGGAATAATCCGTTCCTTATTGCCCTTTCCCAAAACCTTTACTTGTTTTGAACCAGGATCTAATTGGCTTTGCTTAAGTTGGATCAACTCGCTCAAACGCATACCCGTTTGATAAAACAGTTGCATAACCAAACGCTGGGTTCTTCCATTCCAATCATCTGGAAATTCCACTGCGGCAAAAAGGGTGTCCATATCCTGCTCAGCCACAAAAACGGGTAATCTTTTTTTAGCCTTTGGCGATACCACCATGACCATGGGACTTACTTTCAGTAGACCCAATCGCATTTGGTATTTGAAAAAGGATTTGAGGGCCGATATTTTTCGGTTGATGGATTTAGACGCTAGTTCATCGTATTCTTTGATGCTAGCCAACCAGGTCTTAACCATGCCTGCCGTAATCTGTTCCAAAGCTGGTTGGTCAAATTGTTCGGTAAGGTATTTGTAGAATTGCTCCAAGTCTCCTTGATAGGCAATGATGGTATGCCGCGAATAGCGTTTCTCAAACTGGAGATAGTCCAGAAAGGCATTTAACTGCGAATAGTCACTTACGGGCATAAAAAAGTAGTCTAAAGATATAACCTTAGACTACTCTATAATATTGTGGTGAATGGAAATTATCCTTCTATCTTACCGCTAGCAATCTGCTGCTTGTAGATGGCTTTCAGAATCTGGCCACGACGAACTACAGATGGTTTGGTGAAAGCTTGACGCTCTCTAAGTTGCAATAAGGCTTTAGATTTTTCGAATTTCTTCTTGTACTTCTTCAGCGCTTTGTCAATGTTTTCGCAGTCTTTTGAGTCAATGATTAACATAAATATATACCTCCTCAGGCGTTTTTAGGAGCGCAAAGATAGCATTTGTGTTTAAAATTCCAAATCAAATAACATCAAATAAAAAAAATATCGGCCTTATTGGTAAATTGCATCATGTTTACAGGCATTATAGAACAAATAGGAACCATTCAGTCTATAGAGAAAAACGGGACCAATACCAGCTTTTGGGTGGCTTCTCCCCTTTCAAATGAATTAAAAATAGACCAAAGTCTGAGTCATAACGGAGTCTGCTTAACCGTGGAAGCAATTGAAAACGGGATCCATAAAGTAACCGCCATTGAAGAAACCTTGAAAAAAACCAGCCTGGGTTCTTGGCAAGTGGGGCAGATCCTAAACCTAGAACGTTGTATGGTCATGAATGGCCGCTTAGACGGCCATATTGTTCAGGGTCATGTAGACTGTACGGCCACCTGTACTTCTTTTAAAACCTTAGACGGCAGCTGGGAATACCAGTTTGAGTTTCCAAATGGCTTTGGACACCTAGTCATTGAAAAGGGAAGTATTGCCGTAAATGGTACTAGCCTTACCTGTTTTGCTGTTGAGAACAATCGCTTTAGCGTAGCCATTATTCCTTATACCTATGAACATACCAGCATTCAAGATGTAAAGGAAGACAGTATTGTAAACATAGAATTTGACATCCTAGGCAAATATGTTCAGCGCTGGATGCAACTCAAAGACTAGATGGATTTTCCTTTTAAAGCACCACTTACCGCCTGGTCCATAGCGCGCTCGGCAAATGGACGAGAAATTTCATTTAACTCTTCTATCTTACTCTGAATCAAGTTTTTATCTTCCATAGTTAAAGCCAATTGTAGGGCCTGCATGGCAGATGCGGTATCAATCAATTCTGCTTGGGTTAGCAAGGCCTGGTTCTTACCAATAAACTTCTCAGTCACCGCCAAGATCTGTTCACCCTCTGTTCTAGCTTCAACCAAGGCCCTGGTAACCATGTCTTGCTTGGCATTGGTCAAACTATCAAGCAGCATTTGCTCAACTTCCTCATCGGTTAGACCAAATTGGGGCTTCACCTCAATACTCTGTTCCACTCCGCTACGTAACTCTTTGGCTTTCACTATCAAAATACCATCTGCATCAATTAAAAATTGAACTTCAACCTTGGGTAATCCGGCTGGCATACCAGGAATTCCAGTCAGGTTAAACTCCGCCAACTTTCGGTTATCCTTTACAAGATCACGCTCACCCTGATACACCGAGATACGCATACTACCCTGCCCATCTACATGGGTGGTGTATTGCCTTCCAACCGATGTTGGAATCTTGGCATTTCTAGGAACCAACACATCCATTAATCCGCCCATGGTTTCAATACCAAGGCTTAATGGTGTAATATCTAAGAGCAAGAAGTCTTTGTTATTGCCAGCCAGAATATCGGCCTGAATAGCAGCACCTAGGGCTACTACCTCATCCGGATTCACTGAATCATTCACTGGCTTGCCAAAAAAGGCGCTTACTGCTGCTTTAACGGCAGGAACGCGGGTGCTACCTCCCACCATGACTATTGTATCAATTTTGTCAGCAGTGAGCTTGGCATCGGCCAAAGCGCGGGTGCAACAGTCAATGGTCTTGGCAATCAATGGTGCAATCAATTCATCAAATTCTAGCTTAGTAATACTTAAAACCTCACCATTCCAATCTGTAGAAAACTTATCATGGCTACTCAAATGCTTTTTGGCTTCTTCCGCTTTTAACCTGAGTCCCTGCGCCAAAGCCTGGTGTTGTTTCAGGTCTTCCATGGTAATACCCTCGGCCTGCATCCAAAACTGCATGATGGCACGGTCTAAATCATCGCCACCCAAATAAGTATCTCCATTGGTACTCAATACTTCAAATATGCCATTGCTGATCTGCAAAATGGATACGTCAAAAGTTCCACCACCTAGGTCATAAACCGCAATAGTGGCTTCCTGATCCGCTTTTAAACCCAAACCATAAGCCAAACTAGCCGCTGTGGGCTCGTTAACAATGCGCATCACGTCTAATCCAGCCAGTTTGCCCGCGTCTCGGGTAGCTTGACGCTGAGCGTCATTAAAATAGGCTGGCACAGTGATTACCGCTTTGGTAACCGGGGTTTTTAAAATATGTTCGGCTCTTTGTTTGAGCTCTTTTAAAATAAAGGAGGAAAGCTCAATAGGTGAGAAAAACTGGTCACCTACCTGTACTTTTACCAAGCTTTCGGTATCGTCATCTATTACTTTATAGGCAAAATAACCGGCGTTTTCTTTAATGTCTTTATAGCTTTTACCCATTAAACGCTTGGCACTGAAGATAGTACGCTGCGGATCTAGTTCTAAAAACTGACGTGCAGTCTCTCCCACGGTAGGGTTTCCAAACTCGTCAAAATGCACAATACTAGGCACCAAACTGCTGGTATTAAACTCCTTAAGCGCCACCGGCTGTTTGGTCTCTGGGTGAATTATGGCCACCAAACTATTGGTGGTACCAAGGTCTATCCCTACAATCATTTCTGCTTGCTGCAGTGATCCAGTTGCTATATTGATGCCAATTTTTGCCATAAGAATATTTAAAAGCTAGAAGAACGCAAATGTAGAACAAGCGCGCTATGGGTTTGTTGCGATTTAAGGAATCTAATCCTCAACTTTCTACCACCCTGGTGCCACTTAGATAATCGTGCAGGGGTACTCCCAGAAAAGCATTGAATAAAAAATCCACAATTACCAGCCTACTCAAACTCCTTATCAGAATAGCCCCAAAACCAGGTTTTTCACCTTTTAAATTAACTACTTTACTGACTGTTAAATATTTACCGGGTGTTTTATAAAATATAAATTCAAATAGAAAGTAATAAATAAACATCGCGCCAGCAAAAAACCACCAAAAATTAATGGGTTTAAAATGCCAGTTGATCACGTAGAATTTCCAAAATTGAAAACCTCCCATGGCCAATAAAAAGACCAGAAATCCGTCAACAATAAAATTCAGCACTCGGGTACCATCCCCCACTTTTTGCAAGTTTTCATTCATCTGGCAAAAATATTGGCTTTAGCTCATTAAATTTCAATAGTCAACCAAGAGAACTATTTACTTTTGCGCAAATTGTCCCAAAAATGCATTTGATAGAAGATTTACAATGGAGGGGAATGATCCAAGACATCATGCCCGGAACAAAGGAATTATTGGAAAAGGAAATGGTTTCAGGTTATATTGGTTTTGACCCTACTTCAGACAGCTT
The DNA here is from genome assembly GCA_943372225.1 of Chitinophaga pinensis. Lineage (GTDB taxonomy): Bacteria > Bacteroidota > Bacteroidia > Chitinophagales > Chitinophagaceae > Sediminibacterium > Sediminibacterium pinensis_L. The sequence goes on along the minus strand of CALRXV020000011.1, from coordinate 114,378 downwards.
ACATATTGGTAGTCTGGTTCCTATTCTACTCTTGGTACATCTTCAAAAAGCGGGGCATAAACCCTTTGCCCTTGTGGGCGGTGCAACCGGAATGGTGGGAGATCCCAGTGGTAAAAGTGAGGAAAGAAACCTTTTAAGTGAAGAAACCCTGCAGTTTAACCAAGAAGGTGTGCGCAAACAACTTAGCAAATTCTTGGATTTTAACTCTGACAAACCCAACGCCGCTGTCATGGTTAATAACTATGACTGGTTCAAAGACTTTAGCTTTTTACACTTTATCCGTGATGTGGGTAAGCATATTACCGTGAACTATATGATGTCTAAAGACAGCGTGAAAAAGCGTCTAGAAGGCGAAACCGGGATGAGTTTTACAGAATTCACTTACCAATTGGTTCAGGGTTATGATTTTTATTGGTTGTACCAGAACCGCAATTGCAAACTGCAAATGGGTGGTTCTGATCAGTGGGGCAATATTGTTACGGGTACCGAACTAATCAGAAGAAAAGCCGGCGGCGAAGCATTTGCCTTTACCTGCCCCCTCATTACCAAGGCCGATGGTGGCAAGTTTGGAAAAACCGAAAAAGGAAATGTTTGGCTGGACCCTAAGAAAACCAGCCCCTACCAATTCTATCAATTCTGGTTAAACGCTAGTGATGAGGACGCCAAAAAATGGATCAAGATCTTCACCTTGCTTTCTATTCAAGAGATTGAAACCCTTTTAGAACAACAGGAAGCAGCACCCCATGAGCGTGCTTTACAAAAGAAACTTGCAGAAGAACTCACCTGTTTTGTACATAGCCGTGCCGATTATGATTTTGCTGTAAAAGCGTCTGAGATCTTATTTGGTAATGCCACTACCGAGATTCTCCAAAGCCTCAATGAAGAGCAACTTTTACAAGTCATGGAAGGCGTGCCTAGCATTGAGATTTCCCGTGGAACACTTGTGGAAGGATATGATTTGGTGAGCTTTTTGGCCGATACCCAGATCTTCCCCAGCAAGGGAGAAGCCCGTAAAATGTGGCAGGCTGGTGGCTTGAGTTTGAACAAATCCAAGATCTCTACTGAAAAAGCAAGCGTTGTCTTAGCCGATTTATTACAAGACAAATACTTGCTGGTACAAAAGGGTAAGAAAAACTATTATCTTGTTATAGTGGTATAGCCCAACTGTTTCATTCCTCTTTTTTCTATGTATTTTTTCACTTTTTAAATAAACCCCTAAAATGAACAAAACACAGTTTGCAGTTTTAACATTGGCATTTTTTTTGTTTTCCTTTAATTTAAATGCACAAACTTTACTTACCGAAGGTCAGGTTGAAGTAATTAATAACGTTGAATATGGCTATGTCATTACCAATACTCAATCCAAGGATGATTATGAACGCTACGAGGTTAAATTCTATGTCAACAATAGAGGCTGCACTAGATATTTACCTATGAAACAAACTGTTTCATTTTCAGAAAAAAATCAGAATATTCTTGCCGAATTTAACGTTACAAATGCTACTGGTAAAAGATTCACCAATAAAAGCAGAACACTATATCTATCAGATTGGAATTATACCATTCAAAACGATATTGATGGAAAAGGCTTAATTGGAAAAAAGATTCAAATTGGTTACTATTTCAGAAAAGATGATGCCATTGGTGGTACAGAAGTAATTCTAACTCCAAAAGGTGAAAAACCACAAGTAAAGGTTTTTGCACCTGTTTTACCTGATTAGTCAAACTGCTATTTAATAGCTTTAATTTCTTTCCACATAGCTTCGGCAACAAATTGTTGACCCGCGGGATTAAGGTGTACTCGATCAGAAGTCAGTACACCTTTTTCTTTGTTTTCAGGATTGTTCTTTAATGAATACTCATGAAACAAGTTTCTTAGGTCTACCAAGGGCAACTGTTTTTTAGCCGCAAAGCTGCGAATCCAACCACTATATAGATTTAAGTCTCCGTCTTGCTGATTGCTATTGTCATGACGCTCTCCAATGGCTGCAGGTGTACAAAGGATTACTTTGGCCCCACCAGCTTGAATCTTGGTAACGAGTGCCTCATAGAACTTCCCAAATTTGTCATAGTCGGTACCAGTTCCAGAACTAGCTTTATGCCAAACATCGTTCACGCCAATATAAATAAGTACAATGTCTGGGCTTTTTTGCAATACATCCTGCTCCAAACGTAAATACAAGTCATAGACTTTATTACCACTCACCCCAGCCCCAATGGTCTCGTATTTATCCGTTAAGCCCTCTTTTTGAATGATGGTATCAATTAAACGGATATATCCACCAGGATTCACTCCAGCTTGAGTAATACTATCTCCAAAAAACAGGACTTTCTTTTTCTTGTCATATCTAAAAGACATCAGGATCATGCAGGCTACAAATACGCCCAGTAAAATGAGTTTGTTGGTCATGGCTTTGATTGAATCGTTTGATTGGTATGAATTGGCAATAAATATAAATGTTAAAATCTTCAGTCCCACCCAAACAAGCTAATTTTCTAAGAGATATCTATTGATTTGGGTACTGCAAATAATTATTTTTGCAGCAGTAGCAGGTATTTGAGCAGAATAGCCTTAAAAAATTTGGAACATTTTGCGCGCAACCCTATTTTTGCAGCCCATTCAATCAAACGGTGGGGGAATTGCCTGATAGTATAAGGGTAGTACAACTGATTTTGGTTCAGTATGTCTTGGTTCGAATCCAGGTCGGGCAACAAGTGACCCGCAGCATTAGCTGCGGGTTTTTCTTTTTTGTGAGCGAAGTGAGCTTGCTCAACTGAGCGAACATAAAAGAAAAACTAGCCACGCGATAGCGGGGCGTGGTCACTTGGGTAATGCCCCTCAAAAGGAAGCCTGCGAGCAAGCGCAGCGCAGCTCGCAGGCAATCCAGTCAAGAACGCCCCAGCGAGCGCAGCAATGCTGGAGGAAAATTCTCCTCTAATCAAAAATGCGACCACCGGGAGCCCTCAAACCCCAGCGGCGCAGCAATGCTGGACAGAAATTTCCCTCAAATTAAAAATGCGACCACCGGGAGCCCTCAAACCCCAGCGGCGTAGCAATGCTGGACGAAAATGCCGCTCCCATTAATGATGCGACCTCCGGGAGCCCTCAAGCCCCAGCGAGCGCAGCAATGCTGGACAGAAATTTCCCTCAAATTAAAAATTTGATGGAAACAAATCCCCCCAACAAAAAAGGAACCACCGGTTCCTTTCAAAAAATCATCCTACATCTTCCCAATACACCTACCCAAACTCTCCTCCCACCCCTTCAACTCAATTCCATAATCCCTTACCAAATCGCTTGTATCCATCACAGAATAACTCGGCCTCTTTGCTGGGGTAGGATACTCAACTGACGCTATAGGCAAAACTTTTGTCTGCTTCCCCGCAATCCTCCCAATAGCCCCAGCAAAATCACACCAAGAAATGACCCCAGTATTGCTAAACTGATACACTCCATAATGCGCATTACCCTTTTCAATACTCACTATAATTTTGAGTATCGCCTCCGCTAAATCCGCCGCATAAGTAGGAGAACCAATCTGATCAGCTACAACTTTTAACTCCGGTCTATCATTCATCAAACGCAACATGGTCTTGACAAAATTATTCCCATGTACGCTATACACCCAAGAAGTTCTAATTACAATACTCTGAGAACAATTATTCAAAGCCAATTGCTCACCCATCCATTTGGAATGTCCATAATAGTTCACAGGATTAGTAGCAGTATGAATGGTATAAGGGCTAGTTCCATTTCCATCAAACACATAATCAGTAGATATGGTAATCAACTTTGCATTAATCAATGCACATTGCTGAGCAATCAATCCCACAGATTCCGCATTGGTAGTAAAAGCCAATTCCTGCTCGGTCTCAGCCTTATCCACTGCAGTATACGCTGCACAATTGATAAAATAATCTGGCTGGTGATTTTTAAAAAATGGAGCAATGGTTTCAGGCTTTGTCAAATCCAACTCATCCCTTCCTGTAAACAAGAATTCAAAAGCATCAGAATAATCTTCAACAAGCTGTTGGATTTCCCAACCCAGCTGTCCATTTTTTCCAGTAACAACAATCAATGGCTTAGACATAATTTCAGTTTAATGGTACAAAAAAGGGCCAAACGGAATTCCGGATTGGCCCTTTTCTAATGTTAAAGAATCTTATTTTGAACTTACAAATTCTTTGGGTTGCTTGGACCACTCTTCTTCTGGTAAAGACTTAAAGTAGTCATAGGTTTTTTTCAAACCTTCCGCCCTATCAATTTTTGGTTCCCAGCCCAACAATTGTTTTGCCTTGGTAATATCTGGTTTACGTTGCTTGGGATCATCAACAGGTAAATCCTTGTAAATGATTTTCACGGAAGAACCTGTTAGTTTCAACACTTCTTCTGCAAAATCTTTCAAGGTGATTTCATTGGGATTTCCAATATTTACCGGCATGGTATAATCACTCATCAACAACCTATAAATTCCTTCAACTAAATCGTCTACATAACAGAAAGAACGGGTTTGACTACCATCACCAAAAACTGTCAGGTCTTCTCCGCGTAGTGCTTGCCCAATAAATGCAGGTAATGCTCTACCATCATTGAGTCGCATACGAGGACCATAAGTATTAAAAATGCGGATAATCCTAGTTTCAACCCCATGGAAAGTATAATAAGCCCTAGTAATAGATTCCATAAATCGCTTGGCTTCATCATAAACTCCTCTTGGTCCTACTGGATTCACATTACCCCAGTACTCTTCTGTTTGAGGATGCACGGCTGGATCTCCATATACTTCACTAGTTGAAGCCACCAACATTCTAGCACCTTTTGCTTTGGCCAATCCAAGACAGTTATGAGTTCCTAACGCACCTACTTTAAGAGTTTGGATTGGAATTTTCAAATAGTCAATAGGACTAGCTGGAGAGGCAAAATGTAGGATATAATCTAAATGCCCTGGTACATGAATGTACTTTGAAACATCGTGGTGATAGAATTCAAAATTTTCCAGTTTGAACAAATGTTCAATATTGCGGATATCACCCGTAATTAGGTTGTCCATGCCAATTACATGGTAACCTTCTTTGATAAAACGGTCGCAAAGGTGTGAACCTAAGAAACCTGCTGCACCAGTGATTAAAATTCTTTTCTGTGACATAGTTTAGTTTTTATGGTCTACCAATGCTTTCATAGTAATATCCTAGTTCTTTCATCTGTCTCTTTTCAAACAGGTTACGACCATCGAAAATTACTTTGTTTTTCAATTTACTATCAATGATTTCAAAATCTGGTGTTCTGAACTCACTCCACTCAGTGGCAATGATTAGTGCATCGGCGCCAGCCAAACAACTATATTGATCATTAGCATAGTTGGCTACATGACCAATCTGTGCTTGCACATTAGGCATAGCTTCAGGATCATAAGCAGTAACAGTAGCACCCGCAGCAGTTAAGGCTTTGATGATGTATAAAGCTGGTGCTTCACGAATATCATCTGTATTTGGTTTGAATGCCAATCCCCATAATGCAAAGTGTTTGCCGTTTAGATCATTGTTGAAATAGGCATTGATTTTTGGCATCAAGTGTAATTTCTGTTTTTCGTTTACATCTTCTACCGCTTTCAGAATCTGGAAATCATAGCCAACTTCTTCAGAAGACATAATCAAAGCCTGAACGTCTTTAGGGAAACAGCTACCACCATATCCAATACCAGGGAACAAAAAGCGCTTTCCAATTCGGTCATCGCTACCAATACCCTTACGAACCATGTCTACATCGGCACCTACTTTTTCACAAAGCACCGCTACTTCATTCATGAATGAAATTTTGGTTGCCAAGAAACTATTGGCTGCATACTTGGTTAACTCTGCAGATTTTTCGTCCATATAAATGATGGGGTTACCCTGACGCACAAAAGGCGCATACAAATCACCCATTACTTTACATGCTCTATCAGAACTTGCACCAATCACCACACGATCGGGTTTCATAAAATCATCAACAGCCACACCTTCACGCAGAAACTCTGGATTAGAAACCACGTCAAATTCACCTTTATAGTTAGCAGCAATAGCAGCCTTTACTTTAGCGGCAGTTCCAACTGGAACGGTACTCTTGTCTACAATAACTTTATAGTCTGTTAGGATTTTACCAAGATCATTGGCAACTCCTAAAATGTACTTTAAATCGGCAGAACCATCGGCTCCAGGAGGAGTTGGAAGGGCTAGAAAAATAATTTCTGCGTCCTTAATTCCTTCTTCCAAATTGGTAGTGAATTTCAATCGCCCTTCACGCGTATTACGTAGAAAGATCTTTTCTAAACCAGGCTCATAAATGGTAATCTCGCCATTGGACAATTTGGCAACTTTTTTTGGATCAATGTCAACACAAGTGACTTTGATACCAGTCTCGGCAAAACAGGTTCCTGATACTAATCCAACATATCCGGTACCTACAACTGCTATACGCATAATTAACGGTTTAAATAAGCTAATAAATTCTCTGTAATATAAGACAATTGTTCCATATCTAACTCTGTATGTATTGGTAGAGAAATTACCCTTTCTGTGAGCCAGTCGGTGGTTTTCAAATCCAAGTTAGGTAGGTCAAATGCTGCAAACATCTTTTGACGATGCCCTGGTACTGGATAATAAATCATAGAAGGAATTTTCTTCTCTGCCAAATAAGCTACTAACCCATCTCTATCTACCCCTTCTAACAAAAGGGTATATTGGTGGTAAACGTGGTTGCTATAAGAAGCTACAAAGGGTGTGGTAATTTGTTCTTGGCTTGCAAAAGCTGCATTGTAAAAACTGGCTGCCGTTTGTCTGGCAACAATATATTTATCCAATTCCCTCAGTTTTACATTCAGGATAGCTGCTTGTATACTATCTAAACGGGAATTACATCCTACCATTTCATGATAATACCTTGTTTGTTGACCATGGTTGGCAATCATTTTCATCTTATGCGCTAAAGCTGCATCATTGGTAAAAATAGCCCCACCATCGCCGTAGGCACCTAGATTTTTACTTGGATAAAATGAGGTAGTTCCAATGGTTCCAATGGTTCCCGTTTTTTTAACAGTTCCGTCTGCAAATTGATAATCTGCACCAATAGCTTGCGCATTGTCTTCAATAACAGCAAGTCCATATTCTTGGGCAATAGCCATAATGGCTTCCATTGGCGCTGCATGACCATACAAATGCACGGGAACAATGGCTTTTGTTTTTGGTGTGATGGCTTTTCTCAAAGCCTCAGGATCCATGCAAAAAGTTTGAGGATCTACTTCTACAAAAACCGGCTTTAATTTTAGTAAAGCAACCACTTCTGTAGTGGCTATATAAGTAAATGAAGGTGTAATTACTTCGTCACCAGGTTCTAAGTCTAGGGCCATCATGGCAATTTGCAAAGCATCTGTACCATTAGCGCAAGGAATGGTATATCCAGAACCCTGGTAGTTATTCAATGCTGCTGTAAAATCTTGAACAGCTTTTCCATTAATATAAGCAGCAGAATCTAACACCTCATGAATGGCGGCATCAACTTCTGTTTTGATTTTCAAATACTGATTTTTGGTGTCCACCATTTGAATTGGCCGCATAGTCTATCAAGTTAATTGGTGCACAAATCTACATTAAAATAAAATCAAATTAGAATTTGCAACTATGGGATTATCCCTGAAAAGCTGGCAATTATTGTGTTATTTTACAATCTTGTACAATAAATGAAACTATTCTATCAAATATTCCTTTGGGCCTATCCATTTGCTGCAAGTATTCTTGCTTTATTTAACGAAAAAGCAAAAAAATGGGTCCGTGGGAGAAAGGGGATTTTCCCTTGCATTGAACAAGCACTTAGAGAAAACCAAGCTCCCATTATTTGGATGCACTGTGCCTCATTAGGTGAATTTGAACAAGGCAGACCTTTGTTAGAATCTTTAAAAAATAAATACCCCAACTATTTTATTTTATTGAGTTTTTTTTCCCCTTCGGGATATGAAGTGCGCAAAAATTATGAGGGAGCTAACCATGTTTGTTATTTACCCATGGATGGCTCAATCAATGCCAAAAGGTTTTATGATTTGGTGAACCCAAGTTTGGTCTTATTTGTAAAATATGAGTTCTGGTATTATTATAGTTTAGAAGCTTCTAAAAGAAAGATTCCCATGTTATTGGTGTCTGGAATTTTTAGACCTGCTCAAGTCTTTTTCCAATTTTATGGGGGATTCTATAGAAAACTATTATCCCATTTCAGTCATCTATTTGTCCAGGAACAAGGATCTTTTGATTTACTTAAAGGAATTGGTTTAGAAAGTAGATCCAGCATCAGTGGCGATACCCGTTTTGACAGAGTCATTAGTATAGTTCAAGACTTTGAACCTATTGATGCAATTGAGCATTTTAGTAAGCATAAACAAGTATTAGTAGCGGGAAGTACTTGGGCCGAGGATGATGAAGAACTGAACCATTTCTTACACTCGAATCCTCAGGTTTTTGCCATTATTGCACCTCATGAAATTATTGAAGAGAGATTAGAGGAATGTTTAAAATGGTATCCTAATGCCATGCTATATTCTAAGTATTTAGACTTGTTTTTAGAAGGAAAAGCCCCCAATCATATACAAGTTTTAATTATCAACAATTATGGTATGCTGACCCGTTTATACCATTATGCCAGTATCTGTTTAGTAGGTGGTGGCTTTGGTGGCGATGGTGTTCACAATGTTTTGGAAGCGGCCGTTTATGGCAAACCCGTTTTGATTGGCCCTATTTATGATAAATACTTAGAAGCAGTTGAATTAGTTGATAACGGCGGATGCATCTGCGTTGAAAATGCTTTGGAACTGGAAAAAGAACTAAACTCATTGCTTTCCCCAGACTCAATTGCTTATAAGGAATCTAGCACAGCTGCCAAGGACTACGTGTATGCTAAAGCTGGAGCAACCAAGACTATTCTAGATTATATTCAGGCAAATCGTCTTTTGACCAACTGATCAAAATGACCTACAATTTCTGAACGCTCATTCCACCCCAATTTAACCTTCAATTCTCTTTGAATCCAGTAATGGGCTTCTGGAAAAATGGCAAAACTGTTGATGGTTTTTAAACTGCGTTCGTACATAGTTTCATCGCCACGGAACAATTCATTGATAAATAAGTAGCGATCATTGATCCCTATGGCTTTTTTCAAGTCTACAATAGGTGTGTCTTGAAAATTGTTAGCCAATTCCTTTTTCTCCGCTTTTAGCTGTTCATTTAAAGCCTGCCCCTGGTCTGAATGCAAATCATTGAGCTCAAACATTTCTTTAACTGGCACCTGTTCTATTATTGGTTCCTCCATTTCAAACAACCAACCAGACAATTCCGCTTTTTTAAGGTGATTCTTTGGTTTCAAAGCTGGCTGCGTTTCATTAGCTGAAATCCTAGAACCTGGCATCATTACAGATACAGCGCCCCTACCTTGGGTATTGGTAGCGCTCTCTTGTAATTCTGAAAAAAGCATCTGAACAGTCAACAACATATTGTCTGCTCCTGCTTCCTGAACAAATTGTTCTTTCAGTTTATCTATCAGTGTACCCACTCTTTCCATTGTATGTAATACATTTGAGGTGTTGAAAGCCGGGATGTGCTATTCTTCAAACGAGTTTTTACTTAATTTATTATTCAAATGTTCATAGAACCAAATATATCCGGTGAGCGGAGGGGATGGATTGAAGTGATTTGTGGCAGCATGTTCAGTGGCAAAACAGAGGAATTGATCCGTAGATTAAAAAGGGCAAGAATTGCCAATTTAAAAGTAGAGATTTTTAAACCTGCTATAGATGTTCGTTATGACGAAACAAAAGTGGTAAGTCATGACAGTAATACCATTCAATCTACCCCTATTGATAATTCACAAACTATTTTGCTAATGGCCGATGGGGTTGATGTTATTGGCATTGATGAAGCACAGTTTTTTGATGACCAAATCATGCATGTATGTGAGACCTTGGCCCAAAGAGGCACTAGGGTCATAGTAGCTGGTCTTGATATGGACTATAAGGGAAATCCATTTGGTCAAATGCCAAACCTGCTGGCCGTGGCAGATTATATTACCAAACTTCACGCTATCTGTGTAAGATGTGGGAATATTGCCAATATCTCCTATCGCCTTAAGGCAGAAGGTCCGCAAGTGCTTTTAGGAGAAAAAGATGTTTATGAACCTAGATGCCGCAAATGCGCCCATGAATAAGCAACACCCCATTTTAGCATTGATCCGTAAAGACCTGTTACTGGAAACCCGCCAACAGTATACCCTGTATGGCATATTCCTCTACGTGGCTTCTACTATTTTTGTTGTCTATTTGTCTATGGGGCAGCCCGAAGACAAGGTTTGGAATGGTTTGTTCTGGGTAATTCAATTATTTGTTTGCGTCAATGCAGTAGCCAAAAGCTTTTTAGCAGAAAGCAGGGGTAAGATGCTCTACTTTTATTCCATTGCTGGAGCCAGAGATTTTGTTTTGTCTAAACTCATTTTCAATGCCATTTTGATGTTGGTGATGAGTTGCTTGAGTTTGGCCATATTCACTGTCTTATTGGGCAACCCCATTGAATATGGCTGGCGTTTTCTAGGGATTACTTGTTTGGGCGGCATCAGCCTGAGCTTGGTCTTTACTTTTCTTGCTGCCATTGCTGCTAAGGCACAACAACAGGCTGCGCTGATGGCCATTATGGGCTTTCCCATTATCATTCCTCAGCTACTCATTCTCATGAAAATTTCAACCGCGGCTTTTTCAGCGGTGATTCAAGCTGGACTATGGCAAATGGTCTTGATGCTAGTGGGCTTAGACATATTAGTCATCGCCCTAGCCATTATTCTATTCCCCTTTCTTTGGAAGGATTGATTAAAAACGCAAGTGCCTAACCGTTTGGCCTTTGTTGATCAATTGCTTCAAAGAATCAATCCCAATTTTTAAGTGCTTTTCTACGTACTCTGCTGTGACTAATTTATCACTTGCTTCGGTTTTTACACCATCTGGAATCATGGGCTGATCACTCACCAATAACAAAGCCCCTGTTGGAATTTTATTGTAAAATCCAACGGTGAATATAGTAGCTGTTTCCATATCAATGGCATATGCTCTTACCCTTGTCAGATATTCTTTAAAGATTTCATCATGTTCCCAAACCCTTCTATTAGTTGTGTAAACCGTACCTGTCCAGTAATCAACTTGATTATCTCGAATAGTAGTTGAAATGGCTTTCTGCAAAGCGAATGCAGGCATTGCCGGTACTTCTGGGGGGAAATAGTCATTAGAAGTACCCTCTCCCCTAATGGCCGCAATGGGCAAAATCAAGTCCCCAATTTTATTGCGTTTTTTCAATCCTCCACATTTGCCTAAGAATAATACGGCTTCTGGATTAATGGCTGTTAGCAGGTCCATAACTGTTGCAGCTCCTGGACTTCCCATCCCAAAATTGATAATGGTAATCCCATCTGCAGTAGCACATTGCATGGGTCTGTCTAGGCCAACCACAGGAACATTATTCCACTTGGCAAACATGTGTACATAGTTGCTAAAATTTGTCAAAAGCACATATTTTCCAAAATTCTCCAAGACCTCACCGGTATACCTAGGCAACCAGTTATTGACAATTTCTTCTTTGGTTTTCATATTATTTCTATTTCAAGTTTCAAAGTAATTTGATTCCTGCTTCACAGTATCTTTGAAGGAATCAATCGTCTAAAATACAAAATCTACCGTTCAATTCCATTATATGATTCAAATTCCATACCCTTTACACCCATTTAAAATCCGAGAAAAGGAGGGTAAAGAATGGATTTTTGACGAGCTACGTAAACAATGGGTCAGGCTTAGTCCCGAGGAATGGGTCAGACAAAATACACTTCAGTATTTTTTACAAGTCATGAATATTCCTGCCTCACTAATTGCTGTAGAAAAAGAAATTAAAATAGGAGAACTCAGAAAACGGTTTGACATTTTAGTATATAAATCATCCACTCCCTGGCTGATGGTAGAATGCAAGGAAATGAATGTGCCAATTAATGAAGCTGTTTTAAAACAGGCACTTCACTACAATAGCATTTTAGGAGCACCCTTTGTACTAATTACGAATGGTAATCATAGTTATGCATTTGAATTAAAAAATGCTAAAATGGAACAGTTAGATAGACTTCCCTCTTTTGTTATTGAGTAATTAAGGTAATTTAGGCTGAAGATTATTACAGCAATGATACCATCACGCAAGGTTTTCTTTTTAGCATGCTTCTTATTCTTGTACAAAGAGAACTGTGCTCAAATTATTAATATAGATAAAGCCGATACTGCAGACTACCAACAAAAACCAAAATTCAATTTTAATTTTAATACAGGCTTGGAAATTGATAAGCAAAAGTCTACCCTCTATGATGCAAGCAATACAGCGGAATTGATGCTTCAAAAAAACAGGGAACTATTTTTACTAGCCAGTAGTTATCGATTTACCTATAATGGACCAGAAGATATTCTAAATGCTGGTTACATTCACCTTAGATATAGACATAATTATAAAAATCATTTACAACCTGAAACCTTTATTCAATACCAATGGGATAACAAAAGAGGCTTAGAAAAGAGATTGGTTGGAGGCATCAACCTTAGATATAATTTCTGGAAGGGTGATAAAATAGATTTTAATGCCGGTTTAGGAGGAATGTTTGAAACCGAAAGATGGAATTATATTGGAGTAGACAGTGGAAAGATTCCCAGCAACCCGTTACCCATTACCAATAAATTTATCAAAATCAATAGCTATATCCGATTAGACTGGAAACCCAATGACTTCAATGAAATTGCATTTAATGTATTCTTCCAAACTAAACCAGACCGTTTTGACCCAAGAATTGCACCTCATATTCAATGGGATATAAGAGCGGGTAAACATTTTGGATTTAGCATCAACTTTAGTGGGATCTACGATGATGCTCCTGTTGTACCAATTGACCATTTTTATTATAGTCTCACCAATAGTATTCAATTGAAATTTTAAATAAAAAACCCCGGGAATCCCCAGGGCTTTTTGCATAATATTCTTCCAGTATATAGACTAAGGGAAAATACCCAATTCTGTATAACTGATGGCTACTTTGTTAATGGCACTTACATAGGCTGCAGTACGCATATCAGGAATTTCAGGATTGGACAACCAGATTTCCATGATTTCACGGGTAGCGTTGATCATGGTTTCTTCCAAACCACTATGAACCAAATCAACTTCTTCAGCACCATGCATGATAAAGTCACGTTCTTTTTCACTAACGGTTTTTCCTGTTAGTCCTTCTATCTGACCCAAGATATGTGCGTTCATATTTTCAGTAAAACGCTTTTCCATTCTACCATATCTAACGTGACTCAGGTTTTTCAACCACTCAAAATAAGATACTGTAACCCCTCCTGCATTCAAATACATATCTGGAACAACCAAGATGCCTCTTGATACAAAAATATCATCAGCTTCCGGTGTTAAAGGACCATTAGCGGCTTCTCCAATCATTTTTGCTTTTACCCTTGGTGCATTCTCTCCATCAATCACGTTTTCCAAAGCAGCAGGAATTAGGATATCACATTCCAATTCCAAAGCGTCTGTATTTTTAGCCAAATTGGTAGCACCAGGAAAATTCAAAATACTTCCAGTTGCTTTACGATGCTGGAACAATTCCTCTTCATTAATACCATCTTCCTTATAAATAGCACCTTCATATTCAGCAATTGAGACTACAATGGCTCCATGCTCACGGAAAAATTTAGCAGAATGGTAACCCACATTACCCAAACCTTGAACCACTACTTTTTTTCCTTCAACACCAATAGTCATGCCCAATTTGGCCATGATTTCTGGCATATTACATACTTCACGGATACCATAAAATACACCTAAACCGGTGGCTTCTTTTCTACCCCTAACCCCACCTTGAGTAATAGGTTTACCTGTAACACAACCAGCACTATCAATATCACCTGGTCTTAAAGACTGATAAGTATCAACAATCCATGCCATTTCTCTTTCACCGGTTCCATAATCAGGAGCGGGAACATCAATGCCTGGGCCAATGAAATTCTTTTTTACCAACTCAGCTGTATACCTACGGGTAATTTTTTCTAGCTCATATGCACTATGACTGCGTGGGCTAATTTTAATACCACCTTTTGCACCACCAAATGGCACATTTACAATGGCACATTTGTAGGTCATCAATGAAGCCAAAGCCATTACTTCGTCTTCATTTACCGCCATACTAAAACGAATACCACCTTTACAAGGTGTTTTGTGCTGGGAATGCTGAACGCGATAGGCTTCAATAACTTCAATTTCGCCATTGTCCATTTTCACGGGAAAACGCATGCTATATATACTATTGCAAGCTTTGATTTGTTCAAGCAGACCCTTGTCCCATTTGGTAAACTTGGCTGCTTTGTCAAAACTTCTTTCCACACTTTGGAAGAAGCTGTAGGGTTGTTGACTAGTCATGATTGTTTATTTTGACTTGAGTAAGAAACCTTTTTTGAGTGAGTTAAAAGGCTTATTTCTTTTCCAATTTGGAGATTTTCCTATCAATACTAATGAGGTATAGTAATAGACCAGCTATTAAAACAACTACAATGGTCATCACTAAAAAAATTTTTCCATTGCTACGCATCAGGTCATTTGATACTTCACTGCTACTTGCGTCTTGAGCAAAAGCTGCTAAATGCATAAAACCTAATAAGAGGGCAATTGTTATTCTTTTAATTTGATTCATTGTTCAATTGTTTTTCATTCAAAACTTGATACCTGACTTTAAGAGTTGAGATCCATACACCTAATAAGGTCCAACCAATTACTGCTGGATAGAAAACCGTGCGCATATTCATATCCATGTCTTTTCCATTCAAACCAGGGTTCCCCTCACTACCTTGACCTCCAGGGTGCAAAGATTCTGTGAGCCTTGGTAAAACCCAAAGTGTTGGAAATAACATGAAAAATGCAAAAATGTTGTAGACTGCCCCAATACGCATTTTCTTTTCATCGTCTTGCATACTGCCCCTTAAAACAAAATAGGCCAAATAGATTAAGATGGCAATGGCAGCACCATTCTGTTTGGGGTCTCCACTCCAAGGGCTGCCCCATTGGTAGTTGGCCCAAATTGCCCCAGTACTGATTCCTAATAGGGAGAAAATGGTGCCTGTTGTGGCAAAAGCGGAAGAATAATAGTCGTAAATGGGTTTGGGGTCACGCAAAAATCTAACGGCATAATACACCGAGACAAATAATAAAACCATCATGCCAAACCACATGGGAACATGAAAAAAGAAATTGCGGATAGATTCCTGCATCCTATCGTCCAATCTAGGAACTTTCACATAAAAACCATAGGTACAGGTATATAAAAGAAGCAAGACAGTTAATACTTTCCACCAAGATTTTCTCATCATACAATATCTGATTTTCAAATGCTTCTTTCAAACTAACAATCGTAAGTGCAAATTTAGGTGAAAGGCCTCCAATAAAACTAATATACGTGTAAAAATTACCCATTATATTAACAGTTTTAACGGTATTTATAGGCTTAAATTGGCATTCTAGCCAAGGTTCCTTAACTTTGCTAACTTCCAAAATTCATGCCGTAACATGAAGCGAGCTGCCCTGTAAGGCGGCAGCAACCTGAATGTGGCTATTAAAATTTTAAGAGACACATGAAATTATCCCAATTTAAGTTTGACCTTCCTCTGAACCTCATTGCTCAGAATCCCACCAAGAAAAGGGAGGATAGCCGTTTGATGGTTGTTGACCGTAAAACCGGCCATATGGAGAACAGGCATTTTCGTGACATCCTAGAGTACTATGATGACAAAGACGTGTTTGTAGTAAATAACACCAAAGTATTCCCTGCTAGAATGTATGGACGCAAGGAAAAAACAGGTGCAAAAATTGAAGTATTCCTATTACGCGAGCTCAATAAACCCAATCGTTTATGGGACGTAATTGTTGATCCCGCAAGAAAGATTCGCGTAGGGAACAAATTGTATTTTGGAGACAATGAAGAACTGGTAGCAGAAGTGATTGACAATACCACTAGCCGTGGTAGAACCATTCGCTTTCTTTGGGACGATGATGATGAGAGCTTCAAAAAAATGTTGGAATTCTTAGGAGAAACTCCTTTGCCTAAATACATCAAGCGCAAGCCAGATGAGGAAGACAAAGAAAGATACCAGACCGTTTATGCAAAACACGAAGGTGCTGTAGCTGCTCCCACTGCAGGTTTGCACTTTAGCAAAGAATTGATTAAGCGTTGTGAGATTTTGGGTATCCGTTTTGCAGAAGTAACCTTACACACTGGTTTGGGTACTTTCCGCCCTATTGAAGTAGAAGATTTGAGCAAACACAAAATGGATGCTGAATACTATCAGATTACTGAAGAAGCTTGTAAAATTGTGAACAAGGCCAAGGAATCTGGCAAACGTATCTGTTCCATTGGAACTACTACCATGCGCGCCATGGAAAGTAGTTTTACCGCTCAGAAATTGCTCAAACCAAGTGAAGGCTGGACCAACCACTTTATTCACCCACCTTATCACTTTAATGTGGCGGATAGTTTGGTAACCAATTTTCACCTGCCAAAAACTAGCTTATTAATTATGACTTGTGCATTTGCCGGTTATGATCTTGCTATTGAAGCTTACAAAAAAGCCATCAAGGATAAATATCGTTTCTTCAGTTATGGAGACGCTTTATTAATTATCTAGAAGATAGATTCGCTTAAAAAATCCTCCGAAAATTCGGGGGATTTTTTTTTGTCGTGATTTGACTAGATAATTAATTAGTGAAGAGATAAGAGTGAAGAGTGAAGAATGGACTTTGATCTCTATATGCGAGTGACCTAGACTACGCCTAGGTTCTAAAAACAGACAATCCTTTTTCAAAAAGAAAAACCCTTGGCGTTGCCAAGGGTTCATGTTTCAATTCCAGCAAAATCTCACTGCATTCTTCACTCTTCACTCTTCACTTTCTTCCTCGCCCACTTCACTTCTCACTTCTCACTTCTCACTTTCTTCCTCGCTCTCTTCACTTCTCACTTCTCACTTTTCACTTTCTTCCTCACCCTCTTCACTTCTCACTTCTCACTTTCTTCCCCCCCCTTCACTCTTATCTTTTATCTCTTCACTTCTTCTTCTTCCTACAGTCCAAAAAGTCCACTATTCAATAATTGCAGCGTCTTGGTTCTATATTCATTTGGAACCAATAGTGAAATATTATGAGGACTACCACCATAACTAACCATGGTAACTGGTACTTCACGAATGGCGTCAAATAGTTTCATTAAAACATCGTCAGTTTTAGCAATTTCATTTCCTACAATGGAAACAATGGATTGTTGTTTTTCAACTTCAACGTGTCCAAAAGGTTCTAATTCCTTAATTATTTCTGCTAAAGCGATGTCTGAATCAATAGTAACCGAAACAGCCACTTCAGACGTGGTGATCATGTCAATAGAAGTTTTATATTTTTCAAAAACTTCAAACACTTTACGCAAGAAACCATAAGCCAACAACATTCTACTGCTCTTGATTTTGATGGCAATAATTCCATCTTTTGCTGCTACTGCTTTTACACCTACACTTCCTGCCTCCTTAGTAATCACAGTTCCAGATGCTTCTGGCTGCATGGTATTCAACAATTTTACAGGAACATTTTCTTGTTGTGCAGGCCAGATACAAGTAGGATGCAAAATTTTAGCACCAAAATAAGCCAACTCTGCTGCCTCATCAAAGCTCAACTGTTCAATAGCAACGGTCTTGCTTACAATCCTTGGATCATTGTTGTGCATTCCATCAATATCGGTCCAGATTTCGCATACGGTTGCATTAATGGCTGCTGCAACCAAAGATGCTGTATAATCACTCCCACCCCTTTTCAAGTTATCAACTTCTCCTCTTGCATTACGGCAAATATAACCTTGGGTGATAAAAATTTTCTTATCAGTATGTTCCGCCAAAAGAGCCGTTAATTTTGTTCTGATTACGGGCAAATTGGGTTCTTCATTTGCATCAATGGTCATGAATTCCAATGCAGGTAATAAGAGGTGATCAATACCCTGTTCTTCTAAATAAACACAGAAGAGTTTGGTACTCATTAGTTCTCCCTGTGCCAAAATATCTTTGTTAAGGGCTTCACTAAAGGAGATTCTTAATATGATATTCAAAAATTCAAAATGCTCTGAAACAATGGCATTGGCTTTTGCACGGTTCTGTTCTTGATGTACCAAATCCAACACAAAATTTCTGTAATGCGCTTCTAGGGTATCAATCTTTTGTTTGGCAACAACACGGTCAAAACTTGCTAAACTATTGCTGATTTCTACCAAGGCATTGGTAGTTCCACTCAAGGCACTCAAAACAACAATTTTTGATTCTTGGTCCTTTGTAATCAATTGAGATACTTGGTGCATTCTTTCCGGCTTTCCCACACTGGTTCCACCAAACTTCATAATTTTCATAATCCCGATGCTTTTTAGTTTGCAAATGTACATGCTCTTCAGAAAAAACTGATTGCAAATTTTAATAACAAATGTTAGTCTGATAAGGGTTTCAGCCAGAATAGCCTTTATTGCCCAAATGGTTTCTGGTCACTGCACTCTGCATTGGGGCCTTGGTCAATTTGCAAATAGTTGCAGAAATATTGATAGAAACCATATCGGTATTTAGTTCTGTCAGAATGATTGGCCCCACATTCCAAGCCTCCATTAATAACATTGACTACTGCCCCAAAACCTATTTTTCTATTTGCTGCAAAGTCTTTCTCTGTAGATTCCCATTGTTCTGCCATAATATCGTGACAAGAAGGTTTGGGATATTGGTCTCTGACCCAAAACCAAATGGCTGATGCAAAACAAAGTACTGGATCCTGTACCAATAAATCTGGATTATCTAATAACACTTGTTTATTTCCAAAATAAGCCTCACTAAACTGTCCATAATTGTAATTCCAACTCAATTGCATAGGCCCCCTTCCATGATAAGATTTTCCAACTACTGGTGGCCATTTTTTCTTTGAAGTATCACTGTATTCATTAAATATTGATTTTGGGAATCCTTTCTCCTGAATATAATACAAGCCCCATTTGTACATACCACCGGGTGCATCGTCCCAACCACCACTTGTTTCATGACTTATATTTGCTAGAAAGGCAGCCAACTCCCTTTTTTGAATACTGTCATTACCATCGCCCAGAAATAAAGGAAAAAGTTTTGCCGCTTTTAAAAATGCTTCATAGCTATAAAAATCTTGTCTAGCTACTCCTTTGAAAACACTGTCATCCAATGTTGACAAATGATACCTATTTGGAAATAGCTCATTCCATTTTTTAGCATCCAAAAATTTGGACACATTGCTCATATGATTGCTGGTATCAGCAACAATCACGTCATCCGCTTCATCTACTGTACTGCTAGCACAAGCATTAAGCAAAACCATCAGTAAAGCTAAAACGAAAAAAAAATACCTTTTTACCATAGAGCTGTAGAGGTTTACCAACTATGAAAACAATTATAATGCAATTGCAAATTTTTGGGCTACTGCTTGTAAATCTGTCTCAACTGCATCTACCAATTCCCAACCCTGAGTAGACCTAATTGTTTCCATTTCCCTTTCAGGATCACCAGGAATCAATACTTTCTCATGACCGGGCGCAGGTATAGCATTTCTAAATCTTTCAATCCAAAGATCCATTTGGTCTTTGAAATTTTGAGCAGGTCTAAATGCATCAATACGCATGGCTCCAAAAAAATGTCCCAAACCCTTTCCTGGCTGATTTTCCGGCATAGGAACATAAGCAGGAAATGGCGGCGCCCAAGGTCCAAATGAAGCCCCACTCAAAACACCTGAAAATATATCAACAATACTACCCAAAGCATAACCTTTGTGACTCCCATGTTCTCTGTCAGAACCCAAGGGCAGTAAAGCCCCTGCTTTTTTCAAAATATTGGCATCGGTACTTTCCTTTCCTTCCTGATCCTGCACCCACCCTAAAGGGGTATCTGCATTTTTACGCTGCAGAATTTCTAATTTACCATTAGCTGCAGTTGTGGTTGCAAAATCCGCTACAAAAGCGGGCTGAACACCTGCTGGTATGGCTACTGCTATAGGATTAGTACCAAGCATCCGTTCTATAGAAAAAGTTGGGGCTACCAAAGCAGAGGCATTGGTCATGGCCATGCCAATCATATCATGGTCTAAAGCCATCATTGCATGATATCCTGCTATACCAAAATGATTTGAATTATTGACAACCACCCAACCTGTTCCTGCAATTTTGGCCTTTTCTATGGCAATTTTCATAGCAAAAGGTGCCACAACCAATCCTAGACCAGCATCTCCATCAACTACTGCCGTACTAGGCGTTTCATAAGTTACTTTAATGTCAGGATTGGCATTGATTCTACCAGCTTCCCATAATCTTACATAACCACTTAATCTGGCAACCCCATGACTATCAATTCCCCTAAGATCTGCAGACAACAATGCTTTTGAAGCAATGCTTGCATCCGCTTCAGGACATCCCATTTTCAAGAACACTTGTTCTGCAAAATCTAATAATTGGGAATAAGTATATAGGGCCATAATTCTAATTTAATACTTAGGCAATTGAACTACAAAATTAGCCATTTAGCAACTTGTACCCCGCAGTAATTTAGATTGAGCACTTATCTTTAACATATGAAACAAATCTTAGCAACCCTGTTAATGATGACCTTGCTGCAAAACGCTTTTGCGCAATGGCAACTTTCATCTATAACAACAGATTTTGTCAAAAACGAAAGAAGGGAAAGCTTTAAGAAAAACATGAATGAAGAAATCATCAACCATTGTTTTCAATTACCCGTAGATAGCAATACTGAAAGCCAATACGAACAAGCTTGTTGGGCCATTTCTCAATTCTTAGTAAAAAGCCCATTGATAGAATCTGGATTTAAGAAACTCTTATTATCCTATGGGCAATTGGGATTTGAAACAAAAAGGGCGGTACTTGAAGCTGTTTATGCCACTTATCCCACAGAGTTCCAAAGTCAAATTGCTACTCTAACAGCAACAGAGTATGCACCTAAACTTTTTGCCATGCAAACACTGTATTTGTTTCGTGCAAATGCAGATGCCAAAGCAAAAGAAAAATACATTAACCAATTGATTCAGATATTCCCTGGATATCAGCAAAACCCTATTCTTTCTGAATTATATAAGTACCTAACACTTCACCATTCTTTTACAGAACTTGCTTTACCTGATTTAAACCAATTGTTTGTTCATCAGCAATCACAGCAATTGGTTACCATTTATAGTTTTCAAAAATGGAATAGGGATTATCCAGGATTGGCAGCTCTACAGCAAAGCAATGGACATTTTTTAAGAGACAGTTTGGGGCAAATTTTGCTGATAGATCAATTGGCTAGAGCCGGTTCCAATCTCCCTTATTTTATTACCAATGGCAATACACCTCAAGGAATCTATAGCATTACTGGTACAGAAGTATCTAAAAATCTATTTATTGGCCCAACTCCAAATTTACAATTACTCATGCCATTTGAAGCCGATACTGCTTATTGGCATATGGGTTATGATAGTACAAAAGATGCGCTTGCAAATTATCTAGGATTACTTCCAAAAGATTGGGCTAATTATGAACCCATGCAGGAATCCTTTTATGCAGGAAAATCAGGCAGATCTGAGATTCTAGCCCATGGTACTACTATTGACCCGGAATATTTTAAAGGATTCCCCTTCTACCCAATTTCTCCTACACTGGGATGTCTTTGTGCCAAAGAGATTTGGAATATTTTCAATGGCCGCTTGCAAGAAAGTCACCAATTGCAATTAGCCAATGGTCTTATGCAACAAAAAAAACAAAAAGGCTTGTTAATAGTAATCAATATAGACAATCAAGCATCGCCTGTGGAAGCATCCAAGATTCGGGAGGTTTTGGAAAATTTTGAACGCAAGCACTTAAAGTCAATACCCTAATACCCATTTTTCTGATAGACAGTCAATCCCAAATAAATTAATAATTATTTGCATATTAATAGATTTTCGGTATTCGAAAACCCTAAAACCCCTGAAAAATGGGGGTACGGGAATCTTGTGTTAATTTTGCCAACTTCCTTTATTAGAAGGAAATAATTGAACCATGAGTAAAAAAGGAAAAGTGTTGGTGGCCATGAGTGGCGGAATTGATAGTACTGTGGCAGCGTTGATGCTTCACCATGAAGGCTATGAAGTTGTGGGAATTACCATGAAAACCTGGGACTATGCCAGTAGTGGCACTAGTACCAAGGAAACGGGTTGTTGTAATATTGATTCTTTTAATGACGCCAGACAGGCCGCGGTGCACCATGGATTTCCCCATTTTATCTTAGATATTAGGGAGGAATTTGGAGATTTTGTTATTGAGAATTTTGTTGAAGAATATATTGCTGGCAGAACACCAAATCCTTGTGTTATGTGTAATACGCATATCAAATGGAGGGCCTTACTCAAAAGGGCCAATGCCATGGATTGTGAATTTATTGCAACAGGTCATTATGCCAAGATTCGCCAACATACCAATGACCGATATGTGATTAGCAAGGGTTTGGACGATACCAAGGACCAGAGTTATGTGCTTTGGGGTTTACAACAAGATTTGCTAAGCAGAACCATGTTGCCATTGGGAGGTTTTCACAAATCAGAGATTCGCCAAATGGCCATTGATTTGGGCTACCCAGAATTAGCTAAGAAAAGCGAGAGCTATGAAATTTGTTTTGTTCCAGACAATGATTACCGTGGATTTCTAAAACGCAATGTTGAAGGACTAGAAGAGCGGGTAAACGGAGGTTGGTTTGTAGATAAAACAGGAAAAAAATTAGGGCAACACAAGGGCTATCCATTTTATACCATTGGTCAAAGAAAAGGTTTGGATATTGCCATGGGTAGGCCCATCTATGTTACTGCCATTGATCCAGATACTAATACTGTTGTACTGGGTGATGAAGTAGACCTAGAACAAAATGACCTAAAAGTGGGTAAAATGAATTGGGGTAAGTACTACGGTATTACGGATGGAATGGAAGCCATTGCCAAAATTCGTTATAAAGACAAGGGTGCATTAAGCAATCTATACAATGAACCAGATGGCATAAGGGCAAGGTTTTATCAAAATGTAAAAGGAATTGCCCCAGGTCAGAGTGCCGTTTTTTATGAAGGTGACGATGTGATTGGTGGAGGAATTATCCAACGTGGTGAACTAGTGCTTTCTTAAATCTAGCATCAAGTATTTTTTTTGATTAAAGCAGCATACATGGTATCTGCCTTTATTCCGTATCCCTTAAGGTATTGGGCATCTATCAATGTTAGATGAGGATCTTGGTTTAGTAAAAAATCAAGGCTGGAATCATTTTCCGCTTGGAACACAGAACAGGTACTAAACAATAAATATCCCCCGGGAGCCAACAAGGGAATTACATTTTTAAGAATAGCTTGTTGCAAGAAAGTAAAAGTTGCAATACTGCTTTCTTTGAAAAAATATAATTGCTCGGGAGTCCTACCCCAAGTGCCACTTCCCGTGCATGGGACATCACAAAAAATGACATCGAATTTTTTTTGAGGCAAACTTGGCTTTTCAACAGAGAGGTCTGTGACCATGGGATGAAAATGAGTTATCCCTGCCCTTTGAAACCGATGAGACAAATTATGTAAGATGCTGGCCCTGATATCTGAAACAGTTATATCAAGATTGCCTAAAACATCTTGGGCCAAGATGGTCTTGCCCCCACTTGCGGCACAGCAGTCCCAAAATGCCATTCTTGATTTTTTTTCTATTCGAATTTGCTTTAATAGCTGCGCGATGCTTTGTGAACTAGCATCCTGCACCACTAATTCCTGATCCATGGCAACCATGCCTTCTAATTTGCTATTGCTAGGCAGGGCCAAACAATGCTCCCCTATCTGTATAAATGGAATCTGCTGATCTGCAATTTTCTGAATCACATTTTTACTATGTCCAGGTCTTATTCTGATAAATAAATCGGGCTGTACAAATGCCGATTTTAAAAACAAAGTTTGGTCTATTTCCTTGCCCATTTGATCAAGCCATGGAAAAACATGTTCTAAATCAAATTCAGGAAAAGCTTTTTTAACAAAGGTCATTCTTTGATCAAAATCCTCTACCCAAGCTTCTAACCAACTATGCTCAAACAAAACGGCCCATGGCCCAGGTATTTTACTTTGCAAAAAAATAGATACCCTGATTCTTTGTTCTGGGGGATGGTTTTTCAACGCATGCCCCAAACGGAAAAAAGCATAACAACAATGCGAAATATTTTTCCGGTCTTTGGACCCATATTTTTTATTCGCCGCAAAATGATTTTTCAAATATGCCGCAAGAGGAACCACACCATCATATGCATCAATGATCCCGATTGCTGTTTGAAGGTGTTGGTTCAAATAAGACATAGAAGGTTTTATAATTCCAATAAGGTTTTTACTGGATCCTTACCCATCAAGAGTAATTCAGGTTGTTCCAATAATTCTTTTACCCTTACTAAGAAACTTACAGATTCTCTACCATCAATAATTCTATGGTCATAACTAAGCGCCAAATACATCATAGGTCTGATCTGCACTTGACCATTTACTGCCATAGGTCTGTCTTGAATCTTGTGCATTCCCAAGATGGCACTTTGAGGAATATTGATAATGGGTGTACTCATCAAAGAGCCAAATACACCTCCATTGGTAATGGTAAAAGTACCACCTTGCAAGTCTTCTGCAGTAAGCTTACTATCCCTTGCTTTTCCTGCTAAAACAATCACTTCTTTTTCAATCTCTGCCATACTCAAACTCTCCACATTGCGAATCACTGGTACGGTCAATCCCCTAGGGGTACTTACCGCAATACTAATATCGGCATAGTCATGATACAAAATTTGATCCCCGTCAATATAGGCATTGACTGAAGGCCATTCGCCAAGTGCTATGGCGCAGGCTTTGGCAAAAAAGCTCATGAATCCAAGATTCACACCATGGCTTTCCTTAAACTTGTCTTTGAACTGTTTGCGGATCTCCATGATTCTTCCCATATCCACTTCATTAAAAGTGGTTAGCATGGCTGTAGTATTCTTAGATTCCACCAATCTTCTACTGATGGTTTTACGCAAACTGCTCATTTTCTCTTGGCGTGTATTCCTACTATACAATTCAACACCAGCAAAAGCTTTTTTACCAGGGTGGCTCAAAGCTTCTAACACGTCTTGTTTCATGATCTTTCCACCAACACCAGATGCTTGAATATTGGATGGGTCTACTTTTTTATCAGCAATGATAGCAGAAGCTACCGGAGTAGCTTTAATATCATTAGCAACAGCCACTACAGGGGCCTGACTGGCGGTTGTGGCTTTACTGGCTGCTGGAGTGGCAGCTGGAGCCGCAGCTTCAACAACTGGCATTTCTGGCTTAACAGCAGTCTCGTCAATTTTGGCCATCACGTCACCAATATGCAAAGTGTCACCTTCTGCTGCCAATTGCAGTAGGGTTCCAGCTTTTTCTGCGTTTACTTCAAATGTGGCTTTTTCACTTTCCAATTCCGCTATCACTTCATCTCTCTCAACATAGGCACCTTCTTTCTTGGTCCATTTTAACAAAGTGACTTCGTTAATGGACTCTCCAATGGCGGGAACTTTTATTTCAATCATGGGTATTTATCTTTTCTTGAATATTAAATAGTAAAAGCTGTTTCAATAATTTCTGCCTGTTCTTTGGCGTGTACTTTTGCATAGCCAGTTGCAGTAGCCGCACTTGCATTTCTTCCAATAACCCCATAATTCATGGTCTTGAGGTTCATTTGTAAGAATGAAGCAGCGCCCATGTTTAAAGGCTCTTCTTGTACCCAGAACCAAGTAGCCTTACTATATTTTTGATATAGCTCTTCTAATTGTTGGAAGGGTAATGGATAAATCTGCTCTAGTCTAACAATGGCAATATCTTGTCTATTTTCCTTGGCCTGTTTTTCTGCCAATTCAAAATAGAGTTTACCAGTACAGAACAATACTTTTTTAACGGCTTCTGCCGATGCAACAAAAGCATCATCTATTAATTCTTTGAAGCCTCCATTTGTAAAATCTGATATGGGGCTAAAACTTCCTGTAAATCGCAAATTGGCTTTTGGTGAAAAATTAATCAGTGGTTTGCGGAAAGGCCAAGCCAATTGTCTGCGCAATGCATGGAACAAATTGGCAGAGGTAGTAATATTGGTAATCACCATATTTAACTCAGCACACATTTGCAAATAGCGTTCCATACGGGCACTACTATGTTCTGGACCTTGGCCTTCATAACCATGTGGCAATAACATAACCAAGCCATTCATCCTTTGCCATTTTTGTTCTCCAGCTGCTAAAAATTGGTCTATCATGGTTTGTGCACCATTAGAGAAATCGCCAAATTGCGCTTCCCATAATACCAATGCATCTGGATTGGCTAAGGCATAGCCATATTCAAATCCAAGTACCCCATATTCGCTTAATAAAGAATTATATATCCTGAATTTTTGTTGGTCTTCTTGAAAATGATTCAAACGGTTGTATCCCTTATTGGTTTCTTCATCTCTAATTACCGCGTGACGGTGAGAGAAAGTACCCCTTTGTACATCTTGACCGCTCATACGCACCAGTTTATGATTGATGAGCAAAGAACCATAGGCTAACAATTCACCGGTAGCCCAATCTATTTTATTTTCAGATTCTAAGAGTTTTACTTTTTCCTGAAGCAGTTTCTCTACTTTTTTCAAAGGCTTGAAACTAGCGGGCCACTGCATTAGTGATTGGAACATCTTACGCAATTCAGTTTCTGAGATAGCTGTATCAGGAGAATGAATAAAATCAGCTTCCTTGGCTTTTCTCAAACTCTTCCAAACCAATTCTGGGGGTTGATATTTATAGGGCAAGGGGTTCTGCTTTATTTCATCCAAACGCTCCTGCAAATCTGCCCAGAATTTCTTTTCCATTTCTTTGGCCAATTCCCTTGCATCAGACTCACCATTTTCAATTAAGTGTTGGGTATAAATCTCTCTTGGATTCTGATGTTTATCAATGAGGGCATACAATTGTGGTTGGGTATATTTGGGGTCATCTCCCTCATTGTGACCATGTTTTCTATAACAAACCATGTCAAGAAAAATATCACTATTAAATTCTTGACGGTACCTAGTGGCTATTTCAGCGCATTTAACAACCGCTTCTGCATCATCTCCATTTACGTGCAATACAGGCGCTTGCACCATGGCTGCTACAGAAGTACAATAATCCGCACTTCTTGCGTCGTCAAAATCGGTGGTAAATCCAATCTGGTTATTGATCACAAAATGAATGGTACCTCCTGTATAATATCCACGTAGATTACTCATTTGCAAAACTTCATAGACTACGCCTTGTCCTGCAACGGAGGCATCACCATGAATAAGTATTGGTAGTATTTTATCAAAATCACTTTCGTATAATACATCGGCCTTGGCCCTAGCAAAACCAACTACCACAGGATCCACCGCTTCTAAATGCGAAGGATTGGGCATGAGTTTTAAGTGTATCTCTTTGTTGTCTAAAGTCTGCACCTCACTACCATAACCCATATGGTATTTCACGTCTCCGCTTCCCATGGTTTGGTCAATAGTGGCAGTACCTTCAAACTCGCTAAAGATTTGCTCATAGGTTTTGCCCATAATATTGGCCAATACATTCAACCTTCCCCTATGCGCCATGCCAATAACCACTTCCTGTACTTGGTGATTGGCAGCCGTATTAATAATGGCATCTAGAGCAGCAATTGTGGTTTCTCCACCTTCTAGAGAAAACCTTTTCTGTCCAATATATTTGGTATGTAAGAATTTCTCAAACATTACACCCTGGTTCAACTTTTCCAAGATGCGCTTCTTCTTTTCTATGGAAACAGGTTGAGCAAATTTTTGCTCCATTTCTGCCGTTAACCAGTCAATCTTTTTTTGATCACTGATATATTTAAATTCTATTCCTACATGGTTGGCATAGCAATTTTGAAGATGTTCCAAAATTTTTCTCAAAGTAGCAGCCCCCAAACCAATTAAATTACCTGCTTGGTAAACACTGTCTAAATCGGCCTCTGTAAGACCAAAGAAGCCAAGATCAAGGTTGGCTCCCCTATCTTTTCTGGCACGGATGGGGTTGGTTTTAGCCAATAAATGGCCTTTGTTGCGATAACCTAAAATAAGGCGATACACCTTAATTTCTTTCATCCAATCTATTGAACTAGACTGATTATCAGACACTTGTGCTGAGCCATGGGCAACAGCAAAATCAAAACCTTCAAAGAATTTTTTCAAATCCGGGTCAATGGATTGAGGATCTTTTACAAAGTCTTGGTACAGGCTTTCAATAAAGGCCGGATGAGAATTGGTAATAAATGAAAAGTCCTTCATGGATATGTAAAACAACTTTAGTGGGGAATGGTTGGCAAATATCGGTCATAGATTCAAGAAAAAAAGCCAAACTTTGTAAGGGAACAAAGACGGCAATCATCTAAAAACATCAAAAAAATGAGGTTTCCCTTATTTTTTGGCTATTTAATTTTAAATTCCCGATGAAAGCCCTTACCTTTGCCGTCCTGAAAAAAATAGAACATGGCAAACCATTCAGCTACAAAGAAAGATGTGAGACAAGCTGCTAAGCGTCGCGATAGCAACCGTTATTATGGTAAAACTACCCGTAACGCTATCCGTGACCTGAAGGCAAATACCGACGTAAAAGTTTACGGCGAGCAATTACCTGATGTTATCTCTCAAATTGACAAGTTGGCAAAACGTGGCATCATCCACAAGAACAAAGCAGCCAATTTGAAAAGCAAGCTTGCAAAAAAAGCGAACGTTACTGCTGCTTAATTTAGCAGTTTAAATAAGCTTACCGGCCATCCTGAACCATCGGGATGGCTTTTTTGTGCCCATACCCTAGTCTTTTGATTGAGGAAGTAGCACCGTAAATTGATTATTATTGTTTGATGGACTATGGTATTCTATGCTTCCATGGTGGGCAATTAGAATTCTAACCACAATAGAAAGTCCTAATCCAAATCCCTTGGTATTGGCATTGATGGCATTTTTACCCCTGAAAAAAGGTTCCAACACCATCTGAGCCTCTTCAGTTGAAAGGGTTTGTCCTAAATTTTCTATTATTACTAATACTTGCTCATTTAGGGCAGACATTAACACGGAAATCTTTTTATCTGAAGAATAGATATAGGCATTTTTCAAAAGATTTAAGAAAGCTGATTTTAGTAATGCATCATTCCCTTTTACAATAAAAGCTGTATCTGATTCCGGCATTTCCTTAAACCCAATATTTACCTGCGCGTCTGGATACATTTGCATTAACTGACTAGTTGCTTCCACCACTATTTCATCAATTCTTATTTCTGGCCATTCTTTTTGAAAATGCAATTGTTCATATTGAGACAAGGCTAATAAGGAATTAGTTAAAGCAATTAAATATTGTTGGTCTTCTTTTAATGAAGCGAGCAATAATTTATACTCGTCTGCATTTAATTGGTTATTCAAGGCAGATTCTGTTTGAGACAACATAATGGCTAAAGGTGTTCTTAGTTCATGAGATGCCTGCTGTACAAAGCTCCGTTGGAATTCAAAGCCCCTACTTAACCTGTCCATCATGGCATTAAAACTAGCTGCCACCGCATTCATTTCTGGATAATTCTTGATGGGCTGTAACCTACCCTTTAAACTTTGAATGGTTGTCTGTTTAATTTGATCTGTCCAAGCTATTAATGGCTTGAAAGCTTGTTGCACAAAGAAAAATGAGAATAGCCAAGTAATACACATGCCCCCTGCAAACACTATGGACAAAATCAATTTTAAATTCTGCAATTTACTATACCCATATAGGTCATAGGCATTGGCAAGCGTATACAATTTTGTATCTGCAGTATACGATGTTACATACTGATAATCCCCAATTTTAAATCGGTAAATACCGGACTTAAATACTTTTTTTTTCAGGTCGGGATCAAGAATAATATTGGTGGAATCAGGTAGCTTATGAATCAACCTACCTGTAGAATCAAAAACTGCTAATCGTTCAGAGGGCAAGGAGTTGGTTCGAACACCTGCCAATAACCTTGAAATAGCAGCTTTATCTGGATCTTTTATTTGAGAAACAATATCGTGGTACAGACGCCCTTCTGACTCAACCCGTTTAAAGAATTCTTCTTCTCTATAGTTGAAATACAAATAATAAATGGTAAGCGAAGAAATGGTTAAGATGATAGCTACAAAAACACTAAAAATTAGGGCAAATCTGAGCTTTAAATTCATACCAGTTGTTTACTTGATATAATATCCAAAGCCAGGTTTGGTATGAATCAATTTATTCTCAAAAGGCTTGTCCAATTTATTTCTAAGGAAACTAATATAGACTTCAATGGTATTGGTACCTGTATCAAAACTCAAGTCCCATACTTTTTCTAAAATTTCTTGTTTAGAAATTACTTTGCCTCTATTTCTAGCCAATAAAACAAGCAGTGTAAATTCTTTGGCAGTAAGGTTTACAGTTACCCCAGAACGTATAACCGTTTTATTTCTGAAATCAATAATCAAATCATCCAAGATGATTTTCACGTCTTCTTCTTTTAAGTCTGATCTTTTCAAAAAGACTTTTACCCTTGCAAATAATTCATCAAAGTGGAAGGGTTTTACAATATAATCGTCTGCCCCTAAATTAAAGGCTTCTACCTTATCTCTAATTTCTCCCAAAGCACTTAGTACTATAATGGGAATGCTTTTCTTCAATGCCCTAAACTCTTTGCAAAGAATAAATCCATTTTTAAAAGGAATATTGATGTCCATCAAGACCAATGCATAGTTGAATTGCTTGAAAAATTGCTCTGCAATTAATCCATCTGCAGCCAAATCAACTTTGTAACCCTGACGAACCAACTCATCTAAAATTACCTTCCCTAATTTTGGTTCGTCCTCAATCAATAAGATCCTATTGCCAATTTCCATTATATTGAATAAAATTTCAACCATAAAGTAATGAAAAAATATCTGGTTTTTATCTTTCTATTATTAACGTTAACAAATGATGCTCAAATGCCTATTGTCCCTTTTGAGTCTAGCCAGGGAAAAGCAACGGCCACTTACCAAGAATGCATGGCATTTTATAAACAATTGGCCTATAAATCTGCCAATATTCAATGGAAGACTATGGGACCAACGGATGCTGGACTTCCATTAAACCTTGTTTTATATTCCTCAGACAAGCAGTTTAACCCTATCAAATGGAAGGAACAAGAGAAATTAGTGGTCTTTGTCATTAATGGCATTCATCCAGGCGAACCTGATGGAATTGATGCTAGTATGATGCTGTTACGTGACCTAGTTACAGGTAAAATCAAAGCACCGAACAATGTAGTATTGGCCATCTTGCCCATTTATAATATTGGAGGATCCTTGAATAGGGGTAGTTTTTCTAGGGTAAACCAAGATGGCCCCTTGGCTTATGGTTTTAGAGGAAATGCCCAAAACCTTGACCTGAATAGAGACTTTATCAAATCTGATAGTAAGGAAGCCAAAAGTTTTGCTGAAATTTTCCATTGGCTTAATCCCGATATTTTCCTTGACAACCACGTGAGTGACGGCGCCGATTATCAGTATACTATGACGCTTTTAACTACGCAACATAATAAGCTAGGTGGATCCATTGGTCAATACTTACATGATGTCTTTGAACCCTCTTTATTCAAAGGAATGGAAGCAAAGAAAATGACCATGACTCCGTATGTAAATTTTGAAGATGGTAATCCAGAAAAAGGTTGGAATTATTTTTATGACCCCCCAAGATTTAGTAGTGGTTATGCCGCCTTGTTTCAGACCATGGGTTTTTTATCAGAAACCCATATGCTCAAACCCTTTGCCGATAGGGTAAAATCTACCTATGCTTTAATGCAAACTTTTTTGGAACAGGGTTCACTTCAAGCCAAAGCCATTAAGCAGGCCAGAAAATCTGCTATTGAAGCTGTAAAGAAACAAGAAGAATTTGCATTGGGATTTAAAACGGATACTAGTAAATACCAAATGATTCAGTTTAATGGGTATGAAACAGGCAGGAAGCCTAGTAATGTTACGGGAATGCCTCGCATGTATTATGACCATTCCAAACCATTTAGCAAACCTGTAAAATTTTACAATTTTGCCATTCCTGAAAAAATAGTTCAAAAGCCAGCAGCTTATATCATTCCACAAGGATGGCATGCGGTAATTCAACTTTTACAAGCCAATGCAGTACAATACAAAACATTAGAAAAAGATAGTGTTATTGAAGTAAATGCGTATAGGATTGATGATTATAAGACAAGTACCAGAGCTTATGAAAAACACTATCGCCATAGCGATGTAAAAACCAGTACCCGTTTACAAAAAATAGCATTTAGAAAAGGAGATATCATTATTCCTACAGGTCAAGCTGCTGACCGGTTTCTGGTGGAGACACTTGAGCCAACCGGCGATGACGGCTATTTTGCTTGGAACTTTTTTGATGCCATTTTGCAACAGAAAGAAGGCTATAACAATTATAGATGGGAAGACGTAGCTGGCGATTTCCTAGACAAACATCCTGAAATCAAGCAGCAACTTGAGGATAAAAAGAAAGCAGAACCTGCATTTGCAGCATCGGCCAATGCCCAATTAGATTTTGTTTACAAACAATCTCCTTGGTATGAGCCGGCGCATTTAAGGTTTCCAATCTATCGATTGGAAAAGTGAAGAGATAAAAGATAAGAGTGAAGAGAGGAGAAGAAAGTGAGAAATGAGAAGTGAGGAGTGAAGAAAATAAAGAAGAGGGTATTTTTCCTAAAATAACAAAAGCGCCTCAATGGGGCGCTTTTGTTATTATGGTATTTAAGTAAATTGAAAATCTTAGATAGCGATTATTCTAGCTTTTTAATATCGCCACTGCCGGCTACTTTTTGTTTGATACTTGGATTGCCTTTGTAGTAAACCGTACCTGATCCGGCAATATGTATGTCTAATGTAGTAGACGCAAACAATTTAACATCGCCCTGACCAGCAATTCTAACGGTAGCATTTTCGGCCATCAAGCCCTCTGTTAAATAATCACCAGATCCAGCAATTTTGATGGTTTCGTCCTTGGTTTCTCCGGATAAACTAATAGAACCACTACCTGCAATATCGGCTTCAATTTTAGGGGTGTTTACTTCCAGCTTAATATCGCCGGAACCGGCAATTTTCAAAACCAATTTTTCTGATCCTGTAAATTTACCTTGGCCAATAATATTACCAGTACCCGCCAATTGAATATTTTCCAAAGTTGGAGTAGTCACTTTAATTTTTATTCCCTCTGTACTATTATAGGTCAAATGATCTTTTGACTTAACCACCAAGAAACCATCATGCTCTTCCGTAATAATAAATGGGAGAATATTGTCATCTCCTACTACTTCTACCTTGGTTTGGGAACCGGGTGTCAGTTCTACGTCAAAACTACCTGCCAATTTAATCTTGGTAGCTTTTCCAATATTCCTTGACTGTGTTGTTATATTACCATTACCTTCTATATGTTTATACCCAAACATGCGGCAAGAGCTTAAAAGGATCAGAATGGCAAAGACAGCTGTAATTTGTTTCATGTGTTAGTTTTGTACTGCCAAGGTAGACAAAAGCCTTTGCCGAGGCAACCCGTATTTAAATTTACTTTACCATTTATCCGCTTTCAGCACCACAGAAATTTCTGTTACCTTCGCAACCATGACAGAAAAGATATTAATACTAGATTTTGGTAGTCAGTACACCCAGTTAATTGCACGTGCGGTGCGCGAAGCCAATGTATATTGTGAAATCATTCCTTTTCATAAATCCTTTGAATTTGAACCAGGATTAAAAGGGATCATCCTCAGCGGTTCTCCTTTTAGTGTGAATGAGCCCAATGCTCCAACAGTTGACATTCCGTCTTTTGTAGCAAAATTGCCCGTTTTAGGTGTTTGTTACGGAGCGCAATTAACCGCTAAAGAATATGGCGGCAAAGTGGACAAGTCAAATAAAAGAGAATATGGTAGGGCCAAAATGCAGGTAGTCAAATCTGATACCCTGTTAAATGGCATTACAGACAATACACAGGTTTGGATGAGTCATAGCGATTCTATAGTTGCTTTGCCGGAACATTTTGAAATATTGGCAACCACTGAAAGCATTCCCATTGCTGCTTTTAAAAAGACTTCTACTGATTCACAACCCTTGTATGGTTTACAATTTCACCCTGAAGTATACCATAGCACAGAGGGCAAGACCATTATCAAAAATTTCTTAAATAATATTTGCGGTTGCATTTCAGATTGGACACCTGCACATTTTATTAGTCAGACTGTTGCCGAATTAAAAGAAAAAATTGGAGACCGTAAAGTAATCATGGCCCTAAGTGGTGGCGTTGATAGCACGGTTGCTGCAACCCTGATTAGCAAGGCTATTGGCAATAATCTTTTTGGGATTTTTGTAGACAATGGCGTTTTACGCAAAGGCGAGTTTGAACAAGTATTGGAAACCTATCACCAAATTGGATTGAATGTAAAAGGAGTTGATGCAAAAGACCATTTTTACAAAGCCCTAGCTGGCAAATCTGACCCAGAAGAAAAACGCAAAATCATTGGTAAGGGTTTTATTGACATTTTTGACCAGGAAGCCAAAATCTTAACCGGTATTGAAATGTTGGCACAGGGAACCATTTATCCAGACGTAATTGAAAGCGTTAGTGTTCATGGACCTTCTCAAACCATCAAGTCTCACCACAATGTTGGTGGATTACCAGACAGTATGAAACTAGCACTGGTAGAACCTTTAAGATCTCTGTTTAAAGATGAGGTTAGAAGGGTTGGTTTGGAATTAGGTATACCTGCCGATATGATTAACAGACATCCTTTTCCAGGACCAGGTTTGGCCATTAGAATCTTAGGAGAAATTACTGAAGAAAAAGTGGCTTTATTACAGGCAGCCGATGATATCTATATTTCTGGATTAAAAAAACATGGTTTGTATAGTGCTGTTTGGCAGGCTGGAACCATTTTACTTCCTGTTAAATCAGTGGGTGTGATGGGTGATGAAAGAACCTATGAGTTTACTGTAGCCTTAAGGGCAGTAACTTCTGTAGATGGCATGACTGCTGATTGGGCACATTTGCCTTATGAATTTCTGGCCGATATTTCAAATGAAATCATCAACAATGTACGTGGCATTAACCGCGTAGTTTATGATATCAGCAGTAAACCCCCAGCTACCATTGAATGGGAGTAAACAACTAATAGCAAAGAAATGAAAGGTATCATTGCAGTATCGCTGGTGATTTTGGTTAGCTTTTTATCTATCCAGAAACTATGTGCCCAAGAAGCACCTATTAAAATAGCGGTATTTGCACCTATCTATTTGGATTCAGCTTTTAATGGCAACAATTTCAAATTGGGCAATACCAATTTGCCAAAATACCTTTTACCAGGATTAGAATTTTACAATGGTGTCATGATGGCCATTGATTCATTGAATGCAGAGGGAGTTAATGCAGAAGTACTCATCTATGATAGCAAACAAAGTGAATCGGCCATTCAAGAGATATTGACCAAGCCTGAATTGGCTGGTGTTTCCTTAATCATTGCTTCTTTCAACAACCGCAATGAAATCAAACCGCTTGCTGATTTTGCCCTAAGTAGAAAAATAGCCCTGATTTCTGAAACATATCCTAATGATGGAGGGGTTACTGAGAATCCTTATTTTGTTTTGATCAATTCTACTTTGAGAACTCATATTGACGCATTATACAAATACTTGCAGCGTTTTCATAGTACGGATAATATAATCTGGATAAAACGCAAAGGTGCTCTTGAAGACATGATTCAAGGTTTTTTTACTGAGCTTCAAAAGAAAACCCCTTCCCTAGCACTGAGAGTCAAAACGGTAGAAATGATTGATAGTTTGAATCAACAGACCCTATTAGCTAGTCTAGATAGTAACCGTAATAATGTATTGATTTGTGGAAGCCTGAATGAGCCTTTTGGCACTGGCATAGTTAAAACATTGGCTGATAACAGAGACTATAAAGGAACCGTTATTGGAATGCCTACCTGGGATGGATTTAAAGACCTCGCCAAGCCTGAATACAAAAACATTGAAATTATTTATAGTAGCCCCTATAATTTTCTTAGATCAGATAAGGTTGCCATTTCTATTAGTAATAAATATAGAAACAAATTTCAGGCAAGACCCAGCGATCAAGTGTTTAAGGGATTTGAATCTATGTACCATTTTCCAAAATTGCTCATCAAACACAGGCAAGCATTTCTGAATAATTTATCAGATAAGTCTTTTAAAGTATTTAACGACTTTGATATTCAGCCCATAAGATTCAAAAGAGATAACCCAAGTGCCGACTATCTGGAAAACAAGAAAATTTATATTCTAAAAAAACTAGACGGTCAAATAAAACCCGTTTTCTAATGCGGCGTAGGATTGTCTTTCCTTTTCTTCACTTTATTCTTCTTCCCATTCTTCACTCTTAACTCTTCACTTTCTTCCTTTTCACTTCTCACTTCTCACTTCTCACTCCTCACTTCTCACTTCTCACTTTCTTCCTCCCATTCTTCACTCTTCACTCTTCACTTTTCACTTTCTTCCTCATCCGTTAAAGTTTCGTAACTTTAAAGAACAATCCACATTATGGAAAAGTCACCTAATATATGGGAATTCTTAGAAGAGAATAAAGCCCAGATTAACGAGTATATAGAACTGAGAATTCAATTATTCTCTTTACAATTTATTCGCAAAAGTTCCACTATTGCAGGCATGTTAATTTGGCTTATGGTGTTGGGTGCCATGGCTTTTATGATCAGCATTTTTGCAGGCCTTACTTTGGGCTGGTGGTTATCTGGAATTTTTAATAGTCCTGTAATTGGATTTGGTTTAACTACCCTGATGTTAGGACTAATTACCTTGGTGCTGGTGTTACTCAGAAAACAATTATTCATTCATCCCATTATCCGGATTATTATTAGGGAACAAACCAAAGATTATGAAGCGGAATGAAATCAAAGACTTAGCCAGTTTGGATAAACAAATTGGTTTATTAGAACAGAAGAAAATGATTCTGGAAGAACGCTTGTCCAATAACTGGTCCTATTTAAAATCGGATTATGGTACAATGATCAGAAAAACGGTATTCAAGGATATGCAAGAAGAAGGCCGTGGAAGTTTCTTCTACTGGTTATTCAAAGTGCCGGAATTTCAAAGTAGTATTGGCAGAACAGCTGAAAAACTGACCATTAAACTGGAAAACCTATTGGGTAAGTGGATTGACAAGATTGCCGACTAGTTATTCCAAGCTATTATTGGTGTTTCAGAACCTATTGAGCAATCTATTGTTATCTATCTGTATGAAAGAGCTGTATCTACACACCAAAAAAGTAATCAGTTTAATGGTTTTGATGAGCTTATTTGGTCTTTGGATGCTTTTAATTTCAGCCACATCTGACCCAGGAGACAAAGCTCAATATATTCCTCCTAGTATTCAAAGAGCAGGAGACGCCCAAAAGGGTTATCAATACTTGATTACAGGAGATTATTTGAAAAGTGGACTGCCCTATGGCTATTTCAACTTAATCAATGGCAAAGACAAGCACAATTATCTCAATAGAACTGGCAAAAATGCAACAGTTCCACATGGCTACAATGTCATCAGAAATGAAAAAGGCATTGATGTAGTAGTACCCACTTGTTTACAATGTCATGCACAGGTACTCAATGATAGTTTGGTAGTGGGGTTGGGTAATACAATGCTAGACTTTAGCAATATTGGACACGGTAATAATTTCTTAAGAAACCTGGTTACCGGTTTTATGCAAACTGTTTCTCCCGCACAATATGATGCTAGCAAGGATCTGATCCGTTCCATGAGTACCATTGCACCCATGATGGAAACGGAAGTAAGAGGAGTGAATGCTGCAGATAGATTGGCAACATTACTAGTTGCTCACCGTGACCCTGAAACACTGGAATGGAAAAATGAACCCATTTTAGACATACCCAATGAAGTGATTCCAACAGACGTTCCAGCCTGGTGGTTGTTGAAAAAGAAAAACGCCATGTTTTACAATGGTTTTGGCCGAGGCGATTTTGGAAAATTCTTAATGCTCAGTAATATTCTCACAGTCAAAGACACTGCAGAAGCAAGAGAAGTTTTTAGTCATTTTGGCGATGTTTTGGCCTATATCAAATCTATTAAAGCACCTAAATACCCCTATCCTATTAATCCCATTTTGGCTGAAACTGGAAAAACCATTTTTACAGACCATTGCAGCAAGTGTCATGGTAGTTATGGCAAAGAAGAAACTTATCCCAACTTACTAATTCCCGCTTCCATTATTCAAACAGATTCTTTGCTTTATAAAGCCAATCACCAAAATCCACAGTTTATTGCCTGGTTTAATAAAAGTTGGTTTGCCAAGGGCGATTTACCGGCCAAACTAGAACCAGCAAATGGTTATATGGCGCCACCCTTGGATGGCGTTTGGGCAACTGCACCTTATTTGCACAATGGCTCTGTACCTACCATTGAAGCCGTTTTAAATAGCAATATTAGACCCACTTATTGGAAAAGAGATTTTAATCATCCGGTTTATAATACCCAATCTCTTGGTTGGGAATTTAATAGTGCCGATAAACCCGATGGTAAGAAAACCTATAATACCAAATTACCTGGCTATAGTAATTCAGGACATTATTTTGGCAATAAATTATCGGACCAAGAAAGAAATGCCTTATTAGAATACCTGAAAACTTTGTAGCTTGAAAACGATGCTTCAAGAATCAAAAGGATATGGTATTATTAGTGAATGGCTGAAGAAAAAAGACTTCCATCCTTTTGAATTTCAAGAACAAACTTGGGAGCAGATCATGCAAGGCGAATCAGGTTTGGTGAATGCACCAACGGGTTGTGGCAAAACCTTTTCGGTATTTCTAGGCACTTTGATTCAGTACATTAACCTGCATCCTAATCAGTATCAATCAAGAGCCCCGGGGCATTTGCAACTTTTATGGATTACGCCACTAAGGGCATTGGCCAAAGATATTGGCAGGGCCATGGAAGCAGTGTTAGGTGAATTAGAAATTCCTTGGACTGTGGGTATTCGTAATGGAGATACTAGTACCAGCGAAAGACAAAAACAGAAAAGAAAGGTTCCAGAAATACTAATTATTACCCCAGAAAGTCTGCACTTATTATTGGCGCAAAAAGATTGTAGCATTGTGTTTGCACATTTGCAATGGTTGGCGGTTGATGAGTGGCATGAACTCATGGGCAGCAAAAGAGGCGTACAAGTAGAACTAGCTATCACTAGGCTAATTGGCATGCAAACAAAACATAAACTATGTCTTTGGGGCATTTCTGCCACCATTGGAAATTTAGAAGAAGCTAGCCAAGTTTTACTAGCTCCATTGCAAAAAACAGGGTGTATTATCAGGGCCAAGATTGATAAAAAAATAGAAGTCCATTCCATTATCCCAGATGAAATTTCAGAATATCCCTGGGCTGGTCATTTGGGTATCAAACTTGCAGAGAAACTCATTCCCATCATTGAAGCCAGTAATAGTACTTTAATCTTCATCAATACAAGGGGAATGAGTGAGACATGGTATCAAACCATTCTACAAGTAGCACCGCAATTGGCAGGTGCTATTGCCCTACATCATGGAAGTATTGAGCCAGAGTTAAGAGCATGGGTAGAAGACGCTTTACACGCACAAAAACTCAAGGCAGTGGTATGTACAGCCAGTTTAGATTTAGGCGTAGATTTTAGACCAGTTGATACGGTGATTCAAGTAGGATCGCCCAAAGGCGTAGCCAGATTTTTGCAACGCGCTGGAAGAAGCGGTCATGGACCCGGTGAAATTAGCAAGCTATATTTTTTACCTACGCATTCCCTAGAATTGGTAGAAGCTGCTGCCCTTAAACAGGCCATTATAGAAAACAAAATTGAAAGCAAGGACCCTATGTTGCTTTGCTTTGACGTGCTTATCCAATACCTCTGTACACTTGCTGTTGGTGAAGGATTTGATGCCAATACCATTTTAAAAGAGATCAAAACCAGTTATTGCTTTGCCGATATTACAATGGAAGAATGGACAGAAATCTTATTACATATTACCCAAGGTGGAATTGCCTTAAACCAATATAATGAATACCATAAAGTAGTTTTAGAACAGGGATTGTATAAAGTAACTAGCCGAAAAATTGCCATGCGCCATCGCATGCATATTGGTACTATTGTAAGTGATGCCATGTTAAAAGTAAAATTCCTTGGTGGTGGTTATGTTGGGGTCATTGAGGAATATTTTATTAGTCGATTAGATCCGGGAGATGTATTCACTTTGGCAGGAAGAAATCTGGAATTGGTCATGATCAAAGACATGGATGTACTAGTCAGAAAATCAAATGCCAAAAAATCCATTGTTCCTTCTTGGAATGGGGGGCGCATGAGCCTAACTGCAAACCTTGGCGCCATTTTAAGAGAGACTTTTAATAAGGCATTGGTAGATGAATCAAGTATAGAAATTAGAAGCCTCAGACATTTGTTTCAAACCCAAGCTGCGCTTTCAAAAATTCCGCGTGACAATGAATTGCTAATAGAACAAATTGAATCAAAAGATGGATATCATTTATTGGTCTATCCATTTGAGGGCAGACAGGTTCATGAAGCCATGAGTGCTATACTGGCATATAGAATTGCACAGATCATGCCCATTAGTTTTTCCATTGCCATGAATGATTATGGATTTGAGCTTCTAAGCGACCAGCCCATTCCTGTAGATGATAGCAATGTGCAAGAACTATTTAGCACAGAAAATCTTTTTGCAGATATCCAGAAAAGTATCAATAGTGCTGAAATGTCTAAAAGAAAGTTCAGGGATATAGCAGTTATTGGCGGACTCATATTTCAAGGATTTCCTGGGGAACACAAAAAAGCCAGACACTTACAATCTTCTGCAGCCCTTTTATACAAGGTCTTTGAAGAGTATGAACCCAACAATATTCTCTTCCGCCAAGCATTTAGGGAGTTGATGGAACAGCAAATGGAGGAACACAGGCTAAGGGCCGCCCTTGATAGAATGTATCATAGCAAGATTTTGGTTTGCTTTCCCAAGCAGCTTACCCCACTTGCTTTTCCGATTGTGGTAGACGGTTTAAATAGGAATAGTTTGAGTAGTGAAAAATTGGAAGATCGTGTTAGGAAAATGCAGGAACAACTTAGCAAATCCTAATGCATCTTTGTGCAGCAAATGAACGCACCTATTTTATATCAGATTCAAGATCAACAATGTTGGCTAAGTGCAGAAAGGGCCATTTTTTGGGAGAACCAGTCTAGCCTCATTTTATCTGACACACATTTTGGCAAAACCGGTCATTTTAGAAAAAATGGAATTGGTGTACCACAGGCGGTCTTCCAAGAAGACTTACAAAGAATGATTGATCTTATCAGCTTTTTTAAACCAGCAAGATTAGTGGTAGTTGGTGATCTTTTCCATAGTGCTGCCAATTTAGAATTGAATTTATTTGCCAAGTGGAGAAGCGATTTTGCTCAACTTGAAATGATTTTGGTAAAGGGTAATCACGATATTTTAGCGGATCAATGGTACCAAAATCATCAGATTAGTGTTCAAAAAGGAATCTATCAATTAGGTCCTTTTCAATTTGTACATGAACCATTGAATAGTTCAGACTCCCAAGAATCAGCATTTCTATTTTCAGGACATTTACATCCAGGAGTAAGCCTTTCTGGCATGGGTAAACAAAACCTACATTTCCCCTGTTTTTATTTTAGTAAAACATCCTGTATTCTTCCTGCATTTAGTAGATTTAGTGGAACAGCTACTGTGAAAAAGAAAAAAGACAATACCATTTTTGCCATTGTGAATCAGCAACTCATTGAAATAACTAGATAAGATGCTGAAAATAGCCTTCCATCCATGTTATGCCCATTCCCTGCCAGAAGGCCATAGATTTCCCATGCTCAAATATGAGTTGATTCCAGAGCAATTATTATATGAGGGCTGCATTGTACCAGAAAATTTATTTGAACCCAATTACTGCCCAGATGAAATATTATTATGGACGCATGATCCGGAATATTTGCAAAAATTACATGGTCAAGGACTAAGTGCATCTGAACAAAGAAAAATTGGCTTTCCTCAATCAGCTGAACTAACGCAACG
This sequence comes from Chitinophaga pinensis, assembly GCA_943372225.1. Taxonomy (GTDB): domain Bacteria; phylum Bacteroidota; class Bacteroidia; order Chitinophagales; family Chitinophagaceae; genus Sediminibacterium; species Sediminibacterium pinensis_L. Next base: position 72,050 of record CALRXV020000011.1, on the reverse strand, counting down.
TGAATTGATGATTACACAGGGAACCATGGATTGCTGTCTTTATGCACAGGAACATGGTATTGCACTTAATGTAGCGGGAGGCACACATCATGCATTTGCAGAAAGAGGAGAAGGATTTTGTTTGTTGAACGATATGGCTGTTGCTTCTAATTGGCTATTGAAAAAGGGTTTGGCCAAACAAATTTTAATCATTGATTTAGACGTACACCAAGGTAATGGCACGGCTAAAATTTTTGAATCCGAAAATCGGGTATTTACTTTTAGCATGCATGGCGCGCACAATTATCCTTTTCACAAAGAACAATCCAATTTGGATATACCACTTGTTGATGGCACAAATACAAAAACTTATTTGGGCTTGCTACAACAGCAGCTTCCAAAAATATTGGAAGAAGTGAAACCTGATTTTGCCTTTTATCTTTCAGGGGTAGACATATTAGAAACGGATAAATTTGGCAAATTGAAAGTAAGTATGGATGGCTGTAAACAAAGGGATGCGTTTGTATTGGAAACTTTGAAAGAAAAAGCCATTCCCCTAACAGTGGCCATGGGCGGAGGTTATTCTCCTGATGTAAAAACCATTGTTGAAGCGCATTGCAATACATTTAGACTGGCAAAAGACCTTTTTATAATGCTGTTGATCATTTGCTCTTGCTTTTTCAATTTGAGTGCTCAGGCACAATTTAGTATGAGGGGCATAGTGCTTGATTCAATCAGCAAACAACCATTGGCTGGGATAAATTTATTTTTGAGTCATACTTCTATTGGCACTACTACAGACCAAACTGGTCATTTTATTTTGGATAGAATTCCTCAAGGGAAATTTGAATTGGTTATTTCCTCTTTAAACTATGAGACAAGAACAATTTCTATTAATACAGGCCATCTTCCAGAATCTATACAGCTATTGCTTAAGCCAACTGCTAATGAACTACAGGAAGTAATTGTAGAGCCATATGACGAGGATGGTTGGGATAGATGGGGCAGGTATTTTAATGCGCATTTTATTGGCAATAGTGCACTTGCTGCAGATTGCAAACTCATCAATCCAGATGTTGTCAAATTTAGATACAGCAGAAAGAACAATTCCATTCGGGCATTTTCTCGCGAAAAACTCATATTTGACAACAAGGCATTGGGTTATAGAATTCAATATTTACTAACCAAGTTTGAATACAATTTGGAGGAACGTAGCTTTTATTATAGTGGCTATCCGCAATTTGAAGAAATGCAGCCAAAGAATGCTGATGAAAAAAAGCGATGGGATAAAAAAAGAAAAGACGCTTATCAAGGATCCATCATGCATTTCATGCGTGCCCTTTATAATGACCAATTGGAACAAGAAGGATTTGAAATTCATCCAGTTCTGAAAGTAGATTATGCTGAATATAAACGGGCTTCAAGCCTTTTTAAAGCATATTCAAAAGCCATTAAAAACAAGGAACAAATTACCATTCCAAAAGACAGTTTGGAATATTATAAAAAGGCCAGCAAATTAAGCGCCAATGAAACTAGCGTAATGCTAGATCAAATCATCACCAAAGATGATGTAGTGGCACCTATTGATACCAGCATAGATGCCACAGCTCAATTCATGGGCTTTGTAGGTTGGTTGAGGGTTACCTATAAACACAAAAGAGACCCTGTTGAATACGCTAAGATTACCTTAAAAAGAATTGACCAGATCAATTCCGATATCAATTTACCCAACAAAATTGGACTCTCCATTTATCCCAATGGGACTTATTTCTATGGGTTTAATTTGTTTATTGAAGGATTTTGGTCTTGGTGGGAAAAACTCTCCACCCACTTGCCTACAGACTATCGCCCTGAACTACCTTAGACCTAACCGTGCTGCTTTTTCTGTAAACTCAAATAATCAATATAATAGATTAATCTCAGGTTAAATTCATTACCATGGGGTTGTTGAAAAACCTGAGAAAGGTTCTTGGCATATTTATCATATTGTAGACCATTAATGGGAAAATCATTACCCAAGGCATTTTTCCATCCAATGATTAATTTACTGCCATACATAAAGTCCCAAGTATAAAACATGTCTAGGTTAAAAGCATTAAAGTTTTGATCTCTCCCATTTTCAAATGCTCTTGGTATATAATTTCCAACATCATCGGTATAAAAGAAATTACTGTATTGCACCTGACTCCAGTAATGCCTTGCGCGCATTGTCAAATTCATCCTGGCGGTAAAATTATAAATCCCATTGACAATACTAGACACACTTATATTTCTGCGTCTTCCACCTACAGGTGTTCCATTAGATTCTCTAAATGCATATCCATATTGTCCATTGTCAACTGCCCTTGTAAAGTCTAAGTCTAGGCTAAAGTGCTCATTGAATCTATACCTTGGCCCTATTTGAAAATTGTAGTAATTGTCTTTTGGAAAACCAGGGGCATCGGCGTAGCCCAAAGCATAACGGAAGAAAAATGGTTTTCTACTATCTGTACTACCACTAAGACTTGCATACCAATAAGGCTCACGTTTCATGACCTTACCTTCTGTTCTCATTTCAAAATAATCCCTTTGCCAATCCGGTTGCACATTCAGCCTAATTGTTGCATCCCAGAAATTCCTAAAGAACCAAAAACCACTCGTATTTATCATCAAATTGGAATACTTGAAAGGCTGGTACAGATAGGTGGGTAAAACAGAAATGGTATAGTTCTGACTCAAAAATCTTTTGGTGGGGGTAAATACATAATAGCCAAATTTGGCATTGGCTGAAAATTCATTTGGTGCTTGTAAATAGCCCAAGTCATTGGGATCGTATCTATCAGATTCAATATTTGTTGACAATCCATATTGCCAATTGCCACTGATCTTTGAAAAGCCCATCACTTGTTTAAATCCATCATATTTCTCCAACCCTGTGATGCTGCTATAGCGGCCCATCCACAAAAAATTAAAGCGGTTAGCCTTGTCATATAAGTTTAGGTCTAAGCCACTTACATTGGCATTTCTAGCCCCCCCACTGCGCCAAACATTGGTATTGGTAAAAGTAATTGATGATCTGCCTTTCAAGGCCTGATCAAGCACCAAAATATTATAGTTAGTTAGCGGTTCTGTTTCAATCTTATTTACTTGACCCGTGCTCTCATTAGCAACTTCGGCGTACATGGGAGCCGTAACTGCATTGAATACCCCAATGCCTAATTTGGATTTATTTCTGCCAGAAAACTTTGTGGCATTGTACAATTGTGTAATACCCGGATTGGATATGATTTCTAAATTAGGATTTGAAGCCACCGCATTATTGACACTAGAATAGCCTGCTGGCGTGGCTCCTACCCTTCTTGAATAAAACAAACCCGCTTTATTAAAGAGCTCTAACCCTTCCGTAAAAAATGGTCTGTTCTCTTGGAATTGCACTTCATAGGGCGTTAGGTTTAAAACCACATTATCAGAAATCACTTGACCAAAATCTGGAATCAATGTGGCATCTAAAGTGAAGCTTTCATTTACCCCATATTTAACATCCATGCCACCATTGCGTAACCAAGTTGTTTTTTTTGAACCATCGGCATAAGGGGTAGTTCTTACTCCAGCGGCTAAATAAGGTAAAAAAGAAAGCCTTAATGGTGGTATAATATGGTCCACGCCTGCCAGACTTCCAAATTGATTAACAAAACCATTTTGGTTGGGGTCTACCTTGTTCCAAAATACAGATTCATTGTTTCTTCTGGTATAACGTTGAAAATTGATTCCCCAATCCTGTACTTCCTTTTTTGAAAATCGCAGCGCCGAATAAGGGATTTTCATTTCTACTACCCATCCATCTTTTTGTATGGTTACCTTACTTTCCCAAACCGCGTCCCAACTGTAGTCAGACGGCAATCCAAACTGAGAAACCATATTGGTAACCAATCTTCCATCTGATTGAACATTTCTAGCAGTTACCAAAAACTGAAATCCGTTTTGATTATCATTGTAAGTATCAAAAAAGACGCTGAAATAATCAATATCCTGACGTTGTTCTCTGTCTCTTGCCGTAAGCTGTTTGCGTATTAATTTGGGATCATCATATAAGTATGCTCCCACATAAATGGCTTGGTCACTGTATAAAATTCGAACCTTGGTGGCTTGAGCGGCCATGGCTCCAAAATTGGGGCTATTGACTATAAAGCTATCTGCTACTTGTGCATGTTGCCAAACAGATTCATCTAGAATACCATCAATCTTGATGGGTTGATTGATTTTAAGGGCGGACAGGGTTTTCTCCTGGGCATATAGATTTACCACCAAGATCAGAACGGCCAATAAAGAGAATGATTTTTTCATGCTTGCCGCAAATCTAAAGAATGCCTAGTAATGGATGCTTGAAAATGTATAAATGGCTAAAACAAATAGGCTGCCCTTTGAAGACAGCCTATTATAAAAGATCAATTTGAAATTTTAATTCAACTTCTTTTTAAGTGTAGTTACCTGCTCTTGCAGATTATTCACCATACCAGCTAATTGGCCCACATCCCATCTTGGACCAAGATTGGCTTTTTGTAGAATATACACTGCCTTCCATACTTCTAACACATCTTCTGCGCTTACATTATAAGGTTCATATTGAGGGTTATCACTGATCAGCGTGAGCTTATTCTTGGCACGATTATTCTTCATGATTCGCTTATAAACCACACCCTCATTTCTAGATAGCACCACATAAGTATTGCTATTTTTCACGTCTTCTAAGTCATCCAATCGCTCGCCTACAATAACGCTGCCGCTTGGGGTTGGCAACATAGAGTCACCTATAATTTCAAAAGCACGGTACTGACCTGGGGCCAACATAGGAAGCGTGAAAGTATTGAGCTCATCCAAAAATTCAGGATCGGCGTAGCCAGACAAATAACCGGCTGCAGCTTTTACAGGAACAAAACTAATGGTGGCTATTTCAGCCTCCATCTTCATCATTCTGCGACGCTCCATATAGTTTCCACCACTATGGGTTACAGAAAGGTCTTTGAATAGAAATTCTTCCAAGCTGATTTTGAAGATACTGCTAATGGCTTCCATGACTTCCAGTCTTGGTTCCGCTCGCTCTTCTTCATAAGCTCCAACTAAGGAACGTTTGATTTTTAGCTTGTTGGCAAATTCTTCCTGAGTCCAGCCACGCAACTTGCGCAGGTAGCGTAAATTCTTTCCGGCGTTTGACATAACTAACTGATTTAGCTGCAAAATACTAAACTTTTTAGTTTTGCCAAATTTATTTGCATTTTTTTTAAAATTTCTTTTCTCCTTATTCCTTTAGGCAACTTGTTAATAAATCAAAAAATCCACTACGAAAAAGACAATTTGATTTTTGACTTTGAATCACATCTTATCTTGCAGCTATGGCTAAGACTAAAAAGAAAGAACTACCCGTAATCTTGATTACCAATGATGACGGGGTTTCAGCTCCAGGCATTAAGGCACTCACAGAAGCAGTGATGGGATTAGGAAAAATAGTTGTGGTTGCACCAGATAAACCACAATCAGGAATGGGCCATGCCATTACCATTGGACATCCTTTAAGACTTTCAAAAGTTATTGGAATTGAAGGTGTAGAAACCTATAGCTGTAGTGGCACACCAGTTGACTGTGTAAAATTGGCGGTTGACAAAGTATTGCATCGCAAACCAGATATCTGTATCAGTGGCATTAACCATGGAGCCAATCATAGTATCAATGTGATTTACTCTGGTACTATGTCTGCCGCTCTGGAAGCATCAATTGAAGCCATTCCAAGTGTAGGTTTTTCATTACTAGATTATAGTTTGGAAGCCGACTTTACCGCTGCCAAAATTTATGCTAGACAAGTAGTTGAATTTGTACTCAAGAATAAAAATTTGGACAAACACCTTTGTTTAAATGTGAACGTTCCCGCCATTGATGCCAAATTGATCAAGGGAATCAAAGTATGCAAACAAGCATATGCCAAATACGAGGAAAAATTTGACGAGCGTAAAGACCCACATGGCAGAAGGTATTACTGGCTAACTGGTGAGTTCATGAACTTTGACAAAAACAAGGACACGGATGATTGGGCACTCAAACACAATTATGTAAGTGTGGTTCCTGTTCAGTTTGACCTGACACATTATGAATTGAAAAAGAAACTTGAAAAAACCTGGAAAATCTAATGTTCAAAAAAGACAATCTCAAATTGGGTTTGGTATTGGGTTTTCTCACACCCATCTTGGCCATGTTTGCTTATTATTTGATTCAGTTTAGACTTTTTAAACTAAGCGAATTCTTTCAAGTAATGTTGCAACAAAAATCATTGATGTCTGGCATCATTAGCATCTCTTTGATTGCCAACGCGGTGGTGTTTACTTTATATATTAACAAACAAATAGACAAAACTGCCAGGGGCATTTTTATTGCTACTTGTATATATGCATTATTGGCCTTGGTGGTGAAATGGTTTTTGTAAGACTATTTGGAAACCTCATTGGGCTTATTAGAATAAATCAAAACATCCTTGATTTGAATATTCCCAATGGGATCAGGGTTCAACCACTGAATGCTTACTTTGTGCTGCCCTTTGTCTAAGCCAAATTTGGTAAAAAGTTCATTCCTCCTGATTCTAAAATTATAGGGCAGTTGGACTATTTCTTTTTTGTCATCAATGGTTATGGCTACTTGAAAAACATAGTTGGAAGTCTGCCCCCATTCATTGCTCATATTAGAACAAAGGGTAAATCCAGTACCATCAATTTCAAATATATAATTGTCTTTTAGTACATGTCCATTCCAACCTAGCCACCTTCGCTCAATTGGATGTATTCCAGGGAAAGAGACCTCATAAGCAACGGGTTGAGGTTCTTGGTAACGGATACTCACTTTGTCTTCATATACGGAACCGCCATGTGAACGGATCATCTGAGAAGCGTGTTGAAATCCTAATTCGTACATTTTATTCAAGGAGATATTGGTATATACAAAATTCTGGTCTTCTATTGCGCTCAAGTTTTTTCGCCAATAGGCAGGAATGCCACTATAACCCAACATGGTTCCTAAAACACCCGCTGCTGAAGACGGATTACAATCGGCATCCTGTCCAGATCTAGTGGCTATTTCAACGGTTTTAGCAAAATCGCCACGGCCATATAATAAGCCCATGATTACATAGGCCGAATTCACCCTGGCGCTAATATCATAGGGCATAAATACCCCGTCAGGACAGGCAATATCTTCGGTCCATTTTCTTTGTACTTCAAACCAGGTTCTTTTCCAGTCATTGGGATATTGGTGAAACCAACCAATCACATCTTTCATACATTGGTAATACAAGCTTTTCTGTGGGATGGATTTGAGGGCTTCTGTAACAATAAACTCCATATTATTACTCACAAAAGCCAAGCTATACATATTGGCAATATAGACTCCGCCATAATAGCCTTCTCCATAATTCATGATATGGCCAACCTTATCACAAAGCGCTGAAGCCGATCTTGCCATGCCGGGATGCATCAGCCCAGCAAAATCGGCTTCAATCTGAAAGTCAATATCATCTGCATGAGGATTGTTTGACCAGTGGCCCGATGCTGGTGCTTTGATGCCATTGAGTAAATTATACCTACCCGTTTGATTGGCATGCCAGAGAGGATAAGGAGCTTTAGCAAATGCATTTGCAAAAGAATCTACAGGAGCATCAACCCCATATTTTTCAATCACATCCACAAAACTCAAATCCATATAGATATCGTCAAACAAACCAGGCTCATGGTCAAAATAGCGCTTTATAGCACCATCTGGCCAGGGAATGGTTTGATAGTCATTCATCATGGTTCCCAAAAACTTGAACTCATACGGACCACCGTAAGTAACGCCAATGGTTTGTCCCGCCCATCCACCTTTGATCTTGTCTTTGAGTTGCTCCTTGGTTAATTGAACCAATTGTTGGTCTTTGGGGTTAACATTGGTTTTGAATTGTGCTTGAATGGTTCCAACAAATAGGGAACAGACAATTAGCAAGTAAGTAGATCTTGACATGGCAGCTAAGGCTTTATAAATCATTATGCTCCTCAATTTAAGCAATTTCCAAAACCTTTAGTTACAAAAAAAGGCACTGGAAAACCAGTGCCTATATTGGACTTTAAAAACTAATACCAGTGACTATTTACTACGATCAGGTACTGTAAATGTGATGGATTGATTTACTTCGGAAGCAACAATTTTTCCATTTTGAATAGCAGGCTTCCATTTTGGACCTTTTTTAATCAATTTTTCTGCTTCTACATTTACACCATAGCCAGGATTATTTACCGCATGAACTTGGCTTATATTTCCTTCGCTATCTACCAAAAAACTAACTACAGCTTTGTATTTGCCTGGGGGAGCGTTTTGTTTGATTAAAAAATCATTGGACAAATTTCTTTCCAAATATTTATTCCATGTAGAGGCACCTCCTGGAAACATAGCAGGGGTTTCTGTAATTTGAAAAACAACACCGGATCCACCAAGATTTCCCGTACCATCTTTTTTGGTTTGATATCCTACCACTTCTACAGCATCCAGTGATTTATTTGACCCTGCTTTTGTTTTAATATCAATCACACCATATTGTCCTTCGTCTCCAAATTGGGCAATGGCCTTCTCCCCTTTCCAAACATTCACAGAAGCAATAGTTTGAGGATCAATTTTAGACATGGACAAAGAATCTGATTTCACCCCATCAACAAAATAAACCACTTTAGAATCAATTTTCCCATTCAAAGATTGATCCGTTTTAAAACTCATTTTTTTACCATCAGCCCCTGTTACCGTAACTTCTGTGGATTTGGTTTTAATATTTATCACCCCATTCTTACCTGCATCTCCATAAAGTGCTTTTGCCGATTCACCTTTCAATACATCAACAGTTGCAATACTATTTGGATTAATTTTTTTCCAGTCTTCCATAGTTTGAATTTTGCCATCAACAATTACCAAAGGATTTTCACCAGAAGACAATGTAGGAATGTTTAGGCCTTCTTGCTTTTTGGGAACAGTAGTATCTTTGATGATGTTGAAGCTAGCCGAAACCGCAATTTTTTCTTTTGCAGCCAAATAATTGACCACACCAGTTATTAAGCTATTGGCAAAACGTTTTTGATAATTTGGATCCTGCATCATTTTCAAATCTTCCGCATTGGTTATAAAACCAGCTTCTATCAAGGCCGATGGGCATTTTACAGCTTGCAATACCCAAATACCTTGATTTCTGCTTTTAATTCCAACCAATTCTGGATTCACTGTTTTAATAGCATTACCCAGACTATTGGCAAATGCCGCATTAGCAGAATAATCAATGGCTTTTTCTTTGTTGGCAATATAAATCTCAATTCCCTTTGATGGGTTGGGGGTAGACTTAGCTTGTTCATGCAAAACTGGGGCAGCACTATTTGCGTGTAAGGAAACAAATAAGTCTGCTTTTTGCTCATTGGCAAAATTGGCTTTATCAACAACGCTTTGAAACAAATCAGATTCACGGGTAAGCACTATGCGAATATTTGAATTGTGATTGGCTTCTTTTACAGCTTTTGCAAATGCCAAGGTAATAGCAGCTTCTGTAATTTTCCCATCTGCACTAAAAGCCCCTTTATCATCCCCACCATGACCAGCATCTACTACAATAGTATAAGTCTTTTCAAGTGGCAACATGGTTTCCAAAGCTATATCCTGCACGGTCACTTTACCCTGAATTTTATCAGCAACTGTTTCAATTAAATTTCCAACAGACAGGGGTTTGTTACTATCCATTTGTTTGGTTCTAAAAGCAAATAGCATCACAACTACTGCTAATAAAGGAAGTACTATTAGTCTTCTCAAATAAGAGAATCTTGGATTTTGGTTATTGGTAATCATTTTGAGTCTTCTTTTAATGGGTGAAAAGAAAAAAGGATTGGTAAATGCATAGTATTGTTGCGGATAAGCAGCCGTTAATAACATTTGAGCAAGAGAAGCGGTGTCGCCGTTTTGAACTGCTTTTTTATCGGCAATAAATTCGTGGATCATTTCCATTTCTTTTTTCAATAGCCAGAAAAATGGATTGAACCAACCAATGACCAATACCAATTGGATCATAATTTTATCTACACTATGTTTCTCTTTAACGTGTGTGAGTTCGTGCTCCAACATTTGTTTGCCAGCATCAGTTTTCAGGTCAATAGACTCATGCCAAAAAATGTATTGGAAAAATGAAAATGGCGCGCCCTTTACATGGGTTAAGATTAAGAACACATCTCCCACAGACTTACAGGGATATTGTTGCAACAATCGGTATACCCTAAACAAGCCAAATAGAAGCGTTCCTAAAATAAAAGCAGCCACTAAAAAATACATACCCATTGCTGCGTTCTCCCAACTAAACTGAAATCCCGCCTGAGCAATATTGGCTTCTAGTGCGGCATTATTATCAGCTACAATACTTAATATATTCAAAGCTTGACTTTCTGAAGATACTGGCTTAGTCCATTGAATTTTAATCAAAGGAATTAACCAAGCAGATCCCAATACCGCCAACAAATAGAAACGGTTATATTGGTGAAAACGCTTGTTTCTTAATACCAACCAGTAATAGCCCATCATCAGACCACTACATACCACCACTTGTAAAAAATAAAAGGCGTAGGTTAACATGGCATTATTTTTTTTGTTGTTTAATTGTGTTTAAGAGCAACTCTAATTCTTTTACGCTAATGTCTTTTTGTTGCACCATAAAGCTCACAGCTTCACTAAAAGACCCTTCAAAATAGCCTTCTACTAAGCTGCGAATACTACTTGAAGAATACTCCCCTTTTGACACCAAAGGAAAATATTGGTGCACCCTTCCAATGGGTTTTACACCAACAAAACCTTTGTCAACCAAAATTTTGACAATGGTGGCTACGGTATTGGAATGGGGTTTGGGTTCTGGCTGTGCTTCCAGAATATCTTTTAAAAAAGCTTCTTCCAGTTTCCAGATGCTTTGCATGATCTGTTCTTCTGCCTTGGTCAATGGTTTCATCTTTAACTAAGTTTATAGTTGAACAAATGTAATAACTAATTATTTAGTTTACAAACTATTTTTTTAGTTATTTAGAAAATTCTTTTAAAAAAGCCTGTTGCTTTAACTTTGAACACATGCGTTACTATATTATAGCAGGTGAAGCCAGTGGCGATTTACACGGAAGCAATTTGATAAAACAGCTCAAAGTGCTGGATCAGGACGCGGTAATCCGTTCTTGGGGGGGCAACCTGATGCAGGAAGCTGGAGCTGAGTTAATCAAACACTACCGCGATCTTGCTTTTATGGGATTTGCAGAAGTGGTCAAGAACCTTCCCACTATTTTTAAAAATATTCGATTTTGTAAGGCAGATATTTTGTCTTTTCAACCAGACTGCCTCATTCTGATAGACTATCCTGGATTTAACTTACGCATTGCTGAATGGGCAAAGCAAGAAGGGCTTAAAGTCATTTATTATATTTCTCCACAGGTATGGGCTTGGAAGGCCGGAAGGGTCAAAAAAATGAAAGAATGCATTGATAAAATGTTGGTGATTCTTCCTTTTGAAAAAGACTATTTTCTTAAACAATGGAATTGGGAAGTAGACTATGTAGGCCATCCATTAATGGAAGTGATTGAAGCCAAAAAGAAAGCATTGGGCTATGGATCTGAAACAGTTTTTCCATTAGCAGGTTCAAAAAAAATAGCACTTTTACCAGGGAGTAGAAAGCAAGAGATTGCCAAGAAATTACCCATCATGTTGGAACTGGCCAAACAATTTCCCAACCAGGAATTTGTGGTGGCAGAAGCCCCTGGACAGGAATCGGAATTTTATGAGCCCTTCCTGAAACCCTATCAGAATGTGGGTTCTGTAAAAAATGATACTTACCAACTGTTACTGGAATCTAAGGCAGCATTGGTGACCAGTGGAACAGCTACCCTAGAAACAGCACTCTTAGGTATTCCAGAAATTGTATGTTATAAAGGAAGCAATATCAGTTATCAAATTGCCAAAAGATTGGTGAAGATCAAATACATTTCTTTGGTGAATTTGATCATGGATAAACTTGTTGTTAAGGAATTGATTCAAGATGAATTAAACACCCCTAATCTTGAAAAAGAATTGAATGAACTCTTATACAATACTGAAAAGCAAGAACAGATCAGAAATGATTATCAACTATTGCAAGCAACACTTTCAAAAGGTGGGCACGCGTCTGCAAAAGCAGCTCAGATTATCTACCAATATTTAGTGGAACAACAAGCTCCTAACTAACTTTTAAAAAGTGGCAATAAGAAGAGTTTAAAAAGGATAATCAAAATAGCTACCAAGAACATCATGAGTGAAATGCGATTCATGCCATGCATGTATTTCATCCATTGTGTAGGCTTTTCGTTGGGGTCTTTTTTCTTGATAAAAAGATACTCGGCAAATTGGTTCCAGATACCCATATAGGAGGTTTTTACAAAATTAGGATTATTCCATTCTAAGTCAAAAATCAAAAGTCAAAACTATGGCCATTTTAAAAGCCAAAGCCATGCTCCAACACTTAAATAGAAAACATTTCCAGAACTAAAACCAATTAACCTATCTTTTGTTTAGAAAAATAAAAACGATGCTTGTCAGAACTATCCTGCTATTGGTACTTGCCTGTTTTCAATTGGGGGTATCCGCCCAATTCCAACCCGAAAAAATTGATATCGTCAGAGACAAATGGGGCGTACCACATATTTTTGGCAAAACGGACCCAGAAGTAGCTTATGGTCTGGCATGGGCACACGCAGAAGATGATTTTGAAACCATACAACAATCGCTTTTAGCAGGTAAAGCCATGCTAGCGCGATATAAGGGCAAGGAAGGTGCCCAGATTGACTATATAATTCACTTACTCAGGATTCCAGAATTAGTAGAAGAGAAATATGAATCAGACCTCAGCCCAGATTTTAAAAGGCTATTAGAAGGCTATTGCGCAGGATTAAATGCCTATGCAGCCAAGCATCCCAAAGAAGTCTTGCTCAAAAAAGCATTTCCTGTTACACCAAAAGACATGATCCAATATTCTGTCTTGCAATTATGTGTGTTGTCGGGAGCAGACAATGCGCTTAAAACCATTTTCAACGGAAGCGTTCCCTTATTAGAGAATTACAAAACCGCAGGAAGTAATGCCATTGCTGTAAATAGCAGAAAGTCTATAGACGGACAAGTATACTTAGACATTAATGCCCACCAACCTTTGGAAGGACCCGTAGCATTCTATGAAGCCCATTTATGTAGTGAAGAAGGATGGAATATACTCGGTGCAAATTTTCCTGGTGCCCCTAGCATCTTACATGGGGTAAATGAAAACCTAGGCTGGGCACATACCGTAAATGCACCGGATAAATTAGACGTGTACCAATTAGAAATCAATCCAGCCAATAAATTAGAATACAAATTGGATGGTAAATGGGAAACACTGGAATCTAAAAATGCAGCGCTCAAAGTAAAAATTGCTGGAATTGTGATTGGCGTTAATAAAAAAGCATACTGGAGCAAGTATGGCCCAACTATCATTACAGACAGGGGCACATTTTCTATTCGTATGCCCGCACAGATGGATATTCGAGGGCTGGAACAGTGGTACCGATTTAACAAGGCCAGAAATTTTACAGAGTTCAAAGCTGCTTTAAACATGTTGGCCATTCCTGGTTATAATATTGTTTATGCCGATAGATTTGATACTATCTATTATTTGAGTAATGGACGCATTCCTATTCGTGATCCAAAATTTCAGTGGAAGACTACACTGCCTGGTAATACATCTGCAACTCTCTGGACCAAGCTTCATCCACTAGCAGACCTGCCACAAGTATTACAACCCCAATCAGGGTTTGTGTACAATACCAACCACTCTCCTTTTCATGCTACGGAAGGTCCTGATAATGCCGTGATCAAAGACCCTACCATGGGTTATGAAACCCTAGAAAACAATCGCAGCATGCGTTTTGCAGAACTCATGGCACAGCATAAGACCATTGATTTTGATAGTTTCAAGAAAATCAAATTTGATAGACAGTATCCAAGTAAATTCTATTTCCCTATTAATATTGATAACCTTTTTGGACTTAATGCATCTGACTATCCTGATATTGCAGACCTGATTGGGCAATTAAATACCTGGGACAAAAAGGGTGATGCAAACAGTGTTGGGGCTGGAACTTTCTTACTATTATATGATACCATTTATAGACATCGCAATCACTATATGGCTTCTGCAACTTTAAGTAAAGCATTAGCTGTTGAAGCATTTAGAGCAGTTAAAGCCAATATGCTCAAAGACTTTGGTAGAACCAATTTGTCCCTTGGCGATATTCAAAAAATGGTGCGTGGTGACAAAGAAATTCCAGGCCCTGGTTTGCCCGATGTATTGGCCCCCATGTATAGTATTCCTTACAAAAATGGCATGCTCAAAGGGAATCAGGGAGACGCCTATATTGAACTAGTTAGATTCACTAAAGACGGACCCATCATTGAATCTATCAATACCTATGGGGCATCGGCCAGAAAAAATTCTCCGCACTATACAGACCAAATGGAAATGTATGTGAAACAGCAAACCAAGCCTATGACGCTTAATAAAAAAGAAGTCTATGCAACGGCCGAGAAAATTTATCACCCGGAGTAATCTAAGCTGCTAACCAAGGTTTAAGATAGTTGGTGATTTGAATGGTTTCAATGATAAACCCGTCATGCCCATAAGCCGAATCAATTTCTACCAATTGCGCATTGGGCAAGTGTTGCGCCATAAATCGTTGTTCGTCTAAGGGGCAAAGAATATCGCTATGGATACCAATGATTAAAATGGGTTGTGTAATTGATTCCAATACTTTTATCAAATCGCCTCCGCGGCCACGGCCCAAATGATGGGAATCCATGGCCTTAGTCAATAACCAATAGCTAAAGGCATTAAAACGATTCACCAATTTATCCCCCTGATAATTCAAATAAGAAGATGCTTTGAAATTGTCAATCTTTTCAGGATCTGGATCGGTTTGTTTTTCCTGAAAAGTTCCGTAATTTCTATAAGTGAGCATCCCAATGGCACGGGCAGCTTTTAAACCCTTGGCTCCCGCCGATGGGCTTTTGTCTAACCAAGTACCATCGGCCTCAATAGCCAAACGTTGTGCTGTATGTACTGCCACACCCCAGGCACTTTCTGAAGGTGATGTTGCAATTAAAAATACTTTTTCAATCAACTCCTTTTCCATCACCGCCCATTCTAACACTTGATAACCACCCATACTCCCTCCCATGAGCAGTTGAATTTTATCAATACCCAAATGCTTACGCAAAAGAATATGCGCTTCCACCATATCTCTAATGGTGACCGATGGGAAACTGGAAAAATAAGGTTCACCAGTAGCTGGATTGGTACTCAAAGGCCCAGTTGAACCATAACAAGAACCCAATATATTGGCACCTATTATGCAATATTCTTCGGGATTAATCAAACTACCCGCTCCTACCAAACCCTTCCACCAATCAGCTGCATCGGCATTGGCAGTCAGGGCATGACATACCCAAACCACATTATCCTTGGCGGCATTCATAGTTCCATGAACCTGGTAGCCAATCTCTATTCCATTTAATACAGATCCGTTTTCCAGCCTAAAGTCTTGCTTGTATTCAAATATTTGCATATCAATTATTCCCGAATTCAATGCAAAATAAGGGCTTGGATAAATTACATTTGCATAAATCTTCAAAATGACCCGAATTGAGTTGACTAGAACCATTGGTGATTATGGATTTGAGGCCAAGGATGCCAATAACCATACCCTTCAAATGGACGCTGCTGTGGAAATAGGTGGACAAAACGCTGGAATTAGACCAATGCAGACCATTTTAATGGGTTTGGGTGGTTGTAGTGGCGTGGATATTGTCTCCATTTTGAAGAAGCAAAGACAGGAACCTACCACCGTTAAAATGATCATTGAAGCAGAAAGAGAAAGCGGTAAAGAACCTGCCCTTTGGAAAACCATTCAAATTCGTTTTCAATTTACAGGCATTACAGACCTTGAAAAAGCTGAAAAAGCCTGTGCCCTATCTATAGACAAATATTGTTCTGTTGCTGCAACATTGCGTGCAGCAGGTGCTAGTATTAGCTGGACTGCAGAACTCATTTAATTCCTATTTTAAATTAAGACCATGTCTCATCAACAAACAGACGCTATTCGCATACAAACAATACGTACCAATGAAATGGAACATTCCACTCCTATGTTTCTAACCAGTAGCTTTTGTTTTGACAATGCAGAAGACATGCGTGCAGCGTTTGCAGATGAGTCTGATGACAATATTTATAGCCGTTTTTCTAATCCAAGTGTCCAAGAATTTACCGATAAAATGGTGGCTCTGGAAGGCGCTGAAGCAGGTTATGCCACTGCATCTGGAATGAGCGCGGTATCTGGTAGTTTTATGGCCTTGCTCAAACAGGGCGATCATTTACTGGCTTGTAATTCCATTTTTGGAAGTACCCATACGGTAATTGCCAAATACTTACCCAAGTTTGGGATTGAACAATCTTATGTATCGGCTAATGCAACAGAAGCCGAATGGCGCGCGGCAATTAGACCAAATACCAAGATGATTTATTTGGAAACGCCTACCAATCCTGGTTTAGAAATTCTAGACATGGGCATGATTGGTCGCATTGCCAAAGAACATGGGATCATCTTTAATGTAGACAATTGTTTTGCCACTCCAGTTAACCAATTACCCATTCAACATGGGGCTGATTTGGTGGTGCATTCTGCTACCAAATGGTTAGATGGGCAAGGAAGGGTTTTGGGAGGGGTAGTTGTGGGAAGAAAAGATTTGATCAAAGAGATTTATCTGTTCTGCCGCAGCACGGGACCAGCCCTTTCTCCTTTCAATGCATGGGTCTTGAGCAAGAGTTTGGAAACTTTAGATGTACGCATGGAACGTCATGCATCTAATGCACTATATATTGCCCAACAATTGGAAAACCATCCTGCCATCAATACCCTGAGATATCCCTATTTGCCTAGCCATCCTCACCATGCCATTGCGCTGAAGCAAATGAAAAATGGTGGAGGTATTGTATGTTTTGAATTAAAAGGCGGTATTGAAGCTGGAAGAAAATTCTTAGATGCTTTAAAAATGTTATCGCTAACTGCCAATCTTGGCGATACACGCAGTATTGCTTCTCATCCTGCTAGCACAACACACGCAAAACTAAGTGAAGCAGAACGTCAGGCTGTGAACATCACGCCAGGTCTGATTCGCATTAGTGTGGGTCTTGAAAACAGGGAAGATATTCTGAATGATATTTTACAAGCCTTGGGATAATACTGTTGGTTTTAATCAAGGATAAGCTGCTTTTCTAACAGCAACAGCTATTTTGGAATCAGCAGTTCCATAATAAAGGAACCATTGATTTTTAAACTGTACTAACCCTTCTAAAAAGCATACATTATTGACTTCACCTACCAATTCATAAGACCTTTCTGGTTTCATGAAATAGTGGTTCAGTCTATGCATGACTTGCAAAGGATTGTTTTTGTCCAGTAAGACCTGACCTGCTGTATAAGTACCATCGGCCAAACTGGTATCTCCAATATTTTTTAGATTCCTACTATTGTAAATAAGCAAGATTCCTTTCTCAGTGAGCATGGCGGGTGGACCAGGTTCTACCAAATCGGAATCAAATTTTTTGTCTCTGGTTGGAATAATGATTCTTAGTTGGGGCATGTTCAGTGCCTGTCCTTTTAAGGCAATGGGAGCAGATTCGTCTACCTGCATTTCAAAAGGTTCCCAGTGTATTAAGTCTGTAGAAGTTGCCGCCCAAATATTTTGATCACCCCAATACATCCAATACTTACCATTGATTTTAGTGGCAATGATTTTTCCTTGCGCATAGCGCGATACAATGGATCCAGACTTGGACCATTGGTTCAAATATTTTCCGCCATAAGCATTGGCAAAGACAGGACCATGTTTGGTCCATTTTTGCAAGTCAGGAGAACTAGCCACCATAAGTCTGGCGGTCTTTCCATCATAAGATGTATAGGTCATGTAATAGATACCTGTACTATCTTCTACAATCCTTGGATCTTCTACCCCACCCTGCCATTCATACGCTTGATAAGCATCGGGTTCTGGATAAAATACCGGTCTAGCTGTTTTGGTAAAATGCAATCCATCCGTGCTATAAGCCAACCCAATTCTGGATGTTCCTCCGGGTTTGCCAATACTGTCCTGTGCGCGGTAAAGCATAAAGACCGTATCTCTAAGAACCACAATGGCAGGATTAAATACATTTTTGGATTCCCATGCCACAGCTTTGCCAGTCATAGGATCTAGAAAACTATTTGCTCCAGGTTTCAAAACGGGATTAAGACTATCGGTTTTCACAAAGTCTAACATAGCCCAACTAGAAGCACTGTCAACTTCATTAAAATTTTGATTGCCAACTTGACAAGAGACTAGCATAAATCCGAGTAAAAATAATACCCAAACGCTATTGTTTATTTTTAACATTACATACCATTGAATGAATGGTTAAAGTAAACAATCCTACCTTTAAATGCTAATTAATTTTCGTTAGAAAGGTTTGAAGAGGTAGAAACAATTTGATGTATCACTAAATCCAATTTTTCCACTTCAGCATTAATATGCTTTACCAACTGTAATTTTTCATGGAGTTCCAACGAACTTTCTGGTTTTAAAAGCAAATTGGAAATTCCCAATAAATTGGATACTGGTGCTCTCAAAAGATGAGACTCTCGCCAAGCAATATCCTTAAGATGTTTTTTATATTCTGTAATCTGTGCTTCTAAATTCTTCTGTTTGGAAATATCCTTTGTTGTAAGTGTAACGCCAATTAAGATTTTACGTTCGTCGTATATTGGATTAAAATTAAACTCCAACCATGACTCTTTTACTTGATCGGAAATAGAAATATATGACTCAATTTTAGTGGCGTTCCCCTCCAATGCCTTGGTATATCCTCTAAAAAAAAGAGGGGCTGTCTTTATTGATAAATAGGATTTTATATCGTCCCCAATTTTTATCTGTTTTCCATATCCTGATTTAATTTTATCCTCAAAAATTTTATTGAAATAAATAATTTTATACTCAAGATCAATGAAAAGCGATGATTCATATGGACTATTCTCATAACCTGATATTAAAGTATTATTAAGCTGATATTTTTTATTCAACAAATTCAAATCAGCTTTGTAAGCAAAGCTATACTGCATGCCGTACAATAAATCTGGATTTTTGACTAAAATAAATAAAATCATAACCAATACCACTGTTGTACTCAAATCTAAACACAAGAAAGAAATTGTTGGATTGACCCTATGTAACATTAAGGCTAATACCATTAATAAGAACCCTACTGTTTTAATGGTCAAAAACTGGTCAACAAAATGCAATAATCTATGATTTTCAATTTTTATTGCCTCAGATATGTTTGCCTTAAAATCTCGATACATTTTAAAGCTGTAAATCAAGTAGAAAAAATAGCTTAAAAATTTAAATGCAGAATGCCATTGAGATTTCAACAAGCCTTCTTTTAGTTCAATAAAATTGATGACATTATTTTTTCCTACCGCTTGAAGTAATTGAATTTTATCATTTGCCGAAGAAGCATAGAAGGGCATTAATTCAATAACATGAATTATAAATGGTAATAAATGAAGAAAATCC
Organism: Chitinophaga pinensis; assembly: GCA_943372225.1. Taxonomy (GTDB): domain Bacteria; phylum Bacteroidota; class Bacteroidia; order Chitinophagales; family Chitinophagaceae; genus Sediminibacterium; species Sediminibacterium pinensis_L. The sequence continues at coordinate 52,364 of CALRXV020000011.1, read as the reverse complement.
CATTTCTTAAATTTTGACTCATTGAAAAGGATAGATCTAATAAAGAAGAAATGAATAGGACCTAAAAGATACCCAAAAGGTGCATTGACCCTAAAAAAATGAGGATACTCGTAAAGAAGCTTTGATTTTAATAGAATACCAAAAAGCAAAATAGATAAGAGAATCCCTATTTGTCCAGCTAAAATTTTAAAGGGTAAAATTTTTCCCTTACCTAATATGAAAATTATTAATACAAACAACCCAACTATAAAAACAACAAAACTGAACAGAACATGCATGATATCTAAATAACACGAAAGCTATCGTGGGTTAATAATTGGGGTGTGCAAACTTAACTGTGTAAAATTTACACACTCCAATATTAGACATCAAAAAATAACACTAATTCGTCATTTCTTATTGATGGCATAAGCAATACCACCAGTTAAATGTTGCACAAACAAGGGGTCTACAAAACTTTCATCTGTATGACCAAACTCTGTATAGAAAGCCCTTCCTCCGTCAAAATTATGCCACCAAGCCATGGGATGAAAGTCTCCGTTTTGACCACCAGTGTATGACTTTTCATCAATGGTAATGAGAACGTTCAAATCTGTTTGAATGCTTTTGAAATTATACCATTCGTCAAAACGCTTCCAATTAGTGGGCAAGTGCATGGTGCTTATATGGCTCTTGTCTAACACATTTAAAACTGCTTCCTGTTGTTTGGGATGGCTTTTAAAATATGCACCTACCAATTTGTTATACCAAGGCCATTCATATTCTGTGTCTGTTGCCGCGTGAATCCCTACAAAGCCACCCCCTGCTTGAATATATTTTTCAAAAGCAGCTTGTTGATCCTCATTGAGAATATTTCCTGTGGTGCTCATAAAAACCACTGCTGCATATTGTTTCAGATTTTTCTCATTAAACACCGATGCATCAGTAGTAGTATCTACTTTCAAATTATTGTCTACCCCAATCTTTTGCAAACAAGCTACTCCAGCTGGAATAGAAGCGTGGTGAAAACCCATGGTTTTACTAAACACTAAGATTTTCAAAGGCTTTTTAGCATTGTCAAATGAGCTCACGCCAATTGCAATGATCATTAAGACTAAACCGGCAAATAGTTGTTTCATTTGTTTATTTTGAATGTGTAATTGATTTTCTTTTTTCCATTAATTCCCTCCAAGTTACCAATTGAATGCCTTCATCGCTCAAAGCTTTTTTGAACACCGGATCTATCATGGCTAATAAATCTCCCTTGCGTGTGGGACCCGACCCTGAAATAAAGGGGAATGTAGCAGTTGTTTCAGTACAGTGCATGATCATCATGGTAATGCCTGGCTTCAAGGATTTTAAAGCCGCTACATACTTGGCTGTCTTGAATGCCTGCATTTTTTTATCATCAGCTTGCAAATCTTTGGGAATTTCCCAATCATAGCTTTCATTATGCAGATCATCTAATACGGGTAGGCCAGCATTCCAAAGCATGGTACCCAATCCACGCATTTGGTTCATCAATGCATCAGAACCCTTCATAGTAGCTTTAATTAACTTATTATGCCCCCCAGGTAACATTACTGGAATCTGTTGTTCTATACCTAATTTCACATAGCGCATCAGGTATTCAGGACTAGCAAACAGGGTTCCCATATGAGAGTCTAGATGGGTTGGTTCAAAACCCATATTTTTTGCTCTAGCCAATTGTGCCCTAATTTCTTTGTCCACTTCATCCGCGGAAGCATGTTTTACAACGTCTTCCACACTAGACCATAATGCCCCTTCTTTATCCACCAAACCTGGCACCAATTCTTTACCACTTAGGGGCCCCCATCTATATCCCTTCCATTCAGAAGTTAGGGTTAAGTGAAGTCCTGCATCCAATGTTGGATGTTGTCTTAAATAATGAACAAATGCAGGCACCCAAGAACAGGGCATCATCACTGAACAGGAATTTGCTACCCCATCTTCCATGGCATTGATAGCACCTTCATTACTATCAAAAGACATTCCTACATCGTCTACATGTAGGATGAGCAATTTGGCATTTTTGGGATAGCCCAATTTTTGAGCATAGCTACTATCTGTTTTTTGAGCCATTAGGGAATAATGGCATAGCAATAGCAAAAGAAAAATAATCCTTAATCTGGCAAGCATGTCCATGTTTTAATTAAATTGTCCCTCGCTGGAATGCAAAGATTGCTGCAATCCAAGCAATAAAACTTTGCTAAATCTAATAAAACTTCAGCAAAAAATAACAGCCTATGAAAGCTAGAACAGGAGTCTTACTTGCCAGCATGATGTTTCTGGAATACTTGATTTGGGGTGCATGGTATGTAACTATGGGCACTTATATGAATGAGTACCTACACGCAACTGGTGTAGAAATTGGGGCAGCTTATAGTGCTCTAGCCATTGCCACCATGATTTCTCCTTTTTTTGTTGGACTAGTAGCTGACCGATATTTTGCCGCTCAGAAAATTATGGGGGTATTACACCTGGTTGGGGCTTTACTCTTGTTTTTAGCAACTAAAATGGACAATAGCAGTCATTTTTATTGGGTGATCCTTGCTTATGCATTGTTATACATGCCAACCATCGCGTTAAGCAATAGCATAGCATTTTCTCAAATGACAGACCCGGGCAAACAATTTCCATGGATCAGGGTATTTGGAACCTTGGGTTGGATAGTAGCAGGTTTATTAATTGGCCAATTGGATATTGAAAAAACCTCGGCTACATTTTATTTAGCAGCCGGCGTTTCAGCGTTTTTAGGTTTGTTGAGTTTTGTTTTACCCAACACGCCACCAAAAGCAAGTACAGAAGACGCTTCTAGTGCCATGGGAACCGAAGCTTTTGTTTTGTTCAAAGAAAGACCTTATCTCATTTTCTTTATTGCCGCCATCTTAGTTTGTATTCCACTATCTTTTTATTATGGTTTTGCCAATACTTTTTTAAATGAAATCCATTTTGAAAATGCCGCAAGCAAAATGACCTTGGGTCAGGTTTCAGAAGCTCTCTTTATTTTGGCCATCCCCTTTTTATTTAACAGAATTGGGGTAAAGAAAATGCTACTAATGGGTATGACGGCTTGGATTCTGCGCTATTTATTTTTTGCCTACGGCGATGCTCAAAGCGGATCATGGATGCTCTTTACAGGGATTGTGTTACATGGTATCTGTTATGATTTCTTTTTTGTCACAGGATATATGTACACAGAGAAAAAAGCAGGTGCTAAAATTAAAAACGCAGCCCAAGGCCTATTCACTTTTGCTACTTATGGAGTGGGGATGTTTATTGGAACCTGGTTCTCTGGTTACACCGTGGATAAATACAAATTGGCAGATGGGCATGACTGGCAAAGCATCTGGTATGTTCCAGCCTATATAGCACTTGCCGTAGTCATTTATTTTATCCTTTTCTTTAAAGAGAAAAAGACAGTTGCTTCTAGCTAATCAAGTTTTCATTTATTATTCATTTGCTTTTTTTGAATTTTGATTTTTTATTCACCATTTTTTTTTGACTTTTGAATTTTGACTTTTGACTTTTAAATTATAACTCATGCAAAGAATTGCCATGCTCGGTTCTGGTTTTATCGGAAGATTTTATGCCGATGCCTTACAAGGATACCGATCCAAAGACAAAGTAGTTAGTATTTACTCGCGTAGAGAGGAATCAGCCAAAAAATTTGCTGCTGATTATCAGTGTGCGCATTGGACTACCCAAATGGAAGAAGCCATTGCTCACCCAGATGTAGACATTGTTTGTATTGCACTCCCCAATAACTTACACGAAGCGGCGGTGATGCTTTGTTGTAAACACAAAAAAGCGGTGATGACTACCAAACCATTGGGTAGGAATGCAACAGAAGCTAAACGCATGTTATTGGCTGTAGAAGAAGCAGGCATTTTTAATGGCTATTTAGAAGACTTAGTGTATACCCCAAAATTTATCAAAGCCTCTGCTAGTGTAAGAGAAGGTGCTTTGGGCAGAATCCTTTGGGCCAAGTCAAGGGAAACCCATCCTGGCCCGCATAGCGAATGGTTCTGGGATATTGAACAAGCCGGTGGTGGTTGTATTCTTGACCTTGGTTGTCATTGCGTAGAAATTACCAGAAGCTATATTGGCAAAGACATTAAACCAGTTGAAGTAATGTGCTGGGCCGATACCCAAGTAAAACCCATTGACGCTGAAGACCACGCTATTGGTCTGGTGAAATATGAGAACGGAGCCATCGGTCAGTTTGAAGTGAGTTGGACTTTTAGAGGAGGTCTAGATTTAAGAGATGAAGTCATGGGATCAGAAGGTACCATTTGGATCAATAGTTTCTTACGCACGGGATTTGACATGTTTACCACAGGCAAGGGTGGTGATTATATTGCTGAGAAAGCAGAAAGTAATACGGGTTGGTTATTCCCTGTGGGTGATGAATTAAATGAACTTGGGTATAACCATATGTTTATGGATATGTTTAATGCCAAAGAAAAAGGCGTAGATCCTAAAGAAACTTTTTACGATGGTTATGTAGTCAATGCCATATTAGACGCTGCTTATAAGTCTGCAAAGACTAAGCTTTGGGAGCCTGTTGACCTAGAAATCTGGCGTGGTCAAACTGGATTAAGTAAAGAAAGCCATTTGGTAGAGCACGATGCAGAACACTGGTTGATCAAAGAAGAAATGACCCATTTTGGCGCCAAAAAACTCATTCTCAAAAACAAAGCCACCGGAAAAATTACTGATCAAATTATTGAATAAAAATTGATACATGCTAACACAGAACTTATTTGTACACCATGTTTATTTTTGGTTAGAACATCCAAATAGCGTGGAAGAAAAAGCCGCATTAATAGAAGGGCTAAAGAAACTTAGTAAAGTGCCTACTATTCAACAGTTTCATATTGGTACAGCAGCGGCAACCAATAGAGAAGTGATTGATACCAGTTATGCACTTTCATGGTTGGCCATATTTGACAACGCTACTGACCAAGACGCTTATCAGGTTGATCCTATTCATCTAGAATTTGTAGACACATGCAAGCATCTTTGGAAAAAAGTAGTGGTATACGATTCCTTAGGAGCTTATTAAATAATAAAAAAAAGCCGCCTCGATTGTATCGGAGCGGCTTTTTTGATGCAACTTTTATTATTTCAATATCTTTTGCAAGTTGTTATAACTGGTAGTAATATTTTCTAAAGGATTTGGCGCTCCATCCTGTTCAATAAAGAAATACTTCATTCCAGAATCCGCAGCGTGGTCAAAAATGGGTTTGAAATCAAAATGTCCTTTACCAAATTCTAGGACTTTTTCATTCTTTTCATCTAGGTCTTTTACATGCCATAAATGGAATCTGCCCTTGTTTGCTTTAAACAAATCAACTGGATTTTTCCCAGCCTTCATGGCCCATGCCAAATCCAATTCCATTTTTACTAAATCTTTATCAGTTTCTTTTAGCATTAAGTCATACGGCACCACTCCATCAATAGCACGGAATTCAGCATCATGGTTATGATAAGCAAATAATAAACCTGCTTTTTTTGCAGCTACTGCAGTTTTATTCAACACTTCAATAGATGCTTTTACTTCATCCAAAGTTCCAATAGGGGTATTGGCACAAACCAAATATGTAACGCCCCCTTCAGCAGCTTGGTCAACCAATTCTTGGTAATTATCCTTCAAGTTTTTCATGGGTGGAATGACCATTGGTTTGCCATCTGCACCTGTTGGCATTTTGGAACCAGGAGGTAATTTAAATGGAGCACCCAATACATGGTGCGATCTCCAGGTCAATCCCAAATCCTTTAATAAGTTGGCAAATTCTTTGGGACTCTTTCCATAATAACCACCAAGCCTACTAAATGCAGACTCAATTTCGCGATAACCAATATCATGGATTTTTTTCAGGTTCCCTGGCACGTCTTGTTCTATCACATTAAAAAAGGTGAAAAGCTGTAAGCCAGGTGCAGGAAATTTACTGGCGGCAAAAAACTCAGCAGCAGCTGATTTGGAAAGCAACAAAGACCCAAGGGCCAAGGCAGAACCTTGTTGAAGAAAATTTCTTCTAGTTTGCATAGCAATCGTTTTTCTGACTCAATACATGAACCAGTGGTGATTAATTGTTTGTGTTATTCTGACACAATGATACTTATTTTAGAAGGGATTGAGAAATATTTAGCCGGGATTTTACCTTATTTTCGTTAATAGTATGCAAGTACCCAATCAGCTAACTGCTTTTATTCATGAGGGGGAGAAATGGTTCCTTCCTGCTGTATCACTAGATTGTGTCATTTTGGGATTTCATGACAACCAATTAAAAGTCTTGTTATTAAAACTCAAACACAGTGCTGTTTGGGCCTTACCCGGTGGGTTTGTTTTAAAAGACGAGGACACTGAAACCGCTGCGGCAAGGGTACTCAAGGAAAGAACAGGGCTTCAAGATATTTTTTTACAGCAATTTCATGTATTTGGTGCACCAAATAGATCGGATGGAAGTATTCACCGAAAGAGTTTACTTAAATCTGGTATTGAACCCACAGCCGATAATTGGCTTTTTCAGCGCTTTATCAGTATTGGTTATTATGCTTTGGTAGATTTTGCCAATGTTACCCCTTTTCCTGATGAAAACTCCTCAGAATGTGTTTGGAAAGACATTCATGAAATTGGATCCCTGATGATGGACCATAATGAGATTCTCAATAAAGCACTGGAAACCGTTAGGCTTCAATTAAACCACCAACCCATTGGTTATAATTTATTGCCTCAAAAATTCACCATGCCTGAATTGCAAAAACTCTATGAAACCATTCTAGATAAAGCACTTGACCGTAGAAATTTTCATCGAAAAATGAATGCATTTGGCATTCTAAAAAAACTCAAAGAAACCCGCAAAGGCGGTGCACACCGTGCGCCATTCTTGTATTCTTTTGATATGCGTAAATACCAAAAAGCCCTTAAGCAAGGCTTAAACGGTGGATGGTAAACTTAACAAACATGAATCAATCTATTAAGGCCATTATTTTTGATCTTGATGGTGTAATCATTGATAGCAATCCAGCTATTGTGGAATTTTGGAGTCATTGGGCCAATCATTTTGGTTTTGATTTAACACAAGACATGATTCTACAGTGGGTTTATGGCAGAAAAGTAACTGCTACTATTGAAGGATTATTTTCATTTACCTCGCAGGAGGAACAGAATGCTATTAAAGAAGCAGGATATGCATTTGATGCCGCTATGCATCCAACTGGCATTGATGGAGTACAGGATTTTGTACAAGCGCTGAAAGTATTGGATTTCCCTAGAGGTGTTGCTACAAGCTCGCACAAAGAAAGAATGGAACAAATGTTGCAAAAAATTGGATTGCCCCATCATTTTGAATATAGTATAACTGCACACGATGTACAAAAGGGAAAACCAGACCCTGAACCCTATTTAAAAATGGCAGCTAAACTAGGTTTGGAACCAAGTAGTTGTTTGGTATTTGAAGATGCTATTTCTGGAGTACAATCTGCCATTGCTGCAGGAATGACCTGTATTGGAATTGGGAACCAACTAACTGCTGAAAGTTTACAAACAGTGGGTGCAAAAGAAGTTATAGAAAACTTTAGATCCTTGACCATTCAAGACGCCATCATGCAAACCAGTAATGGATTCAGCTACCAATTAATAGTATAATTAGTATTGTTTCATTTTTTCTCTAGCCCATTTTAAAACAATGTCTAGCTGCTCTTCTCTAGTTAAACTACTATTATCTAATTCAATAGCATCTGCCGCTTTGCGTAAAGGACTAAATTCCCTATTACTATCCGTGTAATCGCGCATTTCTAAGTTGGTCTTAACTTCTTCAATGCTAATATTGGGATTCTTGGCATATAATTCTTTGAACCTTCTCTCAACCCTCACTGCTGGATCCGCAGTTACAAAGATTTTCAATTCTGCCTGAGGGAATACCGTGGTACCAATATCCCTTCCATCCATTACAATTCCCTTTTTAATACCCATTAATTGTTGTTGCGCTACACCAAATTCACGGACTTCTTTTACAGCAGCCACTTCACTAACATGTTCACTCACCAACATATCTCTAATCAAAGCTTCTACATTCTCGTCATTCAAATACATATCAGAATTTCCAGTAAGTGGGTTGTATTGAAAATCAAGTGTAATCTCTTTTAATGCATCCACTACTGCGCTTTGATTATTCCAATCAGTATGGTTGCGCAAAAAATATAAGGTTATAGCCCTATACATGGCACCAGAATCTATGAATACATAATTCAGTTCTGCTGCTAATTGTCTAGCCAATGTGCTTTTCCCACAGGAAGAGAAACCGTCTAGTGTAATGATAATAGGTTGCATGAACTGCAAATTTGCAACAATTAGCCCGTAATCCAAACAAAACTGCCCCGGAATACACCGAGGCAGTCATAAATGATTTGTACTATATTATGGCATTACTACGGTGTCTATCACATGAATCACGCCATTACTCTGGTACACATTCTTGATGGTTACCATTGACATGCCACCTTTTTCATCGGTTAACATTAATTTATTCCCCTTCATACTCGCTTTTAAAACACCACCTTGTAAAGTGGTAAAGCTAGCTATTCCTTTTCCTTCTTTGATTTTAGCTGCAATAGCTGCAGCATCAAATTTACCTGCCACAACATGATAGGTTAAGATCTTTGTTAGTGTTGCTTTGTTTTCAGGTTTTACCAAAGTCTCAACCGTTCCTGCTGGTAATTTTCCAAATGCAGCATTGGTTGGTGCAAACACAGTAAATGGGCCCGCTCCACTCAAGGCATCCACCAACCCTGCAGCTTTAACAGCAGCTACCAACGTAGTATGGTCTTTGCTGTTAACGGCATTTTCGATAATGTTTTTGTTGGGATACATAGCTGCGCCACCTACTTCTACTGATTGTGCTGTTGCTACTTGTAAGAATAGTCCGCATACGAATGCTAGTGCAATTTTTTTCATGGTTTGTTTTTTAGTTTGCATCATTTACGCAAACTGAAAAACTTTGGATTGCACCAACAAAAAAAAAACTTTTATAACTGATTAAAAAGATTGGGATAATCCGAGATTACACCATGTACACCCATCTTTTTCAAAGCTTTAATGGTAGCCAAATCATTCACTGTCCAAGGTATAATTTGCATACCTGCATCTCTGCATTGTTTTACTAGTAATGGTGTTACCAATTCATTTGCAGGGCTATAGATACTGGGTATAAAACCAAGATCTTTTAATTGCAAGGCAAATGGCTTTTTATCATAGTCTTCTATTAATAAAGCTGTTTTAATAGTAGCGTCTTTTTGGTGTAAGTATTGCAGCGTTCTAATATCAAAAGATTGAATAATTACTTTTGATTCCATATTTTTTGATGCTATTACTTGCAGCAATAGGTCTACAAATTTCTCTGGCTTTGGATGATAGAGGTCATCTGTTTTGGCAGTTGTTTTTGTTTCAATATTGAATTGAGGAATGGGTTTACCCGTTTTTTTGCAATAAGCTAACACTGAATCAAAAACCTGAGACAATAAGGGTTTTACTGCGGCTAATTTAACTTGTTGCACAAACCTAGGATGCGGTTTTAATCCAACATCATACTTGATTATTTCAGCATAATCCATCTGGTACATATTGAAGGATTTCTCTTGCGCGGCTTCAATTGGTTTACCATTCGGTTGTAAACTTATTTCATGATTAAAAAATGGCTCATGACTTAAGAACACTTGATGATCCTTACTAATACTGGCGTCCATTTCCAAAGTAGTTACCCCAAGGTCAATGGCTTTATACATGGCTGGTATAGTGTTTTCGGGCATCAATCCCCTAGATCCGCGGTGACCCTGTTTATCAAAGACGGTTTCACTAAACTGACTACTATGGGGTACTTTACTATTCATACAAGCAAAACTTAACAATAGGAATATGTACGTTAACTTTTTCATCAATCATTAATTTGAGGTGATTGTTTCTTCATTTCTTCAGCCACAATAATCGCCGCTAAATCACCCTTTTCCAATTCTTCTATAATATTATGATAGCTTTTCTTATTCCTATTTTGACTCATTTTAAAAACATGTTGCAAATCCATTATTTCTATTTCAATTGCCACAATGGCTTTCATATTTGACTGCATATAGTCATCGGTCTGATTTTTTACCTGTGATGGAGAATCAGGGTCTTTTTCAAAATGTGCCGTTAGGTTTGATAGCAATTCAAACAATTCAGCATCAGATAAAAATCTTAATACCCCTTTTGCATGAACGGCTTGGTAATTCCAAGTACTTCCTCTTTGGTCATGGTCATACCAGCTAGAACTTACATAAGCATTTGCTCCTTGAAACACCACCAATACATTGGGGTTGTTTTCAAATGCTATGTGATGATCCTGTTTGCGCATAATATGTGCCTGAAGAATGCATTTCCCATCCCTTTCCACAATTAAAACAGGCACATGGGTTGCCACAGGGAAATTATTGTTATCTATTCCACAGATGGTTACAAATGGATGTGCTTTCATAAAAGCCATCACTTCCCCATCTTCAGAAGCTTTGAAATAAGGAATATTATACATAGACACAAGTTAGCAATAAAAAACTCCATTCATTTTATTGAATGGAGTCTCAAAAATAAAATCTGCGTTAATTATTCGGTAACTGCAATCATTTCAGTCTTGGGCATATTGGCATTACGCATGGCAATATTTCTAACAGCTGCAGCAGTGAAATCGCGGAACGCTTTTTTGGTGAGCTCTTCAGAACCCGCCATGGCTGGAATACCTGCATCTCCCCCTTCTCTAATGGATTGGATCAATGGAATTTGGCCTAAGAAAGCTAAATCATATTCTTCAGCCAAACGCTTACCCCCCTCTTTTCCAAACAAATAGTATTTGTTATCCGGTAATTCGGCTGGAGTAAAATAGGCCATATTTTCAACCAATCCTATAATGGGTACATTAATCTGTGCCTGACCAAACATGGCAATCCCCTTTTTAGCATCGGCCAAAGCCACGTTTTGAGGTGTTGTAACAATAACCACTCCTGTTACTGGAACGGTTTGCATCAAGGTTAAATGAATATCGCCCGTGCCCGGAGGCATATCAATGACTAGATAGTCTAATTCACCCCAATCAACATCGGTTACAAATTGGCGAATAGCAGAACTAGCCATGGGGCCTCTCCAGACAACCGCATTTTTCTCATCTACCAACAAACCAATACTCATTAAACTAATTCCGTGTTTGTTCAAGGGGATAATCATGCCCTTGCCGTCTTTCTCCTTCATCAGGGGTCTCTCTCCTCTTACGCCAAACATGATGGGCACACTTGGTCCATAAATATCTGCATCCATTAAACCAACGGTTGCACCGCCTTCAGCCAAAGCCAGGGCCAGATTGGCAGAAACGGTGCTTTTACCCACCCCACCTTTACCACTCACAACGGCTATAATATTCTTTACCCCACCCAAGACTTCCTTATTATCCTTGCGGATTGAAGAAGTATTTGACGTGAAATTCACGGTAATTTGGGCTTCTTTATTCACCAGGAATTTGATGGCGTTTTCACTTGCTGTGCGCATCATATCCTTCATGGGACAGGCCGGCGTGGTCAAAATAATGGTGAAACTCACTTTATTTCCATCAATGGCTATATCCTTGATCATGTTCAATGTAACCAGATCCTTACCCAAATCGGGCTCCTGCACATTACTCAATGCCTGTAAAATGGCTGCTTCTGTCATCACGAAAGTTTTTGTTAAAAAAGGAATTTAGGCGCAAAGTTAACAGATGGCGGCCTTACTTTGTTGCAAATCCTATTGTTTAAATAAAGAACCAAGTGATTCCACAATAGTAAAAAACGCTTTGTATTTTTGACACGATGAAGAAACTGCTACCCTTTTTCACCTTATTGCTGCTTACCCTGCTTGTCAACTATGTGCAGGCACAGGAAACTACGGAAGGCAATCCCTATAGGGACTCAGTGGTACAATTTAATGGGGTGGTCATGACCGCTGATAGTCTTAGGGGTATCGCATCGGCCAGCATTATTGTAGAGGGCAAAGGAAGGGGTACCATTACAAGCCCAGACGGGGTATTCTCTATTGCCGTTTTAAAAGGCGATAAAATTACTTTTTCATGTATTGGTTTTAAAAATTACACCATCAGCATACCTAAAAACCTAAACGGCAACCAATATACCTGGATTCAGTTACTAGTATCCGATACCGTTTACTTACCCGCCACCATTCTAAAACCTAGGCCAACAAGGGAGCAATTTGAAAGGGATTTTGTAAACAATAGAGTTCCAGATGATCTTTATGAGATAGCCAGAAAAAATGTTGACGAGTCTCAAAGAAGGGTGTTGTTATCTAGCCTGCCGGCCGATGGTAGAGAAGCCATCAATTTTCAAATGCGTCAACAGGCAAACAAATACTATTACAACGGGCAAGTACCTCCAATGAATATCTTGAATCCTGCCGCTTGGGCAGACTTTATCAAGGCATGGAAAAGGGGGGATTTCAAGAGTAAGAAATAGCTTTAACTTAGCAGATCACAATCAATTTTTATGGAGCAACAGCAGATTAGCGTTATAGGCGCTGGAACCATGGGTAATGGCATAGCACACGTATTTGCACAGAAAGGTTTTAAGGTTTCCTTGGTAGACGTAAATAAAGTGCAGCTAGAAAAAGCACTCCAAACTATCACTAAAAATTTGGACCGTCAAATAGCCAAAGCTTCCATAACAGAAGCAGATAAAGCTGCAACTTTGGCCAATTTGTCCATCCATGAAACTATTGAAACAGGTGTAGCCAATGCACATTTGGTAGTAGAAGCTGCAACAGAAAATGAAGCATTAAAATTGAAGATTTTTCAACAATTAGATGCTTTTGCCCCAAAGGGATGTATTCTAGCTAGCAATACCTCTTCTATCTCCATCACCAAAATAGCCGCTGCTACCAATAGGCCTAATCTGGTTATTGGCATGCATTTTATGAATCCGGTTCCAGTGATGAAATTGGTAGAAATTATTAATGGCTATGCTACTGATATAGCAGTTACAGAACAAATTGTAGCCTTAAGTAAATCATTGGGAAAAGTACCCTGTGTAGTGAATGATTTTCCTGGATTTATTGCCAATAAGATTTTAATGCCCATGATCAATGAAGCAATTTATTCCTTGTATGAAGGTATAGCAGGAGTTGAATCTATTGATACCATTATGAAACTGGGTATGGCACATCCCATGGGGCCCTTACAGCTAGCCGATTTTATAGGACTTGATGTTTGCTTAAGTATATTAAATACCCTTTATCACGGATATGGAAATCCTAAATACGCACCCTGTCCATTACTAGTGAATATGGTGGCAGCGGGTAAGCTAGGTGTAAAAACTGGAGAAGGATTTTACCAACATATAGCTGGCAACAAAGACTTAATTGTTAGCCCAAGATTCAAACAATAGGATTCACGTCTACATGGTGCAGGTCATTGAGCTTGAATAGTACCTCCTCAAGCCTGGCTTTGGGAATGCCAATACGCAACAAACAAAACAATTGTTGCTCCTGCCCAAGAATGGTACAACCAAATTGTTTGCAAATGGTCATAGCCTCATTTAAGTGAGTGTAATTGCATTGCAATTCGTAATTGATTTCAATGGCTTTCTCTACAATGGGAACTAATTGCAAGGCCATTACAGTGGCTGTTTTATACGCATTAATCAATCCTGGAACCCCTAATAAAGTACCGCCAAAATAACGCACCACAATCACAGCCGTATTGGTCAATTGTTTACTATCTATTTGTCCAAGGATGGGTCTTCCGGCAGAACCACTGGGCTCTCCATCATCACTGACCCTAAAATTATTCCCATCTAATCCCAGTCTATAAGCAAAACAATGGTGAACCGCTTTGGGATGCTCTTTTTTAATTAATTGCAAACAGGATTTAAAATCTTCCACGTTTTGAATGGGGTAAGCATATGCAATAAACTTACTTCCCCGGTCTTTGAACTCGGCAAATGCTGTTTTTTCTATGGTCTGATAAACGTCTGCCATCTTCAAGATTTGTTACCGAATGCTATGAGATAAATGGCTAGAAGAGATAGTGCTACACCCAACCAATTAATCTTACTCAAACGTTCCTTAAAAAGTAGCCAAGCTACAACAGAACTAAATAAGACAATACCCATATTGTTCACAGGGAAGCTAGCACTACTTTCCCAAGGACTATTTTTTAAAAATCTAACCAAACACCAAATAGAAAAATAATTGGGGACGCCAATCAAAACCCCTGCTATCAAATGTTTCCAAGCAAATTCTAATCTTTTGGTAGCATATTGAAACAGCAGAATACAAGTACCAATGGTTGCAGCAGAGAAAAAACCTGAGATCAAATAAGCATTGTAATTTTCATCCGTCACATAGGTTTGTTGAACGTGGTTAATCAGTGCGTCTAATAATCCACTTCCAAAAAACAAAATCACCGGTAAAAAATAAGCCCATTTTTGAACCGGTTTTTCAATGCTATTCCCATCTTTTTTTTCGGGATAACAGGTTAAAACCACTGCTAATAATGCCAGTATGACGCCAACCAATTTCCATCCTGTAACGCTTTCCTGGTATAAGTATACTGACAAAACTACGGGAATAATCAAGGACAGTTTATTGGCAACAGATGCCACTGCTACACTCATTTTTTGAGCGGTCAATCCAACCACATTAAATATGGATATAAACATCAATCCCATTAAACAAGCCCATTTGAACCAAGGGCTTTGTATGGCATTTGAATTGATTGGAAAAGCCCCATTCACTATGGACCCCGTAATCACACAAGTGATATAATTAAAGACAATGGCCTGAAATATGGAAACACCATGCCGCTCACAATATTTAAAAGAGAGGGTCAGATAACTGGTTAATACAATGCTTCCTAATAAATAAATCATAACCTATTGAATACTTAAATACTTGGGTGAAAATAATGGATACTATCTGTTTGTATTTCTTCTGTATGCAAAAGCGCTTTCTGTTTCAAAATTGGAGCATCCAATCCTGATTCAATACTTAACTGTTGATTACTGATCACCCTTGCTTCATCCCAAAGACCAGCGTCAATAAAATCTTGCAGCAAAGCTGCTCCACCTTCAACAATTAAACTTTGAATTCCCATTTGATAAGAAGCTGTCAATATTTGTTCTATAGTATCTTTCTGAGCATCCAAAAAAACATATTCCAGATGCTTTACTTTGGCATTTTTTACTTGATTAAAGACAATGGTTCTATGACTACCATCCAACAAATGAAGATGTGAAGGCAAACTCAAATCTCTGTCAATGACCATGCGTATGGGAGAATTTCCTTTCCAATAACGATTGTCTAGTCTAGGATTGTCTTTTAAAGCAGTTTGATACCCAACCAGTATTGCAGCTTCCTGGCTACGCCAGCGATGCACCAAACGATTGGTCAATTCGTTTGTGATCATTAAACGCTTTTCACCCATCCCAGCTATTTTTCCATTGGCCGTTTGGGCCCATTTTAAAACAATAAAAGGTCTTTTGTTTTGGTGAAAGCAGATAAACCGTTTGTTCAAAGCCAATGCTTCTTGCTCTAACACTCCCACTATTAATTCTATTCCAGCTTGTTTCAATGCTTCAATGCCGCTGCCTGCTACTTTTGGAAAAGGATCCTGACAGGCAATTACAACTTTTGGAATACCATATTTGATAATCAACCTGCTACAGGGTGGCGTTTTTCCAAAATGAGAACAGGGTTCTAAAGACACATACAGAGTAGACTGGTTTATGAATGGCTGATCCTCCAGCTTAACCGCATTCAAACAATTCACTTCTGCATGGGCTTGTCCAAATACTTGGTGATAGCCTTCTCCAATAATCCTGTTTTCATACACCAATACAGCCCCTACCATGGGGTTAGGCGCTACAGTACCAGCCCCTAAAAGGGCCAGGTCTAGACACCGCTGCATATATGTTTCGTGCAAATTCATCATCAGGAACCTACAAAAATAACCAAATGGTGCTAACATTGCAGCATGACCATTGAATTAGCCTATCGCCAACTGGCCAATAACCTAGAAAGCCTCTATGACCAACGAGAGGCCAATGCTATTGCTAATCTGGTGATGGAAAAAATTACAGGTCTTAATCGCATTGATCGTTTAATGGTGCATCACCGAAGCCTTTCTGAACAAGAAGACAAACAATTGACAGCTTATAGCCAAGCTTTATTAAGTGGCCAACCCGTTCAATATGTATTAGAAGAAGCCTGGTTTGCACATCTCCCTTTTTATGTAAATCATTGGGTATTGATTCCAAGACCAGAAACAGAGGAATTGGTAGAATGGATTAGAGCAGAAAATGGCAATATCATGGGTTTGAGGGTACTAGACATTGGAACTGGATCTGGTTGCATTCCCATTGCCCTAAAAAAGCAAATGCCAGGCGCTTCCATTATCTCAATTGACAAAAGCAATGAAGCTCTTGAAGTAGCTGCCAAAAATGCATTGGCATTAACCGCAGTAATAGAATTGAAAGCCATTGATTTTTTAGACCAAGATCAATGGGAGCAATTAGGAGAAATAGACCTGATAGTCAGCAATCCTCCCTATATTATGGAGTCTGAAAAATCGGGTATGGAAGCCCATGTATTGGACCACGAACCCAATATGGCTTTATTTGTCAGCGATGATGACCCCTTATTATTTTATAGAAATATTGCCCAATTTGGACAAACCCATTTGAGCACCAATGGTATGGTCTATTTAGAAATCAATCAAGCACTTGGAAAAGAAGTTTGTGATTTATTTGAAAGCATGGGCTACTATACAGAACTCAAACAAGACTTACAGGGAAAAGACAGGATGGTAAAAGCTCAATTATTAGATAATTAATACAGCAATAAAAACTATTTAATTCCATTATTGTCCACGGCCATCACAGGAGTTGCACCAAGTTTTTTAATCACTTGCATGATTTTTATAGAAGTACCTAAATGTGAAGTACTATCTCCATTAATTACTACAGAAGGTTTCTCTGTTTCTTTTGCCAAGAACAATTTCAATTCAGGTTCTAAAGCATCAAATTCAATTTTTTTAGACCCCAAAAAGATTTGTTGGTCTTTATCTACGGTAATCACAACGGTTTGTTTGGCCTTGGTATCGGCCTTGGCCTTGGGATTAGAAACCTTGATAACATTGGGATTGGCCAGGGTAGAAACAATCAGAAAGAATAGCAGCAGGATGAACAAAATATCGTTCAAAGCGCCAGTATGCACTTCAGGATGATTTCTAAGTTTTTTACGAATATTCATTTTCGGATGGTTTCCCTAGTGGGTTGGCTCTTGAAGAATGTCTATAAATTCGGCACTAGCCATTTCCATTTTATTGGCCGTTTTGTCAATTTGAGTACTCAAGAAATTATGACCTACATAGGCAATCAAACCAATGATCAAACCAGTAGCAGAAGTAATCATCTTAGTATAAATGCCTCCGGCGATGGTATTCAAAGTGTACTCTCCAGTAGATGCAATTCCATAGAACAATTGAACCATTCCAATAATGGTTCCCAAAAATCCAAACATGGGAGCAATTCCTGCAATCAGAGAAAGGATAGAAAGGTTTCTCTCCATCTGATACATTTCTAATTTGCCAACATTCTCCATACTCTTTTCAATAGCATCAATGGGTTTACCTATTCTTTGAACTCCTTTGTCAATCATTCTAGCAACCGGGTTATTGGTATTCTTGGTCAAACTTCTTGCAGCACTAATATTGCCGGTAACAATATTGTCTCTAATGATGCGCATGAAATTTTCATCAATCCTGGATGCTTTGCGAATGGCAATTAAACGCTCCACAAAAACAAAAATGGCGGCGGCCAATAACAAATACAAAGGATACATGATCAATCCGCCTTTTTCCAAAAGCGACCACATAGAAATTTTTTCCGGAGCAGCTAGTGAAGCAGCGGCTTTTTGTAAACTGTCTATTTGTAAGAGATGGTACATCCCGATTGATTTATGGTGAATCTAAAATTAACCTGAATTACAAAAGAACAACCCTGCTGTGAATAAAAAGGTTTTGAACCCTTTTTTTAGGAAAGCTTTTGCACATCACAAAAATGCACCATACGGCAGTTTCCAGCCTTATGGTGCATCAGATTAGACCTATTTGGTCAATTATTTATCTTTATCATTGTTCATTTTTACCATACCCATAATTTGGCGCATGGTACTTTGCATCCCTTCCGGACTTCCATCTAAAAAGAGCATATTGCCCTTGCCTAGTTCAGCAAAATTCTTAATGGCTTCTGTCCACATACTAAACAAGATCACGTTTGTATCTAGGTTGGCTTGCTTCATTTGCTCAGCAGCCTGCGTCATACCCTTGGCCACTTCTTCCCGGAACAAAGCCACACCCTGACCACGCAAACGAGCAGCTTCTCTTTCAGCAGTAGCAGCAATTTTAATGGCATTACCTTCTGCTTCAGCTGCTTTGGTTTTGGTAATCAAAAGTGCTTGACCTTCGTTTTCAGCAGCGGCTTTTAAGTTATTAGAAGCAACCACCCTACTCATGCTTTCCATGATGGCTTGGTCAAATGTGATATCATTGATTTGCAGATCCTGTAAGTGATAACCCCAGCTTTCAAGAGACTGATCAATTTGTTCTTTTACAAATTCCACAATTTCTTTACGTTGCAACAAAATTTCAGCCTGCTTTTTGGTAGCTACAAAACCACGAATGCTACCCTCAACAGTTCTAATCAAGGCCTGCATCAGGTCTTTGTCACTGATGAATTTAAAAGCTACATTTTTAATGGTTTCCTCGTCTTGGTTAATCACAGAATAAAGCAACATGCTTTTAAAATAGACATTTGCCTGATCCAGTGTAACCGCTTGGAATTCCAATTCCACAGAACGATTCTGAATACTCACTGTTTTAAACACTTGTTCTAAAACAGGCACTTTAAAGTTTAATCCTGGGCGTAGAATGCGTCTGTATTTTCCAAATAAGGTAATTACTGCAATGGTACCCTGATTCACAGTTACCAAACCAGTAAAAACAATAATGGCCAAAACCAACACCCACCAAAAATCCAAAAGGATATTCATATAAGTAATTTTTAGAAAGTTACACAATTAAAAGGTTAGTAGTGGTATCTGCTTAAATATTACAAAACCTTAGCTTTTACCAATTGTCCAACAAGGGCTACCAACATCTCCACAGATTTCTCCATGTCTTTTACTCCTACCCATTCCTTTTTGCTATGAATGGCTTGCATACCTGTAAACAAATTAGGGCAGGGTAATCCCATAAAGCTCAACCGGCTACCATCTGTGCCACCTCTAACAGGTTCTTTGATGACGGGTATACCCACTTGCTCATATGCTTTGATAGCGTATAGCAAAATGTATGGATGCTGGTCCAAGACTTCCTTCATATTACGGTACTGTTCCACCACTTCAAATTCCATGCTGGCACCTGGGTATTGGGCAACTATATTTTCTGCTAAAGCTTTTAACTTGTTTTCATGCACCAACAACTGAGCAGTATCAAAATCGCGAATCAAAAATTCCAAACTGGCTTTTTCAGCTAGTCCGTTCATTCCGTGTAAGTGCACAAAACCCTCTTTTCCAGAAGTAGCTTCTGGACACCATTCTTGGGCAGGCAATGCTTGCGCGATGGCTCCTGCAATGCGCAATGCATTCACCATTTTACCCTTTGCATAACCAGGATGCGCAATCACTCCATGAATGGTTATGTTTACAACATCGGCACTAAAAGTCTCGTCTTCTAGTGTTCCTAATTCTCCCCCATCCAATGTGAAGGCAAAATCAGCACCTAACTTTTCTAAATCAAGCTTGGCCGTACCCGCACCTACTTCTTCATCAGGCGTAAATAAAATCTTGATAGTGCCATGTTCTATTTCCGGATGGGTAACCAAATAATTGGCCATATCCATGATAATGGCAACCCCGGCTTTATCATCAGCCCCCAATAAGGTTAGACCACTGGCGGTAATAATGTCTGAGCCAATATGTTCTTTTAAATAAGGATATCTCTCAATTGTCAATACTTGGCTAGGATCATCCGGTAACACAATAGGAGCTCCATGATAATTCTTGTGCAAAATGGGTTTCACATGGGTTCCACTACAATCAGGAGCCGTATCAACATGCGCACAAAAACAAACCACCGGCACAACAGCATTGGTATTAGCAGGAATGCTCGCATATACATAGCCCCATTGATCCGAATGGGCATCGGACAAACCCATGGCCAATAATTCAGCTGCCAATAATTGGGATAAGTCTTTTTGTTTTTCTGTGCTGGGATGCACATTTGAATGAGGATCGCTTTGCGTATCTATTTGTACATAACGCTGAAACCTATTGGACACGGTATATGAATAGTTAGGGAGCATATGTTGATTTTCTTGCAAGATACCGTTGTACCCTTGATCTAAAACAAAAAAAAGCCTCCGAAATTTCGGAGGCCAGAAAAGCATTGTTGAAAATTTATGGCATGATAATCATGCTCTTGGCATCAATTTCTACCAATTCCAAATCAAAGATCAGGTCTTCACCTGCCAATGGATGATTAGCGTCTAAGATGACAACTTCATCCCTAACGTCTACAATCACTACAGGAAAATTCTGACCAGAGCCATTGCTCATATTCAGTTGCATTCCAACTTCAGGAACCATATCTGCAGGAAAACGATCTTTTGGAAATTCCATGATCATTTCTTCTTGCTTGGGACCATAAGCTTCCAAAACAGGAATCTGAATGGTTTTCTTTTCTCCAATGACCATACCGGTAACACCAGCGTCAAAACCAGGAATCACCATTCCACCACCTACTTCAAATTCTAGTGGTTCACGACCTTCAGAAGAATCAAAAGTAGTTCCATCAGTGAGCTTTCCGTGATAATGCACTTTTACAGTATCACCTTTTTTAACTTGTTGCATGTTTGAATTTTGTAATTGAACAATATGGAGCTCAGCTGGGTGTCCTAGATACATCAATGACCGATTTCCGGGGCAAAAGTACAATCCAAAAACAAATAAGGCCAAGTATTTTTGGTTAACTTCCCATTCTAAAACAACCTGCATGAAGTTTCTTTTAGCCATAATTGCTTGTTTTTACTTGTTTTTGGCCGCCCAAGCGCAACCCATTCAACCAGCAGCCTATCGCACAGAAGTCTACCTGCCCTTGCTCAAAGGCAAGCGAGTTGGTGTATTTGCAAATCATACAGCCACCATTGGGAATACGCATTTAGTAGATAGTTTGAAAAAAATGGGGGTGAATATTACCATTGCTTTTGGACCCGAGCATGGTTTTAGAGGAACCGCAGACGCTGGTGAAAAAGTGGACAATTATATTGATGCAGCCACTGGTATTCCCGTGATCTCTTTATATGGCAAAAAGCGAAGACCTTCAACAGAGGACCTGAAAAATGTAGACGTTTTATTATTTGACATACAGGACGTAGGTACACGTTATTATACTTTTATTTCTTCCCTTCAAGAATATATGGAAGCGGCTTTTGAAAATAAAAAGCCATTGATCTTACTAGACCGTCCCAACCCCAATGGATTTTTTGTAGACGGACCCGTATTAGACACAGCTTATAGAAGTTTTGTTGGCATGCAACCCATACCCATTGTTTATGGAATGACAATGGCTGAATATGCCATGATGATTGCAGGTGAAAAATGGCTTACTACAAAGGCAAATGAACAATATGATTACTATAGAACGGCTAAAAATTCAAAAGACACTGCATTTCACTTTCAAGTAATCAAATGTGCCAATTATACACACAAATCCAAATATGAACTTCCTTTAAAACCCTCTCCCAACTTACCAGACATGGCATCTATTTATTGGTATGGCAGTACCTGTTTTTTTGAGGGAACCATTTTAAGTGAAGGACGTGGAACCGAACATCCATTTGCCATCTTTGGTCATCCATCCTTACCAAAAACACTAAAATCATTTACACCAATCAGTAGAGATGGGGCAAAAGAACCCAAATTAAAAGAGCAAATATGCTATGGTTGGGACCTTTCAGGCAATGGTAAGCAAGTATTACAAGCCATGGGTGGAAAAGTGCAGGTAAAATATTTATTGGAAGCCTACCAATTGTTTCCTGAAAAGGAAAAGTTTTTCCTAAAACCAGCTAGTGGCAAACCCACTGCCTATTTTTTTAACAAGCTAGCGGGCAATAGCGAATTAATGGAGCAAGTCATTGCTGGCAAATCAGAAGCTGAAATCCGCAAATCCTGGGAGCCCAAACTAAACGCGTTTAAAAGCATTAGAAAAAAATACCTGCTTTATCCTGATTTTGAATAATTAGGTAGATAGAACAAGGATTATCTTCGCAGCATGAGTGCTCAGCCAAGATCATTAAAAGACTTAAGAATTGTATTCATGGGTACCCCAGAATTTGCTGTTGCGTCTTTGGATGCATTGGTGGGTGCTGGATGCCAAATTGTAGGAGTAGTAACCGCTCCAGACAAACCAGCCGGAAGGGGTATGAAACTGATGCAGAGCGATGTTAAAAAATACGCTGTTGAAAAAGGCTTGCAGGTTCTGCAACCAGAAAAACTCAAAAATCCAGATTTTTTGGAGGAATTAAAAGGCCTTCGGGCCGATATTCAAGTGGTGGTGGCTTTTAGAATGTTACCCGAACTGGTCTGGAATATGCCCCCCATGGGTACCATTAATTTACACGGATCCTTATTGCCCCAATACCGTGGAGCAGCACCTATTCATTGGGCGGTGATCAATGGTGAAGCCCAAACTGGGGTTACCACCTTTAAATTACAACACGCAATAGATACCGGCGATATTCTTTTACAGGAAAGCTTTCCCATTGCCCCAGATGACACTACCGGTGAGGTTCATGACCGGATGAAATTGATTGGAGCAAAACTTTTGGTGAAAACTATTGAAGGTCTTGCTGCTGACAATATTAAAGAACAACCACAAGGCTTGTTGGCTAATCCTACTGACCTAAAACACGCCCCCAAACTTTTTACTGAAAACTGTCAAATCAATTGGAATAGACCTGTGCAAGAATTACATGATTTTATTAGAGGGCTCTCTCCTTTTCCAGGAGCATTGTCCAAATTAGACGGTAAAATCCTTAAAATCTATAGAAGTGCTATAGAACACAAAGCACAGGTACTAAACCCAGGTACTGTGGTTACTGACGGAAAAACGGTTTTGAAATTTGCGGCTACCAACGGCTTTATTCATGTTTTAGACCTTCAACTAGAAGGCAAAAAACGCATGTTGGTTGCTGATTTTTTGAGAGGATACAGACCCGAACAGGACCAATAATAGGTAAGCTTTTTTTCCAATTATTGGACCAAGAGCTTTTTCAATTCAGATTGGTCAACAACGCCTTGTTTGCGCCAAACTTCTTTCCCATTTTTATAAATTACAAATACTGGAAGAGCTTCTACTTTTTGAGACTTCATCACTTCTAAATCATTGCCACCATCTACTTTCACAAAGGAAAATTTCAAGCTAGGATCGGCCAATAATGCATTAAGAACGGGCTCCATTTTTTTGCAAGGAGGGCACCATTCAGCACCAAAATCTACTAATACCAATGGATCTTTAGTAGTTGCAGTAGTATAAGCGCCCAAACTCATTTGTGGAATATTTGTATTGGCATCAATAGCTTTTCCACTCATTTTCCAAGCATTTAAACCACCCTGCATATTCAAAACTTCCTTGAAGCCTAAACCCAATAAAAATTGAGCAGCATTGCCGCTTCTAACCCCTGATGCACAATACACCAAAATGGGTTTTGATTTGTCTAGGTATTGGGTTCTATCTTTGAATTGCTCTGGATTATTCCAATCCGCTTGTAAGGAATTTTTTAAATGTCCAGACTGGTATTCTGTAGCAGTTCTAACGTCTAATAATTGATAGGTGCCAGAAAGCATTTTACTCTCAAAATCTGTTACTGAAATGCTGGCTTTCTGGGCTTGAGAATTACAAGCAACAAGGCCAAAAAATAAGACTAGGCAAAAAAGCAATTTTTTCATGAACCTATTTTGAAAATTAATATTCTACATACGTGATACTGACTAAGAATCGCTGTTCGTCCATTCCCAATGCTGAAGCTGCCGCATTGCTCAACCGAATCAACAAACCAGCAGCACCCTTGGTTTCTGGTAAGGGACCCAATACTTTGGCGCAAATACTTTTCTTATTGGGAGCAGTAACCCGAACAATGGTTCCTGGGATAATTTCATTGATCAACACATAAAACTTTCTGTCATTCCAACCATTGATGGTTTTAAAAATAGAAGCGTCTCCTGTTAGGTATTGATAGGCTCTATCTTTAATGCGTTGGTTATAGGTATGAGCAAAATAGCCCTCATCATTTGACCTTGGTCTATAACTAAAATCACCTTCTGTTTGTACCAAGGTAGGTGCTACCAATGCCGGTTTTCTGTTAAACACTGGATTATTCAAAGCTGCTCCTGGGTTCATATTCTTTGTAGCACCATTACTTAAAGAGCCTTCTGTAGTTCCACCCGCTTGAGCTACAACAGGCAAAGCAGCAGGTGGTTCTGGTAAAGGAATCTTGGTGGGTTTATATTCACCCTTCAAGACTTTTGGACCAAATTTAGCAGCATCAAACACATTGGGATTGGGTAGACTATCATAAGCAATAGACTGATATGCTGCAGTAACATTTAATGATTGGTTGTTATTAATAAATCCAACCACCAAAAACTTACCGTCTGGCACAACTTCTTCCATAACCAAATTCCATCGCTTTAGGGTATCTATATTCAACTTATTATAGCGCTGACTAATCCTAGAAAGATTGTCTCCAGTTTTAACCTGATGAAAAACTGGCTGGTATTTTCCTACAATGTTTCTTTGGATAAAATTTTCTCTGGAAAGAGGTATGCGCAACTCTTCTCCTTTTCTCAGGTGCACATCCTGATTCATGGTATTGTATTTTGCCAATACGGCAAGTGGCACATTAAATTGTTCTGCAACTCCCTCCAAGGGCTGACTTCCGGGAACTATATAGGAAACGTATAGGCTGGTACCTGTACCCCCCGCAATCAAGCGGCTTTGTGCCGCTACAGCGGAACAACTCAATAAGGCAATAATCCATCCTAAAAATTTCATAAGGTGCTAAGTTAGCCTATTGTAAAATTAATCTTTTAGTATACGCCATTCAGCGGGATAATAATTATTGATTCTATTGGGCAAAACTTTCACCCAACCTAGAGATAATCCACAATATTGCAGCAAATTCCAGCCATTTTGGCCTTTTAAGACCAATTCTTTGCGTTTTAAATACAATAATGCTTGTTCCAAATCTAAATCTAATGAGGGAAAACTGGTTTGGAGTAAGCCACTTAGGGCTAATTCATGTGCCGGTACTAAGTCTTTCCCTTTTAAACTGCCTATCTCTACCCCCGCTTTTTTGATATATAACTGGCTGGCCAAAATACCTATTTCTCCCAACCAAGGTTCTGGAATGGCCCTTATGGCACCTGATTGCTGAAAAAAGGCCAAGCCCTCTATTAAGGAAATAGTTGTTTGTAATTGTTGCATCTCATTTTTGGACAAAGGACTTATCTGATTGGGTTTTTGTTTTTTAAACCCTACTGCTTCCTGTTTTTGAAAAGCTGCTAAAAAAAAGCCTTCTCCTTTTAAACAATGTGGGTAAAAACGATATCCCTTTGCCCCAAATGCTGGAGAAGCCGTTTCAATAATTCCCCATTCAGGAGATAATGTTACACCTAGATTTTTCATTCCCATTTCTCCTACCAACCAATCTGCAATTGCTTCATTCTCAGCTTCTGAATAGGAACAGGTGCTATACAACAAAATGCCATTCTCCTTTAAAGCGGGTAAGATATCGGCCAGGATCCTTTGTTGCCTTTGGGAACAAAGAACCACATTGTCTTCACTCCAATGGGTAATGGCATCTGGATCCTTTCTAAACAATCCACTTCCACTGCAAGGCGCATCGGCCAATATTAAATCAAAATAACCGGGTAAAGCTTGAAAATGCGATGGGTCATTATTGGTGACAACGGCAGCGGCTGCCCCCCATTTACTCATATTTTCTACTAAAATAGCTGCTCGGTTCTTAATCACTTCATTGGATACCAACAACCCATCTTTAAAATGACTGGCCAAGAGTGTAGATTTTCCACCTGGTGCAGCACAAAGGTCCAAGACTTTTTTTCCTGCTTGGTCGGGCATCAATTGTTGTAATGCCTGCCAAACAAACATACTACTGGCTTCTTGAACATAGTAAGCTCCCGCGTGTAAAACTGGGTCAAATGTAAAAAAAGGTCTTTGCTTTAAATAGTACCCATGTTCACACCAAGGAACGGCAATATCTAGATCAAGATTGGGAGAAATGATTGGTTTGGCAGGGTTTAACCTGATAGAAACAACTTGCTCCCCATTAGCATGAACTTGTTCAAAAGCGTTGCTGTCAAAACCGGGAATCTGTTGTAATGATTGAATCAGGGCCTGGGGTACTTGCAAGGTTTTGTTTTTTCAAAGATACGATTAACCACAAAATGGCCTGTTTTAGAAATGTGAAAGCCTAATAGAGAATGGTAAAATCTTGTTTTACCAATTGTTCTTTTCTAAAAAACACAACCCCTATAAAAAACAAGTCAATGGTCAAGCTGATGGCGCTATCCTTTTTAATTTCTTCCCAAGCGGCTTCCATTTCTTGGCTCCAATGTATGTCATCAAAAACCAGAATAGAATGTTCTCTCATTTTGGGCTTGAGCAAGTTAAAATAATTGACCGTTGGCGCATAGCGATGGTTACCATCTACAAACACAAAGTCTAAGCTTTCTATGGTTTCTAAAAGCGGGGCTAGCGTTTTATCAAAATCACCTCTCACCATTTGAATTTTATCTATACCCAAGCTTTTGAAATTAGCTTCTGCCAAGTCTGCTATAGCAGGGGCTCCTTCCATACTCCATACTTTGGCTTCTGGATTGGCCAATGACAAATAAGCACTGGTAATGCCCAAGGAAGTACCAAGCTCTAAAATGGATTTGGGTTGAAAAAAAGCCACCATTCTAAACAGCAACTGTCCATATTTTTTAGGCTTTAATGAAGCAGCAGCAATAGCAGATATTTTCCTAGTACTTGTTGCATGCACCCTTGAACCTGCTCCAAAATCTTCTATTTGAATACTCCGCTGGTCTTTGCGCATTTGCGTCCTTAACTGCTCTACCTGATCATAAGCATAAAAGCTTCTTTGATCATTTAATAAATTCTTGATAAAAGCATAAACAAAAGGAGAATGTGCACCATGCCCCCTGCCATTAAGGGCTATAATCCTATAACGCAGGTATTTGAAAAATAATTGAATAGTTGAATACATTACACTTTGTGTTGGTCAGGAAATCTTTTGATTAACCACAACAAACCATAGATTCCAGTTAATAAACTAATACAAAATAGACTATTGATCAAAAGGGCTAAAGGTTCTGTATCAAAACTGACAAATCTTGGCAAACTGAGTAGGACTAACCAAAGGGGAATACCAGCCCAAATTTTGGAAGACAGTTTTTTATGCCATATACAAAAAGGCCATATAATAAAAATGCTCATTTGGAATATCTCTAACCAAGGTGGCATATAGGTACTGCTTGGTAAACCCATGGTCTTTGCCAATTGATACAATCCAATCAATTGCCTCACAAAAAAAATGCTGTGAAAAATCATTGCTAATTGCAAAACAAGCCTTAATCTATTCCAAGTTTTTCGGGTGCCCCAAAATGGCTTCCAACTAAGTAATAATAAGAAGGGGAATACATAGAAAAAAACGGTAGCAATAAAATAGTACATATGATTTATCCTTTCTTTTTCCAAGTTTGAAATCGAAATGGAAACAAGTGTTTTGCATCGGCCATTTGTGGATAGTCTTCTACCATGGTCCAATTATCTCCCAATTCAGGAAAAAAACTATCCGCTTCCAAAACTGCTTCTACCCTTGTCAAGTAAACTGTTTGAGCTTGTGCTAAAGACTGGGCGTAGATATCGGCACCGCCAATAATATAGACTTCCTTATAAGCAGCTTTTTCTGCCAATGCATATGCCTCATCTAAGCTATTAGCCACCTGAACACCTGTTGCTTGCCAATCTTTTTGTTTAGTTAGAACAATATTCATCCTTCCTGGCAGGGCTTTTCCCGATAAGGATTCAAAGGTTTTTCTGCCCATGATTACGGGCATGGCCCAAGTTCTATTTTTAAAAAAACGCATGTCTTTGGGCAAATGCCAAAGTAATTGGTTATTCAAACCAATGGCATGGTTGCTAGAAGCGGCAACTACCAAACTAATATTCATGGTCAAGAAGTTTATCGCTTTTAAACAGCTACTGGCGCTTTAATGGGCGGATGATGTTGGTAATTTTCCAAGCTAAAATCTTCAAATTGGAATCCAAAAATGTCTTTTACTGCTGGATTGATTTTCATAGTGGGTAGTGGAAAGGGCTCCCTTGACAACTGGGTTTGAGCTTGTTCCAGATGGTTATTATAAAGGTGTACGTCTCCAAAACTATGTACAAAATCTCCATATTCTAAATCACAAACCTGTGCAATCATCATGGTGAGCAAGGCATAGGAAGCAATATTAAATGGCACTCCTAAAAACACATCCGCACTGCGTTGATACAACTGGCAACTCAATTTGCCATCTGCTACATAAAATTGAAACAAACTATGGCAGGGCATCAGCGCCATTTTGGGTAATTCTGCCACATTCCAAGCACTGACAATCATTCGCCTACTGTCCGGTGTTTTTTTAATTTGCTGTATAAGTTCTGAAATTTGGTCAATAGTGGTTCCATCGGCCCCTTGCCAGCTGCGCCATTGCTTTCCATAAACGGGACCCAAATCTCCATTTTCATCAGCCCATTCATCCCAAATACTCACTTTGTTTTCTTTCAAATAAGCAATATTGGTATCTCCTTTTAAAAACCACAATAATTCGTATACAATGCTTTTTAAATGAAGTTTCTTAGTAGTTACCATGGGAAAGCCTTTTTGAAGGTCAAATCGCATTTGGTATCCAAAACAACTCCTGGTTCCGGTACCCGTTCTATCGGTTTTTACCGCACCATTGTCCAAAATATATTGTAATAGCTGGTGGTATTGCTGCATGTGCGCAAGGTACGGAAAGAAGCTGCCATGCTGAGTGCTGCTATTGAATTGGGGATTTTCTGTTAATATAAGACAGATAAAGCTGATATCTTGATGGTCAAATGCTTGAAAAGAAATAGGAAACCGTTAACTTTACTAGCCTTTGATAGTGCATTTGTCCATTATGGCATTTGCATTGAATAGGGCTTAAATACCAATTATGAAGATACTTATTGCTGATGACCACACCATTGTAAGAGAGGGGTTAAAAAGAATTCTAATAGAAGCATTCCCTTTCTGTGAAATTCATGACGTGTCAGACTCAGCTGACCTGCTTAAAAAAGCCTTGCATGAATCTTGGGATATTATTATCTCAGATATTACCATGCCTGGGCAATCGGGTATTGAAGTATTAAAACAAATTAAAGAATACGCACCTACAATTCCTGTTTTAATGCTTAGCATGCATGCTCCTGAACAATATGCAGTTAGAGCAATTAAAGCAGGTGCTTCTGGATATTTAACCAAGGAAAGTGCCCCATTTGAATTGGTTAATGCAGTAGAAAAGATTTTAGGCGGCAGAAAATATATTACCCCACAAGTGGCCGAGGTATTGGCAGAATCTATTGAACAAAATTTTGATAAAGCCCCACATGAAATCTTATCAGATAGGGAATTTGAAGTTTTAAAGTTAATTGCAGAGGGTCAGTCCATTAGTAAAATAGGAGAAACACTTTCATTAAGTGTCAATACCATCAGTACCTATAGAACCCGCATCATGGAAAAACTTAATATTCACAATAATGCAGACTTGGTTAAATATGCCATGAAGCATAGTCTTATCTAGAAATCTACTGTTTGTAGTAATAAAACAAGCAGCAGCTAGTAAAATACAAGAGCATTTGTGCCCGCAGTCCCTACAAGGCTGCGGGCATTTTGTTAGGGGTTTATCATAGGTTCTGCTATTTCTCTCCCAGCATTGTCAAAGCAGCTTTGTAATGCAAAAACAAAGCAATGAACCTGATCAAAAATGTAAGAATAGCAATCCCCACAGCCGCTATTTTATTCTGCCTTTTCCTTAACCAAGTTAACGCTGCAGCATTTATAGGCTATGAGAACGCTCCAATTGGAATCACTTTAAACGGAGCTGAATTTGGTAATCAAAGCCTTCCAGGCATCTATAAAAAAGACTATATCTATCCAAATGAACAAGAAGTTAGGTATTTCGCTGGAAAAGGTGTTCAATTGATTCAATTGCCAGTTAGATGGGAAAGAGTTCAACAAAAAATTGGTGGTGGACTAGACGCTAACCAAATGGCCTTGATTAACAACTTCATTAATACTTGCAAAAACTACCGTGTAGATGTAATCATTAGCATCCAAAACTATGGTAGATACAAAATCAATGGTGTTGAATATGTATTAGGAAGCAAACAAGTTCCTTACAGCCAATTCCGTGAATTCTGGAAAAGCTTTGCATCTGCCTTAAAACAACACGAAAATATCTATGGCTTAAATATCATGGCTGAACCTTATAATATGGGTGAAGGAGTTTGGGAAAACGCTGCTCAAGAAGCCATCTACGGAATAAGAGAAGCCAATCAAGTTCATACCATTATTATAAATGGAAACAACTACGCCTGCGCTCAAAAATGGGTTGAATACAGTGACGAACTTAAATATCTTGAAGATCCAAACAACAACCTACTTTATGATGCACACTGCTATTTTGACAATGATTGCAGCGGAACTTATGCTAATGGCTATAGCAGCGATATTACTGCTCAAATTGGTGTTGAAAAAGTAGCTCCCTTTATCAAATGGCTTAAAGCCAACAACAAAAGAGGTTATGTGGGTGAGTTTGGCGTTCCAAAAAATGACGCACGCTGGATCCCCGTATTGGAAAACTTTCTTAGCTATATCCAAAAAAACAATATAGGTGGTTGCTACTGGGGTGCTGGTCCTTGGTGGAAAGGTTACAGCCTTAGCATTGAACCTTTACAAGGAGTAGATCAACCCCAAATGCTGGTTTTAAACAAGTATCTAAATGAAAAAAGCAACTGGGCTAGCAACAACATGAAACATATAAAAACCAATATGGCTGTGATTGGAAGTGAAAAATAAGTAGTTGTAGAACGATGGCGTTTGCAATTTTTATACAAAGCCAGAGAATTACAGGGTTTTAAAAAGACAATAGTTCAGTTAACCTAGGAATTGCCAGTTTAACGGATTAAAAATAATGTAGTAGACTAACTACAAGTTAACCTTAATCTGCTATTACAGTATCGGATTGCTACTACCAGTTCCCAGATAGCAAGTTTGGAACTTGTGCTAGATATAAAGGAAGAAACATGAAATACCCCTATCCACAAGACGAAACCCTTTCTGTGTTGATTCAGTCCAATTTCTGTTTTGTACTCAGTACAGACTTAGAAGGACATATTAACTACTTCAACCAGAAAACAATTGATCAACATCCTGAATGGGAAAGTAAATTGCCCAACATGCTATTTACTGACCTCTTAAGTGAAGAAGACAAACATCGCTTTAGCAGGGCTGTGAAAAAAAGCTTGGCAGATATTAGCTTACCAGTAACTCAGGCATTGCATAGTTTTCTTGAGCCTCAACAAGCTTCTCTACCTGTACAATTTAGTATTTCGGTGATCAAGGATGATATGTTTGATCCAATTGGAATATTACTTATTGGCCAAGAGATTAACATAAAAGCAGAAAAAAACACAGTTACGCAGCATCCCTTACAAGGTAGTAATCAACAATACGCCAGTATTGCTAATCAACTTCCTATTATGGTTTGGGTATTAGACGCTGACATGCAATGTGTATTTGCAAATGAGTCTGTTACCAAACATTTTCAAGTAAACCAACAATCAGAATTGGGTAGGGGATTCATGAAAAGATTACCCAAAAAAGAATTGAGTGGTGAACCGGGGTCTTTCTTAAATAATCTTTCTTTAAAACAAACATTTTCTTTGGAAGTAGCTATCAATAATGTAGAAGTAGACGAATGGATGCACTTATACCTATCTCCTCAATTTAACTTGGATTGCCAATTTTCAGGCTATCTAATGTATGGTACAGATATTAGTCATGTGCATCAAGCAGCAGATGCCCTTAAACAGCAAAATGATTTTATTAAGGTCTTGAATAAAGAATTTGTACGCTTTAAGAAAATAGCGTCTTGCACAAACCAAAGTATTATACTGACCAATACCATCAATCAAATTACTTGGATCAATAATGCTTTCACAGACCTGATGGGTTATGAATTAGCAGAAATTGCTGGGCAACAAGACTTCCAAATATTTAGCGGGATTGATACTGCTCTGGAAGATATTGATGAAATCAAGTCTAGTATCTGTAAAGTTAGTTCTATTAAAAAAGAGATGATTTTATACAATAAGGGTAGTCAAAAACTTTGGATTGAATTTATTAAGGAGCCCATTTTTGATGAACAACAAGTCTTTACCGGATTTTTGATTATTCTCAATGATGTTAGTGTAAGAAAAGTATCGGAAACAGAAGCTGCCAAACAGTTGGTTTCACTCAAAAAAATGTCCTTTATAGCTTCACATGAAATTAGACATGAGTTTTCAAAAATCATGCAAGTAACTCAAACTATTAAGTTACAAAAACCAGATATTCAAGTCTACCAGCAACTATTAGCAGAGATTGAAAAGTCTACTGACAAAATGAATGTAGCTATTTACGAATTGAATAATCAAATCAATTTTGCAACTTCTAATAGCATTTCATTAGACGCATACCTGCATCAGGAAATTGAAGAAATTATCTTGATAGATGATGATGCGCTTGTTAATGAAATGAATAAAGTGGTTATTAAATCTGTATTCCCAGATATGCCTATTAAAGTGTTTAATGAAGTTGACTATGCCATTTCTCATATTAATGCCCATCCATTTACCAGAAGAAAAATTATTGTAGACTTGAATTTTCCTCATAAATCTGGTTGGTATTTTCTAGATGAATACCAAAAACTAGACCAACCTTGGTCTGTAGTTGTACTCACTTCTAGCCTTCAACAGGAAGATATTGAGCGTGCAAAAAGCTATAGATTTATTACCCATTTCATGACCAAACCTATGAATATAGCACAACTAAAAGGTCTTAGAATATTGGCTTCTAAAAAGCTTCGTGTTGCTTGACGATAGATGCATTATACCTTGAAAACAGCACATGAAAAGGGCCCCGATTATTCGGGGCCCGATTTTTTTAATGCGTATCAAAGATTATGCTTTTCTTCTTTCTAATTCTTTATTAATTAAAGCCAATTCTCTTCCAGTTTGACCACTTACACTACTATTTTCTTGAGCCCTGCGCATCAAATAAGGAATCACATCACGGATAGGACCAAAAGGCAGGTATTTGCTAACGCTTAAACCAGCTTTGGCTAGATTAAATGTGATATTATCACTCATCCCATATAACTGAGAAAAATGCAAATGTGGGTGCTGCAAAGACAAGCCTTTTTCCTCCATTAATCTAGCAGCCAATAAATTGCTTTCATCATTATGTGAAGCTACTATACAAGCTACTTTATCTATATGTTCCAAGCAAAAACGAATGCTTTCGTTATAATCTCTGTCTGTATCTTCTTTGTTGGCTTGAATAGGAGAAGTATATCCTAATTGTTGCGCCCTTTCACGCTCTTTCTCCATATAGGCACCTCTTACCAATTTAATGCCCAAGATGAAACCCTGCTGCATGGCAATTTGATGAGAGATTTTTAAAAAATGTAGGCGGTCATGTCTATATAATTGAATGGTATTATAAACAACAGCTTTTCCCTTGTTGAAAATCTCCATCATTTCCATGGTAAGCCTATCAACCGGATCTTGGATCCAACTTTCTTCTGCATCAATTAATACACCAATATTTTTCTCCGCAGCTGCTTCGCATATAATATACATTCGCTCCCTTACCCTATCCCATTCTGCAATCTCTGCTTCATGATCATGAATTCCGCTTCTGAGCCTTGGAGCTTCATTCAATGTTTGTAAAAGACCGTGTCTAGCAAGACCTGTAACCTTAATACTGATATAGGGTATATTGGACTGAGTGGCAGCATAATTAATTACCCGAATAAACTCATCTGTTGCAAGGTCAAAATTCTCTTCCCCTTCTTTTCCTTCTACACCATAATCCAGAATTACTTTCACGTCATATTTACCTAAAACAGCACCAACGCTAGCGGTCTCTTCTAAAGTCTCTCCTCCTACAAATTGTTTGAAAATGGTCTTTCTAATAAGACCATGAATAGGCAATCCTGTTTTCATTAAAAACGGGGTTAACCTTGTCCCCAATTGCACAAACAATGGGAAGCCCATAGTACTAAAAAGGAATTTAGCTCCTTTCAAATCTTTATTTGCCTTGTAGGCGAATGCATTCTCGGTATTTTCAAAGGAAATATTCATTGCTAACGGGCGTTCGTTACGCGAATATCGGAACAGAACGCCTAAGAAAAAAAAGGAATTTTAGAATCTGAGAATATCTAACAAAATTTTTTAAATAGCCTGGTGATTAAAGGGTTGTAAGACCATTTCACTCACCACTCCTGAACGAGGTTGTTGACATAAAAACCAAACCGCTTTTGCAGCTTCATCAGCCATAACCATTTTGTCTCTTTGAACCCTTAGGTCTATCTGATCCCAGAAGGCAGAATCCACTCCTCCTAAAAACAAATTAGTTATCCTGATTTCGGTTCTTTTTAACTCTTCTCTAATACTTTGCATCATACCTACCAAACCATATTTACTTGCACTGTAGGCCGCTGCACCTGCCATAGGCACTTTTCCTAATACACCTGGAATATTAATGATTAGCCCTTTTTTCTGTTCTTTCATACCAGGTAAAATGGCTTGCATCAAGTGGAATACACCAATCAAGTTCACTTGCAAGGACAGCATAAAATCTGTCTCTGAAAGCATTTCAAGGGGCTTGATAATGCCAATTCCTGCTGCATTCACCAAAATATCTACCACTGGCATTGCTTGTTTTAAGCTTGCCATGGCGGTTTGAATAGAGGATGTACTGCTCAAATCCATCTGAAAACAGCGTTCTTGGGAAATGCCTACAGAGGCTGCTAATGCATTTAATTTGGCATGATCTCTACCTGTAATTGCTACATTAGCCCCAGAGCTTATCAATAGCTTTACAATAGCAGCTCCAATAGTTCCGGTGGCTCCCACTACTAATACCTGTTTGCCCTTGAGTGTTTCCATGATTTTTGTTTTAAAAACACCTGATGTTGTTTTTTGTTCTGTTTCCTGCTATTTATTTGCGATTTAATCAGACCTTCGTTACATGAGGATTACGCATACAGAGATTTACAAATACAGCATACCAATGTTGCCTTTTACCATCGCCACAGGCACCATGCACTATGCACAGAACCTGCTGGTGCGCATGCATACAGATGCTGGAATCATTGGCATTGGTGAGTGTTCTGCATTCCCCATGATTGCGGCAGAAACGCAAGCTACCTGCTATGAAATGGCTAAGGATTTTGCTCAAATCTGGAAGGGAAAAGACCCTTTGGATATTGATCTAAGAATGGAGGAACTGGATCTTTTTACTGCTGGAAATTATACAGCCAAAAGTGCTTTTGACTTGGCATTATATGATATTGCTGCAAAAAATGCAGGTTTGCCACTTTACCAATATTTAGGGGGAAAGATCAAAACCATTGAAAGTGATTTGACTATTGGCATTGGCACACCCGAACAAATGGCAACAACGGCAAAAGAATTTGTTGCTAAGGGGGTTAAGATGATTAAGGTAAAACTGGGCAAAAAACCATTAGAAGATATTGAAAGAATTAAAAACATTAGGGATGCCATAGGTTCAAATACCATTTTAAGGATTGACGCAAATCAGGGCTGGTCTTTTGACGATGCACTTATTGCGCTAAAAGGACTTGGCGGTTTTGGAATTCAATTTTGTGAGCAACCCATGCGTAAATGGAATGATGAGCGATTACCAGAACTAATGGCCATCTCACCTATTCCCATTATGGCAGACGAAAGTGTTTTTACCCATCATGACGCTGAAAGGTTAATCAGAAACAAAGCCTGTGCTTATATAAATATCAAATTCGCCAAAAGTGGCGGCATTTTGGAAGCCATTAAGATAAACCAAGTAGCTGAGGATAATGGCATTGTATGCATGTTGGGGGGCATGTTGGAATCAAGGGTGGCACTCACCGCCAAAGTACATTTTGCAATGGCATTTGACAATATTCGCTTTTATGATTTGGATACCTGTTTGCTGGGGCATCAAAAAGACCCAGTGATTGGGGGTGTAAAATACCAAGGAATGGAACTATTATTAGATGATAGTCCGGGAATAGGAGCCGATGTGGACCCCGAGTATTTGAAAAACCTAGAGCAAACCTGCATCTAACCCTATCTTTGCAAAAAATATAGATCCAAATTATGGAAGGCAAAAAAGCAACAGAGAGTTTTACCATTATGAATGAACTGGTTCTACCAAATGACACCAATACATTTGGCAACCTAATGGGAGGACGATTGATGTACTGGATGGATATTGCGGCAGGAATAGCTGCAGGTAAGCATTGCAATACTCCTAGTATGACTGCATCAGTTGATAATATCAGTTTCAAAAACCCAATCAAACTGGGAAATGTTGTTCATATTGAGGCCCAGGTTTGTAGGGCTTTTAACACTTCTATGGAAATTCATTTGCGCGTTTGGGGAGAAGACTTGCTGCATCAATATAAATATGAAAGCAATGAGGCTTTTTTCACTTTTGTAGCCCTAGACCCCAATGGAAAACCCAGATTGGTTCCACCGGTGATTCCTGAAACAGAAGAAGAGATTAAACTATATGAAGGCTCATTACGCAGAAGACAATTAAGGTTGATTCTATCTGGGAAAATGAAACCAGATGATGCCAATGAGTTAAGGGCCTTCTTTATGAAATAAGTTATTTGTCTAAGATATTCATCAAGTGGTGCTTGCTTTTGAGCATATACTCTTTGCTTTGCTCTATACCCTGCATCACTTGATCCAAAATTTCCTCTACCGGTTTACTGTAGTCAATAACCAACGGCTCTTTAAATCGGATAGAAAGTTGTGCCCCTTTCTTTTTAAAAGATAAGCCGGTTTTAGAGAATGCCCTCCAGAATCCATTGATGACCACTGGAACAACAATGGGGTGATTGTTTTTGATAATATACGCTGTGCCCTTTCTACCTGGTGCAAAAGGTTTGGTGGTTCCTTGAGGAAAGGTAATCACCCAACTCTTGTCTAATGCTTCATCAATTTTTTGGGTATCTGACTCATCACGGTTTCTGGCTATGTCTTTACCATCAGAGCGCCAGGTTCTTTTTATGGTTAGCGCCCCAGCCATTTTAAAAACACGACTAATCAAACTGCCATTCATGGTTTCTTCTGCAGCCACAAAATATACATTGGTAAAGGGATTCAATAAATAGTAAGGCAGTCCTAGACGATTCTCCTTACGCCATTTTACGGCACAAAAAATGTGTAAAAAAGTAATTACATCTGCAAAATAGGTCTGATGATTACTGACAAATAGCACATTGTTCTTAGGTAATCCCTTTAAATGTTCGGTTCCCTCTATGCGTATATTATTGACCATTGCCAATCCTGGATAGGAAGCAGCACCAACCAAGGCGTATACACAGGAACGCACCAATTTAATATTCCTCATTCGCTCAGTCAATCGCATAGAAAGCTTGTTTGCACGGCTGCAAAATAGGGAATGTCAGGAAATTGTAAGCTAGAAGTATAAAAATAAATCCATTGTATGCTGCTTACCAATATTTTTGTGGCAGAAATTCAATACATGGAACTCAATACAGTGATATTTGACATTGATGGTTTGCTCATTGATAGTGAACCATTGTGGAACGATGCAGCAGAAGAGGTTTTTAAAGCTTATGGCGTAAACCTTACTGAAGAACAATATAAAAGTACAACTGGATTAAGAACCAAAGAATTTGTACATTGGTGGTTTGGGCATTATCAAATTGGGGAAGCTGAACATATTATTGCGGAGAAAAAAATTGTACGTTCCGTACTAGAAAAAATAGAAAATCAGGCGGCAATTATGCCTGGGCTTGGTTATATTTTTGACTTTTTTCATAAGAAACAATTTAAAATTGGATTGGCTACTTCATCACCTCAAGAATTAATTGACTTAGTGATTCAAATGACAGGAATTGGGGAATACTTAAATGCCACAGCCTCTGCCGACCAACTTCCATTTGGAAAACCACACCCACAAGTCTATTTAAATTGCGCTGCACAAATGAATGCAACTCCAACAAGTTGTATTTGTTTTGAAGACAGTTTCAACGGCATGATTGCAGCAAAAGCTGCTAGAATGAAATGCGTTGTTGTACCCCATTATTCCCAATTAAAAGACGAGAAATGGGGAGCCGCAGATTTAAAACTTTCATCGCTGCAAAATTTTGGGGAATTGCATTTTAACTTAGTTCAATATTAAACGCTACTTAGTTAGCATTTTCCTTGCAAATGAATAAGTCAATTCTATAAAAAACAATCCCGGCTGCAATAATCTGTGCTTTTTGCTTGCCTAATGGATCTTTTTAAGTTTGCAGCATCTATGGAAAACCTTCCGTGAATTTGATACCTATTGACCAATAACTACCTGTTTTAGGCCCTTAAAAGCGTTAAAGACGTCTAAAAGACAATTGGTGAGACAAAAATCGTCATGCTAACGGTGCTTCAAATGGTATTATTCTTAGGAACAAACTTATATTGCAGCCAATTATAGGATTAGACAGTATATGAAGCTAGCACAACAGGTAATATCGGCCGAATTAACGCAGTTTGAATCCCGTTTTAGGGATGCGGTAAAAAGCAGGGTGGCATTATTGGACAGAATCATGCAATATATTGTCAAGAGAAAAGGTAAACAAATGCGCCCCATGTTTGTGCTATTAAGTGCCAAACTAGGTGGAGAGATCAATGATAGTTCTTACAGAGCAGCCTCTTTGGTAGAATTAATTCATACAGCATCCTTGGTACACGATGATGTGATTGATGATAGTAATATGCGTAGGGGTTTCTTTTCCATCAACGCCCTTTGGAAAAACAAGATTGCTGTAATGGTGGGTGACTATCTCCTAATGAAGGCACTCTTACTGGCTTTGAACAATAGAGAATATATAGTGCTGGATGCATTAGCAGAAGCTGTAAAAGTAATGGCCGAAGGAGAACTATTACAATTTGAAAAATCAAGAAAGCTCAATTTAAGAGAAGACATTTATTACGATATCATCAAGGGTAAAACGGCTTCCCTACTCTCTTCTTCTTGTGAAGCAGGTGCGTCTACCACTTTTACAGATCCAGAAAAAGTACAGAAGCTAAAAGTGTTTGGAGAAAAAGTAGGAATGGCATTCCAAATCAAGGACGATCTTTTTGACTATGGAAGTCAGGATGTTGGAAAACCAACTGGAAACGATATTAAAGAAAAGAAATTGACCCTGCCTTTAATTTACACATTGAACAATTGCAGTGCAGACTTAAAAAAGCAATTGATTTATATTATCAAAAATCAGAACACCCAAAAAGACAAAGTGAAATTTGTCATTGATGCTGTGGTAACTGCTGGTGGCATCAAGTATGCGGAACAAAAAATGGAAGCATATAGAGATGAAGCTTTGTCTATATTACATGAATTTCCAGAAAGCTCGGTTAGAAATGCATTAGAAGAATTGGTGCGCTATACTACTGATAGAAAATACTAATGCAGAAACGATGGAACATATTAGCTTCCAACAAAGAAAAAGTGGAGGCATTACAAAGCTCCCTTAAAATTAATAAAACCATATGCCGTGTCTTGGTACAAAGGGGTTTAGAAGATTTTGAAGCTTCTAGACATTTTTTTAGACCCCAGCTTTCAGACCTTCATAGTCCTTGGCTGATGAAAGACATGGACAAAGCTGTAGAAAGAATACAACTGGCTTTTGACCAACAAGAGAAAATCTTGGTATTTGGTGACTATGATGTAGATGGTACTACGTCAGTAGCTAGTATGTATCAATTTTTGCTAGGCATCTATGAGCAGGTGGATTATTATATTCCACACCGATATAAAGAAGGATATGGAGTAAGCAAAGCAGGTATTGATTTTGCCCATGAACAAGGAATGACCTTAATTATTTCTTTGGACTGTGGAATCAAATCGGTAGACCTAATTGCTTATGCAAAGACCCTGGGAATTGATTTTATTGTCTGCGATCACCATTTGCCAGATATTGAATTACCTCCTGCTGTTGCTATATTAAATGCCAAACAACCCAACTGCCCCTACCCTTATAAAGAATTATGTGGCTGTGGGGTTGGATTTAAATTAGCCAGTGCTTTGGCAGAAAGATTGGGCTTGCCAAATTCTAGCTATCTACAATACTTAGACTTAGTGGCTACCGCCATTGCAGCAGATATTGTACCCATGACAGGCGAAAACAGGGTACTTACTTTTTATGGTCTCCAAAAAATCAATGACGATCCCTGCCCTGGCATCAAGGCTTTGAAAGAATTAGCCGGTGTAAAAAACAAAATGCTCATCACCAATGTAGTCTTCATGATTGCCCCAAGAGTAAATGCAGCAGGGAGAATGGATGACGCAAAAAAAGCGGTTCAGGTATTTATAGAACAAGACCCTATAAAGGCAAAAGAACTAGCTTCCTTTCTTCATCATGATAATACAGATAGAAAGGAAATGGATGCTAGCATTACCAAAGAAGCTTTGGAACTTATAGCAGAAGATGTTCATTTTGCCAAAAAGAAAAGCACGGTTGTTTATCAAGAACACTGGCACAAAGGAGTGGTAGGCATTGTAGCAAGTAGATTAATTGAAAAACACTATCGACCCACCATTGTGCTTACACGTAATGGAGAATATGCTGGAGGTAGTGCCAGAAGTGTAACAGGTTTTAATTTATATGAAGCCATTCATGCTTGCAGAGAATGGTTAATTGGGTATGGAGGTCATTTTGCAGCTGCCGGCATGACCCTATTACCAGAAAATGTATCAGCTTTTGCAAATGCTTTTGAAGCAGAAGTATCAAGAACCATTCCAGATGCATTATTGGTGCCAGAGATTATCATTGATGCACCCATAGAATTCTCTGAAATTACACCTAGCTTCTACCAAATTTTACAACAGATGGAGCCCTATGGGCCGGACAATATGCGACCTGTTTTTGTAGCTAGAAATGTACAAGAAAGTGGATTTTCAAAAATTGTAAAAGAAGCGCATGTAAAATTTGTGTTGAAACAAAAAAATATCAACTTCTCTGGAATTGGTTTTAATATGGCGGATAAATTCCATTTACTTCAAATGCAAGAGCCCCTTGATATTGTATTTTGTATTGAAGAAAATGAATGGAATAATACAACCAGCCTACAACTAAGGGTCATTGATTTTGAACTAAGTAAAAGCGTTTCCAGTTGATAGCATTTCAACTAACTTCATTGGACAATAAAAAAATGGTTGCCTTTTTCAAAGCAACCATTTTTTTATATTACAGAACTAATTGATCTGATATTTTATTTTCCAGTCTCCATCAACTCAACACTGCGGTTGATGAAATTGGTTAATTCAGCACCTTTTAACAATCCCTGACTCAATAAAGCCAGATCAGCTAAAGAGCGAACTTGTTTTTCCTGAAGTGATTTATCTTCAACCTTTAAAAGCGTTTGATAAATTGGGTGATTCCCATTTATGGTTAATGTTACTTCATCTGGCATTTGTGCATAGAAAGCTGTCATACCACCACCAACGCCAGCCATATCTTTCATCCTACGCATGAATTCAGGTCTGGTAGCTACCACAGGGGCAGAATCTTTACTTAATCCTTTAACTTCTGTAGTTACATGCAATTCAGGAATCTGAATATTAAACAACTCTTTCAAACTACCCTCTTCTTCCTTGCTTAAAACAGAATCACTAGTTTCTTGCTTGTCAATCAGATTGTCAACTATATCGGCGTCTACCCTTACAAAAATGGTATCCTGCCATTTCATTTCCATATTGTTGATAAAAGCAGCGTCTACCAAGGTTTCCATTTTAACAACGCTATATCCTTTGCTTGTGGCTGCTTGAATATAGGCATCTTGCTGCACTGGATTAGTGGTATAGAGAACCACTTGTTTACCTTCTTTGTTCTTTTGAAGTGCTGCAGTAGCTGTTTTATATTCTTCAATAGTATAAAACTTACCAGTAGTATCTTCCATGACCAAGAACTTAGCTGCTTTTTCTAAGAACTTGTCATCCGTCATCATTCCGTACTTCACAAATAATCCCAAGCTATCCCATTTCTGCTCGTATTCAGCGCGTTCTTTATTAAAGAGTTCTTCTAATTTATCGGCAACTTTCTTGGTAATATGCGCATTGATTTTTTTCACATTGGGATCACCTTGCAAATAGCTACGGCTCACGTTCAATGGAATATCTGGAGAATCAATTACCCCTTGCAAGAGCATCAAAAATTCTGGAACAATATCTTTTACTTCATCCGTTACAAAAACCTGGTTGCAATACAACTGGATTTTGTCTTTCTGAATCTCATAGCTCTGTTTGATTTTTGGAAAATACAATACCCCAGTTAAATTAAAAGGATAGTCTACGTTTAAGTGAATCCAAAATAATGGAGTCTCATTATAAGGATATAATTCTTTATAAAAATTCTCGTAGTCTTCCTTGGTAAGTTCACTTGGCTTACGTACCCAAATAGGGTTGGTATTGTTGATAGATTTTTCTTCAGTAGGTGCTGAAGTTTCTTCTCCTTCTTTTACTTCAACGGCTTCTTTTACCTCACCTACTTCTTTAAAATAAATAGGAATGGGCAAGAATTTACAAAAACGAGTTAGAATAGACTGAATTCTAGATGCGTCTAAAAATTCTTTGCTTTCCTCGTTAATGTGCAAGACTATCTTGGTTCCACGTTGGTTATAGTCTACATCGTATAATTCAAATTCTGGACTTCCATCGCAGCTCCAATAAACTCCACTTCCCTCTTTATGGCTTTTTGAATACAATTCAACCCTATCAGAAACCATAAAAGCTGAATAGAAACCCAAACCAAAATGACCAATAATATTGGCATCCTTGTATTTTTCCATGAACTCTTCCGCACCGCTAAACGCTACTTGGTTGATGTATTTGTCTACTTCTTCACCCGTCATTCCTACTCCACGGTCGGTAATGCTCAAAGTCTTTTCTTTTAGGTCTAATTCAACGTCAATGCGCAATTCACCTAGGTCTCCTTTGGCTTCGCCGATGGAAGAAAGGGTTTTGATTTTCTGGCTGGCATCTACTGCATTACTTACCAGCTCACGCAAGAAAATCTCGTGGTCACTGTACAAGAATTTCTTAATGATGGGGAAAATGTTCTCCGTCTGTACACGTATCTGTCCTTTTTGCATAGTATCAGTTTTGTTAGAACTATTCAAAGACAGTACCAAAGCCAAGTTTGCTGACAGGATGACAAGCAAAACCCCTTTTTAGGCTAGAATCCCTAAAATTTTGACAGAACAAGCCTAAAATCAACGCATTATGGCTCTACTTACATCGGGGAAGCCGCATGCGAACATCACTTGTATCCCTAATGACCAATTGCTTAGTAGAACCAAAAACCGAATAAATGCCTTTGACAGTTCCCATGGAAACTGGTGTTTGCAACTGAGCAAAACTGGCATATCCGCTGGTTCTTAAAATGATATTGTTACCATTACAGTCCTGTATGGTACGGTTCAAAGACTCTTTATTTTTGGCATCTGCATAGGTTTTAGCTGTGTCTGCCACCACAAATGCAACCTGATTTAATTGAATTAATCTACTTTGATAGTTATTTCCTAAGTCTGTGATTTTGACTAATTGAGCTTCGGGTTCTGAGGCTACTGGTCCTTTAATCAAGTATTGATCAAATAAGGTTTGTGGAATGGGAAACAAACTAGGATAGGCAGGGTCAGAAAGGTCTACCCCTGCTCCCAACTGTATTAACTTACCATAATCACCCAGCCATAGACCTTTTAAACGAATGGCTATCTGCATACCTTGAGGATAATTGGCACTTAATTTTATTCCATCCAATCTAATGGTGATTCCTCCTGTACTATCCTGAACAACAATAGATTTGTAAAAATTATCTGTTCGGTCATTGGCCACTATTACACCTACTATGGTATTTGTTTTTTGCCACTGTTCAAATTTACCTGTAACATGTTTTGATTTTAAATCTTTGATAGTTAGATCTGCTGCATATACCTGAGCCAAGTCTGTTGGAGGAATCTCATAAC
The DNA here is from genome assembly GCA_943372225.1 of Chitinophaga pinensis. GTDB lineage: Bacteria > Bacteroidota > Bacteroidia > Chitinophagales > Chitinophagaceae > Sediminibacterium > Sediminibacterium pinensis_L. The sequence goes on along the minus strand of CALRXV020000011.1, from coordinate 7,827 downwards.
TGGGTTCACAGCAAAGATTCAAACACAAAATAACTATGACAATTCCCTTGATTTGAAAGCCTTGATTTTTCATAAAATGGGTGTTGATTAAAAATGAAAATTGATAGAACAATTCATGGTCAAGCCTTGACCAAAAAAATATTTGGGGGCAAATTTTTCGGGGTCCCGATTATCAAAATCAAAACGCAATTGTTCTGATGCACTAATCAGAAGATCCTGTTTATTCAACAGATTATTGATGCTCATACTAAGATCCATAATAGCATTGCCATTTCTCCTGCTATTAAATCGTTTACTAACATAAAGATTGAGGATGGTTTGAGGAGGCAATCTTTCTTGTAATAAAAGTCTTTGGCCTTTTTCTGAATTTGGATCTACTGGATAAATAGCTTCTGATGTTCTTCTAATGGGATTCCAGACCATCCATTGTTTGTCAAAAAAGTTGGCATTCAATGACCAAAACCAATTGCCTTTTGTTCGATTATTGAATCCAATAGAAATGGCTTGTTGGGGCGCTCCTCCAATAGGATGCTGTTTGGCATAGATAATCACTTGACTTAATTCATCTGCCGTATTATCAACTGTAATACTGGCAAACTGCCGATTGTTGTAAACAAAATTGCCCAAATGAATGCCAGTTTGAAAATGCCATTGCCCCATTAATTTGGCATCCAAGGCCCATTCTAATCCTAGATGCCTTTGTCCAATTCCACTAATGGCATAATTGACAAAACTATTGTAGGCATCGTGATAAAAACTGATTACATCCATAGCATTGCGAACTTGCATCCAATACAAAGAGAACCTTGATTTAAGATTTGAAGATTGAATCAAATACCCCAATTCTGCACTAATAGTTTGTTGATTAGTCAGCAATTTTTGTTGGTGATTTCTTGTTCTTGGAGAAATAAATACATTGTCTGCATTGGGTGGACTAGTTTGAATAGCAGTAGCCAAATACAATCTGGTTCTTCCATTTAACACCCTGTTCAAGGCAAACCTGGCTCCATTATTGATAAAGAATTGTTTCTGGGATAGTCCAAATGATTCACTTGGATACAAACCATTAGCAACCAAACCTTCTCTCCAAAAACCAGAGCTACCTAATTCCAAAGAAATTGCCCAACCCCAATTCCCAATTTGTTGTGCTGTTTGAAACCATAGATTGGTTTTCTGATGTGTCATGGTATAATCATACCCAAATTGATCACCTGTTTTTAAAATTCTATTGGGCTCTTGCAAATCAAATTGAATGGCCCGGGGATCATTGGGAATTTCAGATTCTGCAAACTGATTCCAATTCACATAAAAGGAAGCTCCTAATAAATCAGACACTGTTTTATACAAATGACTTCGTTGCCATTGAAAATTAATTCCTGCACTAAAAAAGACTGATTCTTTTAGCAAACCATGATAGGTAGTAGCCAACAGATATCTTTGAATGTCTTGATGCCTGTTTTCTACAATATAGCTAGCTCTTTTTCCTGAAACGGTATTTCCAAGAATTCCATTAGCATTGGTAATTTGGTCAAAGCTGTTCTCATTAATCTGATAAAACCTATGCCAATTCAATTGCCTCAAGTCAATATTATTTTGTAGCGCTTGGGTTGTTGCTTCCTTTAAAACTGGATCAGTCTGATAGCTGGGTAGATACCGATAATAATCTGGTCTTGGATCTGGGGCATGATACCAATCCAATCCTGTGCTATTTCTATATCCGGTAGAAGCAGCAATGGATGTTTGCAAAAAGGATTGATTAGAGAATCTATGTTCTTGAGTAAGCAAAACAGTTGGTAAATATTGTTTGGATTGATTGGCATTTCTCTGTAATCCATTTTGATAACCCCATGCTGGATTATAGGCATGATCTCCCAAAATGTCAATGGATTCCTTTAATATGGCAGCCTGTCTATCTGATTGCAATAAGGCCCCAAAAAAAGCCAATGATATTACATTGCCAGAGCCCATTTTTTTATCTACTCCTATAAAGTAACTTCTTCCATTATTTTGAACCCCTGGAATCATGGGTATTAGACTTGCCCTTGCAACAATGGCCATACCCCAACTCCAACCTTTTAGTGATAAACCACTATGCATTCCAAAGTTTAAACGATGGGTAGCGCCTCTATTTCCAAAACCATAACCAAGATCTATACCTGCTTTTTGTTTAAAGGGTCGGATATCAAGATTGGAACTAGTGCCTAAGAGACTAATTCCGGCATCAGATTGTTGAAATACGGTATTGGTTTCTCCCACTCTGAATATGGGGTTTAAACCATTCCAACTACTCCAAAGTCCTGAACCATTGGCAAGATCCATCATGGGCATACCATTGACCATAATTAGGTTTGATGCATTAGTCAATCCTCTTGCTGTTATTCTCAATGCAGAGAATTGAAAACCAGTAATAGCAGTATAAGGGTCCCTTGTTGCTTGTAACATGGGCGAAATTTGCTCCAACGATTCTTTCAGGTCGTTTTCATTGACCAGTGGAATAGCATTATTATCCAAATCTGCATTCAACCTATTGGGTAAATAAACAGAATCTTTAAATTGTTTTTTTTGAAGAAAAATGGATTCCGGTTTGATTTGAGCCTTCAATATTGTGGGAACAAAAATTGTAATAAGCATCATAAAAAAGAGGCTTTTCATAAGATGGATTTTGATGATTCGTAGAACAAAATAGTTGGGGAAAAGCTAAAATGCTAGCAACTAAAATCATTTAAGATTTTATACTAACACTCACTCAAAAGCCTTGATAGTTTAGTAGAAAAAAAATGAAGAAATTTTTAATTGGTTGGATACTATTAATAGCCCAACAAAATGTAATAGCACAAAATAAATCTGGTCTTTCTAAAGTTGCCGTTTTGGCTTTTTATAATCTTGAAAACTTCTATGATACCAAGGACAATATTTTGATAGATGACAATGAGTTTACGACACTTGGAGCCAAACATTATGATGAAGGTATTTATCAAAATAAAATCTTGCACTTAGCAACGGTGATTAAAGGAATTGGAGAACGGTTTACCAAAGATGGGGCTGCCTTATTGGGCGTAGTAGAAATTGAGAACGATACGGTTTTGCAAGACCTGGTTAACCACCCATTATTGAGGAGTAGAAAATATCAAATAGTTCACTATGATTCCAAAGACAAAAGGGGAATTGATGTAGGGCTCTTATACAATCCCAAATATTTCAAACCCATTCATTCAGCTAGTATTCATGTTAACCTACCCTCAAGTTCAGGTGTTAAATATGAAACAAGGGATATTTTAATGGTTCAGGGATTGCTGGATGGCGATTCTATTTACTTGTTTGTAAACCATTGGCCAAGTAAAAGAGGAGGGGAAGACAAAACCACGGCTTCTAGAAATGCTGCCGCTGCCGCTTGCAGAAAAGAAATTGAGAGAATTCAACTCAAAGAACCAAGAGCAAAAATGGTGGTAATGGGAGATTTTAATGACAATCCCGATAGTTATAGCATTACCAAAGTCTTAAAGACGTCGGGCAATGCCCAGGATATGGAACAGGAATATTTATACAATCCCTGGCTAAGCATTTTTAAACAAGGAAGGGGTACCCTAGCAAACCAAGATATCTGGTCTTTGTTTGATCAAATATTGGTATCAAAGGCTTGGTTAAATAAAGAACAAACCGGGTATCATTTCAAATTTGCCCAAATTCACCAAACCAATGCCATGATAGAAAATAGTGGCAGATACAGAGGTTATCCTATGCGAACCTGGGATGGGAACAATTATCGGGGTGGTTTTAGTGACCATTTTCCCAGCTATATAGTGATTTTAAAACCCATATAATTAGAAATCACCCCTAGGAAACAGGTTTTTATGGTTATTTTCGTGCTGAAACACCCTATTTCTGTCAGATTTATTAGATGGGGCTTTCATTTTCCACTGCTTTCCCTTACCTTTGCAGCCCCAAATCAGTTTTGGCTGATTCGTCCCGAATTCGGGATGTCCACTGGGAGAAACCAATTTATAACCTAAAAAATTTGTAAATGAACAATTACGAATTGATGGTGATTTTCACTCCGGTTCTGTCTGAAGAAGACTTTAAGGCTGCACAAAAGAAATACGCAGACTTGATTGCTGAACTGGGTGGTGCAACCGTGCACAGCAACCCTTGGGGTTTAAAATCACTGGCTTATCCAATCCAGAAAAAAACAACCGGTATTTACTGGGTGTTAGAATTCCAAGGTCCTTCAGAAATCAATGAAAAACTGAAGATCCAAATGTTGCGTGATGAACAAATCATGCGTCACATGATCACACGTCTCGATAAATACGCCGTCGAGTACAACTATGTGAAAAGGAATGGCGGATTTGCAATGCAAGATAAAACCGAGGCTTAATCATGGCAAAGAACGAAATCAAATACCTGACCGCCATCAAACAGGAGAAGCCAAAGAAAAAATTCTGTCGCTTCAAGAAATATGGCATTAAATATGTTGACTATAAGGATATTGAATTCCTGAAGAAATTCATCAACGAACAAGGTAAATTGTTGCCTCGTCGTTTGAGCGGAAACTCTTTGAAGTATCAACGTAAGGTTCAAGACGCGGTTAAGAAAGCCCGTCAAATGGGAATGTTGCCTTATGTAACTGACCTGTTGAAATAATACAATCATTAGTCACCTTCCCTAACCCCGCTTAAAGCGAGAGACAGTTGTAAAACTGGGAACAGGGGAACTAAACAAATCAAATGCAAGTAATTTTAATTCAAGACGTAGACAATCTAGGTGGTAGGAATGAACTAGTAACTGTAAAAAACGGTTACGCTCGTAACTTCCTAATTCCTGGAAAACTGGCTGTTGAAGCCAATCCTTCTAATTTGAAACAATTAGAAGAGCGCCTAAAAGTAAAAGGCAAGAAAGAAGCTGCTATGTTGGCTGAAATCAACAAAGTAATTGACGTTCTAAAATCTTCTCCAGTGAAAATTGGTGCTAAAACCGGTACTAGCGGTAAGATTTTTGGTAGCGTAACTTCTTTGCAAATTACAAGGGCTATCCGTGACCAAAAAGGTTATGAGATTGACCGTAAGCGCATCAGCATTGTGGACGAGGTAAAAGAACTAGGTGCTTACAAAGCTTCTATTGACTTTGGCAACGGCCATTTGGTTGAGATTGACTTTGAAGTAGTTGCTGAATAAGCTTGATACTCAAATAACTAAAAGCCCATCTGGATAAATCTAGATGGGCTTTTTTTTGCCCTTACCCCAAATGTTCATAACTAATCCTATGACAATCATGGATTTGGCTGTAATCCTACTCTGAATGCTTAAATACAATTTTTGAAAAAAACAAAAAATGTTGAAAAAAAAATTGGAATATCGGAAAAAACAATAACTTCGGATGTTCAATGGCAGTTCTACTGTTTCTCAGAAGGTTTTTACGTAAATGCTTCCGGGTTCTTGGTTACTGTTTTACCATTGAATTTTTGATCACTTAATTTTTCAAAGAACATGAACATTTACGTTGGAAATCTTAACTGGAACATGACCAGTGAAGACCTGCAGGCCCTTTTTGCACCATTTGGTGAAGTAACCAGTGCCAAAATCGTTACAGACAAGTTTAACAATGATCGCAGCAAGGGCTTTGGCTTTGTTGAAATGGCAGATGATGAAGCAGCTCGCGCCGCTATCGCTGGTCTCCATGACACAGAGAACCTAGGTCGCAAGATTGTTGTAAACGAATCTACCCCTCGTCCTGAAGGCGAAAGAGGCGGCTTCAAAAAGAAGAGCTTTGGTGGTGGTAACGGTGGAAGCCGCGGTGGATACGGTGGCGGAAGCGGTGGTGGAAGTCGCGGTGGAAGCGGTGGCGGTTATAACCGTGATCGTGGTACTGGCGGCGGAAACGGCGGTGGATACAACAGGTATTAATCCTACAACACTAAGACTATTCAAGTCCAACGAAAGTTGGACTTTTTTTATGCTCTTACCATGGGTAAACTTACAATGAATTCAGCCCCCTTGCCTAATTCACTATTTACACTTATTGTTCCACCGTGTTGTTCTGCAATTTGTTTGCATATAGATAGGCCCAAACCATAACTTGGTTCACTTTGGGTACCTTTACGCTTGGCTTTGGTAAAAGGATCAAAAATAAATGGGATGTTTTTTTCAGCTATTCCAATCCCAAAATCCTTAACAGAAACAATGCAATGCTTATCTTGTTTTGATACAACTACTTCAACTTTACCTGACTGATTACTGAATTTAATAGCATTATTAATCAAATTTGCAAATAGTCGCTGACATTTTAACTGCTCCAAATAAAGTATGCAGGTTTCATTAGATTTGATAAATTCAAATTGAAGTTCTTTTTCTTTAGAATTTACGATGGCCATTTCTACAACAGCTTCTACCAGTTTATTCAAATCAATAGATTCATATTTATCTGGTTGACTTAATAATTCATTGGACTGCAGTAACTCATTGACCAATGCATTAGAATTTTGACTAGATGATTCAATAAAATCTAACCATTTTAATTGTTCTAAAGTAAGATTACCCTGTTGACGCATAATCCTGGAAATGCTGATAACATTACTCAAGGGACTTCTTAGGTCATGTGCTAAAGCATACATGATACGTTCTTTTGTATCATTAGATTTGGATACCTCTTCTAAAGCTCTTTGCAACTTAATTTGGCTTTTGAGGTAGATATTTTTTAAATACAATAAGGAAATGCTGGATAAGAAAAATGGTACAAAAACTTGTGCAACCCTATACCCTATTAGGTTAGATGGAATACCATTTGCTATAATATCTAAATACCTACAATAGGTAAAACCTGTAGAAAGCAAAAAAATAAAAACAATAAATTTCCAATTACTATCAAAAATCACTGCACCTGCAACCATCATGACCAGTACTCGGTACTCAGAACCGTTTTTATATTTTAAAGCAACATAGAATGCGATGGCTGATAATAGTATGAGGATTAAAGATCTAAAAAATCTATATTTTTTATGATAGCCAATCCATATTGTAATAGCAAAAAAGGATAATTGAATGGTATTTATAATGGCCAATTCATGTTTACCATTATTCAAATTAGTTAATAGGGTAAAAACAATAAAAGGGATCACCGTAAACGCAAACAAATTAAACATCCTTTGCTTATGGCGATCTACCAAATCATCAGAATCCGTTATACCAAAATCAAGTATTTTATTAAACCATTCCTTCATTTCTGATACATTGGGTTAAAGCGGATACCTAAAGCTAGTGATTTAGCGCTTCTTCAATCATTAAGATAGTGCTATTAAATTAAATAGACAATTCAAGTTTTAATTTTTTTTTAACCGATAACAAAAACACTTAAATACTTACTTGAAAACTAAATCTAAACTTCTTTGCTTTCATTCCTCACTTCTCACTTCTCATTCCTCACTTTATCCATCCTCTCTTCACTCTTATCTTTTATCTCTTCACTTTCTTCATGTATGGGCATAAAAAAAACCATTCAAATTAATGAACGGGTTCTTTATAATAAATATGGCAGCTACCTACTCTCCCGGCTTAACGCGAGTACCATCGGCCATGAGGGACTTAACTTCTCTGTTCGGAATGGGAAGAGGTGAACACCCTCGGCAAAACCACCATAAGTCATTCAAATAATAATAGATGCATAATCTATTACCATTAATAAGTTACATATTGGGACAAAATCAAGAAAAATAGAATAAAAAAATAAAGCTTACGGGCAATTAGTACTACTTGGCTTTAATGTTACCATTTTTACACCTATAGCCTATCAACGTCATAGTCTTTGACGACCCTTAAAAGTAAACTCATCTTGTGG
>CALRXV020000010.1:0-179480 GCA_943372225.1 Chitinophaga pinensis | reverse complement strand
CTTGTTTAAAAGCCCTTGCTCGTAATCGCGAACTACTTCTTTTTTAAAAGCCTCACTAAATCTTTTTTGAGGCTGACCGCTTTTGATGCGGATTGTTAACTGTTGCATACAAATTCATTTTGTAGTCAACTTTTTTCAGGACGAGACATACATAAAAAAAGCCCCGGAATTTCCGGGGCCCTATAGTCACTCTTTTTAAGAGATTAAACCTTGAAGTGAGAGAAAGCCTTGTTGGCTTCTGCCATACGGTGTGTATCTTCTTTCTTTTTGAAAGCGGCACCTTCACCTTTTGCTGCTGCCATGATCTCATTGGCTAATTTGTCAGCCATTGTTCTACCATTTCTTTCGCGGCTAAAACGGATTAACCATTTCATGCTCAAAGAAATTTTACGGTCAGCACGAACTTCAGAAGGAATCTGGAAAGTTGCACCACCAATTCTACGGCTACGTACTTCTACAGCAGGAGTAACATTGGCAATTGCTTTTTTCCAAACCTCGTATCCGTCTTCTCCGGTAGTTTTGGTTACTTTATCAACTGCATCATAGAAAATGTTGATAGCAGTAGATTTTTTACCTTGCCACATTAAGTTATTAATGAAACGGGTAACCAACTTATCGTTGAAACGTCCGTCTGGTGCTAAAGGTAATTTTTTGGCTTGTGCTTTACGCATGATTGCTAATTTTTAATTGGGCTGAATTTCTTCAAGTATTAAAACTTTACTCAGCTATATTAATAGATTATTTCTTTGCTTTTTCTTTCTTAGTACCGTATTTAGAACGGCTCTTCTTACGGTCTTTCACACCCGCTGTATCCAAGCTACCGCGAACGATATGGTAACGTACACCTGGCAAATCCTTCACACGACCACCGCGAATCAACACGATGCTGTGCTCTTGCAGGTTATGTCCTTCACCGGGGATATAGGCGATAACTTCCACTTTGTTGGTCAAACGAACCTTAGCCACCTTACGCAAGGCAGAGTTTGGTTTCTTAGGAGTAGTTGTGTAAACCCTGGTACAAACACCACGACGCTGTGGACATGCATCCAAAGCTCTTGATTTACTTTTAGCCCTGATTATTTCGCGACCTTTTCTAACTAATTGCTGTATTGTAGGCATTCTAATCCGTTTAAAATTTCGGACGGCAAAGGTAATGGCTGAATGTGAAAAACCAAAATGTTTTCAAAAGTTTTCCCCCAGTATTTTCAAAAATAGTTCAAAATGGGCGTTTTTAGCCTTAAATCTGGGGATAAGTTCCTTCTAAAATCTCCTGTTTTAAGGACCTCCCCCCTAAAATCTCTATTTTATTAAAAAATAAGCTCCGCTAAAAAACGGGATTCCCCTCCCCTTACAAACACGGGTTTTGCGGCAATTTTTAGCCCATTCTTGGTAAAACCATTGCAAAGGGCAACCTAAGCGATTATTTTTCTGGAAATAATACTTATGAAATATTGCTTTTTTTTCTGTTTATCTCTATTTTTTGTAACTAAAATATGGGCCCAAGACAGCCTTTTGAAAGCAGGTGACATTGCCATCATTGACTTTCAGGCAGATAATAATGACCAATTTGTCTTTGTCTGTATAGCAGCAATTCACCCCGGCACAAAGATTCAATTTTCAGAAAAAGCATGGAATGGATCCCTGGCCAGCCCTGCATTTGCTAACAGTTCAGAATCCATTCATGCTTGGACCAGCCCCAATCAGGAGCTCTTAGCTGGCAGTTTTGTTAGGGTTGATTTTAATAGTTCGGGAGGCAATCCACAAGCCAATTGGGGAACCGTGCAATCCATAGGGAATTCAGGGTTTGCGGCCTCCGGCGATCAATTAATTGCTTTTCAGGGTAGCCCTTCCAATCCCAGATTCATCTATGCCATTTCATCTAATCCCTGGCTAATTACAGGTAGCCCTAGTAGTAACCAATCATGGCTACCAACAGGTTTGGTTAATGGGTATACCGCCAGAGATTTTCCAAAAGAAATGGATGACCAATATTATGCATTACCCATTTCAACAGGAACAAGGGATAGTTTATTATTCATGGTGGGTAGGATAGATAATTGGTTCAGAACCAATACCCGAGTTTCCCAGATTCCTGAATGGCATTTTTACATATCTCGTGGCTATTATAGCAAATCCAGAGGGAGTTTGTCAGCATTATCAACCTGGGGTTTGGAATTAGACGGAACTGGCCCCGCACCCATTAGCTTTTTAGATAGTGGCTACACTTTTTATTTGACCAATCGTGTAGGTCTTCAATCATTGGATAGCTCTTGGACTTTAAAAAGACTTTGCATTGGCAATGGAATCAAACTGGTGTTAAACGGATTAACGCTTAGTATTCAAGACCTAGCACAAGAAGGTTTGGGCAAAATCCTAGTGGATTCCAATGCCCAGATTATTATTACGGGTCAATCCGGTCCATTAATGTTGGAGGGCGATACCGCTACCTTAAAAAATTTGATTCTAACCAATGGCGCCATGATTGGACTAGCAAGCCCATTGCAAATACCTGGGGGCTCAAATCCGGGATTGGTTCGTCTTGATGCATTTGCTGTACTCACCACCAATAACAATTTGATTCTGTGCAGCAACTCATTTGGTGCTGCTAGTTTGCAGCAGCTTGGAAAATCAGCACAACTAATTGGATCAGTGATTACCAAAAATTTTTAACAGAAAACTATCCTACAAAAAAAATGCCCCGATTACTCGGGGCATTTCAAAACAAATATTGATTTTATACTTTAAACATCCAACCATGTGTATCGGCAATTCGCCCTTCTTTAATATCATCCAATTGTTGTTTGATAGCAGGTGAAACCGTAAACTTATCTAGGTCAAATGGCATTATATGATCCTTGTATTTCAATTCTTTGATTGGTGCAATAGTAGCCGCAGTTCCTGTGCCAAATACTTCTTGCAAAGCTCCAGACTCATAAGCAGCCACTAATTCATCTACATTAATTCTGCGTTCCTCTACTTTAATACCCATTCCTTCTAGTAAAGTCATAACCGATTTACGTGTAACACCATGTAAAATGGTTCCTTCTTCTAAAGACGGGGTAACTGCAACTCCATTGATTAAGAAAAACACATTCATCATACCCACTTCTTGCAGCCATTTATGTTCGTGTGCATCGGTCCACAACACCTGATCATATCCCATAGTGTTGGCCATTTTAGCAGCCATCATACTCCCCCCATAATTACCTGCATTTTTAGAGAACCCAACACCACCAGGAGCAGCCCTAGTGTAGTTTTCTTCTACTAAAATTTTCATGGGTTTGGCATAGTATGGACCAGTTGGGCTCAAGATTATTAAAAACTTATAGGTTTCAGAAGGTCTCACTCCCAACAAGGCATCAGTTGAAAACATGAATGGACGAATATATAAGGCGTGGTCCTTTAAATTAGGAATCCAATCCTTGTCCAATTCAATCAATTGTCGCATGCCTTCCATAAAAATTTCTTCAGGTACCTGAGGCATACACATTCTTTCTGCAGACAGGTTGAATCTTTTAAAATTCTCTTCAGGTCTAAAAATGGCTGCTTCTCCTGCTTGATTTTTATAAGCTTTGATTCCTTCAAAAATGGATTGACCATAATGAATGGCTGCCAAGGAAGGGTCTAATTGCAAGGGCTGATAAGGCTTAATTGAAACATTTGTCCAAGCACCATTCACAAAATCCGCTTCTAACATATGATCTGTGAAATACTTACCAAATGGAATATTTTCCAAACTCATTGTAAGCAATTTGCTAACACCCACTTTTGTAATCTTTATTCCAGCCGCTGCTACCATAGTTTTATATTTGCTGCAAATAAACGAAAAAAATAAAAGCTAACAATCGTTAATATTGTAAAACTTATGTCAAACAACCCAATCATCTTACCTGATTTTGTTATTGCCAACCTATATGGTAATAATTTGGTAGTGGGTTCAGACATTCTTGCCAAGGAAAGACCCAAACAAATATTTACTGAGAAAATAGTAGCATCTGAGGTTGAAAAGCAAGTAGAAAATATTCCAACGGTTCAAACTATTCCAGTTACAGCAACAGCAATTACTTCAAAACCACAAGTTATTAACAAGCCAGCAGAAACACCTAAGCAATGGTTCTTGGGCAATAATGGCAAACAAATTACTGTGATGGTTAAGGAAGATAGCGTGCCATATATCAATGACAAGCATTTACAATTCTTATCCAATGTATTGAGTGCATGCAAATTAAATCTGGGAGATATTGCCCTTGTTAATTACAACAATTTTCCTCTTGGTTTTGAAGAACTAAAAACCAAATCAAATCCCAAGATTGTTTTGGTTTTTGACCTTTCTCCCAAAGAATTAAAGTTACCTTTTACCATCCCTGTCTACCAAGTGCAAGACTATGCACAATGCCGTTTCTTGTTTGCCCCTTCTCTTACAAAAATGGAAGGTGATCAAGCAGATGCAAAGGCTGAAAAAAACAAACTTTGGAATAGTTTGAAAATTTTATTCCAACTCTGATCGTGAATAATTGAACATGTCTAATCAAATTTTCATTGAAACCAAGCATCTCATTTTGAGGCAATGGAAATTGGATGATGTATTGCCATATGCTGCTATGAATGCTGACCTAAAAGTAATGGAGCATTTCCCTAGCACGTTATCAGTAGAAGAGAGTACCATTCTTTTAAAAAAAATGCAAACATCGATTGAGGAAAAAGGATTTGGACTTTTTGCTCTAGAACTTAAAGAAAATGGCGATTTTATTGGATTCACCGGATTAAGCGTTCCCAGTTTTGAATCTGAATTCACACCTTGCGTAGAAATAGGATGGAGAATTGCTAGCCCCTTTTGGAGAAAGGGTTATGCATTTGAAGCTTCTTCTGCTTGTTTGACATGGGGATTTAGTAATCTAGGATTATCTGAAATCTTTTCATTTACAGCTTGTTCCAATTATCCTTCAGAAAACCTAATGATTAAATTGGGTATGAATAAATGGGGGCATTTTGAGCACCCAAAATTACCAGAAGGTCATCACTTAAAAACACATGTGGTATATTCCATCAACAAAAGCCATTACTATGAGCACTAATCATATCATTTTAGTATTTGCTACCAATAACCAAAACAAGGTTAAGGAAATTAGATCCATTTTGTCAGAGCCATTTGAGATTATTACTTTAACAGAAGCTGGCATTGACATTGATATTCCTGAGCCGCATGATTGTTTGGAAGCCAATGCTTCAGAAAAATCTGGCATCATACATAAGCTTACAGCCAAAAACTGTTTTAGTGAAGACACTGGTTTAGAAGTGGATGCATTAAATGGGGAACCCGGTGTCAAAAGTGCTAGGTACGCTGGAGAGGGAAGAGATTTTCAGGACAATATCAACAAATTATTGGCAAACCTGAATACGCAAAGTAATAGAAAGGCAAGGTTTAGAACCGTAGTTTCCTTAATCTGGGAAGAAAAAGAATATTTGTTTGAAGGTATTTGTGAAGGTCAAATAACGGAGGACCAAAAAGGATTACAAGGATTTGGTTATGACCCTATATTTATTCCTGATGGTGCTTCAACAACATTTGCAGAAATGAGTATGGAAGAAAAAAATAAGTTTAGTCATCGGAAAAAAGCCATTGCCAAACTGGTAAATTTTCTTCAAACCAAACTACATGAATAGAATTAAAATAACCTTACCCAATGAGTTCTCCTTTGTAACTACAATCAAAATCAGAATTACTGATTTGAATTATGGGGGGCATGTTGGGAATGATCGAATTCTGGCTCTATTGCAAGAAGCTAGGCAAGAATATTTGTTAGCGTTTGGCTATGGCGAATTAGATTTTGAAGGTCTTGGATTAATTATGGCAGATGTTGCTATTGAATACAAATCTGAATTGAAATATGGTCAAACTATTGCTATTTCCGTAAAGGCGGCAGACTTTGACAAATTAGGTTTTGACCTATTTTACAAAATGGAAATTGTTTCTCAACCAGAAAACATTCTTGCAGCAAAAGCCAAAACTGGCATGATTTGCTATGATTATACAACACAGAAAAAAACGGCCATTCCAGAATCGGCTATTTTGAAAATGTCTATTTAAAATTGATTTAAGTATTCCTATGAAATATTTTTTTTCATTGCTATTTTTCTTCTTTTGCTTGGCTGCCACATCACAAATGCCTGCTTATAAGAACCCTCAATTACCCATTGAAAAAAGGGTGAAAGATTTATTAGGAAGAATGACTGCAGAAGAAAAGTTCTGGCAATTGTTTATGATTCCAGGAAGTATAGAAAAAGGTGAGGAAGTTAAATACCAACATGGCATTTTTGGTTTTCAAGTTAGTGCTGTTGCTAATAATACTGATGCTTCACAACAAATGATGCAGTATGGTAAATCAGAAACAGCTGTTGCACTAGCCAAGAAAATAAATGGCATCCAACGCCAGTTGGTAGAACATACTAGGCTTGGCATTCCAATGATTGCTTTTGACGAAGCCTTACATGGCTTGGTGCGCAATGACGCTACCGTTTTTCCACAAGCCATTGCTTTAGCTGCAAGTTGGGATACTAGTTTGGTCAGTCAAGTGGCCAATGCCATTGCAGATGAAGCTGCGGTTAGGGGAATTAGACAAATCCTCTCTCCTGTTATTAATCTTGCTACTGATCCTAGATGGGGCAGAACTGAGGAAACTTATGGCGAAGACCCATTCCTAACATCTGCCATGGGCGATGCTTTTATGGGTGCGTTTGAAAGAAAAGGCATCATTACCACACCCAAACATTTTATAGCCAATGTGGGTGCTGGTGGAAAAGACAGTTATCCCATTCATGATAACGAAAGACTATTTAGTGAAACCCATTTCAGACCCTTTGTTAGCGCTTTTAAAAACGCTGGGGCGCGATCGGTAATGACATCATACAATTCAGTTAATGGGAGCCCTGCTTCTGCTAATGATTGGTTGTTGAACAAAACTTTAAAAGACAAATGGGGATTCCGTGGTTTTGTCATTTCTGACGCAAGTGCTGTTGGTGGAGCCACTGTTTTGCATAATACCGCCAAGGAATATGCTGAGTCTGGCAAGCAAGCCATTACAGCTGGCTTGGATGTGATCTTTCAAACAGCATGGGAACACCACAAATTATTTATCCCCCCATTTCTAGATGGTTCCATTCCAAAGTCTGTTATTGATAGTGCTGTTGCAAGAGTACTTACAGCCAAATTTCAATTGGGATTATTTGAACAACCATATGTATCAGAAAAAGATTTAACGGAGTTACAGAAAAAAGCCCACCAAGCATTGGCCAAAAAAGCAGCTATGGAATCGGTGGTCTTGTTAAAAAACAATGGGGCAATTTTGCCTATTAAAAACAATATCAAGACTATAGCAGTTATTGGCGAGGATGCAGAAGAAGCTAGACTTGGAGGTTATAGCGGACCAGGCACTAACAGAATTAATTTAATCAAGGGTTTAGAAGCAAGAGCCGGAAAGAATGTAAAAATCAACTATGCCAAGGGTTCTACCCGATTATTGAATTCATTAGAAACTATCCCCACAAAATATTTATACCACCTTCAAGGAAAAGATACCATTCACGGTTTAATAGGATCTTATTTCAACAATATTGATTTGAGTGGAACACCCACAGTTACAAGAAATGACCAACAACTCAATTTTAGCTGGACCCTTTATCCTCCAGACAGTAAGTTAGATCTTGATTTTTATAGTGTTCGTTGGAATGCGCAACTGATTGCCCCCATGAGTGGAACCATGGAATTAGGACTAAAAGGAAATGATGGTTTTAGACTGTATCTAAATGGACAATTACTGATTGACCAATGGGCCAAAACAGGATATAACACCAAACTCACAACATTAAAAGTTGAAGCAGGAAAAACCTATCCCATTCAAGTAGAGTTTAAGGAACCCAACGCCAATGCTTCTATTCAACTAGTTTGGAAAGTAGCAACAAAACAAACTGCAGAATTTGCAAAAGCTTTGGAACTTGCAAAAAAATCAGACCTTATTCTATTTAATGCAGGTATTGAAGAAGGTGAATTTAGAGATAGGGCAAAACTTTCTTTACCCGGAAATCAGGAAGCCTTATTAGCAGAATTATTTAAACTGGGAAAACCAGTAGTAGTTCTCTTAACTGGTGGCAGTGCCATTACCATGCAACCCTGGATAGACAAGGCTTCTGCCGTTTTGGATCTTTGGTATGCCGGTGATCAAACTGGCACAGCATTGGCCGCTATTTTATTTGGAGACGCAAATCCAAGCGGCAAACTACCAATTGGTTTTCCAGTGTCTGAAGGTCAGCTGCCTTATGTATATAATCACTTACCTACTGGTAGGGGCGATGATTATAATGACCTAACAGGAAAGCCCGCTTTCCCCTTTGGATATGGTTTAAGCTATACCCAATTTGAATACAGCAACTTTAAGATGGAAAAGCATACCATCAAAGCATCTGATAGTGTTTGGGTGCAATGCCAGATAACCAATACAGGCAATTATGATGGGGCAGAAATTGTTCAATTGTATATCCGCGATCAATTGGCTAGCCTTGCACGACCTATTATGGAGCTAAAAGGATTTCAAAAAATGTTTCTGAAAAAAGGTGCATCAGCAACTGTAAAATTTCTAATTACACCAGCTCAATTAGAAATGCTCAATGAACAGATGCAAACAGTTATTGAACCTGGAGAATTCAGAATCATGATTGGGGCTTCTTCCAATGATTTTAGGCTAAAAGGAATATTAAGGGTGGAGCAATAGTTTGGTTGCTATCAAACTAATTAAACTCCAAATTGACTCAAATGATGGTCCAAGTGTTTGTACAGCATATTGTTCCACTCCGTTACATTGAGCTTTCCAAAGGAATGAGATTCTCTTCCTTCAAAATAAGCTGGCCCATTTTCTAAGGTCTTGTTTATATGATTGATGAGTCTGGTTCTTTCCTTTTCAAATTGCTTGGCATCTGAGATGATAAATGCTGGTGCTGTTGGACTATTGTGTGCATAAGGCTTTTCGGTAACTACTTTACCCTTGACAAATAATTTCAACACAAACTTTAGAATTGGATTGGGTTTGGGATGAATGTTTTCATAAATCATCTCATAACTCACATTGCAATGTGCCAACATTTGAGCCACATTCATCTTACCCCATTTTGCAGGAGTTTCTGGAGTTAATTGGTTAATCCTGTTAAGAATTTGATGCACGTCAATGGGATCAAATACACTTTTCATATTGATGATTTTGATGTAGGGGATCAAATGGCTTCATTCCAAATGCGCCAACTTTCTTCTGCTTGTAAGATAAGCATTTCCCATCCATTTTGAATACTGGCGCCCCTTGCTTTTCCCTTTGAAAGAAATTGGGTTTCTTCTGGGTTATAGACAAGATCAAACAAATGATGCTGTTCATTCATGAACTGATAGGGCAAATTTGGAGAAGCATCTATATTGGGATACATACCCAAGGGTGTTGTATTGATGACCAAGGTATGAGACTCCATAGTGGCTTGGTCAATCTGATCATATGAAATATTGGTGGCTGAGGCAGTTCTTGACACATATTGGTAGGCAATCCCTCTTTTTCTAAATACCCATTCCACTGCTGCAGAGGCCCCACCAGTTCCAAGAATCAATGCTTTTTGGTGATGTGGTTTTAAAAAAGGGGCAAGTGTTTGCTCAAAACCAACAACATCTGTATTATATCCAATGCGTTTCCCATTGACAATACGAACGCAATTACAGGCGCCAATTTCAGCAACTGCCGGAGAAACTTGATCCAAAAAAGTCAGGACCTCTTTTTTATAGGGAATGGTAATATTAAATCCCGCCAAGCCTTCTCGCTTGTCTAAGATTTCTTGCAACGCGTCAATACTGGGTAAGGAGAAATTCTCGTAGGCAATATCCTTTAGTCCCAAGTTTTGAAACTTTTCCGTGAAATATTTCTGGGAAAAAGAATGAGACAAGGGATACCCTAACAAACCATACAGACGCATGTAAAGTGGTTTATTTGTTTAGATACAACTCAAAAGTATCGCCACGCAAACCAATTCTCATAGCTTCCAAAGCAATTACTTCATTGGGAGCAATATTGCCCAAGTTCACGTTACAGCCAATCAATTCTAAGAAGTACAATTGTTGTGCTTTTTGGGGTGCTTCCCAAAGGATTTTTTCGGCAGGAATCTGCGTTAAAATTTCTTGAACCAATCCCTCTCTTACTTCTCCGCTTCCGCGATAGATGCCTACATTACCCGCTTCGCGTGCTTCAGCAATTACATAAGATGAGCCCGCTTCTAATTCAGCGCGCATGAGTTCAATCCATTTATAAGGAGGAATAATATGCGCTGCGTCTTTAGAACCTACTTCACTCAAAACAGTAGCATGTTTGGTTAATTTTTCAATATAACCGCATTTTTCGGGGTGGGGTATGCTAATAGAACCATCACTTACTTCTACATAATCAATACCATAGTCTTTACACATGGCTATATAGTCGTCAAACTGATTCCTAATCAAGAAAGCCTCAAACAAAGTACCACCAAAGTATATGGGAATTCCATAAGATTGGTAGGCTTGAATTTTTTCACGCAGATTAGGAGTAACAAATGCAGTACCAAAACCTAGTTTTATCACGTCTACGTGAGGTCCAGCAACACTCATGAAATTATGTACTTCTGGAATACTAAGTCCCTTATCCATGACCATAGTAATACCGTGAGCCCTTGGTTTTGTAACCCTATCTGGAATTTGCGTAAGATTAAAATTCATTTCGTTCGATTTTCGGGTGCAAAAATAGGTTAAACAGTCCACATTATGGATGGAGGTGCTGTTGTGGCTTTCCTAAAATGCACTAGATTTTCTTACCCTTCTTATATCGGGCTACAATATCCACCACTTGGTTGTTCTGTAAGATGGATGGATTGAGTTCTATGAATTTCTTGAGAAATTTGGGTGATTTTTCCATTGCGGCCTCCAATTTTAACAGGGCTTCTTTAGACTTTCCCATGGCAAATAATGCAGAACTTTGATAGAATAAGAACAAGGGTTTACTTTCAGTTGCTTTCATTGCAGCCTGGGTTTGAACCAAGGCCTCGTCAAAGAATTCAGCTTTGAGCAAGCATTTGATCAAGGATTCCCAACCTGATACGTTCTTGGTTTTCTGGCGCACAACCATGCTAAAATATTGGATGGCTTCTTTGTATTGTGCTAAATGCATGCGGCATTCGCCCATGGCCAAGTTATACTCAGTAATATTTCTATGGATTCTGGTGGCCGATTCTAAGTGTTTAATAGCCATTTGCCATTGCTCTTCTAACATATAAGTAACGGCTATCTTATAATGCAATTTGCTATCTTCTGGATTTAAGTGAACCGCTTTTTTATAGTGAAACCTAGCTTGAGCACTGTTTCCCATTCTGTGGTAACAATGTCCAATAGCTTCATAAATCACGTCTTCAGGTCTAGAAAGCTCTAAAACTTTTTCTAATACTTCAATGGCCTCCTTGTATTTACGCAAACGCAAATAAGCATCGCCCATATTCCGGTAAGCATAATCAAATTTTTCGTCAATGGCCACTGCATATTGATAGGCATCAATTGATTTTTCGTACAATTTGAGCCCCTGATAAGCCGCTGCCATATTGAACCAGGCTAGTTCATTATAGGGAAAATCGTCAATTATTTGCTGGTGTAAGCGTATACTTTCCTCATTTCTACCTGTAAAATCGGTCCAAAAACAGATTTTATAAAGGGCCTCCTCATTATTGGGTTCTTCTTCCAAAATCAGTTTTAAGCAGTCAAAAACCTTGTCAAACTCCTCATAATCATCATATACATCGGCTAATTCAAACAACAAATCCAGCCTTTCTTCACCTTCAAAGAGCTGTAAAGCAGCTTCTAAAAGCTCAACTGCCTTGGCCTGTTGATCCAGTGCCAAATAGGCATCTGTCTTTAAAATATAGAGGTTAACGTCATTACTATCAAAGAGTTCGGCCGTTTCTAAAATGTTCAAAGCTTCTTGATATTTGCGATTGGCTAATAACAAATCGGCTTTCTTGATCATCAAAAGTGCGGAGAAGGGAAATTGTTCTAAGCCGGTTTCAGCTGCTTCAAGGGCCTCATTGAGGTCATCCTTTTCGTCATAATAGTCAATAATCCGTTCAAAAGCGTCTTCCTCCAGAAAAGAGTGACTACGCCCATGCTTTAGATTTTGATACTGTTGTAAAAGTTCTTTGAGTTCCTCTCGGTCTTCTTGGTACGGATTTTCCCTCATTGGACTATTGGTTTATTGAATATAAAACTTTTTTTTACTTTTTTTCAAATCCTAGGCAACTTTTTTCGTCTTCCTGCGTCTTAATAATATTAGGTTAACATTACTAATTGTTAAAATATTGGGAAAAAGAATTAACTTTGTAAAAATGAACAAAAAGCAAGCCATATTAAAAATTACCGTATCTGCCCTGTTTCTCTTGGCAATACAGGTAGCTTTTGCTGCTTTTTCATTTACAGGAATCACAGAAGAAAGGGCTAAAAACAGCAAATATTCTTTGAAAAACCTGAGTAGTCTTTCTCACAAAACTTTGAATTACGCTTCATTAAAAAGCAATTTACAATTCAAAGGCATGCAATTATTGGGATCTAAAGACCCATTAAATGGTACAGAAGTAAATTCCATGTTAAGATTTGATAATGGAAACACTACTTATGTGTATCCTTACAAATTCAAAGTGAAAGTTCCTACCAAATTCAAGACTCCGGTAGCGCCTCACCACTAATTCATTAATCTATATCCACTAGTTGGAATGTCAAACTTGGAAGCCAAAACTGGGCTCAAGCTAATTTTTTCTGCTTTATAGTTAACAATAGTTTTGTCTCCAGATTCTTTGATCTGGTATTCTAATACAAAACCTGGAACGTCTTTAAATTGATATTCAAATTCTTTTACTGATGGAATAATACCGGAAGCGTAATAAAGGCTAAAAATACTTCCATCCTTCAAAGTGATAATTGCTTTTTTACACTCGTATCCAAGTATGGTTTTGGTATCATTTACCAAGCTAATACTCATTCCTTGATATTGTTTATTAGCTGCAAGCCACTGCTCTTTGTTTAAGCGATTCATAAACTTATTAGCACCAAATTCTCTTAAAACCACAGCAGTATTCTGTGTTTTATCATATATAACGGATTGTTGAATAGAAGGACTCACCAAATCTACCCTACTATCATTCCCTTTAATGTACACTGTTTTTGCACTTTTATTAATGCTATTGGAAACGTCTTTGTCTAAAGCACCATCGTCTAAAGAGATTTTGAAAATAACCGTGCATTCCGCCACCACCCTTTGTTGTGCCAATATTGGGTTAGTGAACCCAAATACCAATAGTAATATTGCAAATATTATTTTCATGTTTGCCTCTCCCTTTATACAGTCCAATGTTACAAAATAACTAGACATCCAAACGTTAAAGCTTATTCTAGCTATTCCCTAATACAAAAGGACCCCGATTAAAAATCGGGGTCCTTTTATTTATTTTTTCTTTTGTGTTCTTTCTTTTAAATCCTGCACTTTTTTCTGACTCTCCATCATTTGCTCGTATTTCTCCTGCCACTTACTTTTGGTTTTAGGAGCTTTACGTTTCACTTCAATCTTGGCCAAGATTTTATCGTGGTCAATGATATAATTCTGAATTACAAATTGCAAGGCCAATGTAATTAAGTTGGATACGGTATAGTACCAAGTAAGTGCCGATGGCAATTTGTTAAAGATAAACAAGAGCATGAAAGGGAAAATATAAGGCATGTACTTCAATGCAGGATTGTCCTGAGTTGGGGTCATGCTCATATTATAAATTGAAATCAAAAAGCTAGTAATCACTGCAGTAATAGTAAACAAGCTAATATGGTCTCCAAATCCCATAGGTACATTAAAAGGCAATTGGGCAATCACGTCATAAGAAGAAAGATCCTTACTCCATAAAAATGCTTGACCGCGTAGCGCGATATTGCTATTAAAGAAACTATACAAAGCAAAGAAGATAGGAATCTGCAATAGGGCTGGAATACAACCTCCTAATGGATTTACACCTGCTTCGCGGAAAAGTTTCATTTGCTCCATAGCAAAACCTTGTTGGTCATCCCCAAACTTCTTTTTAAGGGTATCCAATTCTGGTTTTAATACTTTCATTTTTGCTCCACTCAAGTAACTACTATAAGTTAATGGTGCAGTTACCAAACGAATGAATAAGGTTAACAACAATACTACCCATCCATAATTCATTACAAATCCTGCAAAGAAGTCAAATACATTCATGATAATGTATTTGTTAATGGGTCTAACAAAGGAATACATGTCTCTTCCTAAGTTCACAATCTTGTCCATGTCTGGAGCCTGCTTTTTCAGGATATTGAAATCGCTTGGTCCATAATAGAGTTGCAAAGGAACAGCCACAGAAGAAGCCACCGGCAATTTCATTTGCAAGCTAGCGTCAATGGTAGCCAACTGTGTTGAAGAATCGGTTTTCCTTGCCCAGTTTACAGATCCACCACTAAAACCATTCTTTGCAATTAAAGTGGTATTAAAGAATTGCTGTACTACACTCAACCATTGTACTGGCTTTTCAAACTGGTGTTCGGTTTTGCTAGAGATATAATCAAAGTCATTGCCTTCTGAGAAACAGATATTAGACATTTGACGCTCATAGGCTGCTGTACGCTCGTGTTGTTCGGTAACAGAATGCCATTGCATATTCAGTTGCCCTTGACTCAATAATTTATCAGCACCTGTTAACCCTAGGTTCCAATCAATCATGTAGGCATCAGGCTTAATGGTATAGCTATGTACAATGCTTTCTCCTGTAATAGATTGCATAGTAAAGCTAATTTGCTGACTACCATCGGCTAGTTTGGTAATAGCACCAGTATTGAAAAACAAATCACCGGTTTGAGATGCTTTATTTGAACCCGTATTTACAGCATAGCTCAATTGATCCTTAGTACCTGAAAGCACTACGGGCAAACTATCATGGGATAAATATTTTTTTAGCAACACAGATTGAACCCTTCCACCTTTGTTGGTGAAAGTCACTTTCATTAAGCTGTTTTCAATACTGGTTAAAGTTTCTGTTCCTGTAGCAGCAGTAGTAAAGTTTCCGGCAGCCGTAACACGGTAGGCGGAATCCCTTTTTATACTGTCTATTTTGGCTGTAACTGTATCTTGAATTTTAACCCTGCTGGCAGCCACAATGGCCAATGAATCTTCTTGTTTTTTCTTCATTTCTACCAGGGCAGTTTGCTGCTTATTGGTGTACCAGAAATAAAGGAAAAACAAAATACCCAGCAGCACAAAACCAATTACCGAATTCTTGTCCGTCTTCATATCAAATTTTATTGAGCGGCAAAGGTAGTATTTGCAGTTTAGATTGGGAATTGGGAATTTTAAAATTATCCAAGCGTTAAAATAGCTTTAAAACAGGCATTTGAGGCATTTGTATGGGAAATTCGTCGTTTCTTTACCCTCACCGCTTCAACCAAGCATCTTTTCAAGGGCATTCCCAACTTCCACTTTCATATATTCAATTTTGACTATGCAAGCAAATGCAAGTGGGCTTCCTATGGAACAAACCCCAACAATAAGTAAAACAACAAGATTTTTATGGTGGCTATCAACCGCCGAGGGAGAATTATTGGAAAATGCGGTTGTAGACAGGAACCGATATGCCATTACTGGTATGACTGTATTTGGAACCTGGCTATTTGCCACCCTAGCCTGGACTTATTTCTTTTCTACGGTGGTAGATAGTATTTGGGCCTCTATTGCTCTAGGTATTTTTATGGGAGGTATTATTCTAGGAATAGATAGGGCCTTGATCAAGGGAATTACCCGAACCAATAAACTCAAACTTGTTCCCATTGGGTTTAGGGTATTGCTAGCTTTGACAATTGGTCTATTTATGGCCCAACCAGCCCTACTCTATTTGTTTAACAAAGAAATTCATGTTCAAATCTCCTTGGACAATGAACAAAGAAAAAGAAGCAAACTCCAATCTCAAGACAGTGTATATCATTCTTTGAAAGCGCCTCTATTAGAACAAAGGAATCGTTTACAACAACAATTGCTAGACAAGGACAAAGAAGTATCAGCTGCTAGACAAAATTTTATTGCAGAGACGGATGGTACTGGTGGCAGTAAAAAAATTGGCTTAAAAGACATCGCGCAAGCAAAGCAACAAGCATATTTAAGATTGCAAGCGGATTATGTTCAATTGGAATCAGGCCTTAGACCAAAATTGAATGAAACAGATAGCAGCCTCAAACAGATAGACCAAAATATTCTAAAAGAGCAAGCGGCATTTGAATCCCTGCTCAATGATGGATTTATCACGCGGATTGAAGCATTGAACAACTTAATAGACAAGAACAGATCCGTTGCATTTAGGTATTACTTATTAGTGGCAATTCTCATGCTCATTGAATTAATGCCGGTGATAGCAAAAACCCTTTTGCCCTCTGGCAGTTATGAAGAACACGCCAAGTTGCAAGAAGCTTTTGAAATACAGCAATTACAAAAGCGGTATCAAAAAGCTACAGAAGAAATTGAAGCATGATTAAAATCAACAATTAATGCTATCCAATGACCCTTCTTCTGCCCTGTTTTAAATAGATTATTCCAGCAATCAAAGACATGAAGACAAAGCCAATAATCCACATGCTCTTTTCTGACGATGGAATTTTTACAGATGCACTTACCTCTCTAGAAGCGGTAATTATAAAAACCAATAACAGCAATAAGGAGATGACTAACAAAGTTTCACCACCTTGACTATGCATAATTTTGAGTAGCGCTCCTAGAATGGATGCAGCAAAAGATGCAGTATAACTGTAGAAAAGAATTTGTTCTTGTTTCATGTTATTTGGCTCCTCCTGGGCAGTTTCTTTTTAAATAATCAGTATATAATTGAGACAAGTGATTAAAGGTTCCGGGACCTTCAGAAATACTATGAGACCTATTGGGATAACTCATCATTTGAAATTGCTTTCCATTGCGGATAAGTTCATTCACTAGCATTTCCATATTAGAGTAGTGTACGTTATCATCACCAGTACCGTGAATTAAAAGCAAGTTCCCTTTTAAATTCTTAGCATGAGTAATAGGGCTTCCTTTGATAAATCCGCTCTTGTCTTCTTGGGGTAATCCCATATAACGTTCCTGATACAAATTATCATAAGAAAACTGGTTGGCTACTCCTGCTACCGCGATGCCAGTTTTATAAATATCTGGATATTGGAATAGCAGGTTCTGAGTTGCTGTACCTCCCCCACTCCAACCCCATACTGCAATTCTATTAGAATCCACAAAAGACCATTTCATGATTTCTTTAGCGGCCATGGCTTGGTCTCTAATATTTACCTGGCCAATTTTTTGGTAAATAGATTTGCGCCAAGCTCTTCCTTTTGGAACTGGCGTACCACGATTGTCTATAGAGATATAAATATACCCGTCTGCAGAAAGGTCTCCACGGTAGAGATAATTATACCCTACACCGTATTCGTCTTTTACATTTTGGCCCCATGGCTCTGTGTACACGTAAAACAATACTGGATATTTTTTCTTGGGATCAAAATTGGTGGGCTTAACAATCCAAGCATCCATAGTAACACTATCAGCCGTAGTAATGGTAAAAAACTCCAAACTTGATTTGGTTTTATCCTGTTGACTAATGGCAACATTAACTTTATCACCATCTGTTCCTACATGTCCAGGTAACTTTACCCACTCTGTAGTATTTGGTGTGTAATAATTAGAGAACTGGTGTCTGGCATAAACTGCTCCAGGAGCAATTTCATAATTATGGGTTCCGGGTTGATTGTCTGGTGTAATCCTTTGAGCTGTTCCAGAACCATCTAGTCTGGTTCTATACAAATAGCGTTGTGTAGCATTTTCTGGAGAAGCTTCAAAATATAAGTATCCGCTTTTTTCATCAATGCAAGAAATCTGCATTACGTCATACTTTCCATTGGTGATGCGTGTTACAGATTTACCATTTCTGCTGATGCGATACAAATGTCTCCATCCGTCTTTTTCGCTGGCCCAAATAAATTCATTGCCATTGTCTAACCAGTCCCAACCACCATAACTATATTTCTCATCCCACAAGGCTAATATATCAATCCAAGCTTCGTCTTCTTCCTGATAAATAGAAGTTGATTTTCCTGTTTTAACATCGCAAAGCAAAATTGCAGTTTCATTCTGTTTGCGATTCAAATGCTGAACAATCAATTGACTGCTATTGGCAGCCCATTCCATTCTAGGAACATAAGATTGCAAAATAGAATCAGTGGGAATTAGCATCCATTTTGTTTTGGGATTACCCAAACTAACTACGCCAATTTTAAATGGTGAAGGAGCTGTTCCTGCTACAGGATATTCTACTGGAATGGGAAAAGGATAAATTGAATCTGTGTTGTTCACCATCAAATAATCTCTGGTAATCTTAGCATCCATTTGCCAATAAGCAATTTGCTTGCTATCAGGACTCCACCTAAAACCATCTCTACAGAAAAACTCTTCTTCATAAGCCCAGTCAAAAGTTCCATTGATGCGCTTTCTACTTCCACCTGTTGTCAGCGCTTCTATTTTTCCTGTTGCAAGGTCTTCTGCATAAATATTGTATTCACTTACATAAGCTACTTTGCGACTATCGGGAGAAAATTTGGCAAACATTAAAGAAGATGTTGGTTTACCCTTACCCAATTGTTTGATCAAATTGGTATTCAAATCCAATACCCAATAATCTCCTCTAGTGTCATAACGCCAAACCTTTTTGCTATTGGTATAAATCAACAATTTGGTTTCATCTGCTGAAAAGAAAAAGTTTCGAGGATTTATGGGTTTTTCAGCCCCTTGAGGTGTCAATTGTTTTTTTGTGATGACTTTTGTTTTCTTACCACTGCTCAAATCGGTATAGAAAATTTCACCAGCATCTATGGCATAATAACCGCTCCCTTTGGGTGTCCATTTAATACCCTGTGATGGCTGAGCAGCCAAATGCAGGAAAATGAATGAGCAGATTAGGATGACCGTTAATTGCTTAGTATATTTCATGGAACTGGAATTTGAACACTAAAATTACAAACTAAATCAATAGTTAAATTAACCTAAAAAAGCCCTATAAACGAAAACATCCCGGGAAAACCGGGATGTTTAAGATAAAAATATTTTAAAACTATTTATACTACAGCTGATTTTTTCTTATCACCGTTATTGCTTAATTCATTGTACTTCTTGGCAGCGCCAATAAAGCCTACAAATAGAGGAGCAGGAATTTCTACTGAGCTCTTCAATTCAGGATGGTATTGAACACCAATAAAGAAAGGATGGGTAGGAATTTCCACAATTTCTACCAAACCAGTTTGCGGATTGATTCCACTGGCAATCATTCCAGCGTCTGTGAATTGCTGCAGATAATCACTATTAAATTCATAACGATGCCTATGCCTTTCATTAATCTCTGTTGAGCCATAAACTTTATGAGCCAAACTACCCTCAGTTATATGACATGGATAGGAACCCAAACGCATGGTACCACCCATCATGGTAATCTTTTTCTGTTCTTCCATCATATTAATCACTTGGTGGGTACTATTCGCATCCATCTCAGTGCTGTGTGCGTCTTTTAAACCAAGGATATTTCTAGCAAATTCAATTACCGCCATCTGCATACCCAAACAAATTCCAAAAAATGGAAGGCCTTTTTCGCGTGCATATTGCACTGCTACAATCTTGCCCTCAATACCCCTTAGTCCAAAACCAGGAGCTACCAACAATCCATCTAATCCAGATAGTTTTTCAGTAACGTTTTGTTGCGTAATATATTCGCTGTGAACGTTCACAACTTCTACCTGCACATCATTAATGGCACCAGCGTGTACAAAGCTTTCTAAAATTGATTTATAGGCATCTTGTAATTCAATGTATTTTCCAATCAAACCTACTGTTACTTTGCTTTTCGGATATTTTAGTTTATCCAAGAATCCCTTCCATTTATCCAAATTGGGTTCTTCAAATTTGGTAATATTCAATTTCTTTAAACAGATTAGGTCTAATTTCTGGCGCAACATGAGCAAGGGCACTTCATAAATTGTTGGTGCGTCCATGGCTTCAATTACCGCTTCTGTTTTTACATTACAGAATAGAGCAATTTTGCGTTTTAGGTCATTGTTCAAAGGATGTTCCGTACGGCAAACCAAGATATCTGGATGCACGCCGGTTTCACTCAGCATTTTTACACTGTGTTGAGTAGGTTTGGTTTTGAGTTCCTTGGCCGCCTTTAAGTAAGGGATCAAGGTTAAGTGAACCACCATTAAGTCTTCGTCTGGCAATTCCCATTGCAATTGTCTAACTGCTTCAATAAAGGGTAGACTTTCAATATCGCCAACCGTTCCACCTATTTCTGTGATGACAATATCATAAGTATCTCCCTCTCCCAATAACAACATTCTGCGTTTGATTTCATCGGTAATATGCGGAACTACCTGTACCGTTTTCCCAAGAAAATCACCTGCGCGCTCTTTATTGATCACAGTTTGGTAGATTCTACCCGTAGTCACGTTATTGGCTTGAGAAGTATAGGTACTTAAAAAGCGCTCATAGTGTCCTAAATCCAAGTCTGTTTCAGCACCGTCTTCTGTTACATAACATTCCCCATGCTCGTAGGGGTTGAGGGTTCCGGGATCAACGTTAATATAGGGGTCAAATTTCTGGATGGTTACTTTTAAACCACGGGCTTGTAGCAATTTTGCTAGAGAAGCCGCTATAATTCCTTTACCCAAACTACTGGTTACGCCACCAGTAACAAAAATGTACTTAGCCATATGACGGTTGTTATGCTTTATAGTGCCTAGGCACCGGTTCTATTTTTTAATGAAAGCCATACATAATGGCCACGCCTCACTTTCTTGACTCTTCTGAGCCGATTTGAAAAAACAAAATGGTACTTACAGGGCATCCTGCAGCTGCCATATGAATTGTTCAGTAAATTGACCTAGGGAAATAATGTTGACTAAAATTCTCAGCGGTCATACAAAACTAAGCCAAAAAAACCGTTGAAAAAAAATACCTGAAGCAAAACAACCATCCCCTGTGTAGAAGTGTTAATTTGAAGTGCAAATCTTTCTCTTAAAAAATCACAATATGAAAAAAATCCTTTTTTTAACCCTTGCTGCATTCTCAACTGCTGCCTTTTTGGGTTATCGTCACAAAGCGCCAGAACCGCAGATCCTTAGTCCTGAATGTTATGTCAGCTGTTACAATGCCGATATTAGGGACCAATTTAGAGAAGAAGCCAATACCATGGCATTTGCCAACCTACACCCCAAACCCCTTCCATTTCAGCTAGAAGATGCTATGGGCAAGTCAATTAGTTTTAAAGCTGCCGATGGCTCAACAGCCATGGGATATGAAATAAAAGCAAAGAAAAAGTCTGACAAATGGGTTTTTGTGATTCAAGAATGGTGGGGACTGAATGACTACATTAAAAGAGAATCAGACAACCTTTATAAAGAACTGGGCGATGTTAATGTCTTGGCGCTTGATTTGTATGATGGTAAAGTTGCAGCTACCCCAGATTCAGCCATGAAACTGGTACAAGCTGCCAAAACCGATAGGTTAGAAAACATTATCAAAGGTGCATTAGGCTATTCTGGATCAAAAGCCAAAATCTATACTATTGGTTGGTGCTTTGGGGGCATGTGGAGTTTGCAAACAGCTTTGTTGGCAGGCAAACAAGCTGCAGGCTGTGTCATGTATTATGGTAGACCAGAAAATAACCTTGAAAAACTCAAAGGCCTTAACTGTGACGTAATTGGTTTCTTTGGGAACAAAGACCGCAGCCCTTCTCCAGAAATTGTTACCAAATTTGAACAAGACATGGCAAGTTTGGGTAAACAACTAACTACTAATAAATACGATGCAGGACATGGTTTTGCCAATCCTTCCAACCCTTCTTTCAACAAAGAAGCAACAGAAGACTCCCACGCTAAAGCGATAGCATTTTTGAAAGCGCACTAATCTCATTCAATATCATATAGAAAAGCCGGTCTCATGTTAATAGACCGGCTTTTCTATTTTTTTCCTCTTCATTCCTCACTTCTCACTTCCTTCACTCTTCACTTTTATCTCTTCATTTCTCACTTCTCATTCCTCACTTCTCACTTCTTATTCCTCACTTCTCACTTCCTTCCTCCACTCTTCACTCTTCACTTTTATCTCTTCACTTCTTCTAAAACACTTCCCCCAAATTAACAAAGAATCCTTTTGACCCATCTTTTCCAAATCCATAATCAATACAGAGATTGGTGCCAGAATGCTTATTCAATTTAATTCTCAATCCACCACCATAGCCAGGCGTTAACACCTGAAATTGAGGAGAAATATCTGGCGAGAAATATTGTAGGTTTCCAAAAACAACTGCCCCTAGCATCCCATTTCTAGTAAGATTAAATCGATATTCGGTTTCTGCATAGAACATTTGGCTTCCCCTAAATCTTCCTTGAATATATCCCCTACCTGTATTGTACTGATCATCCCAACCGGTACTTGGTAACAAAAGATAAGGAGCTTTGCCATTTAAGATCATCCAATTATAACTCCATAGTGCAAGGGTATTTTTGGAATGTTTTGGGAAGGGAAGATACTTTCTAACTTCAATTAACAAAGACTGCCAATTGTTATCACTTCCCAAAAACTTTCTACTATCCCTTAAAATTGCATTCATAAACCAACCATTCTTTGAATTGATTTGATTGATTCTACTATCATAAGTGATTCTAGCAATCAAACCTATGGCAAATTCACTGGTACCCAATTGTCTGTTAATGGCATTGTTTAAACGTCTGGTGACAGAATCCAATATTTTTATATCCCACATCTGGTCATAATAAAAACCTAGACCTGCATACCAATTTTTGGCAACAGACTTCATTACTGTTTGGTGGAGCTTTATACCCTTGAACGCAATCTGGTGTCCCTTATTAGGATTTGTTCTTCCTCCTACGCCATAAATATTGGAGGGATAATCAATGATTCTATTATCAGAAATAAAATTGTATTTGTTGTTCTTTGTCCAAATATTTGCCGTTAAAGGAAGTAGTATTTGATTATACTGAGAATATGTTATACTGCTTGAGATACTAGACATTTTGGCATCTGTGGCCGTATCATTGTAATAAGCAAGATTGGCACTTAAGATTCCTGCAAAACCTGTTTGTAAAGAATAGCCCGCAGCAGGAATAAAGGAAAATTGTTTTTTCCGCTTGTCCGATATGCTGTCACTTGCTTGCTGTTTTCCTTTTTTTTTGAATAAGTCTGTTATGTCTTTTTCTTCTTCTGTCTTTTTGAATGAACTATGTCTTTCCATTTTTTGAGCAGATGTATCTTGAGAAAATGCATCCGCTTGTTGAAGTAGGAAAAAGATTAAAACAAATAGGCTATTGATTTTCATAAAGTACCCGATATGGGACATTGCACAAAATAGTGGTTCAATTACATGTCGCTCAAAATCTTCTTGTAACTGGTTACAATTCCTTTGATTAAAGAAGAACTAAATCCTTGGTGCTCCATTTCATTCAAACCCGCAATAGTACAGCCTTTAGGCGTAGTTACTTTATCTATCTCTTGTTCAGGATGTGTATTTTTTTGCAGAAGTAATTCTGCAGCGCCTTTTACGGTTTGAGCAGCAATTAAGGATGCTACTTTTGCGCTAAATCCAATTTCAATACCACCTTGAATATTTGCGCGAATATATCTCATGGCATAGGCGGTTCCACAGGCTCCAAGTACGGTTGCAGCATCCATGAGTTTTTCTTCAATAAAAACAGATTTCCCCAATTGGTTAAATGCTTCACTAACAAAAGCATTTTGAGCTTCGGTAGCATTACTTGCACAAATACAAGTCATACTTTCTTGAATAGCAATAGCGGTATTAGGCATGGCCCTAAACAAAGCAAATGCATCACCAATAATCTCTTGAATATCTTTGATCCAAACCCCAGTAACTACACTTACAATGGCATGTTGGTCTTTATTTAGCACCGGTTGTATTTGTTGTAATACTTCTTTGATCTGAAAAGGCTTAATTGCTAAGATTACCCATTGGGCATTGGATACTGCGCTCAAGTTATCATTGGAAATTTTCACACCCTTTTCTTCTAAGTGTTTAATGGTTTCCAGATTGCGTTTAGTAACCGTTAATTGCTCCGGCAGAACAAAACCACTATTGATCAGTCCTTCTGCAATGGCAGAACCCAGATTCCCTCCTCCAATAATGGCAATTTGTTGCTTCATGTTTAATAATCTATACTTAATAATAAATCAGTTCTTTCAAATAATTTCTGACATAATCATCCACTCCAGCTTCTAAACTATAAAATGGTTTATCATATCCAGCATGGCGCAGCTTCTGCATATCTGCCTCAGTAAAATACTGGTACTTGTCTCTGATGTCTATGGGCATGTCAATAAAAACAATATTGGGCTCTAGGTCTAATCCTTTAAAACTAGCAATGGCCAAGTCTTGAAAACTTCTGGCAATTCCAGTTCCAAGATTGTATAGTCCACTCTTGGCAGCACCCCAGTTTTGATTCACCATTAAATGAGACATCCAACCAATTACTTCAATTAAGTCTTTTACATAAATAAAATCGCGCAGCTGCTGTCCATCTTGAAAATCTGGGCGATGACTTTTGAATAATTTAACCTGTGCGTTTTCACGAATCTGCTTTACAGAATGCCAAATCACACTAGCCATTCTTCCCTTATGGTATTCATTGGGACCATAAACATTAAAGAATTTTAATCCAGCCCAAGAAGCTGGGGTATTTGTTTGTAACAATGCCCATTTATCAAATTCATTCTTACTAATCCCATATGGATTCAATGGTTTTAGCTGGTCTACTATTGCATGATCATCTTTATAACCAAGAGCACCATCACCATAAGTAGCTGCAGAAGATGCGTAAACCAATGGTATATTTTCTTGCACACATAATTGCCAAATCTCTTGAGAATAAACCAGATTCAATTCTTCGTGAATAGCATAGTTAAATTCTGTGGTATCCGTTCTCGCTCCTAAATGAATGATCAGGTCAATCTTTGGTTGATGCTCAGCAACCCATTCAAAAAAAGATTGCCTCTCTACTAAATTGGCATAGGCTGTTTTTTCCCAATTGGGTCTTTTTTCCTCTACTCCAAAATCATCCACCAAAATCAAGTTTCTAAACCCTTGACCATTTAGCCAAGACACCATGCAGCTACCAATAAATCCGGCAGCGCCTGTTACTACAATGCTGGCTGATGCTTCCATATTAACTTAAGCGTTTTTCAATAGCCGTATCGTATTTATTTTTCCAATCTGTAATGCTACCCCAGCTAGTTCCATTTACACTAATTTGTCCAGCACTAACCAGACCCAATTGAGTGATAGAAATAGCAGCAGTTTCAGCAGCTTGTTTAAAAGCAGCTAGGTTTTCAGCTTTAACTGAAACAACCACCCTGCTCTGCGCTTCACCAAACCAGAAAGCATCTTTTCTCATGCCTTCTACTGCATTTACTTCAAATCCAAGATTGGAATAGAAGCCACTTTCCAATAAGGTAATAGCCAATCCACCCTCACTAATATCGTGGGCACTTTCAACCAATTTATTTTTGATTAAATCGGTCAATAAAGCTTGAACTGAAAATTCTTCTTCTAAATTAAAATGAGGGGCTGGTGAGAATTCTACAGCTTTTAGTTTGTGTAAGTATTCAGAAGAAGCAATATCATTTTGTTGTTGTCCAATTAAGAAAATATGATCACCTGCTTCTTTAAAATTCAATGTCATTCTAGTATTAAAATCATCCAAGATCCCTACCATACCAATTGTAGGAGTTGGATATACTGGACCATCTGGATTTTGATTGTAGAAACTTACATTACCACCTGTAACTGGTGTATTGAATTTTTTACAAGCATCTCCCATACCTGTTACTGCTTTTACAAACTGATAATAAACTTCAGGATCATAAGGATTACCAAAATTCAAACAGTTGGTTACGCCAATGGGTTCTCCACCGCTGCAGACAATATTTCTAGCCGCTTCTGCTACAGCAATCATGCCACCTACATAAGGATCTGCAAATACATATTTGCTATTACAATCTACTGTTATGGCCAATGCTTTGCCGGTACCTTTTGCTAGTACTACGGAAGCATCACTTGGAGCATTGGTAGATGTATTACCCGCACCCACCATGCTATCATATTGGGTATATATCCAGCGCTTAGAAGCTATATTTGGAATTTGTATTAATTGCTCTGCAATGGCTTTTAAATCATCAGCATCAGCAATACTATCTTGTTTAAAGGCTTTGATTTTTTCAAAGTATTTGGGCTCTGTGTATTCTCTAGTATACTGGGGAGCTCCTCCACCCAATACCAATTCATAAGCAGGAATCTCAGCTTCTAAAACACCATGCATGTAGAATTTCAACAAACCATCATCGGTTACTTCTCCAATTTTAGAGCAGCTTAAATCCCATTTATCAAAAACAGCCAATACTGCTTCTTCTTTACCTTTTTCCACCACTATCAACATCCGCTCTTGGCTCTCGCTCAAAAGCAATTCCCATGCTTTCATGTTTTGTTGACGGGTTGGAACCTTGTCCAAATCAATGCGCATTCCTACACCCCCTTTTGCACTCATTTCGGCAGTTGAGCAAATAATACCTGCTGCACCCATGTCTTGCATACCAATGACAGCATTGGTATCAATTACTTCTAGACAAGCTTCTAACAATTTTTTCTCTTGAAAGGGATCTCCAACTTGAACAGCTGGTAATTCTTCCGTGCTTTCAGCAGTAATTTCTGCAGAAGCAAAACTAGCTCCACCTATGCCATCTTTTCCAGTTGCTGATCCAACAAAATATACGGGATTACCAATGCCAGCTGCTGTGGCACTAATCATTTTATTGGATTGCATGATTCCAACGCTCATGGCATTTACCAATGGGTTGGTATGATAACAGTCTTCAAAATACACTTCACCACCAACGGTAGGTACACCAAAGCAGTTACCATAGTGTCCAATTCCATGAACTACCCCTGCCAATAAACGCTTGGTCTTGGGATCTTCAATATTACCAAAACGCAAACTATTCAATGATGCTATTGGCCTAGCACCCATGGTAAATATATCGCGTTGAATACCACCTACGCCCGTTGCAGCACCTTGAAAAGGCTCAATGGCACTAGGGTGATTATGGCTTTCAATTTTAAATACTACTCCAAAGCCATTTCCCATATCCATCAATCCTGCATTCTCTTCACCGGCTGCTACTAGCATCCTCCCTCCATCACGCGGCAGGGTTTTCAACCATTTGATACTATTCTTATAACTGCAGTGTTCACTCCACATACCACTGAAAGCGCAGAGCTCAGTGAAATTGGGTGTACGACCCAGTTTTTCCTTTATCAACTCAAATTCTGCTTCGGTAATGCGAAGCTGTTGGGCGGTTTTAGCTGTGATTTCCATACTGCGCGAAGGTAAGAAAGTAGCGCAATGAGGCAAGACTTATTCTGATTTTACTACCCTGCCACTTCCAGCCGTCCTTTTTTGAATGCTTTCAGGTGCTCCTTTGTAATGAACATCTCCACTGCCGCTTATATTGGCATCAATTGTTTTATTGGCAAAAACCTTGGCATTACCGCTACCACTAATTCTAGCAGTTACCTCATTGGTATACAAGCCATAAGCATCCACTGAACCACTTCCACTGATACTTGTCAGAAGAGTTTCTGCTTTCCCTGAAACCTGAATCTTACCACTCCCTGCTATACTACAATCTACAGATTTGGCATTGTTGATGTCTATTTTAATATTGCCTGAACCAGAGACTGCCAAACTCAATTTGCCATCATAACTAAAATTGCCCTTACCAATCATATCACCGCTACCAGATAAATATACCCCAGTTAGTGTAGGAAGGATCACGTAGACTACAATCTTATTCTTTGAACGGATATTGCTGTTTTTCTTACCTCGGATATTCAATTTACCGTCTTCTACCTTGGTTTCTATATAGGAAAGCAGGTTTTCATCGCCTTCCACTTGAATACTTTGTTCAGTTCCATAAGCAATCATTACATCCCATGATCCAGATGAAGCAACTTTAGTAAAGTTTCCAGAGGGTCTGTTTTCTTTCTTTATCTGCCCATTTCCTTCAATTTTTTCCCATCCCCATTGGGCATTTGCTTGGATTCCAATTAATAAGCAGGCGGCTAATAAGATTCTAGTCATATTGGTTTCTTTTTGGTTGTTTCAAATGATACGATTCAGTGAAAAAAAAGTTACAACCACAATTTTTTTAATTTTATTCCGTTCAAAATTTTCAAATTTATTTTAATTTATATTTAATTATTTTTTCATGATTTGGATTTTATGAAAACTAATTATAAATTATAATATTCTTTATTTATTGATATTCAATTATATAATTAGAAAAAATAGGTAAATTTTGGGGCTTGATTAGATTATATTTACTAATTTTTATATCTATTGATTTTTCAAGGTTTTGCTTCTTTTTTTGAGCTTTTTTGAAGGTTCTGACATTTTTTTTAATTGATTCACGTATTTTCGTGTTACTAAATCAATAAAATATGTCACTTAGATTTCAAGCAATTGAGAGCCTGACGGCTGATTCCGGTGCAGTAAATGCTGCCGGTAGTACCAAAGTCACCGGAATTTTTGGTGAAAACGTATTCACTATCAAGACCGCAAGAGAGTTTTTGAGCGATGAAGCTTATAAAAGCCTTGTAACAAGTATCAAAGGTGGCAAAAAAATTGATCGTAGTGTAGCTGGTAGCATTGCTAATGGCATGCGTGCTTGGGCTGAATCAAAAGGTGTAACACACTTTACACACTGGTTCCAACCCTTGACTGGTACAACTGCTGAAAAACATGATAGCTTTTTCACCCTTAAAAGTGACGGAACTGCTATTGAAGAATTTGACGGTGCAGCTTTGATTCAGCAAGAACCAGATGCTTCTTCTTTCCCTAACGGAGGTATCCGTGCTACTTTTGAAGCGCGTGGATATACTGCTTGGGACCCTTCTTCTCCAGCATTCATCATTGAAATTGGACATGGTAAGACCCTTTGTATCCCTACCATCTTTGTTTCTTACACAGGAGAATCTTTGGACTACAAAGCACCATTGTTAAAAGCTTTGGAAGCTTTAAACAAATCTGCTGTTGAAGTAGCTAATTATTTTGATAAAAACGTTACTAAGATTACTGCAACCTTAGGTTGGGAACAAGAATATTTTGTAATTGATGAGGGCTTGGCAAATGCCCGTCCAGACTTGGTTCAAGCTGGTCGTACCGTATTTGGTGCAGCTCCTGCAAAAGGCCAACAATTAGAAGACCATTATTTTGGTTCTATTCCAGAAAGAGTTTATGCATTTATGCGTGACTACGAAACTGAAGCTTACAAACTAGGTATTCCTTTACGTACACGTCACAATGAGGTTGCACCTGCTCAGTTTGAGTGTGCGCCTATTTTTGAAGAAGTAAATATTGCTGTTGACCACAACATTTTGTTGATGGACATCATGAGCCGTGTTGCTAAAAGACACCACTTACGCGTATTGTTACATGAGAAACCATTTGCTGGTATCAACGGTAGTGGTAAACACAATAACTGGAGTTTGGCTACAGATACAGGTGTGAATTTATTGGCTCCTGGAAAAACACCAAAAACTAATTTGATGTTCTTGACTTTCTTTGTCAATACCATTAAAGCAGTTCATGACTATTCTGATATTTTACGCGCTTCTATTGCTTCTGCTGGTAACGACCACCGTTTGGGTGCCAATGAAGCTCCTCCTGCCATTATCTCTGTATTCGTTGGTCAGTATTTGGCCAAAGTATTAGAAGATATTGAGTCTAGGGTTGGTGACAAATTTGACGAACAAGATGAAGCAATCTTAAAATTAGATTTACACCGCAGCATTCCAGAACTGTTATTGGATAATACAGACCGTAACCGTACTTCTCCTTTTGCATTTACTGGTAATAAATTTGAATTCCGTGCCGTTGGTTCTACTGCTAACTGCGCTAATCCTATGATTACCTTAAACACTATTATGGCAGCTACATTGAAGCAATTCAAAAAAGACGTAGATGGCTTAATTGAAAAAGGTGATAAGAAAGAAATTGCTATCATGCACGTGATTCAGAGATACATTGTTGAAAGCAAAAAAGTATTGTTTGAAGGTGATGGCTATAGTGCAGAGTGGGCTCACGAAGCAGAAAGAAGAGGTTTACCAAATGTAAAAACTACTCCTTTGGCTTTTGATGCTTTGACTACTGACAAAGCAAAACACCTGTTTGAATCCAACAATATCTACAACCATATTGAATTGGAAGCTCGTCATGAAATTGAACTAGAAAACTACTTGAAAAAAGTTCAAATTGAAGGTCGTATTATAGGTGACCTTGCTTTGAATCATATTATTCCTGCTGCTATCAAATACCAAAACGATTTGTTGAAAAACGTGAATGGTCTAAAAGAAGCTGGATTACCAGAAGCTGCTTATGCAAGTCAATTTAGCTTGCTAAAACAAGTAAGTGAGCATATTCAAGTAGTTCATGAAAATGTACTGGCCATGGTGGAAGCTAGAAAAGTAGCTAACAATATTTCCAATACACGTGAAAAAGCCATTGCTTATGAAAGTAAAGTAAAGGCTACCTACTTTGATTTGATCCGTTACCATGTTGACAAATTGGAAGCATTGGTTGATGATGAAATCTGGACCCTGCCTAAATATCGTGAGATGTTATTGTTGAGATAATTGTTTTTGACTTGAGTGAAAAGCCCTGTTCCTTCTGGTTCAGGGCTTTTTTTTTAACAATTACTGGTCGGGAAAAATAAGGGTTCCACCGATAATTCCACTAGGAAGAAAATGATTTCCTAACTTGAATCAGTTATCAAACTAAAAACTCCAAGTATGAAAAAATTTATTGCATTGCTAGCCCTAGTGCTGGTTTGCTCCTTTAACACCCTGATGGCTCAGCCTCCAGGAGGTGGTCAACAAATGACCCCTGAACAACGTACCGCTATGATGAAAGAAAGGTACAAAGGCATGGGACTTAATGACGTTCAAGTTGATTCTGTAATTGCTATTAACAATGACATGCGTCCAAAAATGATGGCGCTTAGAGAAGCCAGCGAAGCTGACAGACCTACATTGATGAAAGCCATGACAGACGAAAGAAACAAACGTCTTGAAAAAGCTTTGCCTGCAGATTTGGCCAAAAAAGTAATTGAATCTATGTCTATGCAACGCGGCCCTGGTGGTGGCGGTGGACGTGGAGGTGGAGGCCGTAAATAAGCCAATACCTAAACAAGATGTTAATAAGGCGCTTCCAAGGGAGCGCCTTATTATTTTTTAATAGGGTTGTTGTATT
Organism: Chitinophaga pinensis; assembly: GCA_943372225.1. Classification (GTDB taxonomy): domain Bacteria; phylum Bacteroidota; class Bacteroidia; order Chitinophagales; family Chitinophagaceae; genus Sediminibacterium; species Sediminibacterium pinensis_L. The sequence goes on along the minus strand of CALRXV020000010.1, from coordinate 147,979 downwards.
TTCAATGGTAAATCAGACATTATGAAAATGGGATTAAACCTATTTACCGCCATTTTTAGCTTTGTATTTTTAAGCAATATGGCTATTGCTCAAAATCGTACGCCAGAAGAACAGAGAGAATTGTTTGGCTATTGTGACAAACAAGCCATTATGAAGCAATTTGGCATTGCAGAAGATATTGCCAATAAAATTGGCGATATAGACCTTTGGGCTACCAAGGAGCTCATTAGTGTAGAGAATAATACAAGTGAGGTTTATGCTACAAAAACTGAGTTGGATAAAGAAGTCATCAAGCGTTATAAGGCATTAAAACTATCCGACCAGCAATTAAAATCTTTGGCGGAATTTAAAAAGAATCGGGATGAGCACCCAACACCTTGTGAAGCCATTACCCTTTCTTATAACAAGGCTTATGATACATTAAGTTTGGCAAGAGCGCTTCAACTAATGAAGACAAAATATAGAAAATCCCTGATAGATAAATTGGGGATTAATGGCCGCCAAGCCGATATGATTTTTGAGACTGAATTTTACAAACAAAAAGAAGCTCTGTCTATTGCAGCCATTCCTGAAACCGATTTTAATAGAATTCGTAAAACCGTAGCCATGTATCAAGTCAGAGAGAATCGCCATAAGGCTAGTGGCCTTACTGAAGATCAATTAGCTATGGCCATCAACTTTTTTAAAGAGAACCAACTCTATCCAGAACAGGTTGTAAATAAATAATCCCCGTTGTGGCGGGGACTATTCGGTTAACAAGAATATCTACAAAGGGTATGCCCTATGTTATTTCATTTTAAATGATTCCAAGAATTTGGTAGTGAAATTACCTTTTCTGAAATCTTCATTCTGCATCAATTGTAAGTGAAAAGGAATAGTAGTTTTAACCCCTTCAATCACGTATTCACTCAAAGCACGATACATGGTATCAATGGCTTCTTCCCTGGTTTGTGCAACAGTAATTAGCTTGCCAATCATGCTATCATAATAAGGCGGAATCACATAACCTGCATATACATGACTATCTACCCTTACTCCATGCCCACCTGGTGTGTGTAATACAGTAATTTTACCGGGTGATGGTCTAAAGTCATTGTAAGGATCTTCTGCATTAATACGGCATTCAATAGCGTGCATTTGGGGCTCATAATTTCTTCCAGAAATTTTTTCTCCCATAGCTATTTTAATCTGCTCCTTAATCAAATCAAAACTTACCACTTCTTCAGTTACGCAGTGTTCTACTTGAATACGCGTATTCATTTCCATGAAATAGAAATTGCGGTGTTTGTCTACCAAGAACTCAATAGTACCAACGCTTTCATAATTAATAGCAGAAGCCGCTTTAATAGCTGCTTCTCCCATTTTATGTCTAAGCTCAGGAGTCATAAATGGAGAAGGAGATTCTTCTACTAATTTTTGGTGACGTCTTTGAATAGAACAATCGCGCTCACTCAAATGACATACATTACCATATTGGTCACCGGCTACTTGAATTTCAATGTGACGAGGTTCCTCTACAAATTTCTCCATGTAGATACCATCGTTCTTAAATGAAGCAGCTGCTTCTATTTTGGCAGTGGTATAAGCTTTTTCAATTTCTGATTCATTCCAAACCACGCGCATTCCTTTACCGCCACCACCAGCTGTTGCTTTTAGAATAACAGGGTATCCAACTACTTTGGCCAACTCCTTGGCTTCCTCAATACTTTCCAACAAACCCTCTCCACCAGGTACCACAGGTACACCAGCTTTGATCATGGTTTCTTTGGCTGTGATTTTATCCCCCATTTTATTAATCATTTCGGGGGTTGGACCAATAAACTTGATCCCATGATCGGCACAGATTTGTGAAAACTTGGCATTCTCTGCTAAAAATCCATACCCGGGATGCACCGCATCGGCATTGGTAATTTCGGCAGCGGCCATAATATGGGGAATATTCAGATAAGAATCTGAACTCTGAGGTTTACCAATACAAACGGCCTCATCGGCAAATTTTACGTGCAAACTGTCTTTATCAGCTGTTGAGTAGACTGCAACAGTCTTAATCCCCATTTCTCTACAAGTTCTAATTACACGAAGGGCTATTTCACCACGGTTGGCAATCAATATCTTTTTAAACATGGATACAATTTGATGAAAAAATAAAGCGGGAGCTACTATTTGGCTGGCTCCACTAAGAACAAGGGCTGGTCATATTCTACTGGACTTGCATCATCCACCAAAATTTTGACAATGGTACCACTTACTTCACTTTCAATTTCATTGAACAGTTTCATGGCTTCAATAATACAAACCACTTTACCTGGAGCCACTTCGGTTCCAATTTCAGCAAAAATTGGCTTATCAGGAGAAGGCCTACGGTAGAAAGTTCCAATCATAGGACTTTTAATAGTAATCAAGTTATCTGCCTTTGGTGCAGCTTCAGGAGCTGCAGCGGCTGGAGCAGCAGCTTGAGCTGGAGCAGCTACCGGAGCAGGGGCAGTAGTATATACTTGATGACTTGGAGCGGCAGTAACAGTTACTGCGGGCTCTTCTTTTTGTTTGATGGTTACCTTACCATCTTTATCTTCTATACTAATTTCACCAATATTGCTTTTATTGATGATTTTGATCAATTCGTGTATTTGCTTTAAGTCCATAAACGGCAGGTTTTTGATAAAAAAACGGTTGATTTAGGTCAAATCGGGTGGCAAAATAGCCCTTTTTTGGTAAAAATGGCTTTTTTCTTTAAAATGGGGACAACTAGTTCTGGCACAAAAAATTACCCTATTTAAATGACAAATGGCAGCTAGTAGCCGCCATTTGTTGTATGAGTTCAAGTGAATTATTCTTTAACTCTTTCTACGTATTCACCAGACTTGGTGTTTACGCGAATCAGCTCACCGTCTTCTACAAATAAGGGAACCATTACAGTAGCACCACCTTCAACAGTAGCTGCTTTTAAAGCCCTAGTAGCAGTATCTCCTCTCAATCCTGGCTCACAGTAAGTAATTTTCATTACAATTTTTTCTGGCAATTCCGCACCAATTGGCAATTCAGTCTCGGTGTTGATAAACACAAACACTTCAGATCCGTCTTTTAAGAACTGAGGAGCGTCAATCATTTCTTCACCAAGGGCAATTTGCTCAAAAGTTTCATTATTCATTAGGTTATATCCGCTTTCATCCTTGTATAGGTATTGGAAAGTCTTTTTTTCCACCCTAACTGGATAAACAGTTTCACCACTGTTCCAAGTCTTTTCAATAGAGCGTTTGTTGTCAACACCCTTCAATTTGGCCCAAACCTTTGCGGCTGCACGGGCTGTCTTGTTTTCACCAAATTCCACCACTGAATAAAGACTTCCGTCTAATTTCAGGATCATTCCACGGCTGATGTCGGCTGTATTTGCCATAATTATAGTTTTTTATTCTTGTTTAAGCAGGCGCAAAAGTAAGGATTGGTGTTCAAAAACAAGCATTCCAACAGAATTTCTGGTATTATCTAGCAGTCAAGCTGCAAATTGAAAACGAGCAGTATCTATTTTTTACCAAAACATGTGGATATGAAAAAACTCCTCGGTTCACTTACCATCAGCTGCCTTTTCATTTTAAATAGTGTTTTTGCAAACACCGTTATTGTAAAAGGAACAATTCAAGACGCCAATAAAAATCCCATTGCCAATAAAAAAGTAATTATTGCAACCGATAGCCTGAATAGCGCTTCCGGTTGTTATATTACTCATACGGTATTAACCAATTCAAATGGCATATATATAGATACTATAAAATGCCTTGGCGGCGATATTCGCAAATTAAAAATTGCCGTAGAAAACTGCAACGGGACCATGTTAATCAATGATCCAAATGTTACCAACACCAATATAGTGGAAAGCAATTTTGTGGTTTGTTTACCACCTACGCCTGCACCTAACAATTGCAAAGCCTTTATTACCTTCAACATAACAGGAAAAACAGTCAAATTCAATAGCGTTCAATCAAATGCTTCGGGTCCAGGAGATAGCATTATCAACAGGTCTTGGTTCTTTGGAGACAGCAGCTCTATTTTATCTGGAAACAGCATTGACCCAGTACATGATTATGCAAAACCTGGTTCTTATCAAGCTTGTTTATACATCAAAACCAAGTTTGGTTGTGAAAGCAAATACTGCGTCAGTTTCAACATTAAAGACAGCGTAAATATTCCTACTTCTTGTAAAGCTTTCTTTAGTTTTAATTTAAAAGATAGTATTGTCAATTTTAATAGTGAAAAATCGGCGGGAGCCAATCCTTCTGATACCATTATTAGAAAAACTTGGTTTTATATGCAAGGCAATACTGCCATCCAATTTGGCAATAATAGCCCCAATCCAAGCTTTAAATTTCCTAACCCTGGCACTTATCTAGTTTATTTAACCATTGCCACCAAGAGCGGTTGTGAAAGCAAGTTTGCAGATTCTGTAGTTTTTAAATTTACTACACCCCTACCCGCTCCAACTAATTGCCGTGCTTTCTTTCAATTTAAACAAGAATTAAATCTAGTAAAATTCAATAGCGTTGACGCAATGGCTGGTGCAGGAGATAGTATTATCAATAGATACTGGATCTTTGGAGACGGCATAAGTATTCAAGACGGAAATAGGATTGACCCACCTCATACTTATACAAGAGGGGGAAGCTACACAGTGATACTATATATTAAAACCAAACAGGGTTGTGAAAGTAAATATGCTGTAACCATTCAGATTCCCAATCCACCATGTTCGGTTCAGTTGCAATTTAGCGCTGAAAGAATAGGAACCAAAAAAGTACAATTTAACAGTAGTTTGAGCAGTGCATTTAATGATAGCATAGTTTCAAGAACTTGGAAATTTGGTGATAATACCAGCCTAACAGGCAATCAGGCAAAACCTTTAAAAGAATATCCCATTCAAGGTGCATATACCGTTTGTTTGAAAGTAAAAACAGCCAATGGATGTGAAGCTGAAATGTGCAAACCGGTGATTTTGCAGGATAGTATCAATTTGCCACAGGCACCCAACAACTTTATCAGAATTGTAAGTATTAACCCAAATCCAGTGGCCTATAGAATGATTCTGACCATTTGGAGCAGGAATAATCAAACCGATACCGAGGTTTCTATCTACGATATCTATGGTCAATTGAAAAAGACATTGGTCAAACAACTGATTCAAGGAAATAATGTATTGGAAATCAATACCGAATTTTTACCAAAAGGGCCTTATTACCTAAAAGTGAGTTGTAAAAACGGCAAGGACAGCCGGGCATTTTACAAATTATAAAAACCGGAAGTGAACGTTTGCGCAAAATTTCCCAAAGTTTAGGGCGCTTTACCCAAAGACTTAACGGTTTTCACCTATTTTTGCCGCAAATTTTAAATAGTCATGGCAGTTTTAGTTAATAAAGACTCTAAGATCATTGTTCAGGGATTTACTGGTACGGAAGGTACTTTCCATGCTACCCAAATGATTGAATACGGAACAAATGTGGTTGGTGGCGTTACACCTGGAAAAGGTGGCAGCACCCATTTGGACAAGCCAGTTTTTAATACAGTGGCCGATGCGGTAAATAAAACCGGCGCCAATGTGAGTATCATATTTGTACCACCAGCATTTGCTGCAGATGCCATTATGGAAGCTGCTGATGCAGGGATTGCATTGGTAGTTTGTATCACAGAAGGCATTCCTGTTCAGGATATGGTAAAAGTGAAAAACTTCTTGCAAGGGACTAATACCCGTTTAATTGGACCAAACTGCCCAGGTGTGATTACCGCAGACCAAGCCAAAGTAGGTATCATGCCAGGTTTTATCTTCAAAGCAGGACGTATTGGGATTGTTTCTAAAAGCGGTACCCTTACTTATGAAGCTGCTGACCAAGTGGTAAAAGCTGGTTTGGGAATTAGCACAGCCATTGGAATTGGTGGAGACCCCATTATTGGAACTCCTACCAAAGAAGCGGTAGAATTGTTAATGAACGATCCAGAAACCGATGGTATCATCATGATTGGTGAGATTGGTGGTAGCATGGAAGCCGATGCAGCCCGTTGGATCAAGGATAATAAGACCAAACCTGTAGTAGGATTTATTGCTGGTCAAACAGCTCCTCCCGGACGCCGTATGGGTCACGCAGGTGCCATCATTGGCGGTGCCGATGATACTGCAGAAGCCAAAATGAAGATTATGGCAGAATGTGGCATTGAAGTAGTTGCTAGCCCAGCTGATATTGGTATTACCATGGCAGCTGCTCTGAAAAAATAAGATTCAATCTTTTGAATATTGATCCCGGTCCAAAAGACCGGGATTTTTTATTCCATACCCATAAGAGAATGTTAATGGGTATTTTCGTTTGTGCAAAGACTGAGAGATTTGCATCATAATTGCCAGTGGTAAAATAGAAACTATGCTTTTAAAAAGACTGATTATAGGAATAGGCTGTTTGTTGGTGTCTGGATGGCTATTTGCGCAAGCGCCGGCTCAAGAATATACCAAACAATGGAAGGAAATAGACAGCTTGATCAATTTGAATTTGACAAAGACTGCTTTGAGTAAACTGAAGCTATTAGAGACCCAGGCCATCCAATCTGGCAATCAGGTACAGCAATTGAAAACCTTGGTCTATCAATTGAAATTAGAAGACAGGGTTAGCGAAACGGATATTAATCAACGTGTAAAAGTTTTAGAGACCAAATTGGGTGGAACAAAAGACAGTGTATTTAGGTCTATCTATCATTTGATGATTGCCAAAGAATTACGACATTATTTTTATAGTAATCGTAGCAAATTATATAATAGAGCAACAAGTAAAGAACCCAATAAAAAAGATATTCAAACATGGGGAATTACAGACTTTTTCCAAAAAATACAGGAAAATTATTTATCCGCTATTAGATCAACCAACAAGCTAATAAACACTGATTTAAATGATTATGCCCCGCTGATTGTCAAAGGAAACGCACAAGCATTAAGACCAACCCTTTTTGATCTTATTGCACATGAGGCTTTGGATTTTTTCAAATCCCAAGAAGGAAGAATTAATCAACCCTTAGAGCCATATAGCATTCGTGACCCAAAGGCTTTGGCCAATTATGAAATTTTTAGTCGTGCCAAGTTTAATACCAATGATAGTAATTCACATTACTGGATTAGTTTACAAATTTTTCAGCAATTGATTCAAGCTCATTTAACAGACAAAAATCCTTCAGCACTAGTGGATGTTGATTTGGAGCGAATTAATTGGGTGTATCAAAACGGCAACATTGCGCAAAAAGAAACGGCACAATTAGAAGCCATACAATATATTACCAACCATTTATCGGAAGTACCCATTGCAACTAAAGCATGGTATGTATTGGCATTAAAATACGCAGATGAAGCCTCCAGTTATTTGGCCATTTATGATAGCATTAAAAGGTGGAAATATGTTGAAGCATTGAAAATAATTGAAACGGTAGAAAACAAATTTGGTAAAGAATTTCCGGCAAGATTTGAAATGGAATCCTTAAAAAATTCCATTCTTTCTGTTAGTATTAATACCGAAACAGAAAAGGTAAATATTCCGGAAAAACCTTTTAGGGTTTTGTTGCAATTTAAAAATGCCAACAGACTATACTTTAGAATCATTCAATCAGATCAACAAAGCGGTTTAATGGTATCTTATCCAAGTAATGAATTAATAAAATTAGCATCTAAACTAACTCCCTATAGAGTTTTTGAACAGGAATTACCTGTAACAACGGATTATCAAACCCATTTTACTGAAATGAAAGTTGATGGGCTCCCCGTAGGCACTTATACCCTACTTTGTTCTACAGATAAAAACTTTTCAGATAGTTCAAAACCAGTTTCTTTACAAAATTTTCAAGTTTCTAATATTAGTTATCTACAACAGGACAACCATTTTTATGTGCTAGATAGAACCACAGGAATGCCCCTAAACAATGCCTTAGTAAGCACATTTTTACAGGAAAGAAATCAGAATGGAACCTTTAATGGCAAATGGAATAAATCTGCTGATTATAAAACAGATAAGAACGGATTGGTTCATTTTTTAGCAAATAAAAATATTGATTATCTCCGAATTAATATCAGTTATGGAAAGGATCATTACCAGTCTAATGAATATCATTCTCTTTATTATAGTCCAGACTTCAACAATACCAACCAAACAAAATATGAGCAAGAAAAAAAACAAACCTTCTTTTTCACAGACAGAAGTATCTATCGCCCGGGCCAATCTTTGTTTTTTAAAGGTATCATTACAACAGAAGACTATTATTACAAACAATGCAAATTGGTTCAACAAGACAGTTGTACCATCTTATTGAGAGACGCTAATTATCAAATCATTGATTCCATTAAAACAGTCTCCAATGAGTACGGTAGTTTCCATGGGCAATTTATATTACCTGAAAATGCATTAAATGGGAATTATCAAATTATGGCTAAAAACAATGGTATAGGAAATGCGAACCTTAGAGTAGAACAATATAAACGCCCCAGCTTCTTTTTAAATTTTGAAATACCAAAAGAAGCAACAAGGCTCAATGATAGCATAACAGTTCCATTGAATTTAAGGGCCTATGCTGGGAACAGTTTAAATAACGTTAAAGTAAAATATAGGGTGATGCGGCTTGTAAAACCATCTTTTAGTTACTACCCTAATTATAGCTTTCCATATAAATCACCCATAGAAATTGCTAACGGAGAAATAGTCAGCAACGAATTGGGTAAATGTAGTATTAGGTTTAAGGCAAGTCCAGATCAAAGCATTGATTCCAATTACCAACCTATCTACATATACAGCATTGCAGTTGATGCAACTGACCCAAATGGAGAGAGTAAAACAGCCACAACCTCAGTGTCAATTGGATATACAGATAGATATATCAGTATTGAACATAAAAAGCAAACTCATTCTGATAGCTTGCTAAATATTGGCATTTCAGTTAAAAATTTGAATGAACAACCCTTAAAAGCCAAACTTCTTTTGCAAATTCTACCACTGAAACAACCTGGAAAAATGTTTCGCAAAAGATACTGGAGCAAACCTGATCTAAGATTGATGGATAAGGATACCTTCTGGAAATATTTTCCAACTGATGAATATGATCAAGAAACAGAATATACAACTTGGGAAAAGACTGCAAGCGTTTTTGATACAACTTTAGAATCAAGTGACACAAAAGACTTAGCATTAACAGCAAGAAAATTAAAAGGAGGATTTTATGCATTGGTAGTATCTAGTAAAGACAATTTTGGACACAACATTACCAATACCAGCTATTTCCAAATTTTTAGTCAAGATCTTTTAAATGAAAGCAGTTATTTACAACAATCCTCCTACCTAGAAGAAAAAGTTTATCAACCTGGAGACAGCCTTTATTGGATAAATCATGTTTTACCAAAAAAAATATATCTGATTCAAGAGACATACTATGGCAATAAAAAAACTTCCATGGAATCTGTCATAATGAATAGTGGGCTTAATTCACAAAAATTGCTAGTACAAGATTCTGATAGAGGTGGTTTTGTTAAAACGGCTTTCTATGTGTATGACAATCGAGTTTATTACCAAGAATACCAAATTGAAGTTCCTTGGAGGAACAAGGAATTAACTATTAAGTATCAAAGTTACAGAAACAAAACCGAGCCAGGTTCTCAAGAAAAATGGACCATTGAATTAATGGGTGCAAAAGGTGAACAGAAAGCAGCAGAATTACTAAGCTCCATGTATGATGCTTCACTAGATGCTATTAAACCGCATAGTTGGGAATTCCCTAATTTATGGCAGAAACCTTCTTATGCCAAATTTTGGAATTCTAATCAGAATTTTTATCAAGTTAATGGTCATCAAAATAGGATTCGAAAATTAGTTGACTATATTGAAAAGCCAATAATATATGACCAACTATCCTTGGGTTTAAATTTGGAATATTTCCCAGCTCGAAATTTTGAAATGGGTACATTAAGAGGAGTGGAAGTAGTTGGTTACAATGCATCTTCGGCAAAATCAATAAGTATTCGAGGCGTTTCTTCAAAAGCATTTGATGCTAACAGTCCGGTACAGGAAGAAGCCTATGACAAAGTGTACACATCGGTAGATGTAATTGATCCAAAGACAGGTGAACATATGGTCAATGGCAGGGTTGTCAAAGACGGCAAAAATTTGGAGGATGAATTGGTGATTAGAAAGAATTTTTCAGAAACAGCTTTCTTCTTTCCAGAACTACACGCAGACAGCAGTGGCAAATACCAATTTAGTTTTACCATGCCAGATGCCGTAACCAAATGGAAATGGCAAAGTTTTGCCCATTCCAAAGATTTGAGTACCGGTTATCAAAGTGCCACTATTCAAACACAAAAAACTTTGATGTTACAAAGCAATGCTCCAAGTTTTTTTAGAGAAGGGGATAAACTGGAATTTAGTAGCCGCATTGCCAATCTGAGTGATAAAGAACTAACCGGACAAGTAACACTAGAATTAGTTGATCCCAGCACCAATACCTCTGTGGATGGATGGTTTCAAAACGTTTTTCCTACACAATATTTTACAGTAGCAGCAGGACAAAATAGTCCAGTAAAATTCCCCATTCAAATTCCATATACTTATAACAAGCCATTGATCTGGAGGGTAGTTGCTAGAGCTGGTAACTATAGCGATGGAGAAGAACAAACCATTCCTGTTTTGAGTAATAGACAATTGGTTACAGAAACCTTACCTATTCATATTTCGGGTGACACAACGGTAAATCTGCATTTTGATAAATTATTGCAGGAACAAAGTGCTAGCGCCAGCAATGAATCCTTAACGGTTGAATTTAGCAGCAACCCTGCTTGGTATGTGGTAAAGGCACTTCCCTACTTACAAGAGGGTAATGACCAATGTATTGAAACATTGATCAATCGCTTTTATGCCAATGCCATGGCAGCTCAGATCATGAATAAATATCCCAAGGTCAAAGCCTATTACCAAGACTGGAAAAAAGATAGTGCCTCTTTGATTTCCAATTTGCAAAAAAATCAAGCCCTTAAACAGGTTTTATTAGAAGAGACCCCTTGGGTATTACAAGCCAAAACAGAGACCGAACAAATGCAGCAACTGGCGCAATTATTTAATCTAGCTAGATTGGCGGAGGATCAAGAAAATCAATTAAAGCAATTATTAGAATGGCAATTACCTGTAGGTGGTTTTGCCTGGTTTAAAGGTGGTTTGACCAATCCTTATATGACTAGCTTAGTGTTAACCCGTATTGGCCAATTAAAAAGATTGGGGGCCATTACACCTGATATGGCCATTCGTTTAAAACCCATGCTCTTAAAAGCAGTGGGCTACCTAGACCTTGTATTTCTTACCCAGTATGAAAAATTGGCTAGTCGCAAATATGATTTTGCAAAAGCAGGATTAAACTATTGGCATATTCAATATTTATTTATGCGCAGTTTTTATGGCGATATTCAGATCAATGATGCAAAAGCACAACAGTTTTATTTGAAACTTGGAAGAACTAGCTGGAATAGATTGGGGATAGAAGAAAAAGCTATGCTGGCACAAGTGTATTATCGCAATAAAGAAACTGTATTGGTATTTGACAAACTAGTTCCTGCCATAATGGAAAATGCCGTTTCTAGCAAGGAAAAAGGCATGTATTGGAAAGCACCAAATCAATACTTTTGGCAGGGCTCTGAAATGGCCACAGTAATTAGGGTGGCCACCATGACGGCGGAATTTACTGAAGGCCGAAAGTCAGAAATATTGGACCAGCAATTGAGTTCCATGAAGACCTGGTTAATCCTAAATAAACAAACCAATTATTGGGGTAATAGTATGGGCACAGCCGATGTTTGTTACGCTTTCTTAATGAATGGATCCAATTGGTTAGATGACCAACGCGCTGTTCGCATTCAATTAGGCAAGACAATCTTAGATTCTAAACAGCTATCTACAGAAGCGGGTACTGGCTATTTTCAACATAGGATTGATGGAACAAAAATGAGTGCTGACATGGGCAAGATTCAAGTAAGCACTTCAAGTAATAATGGTAAGAACAAAAACAATCAACCTGCTTGGGGCACCATCTATTGGCAGTATTTTGAAAACATGGATCAAATTACCAATGCCAATACCAATTTGAAAATTCAAAAACAATTATTGGTAGAACAACATTCAAACAAGGGTACGGTTTTGGTGCCAGTTGATGCCAACAATCCCATGCATGTTGGTGATAGATTAATTATCCGTTTAACTATTAACACAGATAGGGATTTGGAATATGTGCATTTGAAAGATAGTAGGGCCGCTGGTATGGAACCTATTAATGCTTTGAGTGGTTATAAATGGCAGGAAGGATTGGGCTACTATGAAAACATCACTGATGCTGCTTCCCATTTTTATTTTGACAAAATTTCAAAAGGCGTTTATGTTTTTGACTATCCTGTTTTCTTAACCCATTTGGGTGATTTCTCGGCGGGTATTGCTAATATTCAGTGTTTGTATGCCCCTGGTTTTAATGCGCATTCAGAAGGCATTCGCTTACAGGTTCAGGAATGATGCCACTGTTAAAGGATTAAACCCGAAATTTGCAAGATGCAGGTGGATTATATGATTGTTGGTCAAGGACTATGTGGAACTTTCCTAAGTTGGAACCTGAAAAAGGCCGGCAAAAAGGTATTGGTGATTGACCAGTCCAGACCCAATAGTTCCACCAAATTAGCCAGTGGGGTAATTAATCCGGTTACTGGTAGAAGAATGGTGCGCACCTGGGAGATTGAAAAACTCTTACCCTTTGCTTGGGAAGCTTATACCCAATTAGGAAATGAACTTGGGATCAATCTAATCCGTCAGTGTAATATCCTAGATTTTCATCCAACTCCTCAAATGGAATTGGCTTTTAGAGAAAGGCTTCCAGAAGAAGGAGAATACCTGCAAGTGCCAGAAAATCCTGATGCATGGAGACACTATTTTGATTTTCCATTTGGTATTGGTGAAATCAATCCTTGCCTACTCATAGACCTCAACGCCATGATGAATGGTTGGCGCAAACAATTGGCAACTACAGGGGTATTATTAGAAGACCATTTTCAATTGGAAGAACTTTTAGTAGAATCCCATCGCGTTAGCTATAGGGAATGGGAAGCAGAAAAAATCATATTCTGTGATGGAACGGATGGTTTTGAAAACCCCTATTTTCATTTGCTTCCTTATGCTAGAAATAAAGGAGAAGCCATTTTTGCATCCATTCCAGATTTACCTAGAAATCATATTTACAAACAAGGGTTAAACCTAGTTCCTTGGCAGGAAGATTTGTGGTGGATTGGTTCAACTTATGAATGGAATTTTACTGACTTATTACCCACTCAAGCTTTTAGAGAAAAAGTAGATCAGCAATTGAAACACTGGCTCAAATTACCCTATACCATTGTGGATCATCAGGCATCGGAGAGACCGGCCAATATGGAAAGAAGACCTTTTGTGGGTTTGCACCCATTGCAGCCTGCCATTGGGGTTTTTAATGGCATGGGAACCAAGGGTTGTTCCTTATCGCCTTATTTTGGGCATCAGTTTACGGAGTACCTATTGCATCAAACGCCCTTGCATCCCCTAGCCGATGTGCAGCGCTTTAAAAAGATTTTAAGCCGTTAAAGCCTGAAAAAAATTATTTTAGTGGTTCACCCCAAAATCAACGGCATGAACCAAGAACAGCAGGCGCCTACTTACAATATCCCCTTGAAATACCGGAAAATGGAAAATCTCCATATTGTCTTCTGGTTGTTCAAAGACGTGGCCTGGTGTATGGTTTGGAAACCCTTGGGTATTGTCATGATCATTCCCACACTAGCTATTTCTATCATTATTGCCTGGCGAACCAGGCAATATATGTCTGAGCTTTGCCACAATCTGGCCATTAGCATTTGGATTAGCGCCAACTCTTATTGGATGGTCAGCGAATTTTTGGGATTTGACACCCACCCCATTCCAGGAGGATTGACAATGAAGCACTTAGCACTGATTCCATTTTCCATTGGGCTTCTGATTTTGGGCTTTTATTATGGATTTTGGAAGCCCCGTCACCCCAGTGAACTTGAAACATTGTAGCAAATTCTCGATTTTTTTTACTGTTTTACCACTCATCAAACATACTTTACCACTGGTATTATTGCCTGTCCCGTTTGACCCGCATACCCTTTGTGGCTAGGGCTGCTCCGCTATATCTTTACTGTATCAAAGTAAACGGAGCCTCGCTCCCATGCAACATGAACCACATTATTGAATTTCTCTTTGCTCGTTTTCGTCAACGTGTAAAACCCCCAGAAATTCACCGACTATAACTGGCAACAGCAATCCTCAAAAAATTTTGCTCCACAAAAAGAAGTTCCAGCTCTGTGCAGGTTATCTTTAGTGTAATCAACCTATTTGCGGATTGCGGTCTACAGGACCAACACGCAACCAAATTTAAAAACTGACATTGATGTATTCCAACATGAAACCTATCGTACTTGCGATACTAGGAGCTGCTGCTTTATTCTTGCTCATCTCCTGCGAAGACACTGAAAAAAACGAAGACATTACCAACACCGTTAATAAAGATGGCGCCATTGAAAGCGCTGTTAAAGTAGAACAATTAGACAGCTTACGCGATGTCTTAATCACTACCCATTCGGTTTGGAAAGACAATGTGATTATTAAAAACATTGAATACCGTGACACTGTTCCCAGTTTGGGTATGAAAAGAACTGTTGCTGAAAACGCCGATGGCGATATGAAAGACGTAACAGTGAAAAAAGAATATGAAATCTATATTACGGTAAAGTAAACAACATGAAGAAATCATCCTATATACAATTGGTGTTAATCACCGCTACCCTTGCTAGTTGCAACCAGCCTAAGAAAAACGATTGGGACGATAACGCAAAAGTTCATATTAGAAGTGATAGCACGGCTCCATATACAAGGGTGCACCATCACAGCGGCATTGGCACGGCCCTACTTTGGTATTATGCTTTTAGGCCTTATGGTAATTATAATAATGGTTCTTACCAACGCGCTGGCTATTATTCAAGTGCCATTCACCCCAGCTCCAATATTGGTAGTAATGGATTTAAAGGCGCAGTAACTCGTGGCGGTTTTGGAAGAAGTGGATTTAGTGTATCATCTTAAGAATTGAATCATGCAAAGAATACAAATTACACCCAGAAATAATTGGCAAACAGAAGTGGAGAAACTGGGATTTGGGTTTCATACCACCAATGTTCCTTATTGGGATGAATCTGTCTATTACAAATTTGAAATGCCAGAAATTCTGGCCATTGAAAAAGCTACTGCTGAACTCTATGACTGTTGTTTGGGTGCAGTACAGCACGTGATGGATGAAGGTCTCTATGCCAAATTCAATATTCCTGATTGGGCTATTCCTATGATTGAAAGATCTTGGACAGAAGACCATCCTGCTATCTATGGTAGGTTTGACCTTTGCTATAAAGATGGTCAAATAAAAATGCTGGAATTTAATGCTGACACGCCAACTAGTTTGTATGAAGCAGGAATTGTACAGTGGTTCTGGTTAAAAGATTTTGACAAGGATAAGGATCAGTTTAATAGTGTGCATGAAAAATTAATTGAGTACTGGAAATACTTAAAAAATTATTTGAATCCAGGCCCTTTGCATTTTACTTGTTTAAAAGAGACTTTGGAAGACTTGACCAATACAGAATACCTACGCGATTGCGCTATTCAAGCTGGATTGGACACCAAGTTGATCTTTATTGATGATATTGGATGGGACGCTGACAACAGGGAATTTCTAGACCTTGAAAACCAGCCCATTAAAAACATATTCAAACTTTATCCTTGGGAATGGTTACTCAGTGAAAGCTTTGGTAAAAACATGTTAGAAGACAAAAACAAAGCACTTTGGATTGAACCCGCATGGAAAATGATTTTGTCTAACAAAGCCATCTTACCCATTTTGTGGGAACTCTACCCTAACTGTCCTTATTTATTGCCAGCCTATTTTGAAGATGGCAAATTGAGTAACTATGTCAAGAAACCCATTCTTTCTAGAGAAGGTGCCAATATTGATTTGGTGATGAAAAATATAGGTCTTGCCAAAACAGAAGGTCAGTATGGTGCAGAAGGATATATTTATCAAGAGCTTTTTACCCTTCCTAATTTTAGTGACCATTATCCTGTAATAGGATCTTGGGTCATTGGACAGGAACCTGCAGGTATGGGAATTAGAGAAGCCGATACTTTAATTACAGATAACAAAAGCCGTTTTGTGCCTCACTTGATTGGCTAATAACGAATACCATAAATCTTAGAAATGCACTGTTATCAGTGCATTTTTTTTGCTAGTACCGTAATCAATAATCCCAAACAGGCAATTAAGGCAAATGACCATCTTAAGCTGGCAATTTGCGCAATGCTTCCAATAAGTGGTGGACCAAGTAAGAACCCAATAAATCCAATGGTGGATACCGCTGCAAGGGCAACGCCCGGATTCATGGTTTTGGATCTACCAGCCGCACTATAAATGAGCGGAATCACGGATGACACGCCAAGACCTACCATTAAAAATCCAATTCCTGCAGGAATGATATAGGGAAAGATGACTGATAACATCAGTCCAGTTGCAATTAACGCCCCACTGGCTTGTAAAACGGGTTTGATGCCAAATCTTGTGGTAAATCTATCTGAGATAAATCGGCCCGTGGCCATGGCTCCCATAAACAACAAATAGCCCAGGGTAACCCATTGAGCTGGTGCAGCAACGGCTTTTTGAAAATAGACCCCAGACCAATCAAACATGGTTCCTTCACAAACCATGCTTCCAAATGCAATCAAACCGTACAAAAGAATGGTTTTGTCTGGCTTTGCAAATAGAGGTTGTTTTCCGGTTTGAGCGTCTTGTTTTACGGTGTACCTATTGGCCAATAACACCACTGGTATGGACATAGAACTAATGATACAGAAATGCCAAAATGGAACCAATTCCAAGGAGATCATCAAGGTACCTACGGCTGCTCCTGTAAAACCTGCCAAACTCCAAATTCCATGAAAGGATGCCATAATGGTTTTACCATAGAGTTGTTCTACTGCAATGGCCTGTGTGTTTACGGCAATATTGAAAAAATTGCTCCAAGTGCCAAACAGAAATAGGGTTCCGGCCAATTGGATGGGGGTTTCAACCATCCCTATCAACACCAAGGTTAGGGGGTACAAAATGGAAGCAATAAGCAAAATGGTTCTACTACTCCACTTAGAGATAATCCAACCCGTAAAGGGTAAACTACTCATGATTCCAGTTGGTAGGGCAAAAAGGATTAAGCCCAAACTTCCCTCACTCAAACCCAAATGAAGCTTGATATCTGGAATTCTACTTGCCCAACTGGCAAAGCTCAATCCTGCCAAGAAAAAAAAGACGGCTACTGCTATTCTGTGGGTAGTTTTTGAAATGGGAATGCTGCTCATGAACGGTAAAGATACAGATAGGCGAACATTTTGGCCCTTTCCAGCCCCTTTTCGGTTATATTTGCGGCCCGAATAGTCATTCGGGGATTGACATTTCAAACCAATTATTATGTTCCGTTCACATACATGTGGAGAATTGAGACTGGCTCATGCCGGCAAAGAAGTAACCCTAGCAGGCTGGGTTCAAACCGTTAGAAAATTTGGCGCCATTACTTTTGTGGATTTGCGCGATAGATATGGCATTACCCAATTATTGTTTGGTGAAGAATTGAATAGCGTTTTAGACGCCAATCCTCTGGGTAGGGAATTTGTTTTACAAGCCACTGGTAAGGTTCAGGAACGCAGTAATAAGAATGCGAACATCGCCACAGGCGAAATTGAAATTGCCATTAGCAGTTTTAAAATCTTGAACAAATCAGCAGTACCTCCATTTACCATTCAGGATGATACGGATGGCGGGGATGATTTACGCATGAAATACCGCTTTTTGGATTTACGCAGAAATGCACTGAAAAAAAATATGGAACTGCGTTATGCAGTAAACAGAAGTACGCGCAACTATCTACATGAAAATAATTTCATGGATATTGAAACGCCATTTTTGATTAAGTCTACGCCAGAAGGTGCACGCGATTTTGTGGTGCCTTCTAGAATGAATCCTGGTCAATTTTATGCCCTTCCTCAATCACCACAAACCTTTAAGCAATTGCTGATGGTAAGTGGATACGATAGGTACTATCAAATTGTAAAATGCTTCCGCGATGAAGACTTACGAGCAGACCGTCAACCTGAATTTACACAGATTGACTGTGAAATGGCTTTTGTTGAACAGGAAGATATTCTGAACATGTTTGAAGGTTTGGTAAAACGCATTTTCAAAGACGTTAAGAATATTGACTACACAGAAACTGTAGAACGTATGAGCTGGGAAGACGCCATGTGGCAGTTTGGTAATGACAAACCTGATATTCGTTTTGGAATGAAGATTGCTAACTTAAAATCTGCTTTCTTGAAGGGTGGTCAACTTCATGCTACTGGAGAATTAATCAATGGTGCAGGATTTGGTGTGTTTGACAATGCTGAAACCGTTTTGGCCATTGCAGCTCCTGGTTGCAGCGAATACACGCGCAAGCAAACTGACGAGTTAACTGATTGGGTAAAGCGCCCTCAGATTGGCATGCAAGGCTTAGTATACATCAAGTGTAATGCAGATGGAACTTATAAAAGTAGCGTTGATAAATTCTATACAGAAGACAAACTAAAAGCCATTGCAGATGCAGCTGGTGCTGTTGCTGGCGACTTGGTATTAATCTTAGCAGGAAGAGAAGAAAGAACTAGAAAAGCCACCAGCGAATTACGCTTAGAAATGGGCAAGCGTTTGGGCTTTAGAAAGGATGATGAATTCAAATTGCTTTGGGTAATGGACTTTCCATTGTTTGAATATGCAGAAGAAGACAATCGCTGGGTGGCCAGACACCATCCCTTTACTTCTCCCAAACCGGATGAGATTGAGATCATGATCAACAACAATCCAGTGATTGAAAATGCTGAAAAATACTTAGAACACCCTTATTCCAATATCAAGGCAAATGCTTATGATATGGTTTTAAATGGCAATGAAATTGGAGGTGGTTCTATTAGAATTTTCCAACGTAACCTGCAAGAAAAAATGTTTGCTGCATTGGGGATGAGTGAAGAAGAAGCGCAACACAAATTTGGTTTCTTGTTGGGTGCTTTTGAATATGGTGCACCGCCACATGGTGGTTTGGCATTTGGTTTTGATAGACTTTGTGCCATTTTAGGTGGCAGTGAAAGTATCAGAGACTTTATTGCCTTCCCAAAAAACAACTCTGGTCGTGATGTGATGTTAGACGCGCCTAGTACCATTGATGACAAACAATTCACTGAATTACAAATCAAGTTGAATTTGCAGTAAAACCATATTTCTATCCATTAAAAATGGGCAGTTTTTAAATTCATTCTTGCCCAATCAAATTAATCCTTAATTTAGAGAAGGTTGTTTGCTAAGCCATAACAGGCTGGCTTGCAACCTTTTTTTTGTAACTGACCATACAAAACTATGCTTATGACTGGAGAGGCCCTCTTCAATAATTACCCCATTGTGTCACATATTTGGGACGAAATGAAAAGCAATGATGGAATTAGGCAACAGTACTATTCTATCTATGAAACCGGCAGCAAATTGAGTTTGGCTGAACTGGAACAGAAACACAAGCTAGCTTCAGAACTATTTATGAGTCAAGGAATCACTTTTACTGTTTACAGTGAAAATGAGGGAATTGAACGAATTTTTCCCTTTGACATTATTCCTAGAATTATTACTGGAGCTGAATGGACTCATATTGAAAAGGGAATTCAACAAAGGATTAAGGCGCTTAATTTATTTCTGAAAGACATTTACAATGATCAAGAAATTGTAAAAGACGGTGTAATCCCAGCCGATTTAATTGCATCCTGTCCACATTTTACCCGTGAAGTGTTTGGCATAAAAGTTCCATTTGATATCTATGTACATATTGCGGGTATTGATTTAATTAGAGGTGATGATGGCACTTTCTATATTCTGGAAGACAATTTGAGAACACCATCAGGTGTCTCTTATATGTTGGAAAACAGAGAAGTGACCAAGCGCATTTTCCCCAATTTATTGGCGGATAATAATGTGCGGATGATCAACAATTATCCTTTGTTATTACATGATAACCTGATTCAATTAGCACCTAGGCAAAACGCTAATCCAACGGTAGTTTTACTAACCCCAGGCATGTATAATTCAGCCTATTTTGAACATACTTTTTTGGCACGCCAAATGGGTATTCAATTAGTAGAAGGTAGGGACTTATTGGTAGACAATCAGAAAGTCTATATGAAAACCACAGCCGGTCTAAGACAGGTAGACGTGATTTATAGAAGAATTGATGACGAGTTTTTAGACCCCTTGGTTTTTAGACCAGATTCTGCTCTGGGAGTTCCTGGATTAATTAGTGCTTATAGAAAAGGCAATGTGGCAATTGTGAATGCATTGGGTAATGGCGTGGCCGATGATAAGGCTGTATACGCATACGTACCAGACATGATTAAATATTATCTGAACGAAGAAACTATCCTTCCCAATATTCCTACTTATCATATGAATATTGATGAAGAGCGGGAACATGTTTTCAAGAATATGTACAAGATGGTGATCAAAGAAACCAATCAATCTGGTGGTTATGGTATGGTGATGGGAAATAGCGCTACTGAAGCTGCTATGGAAAAAGCCAAAGAAAATATCTTAGCCAATCCTCGTGGTTTTATTGCACAACCCATTATTCAATTGTCTACTGTTCCTTGCTTAATAGATGGCAAGTTACAACCCAGACACGTTGACCTTCGCCCTTATTCTCTTTGTGGCCCTAACGGTATTGACGTTGTTGCTGGAGGATTAACTAGGGTAGCTTTAAGAGAAGGTTCCTTGGTTGTAAATTCCTCACAGGGTGGCGGAAGTAAAGACACATGGGTAGTAGACATGCCCAACCATTAATGAAACAGCATTGTAGCACTTGAAACAACAACTATGTTAAGTAGAATAGCCGACTCACTATATTGGATGCACCGTTATATGGAACGTGCCGACGGCATGCTCCGTTTGATGAAAACCAGTTATATCCTTTCCTTTGATAAAGTTCAGGCAAGTGGCATGACCTGGGAACCTGCTTTAAAGATTTTTACGTCCTTGAATCAAGAAGAAATAGCGCGTTTAAAACAGGATAATGCAGCAGCTTTAAAATACTTGTTATTAGACACCAAGAATACCAATTCTTTAAAAGTAATTATCACTAGAGCAAGAGAAAATGCTAGAGGGGTACAGGATCAAATTACCAAGGAAGTTTGGGAACAGATGAACCTCATCTACCATCAGGT
The DNA here is from genome assembly GCA_943372225.1 of Chitinophaga pinensis. Taxonomy (GTDB): domain Bacteria; phylum Bacteroidota; class Bacteroidia; order Chitinophagales; family Chitinophagaceae; genus Sediminibacterium; species Sediminibacterium pinensis_L. Next base: position 126,590 of record CALRXV020000010.1, on the reverse strand, counting down.
TAACCAACCCGGAATTGCTGAAAAAATTGCGGGTCCAGACGCCATTTTGATCATTGATGCCTTTATCAATAGTAGTGATCAATTTTGTGGCATTACAGATAGTACCATGCCAAGGGGCCAAGGATGGAATTATATGAACCTTGGAAAACAAACAGAAAGATGCTTGTTAACAGCTGAATTTACCCACTTCTATTTTAAGAAAACGGGGTTTGACTTTAAAAACGAGCAGGATATTCTTTTTTGGAGAAGCCTTTTATTGGCATTATCTGGTTATGAACTGCATTTGAAAAACTATAGCAACCAGCACCATAACTACAATGTAGCCCAACAATTGCTATTTGATAAGAACTTCCCAAGATCGGTTTATTATGCTTTGGACAGGGCTAACAAATATTTATCCGATATTGCAGCCTCTAACCCTGTGGAAGGTAGCATTCAATTGAGCCGTTCCTTTGGCCGATTATACAGTTCTGTAAAATTTGCCGACTTGGAATTGGTAGAAAGAGAAGGGTTAGAAAACTATCTGATTTATGTACGGAAGGAATTAAACGAATTCAGCCGTGACTTAGGCAGAACCTATTTCTCTTATTCTTAAACAGCCTAGCGCATGTCCGTTTTTACGATACATCACATTACCAGATACGATTATGATAGACCTGTTAAGGAAAGTGTGAATGAAATCAAGATTTTTCCTTTTGTAGTTCCTGAACAAGAAGTCTTACACCAAGAACTGATTATTACAGGTCAACCTGAAGTATTAACTTATACCGATTATTGGGGTAATAAAACAGGCTGTTTTAACCTCTTGCAACCCCACCAAGAAATGGTGATTGAAAGCAAATTAACGGTAAGAACAGCCATTGCCCCTGAACCAAATATTGCTTTACCTAGTTATGTATCAGACCTTGAAAAAGCTATTGGCAATGACCTGCACTTGTTGGAATTAGTTAGAACTTCTCCAAGTAGCTCAGAAGCCTTGATGCAATCTTATATAGCCAGTTTTTATAGCCCAGATAAAACCATTGATCAGGTTGTCAAAGATTGTTGTGCTTTTATTTTTACTGATTTTACTTATATCAAAGGGATTACTACAATTGAAACTACGGTTGATGAAATTGTAGCTCAAAAAGCGGGGGTTTGTCAGGATTTTGCGCATGTAATGCTAGAATTGCTTAGAATGATTGGAATTCCTTCTAGATATGTGAGTGGCTATATCTGTCCTAATAAAAATGGGATGCGCGGAGAAGGTGCCACCCACGCTTGGGTAGAAGCATTTGTACCCAATCATGGATGGATAGGCATTGACCCTACCAATAATGTCTGGGCTACCAATAACCACGTAAAATTAGCCGTAGGAAGGGATTTTAGTGATTGCACTCCAGCCAAAGGAACATTTAAGGGACCTGCCAGGCAATCACTTTCTGTTTATGTATCTGTTGGATATGAAGATGGGCATGTATTTGAAGAAATCAACTCCGTGAAAATGCAAAAACAATCCGCATCGGAGGAGGCAGAACTAATTATTGATAACTTTGCCGGGCAACAACAACAATAGCTGCCGCCATGAACCAACTTACTTTATTTAGAATATTGAGTTTTGTACTCTTACCAATTGCTCTTTTTTTCATAGTTATGGACTTGATAGCCATTATAATGGCGCTTGGTAATCCCAGTCTTTTTTTCCCTGTATTCTTGCTAACAGGTATGATTATTTATGTACTCAGTTCTTTTTATTTTCTATTGATGGGTCTAAATAGAAAACAAGTTTTAGGAGCATCGGTTAAAGATTGGATTAAAGTAAATGCTTATGTGACCCTATTTCTAGGATTCCAGTTCATGCTTATTTCGGTGAGTATTTTTTATATGGGTTCTGCTAGTTTGCAAGAATTTGCAGACAAAGCATTGGCAGCACAACCAAATATGCCCAGCCAAATGAACAATGGATTATTTCTAAAAATGATAAAGGGAATGGCTTATTTCTTCTTTTTCTTATCCTTAAGCCTATTAGTACATATTAGCATTTGTTTCAAGTTGTTGAAAGAATATGCCCATTTGTTTTTACCAAAAGAAGCTTAATTGCCTTTTGACAATTTCCTTTCTAAAAGCCCTTACATTTTAGTACTTTGCTCATGTGAACAGCATTATTCCATTAGCAGAAAGAATTAGGCCGGCAACCCTGGATGACTTGATTGGTCAAGAACACTTGACTGGTAAAGGCAGTATTTTACGCAATGCTATAGAACAGGGAAGGATTCCATCCATGATTTTGTGGGGACCTCCCGGCGTGGGAAAAACTACTATTGCCAATATTATTGCCCATAGTTTACAAGTACCTTATTTTCAATTAAGCGCCATCAGCAGTGGTGTCAAAGACGTAAGAGAAGTAATTGAAACTGCCAAGGAACAAATAGGTGCTATTCTCTTTATTGATGAGATTCATAGATTCAACAAAGGCCAACAAGATGCCTTATTAGGAGCGGTTGAAAAAGGGATTATTACTTTGATTGGTGCAACTACGGAGAACCCCAGTTTTGAAGTAAACAGTGCCTTACTAAGTAGGTGTCAGGTTTATGTACTCAAAGCATTAGACCAAGAAGGTATGATCAGGCTTTTGCACCAGGCTTTGGAAAAAGATGCATTCATGCAATCTTTGCAATTAGAGCTGAAAGAAACTGAAGCCATGATTCGGATTTCTGGGGGAGACGCTAGAAAACTATTGAACCTCTTTGAATTGGTTGCTAATTCCATACCCGCTTCTGTAAAACAACAAAAAGGAAAAATTCCTATTACAGACGCATTGGTCATGCAAGTAGCTCAAAACAAAATTGCGTTGTATGATAAACAGGGAGAACAACACTATGATATTGTTTCTGCCTTTATAAAGAGTATGCGCGGAAGTGACCCCAATGGGGCCATGTATTGGTTGGCTAGAATGATTGAGGGCGGTGAAGATGTAAAATTCATAGCCAGAAGAATGCTCATTTTTGCTAGTGAAGATATTGGCAATGCCAATCCCAATGCGCTTTTGCTGGCAAATGGTTGTTTTGAAGCCGTTTCTAAAATTGGCTACCCAGAAAGTAGAATTATTCTGGCTCAATGTGTTACCTATTTGGCATCATCGCCAAAAAGTAATGCCGCTGTGGTAGCCATTATGGAAGCACAGAAAGCAGTGCAACAATTTGGAGACCAGCCGGTACCCTTGCATATTCGTAACGCTCCTACCAAGATGATGAAAGACATGGACTATGGAAAAAATTACCAGTATTCACATTTGGGTCAGGGCAATTTTATTGAACAGGAATACTTACCAGCTCCTTTGGTTGGCACCAAATTTTATGAGCCAGGTAATAATGCCAGAGAGAATGAATTGAGAAAGTTTTTGAAAGACCGCTGGAAAGACAAATACCATTATTAAACGCTATTGATCATTTTGACCACAATAACCCACACATGAAAAAACAAATTATTTGCTGTCTCTTGGCTATGTCATTTTTACAAGCAAAAGCTCAAACCACTATTAACCGTGATGCATCCATTGCCTCCATGGTTAAAGAGGTATCTGCTGATTCTTTGGAATCCTATATTAGACAAATGGTTTCATTTGGCACTAGGAATACCATGAGTTCGGCTAATGATCCAAAACGAGGAATTGGTGCTGCAAGAAATTGGGTCTTGTCTAAATTCAACAGCTTTGCAAAATCATCTGGTGGTAGACTAACCGCTTTTATTGATACTACCACTTTACAACCCGACAAAAGAAGAATAGACACTGCTACCCTATTGGGAAATGTAGTAGCCACCCTTAAAGGAACAGACCCCAATGACAAACGCATTTTCCTCATTAGTGGGCATTTAGATAATATGCGCGGAAGCCCAACAGATAGAATTGGTGATGCTCCTGGAGCAAATGATGATGGTAGTGGTTCCGCAGCCGTATTAGAATGCGCGCGAATCATGAGTAAACAAAGCTTTCCTGCAACTATCATTTTTGTTACAGTTAGCGGAGAAGAACAGGGCTTACTTGGCGCCTATTATATGGCCAATAAATTCAAAAAAGACAGTGTTAGAATTGAAGCTGTATTGAACAATGATATTATGGGTAGTAATAATAGCAATGAAACCAATATCATTGACAACACTAGAATCAGGGTATTCTCAGAAGGCTTACCTGCTTATGAAACTGAAAAAGCAGCCAAACAAATTAGACAGCTGGGATTAGAGAATGATGGAAAATCTAGGCAGCTTGCGCGATATGTAAAAGAGATAGGAGAACGTTATGTTGAGAATTTAGAAGTTGTCATGATTTATCGTAATGACCGATTCTTGCGTGGTGGAGACCATACACCCTATGTAGAAAACGGCTATGCTGCTGTACGTATTTCTGAAATGAATGAGAACTACAATCACCAGCACAAAGACGTAGAAAAAAAGAATGGTATTCAGTATGGAGACCTTCCAGAATTTATGGACTTTGAATACCTGCGCAAGAACACAGCTATGAATCTTTCTAACTTGGCTAATTTAGCCAAGGCTCCTGCCATGCCAGAAGACGTAAAAATAGAAGTGAGAAAATTATCTAACTATTCTTACCTGAGCTGGTCAGCACCCAAAACAGGAAAAGTAAAAGGCTATTATATTTTACAAAGAGAAACCACCAGTGCTTTCTGGCAGAAAAAATACTTTACTACGGACAAGGAATACCTTCTACCTTTTTCAAAAGACAATTACTTCTTTGCTGTGCAAGCAGTTAATGAAAATGGCAATGAGAGTTTACCAGTAGTACCAGGTATTGGACGTTAGTGTTGAATTTTTTGGGGAACTAATCGCTCTGCGATTTTTTCCCCTTCTTCAGCACCTCTTAGCCCTCCTTCGTGGTATTCAGCGTCTTCATTCACATCCCAGAGATCATATAATTCCTGACCTGCAATAATATTCTTGGCAGCCAACATGGCCGTCATCATACTATGGTCTTGGTTATTGTATTTGTGCATCCCGTTTCTACCTACCAAATACAAACCTGGATAGGCTTTTAGAGCTTCTCTAACGTCTTCCACATTTTGCTTGTAGTCTTGGTCATATACCGGATAAGCTTTGGGTTGACGCACCACATATCCGTCTACAACGGCAGCACCAGTGGTTAAACCAATCTGCTCAATTTCTTTTTTACCAAGATTAATCAAGGTCTCATCAGAGCTGGTCCAAAGACCATCGCCTTCAAAGCAGAAATACTCCAATCCATAACATGCCATTTCTGGGTCTGGCACCATATAGGGGCTCCAAGATTTGAAATTCTGAATCCTTCCTACTTGTACACTGGGATCATGAATATAAATCCAGTTATCAGAGAATGCGTCTTCGTCTTTACAAATCAGTACCACGGTTACAAAATCGCGATAGCCCAATTGCTGTGATGACTGTAAAGGTTTAGCTGGAAACTGTGGCGCTACACTAGGAATTAGTTCACGCATTGGCGCAGAAGAAAGTACATAATCAAATCCTTCAAAGCTTCTTTGATCATTGGTATGAACGGTCCATTTGCCATCAGCTTGAGCAATGTCTTTTACACCTGTATTCATTTCTACTTGCACACCCAAGGCCAAACATTTTTGGGTACATACTTCCCACATCATCCCAGGTCCTTTTTTGGGATAACGGAAAGAATCAATCAAAGTCTTGATCACTTTGTCTTTAGAACCAGCTGCTGGCTTTGGTTTGAATAATGCATTCCAAATGGCAGAACTAAGTGACAAACCCTTAATGCGTTGGGCAGCCCAGTCAGCAGAAATTTCTTTACAAGGAATTCCCCAAACCTTTTCTGTATAGGTTCTGAAAAATATATTGAACAAACGCTTACCAAATTGATTGGTTACCCAGTCTTCAAAATTGGTTGGATTTTTAACTGGAAAAGCTTTTGCTTGCAAATAACTCATCACACAAAGAAAACTCTCCCAGATGCCCAATTTCATAAGCGCTTCAAATGCCACCAAGGGATAAGAGAAAAATTTCTTATTGTAATAGATGCGTGAACTTCTTGGACGTTCCAACATTTCATCACCCAAGATCTCTGTCCAAAAATCTTCTACTTCTTTAGATTTTGAAAAAAATCTGTGACCTCCAATGTCAAAACTGTAACCTTTATAGGTTTCAGTTCTAGAAATACCACCCACGTATTTGGGGTCTTTTTCAAACACCACTACCTGCTGGTTGGCCTTACCTAACAAATAGGCTGCGGTTAAACCTGCTGGTCCAGCACCAATAATGGCAACTTTTTTCTGCATAGATTTGGGTCTCAGAGATGAATCCTTGCGTTTTGCAAGGCTGCAAAGGTGTAAAAATATTGTGGTTCTACCATTAGTTTTACATTGGAATCAATGATTTTAAGATAAGAATAGGTAAATAATGACTCAAAAAAGCTATCAATGGGAGCTAATACCCTTCCAAGATTTGAAAAATGAAAGCCTTTATGCACTGCTACAGCTAAGGGTAGAAGTATTTATTATTGAGCAAAACTGTATTTTTCAAGACCTTGATGGTAAAGACCAAGCTTGCCATCATCTACTAGGATGGGACGGTCCCACCCTGGTTGCTAGCGCTAGAATTGTACCGCAGGGTGTAGCATATCCTGATTATCCCTCCATTGGCAGGGTGGTGAATAGACAAAGTTATAGACGCAAAGGCGCAGGAAAAGAATTGATGCAAGAAGCTATTGCACATTGTATTGCTTTATACGGAGATACAGGAATTAAAATTGGTGCGCAATACTATTTGAAAAACTTTTACGAGTCTTTGGGTTTTGTAGCCACTGGCGATATCTATGATGAAGATGGGATTGATCATATAAAGATGATAAGACCAGCGGGTCTATGAAGCATTTTTTAAACCCAAATATTGTCTATCGTAAATTATATGCTTCAGATTTAGTTGAATTGGTTTGTTATTTAGATGCGTTAAGTAGTGAATCAAGAAGCAGGTTTGGTCCTCATGATTTTTCAAGAGAAGGCATTGTTCATTTTTATCAGGACCCTACACTTACTGGTTTCTTGGGATTGGATACAGCAACTGGAAATATAGTTGCCTATGCCATTTTAAAAAGGGGAATGCAAGTCTACGATAAACAGAGAATAAGTCTTTTAGGTTACCAAATAAATTCCTTTTTTGACGCAAGCTTAGCACCTTCGGTTGCTGACAATTGGCAGGGGAAAAATATTGGTAATGGTTTAATGCAATTTATTCTTGATAACATGCCATCCATGCACATTAAAAGGATTTTTTTATGGGGAGGAGTTCAACTTAGTAATGAAAAAGCCCTGGCCTATTATCAAAAATGGGGATTTGAAACAATTGGGAATTTTGAACACCAGGGTTTCAATTTAGACATGTGTCTTGCATTATAATCTGCCTTAGATCATAAGAATAAGCCCCATTCGTCATCAAAACTATCTCTTTCAAAAGTGGTTACCCAAACACGAAATAGCTGTCTGAATTGGTCTAAGGATTCTTCAATGACTTGTTTGTACGCTTCATCGGCCCAGCCCATGAGTACGGCAAAATTGATTTGCTCCATCATCTGCCTGCAATTACTTCTTATAAGAGCGGCATTTTCCATTTTAAGCGTGTAGGATTCCACACTAACTGCGCCAATAATCTTGGGTGCAACAATCATGGCATTTTGATAAATCAAAGATTTGGTGGAGGATTGATGCGTACCATCATTGTCATCAGCTAAATTTTCCGAAAAAGCAATCACCAATCCAAAAAGCTCTCTCCACTGTTTGTACAAATCTCTTGCAGCTAAAATGCCAGGAGCATTTTTCCAAGCTTCTCCATGACGGTTCATCCGTTTACTAAAACGGTTCTCGTCCCATTCTGGCAGGAAATTGAGTTGTTCCAAATCCATGGTTGCTATTTTATACCCAACTCCAATTTAAGGAATCGAGCGGTATGGCTTTCCTTGTTTTTAACCATTTGTTCGGGCACACCTTCAAACAAAATTCTTCCTCCTCCATCTCCTCCCTCAGGACCCAAATCAATAATATGGTCAGCTACTTTAATCACGTCTAAATTATGTTCAATCACCAAAACCGTATTACCCCTGTCTACTAATTTATTTAGAACATCTAACAAATGTTGAATGTCTTGAAAATGTAAACCGGTAGTAGGTTCATCTAAGATATAAAATGTTTTACCAGTATCTTTCTTTCCCAATTCTGTAGCCAACTTTACTCGCTGTGCCTCTCCCCCACTCAAGGTTACAGCAGATTGGCCTAGGGTTATATAACCTAATCCTACGTCTTGTAGCACTTTAATCTTGCGATAAATAAAGGGTACAGCTTGAAAAAATTCACAAGCTTCATCCACCGTCATGTTCAATACATCACTGATAGATTTGCCCTTATAGCGAATCTCTAAAGTTTCTCGATTATAGCGTTTACCATTGCATTTCTCACAGTGTACATAAACGTCTGGTAAGAAATTCATTTCAATAGTACGCATACCACCACCCTCACACATGTCACACCTTCCACCTTTTACATTAAAGGAAAATCGCCCTGCGTTATAACCCCTAATTTTTGCTTCCGGAACAGCTGCAAACAAAGTTCTGATTTCTGTAAAAAAACCACAGTAAGTAGCAGGATTACTTCTTGGTGTTCTACCAATGGGCGATTGGTCAATTTCAATAACTTTATCAATTTGCTCCAAACCCTTGATACTCTTGTATTCCATGGCAATGGCCTTGCTATTATAGCAGTGCTTTGATAACAATGGGTAAAGCGTTTCATTAATCAGTGTTGATTTACCAGAACCACTTACCCCACTCACCACAACTAATTTTCCCAATGGTATTTCTACAGAGACCTGTTTTAAATTATTCCCATTGGCACCTTTAATTTCTAGGCTTTTTCCATTCCCTTTTCTTCTTTCAGCAGGAATAGGAATTGACTTTTCACCATTGAGGTATTGCGCCGTATCAGAATGGCTGAGCAAAACTTCTTGAGGAGTTCCAGCTGCAACAATGCGTCCACCATGTATTCCTGCTTTGGGACCAATATCCACCAAAAAGTCAGCAGCCATCATAATGTCTTTATCATGCTCCACTACCAATACACTATTACCAATATCACGCAGATTTTGCAAAGCCAAAATCAACCGATGGTTATCACGCTGATGCAATCCTATAGAAGGCTCATCTAGCACATAGGTAATACCCTGTAATTGAGATCCAATTTGAGTTGCCAACCTAATCCGCTGAGACTCTCCCCCACTAAGGGTTCTTGAAGGTCTGTCTAGGGATAGATAGGTAAGACCAACATCTAACAAAAATTGCAGACGCTCTCTGATTTCTTTGAGAATGTCTTTGGCAATAGCATTCTGTTTTTTACTTAGTCTTTTTTCAATGCCCTCAAACCAAACTATTAATTTGTCTAAATTTAAGTGGCTTAATTCTGCAATATTTTTTTCGTCTACTTTAAACCAAAGACTTTCTTGCTTTAAACGAGCCCCATTACATGACGTGCATTTTTTGAGCTCCATAAATTGCTCTACCCAATCCCTAAGCCCTTCTGAACTTCCGTTTCCTGCAAACCAGCGTTTGAGCATGGGAATGATGCCTTCAAAATCTCCTTCATAGGTAGATCCAGGAATGATTGCATCATCCACTTCTAATGCGTCTACTTCAGGCCCTTCTGAATTCCCATACAAGAGTATATTCAAAGAAGCAGTTGGAAGATCCTTGATAGGCTTATCCAAATTAATTTTGTGTTTTTTAGCTAGCGCTTCAACACTTCTAAACATATGCGCATCACGTTGTTCTCCCAAAGGCGCAATACCACCGGCTTTTACGCTGAGAGATAAATCTGGCAATACGGCTTCCATGCTAATGCTATACACATTTCCCAATCCCTTGCAGGTAGGGCATGCCCCGTATGGAGAGTTAAAAGAGAAGGCATTGGGCGATGGTTCTTCGTAACTAATACCCGTGTCTTCACACATCAATTGTTTGGAATATTGTACCAGTTTGTTGGAATCATTGACCAACAAAAACAATAAGTCTTTACCCGTTTTTAAAGTCTGTTGTACGCTTTGACTTAATCTAACTTTCATGTCTGGCGTTACTGCTAACCTGTCTACTACCACTTCAATATCATGAATCTTATAACGGTCTACTTGCAATTTGGGTGTAAGGTCCATGATCTCACCATCTACCCTAACTTTTAGATAACCCTTCTTTCTAATGTCTTCAAAGAGTTCTCTATAATGCCCTTTCCTACCTCTGATTAATGGTGCTAATAAAGAGATTTTTTTGTTGGAAAATCTTTCTACAATATTGTCAACAATCTCTTCCTCACTAAACTTTACCATTTTTTTACCCGTGTTATAGCTATATGCTTCGCCTATTCTTGCAAACAACAAACGCATAAAATCATACACTTCTGTAACAGTGCCTACTGTAGACCTTGGATTCTTATTGGTGGTTTTTTGCTCTATAGAAATTACTGGACTTAGACCTGTAATCTTGTCTACATCCGGTCTTTCCATATCGCCCATAAACTGACGCGCATAGGCACTAAAACTTTCCATATACCTGCGCTGCCCTTCATTATAAATAGTATCAAATGCCAGGGATGATTTTCCACTGCCACTTACCCCAGTAAAGACCACCAATTTGTTTTTGGGAATACTGATATCAATATTTTTCAGGTTATGCTCCCTTGCGCCAAACACTTCAATGCATTCAAGTGAAGCTTGGTGTATGGGTTCTTCGGGTATATTGGGTATTGATTTTTTCTTTGCCATGCGCTAATAAGGAATGTAAATGTACAAACAATGCCCAAGCCAATAAGTTTTAAAAAGCTAGATTTCATTGAACCAGTTTGCCTAAGACGGAAAATAGTAAATCGCTTAAAAAAATATTTTATTGCTAAAACCCTTTACAGCATTGGGTTTTAAAATTTTATCTACTATTTTAGTAGACTTTTATTTGGAAAATTGATCTTTTGCCCATTATCTTTGCTCTAGTTCTTTAAGATAACTTATCAAGAAAGGCAGAGGGATTTGGCCCGATGAAGCCTTGGCAACCCATATTGTTACTCAACAGTATGAAGGTGCCAACTCCAGTACCCATGGGTACAGAGATAAGTCAGAGTAAAAGTTTGTCTATTCTCCCGCAAGGGAAAAATATAATTCAAGCTCATCTGACTTACCGGATGAGCTTTTTTTTTGCCCATAAGGCAGAAAAGTTCCGGTAAGCAGACTCTACAGATTCCAAGAAAGTTGTTGCAAAGGCAGTATTTAAATCATTTTAAAAACAGCCAGATGAGCAGTATTACCGAATTGATTCACAGCATTCCCGTTGACCCATTAACTGGTGCCATTTCAGTGCCCATTTATCAAACTTCTACATTTGTGCAAGATGCACCAGGAGTAAACAAGGGTTATGATTATTCCCGTTCTAACAACCCTACAAGGGCTGTATTAGAACAATTGATTGCCAAATTAGAAAAAGGTAGCACGGGTCTTGCATTTGCAAGCGGTTTGGCAGCCATTGATTGTGTAATCAAGTTGCTGAAAACAGGAGATGAAATTGTAGCCGTAGATGATATCTATGGTGGCGCATTTAGACTGTTCAATGCAGTTTATGAGCAATTTGGTATTAAAGTGCATTATGTTGACACTTCTAATACCGAAAAAGTATTTGAAGCCATAACCCCAAAAACCAAGTTAATCTGGTTGGAAACGCCAACAAATCCTACTTTAAAAATTTCTGATATTACAGCAATTGCTAAAATAGCCAAAGCCAATAATGCACTGCTTTGCGTTGACAATACATTTGCCACACCAGCATTACAAACTCCATTAAGCTTGGGTGCAGATATAGTAGTGCATAGTGCCACCAAATATTTGGGAGGCCATAGTGACCTAATTGCTGGTTTATTGGTGACCAAGAATCCTGAATTGGGAGCCAAATTAAAATTCTACCAAAACGCCTGTGGCAATATTTTGGGGCCATTTGATAGTTGGTTAACCATAAGAGGTATTGAAACCTTACATCTGCGGATTAAACAGCATTGTAATACGGCACTAGAAGTTGCTCAGTGGCTAGAACAGCACCCATTGGTTGACAAAGTATATTATCCGGGATTGAAAACCCATGCCAATCATGAAATTGCTAGTAAACAAGCAAAAGGCTATGGAGGCATCATTTCATTTAGCTTAAAAAATGATACAGAAGAAGCTGCCATTGAATTGGTAAAACACACTGAATTGTTCAAACTAGCCGAAAGTCTTGGTGGCATCAAGAGCTTAATCTCACATCCAGCCAATATGACCCATAAGTCTATTCCTGTGGAGAAAAGAAGGGCCAATGGCGTAGTGGACAGTTTATTAAGACTATCCATTGGTTTAGAAGAAGCCGAAGACCTAATTGTAGATTTGGAACAGGCTTTTGAAAAAGTTAGAAATACGAAAACAACAAATAAATACGAAACAGCAACAGTTTAATAGAAAGAACAAGTATGGAAACGCACAAGAAATTGACAATTGGTTTATTTGGATTTGGTGTTGTAGGAGAAGGTTTGTACAAGGTTTTGCAACAAACTCCTTCACTAAATGCCAGTATTAAAAAAGTCTGTATCAAACATCCGGGTAAGCAAAGAAATGCCCCGGATACTTTGTTTACTACCGTTAAAGAAGATATTCTAAATGACGCAGAAATTAATGTAGTAGTTGAAGTAATTGATGACGCAGATGCGGCATTTGAAATTGTAAGTATTGCACTACGTGGTGGCAAAGCAGTGGTAAGTGCTAGCAAGAAAATGATTGCAGAACATTTGCCAGAAATTTTGCAATTGCAACAGGAAACAGGCCTCCCCTTTCTTTACGAAGCTGCTGCCTGCGCTTCTATTCCAGTAGTTAGAAACTTAGAAGAATACTATGACAATGACTTATTGCATAGCATTAAAGCCATTGTAAATGGTTCTACCAATTTCATCTTAACAAAGATGTTTGAAGACAAATTAGATTTTCAATCAGCGCTATTATTGGCTAAACAATTGGGCTTTGCAGAAAGCAATCCAAAACTGGATGTAGAAGGTTATGATGCTGTAAACAAATGGTCAATTCTGTTAAATCATGCTTATGGGATTGTAGAACACCCAGACAATATTCTGTTTACTGGAATTCAAAATATACAACTAAGCGATGCCCTGGTTGCTAAAGAAAAAGGCTTGGATATTAAATTGATTGGACAAGCAAAAAAATTGAAGAATGGAAAGGTTGCCGCTTTTGTTTTGCCACAGTTTGTTAAAAATGGAGATCCCCTGTCTTTTGTTAAAAATGAATACAATGGTGTAGTCATTGAAAGTGGATTTGCAGACAAGCAATTCTTTTATGGCAAAGGTGCTGGAAGTTTTCCTACCGCTTCTGCCGTATTGAGTGATATCTCTGCACTTAGATACAACTATCGCTATGAGTATAAAAAACGCTACCACCATACTCCTCATGAATTGACCAATGAGTATTTTGTAAAAGTGTATTTGAGTTTTGATGACTGGAAATATATTCCTAGAGAGAAATTTGAATGGATTGAAGAATGGCATGCAGACGCTGACAGGAAATACCTGATTGGCGTATTACCCGTTCAAGAATTGATTCAAAATAGCTGGTGGAAAGAGAATCAAACTTCATTGATTCTGACGGTAGACCCGATTATTGATAACCTAGACATTATCCATTTGAAAAAAAGGAGTTTAGAATTGGCTGGCATACAATAAAGGATTTTGAAAAGTTCCAGATCCCGGTTACCAAGGTAGCCGGGATTTTTTATTAGATTTGTTTTAATCTGAAAACAATGAATAACCTATCAACCAACTATTTGAAAACTGGAACCTTGGCTTCCATCATTGTTGGCATTTTATTGATAGCTAGTTCTATATTCCTTGGTAAAATTCCTGTATTCCTTTTCTTGAATAATGACTTGGGCAAATTTGCAGATTCTTTTTTTCAATACTTTACCTATTTGGGTGATGGACTTATCTGGATTCCAATTGCCGTTTTATTTATCTGGAAAAAAAGGCAACAATTTGTACTATTGATTAGTACCATTAGTATATCTACGCTTTTGGCGCAGGGAATTAAAAATTATGTATTCACAGCAGAACCAAGACCAACTTCATTAATTACAGACAGGTCTCTGATTCATACTGTTGAGGGTGTGGAGCTTCATGGATTTTATAGTTTTCCATCTGGCCATACCACCACGGCATGCTGTATCTTTCTCTTGGCCTGTTTGTTAGTGCCTAAAAAATGGATAGTGCCTATAGGACTATCTTATGCATTATTGGTAGGCTATTCTAGAGTATACCTTGCACAACATTTTCCTTTAGACGTTGGTGGTGGATTGCTAGTAGGATCGGTAAGTGTTTGGATATCCGTTTTTTTGCAAAATCTATATAATCAGAGCCTTAAACAACTTGATTAAATTTAGCTAATGCAGTTCAAATCATTTGTTATTCAAACACCCATTTTACTGATTTGGATATTATTGTATTCTCTTCTAGCATCTGCACAAAATGCCAATAGCTTTTACAACAAGGGTAAGCAGTTGACACAAAAAAAAGACTATGTGAATGCTTTAGCTGCATTTAATCAAGCTTTAGCATTGGATCCTAGTCATATAAAAACATTGTATGAAAGAGGTGTACTTCAATTGTATTATTTGTATGATCCCGAACCAGCATTAGCCGATTTTGAATTGGTTTATCAAAAAGAACCAGGGTTTAGCAAAACCATTTTTTATGATATGGCCAATGCATATAGCCGTATTGGTTTCAATGAAATAGCCATTGAAAATTTTAACAAAAGCCTAGATAGATTGCCCAAATTTATCTGTGCAGCAAATAACAGAGGAATTTGTAAATCTGATTTAGGTAACTATGAAGAAGCCCTTCAGGATTTTGATATTGCATTAAAAAAGGATTCCAAAGATCACAAGAAGAATATCTACATTAACCGAGCCAATGTATTGGCTAATCTTGGGCAATGGGAGAATGCCAAAAAAGATTATGAAAATTCTTTGGCAATAGACCCCTTTAACCAACACGTGTTCACTAACAGAGCTTCCTGGGAAATTGATAGGTTGGAATTTGGAGCAGCTATGAATGACTTAAGCATTGCCTTGAATTTACAAGAAACAACAAAAGCCAATACCCAAGCAGACCTTTTAAATCAAAGAGGTTTTTTGTACTTTCTTAGCGGCAACTATCTAAAAGCTTTGCAAGACGATGATAGTATGTTAATCTGTAAAAAAAAGGAATATCAGATTCTGTATAATTACAGAAATGATGCAGAATTGGCGTTACAAAAAAAACAGAACAATGCTTTTCAGTGTATTGTATGGGATGATTTTGTTGGAAATACCAATTACCTACTTCATGCTACTATCAATAGAAAAAACAAGATTAACAAAACACTTGCTGGTATTTTGTATTGCGGAGCAACACATGAAAATCAAGAACCAATACTCTTGGTAGATGGATTACCAGTATCCTGTAAATGGAAAACATCAGTTTCCACTCAACAAGAAGGGTTTAAGGTAATGGCCATACAGTCTGATTTCTATCCTTTAAAAGGGAACCATAGTTACCAGTTGCAAATTGGATTGTCTCTCTCTCAATTGGTCATTATTAATCAAGACATTTACTAGTCCTTCCATCTCCACTCACCGGCAATTTGCAAAGGTTCTTTCAGGTTATTTTTGAGTAAGAATTCCTTGGTTTCTGCATCTGTAAAATGTTTGGCAGTAATAACAGGAGCATCAGCAATACCAAATGCTAACATGGCATTAAACCTTACAGTGTTTACCATTCCCTTTTTATCTACTAGGCTAAAATCATCGCAATCCGCATGATAGCATGGACCAGCATTATTGGGCAATTTGCCACCTGCTGCACCACCTGTTGGAACACCTTGCAACATGAATGGTTGATGGTCACTGTGCAAACCAGCACCACTGCGGAAATTATTTTTGAAACTACTATCTAAAGACTGAGCAATGGCACCAATAGATTGAAACAATGCTTTACTTCCTTCATCTGTACTTGAATATCCTGTTGGGTCATTGGTCATATCATAATTGAGCATATAACGCAATTGGTCAATGGTTTTGTCTTTAATAGCTGATTCTACATAAGCTTTTGATCCTAGCAAACCTTCTTCTTCACCCATGAACATCACAAATTCAATAGTTCTATCTGGTTGCAATTTGAGTTTGGCAAAAGTGCGTGCCATATCTAATACAGAAAATGAACCAATTCCATTATCAATGGCTCCAGTAGCCAAGTCCCAGCTATCTAAGTGACCACCAACAGCAATTTTTTCATTAGGGTATTTCTTCCCTTTAATAGTGGCTACCACATTTCTGGCTTTGATTAAACCAGAAACATTATTCATTTTGATATGGGTATATAATTTTTCTGTTTTCAGTGTTTCACGCAATTTGAAACCATCTTCCATTCCTATACATACTGCAGGAATGGGTATCAATTTACCTGTAACAGAGGCAGTTCCTGTAAGCAAAATGCCTCCTTTAGCGGTATTAATGATAATAATGCCTTTTGCTCCCCATTTGGTTGCAATAGCCGTTTTCTCAGAACGGTGTAAGGTTTTAGTGCCTTCTTTTGAACCAGGGACAACGCCTAAATATACAAGTGCAATTTTACCCCTTACTTTATTGGGGGCAGCTTGGTAATCTTCTTCTAAACCATTTCCCATATCAACCACTTCATTTGAAACATCGGCTTTAACTGGGGAGTGTGCAAGTGTAACTGATTTAATGGGTACCAAATGATTACTATCGGTTCCAATAGCAACAGCAATATTGCCCCTGCTCCAGCTCTCTACTTCAAAAGGCTGGTATTTTAGATTGGTAAATCCATATGACTTGAGTAGGTTATAAGCATATTCCTCAGCTTTTTTTCCGTTGGCCGATCCTGTTAGTCTATGACCAATGGTTGATGTTGCTTCTTTCAGGGTTTCATAAGCCCTTGAATGCTCCAAAGCTTCTTGGTTGATATTGGCAAAAATGGTCTTCCACTCAGGTTTGTCTTGAGCCAAACCCAATTGCCAACCTACCAAGGCCACCATCAAAAACAGACATGCTTTCCTATTCATTGCTAGAAGTTTTAATTATGTATCACAATATAATGTTGAATTCCCTTTTGTGCTGAAAAAATAGGCAGAATTCAAAATTTGAAGTTTGCAAGACCTCTTTAAATGGCAAAAGGGTCAACTTGAGGTTGCCCTTTTACTATTTGACGTAGTTCTCCTCCCCCCGGATTAAAATCTACGAAAACAATAAAACGCCCCCAAAACTGGAGGCATTAGATAGGATATTATAAGATAATCACGCTGTTATTTCCACCAAATACATTGGGGCTAAGACTATCTGCTTCTGGTTCATTTAACCATTCTGAAGCATTTACGCGATATTTAAATTCGTGCTGTGAATTCTTTGGCAAAGAAACTTCAACGCCAAAACTGCCGTCTTTTTTCTTGCTCATAACAATAGAATTTTCCCAATCGCTATTCAGACCTAGGATTTCAATGGTTTCAGCATTTTCAAGGCTAAAACTGAATTTTACTTTGCAATAATCCTTAGTCTTGAAGTAGGTTTTTTGTAACATTTTGAGTGTTTTGTTCAAGCTTTAATACCTTTTTAATGAAAAGGTAACCCAATTAGGTATCATAGATTTCCACAGGCAAATATTATTATTGTTTACAATATCACTCAACGAAACCTATTCAACCCTCTTCTATAGGGTATTTTGAATGGAAGAAGGTATATTTAACAGAACCATTTCAAAGGTTTGAAAACATGCAAAAAAAAGGATTTGGGGCATTGATTGCCCTATTGGGAACTCAAATTGGACTTGCGCAAGCCCCCATTTCAACCATGGAGCCCATAAGCTTTTCAATGGTTACCATCCAAGACGCTTTTTGGAAACCCAAACAGGAATTACTAGCAAACACAACTTTAAAAGCTTGTATTTATCAAACTGAAACTGCAACCCCCCGTCTGAGAAATTTTCAGAAAGTGGCCAGAAAAAAAGGTGAAAAACACGAGGGTATTTTTTATGATGATTCAGATGTGTTCAAAGCCTTAGAAGCCATGGCTTATTCCTTGAAAAACCATCCAGATGCCACCCTTGAAGCCAAAGCAGATGAATGGATAGAAATCATTGCAGCTGCTCAACAACCAGATGGTTATTTAAATACTTTCTATACATTAAATGAACCTCAGAATAGGTATACCGATATGAGTATGCATGAGGATTATAATGCAGGACATATGATTGAAGCCGCAGTTGCTTATTTTAATGCAACGGGTAAAAGAAAATTTTTGGATGTATGCATTCGTTGGGCCAATCATTTTGACGCCTTATTTGGACCTGGTAAAAGACATTGGGTAACTGGTCACCAAGAATTAGAATTGGCCTTAGTAAAATTATACAAAACCACCAAGGACCAGAAATATTTAAAACTTGCCGATTGGCTATTAGCAGAAAGAGGACACAAATTTGCCAAGGGATATACTTGGACTGATTGGAAAGACACGGCCTATGCTCAAGATGTAGTTCCAGTAAAACAACAATCTGAAATTACGGGTCATGCTGTACGAGCCATGTATATGTATACAGGCGCTGCAGATGTAGCTACACAAACAGGCGACACAGGCTATCTATCAGCCATGGTAAGGGTTTGGAAGGATGTGGTGTATAGAAATATGTACCTCACTGGGGGCATTGGATCATCTGGAAGTAATGAAGGGTTCTCGGTAGATTATGACTTACCAAATGAACAAGCTTATTGTGAAACCTGTGCTTCTGTTGGAATGGTTTTTTGGAACCAACGCATGAATTCCCTTACAGGCGATGCTACCTATATTGATGTGCTAGAAAGAAGTTTATACAATGGCGCATTAGATGGTTTGAGTTTGTCTGGTGATCGATTTTTTTACGGAAATCCATTGGCTTCAAATGGCAAACACGCAAGAAGAGAATGGTTTGGAACGGCTTGTTGCCCTGCCAATATTGCCCGCTTAATTGCTTCATTGGGAGATTATATCTATGCAAAAGACAATAAGGGTTTGTATGTAAATCTGTTTGTGGGCAGTGAAACTAAAATGAATTTGAACGGCCAAGAAATTGGCATTAAAACCAGCACAGATTATCCCCTAAATGGGAATATTCGAATAGAAATATCGGCCAATGGCCAGAATAGTTTTGCGCTACGAGTTAGAAAACCAGGTTGGTCAGACAACATAGTGGTTCCGGGCGGGCTCTATCATTATACTATGGTCAACAAAACGGAGCCAACCATTTTAATCAACGGAAAAGCTATTAATGCTAGTTTGGTAAATGGCTATTATGTTATGGAACGCAAATGGAAAAAAGGAGATATTGTAGAATATCAACTTCCTATGCCTATTCAAAGAATTCAGGCGCAGGAGGTACTCAAGCAAGACCAACAAAGAATTGCCATACAAAGGGGCCCCTTAGTATATTGTATTGAAGGCGCAGACAATTATGGCAAAGCATGGAATATTGTATTTCCTGATAATGCCAAAATTGTTGAAAAGCCCATGCAGATATTAACGGAGAAAGTAATTGGATTAAGTGCAAACTTACCCAGTTTGCAAATCAATGAAAATGGCACTCAGGTTCAAACCGTATTCAAAGAAGTCGTGGCTATTCCTTATTATACTTGGTGTAATAGGGGAAGCAATCAAATGCAGGTTTGGTTTCCAACTACCATTAAAGATGTAAAATTGAATTATTAGGCAAAGGTTTAAAATCAGAAATACGTCTTATGAAGACTGTTGAATTAACACAAGCAATAAGCAATGGCTGTAAGCATTAGGCAATGGGCAGATACCGATTTAAATAATTTGGTAACATATGCCAATAATATTTTGGTTTGGAATAATCTCCGCAATTATTTCCCATCTCCTTATTCAGAAGAAGATGGGAAAGTATGGCTAGAAAAAATGAAAACAGATAGTCCAATTGTGAATCTAGCCATTGATTTGGATGGAGAAGCTATTGGCGGAATTGGTTTGATTTTAAATAGTGATGTTTATGCTTATTCTGCAGAAATTGGATATTGGCTAGGAGAGCCTTTTTGGAACAAGGGTATAGCCACAGAAGCCGTGAGACAAATGATTGAATATTGCCACTATTATTTTGATATTATACGCATTTATGCTGAGGTTTTTGAGACCAATAAAGCATCAATGAGAGTCTTGGAAAAAAATGGTTTTTATTTAGAAGGTGTGAGAAGAAAAGCAGTTTACAAAAACCAAGTTTTGATGGACGATTATATCTGGGTAAGACTTAGGCCATATTAAAAAACTGATTAACACTAAGTTAACAAAGGTCCTCAAAGGTTTTGTTTTGATTTTACTTCTGATAGGTTAAGGAACATTATTAACCACTCAAACCAACAACATGCACCTGAAAAAGAATATTGCCACCAGCGAGTCTGGATTCATTTTCAATCCAGGCACAGGAGACTCCTACTCTGCCAATCCCATTGCAGCAGAAATTATTGGTATGCTAAAAGAAGGTACACCAGTTTCAAGCATCAAGGTACATATAATGGCTACCTATGAAGTTTCTGCATCTCAATTAGAAAAAGACTGGGACGATTTCTGCAACCAGCTTAAGTATGCCAATCTTTTAGACAACTGATCTCACCCTTAAAACCAATAACATGCTTGCCAACCATCAACTACTAACGGTAGCTGTCACGGGTTTGAATGCCATTGACAGTCCCGGCCCTGGAGTGGCCGTGATTAGAGCACTGCGAGAAGGTTTTCCTGACAGGGTTAGAATCATCGGACTATCCTATGAAACTATGGAACCAGGTATTTATTTACACAATATTGTAGATAAGACCTATCAAATACCTTATCCTTCTGCAGGTACAGAAGCTTTGCTAAAGCGATTGGAATATATTCAGGCTAAGGAAAATCTGCAACTGATTATCCCAAATTTTGATGCGGAACTCTACAATTTTATGAAAATGGCTCCTGCTCTAAAGACCATGGGAATAGCCAGCTTTCTTCCAACACAAGAACAGTTTAGCGCCAGAGACAAAATAAATCTCTATCAATTTGGTTTAAAATATGGACTGTCCGTTCCAAAAGATCAGGTCATTTATCATGAATCAGAATTATATAGTTGTGCAGAAAATCTGGGGTACCCCTTGGTTGTTAAAGGTAAATTCTATGACGCCATCATTGCCCATACTTTAGAGCAAGCACAGAAAGCATTTTACAAACTATCAGCCAAATGGGGCTTCCCCATTATTGTGCAACAATTTATCACAGGCACTGAAATCAATATTGCAGTACTGGGCGATGGAAAAGGCAATACCATTAGCAGCATTCCCATGCGCAAACTCTATATCACAGATAAAGGGAAAGCATGGGCCGGCATTACACTAGAAGATGAGACCTTGATTGAGTTAGCCAAAAAATTTGTAGCAGCTACCAATTGGAAAGGAGGTTGTGAATTGGAGATCATGCGCACAGCAGATGGCACGCCTTATATCATGGAAATTAATCCGCGTTTCCCTGCCTGGATTTATTTAACTGCAGCGGCTGGCCAGAATCAACCTGCTGCACTTGCCAGGATGGCTTTGGGAGAAACAGTAGCTCCTTACAGCGAATATGAAGTAGGCAAGATTTTTATCCGATATGCTTGGGACCATATTACAGACGTAAAAGAGTTTCAACAAATCAGTGGTTTTGGCGAATTATAAACCCTTAAACAAAACAAGATGCAAAAGCTTAAATACGAGAGTCCAGCCATACAAAAAATGAATGCCGGTTTGATGAACAAATATGGTTCAAGAACCGAATACGAACCCGTTAAACATATTGATGGTGTGGCAGTAAAAGACCTGATTGCACAATATGGCTCCCCCCTATTTGTGATCAGTGAAAGAACCATTAGAAGAACTTATCAAAATGCCGTGCGTGCTTTTAAAACCAGGTATCCCAAAGTACAGTTTGCTTGGAGTTACAAAACCAATTATATCAATGCAGTTTGCAAAGTCTTTCACCAAGAAGGATCATGGGCAGAGGTAGTAAGTGGTTTTGAATACCGTAAAGCATTGGGCAATGGTGTTCCAGGAAATAAAATCATTTTCAACGGACCTGAGAAAACCAATGAAGAATTAAAACTGGCCATTAATAATGATTCCTTAATTCATATTGACCATTTTGAAGAACTCTATCAGCTAATAGACTTGAGTGATGAATTGGGCAAACAACCCAGGGTAGCCATTCGAGTAAATATGGACACTGGTATTTATCCAATGTGGGACCGTTTTGGATTCAACTTTGAAAATGGTCAAGCATGGTCTGCTATTCAAAAAATTGTTGGTTCAGGTAAACTACAATTAACGGGTTTGCATTGCCATATTGGAACTTTTATGTTGTCTACTGATGCCTATGCTATTGCAGTGAAAAAATTGGGAGAATTGGCTATCAATGCAAAGACACAATTAAATACACAGATTCAATACCTAGACCTAGGTGGTGGATTACCCTCTGCCAATACTTTGCGGGGAGCATATCTTCCAGGATCAGACACCATTCCCTCTGTAGATGAATTTGCAGAAGCTATTACCAATGCCTTATTTCAAATTGGATTCTCCAGTAATGAATTGCCTTTACTGATCTTAGAAAGCGGTAGGGCTTTAATTGATGACGCTGGTTATTTGTTGGGTTCTGTTCTGGCCAATAAACGCTTAAGCGATGGCAGAAGGGCTACCATCATGGACTTTGGAGTGAATATCTTATTTACTTCTTTCTGGTATGAACATAAGATTAGTCCAGCACAAGACTTTACCCATCATACAGAAGACATGGTATTGTATGGTCCACTTTGTATGAATATAGATGTGGTTAGACAAAGTGTGAACCTTCCGCTTTTAAATAGGGGTGATCAGGTTGTAGTGCACAAAGTAGGCGCCTATAATATGACTCAGTGGATGCAATTCATTCAAATGCGTCCCAATGTGGTCATGATAGATGAAAAGGGAAATACACATCTGATAAGAGAAGCAGAAACATTGGAGTATATTGAACAAATGGAAAAAATGCCTGAGCATTTGGAGCAATTTAGCCTTTAAAAAATAAATGATGGTGCGTTCAACTGAAATCAACAGCTTTATCAAACACTTGGGTAATGCCATACTCAATAGCTATGGCATGCTCTTTTTTTCAAAGAATAAAATCTTTGCAGCACTGATATTGTTGGTCTCTTTTATTACACCATTTGCAGCTGCATGTGGATTGGTGGCAGTAGCCATTTCACTAATAGCGGCAGAATTACTTGGTTTTAATAGATCACAAACCGCTGATGGGCTTTTAACCTATAGTGTGTTATTATTTGGTCTTGGCTTTGCTAGCAATTTTGAATTTGGTATAGCTTTTTCTATTCTATTAGTAGTGGGTTCTTTGCTAACCTTATTTTTATCTACAGTTTTAAATGCCATTTTAAATAAACGCGGATTACCAGCTCTTTCATTGGCATTTATCATTAGTACTGCTCTGATCATTTTGGCTTCAAAGAGTTTTGATGGAATTGGGTTAACGCATAGACAGATTTACTGGTACAATGAAACCTATGCCATTGGAGGAAGTAATCTGGTAGATTTTATCAGCTGGATAGAAAACTGGAATATGCCTGAATATATAAGTGGTTTCTTTAGAAGCATGAGCGCCATTTTATTTCAAGTAAATATAGCTTCTGGAATTATTTTGACTATTGGCTTATTGGTATATTCTAGAATTGCTTTTCTATTAATGGTCTATGGTTATGCAGTAGCCTTGCTTTTTAGCTATACCATGGGTTCTGGAGGGTTCTTAGGGTTTTATAATATGGGAACCAATTTCATGCTAGTGGCAGTGGCATTGGGCGGCTTTTATATTATCCCTTCTATCAGGTCCTTTCTTTGGGTCTTGGTAATGGTTCCTATTGCTTACCTTATGGTTTCGGGAATGGGTAACCTCATGTTGAAAGTTGGAGTACCCCTCTTCTCTCTTCCTTTTTGCCTTACTGTCATCTTATTTCTTTACATGTTAGGCTTGCGTAAAACGCCTTTAAAGTTGGCCCTAACCCCTATTCAGTATTATAGCCCTGAAGAAAACTTATACCGGTTTGTGAATGGAAAGGAAAGATTACTGAATTTATATTACCAACAGCTTCAATTACCCTTTCTAGGAGAATGGGTAGTTAGTCAGGGTTATGATGGATCAATGACGCATCAGGGAGATTGGAGTAAGGCTTTGGATTTTGTAATTCTAGATTCAGAGATGAAGACCTTTAGATTACCAGGTAATTTACCAGAACATTTTCACTGCTATAATAAACCGGTGCTTTGTCCTGCAGATGGCATAGTAGAAGAAATTATTGACCATATTGATGACAATGAAATAGGAGGAAACAATACCCAACAAAACTGGGGGAATAGTATTGTTATAAAACACGCAGAAGGATTGTATAGTAAGCTTTCACATTTAAAAAAGCATTCCTTTAAAACTAGCAAGGGAGCATTTGTAAAAAAAGGGGAAATCATTGCCCATTGTGGAAATTCTGGCCGATCTCCAGAGCCACATATACACTTTCAAGTACAAAGCACCCCATATGTTGGATCTAAAACATTGTCTTATCCAATCTCCTATTTTGTTTCAAGAGATGAACAAAATTTTAGATTTTCAAACTTTAGCATTCCAAAAGAAGGAAGTTTTATTAGCAATATTGAAACCAATACCCAACTAGCTAAAGCTTTTAATTTTCAACCAGGATTCATTGTGAAGGTTGAAGCAGCTGGTTATAAAACAGAGGAATGGGAAGTATTTACAACCTATTATAATGAAACCTATTTTCATTGCAAAGCCCAAAACACCTATGCCTATTTTGTAAATAATGGATCGGTTTTTTATTTCACAAACTATTTTGGAAAGAAAGACACACTCTTGTATCAGTTTTACCAGAGCGCCTATAAAGTACTCTTAAGTTCAGAGAGGGCATTAACCATCAAAGATTATTTTCCAGTAAATAGTTTTGTAAGTACCCCTATCAAATGGCTACAAGATTTTTTAGCCCCCTTTTATTTATTTATTCGCTTAAGATATGAGAGTTCGGTAGAAGTGAATACCAACCAAATAGGAGCAGGTAAACAAGTAATACAAAGTCATCAAATGCAGGAATTGCTTTGGAAAACTACCCAAAAAACGGAAGCTAGTATCATTATAGAAAATGGCAGCATTA
Source organism: Chitinophaga pinensis (assembly GCA_943372225.1). Lineage (GTDB taxonomy): Bacteria > Bacteroidota > Bacteroidia > Chitinophagales > Chitinophagaceae > Sediminibacterium > Sediminibacterium pinensis_L. Next base: position 101,250 of record CALRXV020000010.1, on the reverse strand, counting down.
CTGAGTTTAGTTTTATTTCAAAAGACAGGAAAACAATAGCAATATGCAGTATTTAAAAAAACTCCTACTACTATTATTAATAGTAACAAGTCTTCAAGGAAAAGCACAGGAAATAATGAATTATGAAACTGTGAATATTCAATCCTATGCTTTATACGAAAAAGGAGCATGGAAAGAATTGCTAGACTATGGCAAAAATGCAGTTGCTGTTGGCCAGGATTTTACCCTATTGAGATTGAGATTGGGATATGCTGCATTTATGAATTCAGATTTTAGCCAAGCAATTATACAGTATGAAGAAGTATTGAAAAATGATTCTTATAATAGTACAGCGCATTATTATATCTGGCTATGTAGAACTTATTTGAATCAGACTGAACTAGCAAACTTGCAATTACCTTTTTTGTCTGATGAAGTATTGGCAAAAGAGAAAAAAAAGGGCTTTGTGATTACTGGAGCGGCTTTGGAATCTAGTTATAAAACTACAGACCTGATTGCTAGAGGAAATACTTTCTTTCAATATGTGGGAGTACAAAACAGATTTGGTAGCAAAATTACAATGGATATGGCCGGCAGCTATTTTACTCAATCCATTAAAACAGCACCCACAGGAGCGCCCCCAACAGGGCCCTTAAAAACAAGTAGTATTAATCAAACAGAATATTATAATAAGCTAACTTTTAACCTACACCCGCGCTGGCAATTAAAAGCAGCATATCATTATGCCAATACCGTTTTTGATGTTAGTACTTATCAAAATCATGCAGCTTTTGCAGCCTTAAAATACCATAGCAATTATTTTGATGTTCAAGTAGAAGCTGTTTATTCAAATATGTTTGACTCAAGTATTAGCCAGGCTAGTTTGCAACTGGGATATTACCCAAAAGGCAATATGAATTTCTATGGCTTTAGCACAGCTACTATTAGAAACAGACCAACCGAATCGGGTTTCAACTTTAAACAAGTGCTTGGCGCTAAAATATACAAGGGTGTCTGGTTAGAAGCTAATGCTACCCTAGGAAAATTCAGAGACCTATTTGAAAATGACGCTAAATACCTATACAATGCACCAGACGAGAACCAATTTAAAGCTGGTCTGGTTAGTTATATTAGTTTATCCCCCAAGTGCACATTGGAATTGGGATATACTTTAGAACAAAGAGCCATTGTCAATAATCCAACCAATTTATTCACACAACATTCAATTACAGGAGGTTTATCATGGAAATTTTAAAAAAACAAATCATTGTTGTTGCCATTATGTTGGCATCGTTAAGTTCATTTGCTCAAAATGACGCAGTCATTAGAAAAGCCTATAAAGACAGTTATGCTCAAGAATACAGCAAGTTGTATGGAGAAGCCATAGCCGCACTGAATAAGGTAAAAGACGACAATAGTTATGAGTACAATCTTAGAATGGGTTGGTTATACTACATGAATAAAAACTACAATCAATCTCAGTTATTTTATCAAAAAGCTTCTTCTCTTAAGCCCTATTCCATTGAAGCCAAGCTGGGCTGGGTAAAACCATTGTCTATACTTGAAAGTTGGGACAAGGTTTTACAGATCTATGAAGAGGTACTTAAAATTGACCCACAAAACTATACAGCCAATTATTGGGCTGGCGTTATTTTCTTTAATAGAAAAAAATATGACCAAGCGTCTAAGCTATTTGAAAAAATAGTGAATCTATATCCATTTGAATATGATGGCAACCATATGTTGGCTTGGACATATTTTTATCTTAATAAGCACAATGAGGCAAAAGCGCTTTTCAATAAAGCTTTACTATACAAACCTGATGATAGCTCTAGCTTGGAAGGATTGAGTAAGATTAAATAAACAGTAAATGGGAGAAGTATCATCCTGTATTTCTCCTATTTATTTTATTTCTTAAATAGGTGAATGATAACGACCCATTCTTGGTGTAGAATTGGGAGAAAATCTTTTATAAATTAGGGATATTTCAAAGGACCTAGTGCTTATTGAACCACTTTTAACACTAGAGACATTCACATCATAACTTAGGCCAAACTGGACTTCATTGTGCGTATAACCAATATAAGGAATGATGGCATCTCCTAGCCTATAGTAAATACCCGCATTTAACATTCTACGTTGATCAATATCAAACTGACCTGGTCTTAAGCCAAATGCTAGACTAGAACCAAAAGAAGTGGAACTTGTTCCATTTTGAATAAGATGTATAGCACTGACAGTTATATTCAAATCATCATTCAAAGTTGTTCCAAAATCTGCATGAATGTCATATCTAGGACTTATATACAATGAATTATTATCTAGCAGACTTCGGCTTGATTTCACAAAACGATATCCCGCAATACCAACATTTAGGAAAGAATAGTCATTAACATGCGTGAACATGATACCCGCACATGCTGAAGAATAAGAAATAGAAGGGTTAAGATTGGGCTCACCTGTTGGAAGAGCACGGTCAAATCCTGTACTTGATAATTGTTGGTCAGTTGTTAATGATGCATAATCTATTCTAGTATTATTTGTAATAAACCCCAACCCCACTGCCAATCCGTTTCCTTTGCTATCAATTGAAAGATGATAAGAAGTGTTGAAGTTTACATAAGTACTTTTAAACGCTCCTTCCAATGATCTATCGGCTAGAACCATCCCACCAATTCCCCAATAATTATCTTCACCCGTTTTTTTCAATTTACCATCAATAGAGAAACTTTGTGTGCTATATGTAGAACCAATACCAATAGTTTGGGTTCTAATATTGGTCATTGCTCTCCAAACTGATTCTCCATCACTAGTTAATGCAGGGTTAATGGTTAATGGAGAAGAAAAGAATTGAGAAAAATTGGGATCCTGCGAATAGACATTGGATACCGAAAAGATCAGTACTAACAATGAAAGATAGATTCTATGTTTTTTAAAATTCCTCATCTTATCTAATTAGTAAGAAACTACCATTTTTTTGCACCAGGTTACCATTATTATCAATTCCTTCAGCAATCCAATTATAGGCATCCATTGGCTGACTAATACCTGAGCTTACACCATTCCAGCCTTCAGTAGAATTTCTGGTTTCAAAGACAAGTTTGCCAAATTTGTTTACTATTTTGAAATAGGTTAATGTTTTCATTCCAGCTAAATAAGGATAAAGCTTATCATTTATGCCATCCCCGTTAGGGCTAAATGACCTTGGGACAAATATGTTAACTATGGCCGAATCAAAAACTTTTACCCTAATGGTGTCAACAGTTACACAGCCTTCGGGAGAGGTCATGGCAATATAATAGTTTTGACTCTTGGTATAATTAAAAATGGGGTTATTAATATTTAAAAAGTCAAGACCCCACACTGGCTGCCAATTATATTGATAAGTTTGTCCTTCAAATTTTCTTGCTTGTAATTGCAAAGATTTGCCAGCATTGGTACTGACTGTTTGCAAATTCACAGATTTCCTAGGTTCTGCAATAGCAATCAAACTATCTTTTTTAATGGAATAAGCACAGGATGGAATGGTTGCAGAGAGACTAATTTTCTTTAAGCCTCCAGTTTTAAAAGCCTTGGTTGCATTATACCCTACTACCGAATCTTCGCTATTAAAATTCCAAGTCCATTTAATATTTCTAACAGCAGAAGTATCAGAATAATTCGTGAATTGTTTTAAAGTATTAATACAATTGACGCTATCATTTTTAAAGTAAATTCCAAAATTCTTTAAATCATTCATCTTCATCACATTCACAGTGGCATTGGAGCATCCAATACTATCAGTTACTATAGCATTATACAAACCTTGCTGATAAGCATTATAATTGACACTAGTAGAATTGTTAATAGCCTGCCCATTAAAATACCATTGATAAGATTGAAAAAATGGGGTAATGACTAAAGGTTGATAAGAGCCCACACAAATGAGTTGGCCACTTGGGGCTTCAATGGTTGCTACAGGAAGTTTTTTGAGATTCTGATTAGAAATAGCCAAATAAGGGTTTACAGAACTACTATCATTACTACAAAACGCATCATTTACATAGAGGATTCTAAAGTCATAAGTGGCAGTTTTTGGTAAAGCATTCTGAACAAAAATGGAATTAGCTGAAGTAAATCCACTTACCTGATTTAATTGAAAATCTTTGTTATCCCTATAACTAATAGACCAAGGAGAAGTTCCTGTAAAAGTTAAACGTAAAGTATCTGATGCATTTTCACAAAGGCTAGATAATCCGTCAATTCTAACCTGTGGTTTTGGGTTAATTGTGGTAACAAGCCTAAATGGTATTCCTAAACAGCCATTAGTAACCGGATTAACCAAATAACTAGCATTCACAGCTATTGTTCCAGAATTAAATAGGGTTTGCGCTACTGCTGGTTGATAAACAGTATCATTATTAGTATATCCGGAAAGTGCAAAGGAAGGATTGGTTTCCGTGAATTTCCATTTATATAGCGTACCATTAGGTATTTGAGTTGGTTTGAACTCCATTTTCTGACCAGTACAAGTACTTGCAGTTTGATTTCCAATTAATGAAATGGGTTTTACAGTAACGGTTACATTAAATGGCTGTAATTGACAGGTTGAATTGAATGGATTGATAGTATATACAGCAGTAGCATCAGTAGTAAGTAAATTAAATAAACTGTCTTGAACAATGGTTTGTGCTGTTTTCCTTGCATTGAACCCTTTTAAAGATTGATCTGGCAATTGAATTGGCAGATCCCAAGTATAGGTTGTTCTTAATGGCTCCAAATTGGTTGGAAGACTAAAACTAGTTCCACTACAAATGGTTAACTTCTGATCAGGAACAATTGGTGCAGGATTCATGACAAAACTGACAATTTGAGAACTATCGGTACAGCCATTAAAAGTTGTTTTGTATTTGTAAGAAACAGTAACCGGATTGATGGTTGAATCCAATAGCGTTTCATTGATAGCAAAAGATCCTTTTGCAGGTTTGTTTGCAATCCCCGCTATGCTATCTCTGGCCCATGAAAAAATCGTACCCGGAGTTTTACTTGTTGGAATATAAGTAAAATTGGTATTGCTACAGATAGCAGGCAAATTCAAGGGACTACTCAAAACTGGAATTGGATTCACTACAAGGGTTAATTTGAAAGGCTTACCAATGCATCCACCAGTGGTAGCTCCAGGAATAATGGTTTGAATATTATAAATAGCAATATTAGCAGTATCAGTAAGATTGGTTAAAGAACCTTTAATTGCATTAATAGGGATTAGTCTATTTTCAGTGCCCCCTACTAATCCATTGGCAAGCAGTGGCATGGACCAAAGAAATTCTGCATTCACGGTATTAGCGGGTATAATATTAAAATTAGTGCCGCTACAAACTGGAGTGGTCATATCTGGTAGCGTCAATACCGGATTTACAATTTCATATACTGTTTGTTGATTGGTGCAACCATTTGCCTTCATGGTATAGATATAAGGCACTTGAACAATATTAAAAGTAGTATTGTGCAATTCTTCGCTGATACTATTTTGTCCATTGGTTAATGCTTCAGAAATACCAACAACATAGGATCTTGACCATTCAAAACTAACATCTCGGGTACTACTTACAGGTGTGTAATTAAACGTGTTTCCTGAACAAATAGGTGTTGGTTTTAAGAGGCTAGTTAATTGAGGTTTAGGGTTAATTAAAACGGTAACAACTTGAGACTTTAAATTCACACAGCCATTATATAAAAGTGTAAAACGATAATTCACCCTTACCGGCTCGCCAGTAATATCAATCAAAATTTCATTGATATCGGAATAACCAGTTGCTGGCAGATTGGCTAATCCAGGAATAGAATCTCTAGTCCAAGAAAATGCTGTACCAATAAAATTACTTTTAGGAGCATAATTAAAGGTTGTACCGCTACATTGATCTGGTAAGACTAATGGACTAGTTAGTACCGCAGAATTTGCCTTTACAATTACGTTTACAGAAAATGGAATTCCTTTACATCCATTAGCAACAGGAGTTACACTATAAAATGCTCTTCCAGAAGAAGTATCGCTGTTGATATTTCTTAATTGTTGAGAAATATTTGTTTGCAATACATTTTGTGCAGATCCACCAGTAACCCCATTGGAATAAGTTGGATCATCCCAAATAAACATGGAGCCAACTGGAAGATTATTTGGAAGTTTCACAGTAAATGCACTACCACTACAAACTACTGACTGCAAGGTATCTGTAATATAGGGGGATGCTTTAACAGTAACCACAATTGAAAATGGTTTACCAATGCAATCTCCAAATCTGGGAGTTACTTTATAGGTTGCCAAAACATCTATACTATTGGTGGTATTGGTTAAAAGTTGGCTGAAATTAGGCACTGGAGTTGCTTGCAATTGCCCCCCAATTACTGAATTTTGGATATTGAAAATGGGACTATCCCAAGTATAATTGGTAATAAAAGGTAATGGAGAAGGATTCATCACAAAAGGAACACCAGGACAAATAACGGTGTCTTTATTTGAAAAATTTGGTGTAGGATTTACAGCTGCAATAAATGTAAAAGGTTTACCAGCACAACCCAAGGCAGTAGGTGTTACCGAATAAGTGGCCTGAGCAATATTATTACTAGAATTAGTTAATTGCTGACTAATGGAAGGCATTGGACTACTATTGGCAGTTGCACCAGAAATTGCATTTAAGCTGGAAATCTGCGGCAAATCCCAAGTATAATATGTAGCAATATTGACTAAATTAACAGCAGGAATGCTAGTGAAAGCATTGTCACTACAAACAGATTGAGATGTGGTGGAAATAATGGGTAAAGGCCTTACTGTTACAATCAACTTAAAGGGGGCACCTGTACAATTACCACTTTTTGGCACAACCGTATAAGTGGCTATACCTCCTGAATCAACACCACTATAATTTAATAGACCGGTAATAGTAGAGTCTCCTCCAAGGTTGGTATTTTGAGAAAAACCTGTGGTAGAAACACCTGTAGCCATAGATGGAGTCTTCCAAGTGTATAAGGTATTGGGTGGAACATTTAGAGGGCTAGCTACAAAAGGGGAACCACTACAGGTGACCAATGTTTGTGACGCATTATTGATACTCAGATTTGCAGATGGATTCACAGTAACTACAATTGGAAAAGCTTTTCCAACACAACCTGCGCTTGTAGGTAAAACAGTGAAATTAGCAGCTGCAGGATTGGTATTACTATTGTTTAATGTTGGAGCAAAAACCAATTGATTGTTTAAAGCATTAAGTCCAGAACCCGTTAATGTACCCGAAGGTGATACTTGAGGACTAGACCAAGAATACAATGTACCAGTTGGAATACTTCCGGCTGGTTGGTAAGTTGGAGGAGTGCCACTACAAACTACCAAAGTATCTTTACTAGTAATTACTGGAACAGGATTCACTGTTACAATCAAATCAAAAGGATTGGAACTACAAGTACCCGCTTTAGCAAATACATTATAAGTAGCTGTTTGTGGAAGACTAGATTTATTGACCAATGTTTGACTTATAGGAGGATCAAAATAAACTGCAGATGGAGTTTGTGGCAATCCCGAACCTCCTGACAAACTGGTATCACTATACTGAGGCATTGTCCAAGTATATTGAGTACTAGTTGGAACAATATTAGCTCCTCCAGTGGTGGGTGTAGTTTTAAATGGAATACCACTGCATACAGTCACATTCACTGGTGAACTAATATTGGGTTTGGGATTTACAACAATAAATTTTTGATAGGTAGGCCCAGTACAAGTAAACCCAGTGTATTGGAAATTAGGAATGATATTATAGGTTGTACTAATTGTATTTGCAGTGGTATTGGTGAGTGTTTGATTAAAAGAAGTGATTTTTGCGGCAATCAATACTGCAGATGCTCCTGTAATACCAGTTGTTGCGGGATTGGTCCAAGTGTAAATGCTACCTGTTAATTGTGTTTTGGGTATAAATGAAATGGGCGTTCCGCTACAAATTGTATCATACACTATTGGATCAGAGATATAGGGAGTAGGACTAATATTATAGGTAAGAATTTGCTGATTGCTACAACCATTCTGTGCAGTCATATTAACGGTGTAGGGAATACCTACTCCTGTTGCAGTGGTATCAATTAGATTGTCATTGATTAAATTGGAAGTACCATTCAATGCCAATTGACTAAGTACTGCCGGCCTAGACCAATTCCAATTGCTCACTGGAATGGTTGATGTTGCATTAAAATTGATATTATTACCACAACCAATGGAAAGACTATTCCAGTTTCCTGTTCCAGTAGAAATATTAGAAATACTAGGTATTGGCAAAACGGTTACCGCAATAGTATACTTGGCACCAAGATCGTCTGTAACATTAAAGTTTACCGTTCCGTTTGTAGTACCAGTTAACGTTAATTTCTGGCTGATACTTGCAGAAAGTGTGTTATTGACTGTTTGTCCAGTAACACTTGTAGACGCCGTTCCTAAAGTCCATTTAAATGTTCTAGTAGGTTGATTTAATACTGAAGAAATATCAATCGTACTCCCACTACAAAAATTAGAAAATGGAAATACAGTCTGGCTATTCGCATGAAAAGGCAAACAACACACAACTATTATTAGAACAGCAATTGCAACTATAGATTTCATTACTAGTGGGGCTGAGTTCTACACTATTAAAACAGGTAATGAATATAAGAATTATGATTTATTTAAGTATAAAAATAAATAAGATGCAATTATTTTATCATATTTAATCTATTTGGATAAAAGAATCTATCACAAATGGACCAAATATTTGCATAATTGCATCAAAAAAATATCAACTATTGATCTCAATTACAAATTGATTATCTAATCCAGATTTATAACAATATGATCAACAAAACAATAATGAGAATTACGGCACCAATGGACAAATAGATTCCGCCGCCGCTTTCTCTTGCTTCTGCTTTCATGGCTCTTACTTCTTTTCTCAAGACTTTTTTCTCTTGTGAACTTAATGCTGACTTGTCCATATTTTGAATCTGAACAAGTCTTGCATTTATTTGGTTGAGACGTAGTGTTTGGGCTTCTGTTAAGACTACTTCTTTTTTAGATAAAGGGGAATTAATTGCTGCATGGGTCTGAGGCATAATAGCTAGAGAAGAAATAACTAGTAAGCATATCAAGGCTGTTTTTTTCATAATGATTTTTTAGTGTTTGTAATGAGTAGTCAAAGATGCAAATATCAATGGCTAACTAATTACAAACACATAGATCATTGTTGCGGCATTCACAGGTTTGACTTTTAAAACAAAAAATCCCGGTTGCATGGAGCAACCGAGATTTAAAAATGATCTTAATTGGAGACTATCTTATTATCAATCCAAACTAATATCCGGCATTCTGTGTATACAAACCAGATCTAGTATCTAGTTCTGCTTGTGGTACAGGATAGATAATATAATTCTTATTGAATGGCTGCATTTGCTTTAACACATCTTCTGTTGTAATCCAAGCAGGAATAGCTGTATCAATGGTTCCGCTACGTACAAGATCATGCCAACGATTACCTTCATTTCCAAACTCTTTTCTTCGCTCTGCAAATAATTGTGCCAAGGTAACACCAGCAGCTGTACCAGTAATACCAGCACGATTACGAACCTGTGTTACAATGGCATCAACATCTGCTTGTGTACCACCTGTTGCACCTCTAAGAATACATTCTGCTTTCAGTAATAATACGTCTGTGTAGCGGCTAACAATAAAGTTGATGGGCCAGTCTGTACGCACTGCAGGAATCTTTGTAACATCAATCCATTTTTTCTCAAATGAACGGGTTTCGGTTATCCCGTTATATGTAAAACCAGTTTGAATATAAAATGGTTTACGAAGATCGGTAGCACCAAAAGCATTCAAAAAATCAGTAGAGACGGGTCTGATTAATAAACCACCTTGAATGGGTTTTCCTTGAGATAAGAACCAGTTGTCTGGAACAGTAATCCAAGGGTAAGTAGCACCTACCGCAGGATTGAGACCGTTTACGTACTGTACATCAAAAATCACTTCTGGATTATTCTCATTGGTAAAAGAAAATATATTCGCATAACTAGCACCAAAAGCATATTTGTTAGACGCAATAATTTCATTTAACAAGGTTAAGGCTTGGTTCCATTCAGAAACACCAAGACCAGGACCATTTATACCATAAGTGGCTCCAGAGCGGGTCATATGTACCAAGGCTAAAATAGACTTAGCTGCCCATTTTGTGGCTCTACCTTTATCTCCTGCAGCGGCATATACATCGGGCAGGTTTGCACCAGCAAATTGTAAATCAGAAATTATTTGCTTGTAAACATCAGCAACAGGACTTCTTTTGATGGTAGCTGCTTCTGCTGCAGTTAATGTATGATCCGTTAATGAAACTTCTCCAAAATATCGAACAAGGTCAAAATAATAGAAAGCACGTAAAAACTTAGCTTCTGCTTCAATCTGTGTTTTTAATGAAGCTGGTGAAATGACAGAACCCTTAGCTGTCAATTGCTCTAACAAAGCGTTGGCACGATAGATTCCATTGAAGTTGGCGTTCCAAGCTTCAATCACATAAACATTACCACTTATGGTTTTCTGGAAATTATTAATGGGTTCCCAATCTCTGGGACCATCGGCGGTAGCGTATAAATTATCTGACCTTGTTTCAGATAGGTTAATCAATCTGTCTGGATATCCTCTGAGGTCATTATAGACCGCGTTAATGCCGTTGACAAACTCACTGGTTTGAGAATAAAAAGTAGCTGTTGTAGCTGAGGACAATGGAATCTGGTCTAATTTCTTTTCACAAGAGACCAAAACCATCAGTGTTGATATAAGAAAACATATTTTTTTCATGATCGTCATTTTTAGGGTTGATTAAAATGTGAAGTTCATACCAAAGATGAAAGACTTTGGAATGGGCAATCCACCATAGTCAGATGCTTCTGGAAAAGCAGAGCTTCCACTAACATCTGTGTTGGTAGCTTCAGGATTAAATCCACCCTTGTATTTGTCGTAACCAAAGAAATTTTCCAGAGATAAGTATGCCCTTGCAGACTGGATTAATTTTCCTTTGAAAACCTGTCCAAAATTGTAACCCAATGTAATATTTCTGATACGCAAGTAATCTGAAGAATACATCCAGTCAGTATTCTTAATTCTACCAAAAGTAGAATAAGCCTTACTTACTACACCAGCGCCTGGATTGGCTGCAGAGAACCAACGGTCTCTATAAGTTCCTAAGGCATTATCAGTAAAACCTTGACCAGTTCTTCCTAATGCTCTTCCTAGCAAAGAATACAATTGACCACCGTTTTGTCCTTGGATCAAAATGCTCAAATCAAATCCTTTGTATTTGAAAGTATTAGTGATACCCCAAACATAATCAGGTGTTGGTTTACCTACAATCATACGGTCATTAGCATCAATGGAACCATCGCCATTGGCGTCAAAATATTTAGGATCTCCTTCTGTTTCACCAGCCATAATGGGTGATTTTTTAGCTATATCATCTGCACTAAGTATACCAACTTGTTTTACCACGAAAATGCTATACATGGGTTCGCCAATACGCAAAATACTGTGGTTGATATCTAGGTTAGAAGGAATTAAAATTTGAGATTGTCCACCTGGAAGGCTTACCAATTTGTTTTTGTTATGACTCAGGTTTACAGAAGTTGACCACTCAAACGCACCTACCATATTTTTGCTAGACACTTGCAATTCCCAACCATTGTTTCTTGCACTACCCGCATTGCTCAGGTAAGAAGTAAATCCAGTGGCAGCTAAAATTGGAACATTCAATAACAAATCTGTACTCAACCTTGTATAATAATCAAAAGAAACTGACAACCTGTTTTTCAAAACGGTCAGGTCAAAACCTGCGTCAAATGTTTCTGACTTTTCCCAAGCCAAATCTGGATTAGTAATGCTATTGGGTGCTTGACCAATAGCCGCTACACCATTGAATGTATAGTTAAAAGTTCCAAGGGTACTAATGGTACTATAGTTACCAATATTATAGTTTCCAGACTTTCCCCAACTTGCCCTTAATTTTAAATCATTGATGACAGTTACTTTTTTCATAAAGTCTTCTTCACTCAATCTCCATCCAAGAGAAGCAGAAGGGAATAATCCCCAACGTGTGTTTGAACCAAATCTTGAAGACCCATCACGGCGCATACTTGCAGTAAGCAAGTATTTGTTGCGAAAGCTATATTGCAATCTTCCAAAATAAGAAATCAATACATTTCTGGCTTCATTTGTGTTACCTGTAACACCATTGGCATCTGACAAAGTAGTAATTGCATTGCCACGGAATCCGCCTACAGAAGACATGGTCACTGCATCAATTTTATCAACGTTATAAGACTGACCCAATAACACTGATATATCATGTGCTCCAGCAAATACTTTGTTATAAGACAAAGTGTTCTCATTCACAAAAGTCTGCTTCCTATAACTGTTATAAGTACCAGAAGTAAGGGTTGATCCGCCACCACTTGAAGGAGCTGCTTGTCTGGTTAATACAGAACTTGCAACTACATAGGGAACATAAGATTTGCTATTATTATCTGTATTATCAAAGTTGACAGTAGTCTTAAAATTTAAACCATTAATGATTTGGTATTCTCCATACAAAGATGCGATGGTTCTGAAACGCTTTGTTTCACCTAGTATATTTTGCAATTTACCAATAGGGCTATTGGGAGAAACGCTCCAACGGTATTGACCATTATTACCCACATTGGGATACAATCCCATGGTATCTTCTTGCACTGGAGAGAAGCTCACCATTTGGTGTAGGATATTATCTTTTCCTTCTACACCGGGATCATTGTTTACAGAATAGCTTGGCGCCACATTCATTCCAATTTTAATTTTCCTGCTCACGTTGGCTTCTATGTTGGCTCTAACAGAATAGGAAGTGAAATCTGTATTAATGACCATACCTTCTTGACGAGCATAGTTTCCAGAAATATAATATTTCACAAACTCATTACCTCCTGTTGCAGATAATTGATGGTTCTGACCCATTCCTTTTCTAAATGCTGCGTCTTGCCAATCAATATAGTTCAAACCTGGATGCCCGGGTGTATTCCATCTTTCATCCCCCATAAAGGAAGTATTCACCGTACCAACAGGCAAGCCCAACACTACTCTTCGTTGGTCATAAGTTTGTGAAGCCGTTCTTGCTGGACCTGCTGCTGGGGAAGAAGCTACCCACTGGGCATCAATCATTTCTTTAGCACGTGCAACCCACTCATCAGCACTTAACATGTCTAATTTGCGGCTCCTTTCAATATAGCCCAAATAACTATTCAAAGTAATTTTTGCTTTGCCATTCTGGCCTTTCTTGGTTGTAATCAAGACAACACCATTGGCAGCCCTAGAACCATAAATAGAAGCAGCAGCAGCGTCTTTTAAGACTTGAATAGATTCAATATCATTGGGGTTAATATTGTCTAATGGATTTCCTTGACCAAAGTTTCCTGAACCATTTGGGGCAGCTGTTGCAAGTGGGAAACCATCAACAACATACAGTGGTTCGCTACCAGCAGTGATAGAACCAGTACCACGTACTTGCACACTAAAACCTTTTCCTAATCCACCACTGGTTTGCTTAACAGTAACACCGGCCATTTGACCAACCAGTGCCTGATCCACCCTTAGAATGGGTCTTTCATCAAGGTTCTTGGCATCAAAATTAGAAACCGCACCTGTTACATTGCGTTTCTTCTGAGTACCATAACCTACTACTACTACTTCATCTAAATTATTGGTGGATTTTTGAAGTAACACCGTAAAATTGGTTCTGTTAGATGTTCCGGCTTCTTGGTCAGCAAAGCCAATAGAACTGATGACCAGCGTGGCTTTTGCTGGAACACTCAGACTAAAAGAACCATCAGCTTTTGTTGCTGTTTTATCCGTACCGTTTTTCACTTGAACCGTAGCGCCTTCTAAAGGATTACCTGACGGATCCGTGACCTTCCCTGTTACCTGAGTTTTAGTTGTTTGACTGAAAGATGAATAAGGACTGACTATTAGTCCCAATAAGAATAGTGTTATAAAAACACAGTTACGCCAGAGGCGTGATGGCAGCTTCATAAAGCAATCGTTTGGTTTTTAAAAAGAAAATGGCAGTGCTATAGGCACCCTTTAAAAATAGATTTGTTAAAAAGGGGTACTATCCTGTACAATACTGCTAAATCCTAAAAATTGACTCAAGAAGCCGATTTTGAGGCATTTCTTACATACGGGAACGATTGCGTAAATTGAAGTGTTATTGGCAAAAATAATATCGGTTCAAGTTAAAATCCAATACAAACTGGATTGAAAGGTCAAGATTAGTTTATTGGAAAAGCAACCGAAAAACTCATTTTCATTTCATTAGAGGTTTTCACCATCATCAAAGAAGGTCTTTCTATATTAAAGTCTTCAATCAGAAGTATAAATGAACCGGTAACCACCCTATTTTTTGAAAGGATTTTGGATTGCGCTTTAAAAGAAATCTCCTTGGTTACATTATGGAAAACAATTTTTCCTTGTACTTCTAACTCACTACCATTGTCTTTGATTTGGGTACTGACAAAAGATACGCTGGGATATTTAATGGCTTCTGTGATTTCTAATAAATGAGAATCCCGGTTAGAATTCTTTGAGTCAAAACTTGATACTTTGGCAACCATGGCTACTTTTTGAATCAATCCATTCTGACTGTCAAATTGCACTACCCCATCCACATCTTTAGAAACTCCATCCCACTCGTGCATGGGGTGAGACATATGGTAAGTTAAACTAGAATTGGCTTTGTCAAATCGTGCAGATTTAATTGGGTCTGACTTAAATGCAGAAGATACCAATAGCAGACAAGTCATTAGACCAATGGAGATTATTTTCATGACTTAGCTTTAAAATTTGATTACTATCATGGCAGCTGCAAAAGAAGCAAATGTGGTATAGGCTGCTGCGCGATGGTAGGGTTTTAAACTTGGATTATGCTCTAATTGAGAAGCCAAGATATTGGTGGCCAACATGCCTGTTAAATGCACAACCGCCAACCATTTATGTAAGCGAATAGAACTTACTCCCTTGTCTCTTTGAACCAATGGTGGTGGTGCAAACAAACTAGATATAGCAGTTAAAGAGTAGGTAGCATTTACAGCAAATCCCAAAGCTTCATGCGTTTCTTTCAAACCTCTATCACCTGGATTGTTATATAGTTTGGCACCAACTATACCTTGACCAATAAATCCGGCAAGGGTGGCAAATCCAAATACCTGATGAGCTATCAGCATGCTTCTTCTAGTTTTCATATCGCGCAAGCGAATTTCAGGAGTTACTGTTTTACCACCACGCAATAATCCGTGTTCACCCCAAGCCCAACGTTGGGTAAAAAGCATTTTCTTAGGAAATAATTCTTGGGTCTGATTAGAACTTGTTTGTAAACTGGCTAATAAACTATCCGTTTGTGCTTGAACTTGATGGTATACACACAAAAAGATTAGAAGGGCAATTAACTGTTTCATCTGGGGCATTTAAACTATGATACCATTTTAAGGCTTTACGCAGTATGGTATCACAATTTAAACTAACTATTTCATAATGAAATGGTTAAGCTAGATTTAAGCCTTAGTTTTTCGTTTCATTAACAATGCACTAATCAATGAAACCAAGACTCCAACAGGCAGGATTTCAACATAGGTCATTAGCACAACAAACACAGGACTATTGTACATTTTCTTAAAATTGGCCATTTCAGTTGTTTTACTAGCAATGACAGCTTGACTAGCTCCTTCTGCTTTTAACTGTTCTAACATATGAGCACCATATTTTTCAGCAAAGTCTGGAATGAAGAGATTTAAGTCAATCATCCAAACCAATACATAAATAGTAGAAGCAATCAGGCTAATATATAATCCAACCAAAAAAGCTTTTCCAAAACTGATGGTTCCCCCATTTTGATCGCGAACGGATTTAGTACCAACAAAAATAAATGAGAATGCAAGAATCATTAACGAGAAACCATAGACCATCCCGTTTTTGAAATTCATATCCCCTGCTTTTCCAAGTAACATCAAGGCAATAAATAAAGATGAGCTAATCAAGCCCGCAATTAATCCGTTTACAATGACAGTCTTTTTCATAATAGTTATTTTGTTTGTTGTAAAAATCAATCCTTGCTAGATATTTACCCTCATACTTTTGGGTGATTTTAGGCATTTTTAGAAAAAAATACTACTAAAGCATGAATCAATTAGGCAATCATTCCCATTCTTTTACCTTTTTCAATAGCTTGGGTTCTTCTTTTTACATCTAATTTTAGAAATAAGTTAGAACCATGGGTTTTAACCGTGTTTAAAGAAAGGTATAACTGATTGGCAATTTCCTGATTACTCAGCCCCTGAGACATCAAGGATAAAACCTCCCATTCCCTTTTACTAATCCCCATTTTTGATAACTGCTGCTCGTCTGGTTCAAATCCAATTATTGGTTTTTGAACATAAACTTCTTTTTCAACCACTACGGTTTGGATTTGGGGTTCCCGCAACTTTATTGTTAACCATATTCCCAATATTGTAAAAACAAAGGCTACGGCGCCAATATAAATTTCTAACGCATGATCTATAATCACAAATTTATACTCCAGCCATTTCATTAAAAACAAAATAGCTGCTAGCGCGATGCCGTATAAGAGGGGCAGTTTATATTTGAAAATGCTTTTGATACCTACTGATTTTGCTTTTTGAAAATACAAATAAGTCTGTGATTTTGATAGTTTTTTAACACCCACATTCAAATACAAGTATTAATTTGTTAGTCAAACATTCAAACTTTAAAAACAGAATCATGAAAAAGACAGTATTCTTATCAGCTATGGCTTTAATGCTTGCATTTACTTCTATGGCACAGTCTTCTGGAAAAGAAGGTAAGAAATCAGAAGCCAAACACGAGGCAAAAGAAGCCAAGCATGAAGCCAAAGAGGCTAAACACGAAGCATCCGAAGCCAAACATGAAGCCAAAGAAGCTAAGCATGAGGGAAAAGAAGCCAAACATGAAGGCAAGGAAGGCAAACATGAAGGAAAAGAGGGCAAAGAAGGCAAAGAGGGTAAAGAGAAAAAATCTAAGACTGGAACTGGCGCTTAATAGTAATTCAATATTAATAAAAAAGCAGATTCTGAGAATCTGCTTTTTTTATGTCACTACTTAAAGATTAGAATTTAAAATAAATGCCTGCTTCAACATAAAAATAGTTCTTGATTTTTTCTGTTGAGTAAACATTAGTGGTAGTTCTTTGAGGTTGACCATTACCACCACTGGTTCTAGTAGAGGTTGTGGTGGTAAGTATCACAGCCGGATTTTGTGCAATGGAATAAGCTGGTGAGATCCATGCACCAAAATTATTTCCATAATAATAAACTGGTAAAGAGAACTCGTAATTTAATAAAGTAAGATCTCCTGCTCCAATGGTTTGTATGGTTTGAATATCTGACCCCCTGTTTTGAGAACCGGAATTGGATGTTTTTTCTTTTCTTGTATTGCTATAAATCTCACTATAATACCTAGTTGAAAAATTCATATTGGCTGTTGGTTCAATACTCCACTTATCATTCCCAAAACTAAACTCGTGAGATGCATCAAAGGAAATACTCATGTCTGATTTACCCGTGGTAAAATTGGCTCCCAGACTTGTTCCTAGATCTACATAATCATTCAAATAGTAAAAATTCAAACCCGCATTGCCCAGAATCTCTGAACTCACAGAAAAGCTGTTTGAATTGTAAAAGTTTTTATCAAATGAAGCAGAGACTAGAAACTGATCATTGAATATTTTTTGATATCCTATTCCAAGACCAATTAAGTCAATTCTATTGGCATAAGAACTGGTTAAATAAGACAAACTTGTTTTGGCATAGAATCCAGACTTGTCAAGATATTTAAAAGATCCTGTTAGGTAGGGTACTTCTAAAGAATCTGCTCTTCCGTTAAAAATTTGATTGCTGCTATAACCCAATTTTAGTTTGAAGGGTTTGGATTTTTTTCCTTGCTCTTGAGCATGAATCTTTAAGGCACCAAAACATAAAAGGAAGAAAAAAGATTTCAGAATAAACAATTTCATGAAAACTATGAGTTGATTATCAATATTTTATAAGTGCAAAAATAAGGATAATCTAATAAATGCTTTCTTAGCCTAATTTCTCGTCTTTTTTTCCTAAAAGTACTTTTAAAAGTAGTTCTGCAACAGCTTCTGATGATGCTGGGTTTTGACCAGTAATCAATAAACCGTCTTGTTCTGTAAACGAAGACCAATTATCTGCTTTAAAATAATGTGCGCCATTTTTAATTAATTCATATTCTAATGAAAATGGCACAACAGCAGTTAATCCAACTGCTTCTTCCTCTGTGTTAGAAAATGCCGTAATTCTTTTCCCTTTAACCAAGGGTTGTTCATTTTCGGCCTTGGTGTTGATTAATGCCGCTGGTGCATGACAAACAAAGGAAATTGGCTTTTGCGTATTATAAAACCCTTCAATTAAAGCAATGCTGTGTTTATCATTGACCAAGTCCCATAATGGTCCATGACCACCAGGATAAAATACAGCATCATAATCGGCATGGTGAACAGTATTCAATTTTAAAGTATTAGCAACCAGTCCAATTGCCTGTACATCGGTAAAGAATCTTTTTGTTGCTGCCGTTTGGGCTTCAGGTTCTTCACTCTTAGGATCTACGGGAGGCTGTCCTCCTTTTGGCGATGCTATAGTAATGATAGCTCCTGCATCTACTAAAACATAATAAGGTGCAGCAAATTCTTCAATCCAAAATCCTGTTTTTTTTCCTGTATTTCCCAATTCACTATGGGAGGTTAATACCATTAATATTTTCATAACTATGTTTTTAAAGTGTGTATTTAAATGTTGGTTCTATTTACCAAGTCCAATCTGTTTCATATAAGACTGGTTATCCCAGTAGAGGTATTCTTCCACCATTACGCCATCTCTCCAGATACCAACGGTACACATTGGCAATAAAAAGGATTTACCTGTTGGCTGTATAAAATTGCCAACTCCAATGGGCATAGGGGCTGAAAATGTACCCGTCATTATCCCGGTAACACAAGTCATATTGCCTGACCCAAAACTAATTGGGTGTTCTTTGATGCTGGTATTTGGAGCATAAATAAACATGGCTTTTAAATCTGAGATATGCCGCTCAATACCAACAGTGAAATGACCGTCGGGCCAGTTAACTTTAATATTATCAGAATGACTTTCGTGTAATCGAGTCCATTCTTGATTAGAAAAAATGGTATAGTCTAATGTATCAAACGTTACTAAGTTTTTAGCAATTATTGCATTATTTGTTCTGATTTCTCCAATTAAATATCTAAGGGAGTCCAACTCAATTTTTGATGCACTAGTTTCAGCTTTATTTGCACAACCAGAAAATGATGTTAGGGCTAGGACAAAAATTGTTACAAGGTAAATATGTGTATAGGAGATTTTCTTCATAGTGTTTATTTAAAAAAGAGTCATCAATTTTTAGTAATGGCATTTTACTAACGGGGTTTAAAAAGATCATCTTCCAGTAGCTGTCTTTTCTCTAAATATTCCTCCTGTGTTATTTCACCATTGGCAAATCGCTTTTGCAAAATGTCTAAAGGATTGTCTTTTCTTTTTCTTTGACCGGGAATATCAAAAGGAAGGGCGAAAATCCAGAGTAATAGGATGATCCAAATAAACCACCATAAAACATTCATTCCCCAGTAATAATTGCTGTAAAACATGACTTGCTAATTAATGTGCGTTCTTTCAAATGAAATATTATATTTCATTTGGTGAAGGTCACATTAGAACTGCACTAAAATGTAGCATCATCATGAAGATGATTTGTATCATTTACAGAATTTCTAAAGAAAGGATAGTACTTATTAAATAAGCTTACTTATTGGATTAAGGTTGTAATTCTGCCAGTTTGATATTTTTATAACTAATAGACATTTCATTGCCAGGATGCAATTGAATCCCTATGGGGCCAGAAGCTGGAATATCTATTGATGTATATGTCATAACCTCTATACCATTTAACCAAACGGTATAAGTTTTATCCACCACCTTAATTTTCATGGTATTCCACTCATTAGGCTTTAATATCTCTTTTACATTTGCTTCTACCGGATACTTTAGTTTTGGCAAGTAAGGAGAACCTGTAAGGTCACGCTTTAATGAGCCCGAAATACCAATTTGTATTTGGTCATTTTCGGACCTAAGAAATATGCCTGAATCAACAGTGCCATCGCCCATTAGAAAATCAGCACTGATAATAAAATTTTGATAGTTTTTTTCAGTCCATAAATTACTGCCTTTTTTCTGGGCATTGTTTTTAACAAACAAAATACCTTTACTAGCCGTCCAACAACTTAAATCTTGAGGTTGTTTCCAACCATTCAAATTTTTACCATTGAAAATTTTTTTCAGTTTTGGCTCTTGGGCAATTAATACTGCAGATGCCCCAAGAAACATTAGAACTACTAGGAGTATTTTTTTCATGCTTTAAATCTAAAATATTATGTTCAGCTATGGAAAATAAAAATAACTCAAGAAGGTCATTTTTAAGATCGGCAGCTAAAGGCGCCGTTGTAGCTGCCGTTACCCCTACTGCTTTTGCTATGGGTGAAACGGTAAATACAAATCCTATTAAGACTAATATTATTGGCGCAAATGACCGAATACGGGTAGCCGTTCTAGGTTTAAATGGAAGAGGCAAAACGCATGTGGAAGAAATCATGGCTTTGTCCACTAAGTCAAATGTTGAAGTAGTGGCCCTATGTGATCCTGATATGGTGGTTTTAAATGAGGCGGCTAATTCATTCCAAAAAAAATATGGTAAAAAAGTGATTATTGAACAAGACTACAGAAAGATTCTTGACAATAAAAACATTGATGCCATTACATTGGCAACACCCAATCATTGGCATGCCTTGTTAACCATTTATGCTTGTCAGGCTGGCAAAGACGTTTATGTAGAAAAACCGGCAACCCATAATATTCATGAGGGTAAAAAAATGATTGAAGCCGCTTATAAATACAATCGCATTGTGCAACATGGGGTTCAACTTAGGAGCTCGGTTGCAATACGCGAGGCTGTAAAACATTTAGAAGAAGGTTTAATAGGGCGTGTATATATGTCAAGGGGATTAGTATACAGGAGAAGACCGGATATTGGTAATAAGGGTATTTCTGCTATCCCAGCAGGATTGAATTATGACCTGTGGTGTGGCCCGGCTCCTATGCGTCCATTTAGCAAAAATTTAGTCCATTATAATTGGCATTGGCATTGGAATTATGGCAATGGAGACGTAGGTAATCAAGGTATACACGAAACAGATCTTTGTATGTGGGGGCTAGGTGTTGACCAATTACCAGAAAAAATAACTTCTATGGGTGGAAAGTTTTTGTGGGATGACTGCAAAGAAGTGCCAGAGATACAAACTTCCATTTATCATTATCCCAAACAAAAAAAGATTATTCAGTTTGAAGTTAGAAACTGGAATACAAATTTTGAAGATGGTGCTGGCGTTGGAAATATTTTCTATGGTGAAAAAGGCTATATGGTTGTAAAAGGATATGGTACTTACGAAACCTATTTGGGTGAGAAAAAAGAAAAAGGACCAAGCAGAACTGAATCTGGTGAATTGGGTTTGCATTTTCAAAACTGGTTTGACGCAGTTAGAGCAAGAGACATGAGTATTCAAAACGGACCTGTTCAAACTGGACATTTGTCTTCTTCTTTGGCGCATCTTGGAAATATAGCTTATAGGCTTGAGCGCCAGTTACAATTTGATCCGGTTGCGGAGCGATTTATAGGTGAGGGAGAGAATGAAGCAAATGCCATGCTAAGCAGGGATTATCGGGCACCTTATTTGCTGCCTGAAGTGATTTAGTTTTTTGATTCTGGTTTGAATTGGGGTAATTGTCTGTTTGGACTACATGTAAGCTCGTTAGGTGAGTTGATTTAAGCAAAGTTTTGTAAATAGTTTATTCTCTATTGGGATATTGTGAAGGGCTCGCTGGCGCGAGTTGATTTTAGCGAAGTTATTATTTGAGGTGATTTTCTTTTTGGACAGCATGACAGGATTAGCTCGCATACGCGAGCTGATCTTTAACTGAAGGTTTTCTTTCTAATTGCATTTGATCTACAGGATTAGCTCGCATACGCTCGCTGATCCTGGGGGGTGGGGGGCCTCAACAAAGCAGCCGCCGCGCTTTGCGCGGCTTGGTTTTTTTGTGCTCATCCCTCGCTGGAGCAAGCTCCGCTCGGTATGCGCACAAAAAAACCGCTCAACTTTCGTTGAGCGGCTGCTTGTGTTGGTCGGGAAGACAGGATTCGAACCTGCGACCCCCTGGTCCCAAACCAGGTGCGCTACCGGCCTGCGCTACTTCCCGATCATGGGTTTTATGCCGATGCCCTTTGAAAAAAGAGCGGTGAGGGCGGGATTCGAACCCGCGGTACAGAGTAACCCGTACGGCAGTTTAGCAAACTACTGATTTCAGCCGCTCATCCACCTCACCGTCCTGCTCTCTTCAGAGAGGGCTGCAAAAATAGGTAGCTGAGTGCTAATTGCCAAAAAAGGATGCAAAAAAACTTAAAATAAAAATCCCGAAGCAGGGTTAAAGCTGTTCGGGATTAAAATAGATTAGTTTCAAAGGCTTACATAGCCGCTAATTGCACTTTCTGGGTCAATTCCATCACGTTCTCTCTAAAGATGCTATCAGTGTCCATTAAATCTTTTACGGTCTGGCAAGAGTGAATTACAGTGGTATGATCGCGGCCACCAAAATGTTCTCCAATAGTTTTTAGAGAATTCTTGGTAAAGGCCTTGGCCAAATACATGGTAATTTGACGAGCTTGAACAATTTCACGCTTACGTGTCTTGTGCAATAACTTGTCATAAGGAACATCAAAATATTCGCATACCATTTTCTGAATAGCGTCAATGGTAATTTCCTTGCTAGAAGTCTTCACAAAATTGCGCAATACTTTCTTGGCCAATTCAACGTCAATGTCTTTCTTGTTCAAAGAAGATTGAGCCAATAAAGAAATTAATGCTCCTTCTAATTCGCGAACATTGGTGTTGATATTATAGGCTACATACTTAACTACTTCTTTTGGCATGTCTAGGCCATCATTCTTCATCTTCTTTTCTAGAATCTCAATCCTAGTTTCATAATCTGGAATCTGAAGGTCTGCACTGAGTCCCCAACGGAAACGGCTGAGCAATCTTTCTTGCATGCCATCCAAATCTTTGGGTGGTTTATCAGAAGTTAATACCAATTGTTTGCCGCTTTGGTGTAAGTGGTTGAAGATGGCAAAAAATGCGTCCTGACTTTTTTCAGCACGGCTAAAGAATTGCACATCATCAATGATCAAAACGTCTATGAGTTGATAAAAATGTATAAAGTCATTAATAGCGTTGTTACGGCTATGGTCTTGAAACTGGTTGATGAATTTTTCACTGCTCACATACAATACCACTTTACCAGGGTGCATGCGCTTTACTTCATTACCAATTGATTGGGCCAAATGCGTTTTTCCCAAACCTACACCACCATAAATCACCAAGGGATTAAAAGAATTACCACCTGGTTTATCTGCAACTGTTTTACCAGCCCTACGCGCTACCCTATTGCAATCACCCTCAATGAATGAATCAAAAGTGTACATGTGGTTTAACTGAGGGTCAATCTGCATTTTCTTAAGACCAGGAATCACAAATGGATTCTTTACAGGATTGTCTATCACCAACGGGAAATTCATCTCGTTGTTATTATAGGTTTTCATGTTGCTAGCAGGAATATCCATTGAACCACTGCGTCCATTGGTATTACCACTATCCACCATAATTCTATATTCTAATCTTGCATCTTTACCTAATTCTCTTTTTAAGGTTTTGGCTAAAAGATTTACATAATGCTCTTCTAAGTATTCGTAGAAAAATTGGCTTGGAACTTGAATCAGCAAAACGTTTGCTTTAAGCTCAACAGGAGTGATGGGTTCGAACCATGTTTTGAAATGTTGCCATTCTACAATGTCTTTGATAATTTTTAAGCAATTGCTCCAGATTAATTCAGCGTTCTTAGCCATACAAAAATCAACGATTTATAAACAGTTATTTTATTCTTAGAACAAGCAGTTTTTCCACATTTTCATTCTCTACAAGTTATCCTATTTTCTCCACATTTTAAAATGTTAAGAAAATAAATAAGGGGGTGCAATATGTACACTTTATGTTGAAAAAAAAATTTTTTATTTAGCACTAATATTCCCTATGAAAATAGATTTAGAATCAGCTGTTTTAGCACCATTAAATGGCGAAAATTTGTAATCCAAGCGCCCCAGTTGAATTCCAGCCCAACCTACCTGATTTACCAGCACTTCTTTTTGGCGTTTATTAGCATATTTCCTAGGCTTGTCAAAGAACCTATGTGTGTGTCCACCAATAATTAAATCAATATCATAGCTCTCTTTTGCTACAATTTCGTCACTAACTTTTCCATCATCGTACTTATCCCCAAGGTGAGAAAGGCAAATTACCAGGTCACAACCCTTTTTTTTCAACATAGTTGCCGTTCTATTTGCCGCTACAATGGGGTCCAGATAAATGATTTTTCCATACAAATTTTCTGGCACCAATCCTTCTAACTCAATCCCAATTCCAAAGACCCCAACTTTGACCTTTCCTTTTTGAAAAATCTGATACGGTTTGGTTTTCATTTCTAAGGCTGTTCCAGTAAAATCGTAGTTGGCCATGAGCACAGGAAATTGGGCGTGTTGTAATTGTGTAGCAAAGTTTTCAATCCCCCCATCAAAATCATGATTTCCCATGGTACAAGCATCATAACCCATCATGGTCATGGCTTTAATTTCTGGTTCTCCCTTATAAATATTAAAATAGGGTGTTCCCTGAAAAATATCTCCTGCATCCAGTAAGAGCACTTGGCCTTGTTCCTGTCTTATTTTCTGAATCAGCGCTGCTCTTGCTGCCACCCCTCCCATTCCTTGGTTTCTGCCCCCATCCATGGGAAAAGGCTCTAAACGGCTATGTACATCATTGGTATGTAGGATGGTTAACTGGTATTCGCTTGTGGATGCCAGCAATTGTTCTGGCATTAGATTCCCAGCTGCGAGTGCTGATCCAGCCAAAACTCCCTGTTGGATAAATTTTCTTCTGTTCATGGATTAATCTTTTGAAAGGGTTACCCTATTTTCCAATTGCGCATCAATGGTCTTACCTGCAGCCGTCATTCTTTGAATTTGATCAATCAGAGCATCGCGCAGTGTATAACCCTTATTTTCCTGTGGAATTGGTTTTAAAAAGGGACAATCGCTTCCACCATTGGCTACATAGTCAGAATTGGCAATGGTATAAGTGGCCGTTGGATCCAAGGGTTTACCAGCAATCAATACTTTCACAGCTTTCTTGTCCTTAATCTCCATACTTATGCCCGCAATTGGCCATCCGCCGTCAATGGCGGTCTTATCTAGTAATTGTTGTAATAATGCCCCACTAAGCTGCTGCAAGACTACTAAGTTATCAAATGGCATGAGCTCATAAACCAAACCAATAGTAATATCCCCCTTGGGGAAATAGGAACGAACACCACCGTAATTGACAAATGCCGCGTCTATTTTTTTGTTGAAAAGCTTTTCAGCACTGGCTTTCATGGCATCTGCCATAAAATTACCAATGGGAGACTCTGGTTGCTTTTTAGAAAGTCCTTGTTTGGAGACACCAATTACTTTGCCCATTGTGGCTTGCATTTTACTGCCATAAGGGCTTAAAAAACGAACCATATTAGAATCTACAGGAGCAGATTTGCTAATCTGGTAGTCTAGAAAATCCACAGAATTGGTTTGCAGGCCATGGCTACAACCAAAAAACAGGACCAGGGTCCCGATATAGACAAGTTTGCTATAAAATTTCATGAGGCTTGATTACTTGTTGAAAGATACATGGTTTCTTGGAGGGTTTTGGGAAAAATAAGACCAGATATTCCTTAGATTTGCCGCTAAACAACTAAGTCATGTCATACGAGATTACAGGAAAATTAGTGGCCCGATTTGATATCGTGCAAAGAACCGAAACATTCAAAACCCGCGAATTTGTGATTGAAAAGTCTGAAGATATCAATGGCCGTACCATCACCAATTATGTAAAATTTCAATGTGTGCAGGACAAGACTGCCATGGTAGATAGATATAATTTAGGAGATGACGTAAAAGTTCAATTTAACCTTAGGGGTACCAAATGGGTTAAAGATGGTCGTGAAAATTATATTACCAACCTAGATGCATGGCGCATGGAATCAGTAAGCATGCAAGGAAGCCCTGCCAATAGCGGTGGCTACGCCGATATTCCACCTGCAGCAGCCGGTGAATCAATTGATGATCTTCCTTTCTAAGGAAAATCATCCAATGACTTTTTAGGATAAGACCTAACAGTATGCAAAAAGAAATAGTATTAAAATTAAAGCCTGCCGAGGCGCTGGATGATAGTGTTATTAAAACCTATATTTCCAACGCCTCGGCAGTCCCTTTTTCTGACATCACAGGTTTTTACAAAGCCAAACAGTCTATAGATGCCAGAAGCCGCTCCCAGGTTTGGATTAACCTTACTGTAAAGGCCTTTATCAATGAACCCTTTATTGATAGACCCAAACAAGAAATTCATTTTCCATTACTATCGGCCAGTGCTAGAAAAGTAATTATTGTAGGAGCAGGACCCGCAGGACTCTTTGCAGCATTACAACTCATTGAACTAGGCATTCAACCCATTATTTTAGAAAGGGGTAAAGACGTTCGTGCCAGAAGAAGAGATTTGGCAGCCATGAACAAAGAGGGCATTGTGAATCCTGAAAGCAATTATTGTTTTGGAGAAGGAGGTGCAGGAACTTATAGCGATGGTAAATTGTATACCAGAAGTTCTAAGCGTGGAGATATCAATCGCATTCTACAACTCTTACACCAATTTGGTGCTGATGAAACAGTGTTGTATGAAGCGCATCCGCATATTGGCACCAATAAATTACCCCATATTATTACCGCCATTCGGCAACAGATTTTAGATAGTGGTGGACAATTTTTGTTTGAGAAAAAACTCAGCAAACTACTCATTCAAAATGGCAGTATTACCGGGGTCCAAACCGCCGATGGAGATCAATTTAATGCTGAAGCTGTAATCTTAGCAACAGGTCATTCTGCTCGTGATGTATTTGAATTATTGCATGAGCAGTCTATTCTGATTGAGAGCAAACCCTTTGCCCTTGGTGTGCGCATTGAACACCCGCAATCATTAATAGACAGCATACAATATCATTGCACTATTAGAGATGAACACTTGCCACCAGCCAGTTATGGCCTGGTAGAACAAGTACAAGAAAGAGGAGTCTTTAGTTTTTGCATGTGCCCCGGCGGTATCATTGCACCAGCGGCTACCAATCCCGGAGAAGTAGTGGTAAATGGTTGGAGTCCTAGCAAAAGAAATAATCCCTATGCCAATAGCGGAATGGTAGTGCAAATTATGGTAGAGGATGCAGTAAGGTTTTTTAAGAAAAATCCGCAGCCCCAATTATTTGGAGATGCAGACCCTGCTAAACACCCTTTGCTACTCATGCATTTTCAAGCTGCCATAGAAAAAGCTTGTTTTGTTGCGGGAGGTGGCCAATTGGTAGCCCCAGCTCAAAGAATGGTAGATTTTGTCAATAAAAAACAAAGTGCAGAATTACCCAACAATAGTTATTTACCCGGCATCCATTCTGTTGCCTTAGATAGTGTTTTACCAGCTTTTGTGTTCAATAGTTTACAAGGAGGATTCAAAGCTTTTGGTAAAAAAATGCAAGGCTATTTAACCAATGACGCAGTGGTGGTGGCTACGGAAAGTAGAACCTCTTCTCCTGTTAGAATTCCTAGAGACCCAGTAAGTTTGGCCCATCCACAGATACCCAATTTATATCCCTGTGGTGAGGGAGCTGGTTATGCAGGGGGCATTGTTAGTGCCGCCATGGATGGAGAAAAAATTGCCAAGACCCTAGCCATGACCAAACACTAATTGCTTTGAGGCGATACTTCTTTTTTAGACAATAACATTTTCTGAGCCAACAAAGCATTGTTCTTATAGACTTTTTGCTCAGCCTTCATTTTCTGTTTTGCGGTTTTATCAAAAGCAGTGTTAATGCTTGACAGGTCAGGCTTTCCGGCGTCAACCCAGGCGGTATAATAAAAGTCTGCAATCAAATTGGCAGAATGAATTAACTGGTCATTGATACTAGTTTGCAATGCTTGAGAATAAGCTTTTGCAAATTCAGAAGTATAAGACTTGGTTTCTACCCCTCTTCTCATTTGAATCCTGAATTTCTGCGCATCGCTAAACTGAAGACTCACTGATTTTTCTTTTGCCAGCATATCAGGCACCAAAATAGCGGCCCTTCTAACGGCTTCCCAAATGGCTTGGTCCGGATGTTTCAAATAGGTTGCTTTGTGGTTAGCATATAAGGTATAGTTGGCTATTTCAATTTCTGGAATCATAGACTCCCATAGAGAATGAAGACCTTTTTGATTGGTTAATTGACCGTCATAATTAATGGTAGTATGCAGGGGCACATTAGCGTCTCCAATATAATGTCCTAGGTCAGCAGCATAAAAAAGTATACTGTCTTTGTTTTTGTCTTTAAAAGCTTGCACCAACTTCTCTTTCATGTAGACCACATGATAAGGCACATAACCATATTTGACCAAGCTATCGCGGCCATATTTGGCTAAAGCCGATGGCCAATCCAAGGGCATATCATTAGCGGCATTGGGTCCAAATGCTTCTAAATCAATAAAGTGTTTGGTGGCTTCTGTACTATCTGTATTTCTGCGGATATCTGGTCTGGGGGCATTGTAGACCAGGTTATCCATATTTTGATAGAAAAAAGGTTTTAAGGCCGATGGTAACTCATAAATAGCCAATTGTTGCACTGTTTTGTGAATCAAGAAACCCCAGCTACTAGCCGTGAGTAAAATCATGAATAAAGCAATAACCATCAAGGGTCTGCGGGCAAATTTCATTGGGCTGGGATTTAATCAGCTGCAAAATTAAAACAAACAAGTTTCCGTCTATGTAATATTTGTATCAACGGTACTACTAACAGGTTGATTTGGCTTAATTTAAGGTCATAAACCCCAACAACAATAAACTTTACTTATGAGTAAGATTCTGGAACTCTCACATCTTAAAAAATATTATTCCACCCAAAAAGCCGTGGATGATATTAGCTTCTCCATTGAAAAGGGCAGCATCTTTGGACTACTTGGCCCCAACGGAGCAGGCAAGACAACCCTCTTAAGAATGATTACCGGCATTTTTTATCCGGATAGTGGAGAGATTACACTAGACGGTCAAAAATTTGACCCCATCAATGATATCATCAAAATAGGATACATGCCGGAAGAGAGAGGCCTGTACAAAAAAATGAAAATCGGTGAACAGGCTTTGTATCTGGCCCAACTAAAAGGATTGAGCAAGGCAGAAGCCATGGAGAAAATCAAGTTCTGGTTTAAAAGACTTGAAATGGAATCTTGGTGGAATAAAAAAGTAGAAGACCTAAGCAAGGGTATGAGTCAGAAATTACAATTTGTGACCACCGTATTGCACGAACCCAAATTGATTATTTTGGATGAGCCCTTTAGTGGACTAGATCCCGTAAATGCTAACCTGATTAAGGATGAAATATATGGATTGGCTCAAAGGGGTTGCACTGTCATCTTTAGTACACACAGAATGGAACAAGTAGAAGAAATCTGCGACCATATTGTTCTGGTGAATCTGGGTCAGAAAATCTTAGACGGCACAGTTTCTAGTGTCAAACAGCAATTTAAAGAAAACAAATTCAGGATTCAGTTACAGGAAGTACCCGCCAATTTAAATGCTGACAGTTTTGAACTAATTGATCAGAAAGCCAATCAACTAACTGTAAAAATCAAAGAGGGTTATAAAGGCAATGATGTGTTGAAATACTTCTTAGACCAAAACCTAAGTATTGAAGCATACAATGAAATCTTACCATCGCTCAATGAGATTTTTATAAACCTAGTAGAAGGCAGCAAAAGCACTACCCGCGCATTTCAAAACATCAACGACTAATTCAACAATATGAACAAAATAATATTAGTAGCCAGACGCGAGTTCCTAACCCGTGTTCAGAAAAAAACATTTTTATTAACCACCATTGGTTTACCCCTTATCATCTTTGGCTTTTATGCCATGATCATCTACTTCTCTGTAAAAACAACTGATAATTTTCGGGTAGCTGTTGCAGATAAGGCCAATATTTTCAATAACAAAATTGAATCAAAAGATGGAGAAGTCATCTTTGAATTTGTACAGGCAGACAGCGCTGCATTACCAGAATTAATCAGTTCCAAAAAATACAGCGCTTCCTTGTATGTGCCTGCCAGCTTCACTTTGCAAGGAACAGACTCTCTTCAATTTAAGTCTGACAAAGCCGTTGGCTTAATGACCAGAGAAAAAATTCAACGCAGAATTAATAAGGCTTTAGAAGACAAACGCTATGAAGCTTTAAATATTAGCAAGGCTCAAATAGACAGTATTAACCAAGAGAGAGACTTGATTAAATTTTCTACTGCAAATGGAAAAACTGATGGCGAAACAAAAGTAGGCGTTAGTTATGCCGTGGGTATGATTTCAGGATTCTTGATTTATATTATCCTATTTATATATGGCACCATGGTGATGCGTGGTGTAATGGAAGAGAAAGTAAGTAGAATTGCGGAAGTAATTATCAGTAGTGTAAAACCATTCCAATTAATGATGGGCAAGATTACCGGAATTGGAGCTGTTGGTTTAATTCAATTCCTCATCTGGATAGTCTTGGTCTTTGGTTTACAATTTGCCATTGCCATGCTTTTCCCAAGTTTAACTGAATCCATGCAAGGACAACCCATTCAGCCTGCAGGTATGCAAGCCGCCCAAGCTGTAAAAAGTAGTGGCGCTATGAACGGCTTAATGGGTGGCCTAGCATCAATTAATTTCCCCTTTATCATTGGTTGTTTTATCTTTTATTTCATAGGTGGATACCTGCTCTATTCTTCTTTATTTGCTGCCGTTGGTAGTGCCGTGAATGAAGACCCACAAGATGCTCAGAGTTTGTTGTTGCCTATAACTATGCCCATAATTTTTGCCATTGTGATTATGACCAAAGCAGTGAATGACCCCAATAGTGGTCTAGCCATTTTTGGTTCATTATTCCCACTCACTTCACCCATTGTGATGATGGCGCGCGTAGCCCACGGCGTTCCTGATGGCGTTACTTATTTTCAATTGGCCCTGAGTATGGTCTTATTAATTCTTGGTTTCTTAGGCACCACTTGGGTAGCTGCTAAGATTTATAGAACTGGTATCCTGATGTACGGTAAAAAAATTACCTGGAAAGAAATGATGAAATGGGCGTTTAAGAAGAGTTAAGAAGAAAGTGAAGAGATAAAAGATAAGAGTGAATAGAGGTGGAAAAAAGTGAGAAATGAGAAGTGAGAAATGAGAAGTGGAAAGCAGTTTGTTAGTTACTTATAAAGTTTAAATTGCACGTCACGCTTTACCTCACTTACATAGTTTATAAAACAGTACCAAAACAATTCTTTATAGCGAAACCCTTGGCCTGCCAAGGGTTTCGCTATTTGATGAAGCATGTCTTTTACTAGAACCCAGGCGCAGCCTAGGTCAACTCGTTTACTGAGGAAACCGTCCATTCTTCACTCTTCACTCCTCTAAATTCCCCTACCACTTGTGGGAGGGGTGCCCGCAGGGCGGGGTGGGTCACTTCTCATTCTTCACTTCTCACTCCTCATTTCTCACTTCTCATTTCTCACTTCACTCTTCACTCTTCACTCTTCGTTCTTCACTAAATCCCCCTCCATATGCTATTGCGCTAGTGAAATGCGAACATTCACTCCCGCTCGCGTGTTAGTAATTGGCGCAGAAGTTGAGATATAAGGAATCACCCTGCGCTGGTCAAAGAAGAACTTAATATTAATGCGGTTGTTGATAACGTAGTCAATAGCTGGTTGAATCACAATTTCTTTTTGCCCACCAGTGCCATAGGCATTGCTCTGATCTAGACGGCTATTGCTAGTAGCCACATCGCGGAGCGATACGTCTAGTTTTAAGTTCAGGTCATTGTTGAGTTTCTTACCCTTCATACCAGGTAATCTGAATGGCAGGTTTACGCCACGTTTGCGCCAAGAACCTCCAAATGTCCATTCTGTACTCTTGCTTTCGCTTAACTGATAGTCAATCAAACTCATGCTCAAGGTTCGGCTTTTGCGATATTCAAATTTCAGGTTCAACTTACTGTTGGTGGTAACCTCCACACCAAAGAGCGGAACAAACTGTTCTTGCATGGTAATATTTGGAACCAAGAAATAAGGAATATAGTTGCCACTAACGGTATCAATAAATGATGGTGCTCCCAGTCTAAAAGGATCGCGATAAAGCAGGGCACTATTATAACTATTCATGCTTAGCGTTCCATTATAACCATGCGTTAAAGTAATAGCGCTAAATACAGTAGCAACTGAAGGAATTTTGGTTAATCCTGTATAGGTCATGCGCCAGTTTGGTTTGGGCAAAATGCCACTAAATGGATTAGAACTGATATTGGCATTGGACTGTTTGATCAGTGACACAGAATTTGGATCCTTACCTGTATAGGCTGCAATAAATGCGGGCACCAACACGTCTTGAGAATACCTTCCATAACCTTTGGCAAATCCATCAGCGGTAAATTTCTGACCTGCTGGAAGCGCCTGCCAATAAGGGTTAGCATTGGCTACCCTACTTGAAATCACCAGTCGGTTTGCTTCAAAAGTTTTGAAGGTTTCAGAAACTTCATTGGGGTTTCCTTTTCCAAACAGGGTATTGAAAGCAATATAAGAAACGCTAAAGCCTCCTGTTGCTAGTGGATTCAAATGTTCTGCCCTACCTGCTCCAAGGGTATCTTTAAATAACTCTGAATATTCTTTGCTAAATGACTTGTCCAGATTAATATCAATTACCCATTCACGCAAGGGTTCAATTTGTGCTGTAATCCCAAATCTTTGTTCAAAGCTTTGACGGAATAAGAAGTTAAAACTACTATCTCTGGACAACATGCCCTGTGACGCTTTTTTGTTTAACCAGTTGGTGTCTGGCTGGTGACCAAACACATAATCAAGACCTGGTTGCATGCTGCTCCAGTTTTGTCCAATGGCAGTAGTACTATCCATATAGCCTGGCACACGGCTTCTATAATTAGCTGAATAATTAAGTTGCACGGTTTTCACCATGGTCACAAATTTGCCCAAGCCTCTAGAGAAGCCACTTAATTCCATGGGTTGATTTGCTTTAGCAAGTTTCTGTGCTGTGCGTTCGTCTCTTTTCTGTTCACGCCATTTTTTCAATGCTTCTTTTCTAGGCTTACCCGTAAGACCTGCCAATGCTTCTTCTTTGCTTGGAATAGTAAAGCCTAAAGCATTGCTTTGAGAATTGGTAGGATTGGTACCATTGAGTAAATCATTTTTACCTTTTTTCTTTTCTGTTTTAGGGGTTGGAGGTTTAGGCGCTGGTATATTATCAATAGAGCGCAGCCACCTTGACTTGGCATAGAGATTGGTAAAATTGAATTGGGTATTCAAACTATTCTCTTGGGAGTTCTCAATGGTATTACCAAGGGTTAATGCTACTCGGCTTGCTCCTATCCAATTATATGATGTGGTAAAGCCATACCTAGCGGTGATCCAATCTGTAATGGGCAATTTATTCAAGGGAATATCATAGTTCAAAGAAGCCCTTTGTTGGTACAAAGTATTTCTTCCACCTTTAAAGAAATTGCTTCTAACACTGTCTTTCTTTTCCTTGGTATCAATTCTACCATAGGGCTCGTCTACCCTAGAATTATTGGTTGCCGTAAAATTAAAATTCAATTTCCTAGTTAGATCCCATTGCATATTGTAGAAGCGGTCAAAAGAAAAATACTTATCATAAGTAGTATCTACCCTGTCTACCTTGCTGTCATAAGTATTCACAATCCTTGGTACAAATTCTCCAAACTGTCTATTGATATCTGCCCTAAAACTTAAGAGTGATGGGTTTAGGTTAAAATTAAAATCTTTAATCAGAGAGAGCCATGCAGACCTACTCTTGATCAATTTTTTCATTGGTTCAATATACTTGCTCTGTCCAATAAAGGTATAGCCCAAACCACCTCTATGTCTGGTTACCTTATTGTCTAAGATTACAGGACTGGTTTGCTCCATTTGGGTAAAGGAATAGCTAACATCAAAATTGCTAATCTTGAGTAGACCTGCTTTACCTGCTGGGGCCACGCGCACATTGGTCAGGTTCAAGGTCTTGATGGTTGTTTCATCTACCGCAGCAGACCTAATGGAATCCTTTTTGCCAGCATTGTTCTTCAGCTTCTCTGAATACTTCACGTCTTTGTCAAATGGATCATATTGTGGGGTGCGAATAGTTTTACTAATACTAGCGTATACTGGAATACTAAGTCTGGCTTTTTTAGGCAGTAGTTTTCCAGCATTGATATTAGCGGCCGCGTCAAATTGTAATAAATTATCTCTGGCTCGCTCATTGACCCTTTGTTCAATGGTACCAAATCCTTGGGTATGTGTGTTGGCGGAAACTGAGATAGTTCCTAAGTCTGCAAGGGTTAAGTCTACTCTTCCAAGTGCAGCCCATCCTCCATTTTCATCTAGTTCACTTAAACGCAATTCGTTGATCCAAACTTCTGTGTTTACAGGAGGAGCATCAATTCTATAAGGGTTCTCTACCGCTACCAACATGCCACGCACTTCGCCTAAATTGGGATTCCCCATAATAGAATAGGTTTTATTGCCCACTCTTTCTCTATAGATAGCAGTAACAGAAGCCGAAGCTGCATTGCGTCTGAGTTTTAAATCAATTAAATCGCGCAAGCTAAAATCCAAATTATTGGCAACTGGCCAAACCGCTTCTTCCTGCCCCTTGGCATAAGTACCTGGAGGTGTAATTTTCAGCGGAATTTTGATTTCATAATAGTTGTTTAAAAAGTCTTGACCAATTCTAATAACTACATTGGCATCTCCGTCTTTTAAAGGTCTTTGTCCATTCACAGACTCCGCGTGCACAAACATAGAGAGCTTGCCATACTGACGCATGTCTAGGTTCAATGTTTTGAACACCGCCCTTGCATCGCCGGTAAAAAGGTCTCTGATTTGCATACTCATACTCTGTTCATTCTGCAACAGATTCACCCCATTATTACTCAATTGTTGCACTCGTTCAATGCCTGGAGGAATCAAATAGTTCACAGGTTGGCGGCTACTATTTTCTTCTAGATTTACTGCAAGGGTATTGAACCTGGTGCCCGTTGTATTATTTACTGGCGTATAAGATCCGGTGGTGTCTAAATTATATGTAAACTGTCTCCATTGATTGCGTACTAGGTCTAATCGGGCAAAACGCAAAACCACGGAATCTTCAAAATCAGAGAGATACATCCGCATAAAACGGATAGATTTAAAATCAGGAATGCCTCCAAATTTGCGGCTATAATTTCTAATTGGAATTCTAAACAAATACCAGTCTTCTTGACGCACTACCCCATCTGCAGAATTCACTGTTACGCGGCGTTTGTCTGTGATATAAGGTGTTACTCCTACATCCATACCCGGCTTTAATTCCACTTCGTACTCATAATAAGACTCAGTTTCATTGAGCGTATTATCTCTATTCAAGTCTTCATTGTCAGGATACAAAGTAGCAGCTGGTGTAAACTGCCCTCCAGTAGTTGCAATGGGTGAATTTCCTTGCGGGTTATTGATGTTTTTATACCTACCCAAAATGCCTGTTCCTGCTGCGTCAAAACTGGCATCACGATACCATTTATAATTATCCGTTGAAGGGTCAGTGATTGCTTTATTATAGGCAATAGAACTAGTACCAAAATTGTTGGCAATCCTATTTAAAACATATCCTTTTTTGCGTCTTTCGTCTGCGTCTTCCAATCCATCAAAACCAACATCTTGGTATGTTCTATCATTAGGGTCATTACTAAATGCCTGTGTAATCTGAATGGGATTCACGGGTGTCTTACCCCAAGTATTGGAACTATCAACTGCGGCATTAACGTTGGGAGTGTTCATCCCGTTCTCATAAAAACGCTTTCCATCTTTTAAAACGTCTTCACTTACATTACCAAAGTTTAAAAAGAACTTACCTCCCCTACTACTAGGGTTTTTGATAAAAGGATTTTGAATCCAGAATTCTACAAATTCAATGTTTCCCGTTTCAAAATCCGTTTGATCAATTGAACGCATTAAGCCACCCCATCTATTGGCGGGTTTTAATAAATTTCCATTACCATCTAATTCTGTTCTGCGTGACTCAAAATTATAGGGCCCTTTCTCTTTGGGATAAAAAGCTAGGTCAAATGTGGCAGTTTGTACGTCAGTAATATTGGTGGTACGTTGAGGGAATAATTCATTGGTGAATACTTGACGCACGCGTGGATCACTCAACTCTGCCAAGTTTCTGCGCAATGGATTGCCCGGACTATTCTTGTCTTGTAAATTTGGTTCAATATTGTACCAAGCCAGTTTTGCCCTATTGAAATTATAATCAATTGAATCGTTTAAAACTGCTTCTGGAAACTTGGGATTACCCTGTGGCGTAGAAGCCAATGCCCATGATACAAATGGAAAGCGCAGGTCAATACTGGTTCTGGTAGACTCAAAATCGTCTATATAAATTAAACCCTGGTCACCCTTACCTATTTGTGGTGGATGCCCCGGTTGTAAATAAGCGCCTTCTCCATAAGCAGTGATAGATGATTTTGCCTTGGTACTATAATTGGGTAATCTATTCAACAACCTTGTTAAACCAGGCAGTTCAGAACGATAGCTAAAATCCAAACCATACATGGTATTTCTAATGGGGTCTTCACCATAACCCATTTTTGTAAAATAGGGTCGCTCACCCAAACGTACCACGGAGGTTCCAATACTAAATTTCTTGTTGGCTATATAGTCTAAACGCAAAGCAGCAAAGCCTCGCTGTTGCATACCAAAACCCGTATTGTTTTCAAAAGAAACTTGCACTGGTACATTGGAACTCAAGATTGCCTGATTCAATATTTTTACCGAACCCAAATTATAATCCACTACATAATCTGATCCCTCTCGCAATACTTGTCCTCCTGCAGAAACGGTTACAGAACCTGGAGGCACATTGGGTGCATTCAATGAAATTTCAGATCCACCTGATCCCTTTACCTGACCTTGCATCACAAATCTATTCAGGTTGGCATAGGTTT
The DNA here is from genome assembly GCA_943372225.1 of Chitinophaga pinensis. GTDB lineage: Bacteria > Bacteroidota > Bacteroidia > Chitinophagales > Chitinophagaceae > Sediminibacterium > Sediminibacterium pinensis_L. The sequence continues at coordinate 63,882 of CALRXV020000010.1, read as the reverse complement.
GGGCTATGGCTTTAATGGAATCGTATAATTGCTTGTAGAGGTATTTGCTTTTGATATTTGCAGGCATACCCGTAAACGCCAAGTCTTCTAAGTCTTTACCAAATGGCTCCAACACCGGAAAGATGACACGTCCTGCTTGTGGTAAAATGGTAAATCCTTCTACATAGTCAAAGACCCCATCTGGTTGTGGATCATTGCGGTTATTTAATCTATCTAGGTTTAGAATTTTTAACAGCGGCTGACCATTTACAGCTGGAGAAGTTTCGGGTAAATAACGTTTTAATCCACCACTGGGTTCTTCATACAATACATTCAATTTAAAGTCTTCTCTTTGAATGCCTCCAAACAAATCTAAGGAGTACACGTTCTTCATCATCAATCCCCAAATAGGCAATTGAATGCGTTGCGATGTAGCTTTCAATAATTTCAACATCAACACTTTCTGAACCCCTTTGGTACTATCCAATGCAACGTCTTGAGAAAACTCACCCACTTGGTAAACCTTACCATTGTAAGTGTATTGATACGCTACAGCCAAGACCTCATCGGCTTGTAATTGACTGTTGACAGAAACAAAACCTACTTGTGGATTAAAGTAATACTCATTGGGACTCAGTTTGCGCGCAAATGTTTTTTCAAAATCATCTACAGGACGTAAACCGCGTGCAAACAACAAAGAATTGATCAAGGCAGGGTTTCTAGCGTTGGGATCATTTACTAGGGAACCGTATAAACTATTGGCACCATTGAAAGGAAGAGGATTGCTGGTAAAAGAACTGATGACAGGATTATACGGTGCAGGTTCGGCCAAATCCATAAAACCCACAATATCACGTGCGTCTGTATTGGCACCGTTTCTATTGGTTACCCAAACTTCTATTCTTTGTATTTGCACCTGCGTATTTACCTGTGGCAGGTTACGCATGGTCTTGTTATAATTGGTTCTAAAATACTGACCCATCAAGAAGTGACGGTTCTCTTCATAATCATCTAAACGTTTTTGAAAATTCTGTGTGGCAGCCCCCCCTTGTAAACCCATGGACTGTCTTTGAGAACGCTGATTAGCCAAGGCCCCAGTAATAAAGAGTTTACCAAATTGCAATTGGGTTTTTATCCCAAACAAATTCTGCGTACTTGGAATTAATGTACCTCTGGATTGATAAGAAATATTACCGGCCTCAATACTCTTGATAATCTCGTCATCCTTTCCCTTGTAATCTAATTTAATTTGGTTGTCAAAACCTAGATTGGTTTGGGTATTATAATTGAGCGGAAACTTGAGCTTGTCTCCAATATTTGCATTCACGGCCAAATTAGCGTTCATGTCAAAATCAAAGCCCCCATTTTTTCTAGCGCGTTCCGGTAAGGTAGGATTCTTAATATTTTGCCCTTGGTAACCAGCCATGATATTTACTTCACCACTTGGCTTGATATCTACTTTCAATCCCTTATCTGTAACACCAAAAATCCTATCAAATAGGCTGGTATGCACTTTCATGGGAGGACGTTTTGTCTTCAAATTGAGTGCAGTAATGGCATCGGCTCTTTTTTTGAAATAATCGTTCTCAGACTGTTTGGATTGCAAACGCAGATAATCATTAAAATCAATGGCTGTAGGAGTTCTATAAGTTTTGTTGCCAATCTTCTCAATGATATAGTACTGTCTTGTCTTAGGATCATATTCTACGGTTTGTTTAATCAAAGCCGTGTCACGAATATTATAAGGGTTGCGATTATTACTACTAAGAGGATCAGCCCTTCTGTCAGTGATAGGATAGCGCAAGGTATCGCGCTGCTGCGCCCAGAGATTACTGGTGCAACAAATGGAAAGCAGAATACCCATTGCAGTAATAAAACACTTCAAACTTGAAGAAGGTTGTTAAAGTAGAACTAGGGGTATAGGCTATAGGTTTTTTAATGCTTGTTTGATAATGTCTTCTAGACTATTTTCTGCCGTCATTGAAAGCATTGTTTTTTTCACCGCGTTCTCTGCCATTGGTTTACCTATTCCTAGTGCTACCAAGGCCTGCACTGCGTCATTATCCACACTTGAAACAATGGCAACACCTCCGCTCAAGAAAGTATCAGCTGATTGTTTTCCCAATTTGTCTCTTAACTCTACTACCAGCCTTTCTGCTGATTTTTTGCCAATTCCTTTGATACTTTCCAAGACTTTTGTGTTGCCTTGAACAATGGCTTTGGCAATTTCATCCGGGCGCATACCAGATAACATCATCCTGGCAGTAGAAGCTCCTACTCCTGAAACGCTAATCAAGTGTAAGAACATTTCCTTTTCAGCTAGCTCAGCAAAGCCAAAAAGAGTATGTGCATTTTCCGTAATATGCAAATAAGTAAAGAGCAAACCGCTTTCTTTTTTTGCAATTGCGGAATAGGTATTCAAGCTAATCTGCAAGTCATAACCCACACCATTCACATCTACCACCACCCTTGTTGTGGTTTTCACTGGAAATTGACCTCTTAGAAATGCAATCATACTGTCTCAAAAATAGGTTAAAAACGGGTTGAAAAACAAGGTTTCTGCCCGGATAAAAGAATCTTTTAGGATATTTGCGCCCAATTAAGACAGTTATGAGTAAAATTACCGCCGCTATTACAGCAGTTGGAGGATATGTTCCAGAGACCAAATTGACCAATTTTGACCTTGAAAAGATGGTGGATACCAATGACGAATGGATCCGTAGCCGTACCGGGATATCAGAAAGAAGAATTCTAAAAGAACCTGGAAAAGGCAGTAGCGATATGGCGGTTCCGGCCATTGAAGAGATTTTGAGAAAGAAAAACCTGGACCCAAAAGAAATTGATTGTATTATTTGTGCCACGGTAACCCCTGATATGGTGTTTCCTGCCACTGCCAATATTATTGCAGACAAAATTGGTGCAACCAATGCTTGGGGCTATGATTTAAGTGCCGCTTGTAGTGGTTTTCTATTTGCTTTGAGTTCTGGAGCCATGTATATAGAAAGTGGGCGATTCAAAAAAGTGATTGTAGTTGGGGTTGACAAAATGAGCGCCATTGTTGACTATACAGACCGTACTACTTGTATCATTTTTGGAGACGGAGCTGGCGCCGTTTTACTAGAAGCCAGTGAAGACGGATTGGGTATTCAAGACAGTATTCTAAAAAGCGATGGTAGTGGCCGCCATTACCTGCATATGAAAGCGGGGGGATCAGTAAAACCAGCTACTGCAGAAACCGTTGCAGCTAGAGAGCATTTTGCCTATCAAGAAGGACAGGCTGTTTTCAAGTTTGCTGTTAAAGGCATGGCCGATGTTAGCGCCGAATTATTGGAAAGAAATAACTTAACCGGTGAAGACATTGCATGGCTAGTGCCTCACCAAGCAAATTTGCGCATTATTGACGCCACAGCCAACCGTATGGGATTGGATAAGGAAAAAGTGATGATCAATATTCAGAAATACGGGAATACCACGGCTGCCACTTTACCACTTTGTTTGTGGGATTGGGAAAACCAATTAAAGAAGGGTGATAAGATTGTGCTTGCGGCATTTGGGGGTGGATTCACGTGGGGTGCAACTTTACTTACGTGGGCGTACTAAAATTTAGTGAAGAGTGAAGAGAGGAGGAAGAAGAAGGTGATTTAATAAAAAAAGGGATGACAGTGTCATCCCTTTTTTGTTGAAAGTTTACTTCAGAAATTATTTTATACTGGCCATTTTCTTTTCAGCTACGGCGTCACTGATGAAGGGGAATTCAAGATTGAATGAGAAGGCTGAATTTTTATTAGAGCCTACATTTTTGTAAACGTCTGACAGTCCTTGATAATATCTTAACTGTACATTGATTCCTTTACCGTTGCGTTTGGTAATTAACTGATAGGTAAATGCAGCTGCAAAACCATAGTCAGTTTTATTCAATTTGTCCTTGATATTTTGGTCATAGGTTGCGTCATTTTTTCCTTCAAATTTTTCTTGGGCCTTGGTTAAAAAATTAACCTGAGGTCCAAATCCAAGCAAGATTTTTTCTGCCGCTTGATAATGCATCATAACAGGAATATCTAAATAATTTAAAGACCTAGTAGTTGGCACATTGGTAAATGGACCATCAACAATGGTTCCTGTTTTCAAAGATGAATTTCCTTTAAAACCCATTGAATTCAAGGGTTTGAACTCGGGTTTAAAATACCATTTTTCAGAAAGTTTCATATTAATGCCCAAACCAAAATTGGTTCCAAACACCGCATGATTGTCTAATTGGTTAGAAATATTACTACTATTTACGCCACCAACAATGCTAAAGTTGAATTTCTCTGAAGCGGCTTTGTCACCAAAAATCAATACCAATAAAGCTGCTTGTGCTTGTGTTTTTGCAATGGATGCAACCAATAATAAAACAAGGATACTAGTTCTCAGAAACATTTTTCTCATAGGGATGATTTTTTGCTTTTTAAAATTTAAACTTATTTCATTAATTCAATATCATTCAACTGCCAAGATTTATTAAAGTAACCTTCGCTAGGGCCATAAAAACGGAAATAAGGAAACCAGCCCCTTCCAGGAATTGTTTTGATATAATTTTTATTAGCGCCAGCTGGTTTGGTTGGGCCAAAATAAATATCTGCCGAACCATCTGGATTTATTTCCATGTCTTTTCTAGAAGACATGTCTGCGGAACCTTGATCAGTTACAACCGGACCGCGTGTTACATTATCGTACAAGGTAATGGACCAGAACTGCTTAGCAGGCACATTAGCAGGCACATGAAAATGATAATTTTTAGCGCCAACCAACCATTGACCATCCTTATCCTTAGATGTTTCTAAATAAGCCTGACCATAGCCTAGAATTCTTCCTTGCATACCGGTACTATTACCAATGGCCTCATAAAACCAAGAGCCTCTTTCATCCAATTGGGTATAGCTACTGTCTTCTTGATTCAACTCTACTAAATTGGCAAATTCCCAATTTTTTCCTTCCCAAACTTTAGCGCCTTTGTATCTTTTTTCATAAGCATTGGTACGTGCAGTAATTTCACCAAACATAGCTGCTTCATTCAAGATTTTTTTCATTCTTTCATCAGGATTAAATGCTTTACCTTTTTCAATGCCCAATGACTGCATCATGGCATAAGTGACCCTATCCCTTGTCTGAACTGGTTCAGGCTGAATAGCATCTGATAATAATTTGAAATAGTCTGAATTGGTTGGGTGAGCAGAAGTCCATTTCTTTCCTCCTACTGGAACAAATTCCATAGGCGTTTTCTTGTCCTTGTTTGCCAAAGCATAAATATTAAATAGTCTAATTAAGGCTTCTGCATCTTTAATATTAGGTGATAATCCCCTAGTACCAAACCAAACCTGTACTGTAGGAGATTTAAAAACACGGTATCCTGGATAATTAGTCTGAGTAGCACTAGGTGGCAAAATCAAATATTTTCCACCAGCTCCTTTATCTGGACCAGTTTGACCAACATCTGTAATGGGTTGCTGCCATAAATCCAAAACACCACCAGCTGTTAAACCTGCTGGTGCATCAACCACCATGGGGCCCATTTTATCTAAATTCCAAAAACAGAAAGCATACAAAGTGGTAATATTTGGTGTTAACATTCCTTCCTTGTCTTTTAAATCAAAAAACAAAGACATAGATCCGTCTTTTGCACCAATTTCATTTTGTTGCGCCAAATGCAATGCATGAAATCCTACCAGTGGTAAGGCCCAAGCATGAACCTGACAAGCCCTTTGAAAATCACGTTCTTCGTAAACTTTATCTACTGTTTCTTTAGACGGATAACCACTTTCCATTTTGAGATTTCCCAATCTGGTAGAAATCGTTTCTGAATCAGTAGCGGTACTTTTTGTGTTGCTATCATTTTGATTGCAACTAATTACTAAGAACAAAGCAATTGTTCCGAGTAATGCAATTGAAATTTTGTGCATGGGGGCGGATTTATTGTTTAAAAATTATAATTCAAATTGAATTCGGAATTGCCAGAAACTACTATTTCCATTAATAGCATTTCTATACAATGAACCATATCCATAATTGATCTCATATCTAAAATGTGCATTAGGATACCAGCTCAATGCTGTTGTAAATCTTTTGAAAACACCGCCAGCCACCAAGGCATCACTGGCACTTGAATAAGTATACCTAGCTCCTAATTCAAAAGCACCAGGTCCTGAATCTTTCCTAAATTTAAAATTCTTTTTAGGCATGAGTTTTCCAAGGTTACCATTTTGTTTGTTATACCTTCTGTTTTCACCGGTTAGGAACCAAGAGCCTCCCAATTGAAAATAATCAAACCTTGGATTGCCCTTAACACTGCTTCTAACTGCGGTATTCATATATTCTGCCACAAAAGAAACTGGGCCATTCACTTTCATCCATTCAAACATGAGGGTATTTGCAGCTTCTGCATCAAAGGAACCGGTAGAGATAAAAGAAGGTGCTGTATTGGCTTCTGGTTTTGCCTTATAACTCAATTTCCCGTCTGTAGCATCGGTATGTCTAAATCCAAAACCAATATGCATCAAATCTCTGTCTGAAACGTATTGGGGAAGACCAGTGATTCTAAAAGTATATTGTGAACCATTGTCTGAAAATGACTTCCCTGTTTCCCAATAATTATTAAAAACACCAATGGTATAAGCTAAGCGATTATTTAAGACAGAATTGGAATACCTGATTCCAATATTTCTTTGTCTTACAAACATGGGGACGCCAGATCCTCTTTCCATAAATCCTAGCTGGGTACCTGGTGCTACATATTCCATCCCTACCCCTTCTTTTTGTTTACCCAATGTGAGCCATCCAGCATTACCATTAAACGGAATCTCTACATTCCAATCTATAAAATCAAATTTCTTGGAACCTGGCTCTGCATCTAATCCATTGAAATTGGCACTCACCATATATCTCCATGGGTTCTTAAACAGTAAAATATTACCAGATAAAACTATTCGCTCTCCCCTAAACTCTGTACCGGGATCTACTTTGCCTACTTGCTGAATATTCTCATTGTTCTGACTCAAAATATTATGGTCTAACAGAAAAGCCGCTCCAATATTTAGGTTAAACCATTTGGTATGAATTTGATTCCATTTTTTAGCCATTAGTGGAGGAGCTGCCATGGGGGCTTCAAATTTGCTAATGGTGGTCGTATCATTTAAAGATGCCAATAGGTCTTGAGCCTTTAATTGGACAAGGGAAAGCACTGTAAAAAGAGATAAAACTATTTTCTTCATAATCTAAGATTTCAAACTGCTAAGGGGCCGGGCAGATGAACAATAAAGTTCTTGCATAATTATAAAAAGACCTAATTCAAAATATATAAAAATCTGGTCAATTGTACGGATTTCCATAATCCATACAAACCTGCACTAGTCAATATAAAAATCCCTGATTTCTTTTTAATAACCATTCCTAGAATTGCAATGGAAGCCATGTTGAATAATCCTATTTTTGAAAGGCAATCAATCAAAGATCCCATGCAATCAAAACACCCATTAACCGGAATTAGCTCCGTAGCCATTCATGCAAGTGGTCATGAGAATGCCGAATACGCACATATCACACCCATTTTTGCCACATCCACTTTTACCTTTGATACGGCAGAAAGCGGTATGGAACGCTATTCTGGACCTGATAAAACCAGGATCTACAGTAGATGGGGTAACCCTACTTTTACTGCTGCAGAAGAAACCATTGCTGCATTGGAAGCATTTGGTTTAAAAGATGACCAAGGCCAACAATTGAAATTAAAAGCTTTATTGCACGCAAGCGGTCAAGCAGCCATGACCACCATGTTTATGAGTAATTTGAAAGCAGGCGATACGGTCTTGTCTCATTTTGCATTATATGGTGGCACCAATGAATTATTCAAATCCGTACTGGCTGGCGCTGGAGTTAAAACAACCATCATCAATATGCGTGATTTGAATTTGGTAGAAGCTGCACTAAAAGAAGACAGTTCTATTAAATTAATTCATGTAGAAACGCCAGCTAATCCAACTTTACAATGTATAGACCTTGCAGCCGTATCGGCCTTGGCCAAACAATATGGTTGTATCTTAACTGTAGACAACACATTTGCCACACCCTATTTGCAACAGCCCTTTAAACACGGGGCTGATTTTGTATTTCATTCTACTACCAAATTTTTAAATGGACACGGTACTGCTATAGGTGGTGTTCTAATTGGAAAAGATCTTGCCTTCATGAATAGTACTGGCTGGAAATGGCATACATTGATGGGAGGAAATAGCAATGCATTTGATGCCTTTTTATTATCACAGGGCATGAAAACATTGGAGCTGAGAATGGACAGACATTGCAGTAATGCTATGGAAGTTGCTAAATGGCTAGAGCAACATTCAGCCATTGCTAAAGTAAATTACAATGGATTAGAATCGCATCCAGACTATGCAATTGCAATGAAACAAATGAGACACCCAGGTGCACTCATGAGTTTTGAATTAAAAGGCGGGCTCAAAGCAGGCATTCAGTTTATAGACAAGCTCAATATGTGTGTGCGCGCGGTTTCACTGGGTACGGTAGACACTTTAATTTCACATCCGGCCAGCATGACACATTCTAGTTTGAGTGTGGAAGAAAGATTGAAATATGGTATTACCGATGGTCTGATTAGAATGAGTGTGGGTATTGAAAATATTGCCGATATTCTAAGTGACTTAGAACAATCCCTTGCAGGTTTGTAATTTTAATTTTAAATTATTTTCTAACAATGCAGATTAATATTAGAAGAGCTTTAATAGAAGATTGTACCAGAATCATGGAGCTAATTCAAGAATTAGCTGATTATGAAAAAGCCCCAGAAGAAGTAACCGTTACATTAGAACATTTTCAAGAAAGTGGTTTTGGACCTAATCCAGTATGGTGGGCATTTGTAGCTGAAGTAGATGGCAAAGTAGAAGGATTTGCGCTTTATTATATTCGTTATAGCACTTGGAAGGGACAGCGCATGTACTTAGAAGATATCTTGGTTACAGAAAAAATGCGCGGCAAACAACTAGGCAAATTATTGTTTGATAGATTGATAGTTGAAGCAAAAGAAAAAAATCTAAAAGGCATGGTATGGCAGGTCCTTGAATGGAATGAACCCGCCATTAACTTCTATAAAAAATACAATGCCAGTTTTGATGGTGAATGGATCAATTGCAGCATTAGCTAACTCCATTCACTATTGCTTCGCGATGGATTTTTTGAACCAATCCTTGCAATACTTTACCTGGACCAACTTCAGTAAATTCTGTTGCTCCATCTTGTACCATGGCTTGAACAGATTGTGTCCATCTTACCGCACCTGTTAATTGCTCAATCAGGTTTTGCTTAATTGCTGCAGGATCTGTGACCGCTTTGGCCACTACGTTTTGATAGATGGGACAAATAGGTGTATTAAAATGAGTGGCTTCAATGGCTGCGGCCAATTCTTCTTTTGCAGGCGCCATTAATGGTGAGTGGAATGCCCCACCAACTGGCAACACCAATGCGCGTTTGGCTCCAGCCGCTTTCATTTTTTCGCAAGCAATTTCAATCCCTTTTAAAGATCCACTAATCACTAATTGACCAGGACAATTAAAATTAGCCGCTACAACTACTTCCCCTGTTTCCAGTTGTACCGTTGCACAAAGTTCTTCCACTTTATCATCGGCCAAGGCCAAGACTGCAGCCATGGTAGATGGGGCTAACTCACAAGCTTTTTGCATAGCCGAAGCCCTAATAGCTACTAAACGCAAAGCGTCTTCAAAATGCAATACATGATTGGCTACCAAAGCAGAGAATTCACCAAGAGAATGTCCGGCAACTAATCCCGGTTGAGGATCTACCAATGTTTGATAAGCAATCACGGAATGAATAAAAACCGCAGGTTGTGTAATATTGGTTTGTTTCAACGCCTCATCTGTTCCGTCAAACATAATATCGCTAATGCGGAATCCAAGAATCTCATTGGCTTTTTCAAACAATACTTTGGCCGTATTATGAGATTCATACAATTGTTTTCCCATTCCAATAAACTGACTTCCTTGACCTGGAAACAAATAGGCGTGCTTTGACATATGACTAATTTCAGGCGATAAAATTAAACAAAAACCCCGATAAAAATTATCGGGGTTTCTATACCAAAAGTTCATATTAAAATTCAGTGATGGTATCTTCTGATTCAACTAGTATACTGTGATGATATCTTTAGATTCAACTAGAATTCTGTTTTGAATTCAATATACTTTAAGAATTCTTCTCTGGTTTTGTCTTCTTGGAATTTACCACTGTAAAAAGCAGTGATGGTTGATGATGTATCATCTTCAACTCCCCTACTAGCTACACAAAGGTGTTTGGCATCAATTAATACAGCCACATTGTCTGTTCCTAATGCTTTCTGCAATTCCTTACCAATTTGCATGGTTAGTCTTTCTTGCACTTGAGGACGTTTTGCAAAATATTGTACCAGTCTATTTAGCTTACTCAACCCTACAACGGTTCCATTGCTAATATAAGCTACGTGAGCCTTTCCAATGATGGGAACAAAATGGTGCTCGCAATTGCTATAGAAAGAAATATTCTTTTCTACCAGCATTTGGTTATACTGGTATTTGTTATCAAACATGGCCATATTGGGCTTGTTAGCCGGATTCAAACCATTGAAAATTTCTTTCACATACATTTTAGCAACACGCTTGGGTGTACCCTTTAAACTATCGTCAGTAAGATCTAAACCCAATGTTTCCATAATTGCCGTAAAATGCTTGGCAATCTCATCTATCTTCTGGTCATCGGATAATACAAATGCATCAGCACGCATTGGTGTGTCTACAGAGGTACTCACATGGTTGTCTCCCATGTCATCAATCAAGGTATCGCTTAGCTCAATTTTTTCTCCATTAAGCTGGATATTCAACAAAGTTTCTTTCTGTTTCATATAATCTTATTTGTAAATCCAAAGCCGAATCCAATTTATCTCTGAGCAAATTATAAATCACTATTGCTATGTTTTCAGCACTAGGATTTAACTGCGCAAATTCCTTGGTATCTAGATTTAGATTCTTGTGATCAAATTTGTCCAACACCTGTTCCTTAATCAGGTTACTGAGTTCTTTCATATCTAACACATAACCCGTTTCAGGGTTTGGTTCACCCACCACTTTCACAATTAAATCATAGTTGTGACCATGATAATTAGGGTTATTGCACAAACCGAACACGCGCTGGTTTTCCTCAGCAGACCAAGCCGGGTTATTCAGGCGATGCGCTGCGTTAAAATGTTCTTTGCGATATACGGCTACTTTCTTGCTCAATGTTATTGTTTGGGGTGAAAAATTCCACCCAGTTTTTACTAGTTAAATTTGGAGCACACTTGACTCCTACCCATATTTTTGAAAGCTAAACTTACCTGTAAACCTTGTTGCCTGGCACTGTTTCAGAAGTGTGCTGATCAAGTGGCCCTGCTAAAATAGCTTTGCAAAGATACATACAATATAAATAACCAAGCAGATTCTGTTTTGTTTAAAATTTTTGAAAAAAAATTAAACAAAACGAATTGGAAGTCAAAATGCAAAAGTCAAAAGTCAAAAATTAACCGAAGTATTCTACATAAATCCTAGCGGTTTCGTAGAGCTTAACACAATGAAGCTGAACATGTTGAGGTAAATGTGGGGCTAATTGTTCCCAAATGGCTACGGCTAGGTTTTCCGTACTGCACATTTTATCTTTCATGAAGTCTACGTCTAGATTGAGGTTTTTGTGATCCAATTTGTCTACAACATGCAATTTCATTAATTGACTTAATTTTTTCACGTCAAAGACAAAACCGGTCTCGGGATCAGGCTCCCCTTTAATGGTTACGAATAGGTCAAAATTATGCCCATGCCAATTTTCATTGGCGCATACCCCAAAAACTTCGTCATTCTGCTCTCTAGTCCATGACGGATTAAAGAGTTTATGAGCGGCATTAAAATGTTCCAATCTTGTCAAATAAACCATTCTTCCTCAAAATTTTGGCAAAGCTACAACAAGCAAAGCAATTTCAATCCTACCTTAGCCTTATGCGAGTAGTGATATCAGCAGCAACTGTAGGGGAATGGATGCCCAGTTATGTGAAAGTCAATGAATTATATACAAGTGAAAGCAAGCGCATGAAATTGCATTTTCACCAGTCAGGTATTGGAATGTTGGCTGCAAGCTTCTCACTAACAAAATTAATATTGGAGGAAAAACCTGACCTTGTATTGCAGGTAGGAATTGCTGGAAGTTTTTCTACCAATTATGAACTGGGATCGGTATTGGCAGTAAAAGATGAAATTATTGGGGACCTAGGAGTTGAAGAAGCTGGCAAATGGAAAGACTTGTTTGACATGAAATTGGAAAAAAGTAGTTACCACCCTTTTGAAAAAAGAAAACTACCCAATCAATGGCTAGATCAATACAATGTTTTAAACCTCCAAACAGTTACTGGCATTACAGTAAATGAAATTAGCACTAACCCTAATAGAATTGCCGAACTAAGCAAAAAATACCAAGCTGAAATAGAAAGCATGGAAGGAGCAGCCTTGCATTATGTAGCAAGAGAAACCAATACAGCATTCTTACAAATTAGGGCCATCAGTAACTTAGTTGGTGAAAGAAATAAAGCAAATTGGAAAATGGGAGAAGCCATTGGCAACTTAAATGAAACCATCTTGCAATACATTGATAAACTATATCAAATAGCTTAAACTATTATGCGTCTTACTTTAGGTTTTTCTCCTTGCCCCAATGATACATTTATATTTGATGCGCTTGTCAATGGCAAAATTGATACCGGGGATCTGGCATTTGATGTTGTGTTAGAAGACGTTCAAACCCTTAATGAATGGGCATTAGCGGGCAAATTGGATATTTCAAAAATTAGTTATGGCGTATGGCCACTGTTACAAAACAAATATCAGTTATTAGAAAGTGGTGGTGCATTAGGTAAGGGGGTTGGTCCACTATTAATTACCAAAAATCCAGCAGCAACATTGACTGATGTTGACCAAATGAAGATTGCAGTGCCTGGCATTAACACCACTGCACACATGCTTTTTTCCATGGCATTCCCTGATGCTAAACAAAAACAATTCATGGTCTTTCATGAAATTGAACAAGCTGTCTTGGATGGTACAGTAGATGCTGGTGTGATCATTCATGAAAACAGATTTACTTATCAAGACAAGGGTTTGTTGAAACTAATGGACCTTGGAGAAAACTGGGAGCAAAGCTTGCAATGCCCTATCCCTTTAGGTGGAATTGTGATGCGCAATCATTTTGAACCATCGCTCCGCGATACTATTAATGCTTTAATCAAAGAATCTGTTCAATTTGCTTTTGCCAATTATCCAAACCTAGCACCCTATGTTCGCCAGCACGCGCAAGAAATGAGTGAAGCTGTGATGCGCCAGCATATTGATTTATATGTCAATGATTTTTCCATTGAACTAGGAGTAGATGGGCATAAAGCAGTAGCATCTTTACTTGGCGTTTATCAAAATATTCATAGCAAGTAGGCTTTCAAAAACGGCAATTGCTACACAGTTCCCTGCGGCTTCAAAGCTTTTGCATATACTTCCAATACGCGTTTTCTTGCTTCTTCATGAACCACAATAGGTTTAGGATAATTAAATTCTTGGAACTCAGGCACCCACTTGCGTATGTACTTTAGGTCTTTGTCAAATTTCTCTGTTTGCAAGGCTGGGTTGAAAACCCTAAAATAAGGAGCAGCATCACAACCACTACTACTTGCCCATTGCCATCCTCCATTGTTTGCGGCTAGGTCAAAGTCTAATAATTTTTGGGCAAAATAGGCTTCACCCCATCGCCAATCAATGAGTAAATGCTTGGTTAAAAAAGATGCTGTAATCATGCGTACACGGTTGTGCATAAATCCAGTAGCATTTAGCTCTCGCATACCAGCGTCAACAATTGGATAGCCTGTTTGACCATTACACCAAGCCTTAAACTCTTTTTCATTATTACGCCATTCAATGGCTTCGTAAGCGGGCTTAAAAGATTTTCCCTGACCAACATGTGGGAAATGCCAAAGAATCATATGGTAGAAATCTCGCCAAATGAGCTCATTTAAAAAGGTTTCACTAACTGCTCTAGCTCTTAGTGCAAGTGCGCGAATACTGATGGTTCCAAAACGTAGGTGAACGCCTAATTTAGAAGTGCCTTGATCAAGCGCAGGGTAGTCTCTATTTTCTTTGTACTTAGCAACAATCTCTTTTTTCCATGCTTTTGCTGGAAACGAAATATTGGAAGTAGTGAAACCAATGGATTCCAAACTTGGCATTGCAATAGGCGCCTGCTTAAAAAAATGATCCTGGTATTTTTCTACCGGATAGGCTTTCAAATGATCCTCCGTTAGTTTAGATTTCCATTTTCTTGAATAAGGCGTAAATACGGTATATGGTGTACCATCGTCTTTTAACACTTCATCCTTTTCTAAAATCACTTGGTCTTTAAATGATTCAAACGACACTTGATGTTCATCCAAAAAACTGGCAATGGCTGCATCTCTTTGAATAGCGGATGGTTCATAGTCATGATTGATAAAAACCGTTCCTATGCTATATTTTTTAATCAATGCTTTGAAACAGTCTAATGGTTTTCCGTGAAGCACTTCTAAACTTGACCCCAAAGCCAGCAACTCAGTTTGCATCTCTTGCAATGCCGCGTGTATAAAACTTACCCTAGCGTCTGTTTTATCTTCTAGTTGGTCTAAAATTTCTGTGTCAAAAATGAAAATGGGCAAAACGGGTATGCCCGCTTTTAATGCATGGTAAAGTCCAGCATTGTCTTTGAGGCGTAGGTCTCTTCTAAACCACATAATATTGATGCTGTTTGCAGTGCTCATAGCATAAAGACAAATTTGTCAAGAAAAGGTTGATTCCAAAACAAAAGGGCCACCCGCTTGGGTGGCCCTTTTTATCTTAAGTACTTATAAGATTAGTCTTTGAAAGAAGGAACCAATGTAACGTTCCTGTTTTCTTTTCTACCAGCTTTAGTCTTATTGTCAGCTTTTGGTTTAGAAGAACCATTAGCAACAGTAGTTAGACGGTCAGCAGAGATTCCTTTGTCAGTGAATGCTTTTTTAACAGCATCAGCACGTTTTTGTGACAATGGATTATTGATTTTATCATTACCGGTATTATCAGTATTACCTTGAATTTCTAATTGTAGCTTAGGATATTTAGCCAATAGATCCAATACAGGGTCAAACTTAGATTTTGCAATCTTAGCGTCAACCAATTTAGCGGTATTGATTACAAAGTAGAAAGACTTAGCTGCTTCATTCAATACTGGAGTCATATCAGGACATCCGTAGTTAGAAGCTACACCAGCTTCATTAGGACATTTGTCTTGTTCGTCATTTACACCATCACCATCAGTATCAGGGATAGGGCAGCCAGCATATTTAGCCAAACCTGGAACAGTAGGACATTTGTCTTGTTCGTCGTTAACACCGTCTTTATCTGTATCTGGAACTGGGCAACCTTGGTATTTAGCCAAACCTGGAACAGTAGGACATTTGTCTTGCTCATCATTAACACCATCTTTATCAGTATCAGGAACAGGACAACCTTGGTATTTAGCAACACCTGGAACAGTAGGACATTTATCCAAGCTATCAACAATACCATCGCTATCAGTGTCAACTGGTGCAGCAGCAACAACTGGTACAACTGGAGGAACAACTTTCTTAGCAAACAATTTCACTTTTACACCAAATTGAAAACCGTCATTGTAGTATTTGTATCCAAAATTACCAACGTTAGGGTTTTTGTCATATTTGGTATCGCTCAAGCCATAAATATAACGACCATAGATTTGAACGGTTTTTGTTGGAAACAATTCAAAACCTACAGTAGCTGCATTGCTATTAGAAGTAAACATGCGTTTGTAATATCCACTACCAGCATCATTACTCAAGCTGTTTAAGAAATCAACTTGAACGCCTCCTAATAAAGCAAAATTTTTGCTTGTTTGGTATTTCAGCAAAATTGGGTAAGACTGATACTGCATAGTACCAGCAAATTGCTTAATAGAACCTACTTGAGACTTTAGATTGTATTTTAAAACACTCCATTGACCTTGTGCTTCTAAAGACCATTTGGTTGAAAGGGGTACGTTTAAGTAAATACCACCAGCCCATCCAAAGTCATTTTTGTAGTCAACATTAGAAGTATTAGTTCTAAACTGGGTGTAGTTCAATGCACCCAAAATACCACCAGAAATGCCTGGTTTAGTGGTTTTGGTTGTTTGGGCCAAAGAGGTCATGGCTACCATCAGCGTTGCTACTAGGAGCAACAAAGAACTGAGTTTTTTCATTTTCATAATTTTTATTTGATTGCTTGTTCCTTCAACTTTTATTAAGCTGAAATTGAAACAGCGCAAATTTATAGCATATCAGTAAATTATCAACTAATGTTTGACTTGATTTTCAAGCAAATTCTAAAAACCCAGATTTTTATACAGATAATGAACCATTTTGCTGTCATAATTGGCGTTCTGTAGCTGTTTTACCCACCTTATTCCATAAATGGCATTTGTCAAAAAGACTTCAGAAGCTTGTAAAACTTCCTCTATTTCTAATTTTGCTTCCAAAACAGGTATATCTAATTTGCGTAGCTGTGTTAACATATGTCTACGCATTACCCCCTCAACTGGCCCTTCTGACAAAGCGGGTGTTTTAATAAGACCGTCTTTTATTATGAACACATTGGCAATGGTTGCATCGGCTAACCTATTAAATGGGTTTAATAAAAGGGCATCGTTTAAATGATTTTCCTTTGCCCAAATAGCCGCCATGACATAGTTCAGGTAATTATTGGTCTTTAAATGAGAAAATCCATCACAGACTTTTTTGGCGTCTTGGAATATATCAATCACCAAACCATTTTCATTGATTTTGTTATTTGACTCATTCAAGTCCCAGGTTTGAATCAGGTGGTGTGGAAAATGATTGATCCTATCATAGATCCCACCTTCTCCCCTATAAATGGTTAATCTAACTCTAGATAAACCATGGTGTCCATTCTTTTTTACCAGCTCAATAATTTGTGTTTCTAAATAAGCCCTAGTAAAAAAACTAGGTGGCTGAAACTTAAGTCTATCAAGGGTTTTGAACAATCGCTCAAAATGATAATCGGCCAACTGGATCTGTCCGTCTCTGAATTTCATGGTTTCAAAAAAACCATCCCCGTATCTAAATGAACGGTTATCCGGCAAAATCAAAGCCTTGTCTGAGCGGAGCATTTGACCATCAGCATAAAGAAAATTGGTAGTTGACATCTAACAAAGATAGAATGAAGCTAATTTAGCCTTCTAATTTAGTTGCATGCAAATCAAAGACATTATTCAGGTATTAGAAATATTGGCTCCACCCAGCTACCAAGAATCCTATGATAACGCTGGATTGATTTTGGGCAATGGTCAATGGGAATGTACTGGTATCATTTGCAGTTTAGATGCAACCGAAGAAGTGATCTTAGAAGCTAAAGCCAAGGGCTGTAACCTAGTAGTTGCGCATCATCCCATTCTATTTAAGGGCATTAAGCAACTCAATGGAAAGAATTATGTAGAACAAACCCTGATTACAGCTATTAAATCAGATATTGCTATTTATGCCATACATACCAATTTGGATAATGTGATTTGGGGCGTCAATGGCAAAATAGCTGATCAAATAGGTCTTATCAATAGGCAAATACTGTCTCCAAAAGCTGGAATCCTGTCTAAACTGGTCTGTTTTGCACCGGAATCTGCCGTTGAAAATTTAAAAACGGCCCTATTTGCAACAGGGGCTGGTCATATTGGCAACTATAGTGAATGCAGTTTTGAAGTTAAGGGTTTGGGCAATTTTAAAGGAGCGGAAGGCAGCAACCCTACCATTGGCCAGCCAGGCCAAAACACAAGTACTGAAGAAGTACGGATTGAGTTTATACACCCAAGCCATTTGCAAAAAAAGCTGGTTTCGGCCATGATCAAAGCCCATCCATATGAAGAAGTGGCTTATGACTTAATTTCATTAGACAATGATTATCAGCAAGTTGGATCTGGAATCCTGGGTGAATTGCCTGAGCCAATGGAGGAAGCTAGTTTATTGAGCATGTTACAAACCAGTTTTGGCTTGTCCGTAATCAAACACAGCCCCTTTTTACAAAAAAAGGTACAAAAAATAGCCATTTGTGGTGGGGCCGGTAGTTTTCTAACAGGGTCGGCCATAAGGGCCGGGGCCGATGTTTTCATTAGCGCTGACCTGAAATACCATGAATTTTTTGATGCCAATGGGCAGATCTTAATTACTGACATTGGGCATTGGGAAAGCGAACAATATACTACTGACTTGTTAATTGATATTTTAAAGGCTAAATTCCCTACCTTTGCCGTCCTCAAATCAGTGATAAAAACCAATCCGGTCAACTATTTTCTGTAAGAGGGCATAACTCCAAATTTTATACTAGATATGGCATCTGTTAAAGATTTCTCCGTTGAAGAAAAACTGGTTAACCTAGTTAGGTTACAGAAAACTGATAGCAAACTGGATCAAATTCAGGTATTGAGGGGTGAATTACCCATGGAAGTAAGTGACTTAGAAGATGAGATCCTGGGTCTGCACAGTAGACAAACTCGTATTGAAGAAGAGATCAATGGCATCTCTGAATTCATTGAGGGTAAGAAAAATACCATCAAGGAAAGTGAAGCGCTAATCAGCAAATATGAGAAGCAAAGCGAGAATGTAAAGAACAATCGCGAATTTGAAGCTATCAATAAAGAAATTGAAATGCAACAGCTAGAAATTAAACTAGCTGAAAAACATATCCGTGATGCCAACGAAGAATTGGCAGAAAAAATCAAAGGTCTTGAAGTAGCTAAAAAACAAGTTTCTGTAAAAGAAGGTGTTTTGAATCACAAAAAAAGTGAGCTAGAAAAAATCATTGCAGAAACAGAGAAAGAAGAAACCCATTTTAATAAGCAAAGCGCAGACGCTCGTGGACATATTGACGAAAGACTGTTGTATAGCTATGACAGAATTAGAACCAGCTATCGCAATGGATTGGCTGTAGTTCCAGTTGAAAGGGATGCTTGCGGCGGATGTTTTAATTCAATTCCACCTCAACGTCAAAGCGAAATTCGTTTACACAAAAAAATTATCGTGTGTGAAAACTGCGGTAGAATTTTGGTTGATGCTGACTTGAATGATAGCGTTGAAGCAAAGTAACTGTTAAAAGATTAGATTTATACCATAAAGGGCATGCTTAATCGCTGCCCTTTATTATTTTACAAAGGATGAAATTAAAATCAATCATATTACTATTGCTACTTGTTTTGGCCCAAGGAGTCAATGCAGAAAAAGTGTATGATTTTAATAGTACCTGTCAACAAGCATTTCAAGAAATTACCAAACTTAAATTAAGCCATGGCGCTGCCTTGGTAGAAAAAGCCAAGCAACAGAATCCAGACAACTTAATCCCAGTCTTGCTTGAAGACTATATTGATTTTTTTATCCTATTTTTTAATGAAGACCCTTCAGAATATAAAATCAGAAATCCACATTTTTCTCAGCGATTAGCTGTTCTAGAAAATGGACCAAAAAATTCCCCATTTTATAATTTCTGTTTGAGTACAGTTAGAATACATAAAGCAGCAGTTGCTGTAAAATTTGGCCAAACCTGGTCAGCCGGTTGGGATTTTAGAAAAGCTTATTTACTCTTAAAAGAGAATCAAAAAAAACATACAGAATTTTTACCCAATCAGTTAATGTCAGGCGCATTAATTGCTGCTATTGGCACTATTCCGTCAAGTTATAAATGGATTGTTAGTTTATTTGGAATGAAAGGATCCATTTCTGAGGGGATGAACTTAGTGCGGAATTTTACTTATAGCAATGATCCATGGGCCAAAATATTTGCCAATGAATCCGCTTTTGTATATGGGTATTTGATGTTTTATATTGAGAACAAAAAGGACGAAGCAATAGCATTTGTGCAACAAAGAAAATTGGATTTAGTACATAACCACTTGCTTTGTTTTATGGCCGCAAATCTTGCTATCAACAACAAACAAACTGCTTTAGCTGGGAGTTGGATTTTGAATAGAGATAAGAGTACGGAATATTTGATTACACCAGTTTGGGATTTTGAAATGGGTTTTGTCAAACTCTATCATCTAGAACTTCCAGAAGCCATCAAATATCTAGAGCAGTTTCAAAAAGATTTTAAGGGTAGATTTTATGTAAAAGATGCCTACAATAAATTAAGTTGGGCTTATTATTTACAGGGGAATCAAGCAGCTGCAACAGCAACAAGAAATAAAATTTTACAATCAGGCGCTTTAGACACGGATGCTGATAAAAAAGCCCAGAAAGATGCAAAGACCAAGGATTGGCCTAATCCAATTTTATTAAAAGCAAGGTTACTAAGTGACGGAGGATATCACAAAGACGCTTTATTGGTCCTATATGGCAAATCAATTGAACAGTTCTCAACGGAAGAAGACCGTTTAGAATTTGCCTATCGCGTAGCTAAAATCTATGATGACCTTGGCCGAAAAGACGAAGCCATCAAGTATTATCAAACAGCTATAGTTTTGGGTGAGCACAGAAAAGAATATTATGCAGCTAGGGCTGCCTTGCAGATTGCACAGATCTATGAAGAACGAGGACAAAAGACTTTAGCCATTAGCTATTACCAAAAATGTCTTGACATGGATGACCATGAATACAAAGACTCACTTGATCAACGTGCCAAATCTGGCATTGGTAGGTGTAAGGGGGAATAAAATGTTTATAGTGTTACTATTTAAGGCGTGATGGATTTGCTCAGCAGTTGCAGCTTCTATAAATTGCACTAGTTCCCTTGATAAAATAGGATTCATTCATGCTGCGGAAATTACAGATTCAACATTATGCCATCATTGATGCAATAGAGATTGAGTTCTCTGGACAGCTCAATATCATCACAGGAGAAACCGGTGCTGGTAAGAGTATACTCATGGGTGCGTTGAGTCTAATTTTAGGAGACCGGGCAGACAGTTCTGTTTTAATGTATCCAGACAAGAAATGTGTGATTGAAGGCTATTTTAGTGCTGGTCAAAAAACTGCCGTATTAGACTTTTTAAAGGCTAATGATTTTGATGTAGAAGACGAGTTGGTGCTTAGAAGAGAAATAGCCCCCAATGGTAAGTCTAGGGCCTTTATCAATGATACCCCAACTACCTTACAGCAAATTAGGGAACTAGCTTCTTTGTTGGTAGACCTTCACCAACAATTTGATACCTTAAGCTTAGGCGATGCCGGATTTCAGCGTAACGTGATTGATGCATTGGCTGCCAACCAAGACAGACTCCATGCCTATCAAATAATCTATCAAAACTGGCAGCAAAGCGTAAAGCAATTAGAGGCGCTTATACAACAAAAACAAGATTTTCAAAAAGACAGGGATTACCACCAATTTCAATTAGATGAATTGGTAGAATTATCACTAAAAGAAAATGAGTTAGAGGAATTAGACGCAGAATTACAATTGCTCTCACACGCTGAAGGGATTAAGACAGTATTGAGTAAGCTGCAATTTGAATTAGAAGAATCGGAGCAACCAGTGCTTCCTCTATTCAAACAATGGATTAACCAATTACAATCATTTAGTGGTTATCATAGCTCCTTGCAAAGCATCATTGATAGATTGCATAGTAGCCAAGTAGAATTACAAGATATAGCTGATGAGATTGGTAGCTTGAATGGAAAAGTGAATTTTGACGAAAAAAGAATTGAATGGATCAATGAACGTTTGGCTGTTGGTTATCGCCTGTTAAAAAAACACGGCGTAAAAACCACCCAAGAATTGTTAACCATTCAACAAAGTTTAGAAGCCAGATTAGAAGCTGTTTTACAGATTGATGATACCATTACGGAACTAACGCAGAAAGTTGAAGCGTTATCTAAACAAGCGCTACTTGCAGCCAATGATTTGAGTGTTGCTAGAAAAGCAGAACAAGAACCACTTGAATCAAAAGTAAATGCCTTATTGCATCAAGTAGGCATGCCCAACGCTAGGTTGAAAATTGCTATTGAAACAACCAATCATCTTCAGCCATTTGGACATGATCAAATAGAGTTCTTATTTGACGCCAACAAAAGCAACAAGTTTGAGCCAATTAGAAAAGTGGCTAGTGGTGGAGAATTGAGTAGGCTCATGCTTTGTATTAAATCTTTGGTGGCAGAATCAATTGACCTTGCCACTTTGATCTTTGACGAGATTGATACAGGTATTTCTGGAGAGGCTGCCAAACAAGTAGGTTTGATCATGAAGGAGCTATCTAAGAAAAGACAGATTATTTGCATTACCCATCAACCACAAATTGCGGGAAAAGCTACTGCACATTTTTATGTGTATAAAGAAAACCAAGGCAATAGGATCAAAACCAATCTCAAGCTTTTAGAAAAACAAGAATCCATGAATGCCATTGCAAGAATGCTAGGAGGAGAAACCCCTTCTGCTGCTGCCATAGAGCATGCTAAAGAAATGATGCTTGATCATTAATAATTAAAAAACAAAAACTATGAATTGGGATCAAATCATTGAATGGGTTGGATTGTTTGGAGCGTTTTTGAGCTCAGTCACTTTTATACCCCAAGTATGGTTGGCATGGAAAACAAAAAGCGTAGGAGACTTGAGTCTTGGTATGCTCTTGATAGTATTTACCAGCGTGATTGTTTGGCTGGTATATGGGATCTATTTAAAATTGCTACCGGTGATCATTGCTAATAGTATCATTTTTGTATTGTCACTAGTACTGCTTTATTTCAAATTCACTTTTCCCAAAAAGAATAGTTAGAGGATAACATACTTACATGCAAGAAGCCACTCCCAAAGGAATGGCTTCTTACATTGACTATGGTCTATACCCAAAGGGTTTAGTATTCGTCTTCGTTGAACATGAAATCTTCTTGACTTGGATAATCAGGCCAGATGTCTTCAATGCTCTCATACACTTCTCCCTCGTCCTCCAATTCTTGCAGGTTTTCTACCACTTCAATGGGTGCACCGCTACGAATTGAATAGTCAATCAATTCATCTTTGGTAGCAGGCCAGGGAGCTTCTTCCAGATAACTTGCTAATTCTAATGTCCAGAACATGTCTTTAAAATTTTTGCAAATGTAACCGTATAAAGTAAACAACCCAACCCAAGTTTTCAAGGATGTGCAAATAAATCCCCAAATTTGGTTTGACTTGGCCCTGCTTTTGTAGGTTTGCATATATAACCCATACTGAATCAAATGCTTAAAGCCCATCATATTACTAAGTCCTACGGCCAACTTTCTGTATTGAAGGGGGTAACTATTTCTGTAGAAAGGGGTGAAATAGTCAGCATTTTGGGTTCTTCTGGAGCGGGTAAGAGCAGTTTGCTTCATATTTTAGGCACATTAGACCGGGCCGACACGGGTACTATTAACATTAATGGCCAATCCGTAGAAAACCTAAAAGGAAAGGAATTGGCTGCTTTTAGAAACAAGCATATTGGATTTGTATTTCAGTTTCACCATTTGTTACCCGAATTTTCTGCCCTAGAAAATGTGTGTATTCCCGGATGGATAGCAGGTAGAAAAAGAAAAGAAGTAGAAAATCAAGCAGCCGCTCTGCTAGAAAAACTGGGTTTGGGAAATAGAAAGGAACACAAACCCCAGGAACTTTCTGGAGGTGAGCAACAAAGAGTGGCCGTAGCCAGGGCTTTGATTAATCAGCCATTGATTGTATTTGCAGACGAGCCTACTGGCAATTTAGATAGTAAGAACGCCAAAGAACTACATGATTTATTTGTGTCACTAAGGAACGAGTTTCAACAAACTTTTTTGATTGTGACCCACAATGAAGAACTAGCAGCCATGAGTGACCGTAGTCTGTTTATGCGAGACGGGCTAATTATACAACCCTAGTCATCATTGAAAAATTAAGACAGTCTTGGCCTCCAAGGCTTTTCAGGAACCTGCAGTAAATGCCCTATATATCTGGATAGTTGGAATAAATAATCGCTCAAGCGATTTAAATATTTAACCACTAGCGGATCTACAAACAATTCGTGTTCCATCATATTCACACAACACCTTTCAGACCTCCTGCATACACAACGGGCCACATGCGCTGTGGAAATGGCTGGATGCCCTCCAGGAAGAATAAAAAATTTCATAGCTGGCAAGAGCTCATTCATGCTATCAATCTCTTTTTCTAAAAACAGAATATCCGATTCCTTTAAATCAGGAATCTTCATCATGGGCTCTTTTTCCGGATCACAAGCCAAGGAAGACCCAATGGTAAACAAACGGTCCTGCACTTCTGTAAGGGTAGTTTTGGAACGTTCATCACTTAAATGGTCTCCTAATAAGCCAATATAAGAGTTGAGCTCATCAATTGTTCCGTATGTATCAATCCGAATATGGCTTTTGGCCACTTTGGTTCCACCAATCAAACTGGTTTTACCCAAGTCACCGGTTTTGGTATAAATTTTCATCGCCATATTGTCCTAGTATTTATCTCTCCCTACCTAACAAAAGTAATTTTTAAAGGTTCAGAAATAAAAAAGGAGAGAATCACTTCTCTCCACAATTTCTCTACTTTTTGGTATTAATGACTGTGATGGGTAACCATATCATCTGTTTTGACCCTATCGCTTTCTATTAGTCCATCTCTTAATCGCACAATTCTATGCGCATAGCCTGCAATATCTTCTTCATGGGTAACTAGTACTACTGTATTACCCGCTTCTTGAATCTTACCAAAAATGCGCATTACTTCTACTGAAGTTTTGGAATCCAAATTACCCGTAGGCTCATCCGCCAATAAAAGGGATGGATTGTTAACTAAGGCCCTAGCAATGGCCACACGCTGAATTTGACCACCAGATAACTCATTTGATTTGTGATGGCTTCTCTCTGCCAAATCCACTTTTTTCAAAGCTTCCATGGCGCGTTCTGTTCTCTCTTTTTTATTAATACCTGCATATATTAAAGGAAGTGCCACATTTTCTACAGCAGTTAATCTAGGCAGCAAATTGAATTGTTGGAATACAAATCCAATCTCAACATTCCGTACTCCTGCCAAATCATCATCGGCCATTTTGCTAACATCTTTACCATTCAAGATATACCTTCCACCAGTGGGAGAATCCAAGCAACCCAAGATATTCATGAGTGTACTCTTACCACTTCCAGAAGGTCCCATCAGGGCCACATACTCATTTTTAAAAATGTCTAAAGAGATACCTTTCAATACTGGAATGGCTTGGTTTCCCATGAAATAGCTTTTTTCAATGGCTTCCAGTTTGATAATTGAATCGTTCATATATGGCGGTTAAAAATGTGATTTATTTTTTTATAACGGTAGGTACTTTAAAAAAAGCTTCGTCTGCTAATGGTGCATTCAACAATGCATCTTCTCTTTCTATAGAACCCTGTACTTGATCTTGGCGTAAAATATTAACAGCATCTCCCATATGCAATAAGGGCTCTACCCCATTGGTATCAACGTTTTGAAGCTGCTCAATAAAACCAACCATTTTTTGAAGGTCATTTCTAATCTCAGTAGTACCATCCTTATCAAATGAAAGTTTTGATAGGTTGGCCAAATTGTCTACTAGTTCATTTGTAATTTCCATTAGAACAAAAATAATTGAAACCCGGTCAAAACCATTCAGTTATTGTTGAAAGGCAATTTTACCCAAATAATGGTTAATAATCGGGATGTGGCGCTAGAAGGAGAAGAAAGTATAGATTATGGCTTTGCCAGATTATTAAAATGTTTAATAATTACCCTGTTCAAAAGGCGGTTTTTTGAACATTTTTTCCTAAATAAATGTGAATTTCACAATTATTGAAAAAAATAACATTAGAAAAAAGATTTCTATATATAATGTTATTAAATTGTAACCACAAACCCCCCCGATTATGCTAGTCTACGTACTGCTTGCCATTTACCTTGTGTGCCTCTATGTGGCATATAAAGGAGCAGCGACTTCGGAAAACTGATATCCCAAAGGATTCAGCAGAGTAAGAAATTGCTAAAAACCTCAGTAATACCCAATACTGAGGTTTTTTTGTGTCAAATATTTTCCTTTATCTTCGGGTAATTAGTTGCATAACTAACTAATTTTGACGATCCTTAAATTGCTAATATGAAACGTTCAATCAAAAAAGTTGCCGTATTGGGTAGCGGGGTTATGGGATCCCGTATTGCTTGTCATTTTGCAGGCATTGGTATTCAAGTCTTGTTATTAGATATGGTACCAAAAGGAGCAGAAGAAAGTACCAAACCTGCCGAAAGAAATAAACTGGTGAATGACGCATTAACTGCTGCCATTAAAAGCAATCCTTCTCCTGTTTATAATAAAGACGTAATAAAAAAAATCAAAACTGGCAATTTCACAGACAATATGAAAGATATTGCTGCTGTAGATTGGATTATAGAAGTAGTAGTAGAACGATTAGACATAAAACAACTCATCTACACCCAAGTAGAACAGTTTAGAAAACCAGGCACACTGGTGAGTTCTAATACATCTGGTATTCCCATTCACTTAATGGCAGAAGGAAGATCAGAAGATTTTAAAAAGCATTTTTGTGGAACGCATTTCTTTAATCCTCCAAGGTATTTGCGCCTATTAGAAATTATTCCTACTCCATATACGGATCCAGAAATAGTTGATTTCTTAATGCAGTATGGTGATTTGTTTTTGGGCAAGACCACGGTGCTTTGTAAGGATACTCCTGCATTTATTGCCAACAGGGTTGGGGTATTTAGCATTATGAGTATTTTCCATATCATGAACAAATTGGGTCTAAGTATTGATGAAGTTGATGCACTTACAGGACCCATTATTGGAAGACCAAAATCTGCCACTTTTAGAACAGCAGATGTAGTAGGTATTGACACTTTGGTTAAAGTAGCTAAAGGCGTGGCCGATAACTGCCCAACAGATGAAGCAAAAGCCATTTTTCAAATACCAGAATGGTTAGACAAAGTAGTAGCCAATAATTGGTTGGGCGATAAAACCGGTCAAGGATTTTTCAAAAAGACCAAGTCTGAAGCAGGAAAAGAGATCCTGACTTTGAACTTGAGCACCATGGAATATGGCCCTAGGAATAAACCCAAATTTGCCAGCCTTGAAGCTGCTAAACCTATAGAAGATTTGAAGCAACGCATTAAAATGTTGAGTGCTGCACCTGATAAAGCAGGAGAATTTTACAGGGCATTCCATTTTTCATTGTTCTCTTATATCTCACACCGTATTCCAGAAATCAGTGATGAGACCTATAGACTAGACGATGCCATGAAAGCGGGTTTTGGATGGGAAATAGGCGCATTTGAAAGCTGGGATACCGTTGGTGTTGCTAAGACCGTAGCAGCCATGAAAACGGCCGGATACGCCGTTGCAGCATGGGTAGATGATATGCTAGCCACAGGTGCCCAAACCTTCTTTAAAGTAGCCGATGGAAAAAGAATGTATTACGATGTAGCCAGCAAGTCTTATGTGGCTATGCCTGGTGGAGAAGCGTTCTTGATTTTGAACAACCATTCAGACAAGTTGGTTTGGAAAAACTCGGCTTGTAAAATGTATGATATTGGCGATGGTGTAGCTGGTTTTGAATGGAGCACCAAAATGAATAGTATTGGTGGTGAAGTATTGGAGGGCTTGAATAAAGCCATCGGCCTAGCCGAAGAAAAATTCAAGGGATTGGTTATTGCCAATGAAGGCGCCAATTTTAGTGCGGGTGCCAACGTGGGTATGATTTTCATGTTAGCTATTGAACAGGAATATGATGAGTTAGACATGGCCATTAGAATGTTCCAAAATAGCATGATGCGTTTGCGTTATTCAAGCATTCCAGTTGTTACCGCTCCACATGGTTTAACCCTTGGTGGTGGTTGTGAAATGAACCTACACGCAGATAAGGTTTGTGCTGCTGCGGAAACTTATATTGGATTAGTAGAGTTGGGGGTTGGTCTAATCCCCGGCGGTGGTGGAACCAAGGAATTTGCTATGCGCGCGGGCGATGAATTACACGAGGACGAACCAGAAACAGTGACTTTAAAAAATAGGTTCTTTTCTATTGCTACCGCAAAAGTGGCCACTTCTGCCAAGGAAGGATTTGATATGGGCATCTTACGCAAAGGGCAAGATGAATTAGTGATGAATATTGGCCGCAGAATTGCCGAAGCCAAAAAATCAGTGATTGAAATTTATGATCAGGGTTATACCATGCCAGCTCAAAGAACAGACGTAAAAGTAATGGGAAAAGCGGGTCTTGGTGCTATGCTTGCGGGCATCAATGGCATGTGGCGTGGTGGTTATGCCACTGACCATGACGCACTGGTAGCGCGCAAATTGGCTTATGTATTATGCGGTGGCGATTTGAGTGAGCAAAGCCTGGTTTCTGAGCAATACTTACTAGACCTTGAAAGAGAAGCTTTCTTGAGCTTGTGCGGAGAGAAAAAATCTTTGGAAAGGATTCAGGCGGTTCTTAAAACTGGAAGACCGATTAGGAATTAGTGAAGAGACAAAAGATAAGAGTGAAGAGAGGAGGAAAAAGTGAGAAGTGAGAAGTGAGAAGTGAGGAAGAAGTGAAGAGTGAAAAATAGATAGACTAGGTTAAAGCCGGATTTATTCCGGCTTTTTTGTGCAATCTGCTGTACAAAATTGTATCGTTTTGTAAAGAATTTAGGAATCGAAACAATTTTCTTCTCAAATTATGCCGCTATATGTTAAAATATTTTGAAATTCAAAAATCGATTGTTATCATTTCAAACCCCTAGCATGCCAGAGACCTTCCTCTATAATATCAATGCTGAGTATATAGTACTGTTTTTAATGTTTGGCATGTTTGGTCTTTTTGCTTTGGGCAGAAGATTGCACATGCATCAAAAAGACAGTATTCAAGACCTTGGACCGTTATCTAATTTTCTTTTTGCCCTTTTGGGTTTAATGACTGCTTTTACTTTTGGCATGTCTGCCTCTAGATTTGAAGCCAGAAACGCCATTGTGATTACGGGCACCAATCATATTAGGGATGCCATTATGCGGGTTGACTTATATCAGGATTCTGCTGTAAGAAAAGCATTTAAAGCTGACTTCAAAGAATATGTGCAGGCAAGAATTGATTGGTCTTATTCTAAAAGGGACTTAAAAATGGCAGAAGATGCCCAAAAAAGAACAAAAATTGTAGCAGATAGACTTTTAAACCGGGCTGCAGTTTTAGCAAGGGACCCCGAAAATCTGGTAGCCAGCCAGCAAATGATACCTCCTTTACATGCCATGATTGAAATTGTTACATTAAGAGAGGGTGCAACCAAGGCAATTGTTCCAGAACCCATTATTTATTTGTTGTTTCTAATGGCATGGATAACCAGTTTTATGGCGGGCTATGCCACCAATATTCAAAAGAAATTTAACTACCTAGCTGTTTCTGGTTTTACCCTTTTAGTTGGGCTTGTTATCTATATTATTCTAGACTTAGACCGCCCAAGAAGGGGATTAATCAGCAATAATTTTGTGAACCAATTTATAGTAGACCTTTTAGAATTATTTAAATAAAACTCAGATGCCAGAAACTTTTCTCTATAATATTAACGCCGAATACATTGTACTTGTACTTATGCTTGGTATGTTTGGTCTTTTTTACTTTGGAAGACAGTTGCACAAACACAATAAGTCCAATATCCAAGATATGGGACCCTTAACCAGTTTTCTTTTTGCATTACTGGGTTTGATGTTAGCATTTACTTTTGGTATGTCTGGTTCCAGATTTGATACCAGAAGAGGGCTGGTAGTTCAAGCAGCCAATAATATGCATGCTGCCATTCTAAGGGCTGATTTATATAAAGATGATTCTGTTAGAGCAGCATTTAAAGTAGACTTAAAAGACTATGTACAAGCCAGAATTAATTGGTTTGATGCCAAAAGAAGCCCAGCACAAGTACTTGAAGCCACAAAAGAAACAAAACGTCTTGGAGACAAATTATGGCATAGGGCTGCTGTATTAGCTAGAGATCCAGCCAATATGGTTGCTTCTCAACAAATGATTCCAGCTTTAAATGCGGTGATAGATGTTGCAATAAGCAGGGAAGCTGCTACAAAGGCCATAGTTCCAGAACCTGTACTTTACTTATTATTCATCATGACACTAGTGACTAGTCTAATGGCGGGTTATGCCACATCCATAGAAAAGAAATTTAACTATGTTGCCGTAATAGGTTTTATTGTTTTAGTGGGCTGTGTTATCCTCATCATTCTAGACTTGGACAGACCCAGAAGGGGATTAATCACCAATGTAGCAGTAAACCAATTTATCAGGGATTTATTAAAATTGTTTTAAACCCATTTTTCATTGCACAATTAAAATAGTTATGCCAGAAACCTTTTTGTACAACATCAATGCCGAGTATATTGTCTTGGCCCTTATGTTAGGAATGTTTGGTTTGTTTTATTTGGGACGCCATTTACACAAAGAGAATAAGTCCAATATTCAAGATATGGGGCCCTTAACCAGTTTCTTATTTGCCTTATTGGGTTTAATGCTTGCATTTACTTTTGGCATGTCTGGTTCAAGATTTGATACCAGAAGAGGTCTAGTAGTTCAAGCTGCTAATAACATGCATACCGCCATTCTTAGAGCTGAACTATACAAAGATGATACTGTAAGAGCCGCTTTTAAAGCAGATTTAAAAGATTATGTACAAGCCAGAATTAATTGGTTTGATGCAAAAAGAAATGCTCAAGAAGTTAATAAAGCAATTTTTGAAACAAAGAGAATTGGTGACAAGCTTTGGCATCGCGCAGCTGTATTGGCTAGAGACCCTTCAAATATGGTAGCTACTCAACAAATGATCCCTGCATTAAACGCCATGATTGATGTTGCAGTAAGCAGGGAAGCAGCCACTAAAGCCATAGTACCAGAACCCATATTATACTTGTTGTTTATTATGACACTTGTTACCAGTTTAATGGCAGGCTATGCTACCACTATACAGAAAAGGTTTAATTATATAGCTGTTGCTGGATTTATCATATTGGTAGGAGCTGTTATTTTTATTATTCTAGACCTTGATAGACCAAGAAGAGGATTAATAACTAATACAGCTGTCAATCAATTTATCAGAGATTTATTAAAACTCTTTTAATTATTCTGTGACGCTCTAAAAAAATTAAATGCCCCGGCCAAATCGCTGGGGCATTTAAAATATAGTTAAGACCATTACCACTTCTGAGTTTTATCTCTTCACTTCTTCTTCCTCACTTCTCACTCCTCTCATCACTTCTTCTTCACTTCTCACTTCTCACTTCTCACTTCTCATTCCTCACTTTCTTCCTCCTCTCTTCACTCTTATCTTTTATCTCATCACTTCTTCTTCATTCCTCACTTAACATTCCTCACTCTATTTGGTAAATTTCCCAATTCTTAGACTGGAACATCAACAGGGTTTTTAAATTTTTATTGATGATCATTTGCTGAAGGTTATAGGCATTTAGTACTGTCTGGTTATGCGTAAGATTCTCCCTTCTGGCAATCAACATATATTTAGCTGCCATTGTAGGATTTTCAACAATGGTTACAAAAGATTTCTGATGGGGCAGAATAAGACCATTTAGGTTTCCAATATGGACAACAATACCATAAGCAGATGCATCATCTATCAGCATTTTGTTTTTATCAGAAACAATAGTTGAGATATACTTGGCTACCTGTTCGGATTCGCTTAATACCCTTGGCCCCTGCCAGTTGTCATAGATACCCTTCATTTCCAGTTCAAACTGGTACTCCTCATCATTATCCGTGTGGATAAAGAAATAGAATCCCATACCAATGGTTAAAATAGTAGATACGCCAAAAATCCAAGAGGAGGTTTTTAGGCTATACTTAGACGTGCCGTAATAACAAATGGTCACAAGACCAATGGGAATAAAGAGCAAGTAATATCCCAGGGTTAGTGTGTATTTGTAATCCAACAACATTAATGAATAGTAAAACAACATGGCCAGAATGGTAAACAATTCATAGAGTTTACCCCTAAACAAAATGAGTGCAGCCACAAAAATGGGGGTCAAAAATAAAATGAACCCTTGAATAATAATCTGCGATTGATACATGAAATTATTTCTAGTGACAGAAGTAATAACATTACTTACCGTACGGTTACCCGTAATCCTCCAGTTGGCATATTGACTATCTAAGAAATAAGTGGGTGAACCAGCATACTGGGCATTCAAACCACGGAATAAGACCACAGCCATTAAGGGTAAAAGAAATAATACCAAGTAAATAGAAGCGGTTCTATTGGCCAGTTTTCTTCTTTGTGATCTATTGTTTAAGGCTTCAAAATATTGAAATAAGGGAGAGTCGTCTTTGTTAATTTTAATTCCGTCTAAGGAGATTAAAAAGATAAAAGGAAAAAAAGCCAGAACCACCCAGATAAACTCATAGTTGGTAAATATAAAACAGGCAATAAAGATACTGGCCAATGATAAGTGATAAGTTACTGGTTGTTTGTAATACCTGAATAAAGACCTAAATATTAAATATGCTACCAAGGCCACAATGGCATTTCTTCTTCCCGTTACCGCTGCAAATACAAACATGGGATGAAGGGTAAACAACAAGAAAATCAGTGGCGTATATAGTTTCCAAGAAAACTCTGATTTTTTAAATTCTTCCAATAGTTGATAAAACAACCCACTGATCATGACAATACTGGCGGCAACTGGTGCATACAAATAACCTAATGGCACAAAAAGCAATCCGGATAAAAACACCAAGGACGGAAAGGTAAAGCCAAGAGTAAGAATGGTGTTCTCATTGGTATTAAACAACAACATCAACTTCTCTGAATAGAACAAACCAGAAGAGTGTTCAAACCCATGTCTTCTCAACAACCACGAAATAATTACGTAGAAGAAGATTAGAAAAATGGTTAATATTTTATTCAGATTCTTTGGCATGGTTCTATTAATGGGCTGCAGCTGCTTCAGCAGCATGTGCTGCATTGGCACTGCTACTTACCTTGGTCAGACCATGGTTGGTTTTCTCCCAATAAAATGGTTTATAAATCAATTGCCATAATCCCTTGTATGCTGCAATACTATGCATGATCCAATACAATGGGTTTAGGGCAGCAAACAAAATCAACTCATAATACCTTCTTTTAAATACGCTCAACATGTTTACATAGATCATCAAGGTATTACCCGCCACTAAGTTAAAAGTGGCAATATATAATACCCAATCAGGGAATAAGGCGGTTACAAATGTTAGTTTAACAACACTGTATACCAACAGAAAACTCAACAATACAGGATACAACAAAAAGGTAATAGAAGTACCGGCAATAAAGAAGTTAAATCCAAGAAAACCCCTCCAACCAATTCTTCTAATCAAACGCGCAGGATTGCGCATGTGTACCAAGGTAGTTTGCATATAACCTTTGATCCATCTAGAACGTTGTCTAATCCAATTAAAAGGTTCGTTATTGGCTTCTTCTAAGGTGGTACTATTTACAACCCCTACTTTAAATCCTTTTTCAAATACACGCACACCCAAATCCGCGTCTTCTGTTACGTTAAAAGGATCCCATCCTCCCAACTCCATCAATTTGTCAAACTTAAAGTGATTACTGGTTCCTCCTAATGGAATAGGAATATCCAAAGACATGAGTCCAGGTAACATGTAGTCAAACCAATAAGTATATTCTAAAGTGAACATACGGGTAAGCATGTTCTCATTCTTATTAAAATAGTTTAAAGCCCCTTGCAATACCACAAATTCATCAGGCAATTTGCGGAAGAGTACCACACATTTTTTTAATTGGTCGGAGTCAGGAACGTCTTCTGCATCATAGATAGCCAAGTATTCACCCTTACAAAAGAATAACCCATAATTACATGCTTTGGGTTTTGTTTTGGGCATGTGAAAGGGTACCACAATGGTTTCAAAGTTGGCCGGGAAGTCCAAGTTTCTAACCGCGTTCAGGGTCTTATCATCATCCTCTTCAATCAACAGTTTTACGTCTAGTTTACCCCTTGGATAGTCCAAGCTTCTCAGGTTCCAAATAAGCTTACGAATCAGTTTATCTTCTTTATACACCGGAAGCAAGATGGTATAAACGGGTAAGGTATTTTCAGGAAGTGCTTTTACTTCTTCCTTGCTTACCATCTCATTCATTTCCGCCATTGACCCTTTTAAAGACAAAAAGAGTTTGAATAGGATAGTAAAGAAAAAGGCCACACTAAACAACACATTCGAAAACATGGCCACTTTTAGAAAACTCACAAAAAGCAGGATCACAAATATGGCAATAGACCCAAAAATAAAAATCAATTGGGGGTCGGTGAATGTAACTAGCCCAGATTGTTCTGGGTCTTTACGCATGAGTGAGAAAACGGATTCCTTAACATAGTACTCTCCTCTTTTAATATGCACCAACCAAGTAATGTCAAGATCAGAAGCTGCCACAAAACTGATGGGCATCTGGAAACGTACGGTCAATAAGGTTTTTAATTTCTCATCCTGTGGGTCAGCCGCTGCCACCAATAAATGTCCGTTTTCCAATTTGCGCAAAGGGGCATAGAGTTGGGCATTTAGCTCTAATAAATCACATTGTTCTATATAGGACTCATCCATCTCCTCATCTCTAACCGCCACCAATTCATACCCTTCTTCTTCCAAAAAGGAAATATATTTTTTACGGGTCAGGAATCCAAAGTTCAAGGCAGTCTTGATATAACAATAGCCGAATTCTGTTGAAATGACTTCAATTTCCCTGAGCTTGTTTTTTTCAAACAAACCTACAGAAACCATGTTTTCTAATACTGATAATGGCATATTGGGTATTGACTGCTTTTCGGCCCTGCATACAACAGGGATTCAATCTAAAAAATTCCATTGCTGGCTTCAACAGCCAGCAATGGAATCCTGTTATTAAACAATCTCCTGAGACTTCTTAACGCGTTTACGTACAAAGAAGAAACTAAATATAATGAGCACCAGGAAGAACATTAGGATAAACATTTTATATTTTTCCCACAACTCTAAAAATGTGTTTTTATCTCCCTTATAGGTAACTAGTTTCTCATCTTCTCTTAATTTGAAGAAGAAGCTACTCTTACCATCACTAGTAGTAATACACACATTACTCTGAATTGCAGAAGACTGACCACCAAAGCTTTTGATTACACTTTGAAAAGCGTCTTTTTGAGTGCTATCTCCTAAGGATGATACCAATAGAATGGTACTATTGGCTTGCCGGAAAATCTGCGCTATACCAGAATTAGAGAAGTCATTAAAAGAATAGGTGGTTTCCCCATCTAGGTCTTTGTAGAGTTGGAAGTCTCTATTAAACTGAATAGGCATATTACTAAAGTTCTTGATAAATGGATCATTCCTTTGTAATAGGGCAATTACATTAAATCCTTTCAAGTCATTCATGGTAGTCTTATCTGACTGAACCAGTTGTGGTAAAATCATGGCAGCATTCAATAAAGATGCAGCATTGATTTGATAAATCAATTCACCCACCGCTGCAGTACTGTGCTGATTCAACTGAGGTGTAACCATGATTTTTAATGGCTTTTTTCTAAACTCCCCAGGATAGTTAAAGAAGTTATAGAACTCAGTAGCTTGTTCACCAGAGAAGGTAATGGTAGAAGTTCGGCTATTGATAAATCCAAAGAAGCTGGCAAATCCATCCTTACATACACTATTGCTAGGGTGGAAACGCATTTCAACCACCAATGAATTCACTTTGGTTAGCAAATAAGGTGGAAGATCAATATCATTATTGAAATTATTTAAGTCTGCTAATGAGGTAGTGTATACCAGGTTATCATTGAGGTATACGTTTAGAAACCCACGATCATTTTCACGCAGTTTAGAAAATAAAGCTTCTAAGTGAAGAGTTAGTTTTTTGGGAATGGCATTATAATCAATCAAGTTAAAGGGATAGTTGGTATTCAAAGCCAATACCCCTTCCATTAGTGCAGAAGGAATTCCTAATTGTTCCAGGGTTAATACCTGAGGCAAGACCGTGTTTTCTGCTGTTTTTACAACGGTATTGTCTACAATTAATTTTTGAGAAAAAGTACTATTTAAAATGGCATAGCTACTCAGGATATTAATGGCTTTTTTATAGCCTTCTTGATCAGCACCTGTTACTACTAAGACTTGATTACCTTCAGGTCCAATTGCCTGAATTAAACCTTCTCCCTTTTTAAGGGCGGGTAATTGTTTTCTAATAGTTTCAGGCAATCTATTCTGCAGACCAACAACCAATGTGTTTTTTAAGGTATCATTTATATTAAACAGTGTGGTACTTACTTTCAATTCCTTGTTATTCTGTTTCATCAAAGAATATAGGATTCCACCAGCCAATACATCATCCAAATCAGCATTAGTAGAAGTGGCAATGGTTCCAAATTCTTGAATGGTTTCTTTCAAACTTCTTTGATAAGAAAGAAAGGGTTGCTTGTTGGCAGTAAAATAAGACGTGTTACGAATGTTGACCCAAACAGCAGGATTATCAATATCCTTACAAATTTGGTCATCAATACTCATTTTAACCACAATTTTCAACTTCACAAAACGTCCGTCTGGCTGTACATATTTTTTACTCATAGGAAGGATAATGGTAATCAATGAGTCCATTGACTGACCAATAATCCTTTGGGTATAAACCGGTGCATCTTTCAAAGAAATAGTTACTGTAGAAGTGTTGGGGTTCAACACTTGAGATGGTCTAATATACAATACCAACTTACTATTCTCCATATCGTCATCAGGCTTCACCTTTACGAAGTAGGTGATAGATCCAGTGATACCATAGATAGATTGATCTCGGTATCCCATGTCTTCGAATGTTCTTTGCACGGACTGAGACCAAGCCAGTGAACAGACCATCAGGAACAGGGCGGAGAGTAGGATTCTTTGCTTCATAACGTTGTATTTTATACTAAGCCAGTTTGAACTTGATTTTAAAATAGTTTCCATAGGTATCGTTGCTATTATAGGTGAGTTCACCACCCATGTCTTCGATCATTTTCTTAGAAACAGAAAATCCCAGACCAGACTGGTTGGTAGCCGAATCATGACTATTGGGAGATTCTAATTTATTAAAATATTCTGTGAGTTTACCCATACCAATAGGCTTACCCTTATTGATAAATTCAATAACACAGTAGTTTTCAGTCTCTGAAGAATGAATACTGATTACAGAAGCTTTTTGAACAAACCGGATAATATTGCTCAACAATTTGAACAGAATATGTCTTATAAATATACGGTCAAGATTTACTACCAATGGGTTGGGCGATAAATTGATTTGTAAACTTATTTGCTTCATACTTGCAGCATCTACCAAACCAATGGCGGCTCTTTCTACCTCAGGAATAATATCAAAATCTTCCAAATTGAAAGTTACTTTGCCCGTATCGGCGTCAGCAGAATCTGAGAGTTTTTGAGACAGGTAGTGCAGTTTTTCATTCCCCATGGTAATATAACCCAGAATCTCTTTTTGATCCATGGTTAAGTTAGAAGAAGTTCTATTAATCAGGTCAATAGAAATTTGATTTGACCCAATAAAGTTTTTCAGGTCATGGATCATGATATTCAAAGTGTTCTGTCTATAGTCACTCAATTGTTTTAAGCGCCTATTGGCTTCTTCAATAACCTGGTGTTGGTCATTGATCATTTCATTTTGTTCCAGCAAGCGTTTATTTGATTCTTCAATAATCAGGTTTTTCTGGATCTCTCTTTTTACAATGAGGTAGCGGTTATGGGCAATTAAACAAGAGAAAGAAGAAATGATAAAATAAACACCTCCCCCATTTCTGATTAAACCTGCATAGCCATCATCCCTACCAGAAATAGTATACAATAAAAGAATTATCACATAAGTAATTCCAACATGCATCATACTATAAATAGGTTTCCAGAAAATGGTAGTATTGAGCAAGAGTACCATTACAGAAGCCAGCATATAATAGGGCATAGTAGCAGAGGAAGGTAAAATACCGCAAGAGAAAGCGGCCAAACCAAGGTTTGCCGCAACTATTAAATTAAGCGTAAGTAGGTATCCCCAACGTTGTTTACCACCATACCAATAAACCAAATAGGAGATTAGAAAACAAACCACCCTAAGAAACATATAGTTTACCCACTGTGGTTTTGCAAACAGCAGGTCAAGCACCCAAAAAAGCGGCAAGGAGAAAAGCATGGTCCAGATAGCTACATTTGCATAGAACGTGCCATTCTTATCCATCTCCTCCTCAAACTGCTCAGGAGCAATGTTTATATAAGGGATTTTATGATAATTGATCATTTTAGGTTACGGTACCACAAAGGTTAACGGATGATCAACTGGCCTGAGGGCACCAAATTGACCGCTATTTTCCAACGGAGTTGGTTTTAGCTTACAAATAACGCTCAAATGAGTGCAGATATTAGAAAAACGTAAAAAATATTTATACGGTATACCTTTTTTGAGGCTTGTATCTATCTTCACCCTACAATTTATACTATGCAAGAAGTGCTAAACATCAACGGAATTTCCAAATCCTATGGCCATATTAAAGCATTGCAAAATGTTAGTTTTCAGGTGCCACAGGGGGCTGTATTTGGATTATTGGGCCCAAATGGTAGTGGTAAAACCACCCTTTTGAGTATTATTTTAGACATTCTAAAGGCTGATACCGGCAGTTTTGCTTGGTTTGGGCATCCAGGATCCCCAGCCACCCGCAAACAGATTGGCTCTTTGTTAGAGACACCCAATTTTTATCATTATCTCTCTGCAACAGACAATTTAAAAATCACTCAGGCCATTAGTGGCAGGGGCAATGCGGCATCAATTGATGATGCCCTGAAAATTGTAAAATTGTATGAACGGAAAAATAGCAAGTTTAGCACGTATAGTTTGGGAATGAAACAAAGACTAGCCATCGGCGCAGCCTTATTGGGCAACCCCGATGTGTTGTTGTTTGACGAACCCACCAATGGCTTAGACCCTGTGGGGATAGCCGAAATTAGAGAATTGATTAGAGAACTGGCAAATCAAGGCAAGACCATTATTATGGCTAGCCATTTATTGGATGAGGTTGAAAAAGTTTGTACCCATGTGGCCATTATGAAAAGGGGCAATCTATTAACAGCAGGTCCAGTTGATGAAGTGTTGGCAAATGAAGATATTGTAGAATTGGGAAGCCAAGACTTAAGTGCATTAGAAGGCATTCTCCAGCAATACCAAGGCATTACACAGATCAAAGCCACTGACCACCATTCCTTGCAGGCCTTCTTTCCTGTTGGAACAGCCAGCATGGAAGCCATTAATAAACATTGTTTTGAACAAGGCGTGGTGCTGAACCAATTGACTTTGAAAAAGAAAAGCCTAGAAACCAAATTCTTTGAATTGACCAACGACTAACACTACCAATATGAACCTATTAGCACTTGTAAAAATAGAATGGCTGAAAATTAAAAAGTACCCTGCATTCTGGTGGATGTTTGGTATAGTAGCACTTACTTATCCTGGCACCAATATGATGTTTTACTATGGATATAGTGAGGGAACAAAGGGAAAAGAAGTAGCCAGCAATGTGGCCAAAATGTTATTGGGCAATCCCTTTGCCTTTCCAGAAACCTGGCATACCGTAGCTTTTTTATCTTCTGTATTTATCATGATCCCAGCCATCTTGGTCATCATGCTGGTGACCAATGAATACAATTACAAAACCCATAGACAAAATATCATTGATGGTTGGAGCAGGGGCCAGTTTGTAACCAGCAAATTGTTTGATGTATTGATTATTTCAATGGTTAGTACTGTCTTGTATACCGCTGTAGCATTTGGTTTTGGGGCTTGGGCCGATTATGATAATATTGGCAGATGGGCTGAGCAATTGCAATATATTCCGCTGTTCTTCTTACAAACTTTTGCCCAATTAACCATTGCTTTTCTTTTGGGATTCTTAATCAAGAAAGCCTTTATTGCCTTGGGTATTTTCTTTTTCTATAACCTCATCTTAGAAAATATTGCAGTTGGATACGCCAAATTCAAATTAAACGATATAGGTAAATTCTTACCCTTTGAAATCTCTGATAGGATTATTCCATCACCTGCATTTATGTCTAGGTTTGGCAAAGACATGAAAGAAGCTTACGAAAAAGCACTAGATGCCATACCCATGCATATTGCGCTAACGCTGATTTTAACTGCAGCCATTTGGGCATTTTGCTATTGGAAGCACAAACGCAGAGACTTATAAGGATTAGAGCAAAAAATCATAGTTTATTCACCTTTGACCAATTCTTCTAAAGCTTGGTCAAGGGTTGGATAGGCGTGTTTGAACCCAGCAGATTGAATTTTAAAACTATTGACTTTAGCACTTTTTAGTACCTCTACACTCATTTCTCCTAAGACCAATTTTAAAAAGAATGCTGGTACATGAATGGGAAGAAAAAAGGAACCCTTCATTTTTTTGGCCAGGGCTAACATGAATGCTTTATTGGTTACTGTTTGAGGTGCTACTGCATTATAAATACCATTAAAATTTTGGTCATCCAATGATTGCAATAGTAGGTTACAAAGGTCTTTGATATGAATCCAACTAATGACTTGTTTTCCTGAACCAAGTATAGAAGCAATACCAAATTTTACAGGCTTTTTAAATTCAATCATAGCTCCCCCATCATTACTCAAAACAATACCAAATCTAAAAATCACCAATTTTTTGCCCATTTCTGCTACCGGAGCAACTGCTTTTTCCCATAGCCTACAAGTCTCTCCCAAAAATGCAGTATCCGCAGGTGCGTCTTCCATAAATCCTTTCTCCAAACTCTTTGCGGTATCTGGTCCATACCAACCAATTCCAGAAGCAGAGACAAATGACTGTACTTTGTTAGGAATGGTGTTTAATGCTTGTACCAAGAGTTCGCCAGATTGCACCCTACTATCCAATATTTCTTTTTTACGTGCCTTATTCCAACGTTTGTCTGCCACACCTGCTCCTGCTAAATGAATAATATGATCTGCTTCTCCAATGGCCTGCGGATCAATGGTTCCATTGGGAATATCCCACTGGTAATAATTGATTCTTGGGTCACTAGAATTTGTTGGATTTCTGGTTAAGATAGACACATGGTGTCCTTTTTCCAATAACAATGCTGTCATTGCCCTCCCTACCATTCCTGTTCCTCCGGTAATTAGAATATTTGCCATACTGCAAGTTATAGCGGTTTTGAAGAACTAACATAAAAAACCCCGGAATTGCTTCCGGGGTTTCACAACTAAATCACCATGTTGAAATCAAAGCTAGCAATCGTTAATCTGGCTTTTTTCCATCCAAAAAGGTATTGATAGTAGAGAGTTGTGTTTGGTTATTGGCGTCTTTACCAACGGTTACCTTACTGTAAAAATTCTCTACAGAAGTTAAGGTATTACCAAACAACTCCATATTCCTGCGGATATAGGCAGGTACCGAATCAAATTCATTATTGGGGTCGGTAGTGTTCATATTAAAAGACAGGTTTCGCAGTTTTTGAATACGTTCTGCAGCCCTTCTTTTTTGCTCTTCCGACTCGTCTAAATAAGCATCTTCTTGTGGAATAGAAGCCTGAACTGGCGCCACTTTGGGAGCAGGTGCCACTTCTTCACGCATCACCAATTGCATTTCTTCTTCCTCTTCCATCTGAACAGGTGGAGTAGGCTGAATTACTGTAACTGCTTTTGCAGGTGCTTGTTCTTGAATAGGAGCAGAAACAACGGGTGTAGCTACTGGTGCAACTTGAACAGGAGCAGGAGCTGATACAGGTGTTTCGGCATAAATATTATTGGGTTTGCTCAAACCAGAGAATCTATTGGTATTCACCACAGCTGGTTGTTCAGAAACCGTAAAGTTGACTAATTCTTCTAATTCAGTTTTGGCAACTGGTTCAGGAATTACTTCCATTTCAGGTGCTTTCAGTTCTACTGTTTCTGGAAGATCCAAACTCAGTTCAAAATGAAATACTTCTTGTTCCACTGTATTGTTCAATGCTGCTGAAGCAATTGGCTCCACCATTTGTACAGGAGCTTCCACTTCCAGTGCAGACTTATAAATAGGCATGTCTAACAGCTCGTCTGAATCCTGTAGACTTGGCTCAAAAGGGTCAAATTCAGGTTTTGGATTCGCAGGTTTTGCAGCAACTGGCATTTTGGGTTCTGCACCAGCTACGTCTAAAGTCATGACAATTTTCTCTTCTACAGGTGCTGCTTTTTGAACTGGCACCGGTTTAGAGAATGGGTCTTTGTGTTCAAATCCAGTTGCAATTAAGGTAATGCCAATTTTCTTATCCAATGTTGGATCATAACCCATACCCACAATCACGTCAGTAGCTTCCCCAGCTTGCATACGGAGGAAATTATTTATGGTCTCTACTTCATCCATT
Source organism: Chitinophaga pinensis (assembly GCA_943372225.1). Taxonomy (GTDB): domain Bacteria; phylum Bacteroidota; class Bacteroidia; order Chitinophagales; family Chitinophagaceae; genus Sediminibacterium; species Sediminibacterium pinensis_L. Next base: position 21,413 of record CALRXV020000010.1, on the reverse strand, counting down.
GTGCATTCGTGTTCACCCTCTGCACTATTGATATTGATGAGAATCCATTTAGCACCTTTAATATCGCTATCGTTCAATAAAGGTGAACTCAATGCTTCTTCAATGGCGCGTTGTGCCCTGTCTTCACCCTCTACTTCACTCTTACCCAAGATGGCTACACCACCATTTTTCATCACGGTGCATACATCGGCAAAATCCACAATAATATGACCACGGCTATTAATGATATCGGTAATACATTTAGCAGCAGTTGCCAATACATTATCGGCCTTGCTAAATGCTTCTTTCATTTTTAAGTTGCCATATTGCATGCGCAATTTGTCATTGCTGATCACTAGCAAAGTATCTACATAAGGCTTTAGTTGGCGAATACCTTCTTCAGCTTGTTGCAAACGTCTTGGACCTTCAAACCCAAATGGCGTGGTAACAATACCCACCGTTAAGATGCCTAAGTCTTTGCAGATTTGAGAAATAATGGGAGCACCACCAGTACCGGTTCCACCACCCATACCCGCGCAGATAAATGCCATTTTGGTATTTACTTCTAGGATCCTTTTAATCTCTTCTAAAGATTCTTCGGTTGCTTTTTTGCCAACTTCAGGATTAGCACCAGCACCCAGACCCTGGGTTAAGTGTGGCCCAAGCTGGATTTTATTTGGGACCCTGCTTTGCTCAATAGCTTTGGCATCTGTATTGCAGATAATAAAATCTACACCCTCAATGTTTTGGGCAAACATGAAATTGACTGCATTGCTTCCACCACCTCCAACACCAAGAACTTTGATGATAGAAGATTTCTGTTTTGGAAGATCAAAATGGATCATAAGGAAAGGTTTAGATGGACGTACTGTTTCTAACGGGCAGGGGATTGCAACTAATAACGAATAATAAGAACATTTATTTTATAATCTGATCTTCTTCCTCTTTGAACATGTCTATTAAATTGTCTTTAAACATATTCCAGAACTTGTTTTTTCTTTGAGCTACACTAACAACTGGCGCTACCGGAACTTCCATTTTCACTTCTTCTTCTTTTTTAGTTAAAGTAGCAGGAACGTTCACTTTTACAAATGCAGACTGAAAGTCTTTGTTATGGTGCTCATAATCATTGTACCCTTTTAGAATCAAACCAATACAAGTACTGTACATAGGCTTTTTCAATTCCTCAATATGATTTGGCGCCAAGTGCTCATTGGGCAATCCAATTCTAGCATTTAGACCAGTAGTATATTCGGTTAATTGAATCAGGTGTTTTAATTGAGATCCGCCACCAGTAAGGATAACACCACCATTTAGTGCGCGGCTATCTAAACCAACTTGTTTTAGGTGGTAGCTTACAAAATCCAGGATCTCACTCATCCTAGCTTGAATAATTTGAGCCAGATTTTTTACGCTGATTTCTTTGGCAGGCATTCCTTTTAAACCAGGAATAGTAATATAAGCATTGGCTTTTGCTTCATCGGCCAAAGCACTACCAAACTGAACCTTCATGGCTTCTGCCTGGCTTTTCAACACACCCAAACCCAAACGGATATCGTTGGTAATGTTTTCTCCACCAAAAGGAATTACGGCAGTATGTTTTAAAATACCTTCATAAAAAACGGCCAAATCAGAAGTACCACCACCAATGTCTAAGATAGCAACACCCGCTTCCATATCAATCTCACTCATTACCGCACTGGCTGATGCCAAGGGTTGTAAGACTAGGTCTTTGGTAGACAGTCCGCTTCTTTCAACCGCACGGTTAATATTACGGATAGCGTTTCTATCACCGGTAATAATATGAAAATTGGCACCAACTTTAACCCCGTTAAATCCTACAGGATCCTTGATGTTTTGAATATTGTCAACATGAAAATCTTGGGGAATCACGTCAATAATCTGGTCTCCAGCAGGAATAAAAGTCTTGCGTTGGTTGTTCACCAATTGGTCAATCTCCCATCCTTGAATTTCATTATCAGGCTCTTGTCTCACCATGTCGCCACGGGTTTGCAAGCTCTTGATATGGTGACCAGCAATACCTACATAAACTTCCTTTACTTCTAAATCAGGGTTGCTTTCATAGCAATTGGTCAAAGCCTGTTGAATGGCTTTAATGGTTTGGTCAATATTTAAAACCTGACCGTGTTGAACCCCACTACTATTGGCCCTACCAAAGCCCAAGATTTCTAATTTGCCAAACTCATTTTTCCTTCCAGCGATGGCTGCAATCTTGGTGGTACCGATGTCCAGACCAACAATGATGGGCAATTCATTGAGACTCATAAAATAGCTATTTAGTTGTTAACGGTATATTATTAGTTTTATTGTTCTTGAGAGGTTTTGAAGCCTTCTTTGTTTTGTTTTTATTGGAAGGCAATACCGCTTTAGGCGTTGGTGTTTCAACAGCGGGTTTAGCAACTTGCTTAGGTGCTGGGGTTGTTACTGACTTTGTTGGAACCGGTGCTGACTTAACAGGAATCGCCGCAGGCTTGGTGCTGATTGGATCTGCTTCCTCTGGAATAGGCAATGTCTTTACAGAAAGGTCAAGCAAGCGTTGTTTGGCTAAGGCAGAGTCAATAATGGCTTTCTCTGTACCCCTTTTTACTGCCACCACTTGGTTGCTAAAACGGATATCCAACTTTTCATAAGTATTGAGACCTTGTTGCACTAGGGCTTGCTCATAAAAAGCATTGAGTCTTTTGAATTTAGACGCTAAATGATCAGCTGAACCCACCATTATAATATGATTACCCACCATGGGAATGAGTTCAAATTGACTTTGAGGATCAATATTTACTTGTTGAATCTGCGCCATCCAAAAAGAATCAGCCAAGATTTGTTTAGAAAGATCCACCACAGCTTGTAGCACCAGACTATCTGGATGGGCTAATACGGGTTTATCAGAAGGGAAATTGGTAAACACAGGAACTTTGGCACTAATTTTTTCACTTAAAGGCAAACGCAAACCTGTGCTGTCTACATAAAAAGAACCCCCTCCAATATGGAATACCCTTGCTACAGGCTGTCTTTCTTGAATATGTACTTGCAGTGCTTGGTTATTGTCAAAATATAATTCTGCATGGTCTACCCAACTATTGGCTTCTAAGAGATTCTCTAAATTCCTTAGATTGGTTTTAGTGGTTGGGTTACCAATGACTTTTCCCTTAGTATTGATGATTGTCAATATGTCTTGCTCGTCTAAGAACATATGTTGCTCTGCACCTACAATTTCAATTTGAATGGCAGTACAAAGTTTCTGAGACTTCTTAGTAATAGCCGCGCCAAACAACACAATGGCCCCAATGCCAAACAGTAGCCAAAGGGTTTGAATAATGCGTTTTTTCCACGGTATGTTTTTAAATCTAATCAAGATGCCAAAATATTTTTAACCTGTTGAACCAAAACGTCTATGTCTCCTGCACCAGCCATGACCACCAAATCCGGTTTATTTGCTTCCATCCATGCCAACATAGCTTCTTTCTCTAAGACTGCTTTTTCTGCTAATTGCATCTTGTCTAAAATGCTATAACTAGTAACACCTTCCATGGGTAATTCTCTAGCAGGATAAATGGGAAGCAGGATCACTTGATCAGCCAGGTCAAGACTTTCTGCAAATTCTTTTGCTAAGTCATTGGTGCGGCTAAACAAGTGTGGTTGAAATACCAGCACCATTTTTTGATTGGCAAACAAACTTCTTACTCCAGTAATCAGTGCGCGCAGTTCTTCAGGATGATGGGCATAATCGTCAATCAATACTTGACCCGGTTGGTTGACAATATATTCAAACCTTCTTTTTACACCTTTAAAATCGGCAATGGCCGCACGAATCTTTTCATCTTCTATTCCCAAATGCTTGGCCACCGTAATGGCCGCAATGGCGTTTTCAATATTGTGCAAGCCACCCATGGGAAGCATTACATCAGTGACCGTAAAATCATGGTGCTGCACGTCAAAACAATACGCGCCTTGTACCACTTTCAAATTCACCGCTTTTACATCAGCTAATGGGTTTTGATAATCATAATGGTATTGGTGCGCGGCTTTTAACTCAGCACTACGTTTCATGCCATACTTACTAATTAAACAACCACCAGGTTTTAGTTTTTGTGAGAATTCTACAAAAGCATCAGTAACCGCTTCGGGTGTTCCGTAAATGTCTAAATGGTCTGGGTCCATAGAAGTAATCACGGCAACATCAGGAACCAATTTTAGAAAACTACGATCATATTCATCTGCTTCAACCACTACCACATTTCTTTCACTACTCCAAAAATTGGTTTGATAGTTAGCGGCAATTCCACCTAGAAAAGCATTACATCCATAACCCGAATGACGCAACAAGTGCGCAATCATTGAAGTAACGGTTGTCTTGCCATGTGTGCCAGCAATACAAATATTAAAGGATGATTCGGTGATCATTTGCAACACATCGCTGCGCTTAACTACCGGAATTCCTTTTTCTCTATAATACACCAGTTCGGCTTGTGTTGCAGGGATAGCTGGCGTGTAAACCACTAGATCAGGGTTTTCTGGAATCAGGTCAAGCCTTTCTTCATAGTGTATGGCAATGCCGGATGCTTCTAGTGTTCTGGTCAACACCGTACTAGTTTTATCATACCCACTAACGGCAATGTTTTTGGAATGAAAATACCTAGCCAAGGCACTCATACCAATGCCTCCAATGCCTATAAAATAAATGGTTTGTATGCTGCTTAACTTACTCACTTGATGGTATTCAATATGTTTTGGGCAATTAAAAGATCTGCGTTATTAATGGCCATTGCCTTACTGTTTTTCTCAAACAAGTGAATGCTAATAGGGTCTTTGGCCAATTGAATGGTTTTGTTGAGTAGCAAGGTTTTCACGTCTGCGTCTTTGATCATCAAAGCAGCTTGACGCTTTACTAGTGCTTGTGCATTATGTGTTTGATGGTCTTCTGCCGCGTAGGGATAAGGCACAAAAATGGCCGCTTTACCCGCCACAGAAATTTCAGTAACAGACATCGCGCCAGCCCTACTAATTACAAGATCAGCTGCAGCATAGGCTTTGTCCATGTCTTGAATAAAACTGTCTACCCAAATATTGTTCATCCCTTTGGCCATGGACTGATAATGGTCTGCATTGGGTTTTCCTGTTTGCCAAATAAGTTGCAAGTTGTTTAATCTAAATGCATCTAAGTTTATAGCAAGTGCGTCATTGATAGACTTTGCACCCAAACTTCCTCCAATGGCCAAGACGGTTTGTTTGTTGGCTTCCAATCCAAAAAATTTCAAAGCATCTTCTTTTGAAACACTTGCTTGCGCGATGGCTTTTCTTACAGGATTCCCCGTAATCATCAACTTATTAGCAGGGAAAAATTTGTCCATGCCTTCCGTAGCTACAAAAATCTTTGTTGCATTTTTGGCTAAGTATAAATTGGCTTTACCAGCAAAGGAATTGCTCTCATGAATAAAACTTGGAATACCCTTTGCCTGTGCAAATCTCAAAACAGGCAAGGTTGAATAACCACCAACGCCAATTACGGCATCGGGTGTAAAGGATTTGAAAATTTGACGAACCTGAAAAAAGCTCTTGATTAATTTTAAGGGCAGACCCAGATTTTTAATTAATGAACTTCTATTAAATCCTGCAATGGTAATGCCCTTAATTTGATATCCGGCCTGAGGTACTTTTTCCATTTCCATCTTACCAGTTGCCCCAACAAATAGGAACTCCGTATTGGGTTCCAAAGCTTTAATGGCATTGGCAATAGCAATAGCCGGGAAGATATGTCCTCCGGTACCGCCTCCTGCTATGATGATCTTTTTGTTCATTAATCTATTTTTTCCCACCCCGCCTTTCAGGCACCCCTCCCGCAAGCGGTAGGGGAATTTGAGGCACCCCTCCCGTACCCGGTAGGGGAATTTGAGGCTGCCCTCCCGCAAGCGGTAGGGGAATTTTTATTTATGTTATACTCTTCACTATACCATTACCCCCGGCTCTGGATTCCCAACAGTTGGCATGGGAATAGGTGCTGGTTCTTTTCCTTCCATTTGTTCTACGTTTCTTGCTACACTCAAGATTAATCCAATGGCGCAACAGGTAAATAAGAATGAGCTACCACCCATACTCACCAAAGGAAGTGTAACTCCCGTTACTGGCACCAGGTTCACGTTCACCGCCATATTGGCCACTGCTTGAATAACCAAGGTGAAACTCAACCCCAATGCTAAAAATGCGCCAAAAGCATAAGGGCATTTTCTAAAAATGCGAATACATCTAAACAGAAAAACTAGATAAATAAATATGATAAAAGCCCCACCAAGTAGACCATACTCTTCTATGATGATGCTATAAATAAAATCGTTGTAAGCCTGTGGCAAAAAATTTCTTTGTCGGCTATTTCCTGGCCCAAGACCCATGAGCATTCCACCGTTTGAAATGGCAATTTTTGCTTGTTGCACCTGGTAAGGTGTTTCCTTATCTGAAGCATAGACAAAATCTTGAACGCGTTTGACCCAGGTACCAAATCTTCCAATAGATTTGGCTTCTTCCATCTTACCTGTTTTAACCAAATTGGTTTTAGCATTCCCATCATGTGTTAGTACGGCCACAGATACTATTAAGCAAACAGGAATCATGGCTACCAAGATGACCAACAAAATATGTTTGATACTTACCCTGCCAATAAACATGAGCAATAAAGAAGTAGCTCCTGTTAATAATGCATTGGATAAGTTGGCTGGCATGATAAGGGCGCAAATGAATAACACTGGAAATACCACCGGTAAAAATCCTTTTTTGAAATCCTTGATCACTTCTTGTTTCTTACTGAGCATTTTACTCAGGTACATGAAGAGCGCCAGTTTGGCAAAATCACTGGTCTGCACGGTCATGTTGATAATGGGCAATTTGATCCACCTGCTACCCTCATTAATCCTAGCACCAAAGAAAAGGGTGTAGATCAATAGGGGAATGGACAACATAAATAGCACCGTGGCAACTCTTGAAAACAAGGTATAGTTAACCCTGTGTAAAAAATAAATTAAGATAAATCCTATTAATGAAAAAGATACTTGCTTGAACAAGTATACATTGGTATTACCCTTATACATTTTATAAGCCAGAGAACCCGTTGCGGAATACACAACCAAAATAGAAATCAAAGACAAGAGAACAACAATCCCCCAGATATATTTATCACCTCGGGTTCTGTTCACAAGCTGACCACGCATACCATTGATGGTGGGCATTTGTGAAAAGAGTGTATCGTTGGTCTCTTGCATTGAATAGGAATAGTAATTAGAAAAAATTACTTGACTAAAACTTATAATTCTTTAACGGCGTCTTTGAATTGGCAACCTCTGTCTTCGTAGTTTTTGAAAAGATCAAAACTGGCGCAGGCTGGACTCAACAAGACCACGTCTCCTTTTTCAGCCAATTTAAATGAGGCGTTTACTGCTTTTTTAGCGCTATCTGTTTCAACAATCACTGTCACCAAATCTTTGAATGCTGCTATGATTTTCTGATTATCTACACCCATGCAAACTATTGCTTTCACCTTCTCCTTTACCAGATCCGCAATCAACCCATAGTCATTACCCTTGTCTGTACCACCCAATACCAAAACCGTTGGTTTGTTCATGCTTTCTAGTGCATACCAAGTGCTGTTTACATTGGTTGCCTTAGAGTCATTGATAAATTCAACACCACGCACCATGGCCACAAACTCCATTCGATGCTCTAGACTGTGAAAATTCTTCACGGCTTCTCTGATCTTTTCTTTTCTGATGCCGATAGTTGCGGCTGCTATACCTGCTGCCATAGTGTTGTAATTGTTGTGCTTGCCTTTTAATGCAAAGTCATAAATACTCATGCTTACTCTTTCTTCTTGGATTCTTAGCATCATCTGATCGCCTTTGATGTAGCCGCCTTTTTTAAGTTCTTGTTTCATAGAGAATGGTAATGGGTTAGTAGGTAGTATAAGGGTTGACAATTTGCTTGTGATAACTTCATCGTCCAGACAATAGATAAAATAATCTTCCATGGTCTGGTTCTGGATAATCTTGAACTTACTGTTGATATAGTTTTCAAACTTGTATTCGTAACGGTCCAAATGGTCTTCTGTAATATTGAGTAATACAGATACATCTGGTCTAAATGTTTTGGTATCGTCTAATTGAAAAGAACTAATCTCTGCTATATACCATGCTTTGGGATCCTCTGCAATTTGTTTGGCAAAACTGTATCCAATATTTCCAACCAAGGCTGCGTCTAAACCTGCCGTGATACAGATATGATAAATCAGAGAAGTAGTAGTGCTCTTTCCATTGCTTCCAGTAATGGCTATGATTTTGCTATCCCCTTTAAAACGGTAAGCCAATTCTATTTCACTGATCACTTCAATTCCTTTGGCACGAATTTTCTTCATCATCTCCGCCTTCTCAGGAATTCCCGGGCTCTTGCAAACTTCATCTGCATTCAAAATCAAGGCTTCTGTATGACCACCTTCTTCATAAGCAATTCCTGCAGCTTCTAGTTCTTTTTTATAGCCGTCTTTGATCTTGCCTCCATCACTTACAAACACTTCATAACCCTTTTGCTTACCCAACAAAGCAGCACCTACCCCGCTCTCTCCCGAGCCAAGTATCACTAATCTGTGTTGTTTGTTATTTGTGTTCATATTGATTCTTCTTTCTTCAACTTTAAAACTTTCTTCTTCCTCGCATTCCTCACTTCTCACTTCTCACTTTCTTCTTCCTCACTTCTCACTTCACACTTCTCACTCCTCACTCCTCTCTTATCTTTTATCTCTTATCTTTTATCTAATTTTCAAAGTAACAATACTCGCTACTACAAGAAGTATGGTGATGATCCAGAACCTAAACGCAATTTTATTCTCGTGAAATCCTTTTTTCTGATAATGGTGGTGCAAGGGGCTCATCAAGAAAACCCTTCTACCTTCTCCATATTTTTTCTTGGTGTATTTGAAATAGCCCACTTGAATAATCACACTCAAATCTTCAATTAAGAAAACGCCACAGAAAATGGGGATCATCAATTCTTTGCGTACTATAAATGCAAGTGAAGCAATAATACCACCCAGTGCTAGGCTTCCAGTATCGCCCATAAATACCTGTGCAGGATAGGCATTGTACCAAAGAAAACCAATACAAGCACCTACAAAAGCTCCCACAAAAATGGATAGTTCTCCTAGGTTGGGAATGTACATGATGTCAAAATAATCGGCAAAGACATAGTTACCACTCACATACACAAAGACCCCAATACCTGCCCCAATGATGGCGCTTACGCCAGCTGCCAATCCATCAAGTCCATCGGTTAAGTTGGAGCCATTAGAAACAGCGGTTACAATAAAAATCACAATCAACACATAGATGACCCAGGTAAATTTTTCTGCACCCGGACCAATCCAAGTAAGCAAACGGCTATAATTGAATTCGTGGTTCTTTACAAATGGAATAGTAGTGATAGGTGTTTTTACTTTTACAAATCGCTTGTCTACTCCGTTAATATTTCTTACAAAAATGTTGCTGTCTTTAGCAAGTCTTTCACCCTTTTGCAATTGTGCTTGTGGGCTAGTAATTACTTCTCTTTCTACTGTTACAGCATTGCTGAAATAAAGGGTTAGTCCAATAATCACACCCAATCCAACTTGACCAATGATTTTAGACAAACCTGCCAAACCATCGCTGTCTTTTTTCTTGTAAGCTTCTCCCTTGTTTTGGGCTGCTTTGCGTGCACGAATTTTAAAAAGGTCATCCAAGAAACCAATGATCCCCAACCAAACCGTACATAATACCATTAAACGGATATAGACCTTGTCTAAATTGGCAAATAACAAAGTAGGGATTAAGATACTTACCAAGATGATGATTCCACCCATGGTTGGTGTGCCTTTCTTTTGTTGTTCACCAGCCAAACCCAATTCACGAACCGATTCACCAATCTGGTGTTTTTTCAGCAACATGATTAAGCGTTTGCCATACACGGTTGCAATGAGCAAAGAAAATACTATTGCCATAGCAATCCTGAAAGACAGAAATTGAAAAAGTCCTGCTCCTGGAATATGGTAAGACTTATTTAGCCAATTAAACAAATAGTATAACATAGTGTGTGCTTATCTAGTGGGTGATTGAAACAATTCTTTTAATATGGCTTTGTCATCAAAAGCGTGTTTCACACCTTGGATGTCTTGGTATTTTTCATGACCCTTTCCGGCAATCAGGATAATGTCTTCTGGCTTGGCCAATTTCACCGCTTGTTCAATAGCTTCTCTTCTATCTGCAATGGTGACTGTTTTTCTTTTGGCTGCAGAATTCAAACCAAGTTCCATGTCTCTTAGAATCTGTTCAGGATCTTCTGTTCTAGGATTGTCACTGGTCAGGATCAGTTTGTCACTTAAACTAGCAGCCACTTCTGCCATGATGGGTCTTTTTGTTTTGTCTCTATCACCACCACATCCCACTACGGTAATCACTTGCTCATACCCTTTGCGCAATTTTTTGATAGTTCCCAATACATTTTCCAAAGCATCGGGTGTATGCGCATAATCCACAATGCCAATGACTTTGTTGGCACTGATGATATAATCAAACCTGCCTTCAGCACTGCTCAAAGAACTTAACACAGTAAGCACTTGTTCTGGATTTTCACCCAAACAAACGGCAGCACCGTAAATAGCTAGAATATTGTACGCATTAAATTCTCCTATGAGCATAAAATGCACTTCTTTCTCGTTCACCGTCATCACCAAACCTTGCAAACCATTTTCCAAGATTTTACCCTTGAAAGCAGCCATTGTTTTAAGGCTATAGTAATACTGTTTGGCAACCGTGTTTTGCAGCATCACTGCTCCACGTTTGTCATCGGCATTAGAAATAGCAAATGCACTACTGCTCAGGTTATCAAAAAATGCTTTCTTGGCCTTGATATAGGCTTCAAAAGTTTTGTGATAATCCAAATGATCATGTGTGATATTGCTAAACAATGCACCTGTAAAATCAAGTCCAGTAATTCTATGTTGATCAATGGCATGACTGCTGCATTCCATAAATACATGCGAACAACCAGCATCTAACATTTGACGCAATAAGGCGTTTAAACTAACAGCATCTGGAGTGGTATGGGTAGATGGAATAACCTGATCAGCAATCTGATTTTGAACCGTACTCACCAAACCACATTTGTATCCAAGTTGACTAAAAAGTTTGAATAAGACAGTAGCAATAGTAGTCTTACCATTGGTACCGGTAACACCTACCAATTTTAATTGCTTGCTGGGAGCGCCATAAAACTCATGCGCCATAAATGCCACAGCTTCGTTACTACTAGCAACTTGTAAATAAGTAATACCATCACTAAAAAGCGCAGGCAATTCTTCGCAAACAATGGCAATGGCACCTAGTTCAATGGCTTTTGCAATAAAGTCATGACCATTGCTCAGTACGCCTTTTATAGCAACAAATACAGAACCCTTGGTCACTTTGCGTGAATCAATTTGTATACCAGTCACTTCCAAATCAGTGCTACCATGCACTTCTTTCAAGTGTACTTTGTACAATATGTCTTGCAGCTTAGCCATCGTTATTAATTAAGTTCTACTTCTACCAATTGTCCTTTAACCACAGGAAGACCTGCCGTAATGGATTGCGCCATTACTTTTCCCTTCCCGCGTATATTGAGTTTTAATCCCATGTTTTCACATACATACACCGCGTCTTTTAAACCCATGCCGTTTAATTCTGGCATTAGGTTTAAGGGTGTTGATTTTGCTGTTACCACTAAGTCACGCGCCTCTCCTTTTACAGCTACATAGGCTGCATTGGAAGCCGAATCCTTAAAGCCCAATTTCAATTTACCCATGACCCTAGCCATGTCTTTTTTAGAACCCGCATAACTCATGAGGGAACTATCTAAAAGCTTTTTGTTTAATTCGTTTTTGCCACCTTTTACATAAGTGCTGTATAATCTGTCTGCAATCTCTTTGAACACAGGACCCGCAACTGCGCCACCATAAAAAACAGCCGCATGGGGTTTATTTTTAATCACCACTACACAAGTGTATTGAGGATTATCAGCTGGAAAATATCCAGCAAAAGAGGATTGATAAATTTTATCCTCGTAGCCCTTGTTTCCATTTGCCACTAAAGCGGTACCAGTTTTTCCTGCAACTGGGAACAAGCTATTTTTAAATAATTCTTTGGCAGTTCCAGCTATACAAACACCTTCTAAACATTCTCTTAATTGTGCCAATGTTTGATCACTGCATACTTTTTCACGAACCACCATTGGATCCATGTTCTTTAACAAAACACCTTCTTCGCGAACACTTGACACCAAATAAGGACGCATCATTTTTCCTTGATTGGCTACTGCATTGTATAAAGCCAGGGTTTGCATGGGAGAAATTTGCAGGTTATAACCAAATGCCATCCAAGGCATGGTAGTTGGACCCCACATTTTATGACCTGGCTTATAAATAGTAGAATGCCCTTCTCCAATTAGATCAATACCGGTAAGGGTATCCATCTGCATTTGCTTTAAGCGATTGATAAATTGTGAAGGCTGACCACTGTAATAAGCCGATACCAATTTGGCCATACCCACATTCGAGCTCAATTCAAATGCCTGCTTAACAGTTACTTCTCTATGGCCCGATTGCTCAGAATCAAATACGGTTTGACCAGCCACTTTCCAAATGCCACCTTCCAGATTTACTATGGTATTGAGGTTAATTTTTTTGTCTTCTAACAAAGCCATCAAGGTAGCTAGCTTAAAAGTAGATCCCGGCTCAGTGGCAGAAATAGCATAATTATAATCTTCCCAATATCCGCCATTTGCCTTCTTACCCAAATTAGCAATGGCTTTAATTTTACCAGTCTTTACTTCCATGACAATAGCGCATCCATGTTCGGCTTCATTCTTCTCCATCATCTTCATCAGCGCGTTCTCCGCAATCTCTTGAATGAACACATCAATGGTGCTAACAATGTCTTTACCGGTTTCAGGCTCAATAATATAGTCATCATTAATAGGCACTTTTACACCACCAGCAATGGTTCTTACCCACTGCTTTCCTTCTCTGCCTTTTAATAAACTATCATAGGTTTTTTCCAGACCTACTTTAGAAGCCGCCCTGTCAAGTCCAATGGTTCTGAAAGCCAGAATACCATAAGGATTTAGGCGAATACTTCTTTCGTTGACAATTAAACCGCTCTTGTATCTACCGTCTCTGAACAAAGGAAATTTGCGCAACTGTTCGTATTCACGATAGCTGGTTTTCTTGTGCAATTCTAAATAAGGTTCGTTGTCTTTATAGGCTTCTGTTAACCACTGTTTGTAGCCATCTACAGAACGGTCTTTGAAAAGATTGGAGAGATAAAAAGAAAGAGAGTCTAGATTTTCGCGGAAGTGAATGCCACTTTTTTCGTGTAACCATTCCACGCGAAAATCTATGAATAAATCAAATTGGGGAATGCTGGTACTAAGCATTTGTCCGTCTTCACTATAGATAGTACCACGTTCTGCTTCTATTGAATCAATGCGCTGGTGCAAACTATCGCTCATGCTTCTCCAGTGCGCGCCTTGCACTTGCTGAATATACACCGCCTTTCCAAAGATGGCGATGCAGACCCCTATCACCAGTATATAACTGAGATAGACCCTCCAGAGTATGTCGCGCTTCACTTCCATGTACGGTACGGTTGTTCAACCAGATTAAAAACTATTGTATCAACTCAAAAACTCTAAAACTATTCTTCCTCTTCCCTTTCTTCACTTCTCATTTCTCACTTCTCACTTCTCACTTCTCACTTCTCATTTCTCACTCTTCCCTCCTCTCTTCACTCTTCACTTTTATCTATTCACTTTCTTCTTCTTCACTTCTCACTTCTCACTTATTTCAACCTCTGCGGCGTCTCCCTACTAATCTTCAACCCCAATGGCGTAGCGGCTTTTAGCACTTCCGCCTCCTCACTTCTAAACATCAATTCGCTTTTCAACGTCTTGTATTCAAACTGTAATTCCTTCAACTCTTTATTGGTATTATTAATGTTTCGTACTATCCTATCTGCATTATGACCGTTGGCTATATAGAGCACTGTCAAGCCAGTTAAAAAAAGAAAAAAGGGAATATTCTTCACAATCCACTGATAGTTAAACAGACCCTTTAGGGGGTTCTTGTTTGTAGCAGTATTTGTTGTTTGTTCAGACATTTTTTTCTTTTCTATTTAAAACTACCCGCACCCACCCCGCCCTGCGGGCACCCCTCCCAAGAGGGGATGAAAAACTACCCACCCCGCACTCTCCCGATAAATCGGGATCGGCGCCCCTCCAAGGAGGGGATGAAACCCACCCCGCTCTCATTTCATTCGGCGCCCCTCCAAGGAGGGGATGAAACCACCCCGCCCTGCGGGCACCCCTCCCGCAAGCGGTAGGGGAATTTTTAAAAATCAGTATCGCTCTGCAACCCTTAGCTTGGCACTCCTGCTTCTGCTATTGCGCTTCAACTCTTCGTCTGAAGCGGTAATGGGTTTCTTTGTGATGATTTTTAAGATCTCTTCTTTATCTATAGAGATTAAGGGATTATCCTGCACCTCTTCAAATGTTCCTTGTTTAAAAAAATTCTTCACCATCCTGTCTTCAATTGAATGGAATGTAATCACCGCCACTCTTCCACCCTGGTTCAACACAGCGGGCACTTGCTCCAGCATTTCTTTGAGTGCACCCATCTCGTCATTAACTTCCATACGCAGTGCTTGAAACACTTGCGCCAAATACTTATTGGGATTCCCCTTAACCACCGGCGCAATCAAAGCCTTAAACTGCTGAATAGTCTGTGCTGGCAAGTGTTTGCGATGCTGTGCAATCTGTTTGGCCAGTGTGATACTGTTTGTTACTTCGCCATATTGCTCAAACAATTTGTGCAATTGCTGTTCAGAATAAGTAGCTACAATGGTTGCTGCAGAAAGCGCTTGACGCCTATCCATCCGCATGTCTAAAGGACCTTCAAAACGAATAGAAAATCCACGCTCACCTTCGTCAAACTGAAAACTGCTCACACCCAGATCAGCCAGAATGCCATCTACCTTGGTCACTTTGTGTAAACGCAGAAAGCGTTGCAAGTGTCTAAAGTTGGCAGGCACAAATACTATTCTATCGTCTTCAGGAATATTCTGCTTAGCATCTGCGTCTTGGTCAAAAGCAAAGAGCTTTCCTTTTGAACCCAGCTGCTGTAAGATTCCCCTACTATGTCCACCGCCACCAAAAGTGCAATCCACGTAAACGCCATCGGCCTTGATGGCCAAAGCATTGATGCATTCCTGAAACAATACAGGCACGTGGTAGTCATTGGCGGGAATCTGATTCATGGTTTAGATTAAACCGTTTTTCTGATCCTTGTTTGCCATCACTTCCTGAGCCAGATTGCTAAAAGCATCTGATGAAAAATCTTCAAAGAGCTGATTGTATTTAGCGGCATCCCAGATTTCAAAACGGTCTAGGGCTGCAGCCAAAACAATATCCTTGCCCAGTCCGGCAAATTCCCTGAGAGAACCCGGCAATAACATTCTGCCGGCGTTATCCAGTTCCACTTCGGTAGCTCCACCCAAAAACTGACGGCGGAATTGGCGTACCTTGGGGTCAAAATCATTCAACTGGGCAATCTTGGTAAGAATGACTTCCCAACTTTTCAATGGATATAACGTGAGACATTTTTCAAAACCACGGCTGAGAATGAATCGACCCTCGCCCTCCGGTAACTGTTTTTTCAGTCCACCAGGGAGCAAGAAGCGACCTTTCGCGTCTACCGTAGCTTCATATTCTCCGTGAAATCCTTGCATTTGTGAGTAAGTTTTCTATTTTTTACCACTTGTTGACACAAAATAACACTTTTTCCCACTTTAAATCGCCATTTAAAGCGTTTGTATTTATCCACAAGTCTGAGTGGCTTCAAACCCATGCTGGCAAACAGTTACAGCCAATTTTGTTCAATTAAGAGGTGAATAGTATGTGAATAGCTGTGGATAACCCGTGAATTAGCCTAAAACAGGGCATTTTCGGGTCTTTTTGGGGTAAAATCAGCGAATTTTGAACTGAAAATGAAAGAAATTAGGGCTGCGCGATGCCCATTTTTTAGAAAATCCGGCTTCCAGGACAAACTGAAAATGGCGAAAATCACTGGTCAAAACAAAATTTTGGGTGATTTTGGGGCAATTTTGGCCCAATTGTGGTAAAAAGTGGTAGACCGGATTTAACTTCACGGCCATGTTAGCGGAGCAGGTAAAAAAAATACAGATCAAGGACTATAGTTATGAGTTGCCCGATGAACGGATAGCCAAATTTCCACTTGAAAACAGGGACCAAAGCAAATTATTAATAACCAATCGGGCACTTACTCAGGGATCCCATGCAGTTACTGACTTAGAAACAAGTTCATCAACCACCCACCAGGCATATCAAATAGACCAATACCTGAACCTGGCCAATCACCTACCGGCCAATAGTTTTCTGGTCTTTAATAATACCAAAGTGGTAGAAGCCCGAATCCTGTTTCAGAAACCAACAGGCAGTGTGATTGAACTGTTTTGCCTGGAGCCCGATGAAAGCTATGGAGATATTACCACGGCCATGTTACAAAAGGGCTCCGTGTATTGGAAATGCTTGGTTGGAGGGGCCAAAAAGTGGAAGGAGGAGTTTTTAGAGAAAACGATTATTGATCAAGGACAAAACATTACGCTCAAAGCTAGACGTGTTGCCCAAGGCGCAGAAGCTTATTTAATAGAGTTTAGCTGGAACCAAGACCAAATGAGTTTTGCCGAGCTTTTGCATATAGCGGGGTTGATTCCCCTACCACCTTACCTAAATAGGGCTGCTGAAAATAGCGATGCCGAAAGGTATCAAACCGTCTATGCCAAACACGATGGCTCTGTTGCAGCACCCACTGCCGGATTACATTTTACAGAAGGTGTTTTTGCTAGTCTTGAGGCAAAAGGAATTAGTAAAGATTTTGTAACCCTGCATGTTGGCGCCGGAACTTTTAAGCCGGTTAAAGCTGACGCTATGGAAGACCACGAGATGCACGCAGAATTTATTGATGTGTCTTATTCTTTTATTGAAAATTTGTTGAGCCGCTTGGGCGATCCCATAGTTCCAGTAGGGACCACATCTATGAGAACCCTAGAAAGCTTGTACTGGTTGGGTTTGAAGACCATGGCCAATCCTACAATTAAGCTTTCTGAACTAACCGTTTATCAGTGGGATCCATATGAAGAAAGCAGTGAACAAGATCGTCAGAAAAATTCTGAAGCTGAATCTTATTCAAATACTGAAACTCCAAATGCTGGAACCATTTCAGAGAGCATCGCTTTAGCTTCATTGCTACAGTGGATGCAAACAAATCAGATGACGCGGTTAATTACTAAAACGCAGATTATCATTGCGCCAGGTTACCAGTTCCGTATTTGCAGTGGATTGATCACCAATTTTCACCAACCCCAATCAACCCTTATATTGCTGGTTGCCGCTTTAATTGGTGATACCTGGAAAGAGCTCTATGAACATGCCCTAAAAAATGATTTTCGATTTTTGAGTTACGGAGATGGATGCTTGATCTGGAATGCTTCTTAGATAAATTGGGAATGTATCTTAACTTGATTTGGACTATTTCTTAGAAGGTGGGGATTGATTTTTTAGAAAAAATATTTTAGTCCATTTTTATACTAGAACGAGTATAATATCAAGGCTGTTTTTTTTCTGGAAATAATATCAAATTGGGAAGAAAAATCACCCTTATTCCTTTATCATTTTGAAGATTCGTCTTTTCTGGAAAAAGTATCATACTTGAAAAAATATCATACTTGAAAAAATCATCTTGATACCATATCATTTTGAATACTGATTTTTTCATGATTAGATTTAAATTGATCATTCAACTATTCAAAAATCTCGGATTTTTTTGAAGGCTGATTTTATACTAGTACGAGTATAAAAATGGGGTTTTTAAAAACCCAAAAAAATAGTACCCACCCCGCTCTCTCCCGATGAATCGGGATCGGCGCCCCTCCTAGGAGGGGATGGTCAATGGAATTTCAATAGTAAAAGCAGAGCCCTTGCCCACCGCACTTTCAACGCGAATTTTTCCTTTGTGTGCGTCAATCACTGTTTTCACATAACTCATACCCAAACCAAAACCTTTTACATTGTGAAGGTTCCCTGTGTGCGCGCGATAGAATTTTTCAAAGACGCGCTTTACGGTTTCCTTGCTCATCCCAATACCATTGTCTTCAATGCGAATGACCAATTGTTTGTTGGTGCTATGCGTAGAGATTTTTAATTCAATGGTTTCTTTGGAATATTTGATGGCGTTGTCTACCAAATTTGATAGCAGGTTACCAAAGTGAACAGGGTCTACAGCGGCAAGGTCATTTTTGGCATTATAGAGTTTAGTTACCTGGCCATTTTTACCCTGTAATTGTAATTGATAATTTTCTAAAATCTGGTCAAGCATTTCGTGCAAATGCGTTTCCTCTTTTCTCAATTCCAATTCTTGCTTTTCCATCAAAGCCGCTTGCAGTATGGTTTCCACGTGCTTGTTCATGCGCACATTTTCTTCCTTGATAATCCCACTGAAGTAATTCATCTTCTCTGGATTGTTGCGCACTTTTTCATTGCGAATAGCATCTACTGCCAAAGAAATAGTAGCCAATGGCGTCTTGAATTCGTGGGTCATATTGTTGATAAAATCGCTCTTGATTTCTGAGAGTTTTTTCTGATTCAACAAAGAGCGCACCGTAACATAGAAAGCAGCAATGATGATCATCATAAAGATGGCAGCTACTATTATAATCCATCGCAGCGATGCCCATACCTGATCTTCATAATGAGGAATAATGACAATGAGTTGCTCATAGGAAGCCGCTTCATCCAAACTATTTTCTGTGTTGGGAAGAATAGGAATAACAACTTGTTTGTTGTTGACGGTATCCTTATAAGCAGTTTCAAAACCAGAAGTCATCATTTCTAATTCTGCCGTTGGCGATATAATGGCAAACTCAAATTCCAAGTTGCGCCATTCCTTGGTAACAAAAACTTTTTCCAGTTTTGCCCTAACCTCTTGGGCTGAGAATTTTTCATCAATGCTTGGTGGCTTGAGTAAGTGTAGGTGAAAACCCGAATTAAAACCAATGCCCCCTTGGCGAGGACGCATAATCTGTCCGCCGTAGACCGATTTGTACAAATCCTGGGCAACTTTGTAGCCCTCAGAACTGATTTTATTATAGAGCTGTACTTCCCTTACCTCCAAGAGGTTTTTTAACCAAGAACCCTGCAAAAGCAGTAATCCTAGCAAGGACAGAGAAATTAGTACGATGATGACAGGGAAAGTTCGCTTCATTCTCACAAATATAATGGATTGAAATATTGACTGCGTGTAGCTTTGGGCTATTTATCAGCATTTTAACGGCCAAATGTGGATTGTTTTTTTGTGAGATATTACCTCCTTTTCCTAATTTTTCCGCATGGAAGTACCCAGTTCAGGCAATTTGCTCATTTCTGACCCCTTTTTGAAAGACCCCAATTTTCAAAGAACCGTTGTGTTGCTTTGCGAACATATGGTAGATGGCAGTATTGGCTTTGTGCTCAATAAACCGCATAAGGGTGTCTTGGGTGATTATGTGGCCGATTTGGAGGGTTGTCAATTTCCGGTTTTCAAAGGTGGGCCTGTTCAAAAAGACAGTATCCATTTTATCCATCGCTGCCCAGACCAATTGGGAGGCATGGAAATTATTGATGGCATTTATTGGGGAGGCGATTTTGTAGAAGTAGTCAAAGGCATCAAGGCCGAAGAAATTGACCAAACCGAGATTCGATTTTTTATTGGCTATAGTGGCTGGGGCGAGGGTCAGCTGGAGGGTGAACTGGAAGAAAAAAGCTGGATTATCCGCGATGGCAATAAACGCCTCATCTTTATGAAACAGGTAGACCAAATCTGGAAAGAATCCCTCAAAGACCTTGGTGGTGAATATCAGCAAATGCCCAACTACCCGCTTGATCCGCAACTAAACTAACATCCCCTCCTGGGAGGGGTGCCGAACGTAGTGAGTGCGGGGTGGGTTCATCCCCTCCTGGGAGGGGTGGCCGCAGGCCGGGGTGGGTTACTCCCCTCCTGGGAGGGGTGGCCGCAGGCCGGGGTGGGTTACTCCTCATTTTTAATAGCTCCCTTAATCCCTCTCCAAGCATAAATCAAATTCCAGTTTAATTCCTTACTTGCTTCAAAAGGATGCAAGGAAAGATATGTTTCTGCATCGCGGATGCGGTCATCTGTAAGCGGGTGTGTACTCAAAAAAGAAATCTGGGGCATCCCATTGTCCTGGTCTACCTCTTTCAAGGTTTGCATAAGCGCTAGCATGCCCTTAGGATCCACTTTATTCCTTTCCATGATCATCATGCCTTCCCTATCGGCCTCGGCCTCTAATTGCCTAGAATAATGCAGTTCGCGCAAAGTATTCGCATTCCCAATCACAAACTGAGAAATGCCGCCTCCAGACCTGGTTAAAAAAGACAAAAGAAACCCGGTACTCATAGATTCTAAAATATTATGGAGGCTATGTCTCATATTTATGTGAGATGCTTCATGACCCAATAAAGCTACTAAGGACTCTGGCTTGTATAGTTTCTCTAACATTCCTATGTTTACTACAATATGCCCCCCAGGCAAGGCAAAAGCATTTACTTCATCGGCATTTACTACCGTTACTTTTATGGGATAATTTCTGGAGAGTTTTAATTGATTGGCAAAGTCTTGAATGGCATTTGTAGCAGTCTGATTAATTTCTTGGTTGGCCACCCACTGTTGATATAGTTCATTACCCATGCTAATCTCCCTTTCTTCAGAGACAAACTTGATGGCAATACCGGGAAATACATAGACAAATAGAAAGTAGGCCACCACCAAGAAGCCAAGCATGCCGGCTAAGATTAAGTAGACTTTTTTATTGGATTTCATATGTGTATTGCATATTGGACAACAAAAATAGAGGATTTAGTGAATCCGCACCCACCCCGCCCTTCGGGCACCCCTCCCGTAAGCGGTAGGGGAACAAACTATAAAAAGTGACTTGTCCTGAAATAGGTTTACACTAAAAACGGTGTAAAAAATGGTCAAAACAGTAATTAAACGATCAAGTGGATCCTTTTTAGAACAGGAGAAACATGTAATTATTCAAGATTTTCTGAAGAGTGGCAAATCTAAGAATGAGATTTGGCGTGAGTATACAGGTAGGGCAGATCATGGTCGTCTACTTCAATGGATGCGAGATTTGGGATATTTGAGTTCCAGTCAACAATTAATGCCTAAACTTGCTTCAAATGGTTTTAATATGGCCAAGAAGAAAGTTGAACCCAAGTCTTCAGAAGAGGAGTTTGAGCAACTT
>CALRXV020000009.1:0-212384 GCA_943372225.1 Chitinophaga pinensis | reverse complement strand
GAGTGATGAGTGAGGAGTGAGGAGTGAGGAGTGAGGAGTGAGGAGTGAGGAGTGAGGAGTGAGGAGTGAGGAGTGAGGAGTGAGGAGTGAGGAGTGAGGAGTGAGGAGTGAGGAGTGAGGAGTGATTACAATTTTTGTAATTTGTAAAGATAATAAGCATAAGCAAAGAAGCCGCTCAATTGAGCGGCTTCTTTGTTTTAATAGTTTGGATTTATGCCCGTATAATTCATGGGGCTGATAGATTTGAGTTCTTTTTTCAATGCGGCAGAAATTTTTAGTCCATTGATAAATGCGTGCATAGAAGCTTTGTCAATTTTATGATTACCCCTGGTTAGGTCTTTTAAAGCTTCATAAGGATTGGGGTATTTTTCCCTTCTTAAAATGGTCTGAATGGCTTCTGCCACTACAGCCCAGTTGTTATCAAGGTCTTCCCTGATCTTGGTTTCATTGAGCACCAATTTATTCAAGCCTTTTTCCAAGGATTTAAGTGCAATTACAATATGGCCAACGGGTACGCCAATATTGCGTAACACAGTACTATCTGTTAAGTCTCTTTGTAATCTACTAATGGGTAACTTGGCTGAAAGATGTTCTAGTAATGCATTGGCCATACCCAAGTTGCCTTCTGCATTTTCAAAGTCAATGGGATTCACTTTATGAGGCATGGCAGAGGAACCAACTTCTCCGGCCTTGGTCTTTTGTTTAAAATAGTCCATGCTAATATAGGTCCAGATATCCCTGCAAAGGTCAATGAGAATGGTATTGATTCTTTTAAGACTATCAAACTGAGCCGCAAGATTGTCATAATGTTCAATCTGTGTAGTGAATTGCATGCGTTGCAAACCCAGACGCTGATCAACAAATTCATTTCCCAAGAGTACCCAATTCTTTTTTGGATAAGCTACTTGGTGTGCATTAAAGTTTCCAGTAGCACCTCCAAATTTGGCGGCATATGGAATTTGTGAAAACAGACTAATTTGGTTATTGACCCTTTCTACAAACACCATCAATTCTTTACCCAGTTTGGTAGGCGATGCAGTTTGTCCATGTGTCCTAGCCAATAAAGGCACGTTTTTCCAAGCCTTGGCCAGTGATTGTAATTGAGACTGTAAATTCATCAAAGAAGGAAGCCATTCATGTTCCATGGCGTGTTTCCAGCTTAGGGGAATAGATGTATTATTGATATCCTGAGAAGTAAGGCCAAAATGGATCCACTCTTTCAATTCTCCAATGCCAGCTTTGTCTAATTGTTCTTTTAAGAAGTATTCTACGGCCTTTACATCGTGATTGGTAATAGATTCAATCTGTTTTATGGATTGAGCATCTGCTACGCTAAAATTGGCTAATACTGCTTTTAATGCGGTTCTAGCTTTGATAGGTAATTTAAAAAATCGTTTATCGGCCAAAAAGAAAAAATATTCAATTTCTACCAAGACCCTGTACTTAATCAGAGCATATTCAGAGAAATATTCGTCTAAATGACTGGTCTGTTTGCGGTAACGTCCGTCAATGGGAGAGATGGCGGTAAGGTTGTTGAGTTCCATGCGATTGTTTAGGTTGCTAGATATTCCGTTTCTTTGTGCAAAATTAATTGAATTGTACAAGAGATTGCGTGTTGGCGTGGTAAGTTATTTGAATACCAAGCCATTTTTATACGGAATCAAGCGTTCGGGCTTGATGGAGCGGGTAGAATTGATTGAAGCATATCCTTCTAAAATAGCGGCCATGCTGCAAAATAACGAACTGGACCTAGGGCTTTTGCCAGTAGCAGTAATTCCTCAAATTCCCAATGCCAAAATCATTACCAATTATTGTATTGGGGCAGAAAGAGAAGTGGCATCTGTGGCTATTTTTAGTGAAGTGCCCATGGATCAGATTCAAACCGTGATCCTTGACTATCAAAGTCGCACTTCCGTGAATTTAGCCAAAATTTTGCTGCGCGATTTCTGGAAGCAGTCAGTAAATTTTTTACCCGCAACAGAAGATTTTCAAACCAAGATTCAGGGAACTACTGCAGCTGTTGTTATAGGCGATAGGGCTTTGGAACAAAGAAAGGTTTCAACCTTTTGTTATGATTTAGCTTCTGCTTGGATAGAACATACTGGATTACCCTTTGTCTTTGCTGCATGGGTAGCCAATAAAGAATTGGGAGAAGATTTTGAAGACGCATTTAATAGGGCAAGCGAATATGGAATCAAACATATTGATGAAGTGGTGGCAGAAAACCCCTATCCTGTTTATGATTTAAAAGAATACTATACCAACAATATTAGTTATACACTAGATCCCGCTAAAAAGAAGGGTATGGCAGTTTTCTTATCTCTTTTGGAACAAAGCGGGTAAATGTTTTTGACAGAATTTCAAAATAATCACTTCTACATCTGGTGCTGGTTTGATCCAGAAAAAAAGTGCAGCAAAACAAATACTGAATAAACTGCTACGCATGAGTATATTCCAGACAAAATTTTCTGGATCTGGAACATAGAAGATGCCAATCATCAATAATAGGCTCAAGCCCAAAAATTGTGCGTGTTTCCAAGTATAGGGTTGCAGTTGGAACTTTTTATATAAGAAAGTAAAACGCATGGCATTATAAATCACCAACGCAAATAAGTTAGAATAAGCCAGCCCCTCTAGACCATAATATTTGATCAGCACAAAGTTCATTGGTAAAGAAAGAATAATATAAATCAAGTTGGTATAAAAGTCAAATTTCCAATAATTAGATGTACCAATAATTTGAGCATTTACTCCTGTTGCAAGGTCTATCAATTTGGCCAAACCCATAATGAATATGAGTTGCGTTAATTGGTCATATCCTCCAGATTCTTTGTGGCTGATCCAGTTTAAAAATGCCACCAAGTTTTCAATATTCAACCAGATTAAACCAAAAGCCAATAATCCAATAGCCAACAGGTTTGACACACTCTTGTGATAGATATGTTTGATATTGGCAAAGTCCTTGTTCTTCCAAGAAACGGCAAGCACCGGAATGCTGATAGAGTTTAAACTGCGTTGGGGTATTTCTAGAATAGCAGAAACATAAGTGGCAATGGCAAAAATACCCGTATCACTCAATCCCCTTAAACCAAATATTAAGAAGGTATCATTGGTTTTAGCCAGCATATTAAAAAATTGACCTGCAAAAACAAAGAGTGAGAAATTCAACATTTTCTTTCCCAATCTTCTGGTTACATGGCTAAGTTTGAATTTGTTCAAAGACCATTCACCAGATTGCACCAAACTATATAACAACAATAGGGTAGGGATGACATAGATCAAGCTAAAGAATAGGATAAAATTTTGCAGCGTAATTAGACCAAACCCAAATGCCAGGATCAGCAGGGTAGTCAAAATTCTAACAGCAGTCTCCCGCAAGAAATTGGTATACACCCCTTTTCTCAATCCCCAGGCAAAGGACTCTAGCCAATAGAACATCAACAAGAAAAAAGTATAAGGATAGACATAGGAAAAATTGGCTGCAAAGCTGGGAGACTTTCCCAATTTTCTGATAATAAAATCCTTTTGTTGCCAGCCCAATAAAATCAGGATACCAAATCCAATCAAATTCACTGTTAAAGTAAGTATGGGTAGGTCATTTTTAAATTTTCCTAGGTACTGGTTGTAGAATGGATAGAATTTATAAACAACAGGAAGTGTGCCCAATGTGCAGAAAAGGGAGAGCGTTGCTCCAGTGTCTATCAGGGCCCTAACCAATCCCATTTCTGTTTTGGTAAAAAACAGGGGAAACAAAACCAGCAGGTTTACAGCTCCAATCACAAAACCAAGCATGATCAACAAAGATGATTGAATGCCTTGTTTTTGTATAATACCCATGGGGCAAAGATATTGGAATTAAGCCGATTGCAGTTCTGGCCAAATGGGCTTATTTTCGTGACATGGAAAGGATTACGGTTGTCACAATCTGTTTCAATAACTTAATGGATCTTCAGAGCACTTGTGCTTCTGTTGATGCCCAGACCCTTCTTCCATTTGAACATTTAATTATCAATGGTTCAACTCAGAAAGATATTGAAGAATGGTTAGATAATTATCCTCAACCAGTATACAGAAGATGGATTAATGAAGGAGACAAGGGTATTTCTGATGCATTTAATAAGGGCATTAATCATGCTAATGGCGATATCATTCATTTGCTTAATTCAGGTGATTTGTATTTTTCAAATCAGGTATTGTCTACTGTTAAAACTTGTTTCAAAGAAAATGCCAATATTAGCTGGCTATCTGGAAGAATTGAAATGAAAAGGGGCGGAATTTGGGTAGAAGTAGGTGTTCCATTTGATGCCCAACAATTGTACAAGGGCATGAGATCGGTATCTCATCCCACTTATTTTTTGAAGGCTAAGGTCTATGATCGCGTGGGATTATTTTCACTTGAACATAAAATTGCCATGGACTATGATTTGCTTTGCAGGCTAGTTCATGAACCTTATTATTTTCTGGAAGAAACATTAATCAAATTTGATGATAAAGGCGTTAGTACTACCGCCTATCTAAAATCTTTGAAAGAAAATGTGAAAGTATATGAATCACATTTTGGATATAGTATTTCTTGCCGCTTTTGGCAATTCCGATTAAAACTACTCTACTATTTAATGGGCTCTTCTTTTGGAAAATTCCTTTACAAGATCAAGACTCAATGGTTTAAATAGGCTTTTTGTAGATTTTTTTAAAAGCAAGAAAAAGTTGATGTAAAGGATTGATACTATCAATAAAAACGGCAGAACGCACACCTGGAATTTGTAAAGGTGAATAGTTCCATTCCAAGTTTTTGGCAAGGGGTGAAATGCTATTAAAAACCTCCTCCATACTTAACTGGTCTCTATTAGCTTTAGGTGTTTTTAGAAGGCGGTGAATAATGGCTTTGGTACTATTATTTAAAAATGCTGGGCCCAATTGGTCAATGATATTTCCTAAGTCTTTGTCTTGATTTTTTAAGCTGATCAAATATTGCAGGTACACCAAAAAAGCATTCAAAATAATGCGATCCTTAGAGGTTTTTGTTACACTAGCATGAATACGGAAAGAAAAAGCAGCTTCAGGAGCAACTTTCAAATATCCCAATTTGATTAAGTCTAACCACAATTGCAAATCGGCATAGATTAGGTTGGGGTATTGAATAGGAATACCACCAAGTTTGTCATAATCAGCAGATCTAAAAACATAACCAGTTGCCATAACACTAACTTTTTCTTCCAAAGTCATGGCCAAGTACTCACTTGCACTTAATTGGCTTGGGAGTGGTAAGCAGGGTTTAATTACATGCCCTTCAGAATCAATATAATTAAAATGGGTATGGTACAAACTGGCCTTGGGGTCTGATTCAATCATTTTTGCAACCAGCTTTAGAAAGTTATTTTCAAGAAGGTCATCATATCCTAGAATGGTCATGTATTCCTTCTTTACTATGTCCTTGATCCTACCCCAATTTTCTAAAATGTTTAGATTTTCTTCAGCGGCTTCAATACGTATTCTTGGGTCTTTTAATGCAACAACAGCATCCAATGCGCCATCTTGGTTACTGGTATTATCTGCCAGAATAATGATGTCAAAGTCATCATGGGTTTGCAAAAGCGCACTGTGTAGGCACTCCCTTAAATAGGTTTTACCTGTTTTAAATGGTATGATAATGGAAAAGCCTGGCATGAATTATTTTTTAGAGCAGAGGTCAATCATTCTATTAATGGCATATCCACGCAGTCCAATAGTTTGTAATAATTTATTGGTCTTTAAGAGAAAATGCATTTCTAATTTTTCAACCAGATTTTTTTTGGAAGGCGTTGCATCAAATGAGGGCTTCCCAGTCATTTTTGGCTTTGGCGCTAGTCTGGCTGTTTTTTCAATTACAATCACCGAATCGTAAAAATGAATGGTATTGGCCGTTTTGGTAAACTCGGTTACTTGCAAAGAATCCTGTTCAGAATGGTGCGCATTGATCAGGTCAATTAAGTTTTTGGCATATTCTGTAAAACTTCCTTGGCGTTTATGACCACCTCCATAAATATTCCAATAAGAGGTATGGGTGTCTTCACACAAATAGACACCATTGGGCTGAATATGTTGGAACAAATGTTCAAAGCTAATGCGTTGTTGTTCCTGTGTATGTCCACCATCGTCAATTAAAATGTCAATAGGGCCAGTTTGTTCATAGACTGTTTTTAAGAATGCAGGGTCTTCTTGAGATCCAATCAGTACATGTATATTTTCCTCTTCCATGGTTTTGCACCTTGGATCAATATCAATGCCCCAAATGGTAGCCTGAGGTCCAAAATATTCCTTCCACATTTGCAAGCTGCCACCATGAGAAACCCCAATTTCTACAATGGTAATGGGTCTGTTTCTAAAACTACTAAAATAGCGGTCATAGATATCAAAATAGTGTTGGTATTTGTGCATCAGTCTTTGCTGATTCTGCTCAAAATACTGTTCTAGTTGGTTCATGCTTTTTTTCTTGCAATAGTGATTAAATGATGGGGTGCGGAACTTTGTTGCCATTCCAATTCAAAACCGGCCCATTCCAGCATTTGAGCAACCAGTTTCAAGCTAAATACATGATGGTGTACTGCTCGGTTTTCTAAGTTAAGCATGGTCCTTTTTTCAAGGTCTTGTTTGGATTGGAGAAAATGGTCTTTGCTAAAATCATGTAGGGCTATCACTTCTTCAAAATGAGTATCGTCTGATTCAGGGGTATTTCTTTGATAGTCATCTAACAAGTGTTCAAATAGGGTATAGGGTCTTTTGATGTCAAATGTGTGTTCCTTGTCTGGTAGTACCAGTGCCAATTTGCCACCAGGTTTTAAAATGCGCTTCCATCCCAAAATAGCTTTTAATGGATTTGCTACATGTTCCAATGAGTGACAAGACAACAGAAAATCATATTGGGCATCTGATAAAAAATCAAGTTCGGAACCCTCAGCAATATATTGATAACCAGTTTTGTTCTTGTAATAATGATAGTGTTCACCTTCCTGCAATTGCCCTTCCCATATGGTGGCATTACTAAAGTTTACCCCATCAACACGGTTGGCAAATAAGTAAATAGGTAATTGTCCTTTTACCTTGAATAAATCACTGGGGCCTCCAATTTCAATGCCTTTTTGCTTTCTGAATTGCAAGGCATACTGAATGAGTTTGCGTTTGTTCCTGCGTTTCAAATAGGAAATCCCAGTAATGATATAGTCCTTGATGGCCATGTTCTTTCTGTTGAATTGGCGGCAATTTAATCATAAAATGGGTGGACCTATCAAATGCTTGCTATTTCCCTTCATTTTAGCATTCTGCCTAGGGTTTGTTATCTTCGCCGGGTACAAAATTTATGCATGGACAAATTGATGGGAGTGGTTATTCTGTATCATCCTGATACCAATGCTCTGTTAGAGCATCTCCATAGTTATTTGTCAGTTGTAGACCATTTGTTGTTACTGGATAATAGTGAAAGCCCTTCTTCTGTTTTGGAAGAAACTTTGGCCACTGATACTTCTAGTAAAATTCAATATCGTTATTTTGGAGAAAATCGGGGAATCGCTGAGCGATTAAACCTGGCCATTGAATATGCTCAAACGCATGGTTATCGGTATCTGTTAACCATGGATCAGGATACGGGATTCCAGCCAGGCCAAATGGATCAGTATTGGCAAAAAGTGCAAGAAAATACATTGGACAAAGTGGTTCAGTTTGGGGCTAATTGCCAACCTGATTTTACCCCAATAAGTTCTGAACCCCAGCAGACCAATAACCTGATTACTTCAGGAACTATTTTAGACCTTTCCTATTTTGATCAAATAGGGCCTTTTGACGAAGCCCTTTTTATTGATTTTGTAGATACAGAGTTCTCATTTAGGGTGGTTGAAAAGGGGTATCGGAATCTTTTGTTTGCAGACATTGTTTTGCAACACAGAATAGGGTATTTGAAAATGGGCAGGTCTTTAAAAAATCTCAAAGCTAGCGCCAGAATTTTACACGCACCCATCAGGGTCTATTATATTTTGCGTAATGGATTGTATTTACTGTTCAGGTCTCCTTTTGTAAAAGGGGAGAATAGGAAATTGTTGCTTTCCAATATGAAAATCCTAAAAAACGATTTAATTTATCACAACCAAATATGGACAGTGTATGGTAACGTAATGCGCGCTATCTATGATTTTGTCTTTGGAAAAATGGGAAAAAAACAATCATGAAATTAACCAGAACCCTGATAAAAGGAATCTTATTCCTGTATTGCTTCTTGAAATTCAAGTCAATCAAGATGGCTTATGCATTGGCTTTTCAGAATGCGGGTATCAAACAGATTCAAGGTCTTAAAAGGGAAGGGCAATGGGTAGTTTTTCAAGAAACTGGGAATAAAATAGCCATTGTACAATTAACCCAATTTGAGTTTTCTATCAACCATTTAATAGAACTTTTACAAAATCATAAAGTAACAGTTTTGGATGCAAAGCAAGACAGCTTTATTGCTCAAATTGCAGGATTGAAATTTAAAGTGGCATCTCTTTCCAATATGGCTGTTTTATATGAGGTTTTCAAAGAAGAGATTTATGGGGTTCATTTATTAAAACAAGATCTGTTGGTTTTAGACATAGGAATGAATGTGGGAGTGGCATCTCATTTTTTTGCCAACAATCCACAAGTAAAAGCAGTGCATGGGTTTGAACCTTTTCCTCAAACTTTTCAAGAAGCAACCGCTAATTTAGCACTCAACCCACAACTCCAAGATAAGTTATTCATGCATCCATATGGAGTAAGCAATGTTTCTGAGACAAGAGAAATCACTTTATTTGATAGTGGCTTGTTATCTGCTTCCACAATGGCTTCTGATAATAGCGTTTATGGTAAACAGGTTGGTAAGACTGTTGAAGTATACTTACGTTCCATGGTCTCCATACTAGAAGAATTATTACCCCAATATCCCAATAGCTCGGTGTTATTAAAAATTGATTGTGAAGGAGAAGAGTATGCCATTTTTGATTCTCTCAAAGGAACTAATTATCTAAGTAGGGTGGACGGCATTTTGGTAGAATGGCATGAGAAGGGATATGCTGGAATTGCTGCCCAATTAAAAGAAGCAGGCTTTCAATTTTTACACCTGCCTCATGCTACTGCTAACTGTGGTATGATTTATGGATTCAAGTCTTAATTATTCTAGTAATCCTTTTAGCGTATCAATTCTAAATTGAATGATAGGCCAGAATTTTTTGGGATACCCTTGCAGGAAATATTTACATCCTAAAATTATGGCCGCTCCAAGTTTGAATAGGTATTCAGCAATTTTTTTAAGATAGGCTCCCTCGCCCATTTCTTTCATGCGAACTTTTTCTCCACGCCCCATACCAGAAGCCACACGATAGAGGTATTCAGGTGTAAGTTTGGAAACTTCTACTACGTGTTGAACTGCAATGGCAGGATCATAATAGATAACCCTACCAAGGGCTTTTAGTCTTAAAAAAAAGTCCTTGCCTTCCCCTCCAATTCTCAAAGTGCCAACTACCCCAGGTAAGGCAGTGTTAAAGCCATTAATAGCATCAAAATCCGTTTTACGAATAATCATATTGGATTCTAAGGGATACTTATTTGGACTAAATATTGCTACCGTAGGGCTATAATCAAAATTCCCTACCATGCTAGAAACATAATAGCTCATCCAAGCTGGTTCGGCAGGAATATATTTGGGTATAATCTTTCCGCCCAAACCGCCTGCGTCTGGGTGAGACACAAAAAATTGGACAATGCGTTCTAGATAATCTTTTCCAGCAACAGCGTCATCATCCATAAAACAAAGCAATTCTCCTTTGGCCAATGCTGCGCCTGTATTGCGTGCAAAGGAAGCTCCTTGTTTGGCCTCGTTTAAAAATTGAAATTGATAATCAGGATGAGTCGCTAAATAATCCAAACAAATATTTTGGGTGTCATCCGTAGAATTATTATTGACAATGATTACTTCAAAAGCATGCTTGTCAAGGGTTTGGTTGACCAAGCTTTCCATAGCATCCTTAATATAGGCGGCCCTATTATAAGTGCAAATCACAACCGATATTGAAATGGCATCCTGACTCATGGCTGCAAAGATAAAATGGCTTTTTCAACAATATGCTTCCAATTAAAATCTTGGAAAAATACGATAGGTGTTTCATTTTTTGAGGGCAATTCCAATTGCATCATGGAGCTAGTAAAACTATCCCAATCATAGTCTGGCACCAATCTTAGTTTTTCACCACAATAGGGTGCTTCAATTCCCTTTGCTCCGGAAACTACTGAAATAATATCCTGGTTGTAAGCCAATGCTTCAACCAATTTTGTTTTAACGCCGCTGCCCAGTGTAACAGGGTTGATAAAACAATCTGTTCCTTTGTAAAAGACAGATATATCTGGTACAAATCCAGCTAGAATTATCTGTGGGTGTCTTTCTAATTCCTTTTTCCACTGCTCTGTAATCCTATTGCCACAAATAAATATTCGATAACCTTTTTGTGATTTGTCTAGTCTTGGTAATAACTCAGAAACAATGATACGCAAGGCATCGGTATTGGGAATATAATCCAGTGTGCCATTAAATAAAAAAAGCCTTGTTTGAACATGTAATTGAAACTGATCTAGCAAGATTTGTCTTTGCTGATGTTTTTCAATCATACTTGGTGCATGCAAAACATCTACCCCGTAATTTAACACCGTACATTGTTGACTTGGTATCTTCCATTGGGATTGCATCCAAACCGCATCATTGGGAGAGGTAAACCAAATTTGATTGGCAGATTTACAAATCCAGCGTTCATAGAAATAATAGATGCGCCACCATTTTCTATGTATATCTCTAAAGCGATAGGCTTCTATATTATGTACACGCAAAATCAAATCCACCTTACAGAACAAACGAAATAGCCAGCCCAGCCAACCAAAATAGCTATGTTCTATTATCAGGTATTTAATATGCTGGGTCTGAATGGTTTTTTTTAAACGCCAAAAATAGCGCAGGTTATAAAAACCTTTCCAGTGATTATACAAGTAATTGCTAGCATCTAATTCTTTAGCATAGGCCAAATCATTGTCACTAGAAACAACCAGTTTCAAATTTGTTTTTGATTGCAATTCCTGATAAAAAGACGCAATACATTTCTGCCCGCCCATTAGCGCTGGGTAAACCCGGTAGGATACCAGTGCCAGAATACTGGGCTTCTTATCCATTATACCGTTTTGGTATTGGGTTTTCTAAAACCAGCGGCAATAGCAGCTAAAACCAACAACCAAATAATGGCAGTTGAACCAATGGCAGCTTTATTACTATTGTAGTAACTAGCTGGTTTGAATTCAAAAACAATTTTATGAGACCCTGCTGGAATGGATAATCCACGCAATACATAGTTGGTTTGTACAATAGGCGTTTCTTTTCCGTCTACATAAGCTTTCCAGCCCTTGTTATAGTAGATCTCACTAAAGACGGCAAATTGATTGCTTGCTGCATTGGATGCGTATTCAACTAGGTCATTATCGTTTTTAACTAAACGAATACTAGCAGTACTATCGGCAACAGGTTCAAATGCAATATCTTTTTTAGAACCGCTTTCTACAATGGCGGTATCCTTTGGATTAAAATGATCCATGGCGCGCATAACCCCAATGGGTTGGTCAGCGTATTGGATATGTTTCACAAACCATACATTGCCTAAGGCTTCAGGATTTACTTGAAGAGCAGGTTGTCCGTTTTGAGGATTTTGAACAATAGCGTATTTCATATTTAGCATGTCCAAAACCTGTTTGTTCAATGGTTGTTTCTTAAGTTGGAAATTGAGCAGGTCTTCTACAATGCTCAATTTAACAGGACTATAGCCGCCAATGTCTCTGTGATGATAAGCCGTAGTGGCATCATTAAAAGAACTAACGGTAGTATTGAAAACCCTTGGATGACTGCTGTCTTTCATGATTTCCAAGTCTACAGGACTGGGTTTGAAATTGCTTTCGTTATATGATTCCTCGTCTTGAAAATTGTTCTCATTTAAATAGCGTCTACCCACTGCTAGTAAATCAATAGAACTAATCAAAACCAATCCAGCTAAAACATAATTCAACTTGATTTTTTCTGTGAGATAGAGATATAGAATTACCATCGCGCCAGCTACCAAGACCAAACTTCTAATAAGGTCATTAGAGAAGAGTGATTTTCTATCTGCGATTAACAAGTTGTAAAAAGTAGTTGTGTCTTCTTGACTACCCCTAAAAATCTGACCCAGCATGCCTTTAATGCCATCGTCATTGGCGCCTACATAGCTAAAGCTGAGATACAATAATCCAGCCAATACAAAAACACCACCTGTGATATAAGCAGATAGTTTGAGTTTTTCTAAAGCAGCTTTCCTGTCTTTTTCTACAAACAATAATTGTTGCATAGCCATTACGCCTAATAAAGGAAAGAGTAATTGTGGAAGAATTAAGATGATACTTGGTGCGCGGAATTTGTTATAAAGCGGTAAGTGGTTAAATATAAATTCATTGAAGCTGGCAAAATTACTTCCCCAACTAAAGACTACTGCAATTGCACAAACCGTCAAAATCCACCATCTATGCCAGGTTTTTAAATAAACCATTCCAAAAATGAATAAGAAGCAAATCACAGCGCCTAGATAAACCGGACCAGATGTCATAGGTTGTGGACCCCAATAGGTACCCATATAACCTGCCAATTGCCCCGCTTGGTCTTCTGGGAATCCGCGTTCAATAGCAGCTTTTCCAATATGCGAATTAGCAGTTAATTCTCCATTAGAGCTTCCGCCATAAATGCCGGGTATCAAAAAAGTTAGGGTTTCTGCAGGTCCATAACTACCATAGAAAAATGCGTATTGGGTACTTAATCCTGTTGTTTTTTGAGTTGGGTTGGTTTTGATAGCGGTGGTATCCAAACTACTTCCTCCACGCATGGTGGCTTTTGAATATTCACTAGTTGTGGCCAATGTGACCAAATTGGATCCTGCTCCTAATAATCCACCTACTAATGCCAAAGAAACCGCAATACCCAAATGTTGATAGTCCTTTGATTTTACCCATTGAATGATAAATCCAATGGTCATAACCAATGCTAGTATTAAGAAATAATAAGTGACCTGTAAGTGGTTCATTCCTACCAAGAGTGCACTAAAAATGGCCGTTAATGCCAATCCCCACGCATATTTTTTCTGATAAATTAACCAAATGGCAGCCAACACCGCTGGTAAGTACCCCATGGCTTGCATCTTGGTATCATGCCCTACGGCAACAATGACTGGGCTATAAGTTGCATAAGCATAAGCAATGCCCCCCATGATGCCAAGCCAATAATTACTACCTATTACTTGCGACAGGAAATAAAATCCTATACATAGCAAAAAGAAATAACCAATGGGTTTGGGTAGCCAAAGCATAAAAACCTTGTGTAAATAAATCACAGAAACCGGGTTATTGGCTTCCATTGCAATCTGGTAGGCAGGCATGCCCCCAAATAGATTATTGTTCCATAGGGGATAATGCCCTGTTTTTTCCTTGTACTGCATCAGATCCTGGGCCATGCCCTTCCACTGGCTAACATCGTGCTGGCTCAATACCTTTCCTTCCATGGCAGGTTTGCAATAAACAACCGCTACCAAAACAAAGACAGCAACGGCAATAACATGGGGTAGGAGGGATTTCCACTCAAAGTGCTTCATAGTTCAGTTTTATGAGATTGGCAAATTAATGCTATTTTGAACGAAATTTTTTTATGAAGGGGCTTTTATTTCTCTCTAGACTGGCTTTGATCTGCAATGGCTGTTTTCTGGCATGTCTGGTGCTGCAGAGAACCCAAGATATTATCCCAAGTCAGGACCTAAAAGGTTTGATTATTATATTAGGTTGGTTTGTTGCACCATTCTTGGGTCTGGTGGTGAACATTTGGCGTGCCAACTTGTTGGTTAAGCGTCAACCAAGCTTGGTACCAAAATGGCTTGGGTTAACCAATTTTATATTCTTGATTGTTCAAATCTGCTATCACTTTATTTTTCAATAATGATTCAAGACATACTCAAAAGCAAGCCAACCAAACTCTTTATCAGTATTGCTGCTTTTTTTGTAGCCAATGCTTTGATTGCAGAATGTATTGGTGGAAAGATTTTTTCACTGGAAAAACTCTTTGGGTTTTCTCCCAGTAATTTTACCCTGTTGGGGCAATCAGGATTGAGTTTTAACCTGACTTGTGGGGTTTTACTTTGGCCCTTGGAATTTATCATTACCGATATTGTCAATGAATATTATGGACCCAAAGCCGTAAGAAGAATTAGTTATACCGCCATTGCCTTAATTTCCTATGCTTTTGTTATGTTTTATATTGCCATGGAAATTCCACCAGCTGATTTTTGGATTGGTTCAAAGAAAGAAATGGGGATTGACAATTTGCAATTAGCATTCGGGGGTATTTTTGGACAAGGCATGTGGATCATTTTAGGGAGCCTAACCGCCTTTTTGGTGAGTCAGATAGTTGACGTTACCATATTTCATAAAATCAAAAAAGTCACGGGAGAAAAATGGGTTTGGCTAAGGGCTACAGGCAGTACCGTAGTGTCTCAATTGGTGGATAGTTTTGTGGTCTTATTTATTGCATTTAAAATAGGCAATGGATGGAGTTGGCAATTGGTACTTGCTATATGTTTGGTCAACTATGCTTATAAATTCAGCATGGCAGTGATTCTTACTCCCCTAATTTATTTAATGGAAAGATGGATTGACAATTATTTGGGTCATGAAACAGCTCAACGCATGAAACGCAGTGCCATGGGTATTGAATCAGAGTGACCTGAACTTCTTGCCATTACTGTATTCCCTTTTTTTCAGGATGTCTATGACAACTTTGTCAATAGGCAAAGACATATCCGCTTCTGTTAAATCATCCCAAGCAATCCAACGCATCACTTCTGCTTCTTTGGTGGGGTCTGCCACTTGTTCAGGACTAAAATCAAAAGCTTTGGTCTTTGTATTTAAATTCAAAGGAACATTGGGCGTTACATGATAGTAGATAGAAATAATCTGGTCCTTATTATTGAAGGCAGAAATTTGGAAAAAATCTGTGGTATATAAATGGTCGCCAACGGTTACGTCCAAACCAGTTTCTTCCATAAACTCTCGCTTCAAACAATCTCTGGTACCCTCACCAATTTCTAGTCCTCCACCCGGCAATTTGGTAAAATAATTACCTCTGATAAATTCATCGCTCACCAGCAATCGTTGGTGTTCATCAAAAAGAATTCCGTAAACGCGAACATTAAAAAGTGCCATGTTAAAACCATTTTTTCTTTATGAAATACCAGCTAATAATTACTGATAAGAAAAGCGATAAAATTATTGGAATATAAAATGCATGAGTAGATTTTTCAAATGGCAATGGAACGTTCATGCCATAGATCCCCGCCACCAATGCTGGGAGCGATAAGATAATGGTAATTGAAGTAAGCCTTTTCATAACGCTGTTCAGGTTATTGCTAATCACTGAAGCAAATGCATCCAAAGTACTTGTTAGAATATTGGTATAGATATTGGCCATTTCCAAGGCCTGAGAAGTGTCTACTACTAAGTCACTCAAGAATTCTCTTTCTTCTTCATTAAGTCCTAAGAAATTGGTGCGTTCCAATTTCATCATCAGCATTTCATTGGTTCTAAGCGCAGTAATGAAATAGACCAAACTTTTTTGAATCCGCATCAGGTTTAACAAGTCTTCATTGCTATTGCTCTCATATAAACTTGTTTCGTATTGATTACGGCGGTGGTTGATTTCTTTTAAGAATTCCATGAAATTTTGTACCACTTTCTCAAATATTTTCAACACCATCATATTCCGCTTGTCAGGATGGCTTTTCTGAAAACTGTTTAGGAATTTTTTAATAGCACCATTGTCAAAACTGTTAACAGTAACAATTTGATTGTGCGTAAGGATGATACAAATTGGGATGGTTATATAGAAAGCATCACTGTCATTAAAACTATTATTCTCCGTGGGGGTTTTGATAACCAGAAACTTCACATTGTCCTCTACTTCATACCTAGGTCTTTCATCAATGTCAAGAGAATCTCTTAAAAATTCAATGGGAATTTCAAAGTCTTCACTCAATTCAACAAACTCCTCATCTTTAAAAGGAGGAACTAAGTTTACCCAAACACCCATATCTGGACGGTCAATTTCTACCGTTCTACCGTCTACATTTTTAAAGTATTGTATCATGGGCTGGCAAGTGTAAAGTGAAAAAATATGTGCAAAATTACCTATTCCAACCTTGACTTAGATTATTCTTTCTTTAAATCAAGGGTTCCTTTAAAAACAAAGGTTGCTGGACCACAAAGCCAAATATTTCTAAACTCATTTTCACCTGTTTTATCAAATTCAACAGCTAGGTTTCCACCCTTTGTAGTGATTTCAATTCGGTTAAAACCATTGTCATTATGAGCAAATACAAGGGCAGAAGCGGTTACCCCGGTGCCACAACTCAGCGTTTCGTCCTCAACACCACGTTCATAAGTTCTTACAATCAGGCGCTGACCATTGTCTTCTACAAAATTGACGTTTATCCCTTTTTCTTCAAAGTCTTTTCCATACCTAATATCTCTACCCACTTTAAACACATCCTCTTCCATAACTGCATCCACTTGTTTTACATAATGGGGAGAGCCCGTATTTAATACATAATCGCCATGATAGTCTTCAATACTATCAACGTCTTTCATCTTTAAGTGAATCCAATGGTTATTACCCATTTCAGCTTCGTGAGGGCCATCTGTTGCAAGAAAATGATAATGGTCTTTTTTGATGCCCTGATCAAAAGCAAATTGTGTTAAACACCTTCCTCCATTGCCACACATACTACCTTCCTTACCATCGGCATTATAATAAACCATTTCAAAATCATAGCCATCCAAACTATTGAGGAGCATCAAACCATCGGCGCCAACGCCAAAACGTCTATCGCAAATGTGCTTTACCTGTTCTGTGTTTAATTGAATGCTGGCGTCACGATTGTCAATGATGACAAAATCATTTCCTGTTCCTTGGTATTTGTAAAAAACAATAGACATGGGCTAATTAAATGCTGGACAAAATGCCCAAACTTTTAGTGATTAAATGTTCAACGGCAGCACCGCCATCCTTACTAAATTCTTTTTTAACTCGGTTGGCAACTATAGCGTTCAAACTCAAGCAATGGTGACCCAAC
Organism: Chitinophaga pinensis; assembly: GCA_943372225.1. Taxonomy (GTDB): domain Bacteria; phylum Bacteroidota; class Bacteroidia; order Chitinophagales; family Chitinophagaceae; genus Sediminibacterium; species Sediminibacterium pinensis_L. The sequence goes on along the minus strand of CALRXV020000009.1, from coordinate 195,174 downwards.
AATCGGCCCAAACCATAGATAGCACTGGTTTCCATCTCAAAATTGCTGATGCGATGATTTCCATAACGGAAGGTACTAAATTGGTCAATCAAGTCTGGATTACTCAAACCCAAACGCAAGACCCTGCCCTGTGGACCATAAAATCCAGGAGATGTAATAGTAATTCCCTGGTGGTATCCTTCCACAAAATGTTTTAAAACGGAAGTTCCAGCAGAAGCAATATATGGCGAGGCTGTTTTTGAATCTAACTGGGTATGGGTTACAAATTCTCTGAGTATATATTTTTCTTCCTCATTATTCTCGTTTCTATAAAAATTGAGCAGGTTGTCAATTCCCAAACCATGTGTACTAGCAACAAAACTATCTACCGGTATATCTGCTTGCAAAGACCCAGATGTACCAAACCGTACAATGGTCAATGCTTTCAAAGTAGGGTTGATGGTTCTACTGTTGAAGTCAATATTGGCTAGAGCGTCTAATTCATTCAACACAATGTCAATATTGTCTGTACCAATACCTGTTGAAACAACGGAAATTCTTTTTTGACCAATTCTGCCGGTATGGGTAATAAATTCTCGGTGCTGAAATTGGTGTTCTATCTGGTCAAAATGTTTGCTCACTGCGCCAACCCTATCTGGGTCTCCCACAGTAATAATAGTATCCGCCAGTTCTTCTGGTCTCAGGTTTAAATGATATACCGCCCCGCGGTTATTGATGATCAGTTCGCTCTCTGCAATCCTATTCATAATGTTCAATTAGACAACAAATTTCGGGTTTTAAGATTTAGAATTTTAAAATTCCTTTCTTTGCTTTATTTTCGCAGCCGTTTCTGCTTTTGGTAGCCCAAAACAGTAGCAAAGGGTCCTTTGGCCGAGTGGCTAGGCAAAGCTCTGCAAAAGCTTCTACAGCGGTTCGAATCCGCTAGGGACCTCCAAGGACTACATTTTGTAGTCCTTTTTTTATTTAATTGATAGTTATGAAATACACCCAAATTATTGGAATACTGGCATCTTTTGGTCTAATTGGACTTTGTTTTCTGCCCTGGGTGCATATTCCCTCTTTGAATATAGACCTTAATGGGATTAATGGAAAAGCCAGTGTGGAACTCAATTTTGGGGAACAAATTATCACCCATGGTTTTTTTACGGCCATTATGGTGCTTTGTTTTCTGGTTAATCAGGTTTGGGCCAAAAGAACCAATGTATTTGTGGGTGCGGTAAATTTTGCCCTAGCTATTAAGAATTTTATCATTTTCTCTATGTGCAGGGGAGGAGAATGTCCTGAAAAACAACCAGCCCTTTATGGACTGGTTGTGCTAGCTGCAATAATGATGGTCATGGGATTTTTTCCCAAACTGGACCTCAAGTCCAAACCAAAAGACTAGGCTAATACTTGCAAGGATCTATGAATAATCTCAACCGCTTCCAGTATTTGGTCTTTGTTAATGATTAATGGTGGGGCAAATCTTATTTTATCTCCATGGGTTGGTTTGGCCAAAAGACCATTTTCCATTAAAGCCAAACAGAAATCCCAAGAAGCATCTGGATTGGGGTGCTGAATAACTATAGCATTTAATAAACCCCTACCACGGATAGTTGTAATATAAGGGGATTGCAATTTCTGTAATTCGGCTCTTAAAATTTGACCCATCGCTTCAGCGTTTTCTGCCATTCCTTCTTCCTTTAAAACGGATAATGATTTCATGGCCACAGCACAGGCAAGGGGATTGCCACCATAGGTAGAACCATGCTCACCTGGATGAATATTCATCATCACTACATCATCTGCTAAAACCGCTGAAACGGGCATGGTTCCTCCACTTAAAGCTTTACCAAGAATTAAAATATCTGGTCTTACACCCTCATGGTCACAGGCCAACATTTTGCCAGTACGTGCAAGACCTGTTTGAATTTCATCGGCAATGAATAGCACTTGATATTTGTCACATAGCGCTCTTACTCCTTTTAAATAACCATCATCTGGTAATACAACTCCTGCTTCTCCCTGAATGGGCTCCACCATAAATGCAGCCACATTAGGATCTTGTAAAGCGGTTTCTAGAGCAGTTAAATTATTATAAGGAACCAGTTCAAAACCAGGCATAAAGGGCCCAAATCCCTTATAACTACTAGGGTCAGTGGATGAAGAAATGGCCGCTAAAGTTCTACCCCAAAAATTGCCTTCTGCAAAGATGATTTTGGCTTGATTTTCTGCTACGCCCTTTTTGGTATAAGCCCATCTACGCGCTAGTTTAATAGCGGTTTCACCACCTTCTACACCCGTATTCATTGGTAACACTTTATCATACCTAAAATACTGCGTAATATACTGACTGTATTCACCCAATAGATTATTGTGAAATGCCCTTGAAGTAAGGGTGAGTTTTTGAGCCTGCTCTATTAAAGTAGCAATAATACCAGGATGACAATGTCCTTGATTTACAGCTGAATAGCCACTTAAAAAATCAAAATAACGTTTGCCATCTACATCATATAAATAAACACCTTCACCCCTTTCTAAAACAACGGGTAGGGGATGGTAGTTATGGGCACCATATAAAGATTCTGTTTCCAAGAACGCAGCACTGCGTTTGGACAATTGATTTGTCAACATGTATAAGATTTTGTATTGGAATAAAATAGTTCCCCAATGGGGATATTGGCTGTGAATGATTAACAGCTACAAGGATGATCTAGAAAATCAAGATTCAACAAAAGGAATTGCATGGGCGCAAGATAAGCTTTCCCTTGCAATCCTAGTACAAAAGCTGTATTTTGCTATTGAACCCCAATTCAACAAAGCCATATGCGTGTCCTCAACAACATCCTGAAAGGACTGATTGTCCTATTTATTGCATTTTCTTTTTTTGCGTTTGTATCGGGCAAGACCTATTTGTTTAAGGCAGTAGTCTACAATTTTGCCAATATTGATGATTATAAAATTTTTGAAAATAATACAGTTCAAGTGGGTCGGCCACAACCCTGGTCCATGTCTGCCGCATATAATAAAATCAACTATCCTGACTCACTCAATGCATTGATGGAAGATTTAGACGCTGTAGGATTGCTCTTAATAAAAAATGATTCCATTCAGTTTGAAAAATATTGGGATGGCTATTCTGACAGTTCCCTTTCTAATAGTTTTTCCATGGCAAAAAGTGTATCAAGTTTGCTCATTGGGGCAGCCATTAAAGAAGGAAAAATTCAGTCAGTTGAACAGCCGGTGGGCGATTTTATTCCCGAATTCAAAGTGGGTGACAAAGCTGCTTTAAAAATAAAGCACGTATTAACCATGAGTAGTGGAACCAATTGGAATGAATCCTATTCCAATCCCGCTTCTGAAACTACAGAACTTTACTATGGCAAGGATTTGTACAAAGTGTCTACTGCCGTTCAAATGGATAAAGAGCCAGGTACTTATCATACTTATAAAAGTGGGGATACTCAGTTGTTGGGTTTGATTTTGCAAAAAGCAACTGGTAAATCACTAAGCGAATACGCTTCTGAAAAACTCTGGGAACCAATGGGGGCGGAGCATCCAGCACTTTGGAGTATGGATAAAAAGGGCGGAAATGAAAAAGCTTATTGCTGTTTCAATTCAAATACTAGGGATTTTGCTCGAATTGGAAAACTCATGCTAGATAGTGGAAAATGGAAAGGCAATGCCATTATTGATAGTGGCTATTATGTGAATTCCATCAAAGCCTGTGGCGTGAAGGATGAAAAAGGTTTACCATGTGATTATTATGGCTATCAGTGGTGGATTGACCCGGAGCATCCAGAAGTCTTTTATGCAAGAGGCATTTTAGGTCAATACATTATTGTAATACCATCTACAAAAACCATTATTGTACGTTTAGGTAAGAAAACATCGCCCAATAGGGTACATACCGTGCCAAAAGAAGTGCGCTACCTGATAAATTGGGGCTTGAATGGCTAGGCATCGGTTGCAAACCTTATTTTCGTGCAAATGTTTGAAAAATCTTTACCCAGTGTAGCTATTGTAATCTTGAATTACAATGGTAAAAAACACCTGGAAAATTTTCTGCCTTCTGTTTTGCAATCTACTTATGAAAATAAGCGTGTGATTGTAGCAGATAATGCATCTACAGATGATTCGGTTGCTTTTGTTAGGGCAACATTCCCAACTATAGAAATTATCATCAATCAGCAAAACGATGGTTTTGCAGGAGGCTATAATTGGGCCTTGTCTAATATTGAATCAGATTATTATGTCTTGCTCAATTCCGATGTATCCGTTACTGCTGGATGGATGGAGCCCATTATCCATTTAATGGAATCAGATGCCAAAATAGGGGCCTGTCAACCCAAATTGTTGTCTTATTTCAACCCTCATTTATTTGAATACGCAGGAGCAGCAGGTGGCTATATAGACCTTTTGGGTTATCCCTTTTCTAGGGGTAGGGTCTTTGATGTTTGTGAGCCAGATCAGGGGCAATATAACCAAGTACAACCTATCTTTTGGGCTTCTGGAGCTGCGCTATTTGTGAGGGCCAAATTATATCATCAATTGGGTGGTTTGGATAGTAGTTTTTTTGCACACCAAGAAGAAATTGATTTGTGTTGGCGTATGCAATTGGCGGGATATCAAGTCATGTCTTGTCCTATTTCAAAAGTATACCATGTAGGAGCAGGTACCCTGCCAAGAGGTGGGCGCAAAGTGTATTTGAACTTTAGAAATAATTTGGTCATGCTTTGCAAAAATTTGCCCTGGCATGAATTAGTTTGGAAACTTCCTTTCAGGTTAGGATTAGATGCAATTTCAGCATGGAAGGGCTTACTTGGTGGCGATGCTTCCTTTTTTACAGCTATTTTCAAAGCACATATCAATTTGTTTTTATGGATCCTGCAAGGAAGGGTAAAAAGAACAGATGGCTGCAAACCCTTGTCAGCGTTGAATGGCGTGTATAGAGGATCTGTTGTTTGGCAGTATTTTATTGCCAAGCATACCCAGTTTCAAGAAATTATTGAAAAATAGCTTTTATAATTTCACTGCGAACCCTATTTTTGCATTGCAAAAGAAAAATATGTCAAACGAAATTCATAGCGAAAACGAACAAGATTTTACCAAGAATTGGGTATCATCCTCAAGATTCTTGTTTTATCTACAAGTATTTTGCATTCTGTCATTTGTATTAGGTGGTTGTTACCGTATGTATCATCAGCGTTATCCGGGCAAACCCGATATAGAGATTCAAGGTAGTACCAAGTACACTCCTGAGTACAAATAAAAAAAGTTCAAAAAAAATTTTGTCAGGAACTTGAAGTCGCTATTTTTGCACTCCTAATTTAGTTCTTTACATCACGCGAAAGTAGCTCATTTGGTAGAGCACGACCTTGCCAAGGTCGGGGTGGCCGGTTCGAGCCCGGTCTTTCGCTCCATGATCCCGTCCCGCATAAGGCGGAACGGGATTTTTTTTTACTTGAGTCGCCTTGGTGGTGGAACTGGTAGACACGCAGGACTTAAAATCCTGTTCGCAGCAATGCGAGTGCGGGTTCGATTCCCGCCTGAGGCACAATCGAAAAAGAAAAACCCTTGACCAGAAATGGTGCAAGGGTTTTTTTATGCCATTCAATAAATGTTGTTGGTTCTATGCTATTTGATCCTCTTATTGAAATTCGTATTTGTATTCAATCTTACCCACCAGTTTTCTTTCATTGTCTCTGCAGGTCTCTTTCCATTTTAACCCCTTTTCATTGTACTCGTATTGCCAAGTAAAATACTTGCCGCTTCCAGACAATTGGGTCATCTGTGTCAATTTTCCCTTTGCATCATATTCAAATACATAATCTGGGACTAGTTTTTTCAATTTTTGATTGAAGCGTACAATATCAGTAAGTCTATGTTGCTGGTCATAATAATAGTAATAGGTTTCAAGGGCAGTATTTTTTCTACTCCATTGTTCTTCCGCCACATTGCCATCATCGTCTATCACTATTTTGGCCAGACTGCTATCTGATTTGTTTTTGACTTTTACTATAGATGCTGGTAAACCATTGGCACCATATACCCAATCCCTGTATTCTTGAGTGCTATATTTCACTGCTGTATCTCCTGAAGTTAGATTCAGCTTGATCAATTTTCCAGTATTGTCATAGAAGTATTCCATCTTATTGTCAATCCCATTACTATTTGAGAGGGTTCTTTTTAGTTTACCCAATTCAAAAAAACTGGTCACTGTACTGGTTTTTCCTGATTGAATGCCCGATTTGGTGCTTAGTTTTTTCCCATCCATGGTTAATTCCTGTTCTAACAAAAAAGCTTCATTGGCACTCCCATCTTCTTCAAAACTTATAGCGGTAATTTTTTTGACTTTATTGGTTCTCAATAATTGGTATTGTGCCTGACTTTGGGCAGTGGCTACTAAGTCATTAAAATAATATTGGCCCCAAGCGGAAGAAATGAATAGAAATGCCAGGCTTGTTAACAATAATTTCATACATACTGATTAGGTCTCAAAGTTATGGGCCATAATAGCAAGTTTCAAAAGAACCTAAGCCACAGAGTGGGTGGCTATTGGTTTGTTCTGTATTTTTAGTCAAATCTTAACAAGTGTCTCATCAGAAAGAAAGGCTAGAAAAAAACTGTTTGAATTGTAATGCAGAAGTGCAGGGGCGCTTTTGTCAGGTTTGTGGGCAAGAAAATATTGAAACCAAAGAATCTTTTTGGTCTTTGGCTACCCATTTTGTGTATGATGTAACTCATTTTGACGGCAAGTTTTTCAGTACCTTAAAATACTTGCTATTTAGACCAGGATTTCTACCACAAGAATATTTAAGGGGAAGAAGAACTGCCTATTTGCATCCCATTCGGATGTATGTGTTTACTTCTGCTATTTTCTTTTTGATTCTATTTGGTTTTTACCAGAAAGCTTCTGAAGAAATTATCAAGGTGAAGGAAAAAAACAAAACAACAGTCGGTATTATCAAAGAATTAGAGGAAAAAAAAGAAGCCCTTATTGCTAGCTTACCATTATTGCCTGATTCAATTAGAAAATTTGCTCCTGGAATAGAAATTGAGAATAAGATAGTTCAGATTGATAAAGACATTCAGTTACTTAAAAAAGACAGTACTCAAAAAGATAAAATTATTTCCTTGCAGGAGGACAACAATAGCTTTGATTTAACAGGCCATGACTATGATGGGGCATATAATGTAAAAGCTTATGACAGTATCCAAAATAGCCTTCCAGCCAGTAAAAGAAAAAATTTCATTATTGCCAGATTGCAAAAACAGAACCTGATTTTACAAGAGAAATATGGGCATGATAATGACACCGTGCAAAAAGTGGTCCTTGAAAAATTTAGGCACCTGTATCCACAAATGTTGTTTGTTTCCTTACCCTTGTTTGCCTTATTTCTATCCTTATTGTATATCAGAAGAAAGGAACTCTACTATGTAAACCATGTGGTATTTACCATACACTTGTATTGCGCAACCTTTATTTTGATTTTAGGTAGTTTATGGGTAGGGTCCATTTTTAGCTGGGCGCATGTTAAAACCGATATTTCAAATGGTATTTTTTCTTTTTTAATTATTTTTTATTGGTACAAGGCTTTTAGGAATTTCTATAGCCAATCAAGAAAGAAAACAGTTTTGAAATATATCTTATTGATTTTCCTGAATATCTTTTTAACCCTATTGCTATTCCTTACTTTTTTCCTGTTTTCCTTTTTTGTTATTTAAACCAATATTATGTCTGATCTCTCCAATAGTTTTTTGGCCCTTGTTAAAATCATGGATGAATTGCGTGAACAATGCCCCTGGGATAAAAAACAAACCATTCATACCCTTCGTCCATTAACCATTGAGGAAACCTATGAGTTGGCCGATGCTATTACAGACAATGACTGGAAGGGGGTAAAAGAGGAGTTGGGAGACATTATGTTGCATTTGTTGTTCTATGCCAAGATTGGTTCAGAACAGCAGCAGTTCACCCTGCAAGATGTATTGGAAGGCATTAGCGCCAAACTCATTCATCGGCATCCCCATATTTATGGAGACGTAAAAGTGCAGGATGAAGAAGAGGTGAAACGCAACTGGGAAAAGCTGAAAATGAAAGAGGGAAAGAAATCCGTATTGGGCGGGGTTCCTACTTCTTTGCCTGCTATTGTCAAAGCCACTAGGATCCAAGAAAAAGCCAAGCAAGTTGGTTTTGAATGGGACAATAAGGAAGACGTTTGGAAGAAAGTAGAAGAGGAAATGGAAGAGTTGCAGGAAGCCATTCAGACCAAGACCCAGGAAGACGTGGAAGAGGAATTTGGAGACTTATTATTCAGTTTGGCAAATTATGCACGGTTTTTGCAGGTAGATGCAGAAGGGGCACTAGAAAAGACCAATAAAAAGTTTATCCGTCGCTTTCAGGAAATGGAATCCATTGCCTTGGAAAGCGGAAAAGAGCTAAGTTCTATGAGCTTAGATGAAATGGATCAGATCTGGAATCAGGTAAAACAGCAAATGAAGAAAAGTTGATCAACCACATTAGACAAAGCGCTTACAAACACGGATACCTGCTTATTACAGCAGCGTGGTTGTATACCATTTCCTTCATCTTTATCAATTATTGGAGTTATAATTCCTCTCCTCAAAAGGTCAAAAGCAAACTAGAACAAAGAATTGCCAGCAACGAACTAAGGTTCCAACAAATTAGCCAAGACAGTAATTTATTAACTCAATTACTGGCCGATACCCTTACAAAAGCAAAGTCTCAATTGATGAATGAGACACTGGGTTTTTTTGTCTATAAAACCAGCAATGGGCAGGATCCCAACATGGTATATTGGAACAACAATGCCATGTACGTCAATGGATACGATTTAAAAAAGCCTGATGGGGCCTATTACCAAAAATTACAAAACGGGGAATTTGAATTGCTGATCAAAAGGGTACAATTGCCCAAACAAACCTTATTGTTGGTGGGTATGGTGCCCATTCGGTGGGATTATTTTATAGAAAACAAATACCTGCAAACTAGGTTTGATGGGTTTAAAGACCTCAGCAAACAATATGAAGTTAGTAATTCACCATCGGCCATTCCCATTTTAAATACTAGTGGAACTGAATTGTTTCGGATTCAACTAATAGAGGGAAAATCCTTTATTGCATATGACGCTATAACCTTGGTATTAAGAACCCTTGCCATCATTCTATTATTCTTGTTTATGCATGCAATAGCAGAAGACTTGGTAAAGCTTAGAGGGTTTTGGAATGGATTCTTACTATTAATTGGAACCGTTTTTTTATTGAGAATCTTAAGTTACCAAGTTTCATTTCCATTTGATTTTGATAAGATTCCACTTTTTGATCCTTCTATTTACGCGTCTAATTTGTTTCACCGTTCTCTTGGTGATTTATTGATCAATAGTATCCTGTTTTTCTGGTTGATCAGATTTTACCAAGACCATCACCAAGGCAAAACTGCTGTTCCTTCTTTTTTACCGGCCTATGTATCCAAAGACTTTAGGGTGTTTTTGCTAACCATCAGTGCATTGTCTATTGGTAATATCATCAAAAGCCTGGTGCAGGATTCTAAAATCTCTTTTGATACCAATAATTTGGGGATCTATACCATGGTGGCATTTATCATCCTTTGCTTATTGGTCTTATTCTTTTATTATTTGTCACAAGTACTCCTAGCACCTCTGATGAAAGAGAAGGTAGGCATCTATAGGCAGATGCTGGTAGCCTCAGCTACTGGTTTACTTTACTTTTTCCTTTTTGTTAACCCGCAGGATACCCTCATTAACATGTTGATCTTGCTATGGCTATTGGGCTATTTGTTATTGATTCATGTAAGAAAGTCTGACATTGCCATTTCCCTGATCCGTTCTGAATTTTTCATTTTTTGGGTCATGATTTTTGCGCTTTCTGTTGCTGCTATTGTATTATATGAAAATAAACAGGTAGAAAGAAATCAACGTCAGCGCATAGCAGAAAAGCTGGCCCAACAAACAGACCCATCTGGAGAAAACCTGCTCAATATTGCAGCTACTAATTTTGATGAGGTATTCTTGTCAAGTAATTTTCACAGACTAGAAAGTGAATATTCCAATAAGTTTATCAAGGATTCATTAATCAATGAAAATTTTTCTGGATACCTCAATAAGTTTGACACCAGAATATATACCTATGACGCGGCTACTCAGCCCCTGCACAATGAAGATTCTACTTCATTTGCCAGTATTAAAACCATTTTGTTAAACCAAGCCAAGCCAACAGATATTCCTGGTTTGTACAGCTATGAAAAAATTTCTGATGGCTTTAGTTTTATCTATCAAAAAGAGATTAAGGAAGCAGGTCAAATCAAGGGTTATTTATTTGTGATTATTAAGTCTAAACGATACAAGAGTGAGGCATTGTATCCAGAGTTATTTAACCAATCGCAGGATATTTCTTCTGACTTAAACACCAATTATTCCTATGCTGTATATAATAAAGGAAAACTCATCAACCATTTTAACAACTATAGTTTTCCTTCACAGCTCAATGAGAAAAAGTTTCCTGGTTTTGAGTTTACTTATTTACAAAATGGCGTTTATAATGAATTATGGTACAATAGTGGAAATGGGAAACTAGTCTTAGTTGTAAAAAGAAATACTTGGGTACTGGAATCATTGACCTTGTTTGCCTATTTGTTTGTTGCCTTCTTAATCATCATATTTTTATTCCAATCGGGTTCTTATTTGTTAACTCATCGTTTTCAATGGTCAAAATTTAAAGAAGCATTTCAATGGAATATTCGATCGCAGATTCAAGCTACCATTATCTTTTTGAGTGTATTCTCTTTTATTGTTATTGGAATTGCCACCATTTCTTTTTTTATTATTCGGTTCAACAGAAACAATGAAGATCGTTTGAGTAAGTCCATTCAGGTAATGGCTAATGAAATTGACAATCGCTTACGAGCACAGTTGGAGTTTGACGATGTGCTTACCGTAAGTAATATGTCTGAGATGGATGATTTAGAAAAGAAAATTGCCGATATTTCTGACCTGCATAATGTAGATATCAACTACTACGATACAAAGGGTAATCTGAAAATCTCTACCCAACCCTACATTTATAATAAGCATTTGCTTAGTGAGAAAATGGAGCCAGAAGCCTACTTGCAATTGCATGCCAACAAAAGTATTCGGTATTTGCAATCAGAAAAAGTAGGCGAGTTCAATTACCTAAGTATTTATGTGCCTTTGGTTGATAAGCATGGAAACAACTATGCTTATTTGAATATTCCTTATTTGAATTCTCAAACAGAACTTACCCAAGAGATTTCCGGATTCCTAGCTACGCTCATAAATTTGAATGCCTTCATTTTTCTGGTAGCAGGAGCCATTGCTTTTTTTCTGACCAATAGAATTATTCAATCCTTTAGTTTAATTGGGGAGAAAATGCAACAGGTGAACCTAGGAAAAGTAAATGAAGTAATTGAATGGAATAGAAAAGATGAAATTGGCATCTTGGTGGCTGAGTACAATAAAATGGTACATAAACTTGAGTCTAGTGCAGAAGCATTGGCACAGAGTGAACGGGAAGGGGCTTGGCGTGAAATGGCAAGACAGGTTGCACATGAAATCAAAAACCCGCTCACCCCTATGAAATTGAGTATCCAGTATTTGCAAAAAGCCATTGAAGCAGGTTCTCCTAATGTAAAAGAATTATCTCAAAAAATGGCAGTGACCCTGATTGAACAAATTGATCAACTGTCTAAGATAGCAGGAGACTTTTCTCAGTTTGCCAATATTGGGAATGCCCGTTTGGAAACATTTGACATGAATGATGCTGTGAATTCTGTGATTCAATTATATCAATCTTATCCCAATCTAAAGATCAAGAGTCAAATTCAGCAAGAGCCATTATGGATACAGTCTGATAAACTGCAGATAAATCGTCTTCTCACTAATCTAATCAAGAATGCGGTTGAAGCAGGTGAGGAGAACCCTAAAGGGATAGAAGTGGACTTGTATCTTCAAAAAGAAACTACCACTTTACTCTTGACCATTGAGGACCATTCTGGAGGTATTCCAGAGCGTATAGCCCAACACCTGTTCAAGCCTAATTTCACCACTAAAACCTCCGGCACAGGGTTGGGATTGGCTATTTGCAAGGGAATAGTGGAAAAGGCAAAGGGGTATATTTGGTTTGAAACAGTTGAAGGTAAAGGCACAACTTTCTTTATTCGATTACCCTTGGCTCAGACAACCTAATTCTACAATAAAGCGCATCAAGTATTTCCTTGATTGAACTGGTTAACCCCTTTTCTGGTGTTGGTCCATCAAAAAGGATTCAAATTCGCTTCGGTCATAACTGCTCAAATTCTGATACTTGGTTAGCCCAGCTTTTTGAGCCACTAGCACCCCATATTTGCAATCCTCATATCCTTCTATACTGTGAGCATCTGGATTTATTGAAATAAGAACTCCTTTGTCAACTGCTTTGTCTATCCAACGCCAGTCAATATCTAGTCTTCTTGGATGGGCGTTTAATTCTATCACCACATCATTGGCTACACAGGCGTCAATAATTAGCTCATGGTTAACAGGATAACCACCCCTACTGAGCAACAAACGGCCTGTCATATGTCCTAGAATAGAAGTATAAGGGTTTTCTATGGCGTTCATCAAACGCATCATAGCTTTTTCCTCTGTCATTTTCAGATTAGAATGGATAGAGGCAATCACAAGGTCAAAACTAGCCAATACCTCGTCATCATAGTCCAAACTGCCATCATTTAGAATATCACTTTCAATGCTTTTGTAAATTCTAAAAGGGGCCAGCTTTTTATTTAATTCATCTATTTGTTGGTGTTGTGCAATAATTCTTTCTTCTCTAAGTCCATTGGCATAGAATGCAGATTTAGAGTGATCACTTATGACCAAATATTCAAGACCTCTTTCCTTTGCCGCTATAGCCATGGCTTCAAGTGTCTCTGCTCCATCGCTCCAATTACTATGACTATGGATAATACCCTTGATGTCTGAAGTTTCAATACAGGCTTTGATGTTTTTATTTTTCGCTTTCAAAACAATGGAAGCATCATCTCTTCTAAAGGCTGGAATAAATGTTAAATCTGCTGCTTTAAATAGATCATTTTCTGTTGCAAATGAAGTGGTCAAATTCAAGTCTGATGCTTTTTCAAATGCTTCTAAAAAACTAGTTGGTCCCGTAGTTTTTAAAAGTACCGTACCAAAATTTTCTACTGTTGCAAAATGAAAATGTAAAGGAACTGGTGCAGTAGATTCCACTACAAGATGATCATTTTCTGGTTCTGAAAATGTGCATTCAACTGTGGAAAAGTATTTTGTTAAAAGGTCCTTTGGAGTAGTGGTAATCCATGAAATAGAGGTGATAATTTCTAATTGTCTTCTATAATCTGCTGTGACTTCAAAAAGAAAATCAGGAAAAGCTTTCTTTAAAAGTTCTGTCATCTCTCTAGTAAAACTTTCTAGTTGTTGGTAGAGATAACTTCCCTGACTGCCCATAAAAAATTCAATAGCCTCTTTAATATTCTGTTGAGACTTAGCACCAAATCCTTTGTAATTAGCTAATCTATTTTCATTACACGCGTATAATAATTCACCTATGGTTTCAATTTCAAGTTCCTTCCAGATAGTGGCAATTTTTTTTGGACCAATGCCTTTAATAGACATCATGGTCAAGATACCTTCTGGTGTTTTTTGAATGTATTCTTGCAGCAAAATCATGCTGCCTGTTTGTAATTGTTCTACAATATTTTTTGCAATGGATTCTCCAATTCCCCGGATACTAGCAATTTTGTCCAAGGGCATTTCTACTAGTTGTGTTGGAAGCTTCTCTATTGTGAAAGCCGCAGCAGCATAGGATTTGGCCTTAAAGCTATTTTCTCCATGTATGTCCATCAGTTTGCCCAAAAGAGCAAAATTATCTGCAATTGCGTAGTTATCCATTTTTCAAAAATAGCGGGAATTTTCTTGTAGTAGGGGCAAAAAAATCCCGGAAAATAATTTCCGGGACTAAATCTATCTCTGTGAGAAATAATCGTTGAATTATTTCTTAGCAGCTTTTTTAGGAGCAGCTTTCTTTGCAGCTTTTTTAGGAGCGGCTTTCTTTGCAGGAGCAGCTTTCTTTGCAGGAGCAGCTTTTTTAGGAGCAGCTTTTTTTGCAGGAGCGGCTTTCTTTGCAGGAGCAGCTTTCTTAGCAGCTTTTTTAGGAGCAGCTTTCTTTGGGGCAGCAGCTTTTTTAGGAGCGGCTTTTTTTGCAGCGGCTTTTTTAGGAGCAGCTTTTTTTGCAGTTGCCATGTTTTTTAGATTTAATGGTTAGTAAATAATACATTAAAAATAAAAACTTATTTGCAATTCCAAAAAATATTTTTTATGCAGTCACTGCAACTGGTAAAACTGACACAGTTGACTTGTCGTTTTTACCTTTCTTAAATTCTACTACACCATCAGCTAAAGCAAACAATGTGTAGTCGTTTCCAACACCCACATTTTTACCAGGATGATATTGAGTACCTCTTTGGCGAACGATGATGTTACCAGAAGTAGCTGGTTGTCCACCATAGATTTTTACGCCTAGACGTTTGCTTTGTGAATCGCGACCGTTCTTAACGGAACCTTCACCTTTTTTGTGTGCCATAAAATACTTTTTATAATTTTTTTATTCTTGTTCTACCGCTTGCATGCAAACATAGTTTACACATAAGTGCCAATAACTAGACTAGATCTTAAGCAATGCTTTCGATCATGATTCTTGTATAGTGGGTTCTGTGACCATGCTTTTTGCGGAAACCTTTCCTTCTTTTCATTTTGAAGGCGATAACCTTTTCACCCTGCACAAGGGCACTGATAATTTCTGCTTTCACTGTAGCTTTTACTTCACTACCTACAGAAATCGTTCCGTTGTTGTCTACCAACAATACGTCACTGAACTCAACCTTGTCACCGGTATTACCTTGCAAGTGCGGAACATACAAACTTTGACCTGCTTGTACTTTAAATTGTTGACCTGCGATTTTTACAACTGCTAACATAGCTTTCCAAAATTAGGACGGCAAAGGTAGGGATTTAGTGCTGATTTGCACAAACATTTTTGAAATAATTTCCCTTTTTTTCAGGACAACCTTATAATTGGCCTAGTTTGGGATGCAATTACCATAATATTACCGGATTTTAAAAGCAAAAACTCAGCTATCCCCCTAATTTTGCCCCCTTATACGATCAGCGAAAGCCAAATACATGAACCTAAAGTCTTTATTAGCCAGGCCCTTTGCCAATTACATCTATAATAAAACCAAGAAAGGGATGCTGACCGCTGTAGAGGATCAGGATGCCATTCTGAAAAACCTATTAAAAACGGGAAAAAACACCGATTTTGGTAAGGATCACCATTTTTCGGCAGTTTCTAACCACCAAGAATTTGCCCAAGCTGTGCCTTTGAGGGATTATGAACAATTCAAACCCTATATAGCCAGTATCAAAGAAGGCAAGCAAAACGTACTTTGGAAGGGCAAGCCCATTTATTTGGCCAAAACCAGTGGAACCACTAGTGGTGTCAAATACATTCCTATAACCAAGGAGTCCATTCCCAATCATATTAATACGGCCAGAAATGCCCTGCTTTGCTATATGGCGGAAACGGGTAATTCGGCATTTGCCAATGGAAAAATGATCTTCTTAAGTGGTTCCCCAGAACTGGAAAGAATTGCAGGCATCCCAACGGGAAGGCTAAGTGGGATAGTCAACCACCATATTCCTAGCTACCTGCGCTCCAATCAATTACCTAGTTACGAAACCAATTGTATAGAAGATTGGGAGGCAAAACTAGATAGGATTGTGGCTGAAACCATTAACAAAGACATGACCTTGATAAGCGGTATTCCACCATGGATGCAGATGTATTTTGACCGTTTACACCAACAATCGGGGAAGAAAATAGCGGATTTGTTTCCCAATTTCAGTGTCATGGTGCAAGGGGGGGTGAATTTTGAACCTTATAAGGCCAAACTCTTTGAAACAGTGGGCAAACGCATAGATAGTATAGAGTTATTTCCCGCCAGTGAGGGCTTTTTTGCCTTTCAAGATAGCCAATCGGCCGAAGGCCTATTATTAAATACCAATAGTGGTATTTTTTACGAATTTGTGCCTGCGGCTGAGATTTTTTCTGAGAATCCTACCCGTCTAAGACTGGAGCAAGTGGAGATTGGGGTCAATTATGCCCTGATTATCAATAGTAATGCGGGTCTTTGGGGCTATAACCTGGGCGATACGGTTAGGTTTGTTTCTACCCAACCTTATCGTTTGGTGGTGAGTGGTAGGATCAAGCATTTTATCTCTGCCTTTGGAGAACATGTGATTGGAGAGGAAGTAGAGAATGCCATGTTACAGGCTGCTGCCCAATTTGCTGCTAAAATCACTGAATTTACCGTAGCACCCATGATTGTTCAGCAGGGACATGGCAAAAGCTACCATGAATGGTTTGTAGAATTTGAACAGGCTCCGCAGCAATTGGAGGCTTTTGCAGATTATCTAGACCAGCAACTCAGGAATAAGAATGTTTATTATGATGACCTAATTGGGGGTAATATTTTAGACAGACTTAAGATTAGCTTGGTAAGGAAAAATGGATTTATTGATTATATGAAGCAGATTGGTAAATTGGGTGGACAGAACAAAGTACCAAGGTTGAGTAATGACCGAAACTTAGCCAATGGGCTAGCAGCTTTTCTGCAATCCTAAAAGATGGGGGATAAATAAACCGGCTTTACCAAGAAGATTGGCAGTATTTTGCCCATCTTTAGGAAGCCCAAATATAACTAATGACGCAAAAAAGAATCGCCGTATTCGGCTCTACCGGTTCCATAGGTACACAGGCTCTAGACGTGATCAGGGCTAACCCAACATTGTTTAGCGCTGAAATATTAACGGCCCAAACCAATGATACGCTCTTGGTGCAACAGGCATTGGAGTTCAACCCCAACATTGTGGTTATTGGCGATGATAAAAAATACCAAGCCGTTAAAGAGGCACTTGCTTCAACAAATGTGAAAGTCTTTGCAGGGGAGAAAGCTTTGGAAGAAGTGGCAGCCATGGATTGTTATGACATGATGTTGGCAGGTATTGTAGGTTATGCGGGTCTTAGACCCACTTTGCAGGCCGTGCAAATGGGAAAAGCCGTTGCATTGGCAAATAAAGAAACACTGGTAGTGGCTGGAGATATTGTGATGCAGAAAGCCAGAGAACATCGCGCAGCAGTAATACCTGTTGATAGTGAACATTCTGCCATTTTTCAGTGCTTGGTAGGAGAAGGCAATAATCCTATTTCAAAAATCATTCTAACTGCTAGCGGTGGACCTTTTTTGGGTAAGAAACCTAACTTCTTGGTAAATGTAAAAAGGGATCATGCTTTGCAACATCCCAACTGGAGTATGGGTGCAAAAATTACCATTGATTCGGCTACGCTCATGAACAAGGGTTTGGAGATGATAGAAGCCAAATGGTTGTTTGACCTGACTCCAGAGCAGATTCAAGTAGTGGTTCACCCACAAAGTATTATCCATAGCATGGTGCAATTTGAAGACGGAAGTTTGAAAGCTCAAATGGGCTTGCCCGATATGAAATTGCCCATTCAATATGCCATGGCTTTTCCTCATAGAATTGCCAATGATTTTCCCAGATACGATTTTAAAAAACCTCAGACCTTGAGTTTTGAAGAACCGGATCTAAAAACCTTCCGCAATTTATCACTGGCTATGGAAGCCCTTAAAATGGCGGGTAATATGCCCTGTATCCTTAATGCGGCCAATGAAATAGCAGTTTATGCTTTCTTGCGTAATCGCATTGGATTCTTAGACATGACAGAAGTGGTTGAGCAAAGCATGCAGAAAATGACCTTTATAGAAAAGCCAACATTGGAAGAGTATTTTGAAACAGATGGGGAGACGCGTAACTTTGCGGCCTCTTTGATCCATATGTAGTTGGCATCAAACAAAACAATTAAAATCCAGCATCGGCATGATGAATTTATTAGTAATAGATTGGGTGAGTATCGGCGTAAAGACAGGTCAGTTTATCCTGTCATTTTCCATTTTAGTAGTGCTTCATGAATTGGGGCATTTTATCCCAGCCCGCATATTTAAATGCAGGGTAGAGAAATTCTATCTTTTTTTTGATCCTTGGTTTAGTCTTTGGAAAAAGAAAAAAGGCGATACCGAATGGGGATTGGGTTGGGTGCCATTTGGAGGCTATGTAAAAATCTCAGGCATGATTGATGAGAGCATGGACAAAGAGCAAATGAAGTTACCTCCAGAGCCCTATGAATTCAGGGCAAAGCCAGCATGGCAAAGACTAATCATCATGGTGGGTGGTGTTGTTGTAAACGTAATTCTAGCTATTGTCATTTTTATTGGAATTACCTGGGTTTGGGGAGAAGAATATTTGCCAGCCAAGAATTTAAAATTTGGCGTACACGCCGATTCTCTGGCTAAGAGCATGGGCATACAAGACGGAGATAATATTTATGCTATTGATGGCAGGGTAGTGGAAGATTTTGGAACCATTGTTCCAGATATTGTTACTTCCGATGCTAAGAAAATTACGGTAGACAGAGCCGGTCAGAAACTAGAATTGGCCATACCTGAGGCCTTGATCAAGAACCTCTATAAAAAAGCTGGCAAACGCGGTAGGGCTGGTGATTTATCCGCTGATTTTATTAGCATGAGGTATCCCGCTATTATTGACTCTATTGCCAAGACTGCCAATTTTAAAGAAGGTAAGTTTGCCAAGGGCGATACCTTAATTGCGTTTAACAAACATCCCTTCCAATACTTTCACGAATACGAAGCTTTGAACAAGGGCTTTGGTGACTCTGTTGTAGAATTCACCGTAAAACGTGGAGCAGATACCGTAGCGGTAAAAGTGCAATTGAATAACAAAGGTGCTGTAGGATTTTTTCGCGTAACACCTTATGCTATGTTTGGTACGGTGAGCAAGGATTATAGTTTGGCACAGGCCATTCCTATGGGCTTTAATCGTTGTTTTGAAACACTAGATAGATATATCACAGGTATCAAACAAATCTTTACAGGTAAGGTAAATGCAAGTGAATCTTTGGGTAGTGTGATCAGTATTGGAAATACCTTCCCAGGCGTTTGGGACTGGCAAAAGTTCTGGACCTTAACAGGAATCTTCTCAATCATTTTAGCCTTTATGAATATTCTGCCCATTCCAGCACTAGATGGTGGACACGCGCTATTCACTTTGTATGAAATGGTTACTGGACGCAAACCAGGAGACAAGTTCATGGAATACGCTCAAATGGTGGGTATGGTGCTCTTATTAGGATTAATGGCTTACGCCCTGGGTCTTGACTTCTGGCGTTTGTTTAAATAGTTTAACAGGTAGCATTCTTTGGAATGGCTACCTTTGCATTCTGGGGTCGTATTGGTTTTGACAGCATATGTCACGGTTGGTGTAAGCATGCAGTGCGTTGGATAATTAGCACTTTAATCTGAATATTCAAACTTCAAATGGCAATACTCAGTATGCCATGGCTGCTTAATCAGTGATTAAGTAACCATTCGGGCCCCGGCTAAGGTTGGTCTCTTACCTCTTGCCGCCGCCGACTCAAAACAAAAGAGAATGCTGTAACGGAAGGCTGTGACCGATACTTAAGATTATCCAGCTAAGCGTTAGGTTGGTTTGTTTCTTTCCTGCTTAATGCCTACAATTAATAAGAAAATAAGCATGTAGAAAGCTAATGGTAGCGATGTTTGGACAGGGGTTCGACTCCCCTCGACTCCACTTACAAAAGGTCTTGTAAATCTAGGTTTGCAAGACCTTTTTATTTTGATTCATTGGAAGTAAGATAACCGTTAAATTAGCATTTTGAAATGCATGGGCATTTAAAAAAATCAAATTCTTGAAGCTTCATTATTTTAAATATTCACATCATCCCTTGATCAATTGTATTAGAAAATATCTAGCATTGGCAATGCTTTTTTTTATCAGTAATGGTATTAGTGCATCTTCAAATGATAGTATCCTGATTAGCCAACTGTTACAAAGATTGGATGATTTGCAAATCAAGGAAAATGGCATTTTTCCAAAAGGTTCTATTCCTTCTTATAGAATGTATGCCCTTAATAAAACAAGGTACAAGGCAGATGTGAATCCTTTCTTTTCTGGTTTAGTATCTCTGACTTTGCAAAACCTAATGCCTAAACTTTCTGCCTCACAACAAGTACAGGCAAAAACCATCATAGATAGGGCATCTGCTCTATATCCTAAGTTCAAAAGTAGAAAGCATCCTGAAAGAAATACCTATAATTTCTGGCCCACAGATACCGTGCAAATTTTCCCCAATGGAGGTTGGTTGAATCTATTTAACAAACAACGGGCTTTAGCGGATGATATGGATGATACGGTGATTTTATTAATGGCTCAAAATGCAGATAAGGCAACTGCAAATCAAGTGCATGAATTAATGCAATTATATCGCAATGGCTATAAGTATAACATCAACAGTACTTTTGATGGGTACAATAATATGGCGGCATATTCTACTTGGTTTGGCGAAAAAATGCCCATTGAATTTGACTTTGGCGTGCATGCCAATGTCTTGTATTTTGTTCAACAATATCAATTACCTTGGTCAGTTGCTGACTCTGCAACGCTTCAATTGATGACCAATATTATTAAGGAAAAGCAATACATCAGTTTGGCAAACTATATTTCTCCTCAGTATGCTAGACCCGCTGTTTTAGTATACCATATCTCTAGGTTAATGGCATTAAGACCCATACCTCAATTGGAAGAATTAAAACCTTCTTTGATTGCTGAAACGGAGAAATTATTACAGGATTCTGACTTGTTTATGGATCAAGTAATGTTAAGTACTTCATTACTTAGATGGGGCGTTCAACCTCCCGCAATTTCCCTTAATAAATCAAAAGAACTTTCCTCCTTGATAGAAGATGATCAATTTGTTTTCTTTCTTGCCAATATTGGGTCCATGTTCCCCAATTCCATCAAGAATACCGCCTATAAAACTGGCGCTTTTAGATTTACTTATCATTGTCCAGGATATAATTACCTGCTCTTGTTAGAAAATTTAGTTTGGCAGCAAAAAAGGAATTCAAAATAATGTTGAATTTCTAAGATTGATTGTTGAATCATTATTGAACACGGCGCAGCCCAATTTTTTTATTGCTGATTTTTTTTGTTTTCATATCCAAATTTTACAAACCAATCTTATGAAATCCTATTTTCTATTATTCCTTTCAGTAGTCTTGTCATTTTCAGCAATTGCACAAAACACAAAACCCGCAGAAAAATCTGCTAAATCAGATAAGGTATTAAAGGTCAATGGGGATGAAATGGTTGGCAAAATTACCAGCATTTCTGACAATGAGATCAAGTTTATTTATGAAGGAGAAACTTTGGAATATACCATTAAGAAAACAGATATTTTAAAAGTAACTTATAGCAGCGGAAGGGTTGAGTTTTTTAATCGCCAACAATTGCCTTCTGAAAAGAAAGAAGTGGCAGAAGCAGCACCAGCACCACAGGCCAGTGCTAAGCCTGCTCGTACTTATGATGTTGCCAGTGGTGACCATCACAATAAAGTGGCCATTCTGCCTTTTGGATATATTCGTGATGGACAGGCTGGTGCAAAAGAAATTAGCATCAAGGTTCAAACAGACGCTTATACTTTTTTACAAAAACACTCTGCTGGATATACCTTATTAGACCCAAGAACTACCAATGCTTTATTGATTAAAGCTGGAGTAACCAGGGATAATATTGAAGGGTTTACTTGGGATGAGATCTGTAATATTTTGGGTGTTGAATTTATTGTAGAAGGAACAGTGACCATTGTAAAAGGAATGCAATCTTCAAGCACCAATTCTAGTTTTAATGCCAACAGCAATGGGAATGGCAAAACGTATAATGGCAATACAAGCGCATTTGGAAGCTCAACTTCAACCAGTGCACAATACTATGGAACAAGTGTTGTTTTGAATGTATTCAATGACAAGAATCAAAACATTTATACCGACAATCATAAAGCATTTTTAAATAGCACCAACGCCCAATACAATACCACATTGGAATATTTGTTAAAACGAATTCCCTTGTATCGCAAATAAACTAATTGCCAAAGTTTTCTCAAGGATTCAGATAACTTTGACAAAAGCATATTTATGGAACTGGGAATTGGCATGTTTGGAGATTTGAATGTAAGACCTGATGGCAGCATTCAAGATACCGGTGAGCGCTTGAAAGAATTACTAGAGGAAATCAAATTGATGGATGAGTTGGGTATAGATTTCTATGGCATTGGTGAACACCATCGCCCAGACTATGCTGTAGCTTCTCCAGAGATAGTCTTGGCCGCTGCGGCTTCTGTTACTAACAAAATCAAATTAGGATCTGCTGTTTCTGTTTTGAGTTCTGCAGACCCAGTAAAGCTATATCAAGATTTTGCTACCCTTGATCAATTGTCTGGAGGTAGGGCGGAACTCATGGCGGGAAGAGGAAGTTTTATTGAATCCTATCCACTCTTTGGTTATGAATTGGATGACTATGAAGCGTTGTTTGAAGAGAAGTTGGGATTGCTGATGCAGATTAACAAATCTCCAAGAATTACTTGGAAAGGAAAATTTAGGGCAGCACTCAAGAACCAATTGATCATGCCCAGGGCCGTGCAAGATCATTTAAATATTTGGGTGGCCATTGGCGGTACTCCTGCATCCGTTGTAAGGGCTGCTAAATATGGCTTACCCGTAATGTTTGCCATTATAGGTGGAGATCCAGCACAGTTTCAACCCTTGTTTCAATATTATAAAGATTGCTATCAAGAGTTTGGTCATAGCATGGAAAAATTTCAAGTTGGGGTTCACATGCATGCATTTTTTGGAGATGACGCAGAACAAACCGCAGATGCCTATTATCCTGTCTACTCTGGACAAATGGATAGAATAGGAAGAAGCAGGGGATGGCCTCCATATCAAAAGCGGCAGTATCAAATTGGTAGAGGAGCCAACGGACATTTGATCATTGGAGACGCCAATCAAGCCATAGATAAAATCCTTTACTTAAAAGAAATGTTTGGGCTAACGCGATTTTCTGCGCATATGGATGTAGGTGGTCCAAGTCATGCAACGCTCATGAAATCCATTGAAATCTTTGGAACAAAAATTGCACCCAAGGTCCGCGAAGCATTAAAAGCTTAAGGGATTATTTGGTTAGGTTACATCATTAACGCTTATTTAAAAAAGCCATTTTATTTTTTGCCATAGTCAAAGACCAATTGACAAAAAGCTTTTACGCCCACAATAAATCCAGATTCGTCTAAATAAAAATCGGGCGTATGGTGACCGCCAACTTCAGCTGGATTCTTTCCCTTGGTCATTCCACCCAAGGAGAAAAATAAGGTAGGTGCTTTTTCTCCATAAAATGAAAAATCCTCCGCGGCTGTTGTCCAACTTGATTCTAAAACATTGTCTGCTCCTGCTGCTGTGAATAAGGAAGGAACCATTTTCTTAGTAAGCGCTGGGTCATTATAATTGACTAAAGTTTGGGTTGTGATTTCTACATCGGCGCTAGCCCCTGCGCTTTCAGCCATACCCTTTACCATACGTTTAATTTTTTCATGGGTAGCCAGTCTTGTTTTGGCATCCAATGCGCGAATGGTGCCCGCAAGTTCGGCTGTTTCTGGAATAATATTATTTCTTAAACCACTATGCATAGAGCCAACAGAAATAATCAAAGGTGCTTTGCTTAAATCAGTTTCTCTACTCACAATTCTTTGTAGTCCTTGTACCACATCGGCAGCAATAGAAATAGGATCTGTACTCAACCAGGGCATAGCCCCATGGCTACCTTTTCCATGAATCACAATTTTAAATTGGTCAGCGGAAGCTTGCGCTGATCCTGATTTATAAGCCAACAAACCAGCTGGCATGGAAGCCGCCATATGCAAGCCAAATACCACATCTAATTTGGGATTATCCATGGCACCTTCCTTAATCATGAGTGGTGCACCAGCTTCCTCATTATTGGGAGCACCTTCTTCCGCAGGTTGAAACAAAAACACTACGGTTCCCGCCAGATCTTTTTGCATCTCTTTTAAAGTCTTTGCAGTAGCCATTAAGATGGCAGTATGTGCATCATGACCACAGGCATGCATTACGCCAACGGGTTGACCATTGTATTCACCTTTTACTTTTGAAGCAAATGGAATGGGTGTTCTTTCTACAATGGGTAGGGCATCTATATCGGCCCGTAGTCCAATATTGGGGCCTGGTTTGCCACCTTTTAAAATAGCCACAACGCCTGTTTTAGCAATGGGATATTTTACTTCAAGACCAATTGATTTGAGATAATCTGCTATATACGCACCTGTTTTAAATTCCCTATTTGACAACTCTGGATTTTCGTGAAAATGTTGACGCCACTGAATTAACTGGGGTTCAATTTTGCTTACCAATGATGAATAATTCTTGGGTAATTCTTGGGCAGATATTTGCATTGCAAAAACAATACTTAATGCAGAAAATAATATTCTCATGTAGTTGGTTTGTTCAACAAGCTACTAAACAAATTTCAATTTCAAGTCTAGAACAAGAAAAATAATCCGGTGCAATAGCTTGGTTAGAAGCCTTTTACAAAGAATTGTTCACTAGAAAATTGGCTGGTTGACTGGGATCTGCCAATTGCAGAATGGTTTTGGTTTCAAAGAGTTTAATCAACTGCTTTTTAATGGGTTGGTATTGGTAATGCATGGGACAGGGTTTTGTCTCAGAACAATTGTTCAAACCCAAAATGCATTTTACAAATAGGTCCTGTTCATCCAAAGC
The DNA here is from genome assembly GCA_943372225.1 of Chitinophaga pinensis. Lineage (GTDB taxonomy): Bacteria > Bacteroidota > Bacteroidia > Chitinophagales > Chitinophagaceae > Sediminibacterium > Sediminibacterium pinensis_L. The sequence continues at coordinate 170,318 of CALRXV020000009.1, read as the reverse complement.
CTCCAACACTTTGCGAATGGGTAATTGTTTGGCGTCTTCGGTAATATAAAATCCACCATTGGGTCCTCTAACAGAACTGATGATACAATTATCCTTGGTGAGTAATTGCAAAATTTTAGCCGTAAAACTGGGTGGAGAATCAATGGCATTGGCTATTTGATTCAAACTCAATTTTTTATCTGAGTTAGATTCTTGGGCAATATAAATAGTAGCCCTCAAAGCATATTCTGTTGACTTTGAAAACATAGCAATCGTTTTATAGAATTGATCCAATACTAATCTGCAAACCATTCTGCAAAACTGTCCTTGGTTTCATAGATTTTCATATGCACCAATTTCAGGTCTTCAGGTAGTAAGGGTTCTATGATTTTTTGTATGTGATATAGAATGTTTTCTGCACTGGGTTCCATTTGCCAAACCTGCAAGTTCTCATCATATTGGATCCCGGGATGCGCTGCCAAATAAGCTTCAGAAAGCACCAAACTATGGTCTAATTTGTCAACAACTGGCCCTTTTACCATCTTCTTTAAATCTTTAAAATCCATTAGAAAACCAGGTGGGGGAATGGCGCCACTAACAGCTGTATTGGATTGAAAACATACATGCAATTCATACGAATGCCCGTGAATATTCTTACAAGGACCTTGGTAACCATGAATAGCGTGGGCCATTTCAAAATGAAAAATCTTAGTGAGTCTGAGCATGGTTAAAATAATTAAGGACAAAAATACCTTTAATTGTTAATTTTGCAGGAATTTTCAAATAAAATGAAAAACTAGTGATAATGAGAAAGGTGGAGATGCTTTCACCCGCAGGTTCTTTTGATTCCATGATGGCTGCTATTTATGCAGGAGCAGATGCTATCTATTTTGGCGTAGAGCAACTCAATATGCGCACTAGGTCTTCCAATTCCTTTGTTGTAGAAGACTTGGCCAAGATTGGAACCCTTGCTCGCAAACACGGTATCAAAGCCTATATTACCCTAAATACTGTCATGTATGAGCACGATATGCAATTGCTCAAATCCATTTTGCATGAAGTAAAAGCCCAAGGAATTGACGCTGTGATTGCGGCCGATTTTGCGGTGATGCAATATTGCAAAGAAATGGGTATTCCCCTGCACGTATCTACGCAGGCCAATGTGAGCAATCTGGAATCTGTTCAATTCTTTGCCCAATTTGCAGACGTGGTGGTGCTGGCTAGGGAACTTACTTTAAAACAAGTGGCTCAGATTATTAAGGAGATTAAAAGAAGAAAGATCACAGGCCCATCGGGAGAATTGATCAAGATTGAAATATTTGTACATGGGGCACTTTGTATGGCAGTCTCTGGTAAATGTTATTTGAGTTTGCATTCACAAAACGCTGCTGCAAATAGAGGCGCTTGTGTACAAAATTGTAGAAGATCTTATATTGTCAAAGATGCAGAAACCAACGAGGAATTATTAATTGATAACGAGTACATCATGTCTCCCCAAGACCTCTGTACCATCACTATTTTGGATCAGGTTTTGGATGCAGGAGTAGACGTTTTGAAAATTGAGGGAAGGAGTAAGGGAGCGGAATATGTAGATACGGTTACGCGCTGTTATAAAGAAGCAACGGAAGCTGTTCTAAACAATGAATATACCGCAGAAAAAAAAGCTGCTTGGTTAGAAAGGTTGCGCAAAGTCTATAACCGAGGTTTTTGGGAGGGTTATTATTTGGGTAGAAAATTGGGTGAGTGGACCTCAGAACCAGGTTCAAAAGCTGAGGAAAAGAAAATCTATGTTGGCAAGGGTACCAATTATTATTCCAAGATTCAAGTTGGTGAATTCTTGGTTGAATCAGGTTCTGTTGCCAAGGGCGATACTATTTTGGTGCTTGGGCCAGAATTAGGCATGACAAGAGAAACCATGGAAAGATTAGTGGTCAATGGGGTAGAAGCTGATCTGGCTGCCAAAGGCGATAAAATAACTTTTCCAATTGCTGCTAGAATCAGCACCAAGGACAAACTATATAAATTGGTTAAAGCATAATGGCCAATATTATTCACTATAGAAATAAATGCATTGGTTGTGGCATCTGTTATGAGATGCAACCGGAACTTTGGCGGATGTCAAAAAAAGACGGCAAAGCAGTGTTGCTTAATGCACAATTAAAAAAAACGGTTCACGTATTACCCGTAGGTCAGTCCATTTATTTTGATACAGCGGCAGTAGCTGAAGCCTGTCCTGTTAACATCATTAAACTATCATGAATCCAACCATTAGCGAATTTATACTGTCTCAATCCTGTGCCAATATTGCCTGTTTAGACCTTGCAGGTAAGCCTTATTCCTTTTCTTGTTATTATGTGTTTCATCCAGAGTTGCATCAGTTATATTTTAAATCTTCAGATGATGCTGCGCATGTGGGATTTTTAGCAAGTTGTAGCGCCGTTTCAGGTACTGTGCTTCCTGATAAATTGAATAAGTTAATGGTGAAAGGCATCCAGATGGAAGGCGAATGTTTGGGTGAAGACCATCCATTGGCTAAGGGCGCATCACAATACTATCACAAAAAAAATCCCATAGCATTGGCCATGCCGGGAAAAGTATGGACCATTCAGTTACAACACGTGAAGCTAACGGACAGTAGTTTGGGATTTGGCAAAAAGCTGCACTGGCATGCGCCAAACACTGCAGCCGAATGACAAAAGTCATATTTATGCTCTGAACAAGGGATTATTTTTGTTCGCATGCCCAGCTAACAGGCTTTACATTTTGCAAAGCCTGTTTCTGTGTAAGAAAAAATGATTCTTAATCCCACATTCAGATCAAATGTATCAATCTCCTTATCACAAGTTCCATATCCCGGTAATGGGTTTGGCTTATACTATTGACAGCCCCATTAAAGTGGCGCGTTTTGGCATTTCTTCCGTTATGTCTATTGTTGAAGACCGCTTGGTAGAAATGATGCGCGCGCATTATTATCCCACCATCAATAAGGAATACAAACCTATTGATACCCACGAAGAAGACTATCGCGCAAAGCGCATTACGGACTATTTAAATCTGGTGAATGAGATTGTTCAAGCCCAAGTAGAGAAACTACGTAACGCGGCTTTTGAAGCAGGTTCTGAAATAGTCAAGTATTTTGAAATGCTGCCAGAAGATAGCAGTCTCAAACAATTGTATCAGACTATGATGCAAACTGATGAGGAAAAGGAAAAAGCCAAACTAGAAGCTTATCTAAGATCTCACATTAAACCAGGCAGTATTGATGTAAATATCATGACCAAACTGGATAAGAACAATTATAATAAAGCAGGTGAAGTTATAACCGATGGTTCTGATGCTATATCAGCTTTAAGGGGTTATGCCAATAGCAATTTGAAAAACAGTTCTATCATTTTCTCAGCGGGTATGAATCCTCGTTTGTACAATTATTTGGAGTCTTTCTCTGAATTTGACGTGAATGAAAATGGAGACTTTAATAAAAAGATTATCATTAAAGTAAGTGACTATCGATCAGCTTTGATTCAAGGAAAATACTTGGCTAAGAAAGGATTATGGGTGAGTGAATTTCGTGTTGAATCTGGACTCAACTGCGGCGGTCATGCTTTTGCAACGGATGGTATTTTGCTAGGCCCTATTTTAGAAGAGTTTAGGTTAAACAAACAAGAACTCATTGATGCCTTATTTGAGATTTACAATGCAGCGCATTTAAAGAAAAGTGGAAAAGCGTTTAAATATCCACCAGCCATTAGATTCACCGTACAGGGTGGTATTGGTACTTATGAAGAAGATGCTTATTTGCACAACTATTATGGGTTTGATGGTACAGGTTGGGGTACCCCATTTTTATTGGTGCCGGAAGCAACAACCGTAGATGATGCTACTTTAAAACTCTTAAGTGCTGCCAAGGAAAAAGACGTGAAACTAAGTCATGTTTCTCCACTTGGTGTTCGTTTTCACTATTTAAAAGGTACTAGCTCTGAAGTAGAAAAATTGATGCGGATTGAAAAAGGTACACCTGGTAGTCCTTGTACAGAAAAGCATTTAAGTTTTAATACAGAATTTACAACGGAACCTATTTGCACAGCATCTATTAAATACCAACAATTAAAAATAGCCCAGTTAAAAACCATGGGTCTGCCTGAAAAAGTTTTGGAAAAACAGGTGAATGATTTGTTGGAGAAAGAATGTCTATGTGTTGGGTTGAGCAATTCTGCAGCCATTAATTATTCTCAAACCTTTGTCAATAAATTAGGAGCAGTAACCATTTGTCCTGGCCCAAATATTGTCAACTTCAATAAAACGGTTTCTTTGCAAACCATGTCTGACCATATTTATGGCAGAACCAATATCCTGGGTAATACCAATCGGCCGCATATGTTTGTGGCAGAATTGTACCTATATATTGACTATTTCAAGGAGCAGTTATTAGAAGATGTAGCATATGAGCAGTATGAGAAAAAGAAAAAATTCTATATTGGATTTTATCAAAACCTCCGTTCAGGCATTGCTTATTACAAAACTTTGATAGGCTTGACCAATGAAACCAAATTCAAATTGGACAAAGACTTAGATGCGGCTTCTTTAGAATTGGACTATCTGAATTATCAATATGAGATAATTACCAATCCATAGAGGTCAAATATTTGATTGAAACAGAAAACCGCTCTAATATTTGGGCGGTTTTTTATTTTGGGAAATCACGGACTAAGCCCATCTTGCACTTAACATGAAACAGCTTCCGCTCACATACAATGATCACACACTCTTTCATATGTTGCGACACTTTGAAAGCATTCATGAAGCAGCCTTAAATTGTTTATTAGAAAGAGGGTATAAACCTACAGCAATAAATGCCGCTTTAGCATTGCCAGGCTCAAGATTTCATGAATCATTTGCACAAGACCTTAAGAAGCTAGAGGAACAAATGCAGTTGGGCATCAAGCAAACAATCAATTCTAAAACTGGATATCTGCATTGGCAAATTAGCTTTGACAAAGAGCAATTTCCAAATGGAATTGGTACCCTAGGTGTTATCCCTGTAGCTGATGCAGAAAAATTAGGCGCGGGAAATTTGCTGCATAAATTCAATAGGGGCATTTTGATACAACACGCAACAGTAGATACACTTCCTAATAGTTGGGAAATGTCTGTTGTGGTTAAACAACAGAAAAATTACGATTTGCTCATCACTGCTTTTCCTGGATTGCCATCCATGCCTTTGCCCAAACTGAATTTAAATACGCCTTTTAACCATACTTGTGAAGTGTTTTGGAATGAGCATGCATTTCTTGAAATTAACAAAGGGTAATGGGTAGATCAAATATTTAATTTGTTGAAAAAGTCTTGCTCGCTTATTTCTTCTACCATACTAGGCCCAAGGTGGGTTACTGTTATATTTTCAATAGAAATCCTAACCAGTCTCCTGCATTTATGGTGTATTGCGGCTACCATTTTACGAACCTGATGAAATTTTCCTTCAGTAAGCGTAATCTCTAACCAGCTATGGGGAATGTTGGCCGGAATTTCATGGGCGGCAGATTCCAACCAAGATGGCCGTTCTACTTGTTTTACCAAACAAGGACTAGTGGTATAAGGAATTCCACCTTTTATTTCAATTTCAATACCCTTACTCAATTGGTCAATAGATGCCTGACTGATTCTGTTTTTTACTTGAACCAGATAAGTGCGACCATGTGGTTTAGTTCCTTGAAAAAGCAACCTAGTTATCTTGGGATTGGTGGTCAATAATAGCAAACCTTCTGAGTGATTGTCCAATCGGCCAATGGCATGAGTACCTTCTGGAAAATCAAAATCCAATTGGCCCAATAAGTTTACGTCATGTGAGCTTACAAATTGGGAGACCATGTTGTAAGGTTTGTAAATAGCAAAATATCGGTATTGCAAGGGATTCACACCTGCAAGATATCAAAGAAATGCACTGCGTTGTCTTAACCAATACCTTTGTAATAGATCATACTTCAAAATCATGCTAAGTAATAACGATATCCTTAAGAAAATTCGTGTGGCACTTTCTCTAAGAACAGAAGAAGTAATACATATACTTTCCTTGGTTGATTTTCATATCACCAAAGGGGCTTTGGGCGATTTATATAGGCATGAAGACCATCCCAATTATCAGGAAGCAGGTGATCAGATCTTAAGAAGATTTCTAGACGGTTTGGTTATTTATAAACGTGGTCAGCAAGAACCCAAGGAAGGTGAAACAGTCATTGATTTAAGAAATCAACCTGCAAAACCTAATTTGCCAAAACCTGCAGTTCCTCCTTCAAAAAAGCCATCCGCATCAGGAAAACTAACTTATCAACCTAATCCCCAAGCTAAAAAGCCATCTCAGCCAGCAACTGGTCAATTCAAATCCAATTATAAGAAGCCTAAGTAGGTGTATATCAAATAAAACATTTTTATATAATTGAAATTGCAACCGTTTGCATTCATTTTGGTTGATAAGACTGGGTGAAAAGGCAATCTTTTTGTATATTCATTCCTTATTTTCGGGTTGAATAACCAATTATTTACTAATAGTTTTTGAGATGATGACAGCGGAACAGCAGCGATTAAAGGTTAACGCAGGCAGAAAAGTTCCCTTAGAGCAATGGGGCCCCTATCTTTCAGAGCGTCAGTGGGGTACCGTAAGAGAGGATTATAGTGGCAATAGTGACGCTTGGAATTATTTTCCATTTAACCACGCACATAGTAGGGCCTATCTCTGGGGAGAGGACGGATTAGGTGGTATTTCTGATTTTTTTGGCAACCTCTGTTTTGGAATTTCCCTGTGGAATGGTAAAGACGATATTTTAAAGGAGAGGTTATTTGGCTTAGGCAACTACCAAGGCAATCACGGAGAAGACGTAAAAGAGCTGTATTATTATTTGGATAATATTCCATCGCATTACTATATGCAGATGCTATATAAGTATCCACAAGATGCATTCCCTTATCAGCAATTAATTGAAGCAAATAGAAATAGAACCAAATTAGAACCTGAATACGAAATTCTTGATACAGGTGTCTTTGATCAAAACAATTATTTTGACGTTTATATCACTTATGCCAAATACAGTAAAAGAGATATTGGAATCAAGATAGAAATTGTGAATAGGGGAAAGGAAACTGCTCCCGTAACACTCTTACCCAATCTTTGGTTTTATAATCGTTGGCAACAAAATGACCTAAATCAAAAGCCCATTATTGAAGAAGTAAAAGAAGGTGTGGTTAGGGCTACCCATGAAAGAATTGGAAGTTACTATCTGTATTATCAAAAAGCAAATGATCGTTTTTTTACAGAGAACGAGACCAATACAGAAAAACTTTTTGGAACACCCAATGAGTCCATTTTTGTAAAAGACGCGTTTAATGACGCCATCATCCTCAATAAGAATGTAGAAGCACTTAGAAAAAAAAATGAGGGTACCAAGTTTGCGCCTGTTTACAAAATGAAAATTGCCGGAGGGGAATCAAAAACAATTCACCTGCGCTTGGCCGATGTACTTATAGATAGCCCTTTTCCCAAAGGTTATGACTCTATTTTTCAGCAAAGAAAGGCCGAGGCCGATGAGTTTTATGAAGAAGTACTTCCAGATAGTTTAAGTGCAGATACTCGCAATATTCAAAGACAGGCTTTAGCAGGTTTGCTTTGGAGCAAGCAATACTATCATTACGATATAGAAAAATGGATTAGTAAAAGCGATAAGATTGCACCCTTAACAGAGCATAGAAAAAATGGTAGAAACCATGACTGGCAACACCTGAAAAATCAGGATATTATTCTTATGCCAGATAAATGGGAATATCCTTGGTATGCGGCTTGGGATCTGGCATTTCATTGTGTGCCCATGGCCATGGTAGACCCTACTTTTGCCAAGCACCAATTGCTCTTGGTTATGCGGGAGTGGTATATGAAACCAGACGGACAATTGCCCGCCTATGAATGGAATTTTAGTGATGTGAATCCACCTGTTCAAGCATGGGCGGCATTGCAGGTTTACAATATTGAAAAGAAACAAACTGGCAAAGGCGATATTGTTTTCCTTAAAAAGATTTTTCAAAAACTCATCATCAATTTTACTTGGTGGATCAACCGAAAAGACAAAAACGGGAACAATATCTTTGAAGGTGGATTCCTAGGTCTAGACAATATTGGGGTCTTTAATAGAAGTATACAATTGCATAGTGAAGCGCAATTGGAACAGGCTGATGGGACTAGTTGGATGGGTATGTATGCCCTTAATCTAATGGATATGGCAATTGAAATATCCATGCAGGACGAAGCTTTTGAAGACACTGCTACCAAATTCTTTGAGCATTTTGTACTCATTGCAGAAGCCCTTAATGAAATGGGTATGTGGAATGATGAAGACAAGTTCTATTATGATACATTGGGGCTTCCTGGTCATGCACCCATTCAATTGCGAATTCAATCCATAGTAGGTTTGACTTCTCTTTTTGCAGTATCCATTATCAATAAACAGGTATTCCAAAAATTGCAGGACTTTACCAAACGAATCAATTGGTTTGAACAATACCGGAAAAAGAATAACAAGTTCTGGCCCAATGAGGAAAAAGTAGAAGAAGACAAGATCTTGATTTCTCTAATTCCTAAAGAAAGATTGATAGCCTTATTGCAAAGGCTATTAAATGAAACAGAGTTCTTATCGCCAGGTGGTATCAGGGCTTTGTCAAAGTATCATGAAGAGCATCCGTATACGGTGAATATTGAAGGAACAGATTATTCCATTCAATATGATCCAGGAGATAGCACATCTGATTTCTTTGGTGGGAACAGTAACTGGCGTGGACCTGTCTGGATGCCCATCAACTACTTGATTATTCAAAGCATTAAAAAGTTTGGTGAATTCTATGACGAGTCTTTGACCATTGACTATCCAACAGGATCTGGAAATTATATGTCATTGACAGAAGTGGCTAATGAACTCACCAAGCGTGTCATCAGTTTGTTTGAATTAGATGGTGCAAATTGTAGACAACTAAATGCAGAGCAAAATTGGTTCTACTGTTTGCCTGAAAACAAAGACCTGGTTTTATTCTATGAATATTTTCATGGAGATACAGGAAGAGGATTAGGTGCCAGTCACCAAAGTGGATGGACTGCATTGGTGGCCGAATTAATCAATGAAGTATCGCCAAAGCAGAAAAAAAGAGCACCCTATCAACCTTCACCAGAAGAAGATGATTAATTACTAGCAATTGATCTAAATATAGCCAATGGCACTAGACCTTACAGTTGATGAAATTGTTGCACATTACCAAATGCTACCGCATCCAGAAGGGGGGTATTATAAAGAGACTTATCGTTCAACTGAAAGGATAGCACAACAAGGGCTACCCAATAGGTTTGAAGGGGATAGATATTTTGGAACCGCCATATATTTTCTCTTAGACCAGGGGAATTTTTCAGCCTTTCATAGAATCAAAAGTGACGAGACTTGGCATTTTTATGCAGGTCAGGCTTTGGAAATCTTTGTACTGCAAGACAATGGGGAGCTTCAAATTATTCCATTAGGAAATCAAATTCAAGCAGGGGAGACCTTTCAAGCAACAGTACCCGCTGGCGCATGGTTTGCTTCAAGACCTGCAGCTAGTACAAGTTTCTCTCTGGTTGGTTGTACCGTAGCTCCCGGTTTTGATTTTGCAGATTTTGAAATGGCTAAGGCGGAGGAACTTGTTGAGCTGTTTCCCCAATATGCAAGTTTGATTAGGGAATTGTGTAGAATATAGTGAAGAGTGAAGAGAGGGAAGAAAGTGAAGAGTGAAGAGTGAAGAGTGAAGAGTGAAGAATGAGAAGTGAGAAATGAGAAGTGAAGAGTGAGAAGAGAAGAGTTAAGAATGAAGAATTAAAATATAGGATTCAGAAAAGGAAAATTCCAATATCTTATTTAGTTAAAAGATGGATCACTGCGTAACCAAGTGAGCATAATAATAGCACTACCACTATGGCAATAATAGTCCAGTCCTGGTCTTTTAAAGCGCGTTTTAATTTTCTGGCTTTTTTCTTGTCAGTTTGCTTCTGTAGGTCTTTGTTTAATTGAACTACATATTCTTGCATCAAATCCTTGTCTTTGAATTCCTGCAAGCCTTCTAGGGCATCATTAAAGAAAGCCTCGTCTGACATTTGGTTTTCTATGGCAAAACGTTCTTCAGCGGTGGCATTCCCTTCTAAGTACCGTTTAATAGCGGCTTCTTCCGGTTGGGAACCATTGGGTAATATGTTGCTTAAATCAGCCATTATGATGTTGCAATTTTTCCAATAAAAGAATCTTCAAATTGCGTTTTCCATTTTGAATATAACTTTTTACCTGTAATAAATTAAATCCTGTTTGATCTACAATTTCTTGGTAACTCTTTTTTTGCAAGTAAAACAAAGTTACACAGGTTTTCTGGGGCTCATTTAATCCCTCCAAACATTGCTCTAATTCCTGAAGAACTTGCTCTTTTTCTTTAACCGCGTCTAAAAAATCTTGATCAGGAGCCAAGGCTGTATCTTCTAAAACAGGAACCATTTTGTTTTTATTTCTTAATTGCATGAGGCAATGGTTCCTGGCAATGGTGTATAACCAACTCTTAACATAAGCTACTTCATATTTTTGTAATTCTGCTATGGATTTGAGAAAAACCTGTTGAACGGCATCTTTTGCAGCTTCTTCATTCTTGAGGTATTTCATACAAACACCCAATAACAATAGGGTATAGCGTTGCAACACAATACCCAACCATTGGTTGTTACCGTCTTGCCGAAACTTATCTAGAAGTTCCTGATCGCTGAAATGTTGGTAGCTATTGGTTTGCACTGCTTTAAAATAAGCATTTATAAAGAGATGCGGCTTTTGTAAATTTCCATAACTTGACATAAAATTTCAAGATGGCTTTTGTTACGCCCATAGTTCCGGTTACGCCCATGCGGTTAGAAGCATCTCACCGTTCAGAAATGGTGAGCCAATTATTGTTTGGAGAATCAGCCACCATACTAGCATCTGAAAAGGATTTTATCAAAGTTTGTACACTATATGATGACTATACTGGGTGGATTCAAAAAAGCCAATTAGTTGAAATTACGGAAGAACAAGCCTTACAAGGGAATGGTTTATTGAATGGCGATGTGTTAAGGGCCATTACCTGCAATGGTAGCCCCATGCAAGTTTCTTTTGGAAGTCCCTTGCATTTTTTTGACCATGGAAGTGCCAAGATTGGTTCTTTTGATTTTCACTATGAAGGTAAATTTTGGAATCCGGCCGAAGCACAGTTTAACGAAGCAACCCTAAAATGGGTTTCTCATCAATTTTTGAATACGGCTTATCTATGGGGAGGAAGATCCATTTTTGGTATTGATTGTAGTGGACTTACCCAACAAGTATTCCATTTTGTTGGCATTAAATTACCTAGAGACGCCTATCAGCAGGCAGCTTTGGGAGAAGTAGTAGGCTTTTTGCAAGAAGCCAAATGCGGAGATCTAGCTTTTTTTGATAATGCGGAAGGAAAAATTACCCATGTGGGTATGATGTTAGGCAATGACCGGATTATTCATGCTTCAGGAAAAGTAAGGATAGACTCAATTGATAATATGGGGATTATTAACTCAGATACTGGTGAAAGAACCCACCAATTAAGGATAGTGAAAAGATATCATGCATAAAAAAAGCAGCCAAAGCTGCTTTTTTTATAATATCATTCAAGTAAGTTCTAAATCAAGTCCATTGCCTTAGCAAAATAGGTAACAGTGCCAGGTAAAGCCAACCAGAAAAACTCACGATATACCACCAAAAGGGTAATCATAATGCCAAGCCAAATAAAGAACCAAAGCCAATATTTTCCTGTAGATACTTTTGCTTCCATGAGTTTTAAGTTTTTGCAAAGATAAGGAGCTGAGTTCAATTATAAAACCCAGCTTATTGCTTTTTTAAAATTTCTGTTTTGTCTATTGGGGCAGATTCAGTTGGTTTCTTAGCTGAAGAATCAAAAAACAGCATTTTTAAGGATACCAAAAGCAGAATTACCCCAAAAACCTTTTTCATTTTCTCATCGCTGATATTTAAGGCAATCTTACTACCTAGAAATCCACCAAGTACAAAAGCCGCAGCAATGATGAATACCATTTGAAAATTCACATAACCCTGCTTGTAATACTGAATTACTGCTAAAATCCCTACTGGAAGAAGCATGATACCCAAGGAAGTGCCTTGGGCTTGTTTTTGGGTAAAACCAAGAATCAATACCAAAGCAGGTACCATAAGAATCCCCCCTCCAACACCTACTAAGCCACTCAATATGCCTGCTGCCAAGCCAATTAAGATGAGAATAATAATGGTGCCCGTGCTCATGACTAGAATTAAGGGGTGAATGTTTCCTTATAGAATTCAATAGCTTCCTTGATAATTGAAAGGGCTTTGGCCTTGTCTCCAAATTCTTCTACCACCACGGTTTTATTTTCCAATTTCTTATACTCTTCAAAAAAGTGACGCAATTCGTCAAAAAAGTGTTTGGGTAATTCTTCAATATTGTTGTAGTGGTTTACGCCTGGGTCATTGGCAGCCACAGCAATAATTTTATCATCTGGATCTCCTCCATCAACCATCTGCATAACACCAACCACTTTGGCTTCCATCAAGGTCAAAGGCACAACTGGTAAAGAAGTAATAACCAATATGTCAAGCGGATCCTTATCACCACCATAGGTTTGAGGAATAAATCCATAGTTAATAGGGTAGTAGAAAGAAGAGAAGATAACCCTATCTAATTTCAGCAAACCAGAAGGTTTGTCAATTTCGTATTTGCAACGAGAACCTTGTGGAATTTCAATCACAGCAGTTACAACTCTGGGAGCATTCTCTCCATAAGGTACTCCGTGCCAAGGGTGCAATACATATTGTGTCTTCATGTGAATCTTTTAGATATTATTTAAGTTAAGGGGTTGTAAAACTAAATTTATAATCTACTAGCCAACCTTGTTGGGTTTTAATAACTTTTATTTTCTGAGGCTTTTTGTCAAAAGAATTACTAAAGTAGATAATACTTTGATCTTTGTTTAGGTCTTCTACTTTTTCTATATTAATAGAAGCAGATCTAAGTTCTTGTCTTCCTTCCTTGTCTTTTTGGCGATATTCTTGTTCGGCCACAGAAAGAAATTGTTTGTTTTGTTCATCAGCAATCATATAGAATGTTGCTTTTTGAAAATCGCCTTTCAAATTGCCGTCTATAAATTCTCTTCCAGCATCAAAAGAGTTTTCTGCAGGAAGCAGGGCTACTTTTTTACTAGAACAGGATAAGGAAAATGCCAAAAAAAATAAACAGAAAAGACGCATAACTAAATTTCTTGTTTAAAGATACGATGCCCATTTGTAAATTTCACAGGTTTGCAAAAGATAACTGAACCTAGATTTTGATAAATCTAAAATTATTGTATTTTTAAATGAATAAACACCGTTTGTATCAACCACTAACCTTATGAACATGAAGAAAAAAATCTTAATCGCCTGTATTGTTGCTATTCAATCAGCTAGTGTATTTGCAAGCATTCCAGTAGTAACTTCTAAAAATGATACTGCTACGGCCTATGTTTCTAAGGAAGATGAAGTCATGGTAAAGAATGCATTGGAGTCGTTTAAATCCATGTCAAAATCAGAAAGAAAAGCAAGAATTGCAGATGCAAAAGCTTTATTGAAAAATTACAAAGCGGATAAAGCTACAAAAGCTAATGGCGAAGCTAACACTAACACGCTTCTCTTGGCTATTTTGGCCATTTTATTGCCGCCTTTAGCTGTTTACCTTCATGAAAATGCTATCAACACAAAATTCTGGATCAGTTTGTTATTGACTTTATTGTTCTGGATTCCTGGTGTGATTTATGCCTTGTTTGTCATCTTTGCATAATCCATTTTACCTCATAAAAAAGCCTCCCCAATACAATCGGGGAGGCTTTTTATTTTTAGCAATTCAATATGAGTTATTGGTGAAAACCCAAATGCCTAATTAATGCTTCGGGTAATTTGGGGAGCCTTTTGCGTTCAATTAAAAAAGTGCTCAAACCAGAAATATCACGGTATACATAATGTTTATTCAAAGCTCCTTCTAAGTAACCCGCTCCAGATGTGTTGCCAGTGCCCACGCGCATGCCAATCATTCTTCTTACCATGATCAAATGATTGTGTCGCCAATTACTCATCAAATGATCTATCTCAATTAAGGAATCTAAAATCTGATAAGAAGTCTGGAAAACAGGGAAATCTCTATAAAGCATGATAAACAAAGCTGCTCTTAATGCGGCAGGAGAAAAATTACTGCGTAGTAAAGCCAATTGTTCGGGGCTCAATGTTTCCAAAGTTGATTCCAGGAAGATATAGTCAAAGTCATGAATCTTGTTTTGTTCTCTTTCTGTTAAACCCGATGCGTAGATATTTCTGTATTGACTCCAGAACGGATGTTGGGCAGCATCGCCGTAGGCAACACCGTTCTCTGCACCCCAGTAAGCCCCATCAAAAAATGGCATCCTTTCTAACCAATTGTTCACCAATTGTAAGATGGTATTCGTAGATTCCGTATCCGTAATATGTTCGTAATCTTTCTTGGTAAAACCACCTTCGTTTGTGCGTTTGTAATAGTCTTTCTGGTGTCTGCTTTCAAGGCTAAGTCCCAGTCTGGCTTCAATTAATCTAAATTGTTTACTCTGAAAACCAGAAGAAGGGGTGAGCAGGTTTCTAAATTCCAGAAAATCCAAGGGCGTCATGGTATCCAAAATATGCACCTGCTGGTTCAGCAATTCAAGGATTTTAGTAATTCGGCGTAGCCGATGTCTAACAAGATTCAGGTCTTCAGAATTGTCATTAATGGTCTCCTGACCAAATACACCAGTGATATAGTCCATTTCAAACAAGATCTGCTTGAACCAGAGTTCATAGGCTTGGTGAATGACTATAAAAAGCATTTCATCATGAGCCGGCTCATTTGGCGCTTCAAAACTAACAGGGTATTGACTGTCTAAAACCTTGTCTAAATGCAGGTAACTTCCATAATACATGGGGGCTTTTTCCATATTCAAGCTTTGCGGCAAAGAAAGCATTTGTTTTTGACTTCAGTAAGGTAATAAGAGGGAGAAAAATAAATCAGCTGATAATGTGTGAAATTTACACAATAGTTGATAATTTTAAGGCTTAAACGAAGCTTATGTCATACAAGAAATTGTTTTATTTGGTGCTTTTGACAGCCGTCATCAGCTCCTGCTCAAATCCCCAAGACAAGTCCGTAGCTGCCACAGATACCGCTACCATTGACGGGCATCCAGCTTGGATCATGAATGGCAATATTTATGAAGTAAATGTGCGCCAATACACACCTGAAGGCACGTTCAAAGCATTTTCGGCCCACTTGCAACGATTAAAAGACATGGGTGTTCATACCCTTTGGTTTATGCCTATTAATCCTATTAGTAAGGTTGATAGAAAAGGAACACTTGGTAGCTATTACGCAGTTAGTGATTATACCGCTATCAATCCTGAATTTGGCAATTTAGATGATTGGAATGCATTGGTTAAAAAAGCCCATGAACTTGGATTAAAAGTAGTAATTGACTGGGTGCCCAACCATACAGGCGCAGACCATCCTTGGTTGAAAACCCATCCTGATTTTTTTGTACAGGACAGCACTGGAAAGGCCGTTTCGCAGTTTGATTGGACAGATACTCGTAAGTTGAATTATAAAAATCAGGAGCTTTCTGATAGCATGATTGCCTGCATGAAGTACTGGGTTAAAACTTCTGATATTGACGGGTTCCGTTGCGATGTTGCATCAGAAGTATTGGATTCTTTTTGGCTAAAAGCTATACCAGCATTGAAAAAAGAGAAGAACTTGTTTTTCTTAGCCGAAGGCGATAAACCCAATATGCATACCGATGGATTTGATGCTACATATACCTGGTCAGATTTTTCCATGATGAAACTAATTGCATCTGGAAAACGTAATGCTTTGGCATTGGATTCAATTATCAATAAAACAGATACAAGTTTTCCAAAAAATGCCATGCGTTTGTATTTTACCAGTAACCATGATGAAAACAGTTGGAATAAGGCAGATTTTGCCACCATGCCCGGTGAGTCACACGCCCCATTTGCCGTGCTGACCCAAACTATCAAACGCAGTCTGCCGCTGATTTATAGCTCACAAGAAGAGCCATTGTTGCGTTCTATTTCTTTCTTTGAAAAAGACACTATCCCTTTTGCCAAATTTGGAAGAGCGCCTTTTTATAAGAAATTATTGAACCTGCATAGTAATAATCCTGCATTGGCTTCCAATGCAGACTTTAGTAAATTGGTGAGTTCTGCAGATGCACAAGTCTATGCTTATACTCGCACAGCAGGAAAAAGTAAAGTATTAGTAGTAGTGAACTTAAGTGGTAAAGCGGTAGATGCTAGTATTGCAGATGCTGCTATTGCTGGCGAAGCCACTGAATTGTTTACAGAAAAAAAAGCAAGCCTCAAAGCAGGACAAACATTTAATTTAGGTGCTTGGGGTTATCAAGTATACAGCTACTAAAGAAAGTGAAGAGTGAAGAGTGAAGAAAGTGAAGAGATAAAAGTGAAGAGTGAAAAGAGGAGGAAGAAAGTGAGTAGTGTGAAGTGAGGAATGAGAAGTTAGAAAGAAGTGAAGAGTGAGGAATGAGGAGTGAAGAATTAAGTTTTTAAACCCAGTTCCCATAAAAAAAGAAAAGCCACGAGCAATCGTGGCTTTTCTTTTTACCTTTGAGCCATGAATCGTTCCCAACTTGTTGCCCAGATTAAGACCAAGCAAAACTACCTCTGTGTAGGATTGGATACGGATATAACCAAATTACCCAAGCATTTAAAAGATGCTGCTGACCCAGTATTTGAATTCAATAAAGCTATTATTGACGCAACCAAGGATCATTGTGTGAGTTATAAAATCAATACGGCTTTTTATGAATCACAGGGCTTAAAAGGTTGGGAATCTATGGAGAAAACCCTCCACTATATTCCAGATACCCATTTGAAAATTGCAGATGCCAAAAGAGGTGATATTGGCAATACCTCCACCCAGTATGCCAAGACTTTTTTTGAAGTTTTGCCCTTTGACGCGGTTACTATTGCACCCTATATGGGTGAAGACAGTGTGCGGCCATTTTTAGAATATGAAAATAAATGGAGCATTGTACTTGGATTAACCTCAAATGCTGGCGGAAATGATTTTCAACAATTATTGGTGAGCAATGCTTACCCTGAATCAACTATGATTCCCAATTTAACCCAAGGGAATACAGAAAAAAGACTCTATGAAAAAGTCTTGGAAAAAGTGGCTTCTTGGGGAACACCAGAGAACCTCATGTTTGTAGTTGGTGCTACAAGGGCTAGCGATTTGGAACATATTAGAACCATTATCCCAGATCATTTTTTATTAGTGCCAGGTGTTGGGGCACAAGGTGGAAGCTTAGAAGAAGTTTCAAAATATGGCATGATCAGAGATTGTGGTCTATTGGTCAATGCAAGTAGGGCAGTCATATTTGCTAGTTCAGATACAGATTTTGCGCAAAAAGCAACCGAGGTTTCAGCAGGTTATGCAACAGAAATGAAGCAGTATCTGCTGGGTTAGTATTGACTATTTAGCCAAAATTTTTTCAATAGTCATTGCTAATTCATTTGCCCAAACTGCGTGTGATTTAGCAGAATAATGCAACTGATCCCCTGCCAATAAACTAGTATCATTTTTAGCCAATCTGGTTTGTGCAGTAATATTGATAAAATGAGATTGGTGCTTACTGGCAAAGTCTTCACAAATCAAGTTAAAAGCATCAATTTCTTTACTGGCATTGCCAATGGATCTTTTACTGGCAAATGGCGTTACACTCCAGTCTGGAATAGATAGCACCACACATTTTTTACTATTCCCACCAGCAAAATGAATGGCTTTTTTGAGTAAGAATTCAAAGTCATTTTCAAACCCTTTAATAGGTAAACCGCGGTATTGGTTATTTACCCCAATCAGTAAGGTTACAAAATCATAACTGGTTTCCAATTGTTGGTTGAGTATATGATCGGCCAATTCAAAACTGGTCCAACCCGTTTGTGCCACAATTTCCGGAGCATGAAAATGAAATCCTTTTTTACGCAATAACTGAATGGTTTGATAAGGAAATCCAGCGTGCAAGGGAACAGATTCTCCAATGGTATAAGAATCGCCCAAGCAAAGCATGCTATTGATATGGTTACTCATTAGAAATGTTCTTTTAGGATGCTATAAAATTGGTAAACGTCTTCAAAGCTACAATACAATGGGGCAGGGGCCACTCTAATCACACCTGGTTCTCTATAGTCAACAATAATGCCATTTTCAATCATTTTGTCATGAATAGCACGGCCCTGATCTTTAAAGTATAAGCTTAATTGTGCACCGCGCCACTCGGGTTCTGAGGGCGTAATAATTTCAAATTGCAGGTTGGGTAATTGTTGTAATAACCACTCTAAATATGCGGTAAGTTGCATACTTTTTGCTCTTAAAGCTAGAATGCCGGCCTCATCAAAAATAGCCAAGGAAGCTTTTAATCCAATCATGTTAAACACTTGTGTAGTACTAATATTCCAACCACTGGCATTGGGTTTGGCATGAAATCCTTTTTCCATTTTGAACCTTGTTTGCTCATCATTGCCCCACCAGCCCGCCAACCTAGCTGTTTGACTATTTGAAGCCCATTGCTCATGAACAAATACGCCACCTACTGCACCAGGCCCAGCGTTCAAATATTTGTAACTACACCAAACTGCAAAATCAACCTGCCAATCATGTAATTGCAAGGGAATATTACCCGCCACATGGGCTAGGTCAAAACCCGCAATCGCGCCAACTGCATGAGCTGCTTTGGTAATATTTGCAAGGTTATAAAACTGCCCAGTATAATAATTGATCCCTCCCATCATCACCATGGCTAGTTTACCCCCGGCTTGCGCAATGGTTTCAAGAATATCTTCTTCGCGTAATAGCTTTTCACCTTGCCTTGGACTAATTTCAATAATGGCTTGATCTGGGTCCAAACCAAAATGTTTCACCAAGGTTTCAATAGCGTATTGATCAGAAGGGAAAGCACCCGCTTCCATGATTATCTGGTATCGGTCAATGCTGGGTTTATAAAAACTCAACATTAACAAATGCAGGTTCACTGTTAAGCTATTCATCAAAGTGATTTCCTGGGTACCAGCTCCCATCATGGAAGTCAAAGAGGGTTGCAAATATTCATGAAAACGCAACCAAGGATTGGTGCCACCAAAATAGCCACCCACCGCCAAATTCTGCCAGGTTTTCATTTCAATATCAATAGCTTCAGCCAATGACTTTGGTTGCAATCCCAATGAATTGCCACAGAAATAAATAGCATCTTTCCCTTGATGCTGAGGAAAATGAAACCTAGATTTAAAATGGGCCAAAACATCTGCCTTGTCTGCAGCTTTTGCATAGTCTAATCCAATTTGAAAAGGATGATTTGTCATGATATCTGAACTAAGTTTTTATGTATGGTTTTTCTTTGGATACTGCCCATTGTTATTTTGGAAGGCCTTACAATTTTTTTGGTTTTCCAGGAGCAAAGCTACCAATTGGGGCGGTATACCATGGATGAATCTCTGCCACCAATCTTCCAGCCTTAATGGCAGGGTCAGTCTGAAGTAGGGATTCTAATTCAGATTTGCTTGGACAGTCAAAAATAAATAAACCTTGTGCCAATATTTCTTCAGCAAATGGGCCAGCTACTTTTAAGGTTCCTGCTTTATATAATCGAGTAATATTGGCCATATGACCGGCCTGAATTTTGGCAGCAGTTAAGGAATCTTGATTGCGTACAGGACCTTTTTTTAATAATACAAACCAGAATTGTTTGATTTGGTTGGCAGGGTCCGTAGTTGATTTGTTTTGTGCCAACAAGCATAATGGCAACAAAACTAATGCTGTTAAGATAGTTTTTTTCATGTGTGGCAACTTGATTCTAATAAAAATACAACATGGCGCATGGATTCCAACTAGCTATTTGTATTATTTGACAGATGGTGTCCTGTTTTGAAGTGAATCTAGTATTTTCAATGCCTAAAACTACTGCTATGCGATTCATGGTATTCCTGTTAAGTATTTGCCTTTCAACGGCAATTATGGCACAACAAACACCAATTAATAAGGCCAACTATGCAGCGGCCGCAAGATATTCTCCCAAGAAATTGGAAAAACTGGTATTTAGTCTAAATGTAGACCCACATTGGCTTAAAAAGTCAGACCGTTTTTGGTATATGTATGAAACTTCAGAAGGAAAAAAATGGTACATAGTAGACGCTGTAAAAGGTGAAAAGAAACTGTTGTTTGACCAAGCCGCGCTAGCTGCCAAACTAACCAAGATTACGGATGACCCAATGGATGCGCAGCATTTGAATATAGACAGTATGCGTTTTATCAAGGACGAGAACTGGGTACATTTTGAAGTCAAGAGTACCTTGGATGTAGAAAAGAAAGACAGTACGCTTAAGAAAGGAACTCCTCCAGTAAAAGAGAAAAAGATTTTCTTTTTTGAATACAATTTGGTTACAGGAGAATTGGTAGAATTAACTGGTTTTAAAAAGCCCTTCCGCAGACCATCTTGGGCCAATATCTCTCCTGATGGCAACACCATTCTTTTTGGAAAGGATCAAAACCTATGGTATATGGACAAGGCCAATTATGAAAAGGCCCTAAAGAATGAAGACGATAGCACCATTGTTCAAACTCAGATAACCAAAAACGGAGTAGAGAATTTTGGATATCATAGCGATGGTTTTGGAGAATCCAATGCCGATAAGGAAAAGAACAAAAACAAACGCAAATCTGTATTTGTACAGTGGTCACCAGATTCCAAATGGTTTGTAATGAATAGGGTAGACAATAGAAGGGTGAAAGACCTTTGGGTGATCAATAGCATTGCAGACCCAAGACCAACTTTAGAAACCTACAAATATTGGATGCCTGGTGAAAAAGAAAGCCCCATTGAGCACTTGCTTTTATTTGAAACTGCTACCAAAAACAACAGAGAAATTGCATCTGGTTTATACAAAGACCAGGACTTAAATATTTGGTCAGCCCCCGCAAAAATCAGTACTAGGGATGATGAATTTAGACCATCACTTTGGTTGGGTACCAATGATAAATTTTATTTGAGCCGAACCAGCAGAGACCTCAAGAAGATTGACATTGCATACGTAGACGTAAAATCTGCAACTGTGAAAACACTCTGGGAAGAAAAAATGAATACCTATGTAGAGATTCGCAGACTTGGTTTGGTAAATGAAGGCAAGGAATTAATTCAATGGAGTGAAGACGATGGATGGGGACATTTTTATCTCTATGATGAAAATGGTAAACTGAAAAATCAGATTACTTCAGGTCCATGGCATTGTGAAGAGATCTTAGGTATTGATGAAAAAGCAAGGGTATTGTATTTCTCAGCCAATGGTAAAGAAAATGGAGAAGATCCATATCTATTACATGCTTATCGCGTGAACTTTGATGGAAGCGGATTAAAATTGTTGAATCCAGGAGAGTTTGACCATAACAGCAGTATGGATGACAACAAGAAATACTTGGTCAATAATTATTCTAGGGTGAATACCATTCCTAAGTCTGTATTATTGGCGGCTGATGGAAGAAAGATCATGGATTTGGAAACCGCCGACTTTACTGGTCTGTTAGCAACTGGCTATAAGTTTCCACAACCCTTTAAGGCCAAGGCCGATGATGGTATTACAGACATTTACGGAGTTATGTACAAACCCTTTGACTTTGATAGTACCAAGAAATATCCCATTATGGAATATGTGTATCCCGGTCCTCAAACTGAAGCGGTGAACAAATCATTTAGCAAGGGAATGGATCGCACAGATAGATTGGCCCAATTGGGGATGATTGTGATCACATTGGGTAATAGAGGTGGGCATCCAAGCAGGAGTAAATGGTACCACAATTATGGATATGGTAATTTAAGAGATTATGGTCTAGCAGATAAGAAAGCCGTGGCAGAACAATTGGCAGATAGATATAATTTTATAGACATCAATCGTGTAGGAATTCACGGACATTCTGGTGGAGGCTTTATGAGTACGGCAGCCTTACTTGTCTATCCTGATTTTTTCAAAGTGGCAGTTTCATCTGCGGGTAACCATGATAATAGTATCTATAACCGTTGGTGGAGTGAAAAACACCATGGAGTAAAAGAAATTATCTCTGAAAAAGGAGATACCAGTTTCCAATATAATATTGACAAAAATCCAGACTTGGCCAAGAACTTAAAAGGAAGATTAATGTTATCTCATGGAGAGATTGACAATAACGTACATCCAGCCAATAGTATGCGGGTAGTGAATGCACTGATCAAGGCCAATAAACGTTTTGATATGATTATTCTCCCAACCCAAAGACATGGATTTGGAGATATGACAGAATACTTTTTCTGGAAAATGAGCGATTATTTTGCTAGGTATTTGATTGGGGATCCAACAGAAAGACCAGTTGATGAGGAAGAGATGAACCGAGAAATTGAATTGAAAAAGAAATAGGGGCCAATCATGAAGCCTGCAGTATTTTTGCAGTATTAGCCCATTAAAATTGTAACGTATGGCTGCCAGAACCGATTTATTCCAATCGCCTGATTATTATTTGTTAGACGAGTTGCTAACTGAGGAACACCGTTTAATTAGAGCCTCAGTTAGGGAGTATGTGAAAAAAGAAATTTCACCCATCATTGAAGACTATGCGCAAAAGGCAGAGTTTCCAAGTCAGGTAATCAAGCAATTGGGCGATATGGGTTGTTTTGGCCCAACCGTACCGGAGCAATATGGCGGTGGCGGATTAGACTATATCAGTTATGGTCTAATGATGCAGGAATTAGAGCGTGGCGATAGTGGCATCCGGAGCACGGCAAGTGTGCAAGGATCCTTGGTTATGTATCCTATTTATGCCTATGGCAATGAGGAACAGCGCAATAAATACCTTCCCAAATTAGCTAGCGGAGAATGGCTGGGATGTTTTGGACTAACCGAGCCGGATCATGGTAGCAATCCGTCAGGAATGCTCACCAATATCAAAGACGCTGGAGACCATGTAATTTTGAATGGTGCCAAAATGTGGATCAGCAATGCCCCTTTTGCACAAGTAGCTGTGGTATGGGCTAAAGATGAAGCGGGTGTGATTACAGGTGTGATTGTTGAGCGCGGTATGGAAGGGTTTAGTACACCCACCACACATGGTAAATGGAGTTTACGTGCCAGTGCCACTGGAGAATTGGTTTTTGACAATGTAAAAGTGCCAAAAGAAAATATCTTACCCAATGTGCGAGGACTAAAAGGTCCTTTGGGTTGTTTGTCCAAAGCGCGTTATGGCATTGCTTGGGGCGCATTAGGTGCCGCCATGGATTGTTATGATACTGCATTGCGCTATAGCCAAGAACGCATTCAATTTGACAGACCCATTGGTGGCTTTCAATTGCAACAAAAAAAACTAGCCGAGATGGTCACAGAAATTACCAAGGCTCAATTATTGGTTTGGCGATTAGGCGTATTGATGAATGAGGGTAGGGCAACCCCCCAGCAAATTAGCATGGCCAAAAGAAATAGCTGTGAAATAGCTACCAATATTGCTAGAGACGCTAGACAAATGCTAGGAGGTATGGGTATTACTGGAGAGTATAGTATCATGCGTCATATGATGAATCTTGAAAGCGTCATTACCTATGAGGGAACACATGATATTCATTTGTTGATTACAGGTATGGATATTACTGGTTTTAATGCATTCAAATAAGATGGAACAAGCTAAGGAAGCCCCAGTAAAAGGTCCCAAAATATTCTTGGTTGGAATGATGGGTTCTGGAAAATCTTATTGGTCAAAATGGTTGTCTAAAAAATTCAAAACTGGCGGATATGATTTGGATTTTTTAATTGAGTCCAATGAAGAAAAAACCATTGCAGAAATATTTGCAGAAGACGGAGAGGATTATTTTAGAAAACAGGAAGCCAAAGTACTTAGATGGTTCAAAGAGAAAAAAGCTTTTGTGTTAGCTACAGGAGGTGGTACCCCTTGTTTTAACGAGAATATGGAATGGATGAACAAACAAGGTTTAACCATTTGGATTGACTCAGACATTGCCACTTTGGTTCAAAGATTATTACCAGAAAAAGACCATCGCCCACTGATTAAAGATTTGAATGATGCTGCATTAGCTGATTTTCTAACCAAGAAAAGAGAGGAGCGGATGGGATTCTACCAGCAAGCGGGCATTCATTTAAAAGAATCTCAGATTAATGAAAAGACTATTCTAAAAATCATCCAAGAACATGCATAAACCATTTTTCATTACCGCCGCTATAATGGGTGCCATCAGTGTTGCCATGGGTGCATTTGGAGCTCATGCATTAAAAGAGATTTTACCTGTAGAAGCATTGCCTACCTATGAAACCGCTGTTAGGTATCAATTCTACCATGTTTTTGCGCTAGCCATTACCGCCATATTGTATGAAAAATATCCCAATCAAAGCCTGATCAATGCCTGTGCCTGTTTTATAATGGGTATGGCTTTCTTTAGTGGTTCATTGTATATTTTAACCATCAAAGCAGCCACTGGAATAGAATGGCTCAAATATGTGGGCCCCTTTACCCCAGTTGGAGGTTTGTTCTTTATTGCAGGATGGCTACAACTGGCTTGGGGTGTTAAAAAAGGCTGATTTGGTGGAAAACTTGGGCGACTCACACCAGTTTTGCACATCCCGCCTGGCATGGGTTTTAAGCTTGTAGGCATAGCTTATATTTGTTTTCATGGCCAATAGTTTAAAAAAGAAAACGCCACCTCCACCAAACCCAGAAGAACTCACTTCAGACAAAGAAGCAGAAGTTACTGTTGCAGAAGTGGTCAAGGATGAACGTACTGGTAAAATTGCCGGTGCATTAAGTCTATTGACAGCTGTATTTCTTTTTATAGCATTTACTTCTTATTTATTTACTTGGCAGGAAGACCAAGACGTGGTACACCAGTTTGGTGTAAAAATCTTTTCAACTACTGATGTTAAAGTCACCAATCTATTAGGTGTTCTGGGTGCTTATACCGCACACACACTTATTTTCAGAGGTTTTGGTATAGCATCTTATTTATTTTGCACTTTCTTTTTTGTACTTGGGATGAACCTATTATTTGATAAGAAAATTTTCAAATTGGTAAGGAATATCAAGTATGTGGTAGTGGGTTTGCTTTTGTTGAGTATGGCAGCTGCATTTGCTAGCAAAGGAGCAGCATTTTCTTGGGGTGGAGCCGTGGGTGAATTAGAATCAGACTGGGTTATCAAATGGGTGGGACAGGTTGGTACAGGTGCATTATTAGCACTTGCAGTATTCAGTTATGTGATTTGGCGTTTTAATCCCAGTTTTCATTTGCCAGAATGGAATTTCAAAAAAACAGCAGAAGGGCCAATAGCTGGCGCGATGCCCGATTTGACAGATGACGAAACCCCCGTCTTCAAAGAATGGGACCAAAATGGAACAGAAGCCAAACTCTTTATTCACGATACACAGGAGCCTGCTAAAGGAAATAGTTTAAAAGGAGAGGGCGCCGCATTATTGCAAGTAAAGGAAGAAGCTGCAGAGGCCAATCCAATGAATGAGTTTGGTATCTTAGAAAGAGAAGAGGAAGCAATTGAAGAAGAACTGGAAGATGAAATGGAAGAAATAGAAGAGGAGGAAATAGAAGCCCCATCAGTGGCGGATATTCCACCCATTACGGTTGCTCCAATCACCCTTTCAAAAAACACATCAAGAGAATCGGTTAATCCTGATTTAGAATTAGAAATCAAAGCCGTACCAACTCCTGAAGAAGAGGCCATCGCGCCAGCAAAACCTGCAGTAGGTTCTATTGGTACCAAGTACGATGTTACCTTGGATTTAAAGAATTATAAGTACCCAACATTGGATTTGTTGGAGACCCATGGTAGTGAAAAAATTGTGCATGATCCAGCAGAATTAGAGACGCACAAGAATCAAATTATTGCAACCCTTAAGAACTACGATATTGCCATTCAGAGAATTGCAGCCACAGTTGGTCCAACAGTTACTTTATATGAAATTGTACCAGCACCTGGGGTAAGGATTAGTAGGATTAAAAATCTGGAAGACGATATTGCGCTAAGCTTGGCAGCCCTTGGTATTCGTATTATTGCGCCAATTCCAGGAAAAGGTACCATTGGAATTGAAGTACCCAATGTGCGTAAGAGTGTGGTGAGTATGAAAACCTTATTGGCTTCTGAAAAATTCCAAAATAATAGTTTTTCATTACCCATTGCCATTGGGAAAAAAATTGACAACGAGAATTTTATTGTTGACCTAGCAGCCATGCCACACTTGCTCATGGCGGGTGCTACAGGTCAGGGTAAGTCTGTGGGTATTAATACACTCTTGGTGTCTTTATTGTACAAAAAACACCCATCTCAATTAAAGTTTGTTTTGGTAGATCCCAAAAAAGTAGAATTGAGTTTGTATCGTGTCATTGAAAAACATTTCTTGGCCAAATTGCCTGGTGAAGAAGAGTCTATTATCACCGATACCAAAAAAGTAGTACATACGCTAAACGCGCTTTGCATAGAAATGGATACACGCTATGACCTCTTAAAAGAAGCAGGTTGTAGAAATATCAAGGAGTACAATGAAAAATTTACATCGCGTAAGCTAAACCCTGAAAAAGGCCACCAGTACCTGCCATTCATTGTCTTGGTAGTGGATGAGTTTGCAGACTTGATCATGACTGCGGGTAAAGAAGTTGAAATGCCCATTGCTCGTTTGGCTCAATTGGCTCGTGCCATTGGTATTCACTTAATTATTGCTACACAAAGACCATCGGTCAATATTATCACAGGTACTATAAAAGCCAACTTCCCTGCACGTATTGCTTTTAAAGTTTCTTCTAAAATTGATAGCCGTACCATTTTAGACGCCGGTGGTGCAGAGCAGTTAATAGGCAAGGGCGATATGTTGATTAGTTATAATGGAGAGATTACGCGTTTACAATGTGCCTTTGTTGACACTCCGGAAGTAGAAAAAGTTTGTGCCTTTATTGAGGCCCAACAAGGCTACCCCCAAGCTTTCTTATTGCCAGAATATGTAGACGAAAAAGAGTTGGAAGGCAAGGATTTTGACAGCAGTGACCGTGATCCATTGTTTGAAGACGCAGCCCGTTTGATAGTACAAAGTGGTATAGGATCCACATCACTCATTCAACGCAGAATGAAACTAGGTTATAACCGCGCAGGAAGATTAATGGACCAATTAGAAGCTTCAGGAATAGTTGGGCCTAACCAAGGTTCCAAAGCCAGAGAAGTGCGGTTTAAAACAGAAATGGAATTAGAGCAATACTTAGATTCAATTTAGGTTTTCACAAATAAGAGTTAATCCGTTTTGACCGATTTAAACTTGAAGAAAGCCGATTAGTCAAAAGCTTTCAGGTGCATCCTATTTCCCAAACCTTGGAAGTTGTATATTTGCGCCAGAAATAAGACTATGCGAAAAATCTACTTGCCCCTGTTTTCCGTCCTTTTTATTTGCAGCCAACTCTTTGCGCAGAATGATCCCAATGCCAAGAAAGTCTTGGAATCTGTGAGTGCCAAAGTGAAAGGATTCAAGGGAATCTCTGCCAACTTTACTATCAAATCTGTGAATGCCAAAGGAAAAGACAATGGCACCAAAACCGGTACAATTGCCATTAAAGGACAGAAATACTTGTTAAAGCAAGGTAAGAATGAAATCATCTGTGATGGTACCAATATCTACAATTTTGATGGTGCTAAAACCATAACCAAGTCTTTATTAGAAGAGTCTAATCAAACACTAAGCCCACAAAATCTTTTGTCTAATTTTTACGACAAGGATTTCAATTACAAATTGGTTTCTTCAGCTGGTAATTTTCATGAAATTGAAATGACGCCAATAGATAAGCGCAAGAGCTTTCAAAAAGTGAATGTGTATATAGACAAATCCAAAAGTATTATTACCAAGGCTAAAGTCTTAGACAAAAGCAATAATACCTTGGAATTTGTTCTGAGTAATTTAAATACAGCGGCTAATTTGCCAGATGCTAGTTTTCAATTTGTGAGAACCAAGTATCCCAAAGACGCTGAGATCTTAGATTAATTCCAACCAACTATAACAATATTTTTGAAAACCATTTGCTCTTGCAAGTGGTTTTTTTATGCCTTGTTTGTATTTTCAGGCTATGAAACAATTGATTTTATTGCTATTGGCAGTGCTGCTGCATCAAGTATCCTTTGCCCAGTTTACGGTTAGATTGGTGGTGACAGATGTGGCAACCAAAAAGAACGAGGATATTTATGTAGCTGGAAATTTTAATAATTGGAATCCCAAAGACGAGAACTATAAACTCAAAGTGTTTGGAGGCAGCCGAAAATCGGTGGTGCTCAAAGACCTTGCTGCTGGCGTTTATGCCTTTAAATTTACCCGTGGTGGATTTGACAAAGTTGAAACCACTTCAGATGGTAGAGACATTGCAGATAGGGTCTTAGAAGTGAATGGAGACCTATCCTTAGACCTAACTATTGCAGGCTGGAAAGATGAGTACCCTGATAAACCCAAGCGCTACACAGCCAGCCCACAAGTTAAAATTCTGGATACCGCATTTTCAATGACCCAATTAAATAGGAAGCGTAGAATTTGGGTCTACTTGCCAAAGGGTTATGCCAGTTCTGGTAAAAACTATCCAGTTTTATACCTACAAGATGGACAAAACCTATTTAATGAACAAACTGCAGCTTTTGGAGAATGGGGGGTAGATGAATGCTTAGACAGTCTTCAGCAAAAAATAGGAAAGGAATGTATTGTAGTGGGTATAGATCATGGCAATAATAAGCGCATGACAGAATACAATCCTTATAATCATGCACAATATGGTGCAGGAGAAGGAAAAGACTATGCTGCTTTTCTGGCAAAGACCCTGAAACCCTTTATAGATACAAAGTTTAGAACCAAGAAGTCTGCCGCCAATACTTTTATAGGTGGTAGTAGTATGGGTGCTGTGATTAGCTTGTATGCCATTACCCAATATCCTGAATCCTTTGGTGGTGGTCTACTTTTTTCACCAGCATTTTGGGTGTCCCCTGAATTGTATGCAGATGTTGAAAAATTCAATCCCGCAGCTGCTCCCAAAATCTATTTCTATGCTGGTGGAAAAGAAAGTGCTACCATGGTATCCGATATGAAAAAAATGACGGATCTCTTTGACAAAAAGCAAAACATCCAAATTAGAAAAGTGGTGAATCCCTTAGGGCAACACAATGAAACTTATTGGAGAACAGAATTTGCGGAAGCTTGGACTTGGTTATTCAGAGACTAATAGGGTATCAAATAAGTGACCCCTTCAATGGCAAGATCAGTGTTGGAGAAACCTTCCCGAGCTTCGCTCAAGAACTGATCCAGTTTTTCATATTTGCTGCTAAAATGACCAATCAACAGCTTTTTGGCCATCGCTTTAGCGGCAATACTGGCCGCTTGGGTAGTGGTACTATGAAACCTGGCAAATGCCCTTTCTTCCAGATCTTTTAAGTAAGTGGTTTCATGGTAGACCATGGTAGCCCCCAGAATTTTATCTAAGAAATTCTCTGTATACAAAGTGTCTGCGCAAAAAGCATAGGACCTATTGGGATGATTGGCATAGGTAACCAAGTCATTAGAAATAATATCTCCAGACTTGGTTTTATAGTCTTCCCCCATTTTTAGATGCTCATAAAATGCTGCAGGAATGCCATATTCCAATACTTTTTCACGGATAATTTTTCTAGGTTTCTTTTTTTCTGTAATCAGAAATCCCCAACAAGGTATCCGGTGAATGGTTTGAAAACATTCAATTCGTAATTTGGGTTGATCCAATATAATCCCTTCTTCAGTAAGGGCATGAAATTCTAAGGGGAAGGGAAGGGTAGTACTGGCTACCTTTAATTGTAACTGGATAATATCTAATAAGTCTGCTGGTGCATACAAATTCAAAGGATGTTCTCTACCCAATAACCCCATACTGGTAATCAGTCCAATCAAGCCAAAATAATGATCACCGTGTAAGTGTGAAATTAGAATATGGGCAATCTTGCTGTGTCTAATACGGTATCGGGCAATCTGCATCTGGGTACCTTCACCGCAATCTATCAGTAATAATTGGTCATTAATAGTCACCAACTGGGAAGTAGGGTGCCGATCATAAGCAGGAAGTGCTGAATTATTGCCCAGAATGGTTACTCCAAACATGAATTGGTTGCTAAAATGAAAAATAGGACGGCTACCGGTTGCACATCCACATATTATAATAACTAACTATCAGATAGGTCTTTTTATTGCCATATTAGGACTATTTATTTCTAAATAAGACTAGATTGTGCCGGAACTGGTAAGGTCTTAAAGGAGACAAATAAAAATCAGTTCTAAAAATTCGAATTTTCATGATTTAATCCCTACTTTTGCAGCCGATAAAAAATTAGAAGTAAATTTCCGGAGTCTTTTTAAAAATTTTGAGATGCCTTATTTAACAACAGAAAAGAGAGCAAGTATTTTTGCAGAATTTGGTGGAAAAGCCACTAACACCGGTTCAATTGAAGCACAAGTTGCTATTTTGACCGAGCGTATCGTTCACATTTCCAATCACTTGAAAGCTAACAAGAAAGATTTTTCTACTCAGCGTGGTTTGATGAAAATGGTTGGACAACGTAAGCGTTTGTTGAGCTATATGCAAAAACACAACCTGACTGGATATCGCGCCCTGATTGAAAAATTGGGTCTGAGAAAATAATCTTAACCATGATACTTATAGACTATTCCCAACTGACATTTAAGTACGGTTGGGAATAGTTTTTTGTGTCTACACCTGATTTCCATTTTCATTTTCCTTTCACAAAGGCCACGATTTACTGGTTTAACGGCTTGTAAATCAGCGGCCTACTACAATACAAACATGTTATCACAACCAACTAGTGTAAAATTTGATCTTGGCGGTGGACGCGAAGTGACAATTGGTACCGGCAAATTGGCCCGTCAGGCCGATGGTGCTGTTACTGTAAGCCAGGGCAACTGTATGATTCTGGCAACCGTTGTTGCCAACAAAGACCCTAAAGAAGGACAAGACTTTTTCCCTTTGAGCGTAGACTATCAAGAGAAGTTTGCTTCTGCTGGTCGTATTCCTGGTTCTTTTTTCAAAAGAGAAGCCCGCTTAAACGATTATGAAATCCTGACTAGCCGTTTAATTGACCGTGCACTAAGACCCCTGTTTCCTGAAGACTATCTTTGCGATGTACAGGTATTAGTAACCCTGGTATCTAGCGATCCAGAAATTATGCCTGACTCATTGGCTTGTTTGGCCGCTTCAGCAGCCCTAGCCGTTTCTGATATTCCAGTAATGGAAATTATTTCTGAAGTAAGAATTGGCCGTATTAACGGTGAATATATCATCAACCCAACTCGTTCACAACTAGCACAGTCTGATCTTGAATTCTTGATTGCTGCTACTGAAAAGAACTTGATGATGGTGGAAGGTGAAGCAAAAGAATGTGCTGAAGCTGATCTTGTAAAAGCTTTGGAAATTGCACACGATGCTATTCGTATTCAAATTAAAGCCCAAGCTGATCTACGCGCTCAGTTGGGTATCACCACCAAACGTGATTATAAAAAACCTGCATCTGACGAAGCCATCAATGAAAAAGTGATTGCTTTTGCCAAACAAAGGGTTTATGAAATATCTAGAAAAGGTTCTGCAAAACACGAACGCAGCGATGCTTATGCTCAGTTGAAAGACGAGTTGATGGCTAGTTTGGGTGAAGAAGTTACTGATCTAGAAAAGAAATTAGCTAAGAAATACTACGAAGACCTGAAATGGACTGTAGTTAGAGATATGATGTTAGAAGACCGTATTCGCTTAGATGGCCGCAAATTGGATGAAGTTCGTCCTTTGGCTATGGAAGTTGAACCATTGCCTTCTCCACACGGATCTGCCTTGTTTACAAGGGGTGAAACCCAGTCTTTGACTACCGTAACTTTTGGTACTAAATTGGATCAATTGTTGTTGGAAACTGCAGCAAAATCTGACTATGGTAATTTCTTCTTGCACTATAATTTCCCTCCATTCTCTACAGGAGAAGTGAAGATGATTCGTGGTGTTGGTAGAAGAGAAGTTGGACATGGTAATTTGGCCATGCGTAGCTTAAAGCAAATGATGCCAGGTAATGACTACGCTTACACAGTTCGTGTAGTGAGTGATATCTTGGAAAGTAATGGTTCATCTTCTATGGCAACGGTTTGTGCTGGTTCATTAGCCTTGATGGATGCTGGTGTACCTGTTCCAAAACACGTGAGTGGTGTGGCCATGGGATTGATTACCAGAGCCGATGGTAAATATGCTATCCTTACTGATATCTTGGGTGATGAAGATCATCTAGGTGATATGGACTTTAAAGTAACCGGTACCCGCGATGGTATTTGTGGTGTACAGATGGATATTAAAGTAGACGGTTTGAGCATGGAAGTGATGATGGAAGCATTAGAACAAGCACGTGCTGGTCGTTTACATATTTTGGATGCTATGTATGAGTGCATTCCTGCGGCTAGGGCCGATGTGAAACCTCATGCTCCACGTATGGTTAAGTTGATCATTGACAAAGAATTTATTGGCGCAGTGATTGGACCAGGTGGTAAAGTAATTCAAGAAATTCAACGCGAAACTGGTACTACTATCAACATTGAAGAGGTTGGTAATACTGGAGAAGTATCTATCTTCTCTGCATCTAAAGAAGCTGTTGACAAAGCAGTTGCTTGGGTACGTGGTATTACTGCTGTTCCTCAAGTAGGTGATGTGTATGAAGGACCTGTGAAGGGTATCAAAGAATTTGGCGCATTTGTTGAATTCATGCCTGGTAAACAAGGTTTGTTGCATATCAGTGAAATCAGCTGGTCTAGGTTAGAAACCATGGACGGTCTGTTCAAAGAAGGCGATATGGTAAAAGTGAAATTAGTGGGCTTGGATCCCAAGACTGGTAAATTCAAATTGAGCCGTAAAGTGCTGATGCCAAGACCTGAAGGCAGCAAGCCAAGAGAAGAAAGAAATGATGCAAACAATGCATAATTGATTAGATACTGAAATGGCCTGCATCGCAGGCCATTTTCATTTAAAACATGCCATGGATACAACTATACAAATCAGCATTCTAAGTGCTGACCAAGCAGAAAAAGATTTGCTGATTGCGCAATTAGCCGATCTGGGTTTTGACGCTTTTGAAGAAACTGAGGAAGGATTGCACGCATTTATAAGCAGTGCAGATTTTGATGAAAATGCTTTGAAAGCATTGTTATTAGAAATGCCTTATGCTCAAAATGAAATTCCCAAGCAGAATTGGAACCAATTATGGGAATCCAATTTTGAACCTGTGCAAGTGGAAGATTTTGTTGGTATCCGTGCAGGTTTTCACCAAGCCATAGAAGGAGTGATCCATGAAATTGTTATTACTCCTAAAATGAGTTTTGGAACAGGTCATCATGCTACTACTTATTTGGTCATGAAAGCCATGCGAGACTTGGATTTCAAAGGAAAGACGGTGTTAGATTTTGGATCAGGTACCGGTATCTTAGCCATTCTTGCAGAAAAGCTAGGTGCCCAATCCGTTTTAGCTATTGACAACGATGACTGGTGTATAGAAAATTCCATTGAAAATTTGGCCATCAATCAAACCCAAGTAATTAGGGTGCAAAAAGCAGATTCTGCTGCCTTATTAGATCAGTATGACCTAGTCTTGGCCAATATTAACAAGCATATCATTTTGGAAAATATGGACAATTTGGGTAAGGTGCTGGCTCCTTCTGGAACCATTTTACTCAGCGGATTGCTGGTGGAAGACGAGCCCGATATAGTAGCAGCCTGCTCCAAAAATGGTTGGAAACACTTGTTTACTAACACCAGAAATGGATGGATTGTTCTGGGAATGGCCGGTTAAAATCGGTAGAAAATGGCTTTGTTAAGGAATTATTAAGGATCAGAACCTTATATTTGTTACTCAAACAACTTCAAACCATCCCCGAATGAACGAATTTTTGCTCATTGTACTGGCTTACTTGATCGGGTCCATTCCCACAGCTGTTTGGGTCAGTAAGACTTTCTTCAACATAGACATAAGAGAATATGGAAGCGGCAACGCCGGTGCTACCAATACTTTTAGGGTACTGGGTTCTAAATGGGGTTCCTTTGTAATGTTGGTAGATGTTTTAAAAGGCGTACTGGCAACTTCCTTGTATATCTTACTTCCATATTATTTATTCAACGAATGGGATAGAACCAATTTTATGATTGGTTTGGGCTTGGCTTCGGTGTTAGGCCATATTTTTCCCATTTGGGCAAATTTTAGAGGTGGTAAAGGTGTTGCAACCCTATTGGGAATGGCAGTGGCCATTCAACCCTTGGTAGCCATTTGTTGTGTGGGCGTTTTTCTAATTGTATTGTACTTAACAAGATTTGTATCACTAAGTTCCATATTGGCTGGAGTATCTTTTATGATCTTCATTCTCTTTATTTTTAACGAAAAAGAGACCCTATACAGGGTATTTGCCGTATTGGTAGCTTTAATGGTTGTTCTGACCCACCAGAAAAATATAGGCAGAATCTTAAAGGGAACTGAGAGCAAAGTGCCTATTTTAAAGCATCGTGACAGAAGAAAACAGCGCCGTAAAGAAGGTATTTAGCCCGATTTTTTGTAACTTTGCCCTCTATTTTCCACGTAAATCTCCTTTTAGGCATGTCTAATCAAAATTTGTTTGAGAAGTTACAGTTAAAAGACGAGAAGAACCTGTTGATTCAAGGTATCCCCTCATCCATCGAAAAGCAATTTGCCAAATTAACCTACGCCAAGAATGTTACTCCTTTGCTGAAAAGCAAAAAAGTAGAATTTGCTTTGGTTTTTGCATTGAGCCAACAACAGTTGAACAATGTAATGAAAGAAGTATTCCCGGCATTAAGTGCTGAAACCAAATTATGGGTTGCTTATCCCAAAACTTCTAGTAAGATTGTAAGTGATCTGAATAGAGATTGCAGCTGGGATTTGCTTATTAAAAATGGCTATGAATCTGTAAGACAGGTAGCAGTTGATAATGTCTGGAGCGCCATTAGATTTAAAAAATTAGAAACCATTCCAAATAGGGATCGCAGTTTTTCTGATATCAAATCAACAGAATCCAATGGGATTGATTTTGAGAAAAGACTGGTAGTACCTCCTGCTGAATTGGGAAGTATGTTCTTAAAACACAAGGAAGCACAATCTTTCTTTACCTCTTTGTCCTTTACCAATCAAAAAGAATACATTAGTTGGATTGAGTCTGCTAAAAAAGAAGAGACCCGCAAACGCAGGTTAGATACCGCCTTAGAAAAACTCTTGGCTGGTAAGAAGAATCCTTCAGAGAAATGATGGGAAAGTCAAAAGTTAAAAGTCAAAAGTCAAAAAAAGTAGAAGTAATTAATAAGTAAGGAACTTAAATGGGTATTTAATAATACTATCTAACTATATCGTTTTCATAAAATGCCACTCAATTGAGTGGCATTTTTAGTTACATTAGAGAATAACTTTCCACCATGAAACAATGCTTCACAATAGTAGGGTTACTATTAGTTTTTTCCTGCTTTGCACAGGTAACGCAGCGCAATATCCTTACCACTAAGTATAGTGAAGAACAAATAAAATCAGCATTGATTGCTAAGGAATCATTCAAACCCTATCCACAAAGTGCGGAAGCTTGGCAAAAAACGGTACCAGACTCCGTGATCAAACAAACCATTAAAGCCGGAGAGGCAGGTTTGAAATTCAAGTTTGAACCCATTAGTGCTACCATTGCCTTAGATTTTGTTCGCTCTGGCGATAGAGAACGTCATAGTGGTATCAGCTTTGCCAAAAGGAATATCCTTACAGAACTTATATTGGCAGAATCCATGGAAGACAAGGGTAGATTTACAGAAGCCATTTTAAATGGGGTATGGTCTATTTGTGAAGAAAGTTATTGGGGAGTTCCAGCCCATATTGGTAATACCGGATTACCCGATGTGGACAATCCGGTGGTAGATTTATTTACGGCAGAAACTGCGTCAGTTTTGGCGCTGGCCGATTATTTTATTGGTCCCAAATTAGACAAGATTAATCCTTTGATTCGGAAACGAATTTATACTGAAACCAATAGACGTTTGTTTATACCCATGATGACCAAGGGTGATAATTATAATTGGATGAGTAAAACCAGGCCTGTGAACAATTGGAATCCATGGATCATGTCTAATTGGATGATGAGTAATTTATTATTAGAAAAGCAAGCAGATAGAAGAGCTCAAATGCTTTATGCTTCTATCAGTGGATTAGACAGATATCTAAATGGGCTAGGAGAAGATGGTGGATGTGATGAAGGCCCTAGTTATTGGTTTGCTGCCGGAGGTTCTGTATATGATTGTTTGGAACTCATAGAGCAATCAACTAAGCTGCAAATCTATGATCAACCCTTGATTCAAAAAATGGCGGCTTATGTGTACAAAGCCCATATTGACGGTTTTTATTTCACCAATTTTGCTGATGCTGATCCGGTGCTTAAACCAGATGGATTAATGCTTTATCGTTTTGGAACCGCCATTGCAGACAAACAATTGGAATCCCTTGGTGCATGGTCTTTTCAGCAATTTCCCAATACAGGTGTTAGCGGGTTTCAACGCATGAGAAGGGTACAAAATTTATTAACCATTTCAACCATCAAAGGAGGCGCTGAATACAAACCTGTGAAGGATGCTTGGGTCAGTGATATTCAAGTAATGACAGCAAGAACAAGTAAGGGTTTGTACTTGGCAACCCATGGTGGGCACAATGCAGAAAGTCATAACCACAATGATGTTGGTGACTTTATTGTTTATGCCAATGGGCAACCCATGATAGTTGATGCAGGTAGGGGTAATTATACGGCAAGAACTTTTTCAAGTAAGCGATATGAATTATGGTTCACTAGGTCTGAATACCATAATCTTCCCATCATCAATGGATTTGGACAAAATGCTGGTAGAGAATATGAAGCCAAATCAGTTGTTTCTACAATCAATACTCAACAAGCACAGTTGAAGATGGATCTT
Source organism: Chitinophaga pinensis (assembly GCA_943372225.1). Classification (GTDB taxonomy): domain Bacteria; phylum Bacteroidota; class Bacteroidia; order Chitinophagales; family Chitinophagaceae; genus Sediminibacterium; species Sediminibacterium pinensis_L. The sequence continues at coordinate 133,138 of CALRXV020000009.1, read as the reverse complement.
GCTTCAGCCTACCCCAAAGAAGCAGGCATTCAAAAATGGGAGCGGAACATTCAACTTGATAGAATCAAAGACCAGATAGTTCTTTCAGATAGCTATTTGATAGAAAATAAATTAGCTTCTTTACAACAAGTATTTATGACCATTGCTGATGTGGATTTGTCTAAGCCAGGTGTAATTGTTTTAAAAGGGAATGGCAATACCCAACTTCAATTAGACTATGATCCCAAACAGTGGACTGCTACCTCTGAATTAACTTCTACCGAGGGAATGGAATACAATAGTTTTAAAACAAAATGGGACGGGAAGTTGGTAACTAGAATATTGCTTACGGCAAAAACGCTGAAACAATCAGGCGCTCATTCTTTCAAAATCAGTATGAAGTAACTACTCATTCCTCACTCCTCACTTCTCACTTTTATCTCTTCACTATAAACTTATCTTATGATCACAGTTCCCAATTGAAGGGTAATTTCTCTCTCAATTGCTTTAAGGTGTTGGTGTAATTCAATCAACCTTCTATAGTCTTCTTTAGGCGCTTGTTCCAAGTCACGTTGGTTCTCATCAAACATTTTTTTGATTTTGCGCAACTTGTAATAATTCACACTCATCAACACGTCTTGATGGCTAGTGTCTCTATTCAAAATATGCATGCCTTCCATCACATTGTCCCAATTAGAACTAAGCTCCTGATGCTGCATGGTTATTTGAATCAATAGGGTTCTTGTAGCATCGTCAACATTATAGAGCAAACTCTTGGCTGTTGGTTCAAGCCCTTGGTGGTAAAGGTTTTTATAGGTTTCGTATAAAGCTTCAAGGGCGGGATTGTCAAAATGAAACTGCTCTAGTTCCTCAAAAATATAAGCAGCCATGGTTTTGTTTTCATCCCATTGCTTTAAGCCATAATCCAATAATACCCGCAACACATTTCTTTCATGTGCTTCATCCTTATTGAATAAAAGTTGAGAATCATCTAATACGTCTTCTGGTTGCGCACTTTGGTCAAATTCCTGTTGTGCTTGGTCCTCGCTATGTTGTTTTCTTTCTTCTTTGGTTAACTTATCTCTTTTGAGCTTATTTACCAAAGTAGTTAGCCCCATTTCATCAATGCGAAGTAGGCCTGCACACTGACGTATATAATCCTGTTGTTTGGTAAAGTCTTCTGCTTTGTTGAGTTTACTAATGGTCTCTGCCACTTGATTGACTACCTCACTTTTTCTAGAAACATCATTGCCAGCCTCTTTGAGCATGACTTCCAATTGAAAAAGAATAAAGTCCTTTTTATTGGAAGCAATAAATTCATTAAAAGCAGTTACCCCAACTTTGTTTACATAGCTATCTGGGTCTTCCTTGTCTGGAATCAATACCAGTTTCACATTCAAGCCTTCTTCCAATGCCATGTCTAACCCCCTCAACGCAGCTTTGATACCCGCGCTGTCTCCGTCATAAATGATGGTGAGGTTATTGGTATACTTCTTGATTAACCTGAGTTGTTCAATGGTCAAAGAAGTACCCCCACTGGCTACAACGTTTTCAATACCTGCTTGGTGTAAACTAACCACATCGGTATAGCCTTCTACCAGCAAACATTCATTGGCTTTATCAATGGCAATTCTTGCAAAATACGAACCATATAAAATCTTGCTCTTGGAATAGATTTCGTTTTCTGGTGTGTTAATGTATTTTGGAGCCCTATCGGCTTTGCCAATAACGCGCGCACCAAAACCAATGACTTTACCCGAATTGTTGTGAATGGGAAAAATTATTCTGCCCCTATAGTTATCAACCAATTCAGTTTCATTTCTCAATGAAACCAATCCGGTCTTGGGCAACAATTCTGGATTGAACTGATTTTCTAATAAAGCCTTTGTAAGGGTATCCCTGGTATTGGGATTATAACCAATTTGAAATTTCTGAATAATCTCTTCTCTAAATCCTCTTTCTTGCAAATAGGAGAGGGCAATATTTTTGCCTTCCTCTGTTTGAGATAATTGGTTAGAAAAAAACTTTTGAGCAAAGTTGTTGATGGCATAAAGACTATCGGCCGTTTGATTGGCCAATTTCTGTTCAGGACTAGCTTCAGTTTCTTCAATTTCTATATTGTATCGCGCAGCAAGCCAACGCAATGCTTCTACATAACTAAATTTCTCATGTTCCATGAGAAAGGTAATGCTATTACCACTCTTGCCGCAACCAAAACATTTATAGATTTCTTTGGCTGGAGATACAGTAAAAGAAGGACTCTTCTCATTGTGAAAAGGACAAAGCCCTAAATAGTTGGTTCCTCTTTTTTTGAGTTTCACAAATTCACCCACCACGTCCATGACGTCAATTCTATTAGTAATCTGCTGTATGGTATGCGGAGAAATCATGCGTCTGCGAAGATAATTGTTTTCAAATGCCCATTTGTTAGAATCTAGCGAATCAATTTTGCCCAGTTTTGTCTTTTCTATTAAATTTAGCCATGCTTAAGAAAGAACGTCAGGCTTTTATTATTCAACAAATCAATATTCACAATAAAGTAATGTCTTCTGACCTAAGTGTCCATTTAGACGTTTCAGAAGATACTATTAGAAGAGATCTGCAAGAATTGTCAGAAGAGGGAAAGTTGATTAAAGTACATGGCGGAGCATTGTCTAAATCATTTCACTTTACCCTAGAAACCAATCCCATCTATAGTTTGCCCGAAAAGAAAGTAATTGCTTTTAAAGCCCTGGAATTGATCAAAGATGGCATGATGGTTTTATTAACGGGAGGGACTACTATTTTGGAATTGGTCAAGTCCTTACCTGCGGATTTAAACGCAACATTTGTTACGGTAAGTTTGCCCATTGCCCTAGAATTATTGAATCATCCCACGGCTGAAGTGATCTTTTTAGGTAACCGATTATTAAAGAATGCTCAAATGTCAGTAGGAGCAGAGGTTGTTGAAAGATTGAGTAGGATCAAAGCTGATTTGTGTTTATTGGGCACCAATAGTTTTGACGCCAATTATGGGATTACAGATATGGAGTGGGAAATTATTGAGGTTAAAAAAGCCATGATCAAATCTGCTCAAAAAACAGTTTCATTGGCCATTTCGGAGAAATTGAATACCATTCAACGTTTGCAGGTTTGTGTTCCTGAAGAAATAGATATCCTAATTACTGAACTGAGTCCCACCCATGAAAAATTAGCTCCTTATTTAGCAAAAGGAATTCAAGTTTTCTAAAAATTGATTGATTCCATCTATTCAGAGGCGGTTTTTTGCGGTTTTTTGCGGTTTTTTATAAGATTTATGCAGGATTTGTGGATATCTGTCTAAAATCTCATCAAAATTATTTGGGTAGTCTCGCGTACAAATTTTAACATTGCCTTATTATTTTGGATACCCCTTTGTTTTGAAACTAAACTGCGGTTTTTTGCGTATTTCTCGCATTCCCAAGCAATGTTTTGACACATTTGGTTGTCCAGAATATGAATAGCCCCGGTTATTTGAATTTCAAGACTAAAGAACCAAAAAAACTGTTATGAGAAAAATCGCCTTTCCAATGAGTGCAGTAGCAATGCTGTTACTTTTACTCTTTGGCTCATTTGCATCCTTTGCTCAAGAGCCAGAAAAAACATTTAGCGGTTTGGTAACCGATATCACTGACGGTAGCGCTTTGCAAAGTGTTACTGTTAAAGTGAAAGGGACCAGTATCGCAACACAAACCAATTCCTCTGGTTATTATTCCATTAAAGCAAGTGCCGGTAAAACACTGGTTTTTAGTTTTGTTGGATATAATACCTATGAACTAAAACTAGGCAATGAAGCCGTTGTTAATGTTAAATTAGGTAATGATGACAAGCGTTTGAACGATGTTGTTGTTACAGCCTTAAACATTAAAAGAGATAAACGTTCATTGGGTTATAGTACTGCTGACATTAAAGGAGAAGAGATTGCAGCGGTAAACCGTGAAAACGTATTTACTTCACTTGCAGGTCGTATGCCTGGTGTAACAGTTACTCCCACTTCTGGTGCGGTAGGAGCTTCTACTCAAATTGTATTAAGAGGCTTTAATTCAGTTGGTTTAAGTAACCAACCATTGATTGTAGTGGATGGTGTGCCTTTCAATAATGAAACATTTAACCAAGGTAACTTGGTAAGTGATTTGCCAAATAGGAACGTTGATTACACCAATCGTGGTGCAGATATCAATCCAGAAGATATTGAAAATGTAAGTGTACTTAAAGGACCTGAAGCCGCAGCGCTTTATGGGGTATTAGGTGCCAATGGTGCAATCTTGATTACCACTAAAAAAGGTAAAAGCGGTACAGGTAAAATATCTTATGACTACAATACCCGTTTTGATATGATTGATCTTAGTCGTATTCCTAGAACTCAAACGGTTTATGATCAAGGTAATAACGGAGTCTTTGATATTACTACAAGGAGCACATTTGGACCTAAGTTTCCAGTAGGTACTCAGTTCTATGATAATGCAGACAATTTTTTCCAAACAGGAAGAATGGATAGGCATAACCTTTCTATTGAAGGCGGGGCAGATAAAACGGCTTACCGTTTTAGTGCTCAATACACCAATCAGATAGGAACAGTTCCCAATACAAGTTTTAAGCGATTGAATATGCGTTTAAATTCTAGTACTAGAATCTTAAATAAAATTGATGTAAGTTCTTCATTTGCCTATTTTAACAGTGTTGTTGATAAGCCTATTCGTGGACAGGATGGTCTAATGACCTCTTTGTTGCAATGGCCAGTAGATGATGATATGCGTGTTTATTTAAATGCAGATGGTACTAAAAGAACGGTAAATCCTAACCAGTTGGTAAATGACGTGGACAATCCTTTCTTTGACGTTAATTACAATAGAAACAACGATAGAAGTAACCGATTCACAGGTACGGTAAACTTGACAATGGATGCTACTAGTTGGTTGCAACTTAGCGGTAGAGCAGGTGTGGATTATAGTGCAGATTTTGGTAATAATTTTATTCATCCTCGTTCATCTCAGTCAGTGTCATCTGGTGCAGGTTTTAATAGAGGTAGAATTGAAAACTACACTAACAACTTGCTATTACTGAACTATATGTTTATGGCTTCTGTTAAAAAACAATACGGAGCTTTCAAAACAACATTAAGGGTTGGTACATCTTTGGATGATTCTAGAAGGGTTACCTCTTCTCAACGTGGTGATAGTTTATTTATTCCTGAGTTTAATAGTATGGATAATACCAATCCAACTTTTCAACGTTTGCGTCAAAGAAATCAGTTGAGAAGAATTTTAGGTGTGTTCGGAGAGTTTTCTGTTAATTACTCAGATCTGGTATATCTAACAGTAGCTGGTAGAAATGACTGGGCATCTCCATTGCCTGAACAAAATAGGTCATTCTTCTACCCCACAGCTAGTTTGTCATTTGTTGTAAGTGATTTAAAAGGAGTTAAAGATGCAACAAGAAGTTGGTTAGACATTTTCCGTTTACGTACTTCATTAGCTCGTACCAACAGATTCCCAACTCCATACCAAAATCAGGCTGCTTTCTTAGCCCAAACAACTTCTGGTGGTGGATTCGCGTATGACTTTTTTGCACCTAATCCTAATTTGAAACCAGAAAAACAAAGCACTTATGAATTAGGATTTGAAGCCAAATTCCTAAAAAATAGACTTGGAATTGATTTTGCCTATTATAATACAACAATCACTGACCAAATTGGACAATTATTAAGATTGAGTTATGGTTCTGGATTTGTTTTAAATACGCAAAACTTTACAGATACTAGGAACTGGGGAACTGAAGTTCAAATTACTGGATCACCTATCAAAAATAAAAATCTGACTTGGAATGTTACTTTAAATTATAACATGACAAGAAATAAGGTATTAAGAATGCCTGCTAACTTGCCTGAGTTTTATGTATCAGATAACTTTATTACCAATTCAAGAGGTAGTATGTTTAATGGAGGAACAACCACTTCCATTGGTGGTCAAACTTATGCAAGAAACGTAAATGGCGATATCATTATTAATCCATCAACTGGATATCCTGTTTTAAATTCTATCTATACACCAACCGGTGAAAGAAATCCTGATTTTACCCTTGGTATCAATAATCAGATTTCTTATAAAAGCTGGAGCTTTAGTATGTTATGGGATTACAGAAGCGGGGGAGATATCTTCAATGTAAACGCGCTTTATATGGCACGTAGAGGTTATAGTGAAAGAACACTTGACAGAGAAACGCCAAGAATCATTCCTGGAGTTTTAAATGATGCAAATGTGAATTCAGCCAATCCTACTAAAAACACCATTTCTGTAACGCCAATGTTTAGAAGTGATTATTGGAGCAGTATTGTTGAAGATGAATTTATTGAAAAAGATATTAAATGGTTTAGATTACGTGACGTAACACTTTCTTATAGTGTTCCCAAAAAGACTTTGGCAAAAACCAAATTCATTCAAGCGTTGAGTGTCTACGCTACTGCTACTGATCTTATTTTGTTTACTAACTACTCTGGAGTTGATCCGCTAACCAATGCCAATACACCTTCTACACCAGGTGTGGGTGGATTTGGATTTGACTATGGAACAGTTCCATTGCCAAGAACCATATTATTTGGTATCAGAGCTAGCTTTTAATATTTAAAACTGAGTTATTATGAAAAATAGAAATCAAATAAAAACAATAATTTTCTCGGTTTGCATCTTGTTATCAATGGCAAGTTGTAAAAAATACCTTGAAGATGCTTATCTGGACCCTAATAGGCCAGTAACTCCCAATGTTCAAACTGTTTTGGGACCCATTGCCAATAACTGGTCTAGAGGTGTATTCTTTGACTCTAGATTTATTGGTCCTTATATTCAAAATTTTGTAAGTTCTGGCGTAAACAACGTATGGGACAGACAAGGTTGGGACCAAAATATCACAAACGGAACTGCAGGTGGTGAAATTTGGCGCCAACACTATTGGGCAGTGGGCTCTTCATTGAAATACATGATTGAAGCTGGAAAGGAAAGCCAGAACTGGGATTATGTTGGGGTAGCATATGCCATGTTTGCATATAGCTGGCAAACTGCGGGAGATTCTTATGGAGACTTAATCGTAAGTCAAGCATTTGATAATACAAGATTGACCTTTGATTTTGAGTCACAATCTATGGCATATGATCTAGTTGGAAAATATTCTGATAGTGCCATTAAGTATCTACAGATGACTGGACAAAAAGTAACTGCTACTAGTTTAATGCCAGGAGATGCTTGGATTTATAATGGATCTCAATCAAAATGGCTCAAATTTGCCTATGGAGTTAAGGCTAGACATTTTCATAGGTTCTCTAGAAAATCTACTGGTTATTCTGCGGATAGTGTCATTAAATATTGTGATTTGTCTTTGGCAAGTGCAAGTGATGACGCATCAATCAAATTTGCCGGTGGTATTTCAGACCAAAGTAATTTCTATGGTCAGTTAAGGGCCAATGTGGGTGCATTTAGACAATCAAATTTTATAGTTGGATTGATGAATGGAGATGCAGGTACTCCTTTTGCTGGTGTTGCTGATCCAAGACGTGGTACGCTTCTTTGGTCTAGTCAAGACGGCGTTTACAGAGGTGTTAATCCTGTATCAGGAGAGAATGCTGCTTTACCGGTTGCTCAACGTATCCCTAATCCATTTGGGCAATTAGCCAGCGTAACTCCTGGCCAAGACACTGGTAAGTTTATTTATAGGAATACAGCAGCTTTGCCAATTCTTACTTATGCGGAAATTCAGTTTTTAAAAGCAGAAGCTGCTTTTTTGAAAGGGGATAGACCATTGGCATTGGATGCTTATAGAAAAGGTATAAATGGGCATTTTGATATGATTGATTTGTATTTTCCTGCTTCTACAGCCTATTCAATTTCACAAAGACATACAGCAGGAACAAGAGCAGCCTATTTGGCAAACCCAGCAGTTGTGCCAACTGATCCTGCTAACTTAACACTTGCAATGATCATGAATCAAAAATACATTGCGCTGTATTTCCATGGATTTGTTGAAACCTGGGTAGATTTGAGGAGGTATAACTATGGCGGAGCTGCTTATCCAAGCTTTGTTCCACCAACAGGTCCAAACCTTTTCCCTGACAATAATTCCAAGCTTGTTAATAGGATGAGACCAAGGATGCAAGTAGAATTCCAATGGAATGCTGCACAGTTAGCTGCAATTGGTGGACTAGAGATTGATTATCATACCAAACCAGTTTGGTTCCAAATTCCTTAAAAAATTGAATATGAAAAAAGTAATATATTACTGTTTGTTTCTTATGCCAATTTCGCTGATGATCATTTCATGCGAAAAAGATAAATTAGCTCAAAACAGACAAGACATTTATATAAATCCTTCCACTTCTACGCAAGTAAGATTTATACATGCTTTGTCGTCTAATGCTATTAATACGGCTTCTCCTGTTACAGCTACAACAGCACCGCCTGCACTTAATTTCTTTGTAGATGGCGTTAGGTTAAATCCTATCAGTTCTGCATCTCAAACATTTACTTCCTCTTATGGAGGTGCATTCCCAGGAACAGCTATTGCAGCTGCATCTGCAAATGGGAATAATGTATTCGATTATGCAGTAGTGCCTGGAGGAACGGTGAGAGTTGCTGGGGCTATGTTTCGTCTAACCGGGGGCACATCTGCAGATACAGTGGTTGCTACTACATTAGCTTTAGAAAATGGTAAAAAGTACAGCATAGTTGCGGCAGATACTATTCCTAACCAGCGTTTTTATGCTTTTGAAGACAATTTGCCTACAACAGATACTGGAAATTATGGAATTCGTTTTATCAATCTAACACCAACAGTGCCTGCAACATTAACTGGGATTGACATTTATTCTAGAAGAAGGGCAGCAAATTTAGTAACCAATGTGGCTTATAGAACTGCATCTAGTTACATATTGTCTCCTGTATTGGTAAATGGGGTAACAACAGATACCCTTGAAATTAGGTCTACAGGAACCACTACTACTTTGGCTCAATTCAACGGATTTTTACCTGTTAGAACAAGGGTTTATACATTTGTAGTAAGAGGGGTATCTACATTAGCTTCTCCTAGGAATTTGCAAATGGCAGGATACTTAAATAAGTAATTTCCATCTATCAAATAGTTATAAAAATACCTCCAAATGGAGGTATTTTTATTTGTAATAACTCAATATGAAAAAAGTACTAATCTTGATTATACTTAATTTCCTTTGCAAATTAAGTATAGCGCAATTTTCAGACGATAAGCTAAAATTGTTTGCAGTAAATATTGATAGTTTTTATAAACTTAATCCTTTAGAAAAAGCGTACACACAAATTAACAAGGATTGGTATTTACCAGGGGAAACAATCTTTTTTAAAACATATGTTTCGGTTGATTATCAATTATCAGAATTAAGTAAGGTAGTGTATGTTGATTTGCTAGATTCAAGAGATAGTGTTATTGCAAAAACAATGTGGAAGCTTGATAAAAATGTTTGCAAGGGTGATATATTAATTCCTTCAAATCTTCAATCAGGTAATATTAAGCTTAGAACTTATACTATGTGGATGTTGAATACACCAGAAGCAATTGATCAGAAAATGATCAACATAGTTTTACCAGATGCACTTTTAAAGTCTACTGATAATTCAACAAACAACAATGATGAATATCGTGTCTTTCTCTTTCCAGAAGGGGGAGATTTGATTAATGGTTTAAAAGCTAGATTGGCTTTTAAGATTACAGACAAATATGGATTACCTGTTCAGAAAGCCAATGTTGAATTGCAGGATGGAACAGGTAAACTAATTGCTTCTACCAATCCGTTTTTTGATGGAATGGGTAGTTTTGAATTTGTTCCAGATATTCAACAGGCTTATAAATTGTCTGTTAAGATAGATGCAGTTAAATATGTTCCAAAATTTCCTCCTATTCTTGAAAATGGAATAAGTTTTCAAGTAAGCAATTTGAATGAAAACAGGGTATTTTATACCATCAATAGAAAAGAATCCATTGATAATGTAGTGCCAGAAGTTTGGGTGGTTGCTCATATGAATGGTCAAATATTCTATGCAGAAAAAATCAAATTGGAAGAACTAGTTACAGGCGGCGCCATAGCTAAAAAGAACTTGCCTCATGGCGTAATGAATATTACAGTTTTCAATAATAATCAAATGCCCTTGCTAGAAAGACTGGTGTTTATTAAGAAAGTAACTGAAATAGTGCCAAATGTTCAGATCTTGACTAGGAGCAATCAATCAAAAGGAAAAAATAGTATTCGCGTTGAAACCGAAGATGATAAAATGCAGTTGTCCATTTCTGTAGCAACTTCAGAGGGGCCTGAAAGCCGTTTTAATAATAATACTATTTCTAGCTATTTTCTTCTAAATAGTGAGGTGAAAGGATATGTTCATCATCCAGCGTATTATTTTGAAAATAACGATAGTTCACATAAAGCGGCTTTGGATTTATTAATGCAAACACAGGGATGGCGAAGATTTGAGTCTTCCGCAGTTCTGTCAAACAAACAACCAACCCTAAATTATTTTATAGAAACAGGGATATCTATTCGCGGGCTGGTGCAAGAAAATAAAAATAAAAATGGGTTACAAACCGAGGCACAAATTGATCTAATTGTCAAATCAGAGGATTCAACTACCATAGTAATACAAACACCTATTTTAAAAGGGGGCAGCTTTATAGCAAATAATCTTGACTTTAGAAAAAGTGGTACATTATATATGCAAGGAAAGAAACTAAACGTCATAAAGAATCAGTTGCAGTTTGATTTATTACCCAATTATATTGACACTTTACAATTTAGTAGGTTTAAAAAGGTATCCCTTTTAAATTTCAGTGATAAGTTAAATAACCAGCTATATAAAAGCTATTCTTTGCCCATTCCATATAATACTTCAAATCTTACATTGGGTAATGTAACTGTTAACAGTAAAGTAAAAACCAAAGAACAGAGGCTTACAGATGAATATGTTTCAGATTGGTATAAGAGTAGTGATTTTAGCTTTGCAATCGATAGCCTTACTGGCTTTTCTTCAATATGGCAGTATTTGCAAGGACAAGTACCTGGATTGAATATTAGTGGGGATATGTTTAATCCAACAGTAAACTTTTCAAGGTATTCAGGAGGCATTACTGATCCTAGTTTGTTATCTGAAACTTTTTATGAAAGCCTAAATACGATTAATGGAGAAATAAAAAGTTCTATAGCTTTTTTCTTAAATGAAATGCCAGTTTCAATTGATAATATCAATAGTATTAATCCAAAAGATATTGCATTGGTGAAAGTGAATAGAGGTGTAAATGCAGTATCTAATTCAACTGCAGGAAGTATGTTTATTTATACTAGAAAAGGTAGTGTAGATAATAGTAAAGGGTTTGCTAAACAAAATATTCGTGGGTATAATTATGCTAAAGAATATTTTAACCCTAAATATGAAACAGATCAATCAAAATTAGTAGTAGATAAAAGAAGTAGTATTTACTGGAATCCTGATCTGAAATTTAAAAACAAAGCTGCCGTCCTAGATTTTTATAATAATGATGCTGTTGGAAAATATACAATAGTAATTGAAGGATTAGACGCTAAAGGTATTCCTGTATATTTTAAAAAAATCATTGATTAATAATGAATAAGCAAATTAAAATGCTAACCATTATTGCCAGTGCCATTTTATAATTGTCCCAAATTGTCCAAATTTGTGCATGTTTCAAATAGGTTTGAATGCTGGCTTTATTCGAAGAATTATTTCTAGCAATTAACTGCCAGGATTGTGCCAATTCCCTTTTTTTGTTCAAAGGCAATGCCATGCTACAATCCATCAAGTATTGGAGAATTTCTTGATCTAGTAAAGTATTCCCTTTATTATTGAGTAGCCGAATATTATGGCTGCTGAGTAATTGAGTCATTTGAAAATAGAGCAGGTCTTGGTCAAGTCTAAAAGGATCCTGTTTTTTAAGTTTAGCCCAAAGTTCCTTAGTCAATTGTAAAACTTCGTCCGCTTCAGAAGCAAGTGGGATTTGTTTGTCTTGAAATTTTTGAAAATGAAATTCCCTGTCATAATCCCTTCTGCTAGAAGGGTTGACTAATACTTGATATGCTTCCTTGATTTCATTGAATTTGGGAATAGCAATCATTGGGTCCGGGTGTTTGTCAGGATGAAACACCAGGGCCAATTGCCTATAAGCTTTTTTAATTTCAGACAAACTTGCGTTAACTGGAATGTCTAATACTTGATAATGGTTTTTGCCTGCTTTCATGCTTACTAGGCATTCTTTTCAAATTCCATATCGTCACCATCTAATAATTCTCTTTCAATTTCTTCCATTTGAACAATATCCCAGGCTTCACTTTCAGTAGGGGTAATATTCAAAAAGTCCATGAGTTCCAATGATTCAAATTGGGCCTCTACATTTTTACTAACAGAACAAATGACAAAACTGCTACTGTTTTCATAAAACTGTTGTTGCAATTCAGCCAGTCTGGTTGCAGCCTCTACATCAATAGTTTCAACTTGGTTCATTTGCAAAACCACATTTTTGACGGGCTGTTCTAACTGTTTTAGGCAGAGTTCTTCCAAAACTGCTGCTATATTGACAGTTAAATCTGGCAATAAGGGTGTTAAAACGCTGAATTTCTCCTTGGTATCAATTTTGACTTCCATAAGCATGTGAGATTAACATTCTGTGCATAAATGCCAGACAACTTCACTCAAAAATATTCGTTATAATTGTATAAATCCAATTTTGATTATGGATAATAATTTTTCACCACAAGTAAAAGAAATCATTTCCTTCAGCAGGGAAGAGGCATTGAGGTTGGGGAATGACTTTATTGGAACGGAACACCTCCTTTTAGGGTTGATTCGTGACGGAGACAATACCGCCATTAAAGTGCTCAAGCAGCTGAATGTTGATTTGTATGAATTGCGCAAAGAAGTAGAACTGGCTGTCAAAGACAAAACAGGAAAAAACATTGCCAATATTAATAGCCTTCCTTTAACCAAGCAGGCAGAGAAGGTAATTAGGGTAACCGTATTGGAAGCCAAAGCCCTCAAAAGCCCCTTGGTAGAAACCGAGCATTTGATGCTGAGCATTCTCAAAAACAAGGAGAATATTGCCACTCAAATCTTGAACCAGTTTGACATTGACTATGACCTTTTCCGTAATGAACTAGGTATGGTAGGTTCTACAAATCCAAATCCTAATCCAAGGGCTGATTTTTCTGAAGAAAATGAAGACGAGTTTGATGAGGAAAAACGCGCAGGCGGATATTCCGGGCAAAGAGGTGGTGCTAAACAACCAGCAGGAGCTAAGAGCAAGACACCAGTTTTGGACAATTTTGGTAGAGACATTACCAAATTGGCAGAAAGCGGGAACCTTGATCCAATTGTTGGAAGAGAGGCCGAAATTGAGCGTGTAAGCCAAATCTTGAGTCGTAGAAAAAAGAACAATCCTATTCTAATTGGTGAACCAGGGGTGGGTAAGACGGCCATTGTAGAAGGTCTGGCCCTGCGTATTGTACAAAGAAAAGTAAGCCGTGTTTTGTTTGATAAGCGCGTGATTAGCCTAGACTTAGCTGCATTGGTTGCCGGTACCAAATACCGTGGCCAATTTGAAGAAAGAATGAAAGCTATCATGAACGAGTTGGAAAAGAACCGTGACGTGATTTTGTTTATAGATGAAATCCATACCATTGTGGGTGCCGGTGGCGCTAGTGGTTCATTGGATGCATCCAATATCTTTAAACCCGCTCTTGCTAGGGGAGAACTCCAATGCATAGGTGCTTCTACTTTAGATGAGTACCGCATGCATATTGAAAAAGACGGTGCCCTAGATAGAAGGTTTCAGAAAGTGTTGATAGAACCACCAAGTGTGGAAGAGACCATCATGATCTTGAACAATATCAAGTCTAAATACGAAGACTTCCATAATGTTACTTATAACGAGGAAGCTATTGAAGCCTGCGTAAAATTGAGTGATCGCTACATGACTGACAGGCTATTGCCAGATAAAGCTATTGATGTTTTAGATGAAGTAGGCGCACGTGTACACTTGAAGAATATCAATGTTCCGGAAGAAATTGTGGAACTAGAGAAAAAGATAGAAGAGGTTAAGAATGAAAAAAATAAAGTAGTAAAGAGCCAACGCTTTGAAGAAGCGGCTGCTTTGCGCGATACAGAGAAAAGACTGGGCGAAGAATTGGAAAAAGCCAAAGGACAATGGGAAGAAGAAAGCAAACACAAACGCTATCCCATTGTAGAAGAGCATATTGCTGAAGTGGTGAGTATGATGACGGGTATACCAGTAAAACGCATGGTTCAAGCAGAAACAGAGAAACTCCGTAGAATGAGTGATGACATGCGAAACATGGTGATTGGTCAGGACGATGCTATTTTGAAAGTAACCAAAGCCATTCAACGTAACAGGGTTGGTTTAAAAGACCCAAAGAAGCCCATTGGGACCTTTATTTTCCTAGGTCCTACAGGTGTGGGTAAAACAGAGCTGGCGCGATCTTTAGCTCGTTATATGTTTGATTCCGAGGATTCACTAATTCGTATAGACATGAGTGAATACATGGAAAAATTCACTGTGAGCAGATTAATTGGTGCACCTCCCGGATACGTAGGATACGAAGAAGGTGGACAGTTAACTGAGAAAGTAAGAAGAAAGCCATATTGTGTTATCCTATTGGATGAAATTGAAAAAGCCCATCCAGACATCTACAATATCTTGTTGCAAGTCTTGGACGATGGTCAGTTGACCGATGGCTTGGGAAGAAAGATTGATTTCAAAAACACATTGATCATCATGACTTCTAATATTGGTGTACGCCAATTAAAAGAGTTTGGAGACGGTGTTGGATTTGCAACGGCAACAAGGGTACAGAACGCAGAAGAGAATAACAAAGCCGTGATTGAAAAAGCTTTGAAACGTACCTTCTCGCCTGAGTTCCTCAACCGTATTGACGATGTGGTCATTTTCAATTCATTAAGCAAAGACAATATCTTCAACATCATTGATATTTTGATGAAAGGAGTAACCAAGCGTTTGCAAAACCTAGGTTTTAGCATGGAACTTACTTTGGCCGCCAAAGAGTTTATTGCAGACAAGGGCTATGACGTGCAGTTTGGAGCAAGACCTTTACACAGGGCTTTGCAGAAATACCTAGAAGATCCATTAGCAGAAGAAATCCTGAATCTGAATATCAAACAGGGCGATGTATTAATTGCTGACTTGGATAAAGAAAACGGAAAAATCAAATTTGAATTCCAGCCAAGAACGGAAACAGAGGCAGAAGTGAAGAGTGAAGAGTAAGAAGAAGTGAATAGATAAAAGATAAGAGTGAAAAGAGGAGAGGAAAGTGAGAAGTGAGAAATGAGAAGTGAGAAGTGAGGAATGAGAAGTTTGGAACTTTTACCTAATAAAGAAACCCTTGGCATGCCAAGGGTTTCTTTATTAGAAGTAAATTGTCTGAAATCATTTTTAATTAAACCTAAGCGCAACTTAGGTTTAGTCGTTTACAGAAATCACCGTTCACTCTTCACTTTTATCTTTTATCTATTATCTTAACTCTTCACTTCTCACTTCTCACTTCTCACTTCTCATTTATTGAATGTCCCATGCTAGTGCAGACGCCCCAAGTATAGCCGCATCCGACTCTTTTAAATGGCTGACAAGGATTTTCACTTTGTTTTGGAATACTTGAATCAAATTAGCTTCCATATGTTCCCTGGTTGGCTTTAAGATTAGATCCCCTGCCTTGGTTAAACCGCCAAACAATACAATGGCAGAGGGGCTAGAGAACATGACAAAATTTGCCAACGCCAATCCTAAAATTTTACCAGTATAATCAAAAATGTCTTTAGCCAATTGGTCACCGGCCATAGCTGCATCATATACTTTTTTAGAATCCAACGTCTCTTTTGGAATATCCCGCAACAAGCTTGGGGTATCAGAATTTTCTAATAATTCTATGGCTGTGTTACGAACACCCGTTGCGGAAGCATAACTTTCTAAAGAACCTTTTTTGCCAGTGCCTTCATGATAACGACCATCAGGAATCACAATTACGTGTCCTAATTCACCCGCAAAACCATCGTGACCATAAATTAAATTACCATTGGCTACAATACCACTTCCAACACCAGTACCCAAGGTAATCATGATAAAATCATTCATATCCTTGGCGGCACCATATTTCATTTCTCCTAATGCAGCGGCATTGGCGTCATTGGTGATGATGACCGGAAGTTTAAATTCGTCCTGAATTAGTTTAGCCAATGGAATAATGCCCTTCCAAGGTAGATTAGGTGCATACTCAATGGTACCTGTATAAAAATTGCCATTAGGAGCCCCAACACCAATTCCACGAATCCTTCCAGAGCCCCCAACATTATCAATTAGTGGCTGTACTTTTTTATGCAATTCTGCAATAAATGCTTCAATGGTGTCAAATCCCCTAGTAGACATTTCGCTAGAAAACAACACATTGCCTTCTCTGTCAACAATTCCAAATTTGGTACCTGTTCCTCCAATGTCTATGCCGATGGCCAATTGCTCCATACCGGCGTTATTAGATGCCATGTGTCTTGGTTTAAAAGTGAAATTAATGTCCTGTGCTGGTTGCTTTTACATCATAGTCAATCCCCTGAGATTTCAAGATAGATTTAACCCTAATGGCATAAAATGCAAGGTAAGCAAAACAAAGAGCACCCACAATATAGCTGTACTGAATTCCCAGCATTTTGTCGTCTGCAACCCAGCCCTGTAAAGCTGCAATTACACCACCACCCATAATCATCATAATCAACAAACTAGAACCTTGGTTGGTATGTTTACCCAAACCAGCCACCGCCAAAGTGAAGATGCAGGGCCAAAGGGTACTACAAAATAAACCCACGCTAATAAAGGCAAATACGCTAACCATTCCAGAAGTAAGCATACCTATGATTAATGCAAGAATACCCATGCTAGAGAAGATCAACAACATTCTGGCAGGGCTACCCTTACTCAAGATATCACCAGCAATCATAGCAATAATTACCAAGCCATAAATATAAAACTGGGTCATATCGTGCTGTGCAATGGTATTGACAATTAAGAATACCGCAAAAGCCAAATAAGGCATTACAAAGTTTAATATTTTGGCTTTGGCAGCACTAACACCAAAAGCACCTACAGAAGCAGTCCAACGACCAATCATCAAACTAGCCCAGTACAAAGAAATATAAGGTGCAATTTGTTCGGTTTGAATAC
This sequence comes from Chitinophaga pinensis, assembly GCA_943372225.1. Taxonomy (GTDB): domain Bacteria; phylum Bacteroidota; class Bacteroidia; order Chitinophagales; family Chitinophagaceae; genus Sediminibacterium; species Sediminibacterium pinensis_L. The sequence continues at coordinate 115,882 of CALRXV020000009.1, read as the reverse complement.
CCACGTGTTGACGCATATATTCAGGCAAGTTACTAGCTGTAGATACTTCTACACCCACGTAAACAAAGATGCCAATCATTCCCATCACCAATTGTGGATATTGGATAGCCGATTTTTTGTGCAATACTTTAGATCCAGATTCTGCTTCTTCAGCAGCTACCGTTTCTAAATCAATCTTATTAGGAATGGAAGAGAATTTAAAGAATAAGGCTACTAATAAGAAAGCAGCACCTAGAATTAAATAAGGGGTTTTTACGCTTTCTATACTAGCGTCTGTATTACCACTGCTTACGCTACCAAAAATAGCAAAGCTCACTAGCAAGGGGCCAATAGTAGTTCCAAAATTATTGATCCCGCCAGCCATGTTCAATCTTTGAGAACCTGTTTTGGGGTCACCAATGACCACTGCCAAAGGATTGGCTGCAATCTGTTGTAAACTAAAGCCCAGAGCTACTATGAATAAAGCGGTAATCATTAAATTAAATGAACCACCGCCATTAGCTGCTGGGTAGAACAACAAAGTTCCTACTGCTGAAATACCCAAGCCAAGGGCAATCCCATTTTTGTAACCAATTTTGTTAAGCAAATCTCCGCCAATAGCAGAAGATACACCAACATAGATCAAAGATCCCACCGTATAAGCCACATAAAAGGCAACGGCCACCAACTGGCTTTGCAACTGTGTTAAGGTGAATGCTTTTTTGAAAACGGGGATCAAAATATCGTTGCTGGCAGCAACAAATCCCCAGAAAAAGAAAACGGTAATAAGGGTGCCAAATTGGGACCAGTTAGTTTTTTGATTCATGGCAAGCGAGTGATTGATTATGAAACGAATAGGCTGTAAAATAAATATAATTTACTAAGCAGAAAACTTTAAATGTTTTTTGCCCTTATGGCAATTCATTCCTAAATTGAATGCAATTAAAGTTTTAATTAAGCTAGATGGAGATTGTTCATATAAGTGCCGAATGCTATCCAGTAGCCAAAGCTGGTGGCTTAGGAGATGTGGTAGGTGCCTTACCTAAATACCAATGTAAAGCTGGGCATATTGCCAAAGTAGTCATGCCCATGTATAGAACTAAATTCTTGTACAATAATGAATGGGTAGTAGATTTTAAAGGTTCTGCCCAATTGGGCGATTGGTTGTTTGAGTACACCATTATTAGAGAAAAAACCAATTCCCTAGGCTATGACCTTTACCTTGTAGACATCAATGGATTATTGGATCGTGAAAAAATCTATGGATACGATGATGATACCGAGCGATTCACTGCCTTCCAAATTGCAGTAGTGAGTTGGATGGCAAGTTGGGAACATCGGCCAGATATTGTGCATTGTCATGATCATCAATCAGGACTAGTGCCTTTTATGATGAAGCATTGCTTTAATTACAGACATTTAAGTAGGGTATCAACCGTATTTACCATACACAATGGACAATATCAGGGTTGGATGGATTGGAGTCAAAGCAAATTAATTCCGGCTTGGGATGATTGGAAAACGGGTTTATTAGAGTGGGAGGGGCGCATTAATCCCATGGCTGCAGCAATTAAATGCGCAGACAAAGTAACCACGGTTTCGCAGAGTTATATGGAAGAGCTTTTTTATGATGCCAATGGTCTAGAAGCTTTGTTTCACTATGAACGCGGTAAATGTGTGGGGATTCTCAATGGAATAGACAATGAAATCTGGAATCCTGCTACTGATTCTTATTTAGAAAATCATTTTTCGGTTAAAACAGTCACCAAGGGCAAAAAAGCCAATAAGGCATTGCTTTGTGATAAATATGGATTGGACAAAGAGAAGCCTTTATTTGTCTTTATTGGAAGATTGGTTGGAGAGAAAGCAGCAGAAATTTTACCAGGGTCCATTGCTAGGGCTATTCATGAATCGGGAGGAGCAGCCAGCTTTTTAATTTTGGGGAGTGGTCAAACCGATATTGAATGGGCATTACAACAAATGACCGGTCAATACCCAGGATTGTATAATGCCTATATTGGATACAATGAAGCACTGAGTCATTTAATCTATGCTGGAGCAGATTTTCTGTTGATGCCAAGTAAGGTAGAACCCTGTGGACTAAACCAAATGTATGCTATGCGTTATGGTACGGTGCCAGTTGTAAGAAGTACGGGAGGATTAAAAGACACAGTAGTAGATATGGGAGATACAGATGGTTATGGGATTCGCTTTAACCATGCTACAGAATCAGACTTGGTCTATTCTATTGGTAGGGGTGTTTCTGTATATCAAGACAGCGCACATATGGAAAAAATGCGCAAATTTATGATGCAAGTAGACAATAGTTGGGAAGCAACTGTACAAAAGTACATAAGTGTTTACCAGGATATTTTATAAGTAGTTTTGTACCCGTTAAAACAATAGAACCAATGAATAATTATTCAACATCAGTAGTAGCCGTAATCCTGGGAGGAGGTGCCGGAAGTAGGTTGTCTCCATTGACCAATACAAGGTCAAAACCCGCCGTACCTATTGCCGGCAAATACCGTTTGGTGGACATACCCATCAGTAACTGTATCAATAGTAATATCAATAGAATGTTTGTATTGACCCAGTTCAATTCAGCATCCTTGAACAAGCATATCAAGAACACCTATCACTTTAGTGCATTTAGTTCTGGATTTGTAGATATTTTGGCGGCAGAACAAACTCCTGACAATCCAGGATGGTTTCAGGGCACGGCCGATGCGGTAAAACAATCACTGAGACATATTGGGAATTTTGACTACGAGTATATTTTGATCCTGAGTGGAGACCAACTCTATCAAATGGACTTTAGTGAAATGATTGCCAATCACAAAGCCCAAGGGGCCGATATTACCATTGCTACCATTCCCGTTGGAGATAGGGAAGCACCTGAGTTTGGCATTTTAAAAACCAATGACGAACAATTTATTACTTCCTTTATAGAAAAGCCTGCCAAAGAATTATTGCCCGATTGGACCAGTGATACTGGTGCAGAAATGCAGAAGCAGGGTAGGAATTACCTAGCTTCTATGGGGATCTATATTTTCAATAAGCGCATTTTGGATCACCTCTTATATGAGAAGAATCCCAAAGCAACTGACTTTGGAAAAGAGATTATCCCAGAGTCCATTGATAACCACAAAGTAATCAGTTATCAATACGATGGTTACTGGACCGATATTGGAAATATTTACTCATTCTTTGAAGCCAACCTGGCTTTAACGGATGATGTACCCGCATTCAACCTGTTTGACAATACCAAAACGGTGTATAGCCGTGCAAGGATGTTGCCACCAGCAAAAATCAGTGGCACTACCCTAGAAAAAACCATCATCGCCGAAGGCTCCATTATCAATGCAAGCAGAATTGAACAATCTGTGGTAGGGATCCGTTCCAGAATTGGAAAGGGCACTACAATTGTGAGTTCTTATATTATGGGTAATGACTATTATGAAACCCTATCTGAAATGGATAGTGACCAAGCCAAGGGATTACCCAAGATTGGTATTGGTGAAAGATGCTATATCAAAGACGCCATCATTGACAAAAACTGCCGCATAGGCAATGATGTTAGAATTGTTGGTGGCAAGCACTTAGCCAACTCAGATCATCCTTTATATGCTGTCAAAGACGGGATTGTGGTAGTGAAAAAAACAGCCATTTTACCTGACGGATTTGTGATATAAATCATGAAAAAACGTCCTCAAGGGGATGTTTTTTTGTGTAATTTTAGCTTCATGTATTTCTTACACATTAAACGATTGCTATGGCCCATTCCAACCCTTCTGTGAACAGCACAGGACTGATGCCTAAACCTAGATTGACCATTTCCCAAATTGTTTTCATGAGCTTTGGCTTTTTGGGAATTCAATTTGGATTTGCCCTTCAAAACGGTAATACCAGCCGAATCCTGCGTTCCTTTGGAGCAGACGTTGAACAACTTCCCATGTTCTGGATTGTGGCCCCCTTGGTGGGTATGATTGTCCAGCCATTAATTGGACATTACAGTGATAATACCTGGACCAGAATTGGAAGAAGAAAACCCTATTTTTTAACTGGAGCCATACTCTCTTCGGCAGCACTCATTTTCTTACCCAATGCCGGATCACTATCTACTATTGTACCTGCCCTTTGGATGGGTGCAGGTATGGTCATGATTATGGATGCAAGTTTTAACGTGGCCATGGAACCTTTTAGGGCCTTGGTAGCGGATAATTTGCCTGACTCTCAGAGAACATCGGGCTTTGCCGTACAAACCTTTCTGATTGGTATTGGTGCCGTAGTAGGTTCTGAACTACCATCCTTTTTAGCCAATCATGGATTTTCTCAAGAAGCTGGAGCATCTGGTGTGGCCGATAATATTCGATACAGTTTTTATATAGGAGCCGCAGTTTTTATGGCAGCTATTTTGGTAACTGTATTTTTCTCAAAAGAATATAGTCCAAAAGAATACGAGCAGTTTCATGGAAAGAAAGAGGCGGATGCTCCAAAAGCAGCCGTGTCAGACATTTTCAAAGATTTTGCCAAAATGCCCAAAACCATGAAACAACTGGGATTGGTTCAGTTTTTTTCTTGGTTTGCGCTATTTAGCATGTGGGTTTTTACAACCGATGCAGTAGCTACTCATGTTTATGGATTAACTGGTGACTATGCCAAATCTGTAGCCTATAATGACGCAGGAAATAAAGTAAGTTCCGCATTTGGAACCTATAATTTGGTAGCAGCAGTCTATGCATTAATGTTACCCCTAGTGGCTAAATTTTTGGGAAGAAAAGGCACCCACGCATTTTCTTTATTTGCCGGTGGAATTGGACTAATTTCTATTTTCTTTATCAAGGATCCAGAAATGCTCAAGTTCTCCATGGTTGGTATTGGTCTTGCTTGGGCCAGTATTTTGGCCATGCCTTACGTGATTTTGTCGGGAGCTATTCCTGCAGGAAAATTGGGTATCTATATGGGCATCTTCAATTTCTTTATTACCCTACCTCAAATCATCAATGGAATTGGTGGAGGATGGATTGTCAAACATATCTACGGAGGCCAACCCATTTATGCCATTGTACTAGCAGGATTCTTTATGATCTGTGCAGCTGTCAGTGTATTGTTTGTTTATGATGCTGGTGCAATCAAAATCAAAGAAGGAAAAGATTAAACAATGTTGATTCAAATTGATGTTATGAAAAAGACTGCTCTAATAGCCTTTATGGCATGTATGTTAACCTTTGTTGCAGAAGCGCAATACGCCAAATGTTATCCTAGCAATTGGTGGGTAGGAATGAAATGGAATAAAGTACAGATCTTGGTGCAAGGTGAATATGATGGATTTAACAAAGAGCAGGTTCGCATTCAATATCCTGGTGTGAAATTGCTAAAAACAACGCCATTAGAAAATGGTAAATATTTGGCAATTGACCTTGAAGTAAGTGCTTCTGCCAAAGCGGGAGATCTGATTATTGAGTTTCTTAGCGGCGGCAAAGCGCATGCCGTAAAATGGCCTTTGTACAACAAAAAAGCTGGCAGGGGAACTGTATTTGCACAAGGTGTTAATTCATCAGATTTGGTGTATCTACTTATGCCAGATAGGTTTAGCAATGCAGATAAATCAAACGATAAAATACAGGGTCTTAAAGACCAGAGTTTAGATAGGTCAAAAATCTATGACCGTCACGGTGGAGACTTACAAGGAGTTATTAACCATCTAGACTATTTGAAAAACATGGGTGTAACCACCATTTGGATGACCCCAGTTTTACTCAATGACCAGCCAGAAAGAACCGAACATGGTTATGCCATCACAGACCATTACACGGTTGATCCAAGAATAGGTGGCGCAGAAAAATACAAAGCCCTAAGTGATGCATTGCACCAACGTGGTATGAAGCTGATGCAAGACGCTGTCTATAATCATGTGGGAAGCAAACACCTGACTTTTCTAGACCAACCCACTAAAGACTGGTACCACCAATGGCCCAAATACATAGGCACATCTTATAAAGACCAGCCTGTTTATGACCCTTATGCATCAGCAGCTGACAAGAAATTAATGGCTGATGGATGGTTCACACCAGAAATGCCAGACTTGAATCAGAACAATCCCTATGTGGCCAATTTTTTAATTCAAAACGCCATTTGGAGTGTAGAAATGTTTGGCGTAGACGGTTGGAGAATTGATACCTATATCTACAATGATTTGCCATTTATGAACAGGTGCAACAAGGCTTTAACGGATGAATATCCAAAGATTACCTTGTTTGGAGAAACCTGGGTACATGGCACAGCATCACAAGCATATTTTGCAGAAAATACCATGAATGTTCCCTTTAAAAGCAATCTGCAAGGGGTAACTGATTTTCAAACTTTGTTCTATGGTATTTTTCCCGCCATCAAAGAGAAGTTTGGTTGGACAGAAGGGGTAAATAAATTATACACCACACTTAGTAATGATTTTCTTTACCAAGACGCCAACAGAAACTGCATATTCTTAGACAACCATGACCTAACCAGAGTCTATACCGAGTTTGGTGAAGACGCAGAAAAGGTAAAAATGGCACTTGCTTGGTTATTAACCACAAGGGGTATTCCTCAAATCTATTATGGAACCGAAGTACTCATGAAAGGAGAAAAGAATCCAGATGGTTATCTGCGCTTAGATTTTCCAGGGGGATGGGAAGGTGATGCCAAAAATGCATTTACCGGACAGGGTCTTAGTGAACAAGAAAAGTCTATGCAGGACTATGTAAAAAACCTGGCCAATTTTAGGAAAAACAGTTCTGCCATTACCAAGGGTAAGCTCATGCAATATGTTCCAGACGATGGGCTCTATGTGTATTTCAGATACGATGCCAATCAAACCGTGATGTGTGTGATGAATACCAGCGAAAAGGAAAAAACTATTGATTTTGACAAGTTTGCAGAAAGAACCAATGGATTTAAAAAAGCCAAGAACGTTATCAATGGGGCTAGTTTAAGTTCGGGTTTTCAAATCCCAGCCAAACGCATGTGGGTAATGGAATTAAGCCGTTAGTCATTTTAGCTTTTCCTTATTAAGTGAATTTGGTAATTTGGCCATGAAACCTATGGGTTGCATGAAACAATGCTTGTGCCAGATACTGCTTTTATTGATTGCTTTGCAGGGCTATGCCCAATGCAGTGATGCTGACCCTGGCCAAGTGGTTTACAAAGAAACCTTTGGGGGCAATTTTAGTACAGGCAATTTTGGGGCTGCTCCAACGGCTTTTAATACTAGTTACACTTTCAAGAGCACTGGAAGTATTGCAGTAGGAGAATTTGGCATTAGAAAAGCCAGACTCAATATCAATAATTGGGTTGAGGGTTCTGACCATACAGGCAATGGTGGATTTATGATGTTGGTAAGATCAAATAAGGCCAATCCTGTTTTTTTTGAAAAAGACATTTTCAACAATTGCACTATTCAAACCCAGGCCATTTGTTTTTGGTATGCCAGTTTAAATGCAAAAGGTTCGGCCAGAGAAGTACAAATTAAATTAACGGTAACAGACCTGAATAATAACCAAGTAATTGCATCACAGGAAACACCAGTTTTGAAAAATGAAGATTCCTTGGTCTGGTCCAATATGTCCATAGCTTATCAAATACCCGTTTCGCCCAAGGGCGTACGCGTGAGTTTATCTTTATCCTCTACAACACCAGTGCCTGATGATTTTGCCATAGATGATATTCGGATTGTTAATACCAATGCGCAGTCTATCATTTCCAGTTTTTTTCTCAACATCAACAATGCCCCTATTTATACCTATCCCTTTTATGTGTGTAGAGACGCACAAGCTGCTTTTACCATCAAAGATTTGAGTGCTTCACAAATACAGGGGAAAATGTTTCAATGGCAAAGACTAAAGGAAGATTATACTTATGAAGATATTCCTGGTGCTAATCAACCTAGTTTTCTAATCAGCTCAGCCCAAAGAGACGATTCCAGATTTTACCAATTGCGCATGGCTGATTCAGGCAATATTTACAATGCATCCTGTTATACCATTTCTTATCCCATTGGGCTTAGGGTAGATCCTCAACCTGCAATAGTAAGCAATGGTCCTATTTGTGAAGGACAGGATCTAGAATTATCCATTACAGAAGGCACTACTGCTTATTGGATTGGCCCCAATGGATATACTAATACGGGTAATAAAATTCGAATACCAAAAGCAACAACTGCAGCATCCGGAAAATACATAGCTCAAACAGTGTTTAGTCCAGGTTGTGTCCAAACAGTAGATACCAATTTAGTTGTAACAGTTAATCCAAATCCCATTCAATTAAAACTACCAGCTGATACAGTAATGTGTCAAGGAAAAACCTTATTGTTAAATGCAGGAGATCCGTTGGTAAATTACAAATGGTCAACTGGGGATACACTCAATAAACTACTTGTTACAAAAGAAGGTGTTTATGATTTGTATGCTTATAAAGATGGTTGTTATAAACAGACATCAGTAAGTGTGAACATTTTAGATCTACCAACTGTCAAAGCCTTAAATGATACCAGTATCTGTTTGGGCGATAGTATCAAAATCATGCCTCAAACCCTAAACGCTACCAACTTTAAATGGAATAATGGATGGAATACCCCTCAAATAACTATTGGCAAATCGGGCTTCTATCAATTACAAGTGTCCAATCCTTGTGGTGTGGCCAATACTTCCTTTAAGGTTGAAACAGGAACCTGTTTTGGAAGCTTATTAATTCCCAATGCTTTTACACCCAATAGAGATGGATTAAATGATATTTTCAAACCCAGTTTGGATTTTAGCATTAGACAGTACAGAATGAATATCTACAATAGATGGGGTGCCATTGTCTTTAGCAGTAACAATATGCGCAAAGGTTGGGATGGAATGCTGAACCGTTTAGAGCAACCTGCTGGTGCCTATATATGGCAGGTGCATTATGTAAACAAAGACAATCAAAAAAAGGAACAGCAGGGCACTGTTTTGTTAATTAGATAAATTATGAATTGCGTTTTCCTTGGTTGTCCAATACTATGCTCAAGAAATTGCTTACACCCAACTCTTCCTGAATCATTTTTTCCCAGCTTGCGCGATATTGCCTTTGTAGCGATTGATTCCCCAAGATCCAAACAACGGCCCTGTTTTTAAACACTGCTCTATTCTCTGTATTAGGCGCTTGGTATTTGTCAAGCATATTTAAAAACTCCATAGCCGCTACCAATTCATGGGTAATGGGGTCGCCAGGATTTATATCATCAATAACAAGTAAATCGCAGTTGCGCCAAGACCAATCGCTGTTGTTTGCATCAAAAAAATCACTGTATAATTTATTGGCAGTGGTGTACACACAGCAATGGTGTTGAATAGATAGTTCATTTGCAATACCTACTCCCAAACTGCTTTTACCTTGGTCTTTTGCACCAAAGATGAGTAAATGGGATTTGTTTTTTACTGCCGTTTTTAGATAGTCTTTGACCAAATTGGCCTGAACAGGATCCATAAAAAAGTTCCATTGACTCAAACGGAATTGAAAGGGGTAGACGGCTTTTTGTTGATAAATTTTGGTTAGGTACCAATACCTGCCAGGAAAGACAATTAATAAGATGGCTAATAATAGATTGGCCCAAAGCGGAATAGCAGAAGGCTCAAACATGTTACCTGCAGAGAAGGCACCCAAAATAAAAAACAAGACATCAGTTGCTGTATCAAAACCCACATTCCACCAATTGGGTTCAAACACATATTTTCCATCAGGGATATAGACCAGTTTGCTAACCGATTGTTTTTTCTTGACCAAAGGGCCTAGAAAATTATAACATTCAAATAAAAACCAAAATCCCGCAATGGTAATGGCGGCCCATAGCCCCGGATGTTTGCAATGCCAGAAATGGGTGTAAGCATGATAGACCCAAATAGTTGGAAAAAATGCTAAGGAGAAATGCCCTAATTGATTGGCTAACCAAGAATAGGAGAGGGTCACACCTCTATAAGAATCCTTTCCAATAAGGTCAGCTTTTAATTGACTAAAAATTTCTTTTAATGTTTGCTTTGCCATGCACTAGGGGTTATGATATACAAGTTATTTATAATTTATTGAATGGCCAATCATTTTGAAATTATCTTTTAAGAAGTATTCAAAGGCTTTGGGAAATTCTTACATTGCTGTCTTAAAGAATTGATTGGTCCTTAGGAATCAAAATTTGAATGGCCCATTTTTACAAAAAATTGAACATCATCTTATGAAAAAAATAGTCTTCACCCTTTGTCTTTTAATTTGCTCCCATATGATTGTGAATGCCCAACAAGATCAGGTTCCTTTATATGCAACAACTATCCCCAATAGTAAACCTGGACCCAATGAAGAAAAAGCAGAAGTGACCAATGGTATTCTTCGCTACAGCAAGATTAGTATTCCCACTTATACTTTGTTTTTACCTGCAAACCCTAGTCCAAAAAAAGCAGCTGTGATTATTTTCCCAGGTGGCGGATATAGTATTACTGCTTCACAACATGAAGGAATAGATGTTGCCAAAGCCTTTAATGAAATGGGTATTGCGGCCATTTTAATCAAGTATCGGATTCCAAGTGATGCAACTATGGTAGACAAAACCATTGGACCATTGCAAGACGCACAACAAGCCATTTTATTAACCAGAGAAAATGCCAGCAAATGGGGGATTGATCCCACCAAAATAGGAATTATTGGATTTTCTGCAGGTGGTCATTTAGCCTCTACATTAGGAACACATTTTACCAATTCCTTGGTGCCAAATGCCGCCAATACCAGTCTGAGACCAGATTTTATGATTCTTGGTTACCCTGTAATTAGTTTCCAAGATTCTATTTGTCATATGGGTTCTAGGAATAACCTGATAGGCAAAACACCCACCAAAGCACAGATTGATTATTATTCCAATGAATTACAAGTAACCAAAGAAACAGCACCAACATTTTTAGTGCACGCAACAGATGATGGAGGCGTAAAAGTGGAAAATAGTATTCGTTTTTATCAAGCCTTGGTAGCCAATAAAATCAAAACAGAAATGCATTTATACCAAAGTGGAGGTCATGGTTTTGGATTAAACAATAAAACCACCAAAGACAATTGGATGGAGCGTTGTAAGAATTGGTTAATAGCCAACGGTTGGTTATAGAACTAGAATTTTATCAAAGTAGATATAATAAAAAAGAGCAACCTTGGTTGCTCTTTTTTATTAAAATGTTCTGTATCAAATTGAAAAATAATGCGCTATTTTTTCTCTACTCTTTTCTTTAATTCAGTTACAGGAAGATTAATCTGTCTGCCAATTTGTTTGCCATTTCTATAGCTAATAATCCTAACAGTTTGAACGTCATCAGTAAGCGTAACGGGTTTGCTATACTTGGGATAATAATTGTCAGGAGCAGATTCATCAATAGAATAATAATGATCCACACCTTCAATTTCTGAGGCAATATGTAATACCAAATTCCCTTTTTCATCTTTAGAGGCAGTTACAATTGCATCATAAACTGATTTGGCATAACGGTCACCAGAAAGATCCCAGCGGTCAAACTGATTTTCTACGCGGTTAAAAAATCCATTCCAATCCTTTTTCTCTTTGGGAGACCAAACAGACTCAGCAATGGCTAATGCACGGGGCCACATCATATATTGTTGGTAGCGATAATTGGCAATTTGTTCTGTCCACATATTGGCTTGACCACCCAATACATATTTGGGGTCCATGCCTTCTTGTACGGGGTCAAACTGATAAGTCTTATTCAATCTAAGGGAAGCATATACTGGACCTTCTAAACTGGGCTCACCTTGTACATAGTCTACATAGGTAAAAGTGGTAGGAGACATAACTACATTGTGTTTGCTCTTAGCAGCTTCAATACCTCCTTTTACCCCACGCCAGCTCATGACATTGGCAGTAGGAGATACACCTCCTTCTAAAATTTCATCCCAGCCAATCATTTTCTTGCCCTTTGACTGAATAATTTTTTCAACCCTTTTTACAAAATAGCCTTCTACCTCATTCATAGTTTTCAATCCTTCTTTGGCCATTAATGCTTTTATTTCAGGGCTTTTTTCCCAGAAGTTTTTGGCGCACTCGTCACCACCCATATGTATGTATTCAAAAGGAAATAGTTGTGCTACTTCAGTCATTACTTTGTCTATGAATTCATAAGAAAATTCATTTGCTGGGCTAATGCTATTATCAACAATGGCTGCAAACCCACCTGAAAACCAATTCATAAAAGGAATGCCTTGGTATACTTTGTGTTCACCTGCTGTAGCAGATAATTGCGGATAGGCTGCCACTGCAGCTAGACTATGACCAGGTACATCAATCTCAGGTAATATGGTTACATAGCGTTCTTTGGCATATTGCACCAATTCCTTAATGTCTTCATGTGTATAGAAACCTCCATAAGTCTTAGGTTCTTTATCATCTGCAGCTTTGGAAGAATTAGACCATTTGCCATTGCGTTCTATACGCCAAGCACCCACAGAAGTCAATTTGGGTAGACTCTTGATTTCAATTCTCCATCCCTCATCATCGGTTAAGTGTAAGTGCAATAGATTGAATTTAAACCTAACCATATCGTCCATAAACTTTTTCACTTCTGCCTTGGTAAAGAAATGACGGCTTACGTCTAACATGAGACCCCTCCATCCAAATCTGGGTTGGTCATCAATGGTCACACAGGGAATGGTCCATGTTTTATTGGATTGTACTTTGTTACTAACAATTTCATTGGGCATTAATTGCAATAAGGTTTGCATCCCATAAAATAAACCCGCAGCTTGGTTAGCGCTAATGGTCACTGTTTTTTCTGTAACCTTTAATTGATATCCTTCTGTTCCAAGATTAGAATTGGTTTTTGCCAATAATTGTAATCGAATTCCTGTTTCTTGCAAAGCGTTATTAACCAAAAATTTAAAACCTGTAGACTGAGCCAAATGCTGGGCCAATTGATTGGCTACCTGTTTAGCAGCTTCCTGATTGGTAACACTGATGCCTACTTGATTGGTTAAAACAAATTTTCCAGATTCGCTAATCAAAGAAGCAGGAATTGGAATAATAGCAGGAGACTTAGTCTGTGCTATAGATACAGCAATGCTAAAGGCCGCAAGAGCAGCAAGAATCGTTTTTTTCATATGTTGTGTTGAGCAATTAGGGCCAAAAGTTACGCAGAATTGACCAACCAAAAGGCTGTAAACAAAAAAAGCGTTCCGAAGAACGCTTTTTAGAATTTGATTCATCAGATTCAAACTCAGTTCAAAGAATAACCAATTAGCTGGATTGCTATAAAGATGCTGACCAGATTCGTCTATGCCCCTCTTTGCCCCAATCCTTCATGCCTTTTTTTAACTCAACATATAATTGATTCCAATTAACTTTCTTGCCCTTTTGAACTGGCGCCAATTGTGCTGCTGTAGGTTCTACTAATTCCAATTTTGTAGCAAACCAAGTTGTATATAATCTGGGAATGGCTAAACCTAGTATCATACCTGGTAAACCGCCAAAACTTTCTGGGCCAGCACTTACACTAATTTGGTCCGTATAAAAAGCCACCACCACTACAGAATCACAGATTTTGGTTACTGCTTTTTTGCATTCAAAGCCAGCTATGTCGCGGGTTTCACTGGTAATCTTCCATTCCAAATTGCGCATGCTGTCTTTAATCACATAAGTATTTTCAAAGATCTCTCTTTGAGCTGTAACACTATTACTAGCTAGGTCATTGACAACATTGTCTGTTTCTGAAGGTTTGGTACCCCACATATATTTGTTGTCTGTATTTTCCTTAGCCAATTTGTAAATACTCTTGGTCTCATTAAAACGCAGTTCATATACGTCTGTAACCAACTTAGGCATGGTTTTCATCAATTCCTTCATCCATTCATTATCTGATTCATTTTCCTCAAAGGGTTTGAATTGGTTCAATTTTCTCTCATATTCAATTCGCCCCTTGGTAATAAACTGGGTCTGTGCATTAGAAAGAAAAGAAACGGATAGAAAAAAGATGGTCAATAATTGTTTCATAAATGATGTTTTAAAAGCCCATGGAAGAAGGCTTACCGTTTTTTGAAAAGTTATATACCAATGACAACATAAAATAGCGTTGAATATTTTGACTAGTTGTCTCTGTAATAAAGTTGCTACTGATATTTCTATTGATTCCTAGGTTTTGATTAAAAATATCGTTCACGTATAACCTAGTTTCCCATTTATCATCCTTGCCAATGACTTTGCGTAAAGTGGTATTGACCAAGTACACATTGTTCACGCCAGCAAAATCAGCCGTCTTTTGGTATAGGTTAAAGTCTGCGTTCCAACTCCAATAGAATTTCTGTTTTTTGAATCTGAATTCAATATTAGAATTATAGTTATAAGACCAATAATTGGTAGCAATATCTGGTCTAATGGAAGAAACAGAATGGTTGTAATTGGCGTCAAAGTTCATCCAGAAATTGATCCATTTATCTGCCCAATAACCCATGTTCACACTAATATTGGTGGCAGTATTCCTGGTTTCATTTCGTTTGCCATTCACATAGTTCACATATCTATTAATTCTAGGACCCGCGTCAATATTAAAGTTCAAGGAAGGGATAATATCAAAACCATAGCCAAGGCTACCACGCAGGTTGAAATTGCCATCCACGTTGATAGATTGATTAACCCTACGTCCTAAGGAATCTACAAAGCTATTATTAGAAATAGCATTCTCAGTAGATGTATAATTTAGATTAAAAAAGATACTTCTACTTTTCAAAACTTTGTAATCAGAAGCCCTTAGGTTTAAATTATGTACAAAAGCCTGTTGGAGATTGGGATTACCCACAGTGATATTTAAGGGGTCTATATTGTCAATCAATGGTTGAATCTGTGTTAAGCTTGGATTCTGTGTAGAACCATTATAGGAAAAAGACATTCTTCTCTGTTGTTTAGGGGTATAGTTTAAACTAACAGCTGGCAAGAAATTAGTAAATCTAACGTCTTGGTTATTGCCTTTGCGAACATCGGTCATTCTATAGTTAACCGTACCCAATCCTGTACCAACAGCAAAATTGAATTTCTTAACATTGTAGCGAATATTAAATGAACCCGAATGACCAATGGTGTTAAAAATAAAATGGTTACTTAAACTATCACTCAATACATCATACTTGCCATTATTTGATTTGTTATAAGTGTTTCTTTCCGCATCATTTTTATTAACACTCAATTTATAATTTAGAATCAAGAACGTGTTTTTCCAAAGCGGTTCAGTATAACTTGCAGTTGCATTTACACTTGATCCTACTTGCTTATTAACTTTGCGTTGGTCAATATTGTCAAGTCTTATTAATAAACCAGTTTTGTCATAGAAACTATTTTTGGCCAACAGAAATCCATTTTCCTCTCTATCTGTAAAGTTCAAGTCAGTGTTTAATGAAATGGTTCTCCCTTTTTTCTTGAATTTTTTACGCCAGAAAATAGAACTTGTCAAGTTTTTATTATCATCCACATTGTTAGTGGTACGGTCAGTTTCATTAATCAATTTTTTATCAGAACTGATGGATTGTCCTAGATAATTACTGAGTCCGGAACTCTTGGTATCACTGGCTTTGAGCGTTACTTTCAAAGAACTGCTGCTATCTATATTCCAGTCATAGATACTGTTGATTCTATTTCTTGTACGTTCGTTAGCCTGTGTTTGATTGGTGGTATTGGTAAAACTAGTGTCTGGCAAAATGTTTTCAGTTACACTGGTGGTTTTGCCCGTTACTTTTAAGTTATTATACTGATAGCCATTGTTCAAAGCGTGTTTGTCTTTGTTCCATTTATTGCTATACAACAAACCTCCAGTAGTGCTATTGGGAAGGCCTTGTCCCCAACTAAATTCGTCTCCGCTCCAATTAATATTGATGCCGCCATCATCACTAACTGTAGTAGTGGTATTGGGATCACCCGCATAGTTGCGGTTCTCATCCCAACTCAAAGTTTCAAACTTGGTATTGTCAGTACTTAGGTATCCCGCTATTTTTCGCTTACCCTTAAAGGCATTTGCTAATGCTTTGCCACTTCTGTATTGGTCAAAATTGGTACCCGCTTCAACCTTACCAAAGAATCCTTTTTTCTTGTCTTCTTTTAATTGCAGATTAATGGTTTTTTGTTTTTGACCATCGTCAATGCCAGTGAAAACAGCTTGGTCAGATTTTTTATCAAAGACCTGCACCTTGTCAATAGCATCTGCTCGTAAATTTTTGGTTACTACTGCAGGGTCATCACTAAAGAACTCTTCTCCGTCAACCAAGATCTTACTCACTTTCTCACCCTGTGTACTAATTTCTCCCTTGCTATTTACTTGAATCCCAGGCATTTTTTTCAAGAGCTCTTGCACGTCTGCATTGGGGCCCACATGAAAACTATCTGCTCGGTACTCGGTGGTATCACCTTTTACACGAATTGCCGAAATGCGTTGTTTCACAATCACTTCTTGTAAAAGGGTAGCCCTAGTAATCAGTGGAATCATTCCAAGGGTTTTATCGGCCCCTGCCTCCATACTAATTTGGTCTACATATTCTGCATAATTAGGGTAGGAGACCATTAGTAAATATTTGCCCGCTGGGATTTGCTTTAATTCAAAGCCGCCCTTTTCATTGGTTCTAACATATTTGACCAAAACAGAATCCTTAGGTCTCAAAATAGAGACCACCGCGTTGGACAAATTTTGTTTATTGAGGGTGTCTGTGATGGTTCCTTTAATGCTTGATGTTTGGGCCTGAGTTTGGGTATAGGCCACAAATAGGCATAAAAGAAAGAGCAGTTTTCTAATCATTGGAGCAGTTATTAAGGTATTGGATGCAATTGGCCGCAAAATCCATAAATTGTGTAACATTAACTAAATGTTTAGTTGTAAACTTGTGTTAAAGAATTTTCTTATTTGATAATCAATGATGTATGCCAGTTGGAAAAACAAAGACAAAGACCAATATCAAAAAAGAGGATGTAGCTTCAACCAACAAAAGAGTGCATAAACCTAAAAAAGTTGGAACTGAGCCTATGAAAAAGTATGAGGAATTGCATTTTGTAGATATTAACCAACCTGTTTGGAACTATTCCCTTTTTACTGAAAAAGATGTTCGCAATTTTCAGAACGGTACTCATTATAGATTGTATGAATTGTTTGGCAACAAGCAATTGAACGTGAATGATACACCGGGAACCTATTTTGCGGTATGGGCACCCAATGCCAGTTTTGTAGCAGTGACTGGCCAGTTTAATGAATGGAACAAAGAAAGTCATCCGCTAAAAGTGCGTTTAGATTCTTCTGGAATCTGGGAAGGATTCATCCCGCATCTTGGTCAAGGAGAAGCCTATAAATATCATATTCATGGATTCAAAGGAATTAGATTAGACAAGGGAGATCCTTATGCCAATTTTTGGGAGAAACGCCCCAATACCGCATCTATTACTTGGCAAACCGATTATGATTGGAAGGATGCAGACTGGATGAAAGCCAGAAAAAAACACAATGCACTCAATGCACCTTATTCCGTTTATGAAGTGCATTTGGCAAGTTGGATGAGACCCGATAAAAACGATGAAGAGACCTATAATACCTATGCACAAATCACAGAAAGATTGGTGCCATATGTAAAAGAAATGGGATTCACACACGTGGAGTTTATGCCCGTGATGGAACATCCTTATGATGGTTCATGGGGTTATCAAGGCACTGGCTATTTTGCACCAACTTCCAGATTTGGAACACCCCAGGATTATGCCGCTATGGTAGACGCTTTTCACCAAGCAGGTATTGGGGTAATTTTAGATTGGGTGCCTTCTCACTTTCCTTATGATGCACACGGACTTTTCATGTTTGACGGAACTCATACCTATGAGTATGCCGATATGCGCAAAGGATTTCACCCAGACTGGAACTCTTATATCTTCAACTACAAAAGGGGAGAAGTCAAGTCTTTCTTGATTAGTAGTGCAAGATTCTGGTGTGATAAGTTTCATACCGATGGCATACGCGTAGACGCAGTAAGTTCCATGCTCAGATTGGATTATAGCCGCAATGCAGGACAGTGGGAACCCAATGAATATGGTGGCAACGGCAATATAGAAGCCATTGCATTTATCACAGATTTAAATGAAACGCTCTATCGCGATTTCCCAGACATACAAACCATTGCGGAAGAAGCAACTGATTGGCCCAAGATTAGCAAACCTACTTTTGAAGGAGGGCTTGGTTTTGGCATGAAATGGATGATGGGATGGATGCATGATACTTTGGATTATTTTAACCTTGATCCTATTTTTAGACAGTTCCAACAAGACAAGTTTTCTTTTAGCATGATGTATTTCTATGACGAGAATTTCATGCTCCCACTATCACACGATGAAGTGGTGCATGGAAAGAGTCCTATGTTGTACAAAATGCCCGGTGACGAATGGCAGAAATTTGCCAACCTAAGAATTCTCTACACCTATATGTTTACCCACCCTGGATCAAAACTGCTCTTTATGGGTAATGAGTTTGGGGCCACCAATGAATGGAATTATAAATCAGAATTACAGTGGGAATTATTAGAACATCTAAGCCATGGAGGTCTCAAATACTGTGTACAACAATTGAATGCCCTCTATAGAAATGAACCCGCCTTATATGAAAACCAATTTGAGCCCGGAGGCTTTGAATGGGTAGACCTGAATCATCGTTCCGAGTCTGTATTGGTCTATATGCGTAAGGGCAAAAAAGCAAAGGATAATTTGCTTATCATCTTGAATGTAACGCCAGTTGTGCGTCATGATTGGGAAATATTTGTACATGGTAAGGGCAAGTGGAAAGAAGTATTTAATAGCAATGCCACGGAGTATTGGGGTACCGGAGATGTGTTTAATCCCACTATTAGCTCCAAGTTGGTAGACAAGCCTTCTCAGTGCTATCAAATAAAGCTGAATTTGCCTGCATTAGGGGCTATTGTCTTAAAGTAAAATTTCAAGTATATCCCCAACTTATGCACCATTGCCAATCGTTAACAATTTAGTAAACAACTTAAATACGGAATTCTTTGTCTCTTTATAGAGTAATCCTGGCTGATAACCCTAAATGAAGCACAATGAAAACGAATTCCTATGAGCTTTTGGTAAATGCAACCGGACAGTTAATGCAGCAGCACGCATTTGACCATCTCTCCGACGAGAAATTATCCCGCATGCAACATTACTTGCATAGATTGAGAAAACAAAACAGTATCCTAGACAGGGAAAAAAGGGAGTTGTTTCAACTCTTTAGTGAAGCGGATCTTTACACAGAGACCACTACACCACAGTCTTTACAACAATGGCAAACTGCCATGAGTTGCTTTGGTAAAAACGCTAGCCAAGGAAATCTGTTGGAGCCAATGGAAGGATAATCCTAAAACTGGTTCCTTTACCAGGCTCGCTCCACCTTACAAAGAGCTTGCCTTTGTGGTATTGCTCAACAATTCTTTTGCTGAGTGAGAGTCCTAGACCCCAGCCTCTTTTCTTGGTAGTGAAGCCGGGTTTGAAAACTTTTTTCAAATGTTTGGAAGCAATGCCCTTACCTGTGTCTGTAAGGTCAATAACAATTTCATGGCTAGTTGCTAGAAGGGCAATGGTAATCTTTCCCTTGCCATCCATAGCGTCAAGGGCATTTTTGAGTAGATTTTCCATAACCCAGTCAAATAGGGGTGGTGAAATTTGTGCTTGAATAGGAGTCAATTCATTTTCTGCATATTCAAATTGTACCTGGCCACCGGCCCTTTTTTTCATGTATTGTACAATCAATTCAATTTGTTGATTCAAATTGGTAGCTTCTAACTTGGGCTGACTTCCAATTTTGCCAAATCTATCAGTAATCAATTGTAGGCGTTTAACGTCTTTGGCAATTTCAGGTACATATCCCGCATTCTCAGGATGCTCCTTTAAAATTTCTAACCAACCTTCAAGACTACTTACCGGAGTGCCTAGTTGATGAGCCGTTTCCTTTGCCAGTGAAGCCCAGAGTTGGTTTTGGCTACTTCTATAATGTGTACGTTGTAATAAAATGGCAATTAAAATAAATAAACCAATCACCATTAATTGAATAATGGGATAGAGCTTGGTTTCTTTTAATAAAGGGCTTTCTCCATAATAATATTGATTGGCCTGATACGGTAATTCTCTCAATACGCTAATAATGGGTTTGTTGTTATAGCGTTTAAACTGACGCAGTTTGGTCTTCAGGAAATTGCTATCCTGTCTTACCATAGCAGTATCCATATTTAAAAAATTCCCTGTAATACTGTCTTTTTCATTGGTCTCAATAATAGGAATTTGGTCATTCTCAGTAATGATCTTAGTGGCCAAATTAATGCTGGCCGTATCGGAAGAATAGAGAATGGTTCTTTGTGCTTCTACCCATGCTTCTACATTCTTGCGCTCCTCTTTGGCAATCTTACCAGAAAGGTATTGGGAATAAACAATTGTGCCGCTGACAATCAGAACAGCCACAACCACCAATAGGGTACGCCAGTTAAACCAAGTAGCAACCATGGGTCTAAATTAATCAAATAAGACAAACAAAAGGGGCCCCCCGCTTTTACGGGGAGCCCTTGGATATTGGAACTTAAAATAGGATACTAATGATTAGCTAAATAATCCACCTTTTTTCAGGGTCTTAACGCTTTCACCAATTTTAAAACCATTGTGGTAGATCTCAATCTTATAATTGCCTTCTACAAACTTGTCTGTTTTTTTCCAGTTAAAACTTACAGGAACCACTTTGTTTTGTTCATAGTTTACTGATACTTTATTGGTATACCCTTTTTCTCCGTCTTCACGAGTTGTAAAATTACCGCCCTCGTTAAAAACCTTTCCATCGGGTCCGCTGATTACAACATACAAATCCTTGGTGCCATTAGGGCTAACCCTATTTGGATCCAATACAAAGTTCACACGCATATAATCGGCACGTTTAGCAGTATTGGTTTCAGATTCCTTACCACTATTTTTCAGATTAATGGCAACAATACCTACGTTAGAAGCGTGCAGGGTAGAAGCCACGTCTACTTTATCAGCCAATTGTTGCTTTTCAGTATTGGTCTTGTTCAAGTTTTCTTCCAAGTTTTTCTTATCAGAACTTAACTGGGTTTTCTCAGTAGTCAATTGTTGATTGTTAGCGGTTAACTGTTTGTTCTCGCCTTTTAATTGTTCTAATTCTACAAAAAGACCATTGATCTTACCATTCAAATCTGCTATCATTTTTTTAGCATCAGAAAGTTCTGCAGCTGTAGCATTTTTCTTACGCAAAATGCTTCCAATATTGCCTTTCAAGTTTTGGATCTCAGTGCTTTTTTCAGCCAAACTTCCTTGCAATTGCAGGTTGGTCTGAGTTAAAGAATCGGCTTTGGCGCTAACCAAGATAAATTCTTGTTGTATAGCATTACGAGCAGAGTCTACATTGGTAATCTTGGTTTGTAATTGAGCCACCGTTTCCTTGGTTTGACTCTTATCATAAAATATATAACCCCAAGTGGCAATCAATGCGGTAATCAGGATCCCATAAATTAATTTACGGTTGTCTGTTGGGGGAGTGGTTTGCGGATTGTTGCTTGCTGAGTAACTCATGTTTTTAAATTTAATATTGTTCGATACCCCTAAAATACCAAAACCGTGCCAAACCCATTTTACCCACTAGAAAAATCCATTTTCCCCATTTTTTTTAATCTGCCCTTCAAATCCCATCTTTGCAGCCATGTCTGCAGAGAAATATATAGCTGATTGGAAAAAGGGGAATTTTAAACCGGTTTATTGGCTGGAAGGTGAAGAGTCTTATTATATAGATCAAGTGGTGGATTATGCAGAACACCATATTCTCTCAGAAGCGGAAGCTGGGTTTAATCTTTCTATTTTTTATGGCAAAGATGCCGATTGGGCTGGGGTTGTGAATGCCTGTATGCGGTATCCCATGTTTTCAGAAAGACAGGTAGTGATTCTCAAAGAGGCGCAGCACATGCCCCAAAAAGAGTTGGAAAAATTACAGGGCTATATTGACAATCCACTTAAAAGCACGGTCTTAATTGTTAGCCACAAAGAAAAAAAGTTTGATGGTAGGTCCCCTCTGTATAAAGTGCTCAAAGCCAAAACAGAGTTATTGACCACCAAGAAAATGTATGATAATCAATTACCCGAATGGACCAATCAAATGATTGCACAAAAGGGGCTTACCATATCGCCAAAGGCATTAAATGTATTGGTTGACCATATAGGAAATGACCTGAATAGAATTGAGAATGAAGTAGAAAAACTCAAAGTGAATTTGGGAGGCAGAAAGGGGATTACGGAAGACGATATTGAAACCTATATTGGTATTAGTAAGGAGTTCAATCCCTTTGAATTACAGGCAGCCATTGGTCAGAAAGACCTAGCCAAAGCCATCAGGATTGTGCAGTATTTTGAAGCCAATCCAAAATCGGCACCCATACAATTGGTGCTTCCTTCTATCTACAATTTCTTTAGTAAGGTTTACCAAGTACATTCTTTGCAAGGAACCAATGAAAAAGACATGGCTGCTATTTTGGGAGTGAGTCCTTTTTTTATGCGAGACTATCAAAATGCAGCCCGTAAATATTCTTATCAAGCAGTAGAAACCATATTATTATTATTACACCAATACAACCTAAAAAGTGTAGGAGTGAACAATGGCGGTACTTCAGACGCCGGACTCATGAAAGAGATGGTAGTAAAAATGATGCAATAGTTAAGCAAGCAAGCGCTTGGCCAGTGCTTGATCCAAACCCAATTGTGTTTTCAGGGCATCTAATCCATTGAATTTTTGTTCGGCACGCAAAAAATGCAATACCCGTACCTCTAGTGTTTTACCATAGAGGTCTCCTTCAAAATCAAAGATGTTTACTTCAATGACCTTATTAATTCCATCAACCGTAGGTCTAACCCCAATATTCATCATGCCGTTCCATTCAGGGGTTTGGGTATTGCCTTTAATCCTTGTTTTTACCGCATAGACCCCGTTACCAGGCAACAATTTTTCAAGGTCGGATAAAACCAAGTTAGCCGTAGGAAAGCCAATGGTCCTGCCCAACTGATTACCAATGACCACCCTTCCTTCAAAGAAATATGCATACCCTAAGAATTGGTTGGCGGTTTCAATATGATTATGGCTAATGGCTTGCCTAATCTTGGTGCTGCTAACCCCAATTTGGTGTAAGAGGTGTTCAGGAATTTCTTTCACCAGAAAACCCAATTGGTCGCCAAATGATTTGAGTAAATGAAAATCTCCTGTGCGGTTATTCCCAAACTTATGATCATATCCAATAATCACGGTATGTGGATGAAAATTAGCCACCAAAAAATCACTGATATAGGCTTCAGCCGATTGGCTGGCAAATGCTTGGTCAAAGGGAACTATCACCAAATGGTCAATACCAGTTGCGGCTAATAACTTGGTTTTTTCTTCCAAAGTGCCCAATAATTTAATATTATCAGGGTTCTGTGAAATCACAGATCGAGGATGTGGATAAAAACTAATGATGATACTTTCTCCACCAATTGCGGCTGCTTCAGACTTTAATTGCTGAATAATTTGCTGGTGTCCTAAATGCACGCCATCAAAGCTGCCAATGGTAACCACGGCTTTTTTGAACAAGGGAAGTGCGCTCTGATCCAGATAGTGTACCTGCATAATTGGGTGCAAATCTAAGGGTTTCATGGAAGTATGAAAATTGTACATTTGCAACCAGCAATCATAGAT
The DNA here is from genome assembly GCA_943372225.1 of Chitinophaga pinensis. GTDB lineage: Bacteria > Bacteroidota > Bacteroidia > Chitinophagales > Chitinophagaceae > Sediminibacterium > Sediminibacterium pinensis_L. The sequence continues at coordinate 92,141 of CALRXV020000009.1, read as the reverse complement.
CATTCCAAAATTTCACCATGTCATTATACGCGCAACGCGGAGTATCTGCCCAGAAAGAAGAAGTACACGCAGCCATTGGTAAATTGGATCAGGGTTTGTACCCCGATGCTTTTTGCAAAGTCTATCCCGATTTTTTATGTGGTGATCCGGATTGGATCAATATCATGCACGCTGATGGGGCTGGCACCAAGAGCATTTTGGCTTATCTCTACTGGAAAGAAACCGGAGATGTATCTGTTTGGAAAGGCATTGCCCAAGACGCTGTTGCTATGAACTTAGATGACCTGCTTTGTGTGGGCATTACAGATAATATTTTATTCTCTTCAACCATTGATCGGAACAAACTCTTGATTCCAGGTGCAGTATTAGAGCAGATCATCAATGGTACCCAGGAATTCTTTAATCAATTGGCTGAATACGGGGTTAGGATCCATTATTTAGGCGGTGAAACCGCCGATGTAGGAGACGTTGTCCGCACTATTGCTGTGAATGGTACCATGAGTGCCAGATGGCCCAAGAGCAAATTGGTAACCAACGAAAAAATAAGCGAAGGCAATGTAATTGTAGGTTTTGCAAGTTTTGGGCAGGCCAACTATGAGACAGAATACAATAGTGGTTTGGGATCCAATGGACTCACTAGTGCTAGGCACGATGTTTTAGGAAAACAATACAAAGACTATCCTGAAACCTTTGAACCCAAACTAAATGATGCGGTTGTTTATTTGGGAAAGAACGCCATGACCGATACCATTGAGATAGATGGCAAGCCTACCAATGTGGGTAAACTCCTTTTATCGCCAACGCGTACATATGCCCCTTTGATGAAGCAACTCCTAGACCAGTACTTTGATCATATCACAGGACTGATTCATTGCAGTGGCGGTGGACAGACCAAGTGTATGAAATACTTGCCCAAGCCTTTGAGAATTGTCAAAGACAACCTATTTGCACCAGCCCCCATCTTCCAATTGATTCAAGAAAACTCTGGGGCCGATGACAGAGAAATGTACCAGGTCTTTAATATGGGACACAGACTGGAAGTATTCACTGACGCAGCAACAGCACCCAAGCTAATTGCCGAAGGCGCCAAACTGGGTATTGATGCCAGAATTGTAGGAAGGGTAGAAGCATCTGAAAAGAAAGAACTGATTTTGAAGACCGCCAAGGGAGAATTGGTTTACGAATATTAACAAGGGAATTATCCAGCTTTTTATAATTTTAAGAAGCCTGATGGCGTTTCAACTATAACCTTCAAGAGTTATTTTGACTTTTGAATTTTGACTTTTGAATTTTTAAACCATGTCTGAAGCTATAGTATCTATTAAGAATGCCAATATCTACCAAGGAACCAACTTGGTATTGCAGAATGTGAACTTTGAAGTGCAGAAGGGCGAATTTGTGTACTTGGTAGGAAAAACCGGTACAGGAAAGAGTAGCTTACTCAAAACCCTATATGGAGAACTGCAATTAACAGAAGGTATAGGCACAGTGGTGGGTTTTGACCTACCCAGCATGGATTGGAAAAAAGTACCCTTTTTACGCCGTAACCTTGGAGTCATCTTCCAAGACTTTCAACTACTCACGGATAGGAATGTGCACGAGAACCTCAAATTTGTACTCAAAGCCACAGGCTGGAAAGACGAGATGCTCATGGAAGAAAAGATCAATGACGTGCTTGACAAAGTGGGTTTGAAAAGCAAGGGTTTTAAAATGCCATTTGAAATGAGTGGTGGAGAACAACAAAGGGTAGACATTGCCCGTGCCCTGCTCAACTCACCCAAACTCATCCTAGCCGATGAGCCCACTGGAAACCTAGATCCGGAAACCAGTGATGAGATCATGCAGCTCTTGCTAAAGATTGCAAAAGACTATGGCACAACCGTAATCATGGCTACCCATGACTTTATCGTGATCAACCGCTATCCATCGCGCATGCTCAAAACCGAGTTGGGTAAGTTGATTGATAGTGCGGCTACTAATTAGTAAATTGTTTTTAGTTAGGCTTTTGTCTTATTAGTTTTAGTTAGTTTAATACTTTAAAGATGCCACAGATAACATTGAACATACCATCAGAAAAATTAGAACTTCTCAAAGAAGTGTCTGAGGCAATGGGTTTGGAGTCTGCGGAGTTGAATCTTATTTCAGCATCTCCCGAATGGCATCAGCAAGTATTGAATGAACGTTTGGAGAAATTTAAGTCCAGTCATTCAAAACTTCACAATTGGGAAGATTTTGAAAAGGATTAATCTTCCCCTATCAAATTCACTATCTAATCCAAGAAGAAGACTTTAAAATTATCTTATTTGCTGTTTTACATGGCTTTAGGAGTCCTAGTTACATTAAAAATAGAAGCAAATAAAAATGGTTTACCACCATTCTTCACTCTTCACTTTCTTCCTTTTCTCTTCACTCTTATCTTTTATCTCTTCACTTCTTCTTCATTTCTCACTTCTCACTTCTCACTTTCTTCCTTCACTCTTCACTCTTATCTTTTATCTCTTCACTACTCCCCCCATATCCAACCAACTTGTTTCTTCGCATTTTCTGCATTGTTGAACATTGGTGTGAGTAGACGCTTTCTGCCCTCAATCTCGGTTTGGGTAAAAGGTTGATGATAAAGTTGGGTAATCAGTTCTTGAAAAGCAGTGGCAGTTGTTCCAATATAGCAAGCGGGGCTAAGACCAGATCCTGCAACCGTGGCATCATTTACCACACAATGGCGGCCGTGAAATAAAGCGTTCACTAGTTTCACTTTCATTCCGGTTTCAATATAGGCGGGAATCACATTTATATGGGCTTTGGCCAGCATATCCTGCATTTCTTTTTCAGAAGGGTTGGCAACCAAACAGGTATGAGAATGCACGTGGGCTAGCTCTAGAAGCTGGGGCGATGGATTCTTTCCGGCAATTACCAATGGAATCTTGATTTTCTCAAAAACTTCTTTCAACAGCCAGATAGCGGCTTTTTCATTGGCGTCAACGCTTAGGTCTGCATGATAAAAGCAGTAATTGCCCATACCTTCTAGGCAATCTACCTGCCAATCGGGTAGGTAAAGGGGTAAGTGTTCAATGTTTTTGCAACCAAACTCGTCTCTATAAACCTGATCATCGGCTTCTGTTACGCCCCAGAATGTGGCTTTTTGAGCCAATTGGGCCTCATATTTGCGCAATAAACGGCTCTCATTCCAGTAATAGGCTTTTTTCAAAGGAGAGCTGCTGCTGCGGTATAAGTCTTTGTAATAACGGTATTCTACATTGTGTAAGCGTACAAAACAGTTCCGATCTTTGAATCTTGGATCCATAACCGGATATGTACAATGTACCCCCTCCATGAAAATGGGATAATTGTCTTTTAGAAGGTATTGTAAAAGTTCCTCGTTCTTACGGCTAGCTACAATATAGGGAAGGGCACTAGAAATGGCCTGATGCCCCTTGGTACGCGGATAATAATGAACCGATTCACAGTATTGGTTCAGAATTTCCTGTTTACCACGGCCATAGTCAAAACAGTGTAAGTGAATTTTTACCCCAGCCGCTTGAAGGGCAGGAAGTTTATAAAAAAGGTCAATTGCCCCGCCATAATCAGCTGGATAGGGCACGTTTAATGAGATAATATGTAGATGCTTGTCCAAATTAGTGTTTTATAAAAATGCAATCATAGAATGCTAGCAAGACCTTTTCCTCGGATTCCCAGTTCAAAACCGCCCTGGCTTGCATGCAATTTTCTTTCAGTCTATGGTACAAAACACGGTCATCCAGCAATTTGTTCAGTCCTTGGGCAATTGTTTCGCTTTGGGTGTCAGGGATTAACAAAGCTATTTCCCATTGGTCCTGAATGGTCCGGTATTCTGGGTAGTCTACACAGAGTTGGGGAATCCCAGCCATGATATAGTCAAAAAAGCGGTTGGCCAGGGAATGGTATTGGTTATGCCCTTGGGCTTCAAACAAAGTAATTCCGGCATGAGCTAGTGGGGTAGTGGCTTGCAAAACACTGGGTGCAAGGGGTGCAAATACCTCTATTTTATTATTAATTGAATATTTATTAATAATTGATAATGATTGATTTATAAAATTTCCTGTTCCGTAAATGCGCAAAGGGGCAGCTACCCATTGCATGGCCGGGATCAGGGTTTCAAAGCACCTGCCATGATTTACTGCTCCTTGGTAAATAAAGAAGGGTTGCTGATTGGCCTGCGGCGATGGGCTACTAGGATCAGTCTCAGTTGCCTTCGGTGATGCTTCTAAGCTGAATACTTTGGCCGCTTCAGTTAGCTTAGGCAGGTTGCGCACCACAGCGTATTTGACCCCGTATTCCTGCAGAAAAGCGTTGGCAATCCATTGGTTTACGGTATATCCTAGGGGAAATCGCCGTAGGCTAAAGGATTCAATGGCTTTCCAGACCTTTTGAATGGTTGGCCGGCTCATGACTTCTTTTTGCTGGGTAAAGTACTCATGGGCGTCATAAACCCGTTTTTTGCCCCTAATTAGGCTTGTGCAATAGACTGGGAGAATGGTATCTAGGTCAATAGCGCAAAACAGATCGGCTGGTTGAAAAAGCAGGAAAAGAAAGAGTCTTAGGTTGAATTCTAGGTACATCAGCGGACCCTTGCTACTCCAGCAGCTGAGGCGATGCTGTTCAAAACCCAGCTCGGCAAGGGGAGGCTGCCCCTTCATGGACCTTCCTACCAATAAAACCTGGTACCCATTTTTGGCTAGGCTGCCACAGATTCTTTGCATCCGTTGGTCAAAGTTGAGTTGGTTGGTTACCGTGAAAACAAGTCTGGGCAAAATGGAAGGGCTTGGTTGTGACAAATATACATCCTAGGCACCAAGAATGTGGGTAAAAAAACAATGCTTTTTGCCTCTTTTTAAAACTGTTAATTAGCTGTAAATCAATTAGTTAAAAATAGTCAATTCAAGTTCCTAGAAAAAGGCCTCTTATTTCTCCACCGATTATACACAGGCCCTAGGATGAATTCCATTTTCTATGCCTTTTTTGGTATGTTCGCAAGTACTAAAAGGAAAGAACGTGAGATTAAAATCGCTAGAAATTAAAGGATTCAAAAGCTTTGCCGATAAAACGGTAGTGAGCTTTGACGAAGGGATCACCGGAATTATTGGACCAAATGGCTGTGGAAAAAGTAATATCATTGACTCAATTCGTTGGGTAATTGGGGAACAAAAGATCTCTGCCTTGCGTTCTGAAAACTTAGACGCTCTGGTATTTAACGGAAGTAAGTCTAGGTCTGCCAGTGGTATGGCAGAAGTGAGTTTGACTTTTGAAAACACTAAAAACCTGCTTCCAACTGAGTTTAGCACCGTTACCGTAACCCGTAGATTCTATAAAAATGGGGAAAGCGAGTATCGTTTGAACGATGTGAGCTGCCGACTAAAAGATATCCATAACCTATTCTTAGATACCGGGGTTAGTACAGATAGCTATGCCATTATTGAGTTGGGCATGGTAGACGATATTATCAAGGATAAGGAGAATAGCCGTAGAAGAATGCTAGAGCAAGCCGCTGGTATTACCATTTACAAAACCCGTAAAAAAGAAGCAAAAAGCAAGTTAGACGCTACCGAACAGGATCTAGCACGTATTGAAGACTTGCTATTTGAAATCAATAACCAGCTCAAAACCCTTGAGAATCAGTCCAAAAAGGCTGAAAAATACTTTGAAATTAAGAAGGACTACAAGGAGATCAGCATTGAATTGGCCAAAGCTGCACTGGAAGGATTCAACATCACTTACCAGGATTTGAACGAGAAGCAAAACTCTGAAGTAGACAAGAAAGCGCAGTTAGAAGCTGAGATAGCTACTGAAGAAGCGGCTATTGAACAAGAGAAATTAGGCTTTATTGAAAAAGAGCGCGCCTTGCAATCCAAGCAACACGCTTTCAATGACCTTTTGCAGAATCTTCGTGGAAAGGAAAACGAAAGAAATCTTGCTACCCAAAAACTCCACTACCTCAAAGAAAAAGAGGGTAGCCTAAAAGCTTTCTTGGAAAAAGCCATTGGTCAACTTAAAACCATTGGGGATTCTATTGAATATACCCAAATGCAGGTGGAGGAAGAAGCGGGCAAATTGGTAGAAATGCAGGACCGTGTAGTCACGGCCAAAACCGATATTGAGGACAAACGCCAAATTTTTGACGAGAAACGTTCAGGTGTAGACGCGGTAAGGGGTAAATACCAATCCATTCAACGCGCCCAGTTTGACGCTGAGAAAAAAGTGGCTGTGGCCGATACCAGCATTCAGAACCTGCAAAGAGCTCAAGCCCAGCAGGTAGATGAAAAGACCAATAGGAACTACCAAATTGATCAGTTGACCCTAGAGCTGGAAGAAAAAGAAGCTACTTTAGAGGCCAAGCGTTCAGAGCTGCAGCAATTGCAGGATCACCATGAAAAAACCAAGGCCCAGATCTTTGACGCCCAAGCCGCCATGGAGGTTTTGCGCAATGAATTAGCCGAGGAAAGTCGCAAGCTAGACGCCAAGCGCAACGAGTTTGCCTTGTTGAAAAGCTTGATTGATAGCATGGAAGGCTATCCAGAAAGTATCAAATTTTTACACAAGAATCCTGAATGGAACCATAGCGCACCTATTCTTTCTGATATCATCTATGTAAACGAAGAATATAGGACAGCAGTAGAAAACGTATTGGAACCCTATCTGAACTACTATGTAGTGAACAATCTTGCAGAAGGTTTGCAGGCGGTTCAGTTGCTGGATCAAAACAAAAAAGGGAAGGCCAATTTCTTCCTGATGGATAAGTTCAGGGATATTAAGGTGGAGACCCATCAACCCGCTGGAACCATTAAGGCGCTGGACGTGATTGAAGTGGATGAGCAGTATCAAGACCTGGCCAACTACCTCTTAGCTAATGTTTATATAGCTGAGAATGAAGATGCTATCAACAATAGTAATGGTGCTGTTGTCTTGGAAAAACACGGAAAATTTGTAAAAGGCAAGTATACCCTAACAGGTGGATCTGTTGGTCTATTTGAAGGAAAGAAAATTGGTAGGGCCAAGAACCTGGAAAAATTGCAGGATGAAATCATTTTGCAAGACGCCGTGGTAAATGCCCTAAAGCAAGAAATAAAACTCAAGCACAGCGAAGTAATTGAGTACAACGAGCAACTCAAAGACGGTGCTATTAAGCAAACCGAGAATGAGATTAATCAGTTGACCAATCAGCTTTTTGCTGCCCGCAACAAGTTTGAAAACTTAACTCACGCGCAAACCGCTGGTCAACAGCGTCTGGAAGATATTGAACTTCGTTTGCAGGAAGAGCAGGAAGCTATTGCTGAAACAAGGGAATCTTTGATTGACCTGAATGAGCAATTGCAAGCTACTACCCAAGAAATGCAATTGGTAGAGCAGGATTATCAATTGGCTGAGCAGGAATACAATTTTGCTTCTGTTCAGTATAATGAAATCAACCTCTCATTGACTAGACAACAAAGCAAGATCAATGGATTGAAACAGGAATTGGTGTTCAAAGAGAACCAACTCAATGACCTGCACAACCAGATTCAGTCCAATACCCAGCAATTGTCAGAAGCTTCTGGAAATATTGAAGAAGGGGCTCAAGCCATGCAAGCGGCCGAATTGGAATTGGTAGAACTCTTGCGTACTAAGGAAATTGAAGAGAAATCACTCAATGAAGCGGATCAGGAATACTATAACCTGCGTAATATTTTACAGGAAAAAGAAAGCAGTCTGCGTTTGAAAATCAAGAGCAAGGAGCAGATTGACCACCTAGTTACGGAGATCAAAGACCGTTTGAACGAGCTGAAATTGCAGTTAGCAGGTATGAAAGAGCGTTTGAGCGTGGAATTCAAAGTGGAATTAGATGAGATCTTGGATCAGGCTCGTAACACAGAAACTACTTTGGAAGAATTGCAAGCCAGTTCAGACCGCATGAGAAAGCGTTTGGAGAATATGGGTGAAGTAAACCCAACCGCTATTGAGGCATATACAGAGATGAAGAAGCGTTATGAATTTATCTTGGAGCAAAAGAATGACCTGGTTTCTGCCAAGGATAGTTTGTTGCAAACCATTCAAGAGGTAGAAGCAACGGCCAACCAACAGTTCCTAGATACTTTCAACAAAGTGCGTGAGAACTTCCAAAAAGTGTTCAAAGCCCTGTTTACAGAAGAAGATACCGCCGATATGGTCTTGGTAGATCCTACCAACCTAGCTGAAACTGGTATTGATATTGTGGCCAAGCCCAAGGGCAAGCGTCCATCTTCCATTACCCAGTTGAGTGGGGGAGAAAAGACCTTGACCGCAACCGCTTTACTGTTTGCTATTTATCTGATCAAGCCCGCTCCATTCTGTATTTTGGATGAGGTGGATGCTCCTTTGGATGATGCCAACGTAGGTAAGTTTACCCAAATGATCAAGAAGTTCAGTGATAATTCACAGTTCATCATTGTTACCCACAACAAGCAGACCATGAGTGCCGTAGACGTGATCTATGGGGTAACCATGCAGGAAGCTGGGGTGAGTAAACTGGTGCCGGTAGACTTTAGAAGTCTGGCTAACTAGACATGAAACCATTTTTATACAAGGACTAACCTACGGGTTGGTCCTTTTTTTATAACATCCTTCGGGAAAAATTTGCTCCTTTGACCAAGATTGTACTGCCTTTATACCTGGTTTGCCTCTTTTGCTATATTCTATTTAGTAGACAGCCGGACTATTTTGATGGGGAGTTTGCTCAAGGAACCATGGTTTTTTGGCCGGGAGGTGATTCGGGTGAGGATGTGTTAATGGCAGAATATTCCGATGGCTATAAAATGCACCATATTCATATAAGTGACTTATTCCGAGAGCACAAGCTGGGGGAAAAGCTGACTGTCATTTATGAGCCCAAGAATCCGGAGCTGGCCCAGGAATATGCTTTTTTGGGTTATTGGATGGGTTTGGGAGAATTGATTTGGTCTTTGCTATTGCTAGGAATTAGTTGGGCTGTGGCTGTTTCGGTTACCCAAAATCCCACCCCAGAAGCCTTGTTGGAACAGCTAAATTATAAGGAACCGGACAAGCCTAGGTATGACTAGTTGTTGATTTTATTTGAATCAACTCTTGTAAGTAATTATAAATCAGTTACTATCGCTTTAGCAAGCGCTTGATTTCCTTTTCTACGTCCCTGCCCTTGATGGTTTCACGCTTGTCGTAGTTCTTCTTACCTCTACCAATACCTATCTCAATTTTCACCAGGTTCTTGTCTGTAAAAAAGACCTTGAGGGGAACAATGGTGTAACCCTTGTCCTTCATCTTGGTCTGGAGTTTTTTGAGTTCGCGCTTATTGAGTAGGAGTTTTCTGTCATGTACCTCAATATGGTTATTGGCCGATCCGTGAGAATAGGAAGCAATAAACAGGGCCCGAACCCAGAGTTCGCCCTTGTCAAACAAACAGAAAGAATCATTGAAACTGACTTTGCCCTCCCTAATAGATTTTACTTCTGTGCCCAGCAATACAATGCCTGCCACATATTTGTCTTCTATCTGGTAATTGAAATAGGCCTGCCTGTTGTTCATTTCCTTGGTCATACGCTACAGTTTCCTTTGGCAGTAATCAGCAAATCCTTATTTCCTTAGTAGGCTTACCACCAGAGACAGTTTGTCTTTGAGGTCCTTGCGGTCTACAATAAAGTCTAGGAATCCATGCTCAAGCAAGAATTCAGATCTTTGGAATCCTTCGGGAAGGTCTTTCTTGATGGTTTCTTTAATTACGCGAGGTCCGGCAAAACCAATCAAAGCACCAGGTTCTGCAATATTCAAATCTCCCAACATCCCAAAACTGGCAGAGATTCCACCAAAAGTAGGGTCGGTTAATAGAGAGATAAAAGGTAATTGGGCATCGCTCAATTGACTCAGTTTTCCGCTGGTCTTGGCAAGTTGCATGAGGCTGAACGCCGATTCCATCATCCTAGCACCACCACTTTTGCTAATCACCAAATAGGGCAGACGGTGTGCTATACAATAGTCTACGGCGCGGCTAAATTTCTCACCCATGACACTACCCAGAGATCCGCCAATAAATTCAAAATCCATACAGGCAATCACTATTCCTTCACCATTAACGGATCCGGTGGCTACGCGCATACTGTCTTTTAAATCGGTTTTGGCATGAATATCGTCTAAGCGTTTTTGATAAGATTTTAGATCGGTAAAACCTAGGGCATCCTTACTGCGGATATTGTCAAATAGCTCAGTGTATTCCTTATTGTCAAACAAAATATCGTAATACTCTTCAGAACCAATTCGGTGGTGGTAATTGCACTTGGCGCATACATACCTATTCTCTTTGAGTTCTGTGGTAGTAGAGATATAATTACACTCGGGGCATTTGTTCCAAAGACCTTCGGGTGTTTCTTTTTTGTCTGCTGTGGATGTGAGGATTCCTTTACGGATACGCTTAAACCAACGCGGCTTGGCACTGTCTCCTCCTTGCACTTCTTCACCGGTCAGGTTTGATTCAAAGTCTTCTTCGCGTTCTTTTTTCATATATGATTCCAAGAATTGGGGCGGAAAGATAATATATTTTTAATACCCCGGTAGGAATACTGGCCCCAAACAAGCGTCAGGGCAGCCTCAAATCGGGGGGATTCGTCTGGTTTGGGGTGCAAAGTACGGAAAAGAAAAAAACCGCCACAAGTATGGGCGGTTTTTTCTTGGAATCAGATTATGCGTTTCTATTAATGCAATTGAGGTCTTCAAATGCCACTTCCAAACGCTTGATAAAGTTTTCTTCTCCTTTGCGTAACCAAACGCGAGGATCGTAGTATTTTTTGTTAGGTTTATCTGCACCTTCTGGGTTGCCCAATTGGGTTTGCAAATAGCCTTCATTTTTCTGATAGTATTGGTGAATACCTTCCCAGAATGCCCACTGCATATCGGTGTCAATATTCATTTTAATAGCACCATAGCTAATGGCTTCTCTAATTTGATTTTGAGGAGAACCACTACCACCATGGAATACAAAGTAAACAGGCTTAGGACCAGTTTTCAATTCCTGCTCAATAAAGTCTTGGCTATTTTTCAAGATCTCAGGACGCAGTTGCACATTACCTGGGCTATATACACCGTGTACATTACCAAAGGCTGCTGCAACGGTAAATAATTTACCAACCTTGCTCAATTCAGTATAAGAATAAGCAACGTGTTGAGGTTGGGTATAGAGTTTGTCATTTTCAACATCGCTGTTGTCAACGCCGTCTTCTTCACCACCGGTAACACCCAATTCAATTTCAATACTCATGCCCAAAGGTGCCATGCGCTTATAAAATTCAACAGAAGTATGAATATTTTCTTCTAGGGGTTCTTCACTCAAATCCAACATGTGAGAGCTGAATAGAGGCTGACCTTTTTCTTTGTAGAATTGTTCACCCGCATCAATTAAACCACTTACCCATGGTAACCATTTTTTAGCAGCATGGTCTGTATGCAAAACAACAGGAACACCATAGTATTTAGCAACTTGGTGAATATGTAAAGCACCAGAAATACCACCTTGAATATTACCTTGTAATTGGTCATTTGGCATGCCCTTACCAGCAATAAACTGTGCACCACCATTTGAGAATTGGATAATCACAGGAGAGTTAACCTTTGCAGCAGTTTCTAAGACAGCATTGATGGTATTGGTACCAATGGTGTTCACGGCAGGCAAAGCAAACTGGTTGTCTTTGGCATCATTGTAAAGGGCTTCTAGTTCATCACCGAACAAAACCCCGGCTCTGTATTTTTTCATATAATAATTTTAAATCTGTTTTATTTAAGGATGGCTAAGATACGTTTTTTGTAGCAAAACAATAGCTTGAATTGTGTAAGAAATACACACTAAGAGAAGACTATATTAAATAATCGATTGCAATAATTCGCCAATATAGCGGGGCATAAATTGCATACGGCTACCATACCAACTAAACATTTCACCGTTTACCAAGTGAATCTTGGTATGGGGCAGATCGGCTTGCAAAGCCTTGATATGTTTCATTTTGAAAGGATAGGGCTCCGAAGAAAGAAAGAGGTATTCGGGGGCTTTTTCTTGCAAATCAGCCACCGTAATTTCAGGATATCGAACCCTGTCTTCAAAGCAGTTTTGAAACCCAGTCAGACTTAAAATATTGTGGATAAACGTATCAGACCCAACCGTCATATAGGGGTCTTTCCAGATTAAATAAGCAGCTGTAGGATGCAGTGGATGGGAGGGCATTTGCTGAAACGCTCTTTCAATTTTGGCCAACAATTGTTGTCCATGCGCCACCCTTCCGGTTATCTGGGCCACAGACCTGATCATGGAAAAAGCCTCAGAATAATTCACAATATCGCTGACCCAAACTGGGGCAAAAGCACTCAGTGCTTCTATTTGGTCTTGTTTGTTCTCTTCTTTATTGGCAATGATTAAGTCTGGTTCCAATGATTTAATCAATTCAATATTCACGTCTTTGGTACCACCAATCCTGGTCTTGGTTTGAAACCATTTTTCTGGATGAATGCAAAATTTGGTAATCCCCAATACTTCATCCTCTAGCCCTAGGTCATAGAGTAGTTCTGTTTGAGAGGGTACCAGTGAGATAATCCTCTTTGGTTGAGGCTTCACTTGCATTTCCCTGCCCAGTTGGTCAGAAACGGTTAATCTAGTATGGGGCATGGCTTATTTGGCAAGGCTTTGAATCACATCATACTTGGTAACAATATGGTAGTCTCCTTTTTCATCACGGGCTAGTACCGCACCATTTTCTTTGGTGATGAGTGAGCTCAGTCTTTCTACAGGAGTATCAAAAGCCACAACGGGATAAGGGTGTTCTAATACACTTTGAACCGATGCGTTTTTAATTTCTGGATTGCTAAATACTTTCATGAATAAACCGGTTTCAGAAACTGCACCAATGATTTCACCAGCTTCCATGACTGGAATCTGTTCAATATCATATTTCTTCATGAGTTCAACAGCATCAGAAACGCTTTGCCCAGGGGCGATGGTCACCAAACGCTTGCTACTACGGCCACTCACAATGTCTTTGAATGTTTTCACGTCTAAGAAACCGCGCTCCATCATCCATTCGTCATTGTAGATTTTTCCAACATAGCGGCTACCATGATCATGGAAAATACACACCACTACATCGTCTTTTTTCAAGTGCTCTTTTAATTGGATCACGCCCTGTAAACAGCTGCCAGCGCTGTATCCACAGAACATGCCTTCTTCTTTGGCAATTCTTCTGGCCATTACAGCACCGTCTTTATCCGTTACTTTTTCAAAACGATCAATCAGACTCATATCATAGTTGGCTGGCACAAAATCTTCTCCAAATCCTTCAGAGATATAGGGGTATACTTCTTTCTGGTCCAGCTCACCAGTTTCAAAATATTTTTTCAACAAAGAACCATAACTATCAATGGCCCAGATTTGAATATTGGGATTCTTTTCTTTTAAGAATTTGGCCGTGCCTACAACAGTTCCACCGGTACCACTGGCTACTACCAAATGCGTAACTTTTCCTTCTGTCTGTTCCCAGATTTCAGGACCAGTTTGTTCATAGTGTGCAAGACGATTAGCCAGGTTATCATATTGATTCACGTACCAAGAATTGGGCACTTCTGTAGCCAATCTTTTAGATACAGAATAATAGGAGCGCGGATCTGAAGGTTCTACGTTGGTAGGGCAGACAATGACTTCAGCACCTACGGCTTTAAGTATATCTGCTTTTTCCTTAGACTGTTTATCAGTGGTAGTAAAAATGCATTTGTATCCCTTAACCACAGCGGCCAAGGCCAAACCCATACCTGTATTGCCAGAAGTACCTTCAATAATGGTTCCACCAGGTTTGATTTTTCCTTCCTGTTCAGCCACTTCCAGCATTTTCAAAGCCATGCGGTCCTTGATGCTGTTGCCAGGATTAAAGTATTCTACTTTGGCCAACACGGTGGCGGGAAGGTCTTTACAGATCTTGTTAATCTGTATCAAAGGGGTATTACCAATGGTTTCTAGGATATTGTTCAGCCACATAAACTAACACTTGTTTGGAACAAAGATATTGTTTTGGAACTGCGGAAGAACAAAGGAAAACTTAATTTTTCTTTACTATTTTTTGGGACTGGTAAATGTTTTCCAATCAAACTGGTCCTTGCTGGCATTGTTTCTATTAGCTAAATCTGTCAACATGGTTTGAATGGTCTTTTTTGCTACCCACTTTCCATTGACCATCACGCCCGCAATTTTGCGAACGTTTTGTATATCATTAAGTGGGTTCTCATCCAATAAAATTAGATCGGCCAACTTGCCTTTTTCAATGCTACCAACCTGTTTGTCTATACCCAACCACTGAGCGGGTAATTTAGTAGCAGAAGCCAAAGCTGCCTGCGGCGATAGTCCTGCTTTGACCAATAGCGCCAATTCATCGGGCAGAGAAAATCCAGCAATTACACCAGAAGTTCCTGCATCGGTTCCGGCTACAATAGGCACTCCTGCTGCATCACAGGCTTTTACCAATTCAAGATTAAAGGCCGCATATTGTTCAAAATGCGCAATATTTTCAGGGCTAGACATTTTGTTGTACTTATTAGCCGTAAGCCATTTGCTTTGAAGCAGGGGATGTACATAAGCCAAGCTGGGCAAGGCTTTGAGCGGTTCCAAAGACCTTACTTGTGAGGCAATGGCTTCCATGGTAATTAAGGTAGGAGAGAACCAAGTACCATTGGCTTTTAAAAGTGCAGCCATTTCCTGGGCTTCCGCTACACTATAATCTTTGGCATAATTGCTCAGCTCTTCAGCATGCGCTACCATTCCAAAACCTGGTACAAAAGCTTCTTTTAATTTGCCTTTAAAACTGTCTGGAATATGACCAATGACTTTGAGTCCTTGTTTTTTAGACTCTTCTATAATGGCATAATATGTGGGCACATTTAAATAAGCATAGACTTTGATAAATTCATAGCCCTCTGCTTTGGCACTTCTTACGGCTTGTCTGCCATCTTCAGGAGTATTTACTTTTCTACCCTGACCTTCACCGCCATCAATCATAGCAGCTAATGCCATTCTGGGGCCAATCACAGCGCCTTTGCCAATTTCATTTCTTTGACCAAAATGTTCGGCTCTGGCACTCAATTCAAAAATAGTAGTAACACCATTGGCAATATATGGAAGCATTTGATCTTGCAAATCAAAAAATAAGGTAGCGCCTTGGCTGGGATATTTTGGACCAAATGGACCAACATCCGTAGGGGTATGCACGTGCATATCTATTAGACCCGGGATTAACCATTTTCCTTTACCATCAATGATAGTAGCGTTTTTAGGAATACTATCATTAATAGAGACAATCCGATTATTGACAATGAGCACAGTAGCATTGGGAATAATGCTATTGGCATTATCCATTGTAATCAGCTGTACGTTTCGGATGACTATGGGTTTTGTTGCTTGAGGTCCTAATTTTTGTGCAGCACTATTCAAAGAAAAAAATGCCAAACAGCAAAAGCATACAACCAATAGTTGAATGGGTTTAATTGTAGACATATATAGGTATATTAAAGTGTGGGTTTGGCTCTTTCAAATATTAAAGAAGCAAAAGAGGATACAGCAATTTTAATGCAGGATTCATCTACCATAAAATTGGGTGCATGGTTCATGGCAATCATGCCTTTTTCAAAATTGGATCCACCAAAAAGAAAATAAACACCCGGAATTTTTTGTTGATAGAAAGTAAAATCGTCATTGAAAAAAGGCACTTGACCATAATCATTTACCACAGTTCCTTTGCCATAAATTTGATCCAATGTATTGATAGCTATCTTAGTTAGTTTTGGGTCATTATTAACCGTAGGGTTTTCTTGTATAAATGAGACAGCGCTTAGGTTTGAAGCATATTTACTAGCTGTCAGAATTTTCTTGATTTGGGGGAATGATCAACGGGATTTTTTGAGCATTGGTTTCATATAAATCCGTTGCTAAAATCTGTTCATCCTTTTCTGTATAAGCACTATAGGGTTGATTGAGAAAGCAATAATCTTGGAAGATGGTTTTGTCATTGGACAAACCAATCTTGGGATCAAGAATCTGTTGCATTTCCCAAGGTTTGCTATTGGAAATAGACCTGGTTAATCCAGCATCTAGTAATTGGCTAATTTCTTGAATGTCCTCTTTGTTCAATATTTTATTGAAACTCAATTGGAGCCTTTTTTGGTAAGCAAATATTTCATTTGACTTGACCATGATTTGACCAACTGGCAATGCTGTTATGTGAAGACCATAAATTTCACCTAGATGCATTTGGGCAATCTGCTTGTCCAATAATTTTTTAGCGCCAACAAAGGTTTCTTCCTCTGCTTGAAAGATAAAGTAGAAGCTTCCGCTTAGTAAACTCTTGTTTTTTGCCAAGACTTCGGCTATGCCAAGGCCAATGGCCATATGAATATCATGTCCACATCCGTGTTGAACACCGGCTTGGGTAGATTTAAAATCAACTGGGTCTGGAAAATCATTGGGTAGGGCATCCATATCGGCCCTCCAGGCAATTTTTTTGCCTTTTTTCCCCGTTTTTAAAACGCCTATGATCCCGTAGCCATTGGTTTGATGAATGACTTCTAGTCCTAGGTCAACTAAATACTGTTCTAGAAATGCTTGGGTTTGCTTTTCCTTACCGGCTAATTCCGGGTGCTGATGTAGGGTTCTTCTTGCTTGAACCAGTTTTTCAGCAATGGTTTGAGCGCTTGCTTGAATAGATTGGTGCGCGGGGGGGAGCGTTTTTTCTTGCTGAGCCCATACTTGGGTCTGCAATAAAACGGCTGCACAAGAACAAAGGATTGTAAATAATTGGGTCAATCTCATAGCATTAAATTTAATCTAACCATCAATCCAATGTCTTTTGAATAGCTGTACAATTTTCTGGCAGCTATTCAGACAATCTTACAAGGCTTTAACCAAGCGGATAATACCTGTTGTTTGGTGTTGACCACTCATGTCATTTTTGTTTTCTACTTTGGCGGTGTTGTCAGTTTTAGGAGCATCGTTACGCAAATAAGCAAAAGTGATAGCAGGAACAAAAGCGATAACGGCAATTACTTGGGCTGAGAATAAGAACTTTTTCATGGTTGTTTGTTTTAAGGTTTTTTGGTTTGTTTTACTTTGATAGAACAAAGATAGGGTGATATTTGGTACTGTGCAACACATAGTACCTCCCAAAGGAAGGTAATATCCTAAGCAAATTAATGTGCAATGCTTTGAAATGCAGTAAATAAAGGGGTTTCAGCGAATTGGTCTGCCAAAAAAATATTTTTGAGATTGTGACGAGTGGATAATTAACGTGATGAACAGTTGTTAGTTGGGGTCAAAATGGCTTTTTGGAGGGTTGAACGGCTGGCCTTTTTGCAAGGAAAATGTCAAATACTAAGAAATTCCTGTATTTTGAAGCATAAACGATAAACTTGATAATTATGAAAAGACGCATTTTCTTACTGACCCTAGTTGCGGGTCTTTTTTTAAGCTTAGTGGGCAGCGCCCAAACCCCAGCTCCAGCACCAACCAAAGTTCCAATGGACTTTTATGTAGGTAATTGGAAGGTATTGATGAAGGAAACACCCCAGGGCGATGTAAAACTGATCTTTAAGGTAGAAAAGAAAGGAGAGGAGTTAACTGGTGTGGTACAGGATACTACCGGAAAAGAAATTACCGTGATTACCAAAACGGAATATGCCAATGATGGCATTACCATCTATTTTACAGCAGCTGGTTATGATTTGTCCTTGACATTGGCCAAAAAAGACGAAGACCATGTTACAGGATCACTGATGGCTATGTTCCAAGCAGAAGGTGAAAGGGTAAAAGAAGTTAAATAGGTAATAGGGCTGGTTAGATGGCCGGGAAGATTAAGCTTTAAAGCTCTCCGCCATCTTGGTGCAGATATCAGACTCAATCATCTGACCAGCCAATACCAACATATTGTTGAAAGCATTGGCAGAACTAATACCATGACCCAGGATCACGGGTTTGGCCACACCTAGAACAGGAGAACCGCCATAATTCTCATAATGGAATCGGTTAAAATATGCATCCTGTTCAAAATTGCGCAATTGGGCCAGGTCATAAACGGACTCAGCCATTTTCAGGATAATATTTCCAGTAAAACCATCGCAGACAATGACGTCTGTTTTAGTCCCAAAAATATCTCGGCCTTCTATATTACCCACAAAATTGATTTGGGCATTTTCCTTTAGAACAGGGAAAGTAGCTTGAGCTAGTAGATTACCCTTACCTTCTTCCTCACCTACATTCAGTAAGCCAACTTTGGGGTTGGCTACATTTAGAATGTGTTGGGCATACAAGCTACCCAATATGGCAAATTGATTCAGTTGTTCGGGTTTACAATCGGCGTTTAGACCAACGTCTAAAATTACTCCAGTTTCTCCGTTTGATTTGGGAACCACACCAGATACACAAGGTCTAAGCACGCCTTCAATGGGTTTGATGCTAAACATGGCACCCACCAACATGGCACCGGTATTACCCGCACTGATAAAAGCATCAATCTTGCCAGTGGCCAAAAGATGGAATCCAATGGCAATAGAAGAGCGCTGTTTTTCTTTGAGGGCCTTGGTAGGATGTTCGTGGTAACCAATGACTTCCGGAGCATGCACCAAATGCAAATTAGGCGATGCAACCTGATGCTCCTCTAATAAGGGCTGCACCTGGGCTTCATCGCCTATGCAATAAATATGGGTCATACCACTGGCAGTGGACAAGAATTGCTTCAAGCCTTTCACCGCCTCTAGCGGTGCAAAATCTCCACCCATCATGTCCAAGCCAATATTCATGCGCGGTAGTCTAAGTAAGTTGAACTAAAGGTTACGCTTTCAGAGGTGCTTTCTCAGCAACCAATTTGCCCTTGTAGAACAATTTACCTTCGCTAACGTGCGCACGGTGGCGTACATGTAATTCTCCAGTGGTAGAATCCTTGCTCAAAGTCACTTCTTGTGCTTTGTAGTGTGTTCTTCTCTTAGCGCTGCGCTGTTGAGAATGTCTGCGTTTAGGATTTGGCATAATTCGAAATTTATAAAACTAAAAAAAAATTAATCCAGGTTTTTAAACTGATCCAGTCCTTTCCAGATGGTAGTTGGCGGCTCTTTTAAAGCGTCTTCTTCCATCTTCCTCAATTTCTCTAACACTTCTTTGTTACATTTTGGTCCCCCAATTTCTGATTCCGCACACATTTTCTGTAACGGGAAACTTAAGTTCACAAATTCAAAAATCCAATCGGCCAGGTGTAAATGACTTTCACCACGGCTAATATAATATACGTCAGGATCTTCCTCCGTCTCGTTCATTTGATCGGGCTCTTCCACTATCTTAACAATAATGTTGAACTCGTCCCAAAGCTGCATGGGCAGGCCGTTTCCGCACCTGTCGCAATTTACATCTGCACGTCCGTCAACGTCAAATTTCAATTGCATAAAACCGGTATTTTTTTCCAGTTTCAGTTTCACTTTGGCCTCGCAGTTTTCAAAATCCTGCGGTCCGTATGGTACAAAGAACTTATCGTTGATCTGGTATTCGTACTCATGAATCCCCGGCTTCAACCCCACAAATGCTATTTCAAATTCCCTCCGATGACTCATACTCCTTTTTTTAAAGGCTCGCAAAGGTAGGCCAAATCCACGGAACTGCCAAAGGAAAATGCCCAAGAATCAGCGGGCAATTTATCAACAGTTCTGGATTAACCTTAAAAACCGCAATTTTGCAACCATGAGAACCGCTGCGAATATAACCCTAAAACAAAGCAAGTCCTTGATTTTCTTGGGCAGCCTTGCTCTTTTTCTCTTTGTTCTCTCTTATTTTCCCTATACCATAGAGTCTTGGTACTCAGTAGGTTGGTATCCCAAACTGGGGCAGATCATGCGGCAAATTACCGGAAAACTGCCTTTTAGCTTGGGCGATATTTTCTATGTACTATTTACTATCTATCTGGTTGTCAATATAATACGATTTTTTTTACAAGGAGCCAGGGCCCGATTTCCCAAAGACTGGTGGATTTGGGCTGGATACAAAATCATCACATTCGCCCTGAAGCTCTATATCTGCTTTAAACTGCTTTGGGGGCTAAATTATCAAAGAGAAGGAATTGCTTATCAATTATATCTGCACCCAAAACCCTATACAGTAGAAGAAGTGACAAGTTTGACCAATGACCTCATAGATTCCTTAAACGCCACCCGAAAACTGATTCCAGATAGCATATTGCCCCAGCCATCTATTGAACGAATTAAGGCCGAAGCCTTAAAGAACTATGCAAGGGTAAGTAAAGACTATCGTTTTCTAAGCTACAAATACCCATCTGTCAAAGCCAGTTTGTTTAGTGAAGTAGGGGATTATGTTGGGTTCACGGGTTATTTTAATCCCTTTTCAGGTGAGGCCCAGCTTAGAACCGATATTCCCCGGGTGTTGATTCCCTATGTCTGTTCTCATGAAATGGCCCATCAACTTGGCTATGCATCTGAAAGTGAAGCCAATTTTGTGGGTTATCTGGCAGCCAGCAAATCGGCCAATGCCTATACCCGTTATAGCATGTACCTGGAACTATTTTCCTATGCGCAAGGAGAGGAGATTTTTCAATACGGAAGAAAAAAGGACTACCAAGCATTTGATAGTATCATCAAACAAAATAGGCAAAGGCTAGATACCCTGGTTAAAAAAGAACGCAAAGAGATCCGCGAATTCTTCCGTAAAAGACGCAAAGCCGTGGCACCCGCATTCAATAACCTCTATGACCAATACCTAAAACTAAACAAACAGGAAAAGGGCGTAGAGAGCTATGACCAAGTAATTGGTTGGCTGATTGCTTACAAAAAGAAATACGGAAAAATCTAGGCTACTAGAATTTGTTCTTCCACATCATGGATTCTACGGGCTTATTGGGTTGGCCAGAATATTTGGCATTACCCTTCTGATTGTATTTTACTTCAATCTCTCCGTCTACGGGAAAATAGATTAACTGACCAATGGGCATACCCTTGTACACGCGTACGGGTTGTTTTACTGAAATCTCTAGGGTCCAGTTGCCACAGAAGCCCACATCGCCCTTGCCGGCAGTTGCGTGAATGTCAATGCCCAAGCGGCCTGTAGAAGATTTGCCTTCTAAAAATGGCACGTGTGCGTGTGTCTCTGTGTATTCTTGAGTAACGCCTAAGTAAAAAGCATGGGGCTGTAAGACAAAGCCTTCATCTGGAATTTCAAAATGAGAAATGGTATTATGGGCTTTGGCATCCAGCTCTGCACTATCATAAGTTGCAAGATTGCCTCCCAAATGCACATCATAACTATTACTACCAAGGTCTTCTCTATTGTATGGAACAATCTTAATAGTACCCTTCTCCATTTCTTCCAATATGCGCTTGTCAGACAATATCATGCTTCAATTATTTAGGTTAGGATGCAAATAAATCTTAAATCTGCATACCAAAATCAATCCTTCATCAATCATTTCTAAGTGCCGCTGTTTTATCAACAAGATATCAACCAAACCACCCGTGCCGGGATCTGGCATTTGACCGAAGAGGAGGATTTTTTTCTGGCCAAAGTACCTCTGACTAGGGAGATTACCCATCCGCACAAACGCTTACAGCACTTAGGCGGCCGCTTTTTATTACCCTTTTTGTTTCCGGATTTTCCGCACGCAGAAATTGAAATTGCCAGCACCCGCAAACCCTTTTTACCCACCGAGCAATACCATTTTTCCATTAGCCACTGTGGTGACTATGCCGCAGCCATTGTGAGTAGCAACCAACAAGTGGGTATAGATATTGAGATCATTACCGAGCGGGTACACCGGATCAAACACAAATTCCTGCACCCAAATGAGCAGGCTTTTGCGGCATCTTACCCGGAAGATCAACAAACCCGATTACTCACTTTGCTATGGAGTGTAAAAGAAGCCATGTTTAAATGGTGGGGCAGGGGAGACATTGATTTTAGTGAAGTACTTTGGATAGATCCCTTTATGATGCAAGACCGTGGCATTGTTCAAGCCATGTTTCAAAAGCCCGGACATTTGTATCCACTGCAATTGCAATACAGATTTAAACATGATTTGGTCTATGTGTGGGTGGCTACAGAACCCATTTAGTGTGAGCCCAGTTTTCTAATCCGCAATGCGAAAATTGGTTTTGGGAATCAGGTTCAAACTTTGGAGCAGCATTTGTTTCATCTGCAGTTTCACAATCTGACCCATGGTCTCTGCTTTTAAAAACCTAGGTTGATCAAAGAATTCCGCCAATTCAGTTTTGAGTTGGTCAATTTTTTCTGGCTTTGAAATCATGTCTCCACTCATAATATCCAGCAACTCTTTGATCCGGTATTTGGCCGATGACAATCTAAACGCCATCTGTGTTTTTTCTTCTGCCTGATACTGTTCAATAGACTCTTTGTTCAAGTGCTTACCCACAATGTCTACAAAAGACTTGTTCTCTTTAAAAAACTGCGGCAGGTACAAATTCTTTCTACCCTCATAAGACTGTTGGTCAAAATCAATGGGTCTAATTCGGTACTGAAAATCCACAATGTCTGGGGTAATATTCACCACAAAATTGTAAGAGCGCATATCGCCCAGCAAATGAGAAAAACAGCGCTCATTAAACTTCACAAATTCTTTGGCAAACCTAATTTGATTGGTACTAGGATGGTTCAAATAATCTTGAATAAAAATATCACCCGGAATCCCCGGAATATGTTCTTCAATTAAGGTATCCTGAAAAGTAAAATAGGTGATTCTATTGGGCGATAGCAAGTGTTCCAGCTCCAAACCATAGATCCTAGAGCTATCTGCTTTTTTAATATAATAGTGGTCGTAATTATCGTTGTACTTATTGATAATTCTAATGCGAATGGGTTGGCTATTCCCAAAAAAACAAAAGTCAATTCCTGCCACGTCTAAGTGGTTAATAAAACTCATGTCTCCCTTGGTTTTTAGGTAGGCATAATTCTTAATCAGGTTTACCCTCAGGTCTTCCCAAAGGTGCATGTCATAGCTGGCTTTTTCCCAAGCCGTTTCTTTGCCATGTTTATCCCGAATGGGTAGGGTATAGGTAAAATGCAATAGATCTTCATACCTACAAGCCAGGTCTACTTCTCTACCATAACGCAGCAAATACTTACGCAGCGTGGCATTCACCGGAAAGATGGGCTTTTTCCTAGACGGCCTATTGGGCTGGTCGCTGGTCTTCTCGTTTTCGAATATATTAATCAAGTAGTATAGGGTCTTGGTCTGTGAGATTCAAATTTACGGCATCTGCTCCAGCAATCCCTTCAATACTACCCTGAATATGTGCCGCATTGAGCAAAACCTTTTCTAATTGCTTTTCCCTGGTCTTCCACAATTTCTCCATGGCATTCCTTTCTACCTGAATACTTTGCTTCATCTGATTAAATGCCTCACTGATTGCTTTCCACTGCAATGAGAATTCCGTACCCGTTAAATAGTCATACAACATGACCATTTTATCACCCTTGTTCTCTTGACTTTTCTTGGCGTCCCACACTTTCAAAATAGCATTCCTCAATAACAAAGCCACACTCTTCACTTCCGCAAATGTGCAGATATAAACGCCATCCTTCTCTCCAAACCTATCCATATCCTTTGGCAAAGCTTGCGTAACTATCACGGCTACATCGGCCCCCAGGCCACGCATATCTGCTTTTAATTTTTCAATCCAGTCATTGGAGAAATCCTTGGTACGCTTACTCTCATAAATGATTTTACCCGTTTCTGCTCCCAGTTGGTTTCTCACCACCTGAATACAATCCGCGCCCCTAACACCCTTACCCACTTCATCAATCCTATCAAATGGAAAGGTCTTAGCCAACAATTCTTCCAGCATCAGTTCCTGCACTTCACCCTGCAATTGCTGAGACCCCAATTCACTTCTGCGTCTCATTTCTTCTGCCAATTTCTTCTGGTCTTCCAATTGCTTCTCCAACTCTTTCACTCGTAACAAATGCTCCTGGTCCTTGATGCTAGACTTCTCTGTTTCTTCCTTGACCAATTGCTCTTTCAATTTCTCTCTTTCCTGCATCAATTGTCTTTGCATCTGCACCTGCATTTCTGCCTCTTTATTCAGCAACGCCTGTTCTTTTTGCAAGAACTCCAGTTCCTTTTGTCTAGCCATTTTGAGTTTCTCTGCACTCTCCGCTGCATTCTCCTCTAACAGTCTCAATTTATTCTCAAAATCCTCTGCCACTTTCTTCTGAATACTCATCTGCAACTCAGTCTGCAATTGCTTTTTGTCAAGTTCGTGGCGCTTATTAGCCTCTTCCTCTTTCTGTTTCAGTAATTGTTGAAATTGCTGTTCTTTCTGTTTAAACTCCGTTTCCTTACCCTGCTTCCAATCTATCATCTGTTTATTCAGCTGATCCTTCATTTCTGCGCGCATACTCTCACCAGCTTCAAACTGATGCAGACATTTAGGACATGTTATATTAAAACTAGACATTGATACTATTTTTCACAAAGTAAGCGGATAGCACCGAAAGAAAAAACTCCCCTATATTTGCAGTCCTCAAACCGGGTTTTTGGGCCCCGGCCCAAAGCCAAACCATTCAGTTCCAAACATTTGGAACCCAACCTGCGGAGGTGGCGAAATTGGTAGACGCACTACTTTGAGGTGGTAGCGGGGTAACAGCCGTGGGAGTTCGAATCTCCTCTTCCGCACAAAAACCGCAACGATAGTTGCGGTTTTGTCATGTTAGGACCGACGCAAACGAGTTTGCGGGAGGGAATAACGTGACAAAACCAGCTTGCGGTGAGCCGCAAGCGTTGGTTTTTGGGTAAGCACCCCCATTAGAGATCACGGGACGTAATCTCTAGCTCACCTTTTTTTTGATGTCATATTTTTTAGTTTGTATAGAATGGTTTAATCTAAATTCAAAAATAATTAATTCTCACATTCTTTGTATTAAAACGGTTTCTTTCCGTTAACTAATTAGTTCGTGATTTATAGATATTTTTAAAATAAATAAAAGCCCCTACAATAATGCATAATGTTCACAACTTATTTCTATTTAATTAATTCTTAATATGGTGAGAATTATGTAAATTTATTTGCTAGTAGACTTTTTAAAAATTAATCTTTTATATAATAATGGATTGGAGCAAATTGACACAACAGGTCAGTACTATTAAAGTAAAAAACGTGGTCGATATGCCACTTTTTTATGGCTTATTTATACTGGTATTGGGATTAATTTCTAGTGCATTATCGAAACATGAATGGGTCACAATTGTTATCTTTTCTTTTGCAGGACTTCTATTTCTTATTGCTTTGTTTGGTTACCTGTATTTTACATTCAATAATCCTGATTATTTGCGTTCCGAACAATATCACTTAAGAAAGCAATCCCTCGAAATATTAGGGGATAAAGAAAATTTGTTACCAGTAAATGCTGAGAACATTGTATTAATAACTAACCCTGACACCAAAACATTAGAAGACGGTTCAAACTAAAATGAAAAAATGGCAAAGAAAGCTTATATACTAGTTTTTGATCGTGATGATAACATGGATTTTATGGTTTTACATAAAAACATCACTACTTTACCTGAAGTTACTAATTGGTTTCATTATATAAAATCTTCTTATATTTTAATTTCTACTTTATCAAGTTCAACAAAATTAAACGGCTTACTAGCCCCTTTTTTTCCAAAAGGGAAGTCGATTTTATTAATTGAAGTTAATTTGAAAAATCGCAATGGGTTGCTTGTACCTAAAGCTTGGGATTGGTTAAAATCACAACAGACACAAGTTGAATAGCTTTTACTAATTTCCATTTGTAATTATGCGAAACAACAAATGAAATATCATATTAATGGGGTTAATTCAATTTCAGCCTGAATAAGAATTTTATTCTTAGCATTAGCTTTCCTTTTCATTTTTATTTTTTCATATTCAGACATTTTTAATAATTGATTTTTTACCTCTATACAAATCATCATATTGAATATATAAAAGTATCTTTATTGATGTTAAATAAAACAAAATAATGGCAATAAAAAAATCAGAATTATATAGTTCAATTTGGGCAAGTTGTGACGAACTAAGAGGCGGTATGGATGCAAGCCAGTATAAAGACTATGTATTGTTTATGCTATTCATAAAATATGTCTCGGATAAATATGCAGATAGCGATGATTTTGCGCCTCCAGTTACAATACCTAAAGGCTCCAGCTTTAAAGATATGTTGGAATTAAGAGGTAAAGATGGCATTGGTGATAAAATCAATACACAAATTATTCAAAAACTTATTGATGCTAATCCTCGATTATCAAGAAGTGATTTTCCGGATTTTAACGACCCCAATAAATTAGGGGAAGGGAATGCGATGATTGAAAGATTATCAAATTTAATTAGCATTTTTAATAGTTCAACATTAGATTTTTCAAAGAACCGAGCTGATCACGATGATATACTTGGTGATGCTTATGAATATTTGATGCAGCATTTTGCACAAGAAAGTGGAAAAAGCAAGGGGCAATTCTACACTCCTTCAGAAGTAAGTAGAATTCTTGCAAAAGTGTTGGGAATAAATTCTCAAAATTCTGTTTCTGCTACTACTGCTTATGATCCAACTTGCGGTTCAGGTTCTTTACTTCTTAAAGTTGCAAATGAAGCAGGAAAACGAATAACGCTCGAAGGTCAGGAAATGGATGTAACAACATCTGGTTTAGCTAGAATGAACATGATTCTACATGATTTTCCTACTGCTACAATCATGGCAGGGAATACGCTTGCCTCGCCTAAATTTTTAGATGGAATTAAACTACGTACCTATGATTATGTGGTTGCAAACCCTCCTTTTTCAGATAAAACATGGAGTACAGGATTAACCCCTTCTTCTGATACTTATAAACGATTTGAATGGGGAGAGCCACCTGCAAAGCAAGGTGACTATGCATATTTAATGCATATTATTCGTTCAATGAAAAGTACAGGTAAAGCTGCTTGTATTTTACCTCATGGTGTTTTATTTAGAGGGAATGCTGAAGCAGGTATTCGTAAACAACTAATTGTTTCGGGTATTTTAAAAGGTGTCATTGGATTGCCGGCTAACTTGTTTTATGGTACGGGAATTCCTGCATGTATTTTGGTATTAGACAAAGAGAATGCAACTGCTCGCAAAGGAATTTTTATGATTGATGCCTCAAAAGGATATCTTAAAGATGGAAATAAAAACAGACTGCGTGAACAGGACATCCATAAAATAGTTGACACATTTACAAAGCAAGAATTATCAGATAAGTACTCTCGCATGGTTCCATTGGATGAAATTGCAGCCCCTAAAAATGATTACAATTTAAATATTCCAAGATATATTGATTCTACTGATCAGGAAGATATACAAGATATTGACGCACATTTAAATGGTGGAATTCCAATTAGTGACGTGGATGCCATGCAAAACTATTGGACTGTGTTACCAAGTTTAAGAAATGCACTATTTGAATCATCCAATAGAACTGGTTATTTAAATGCTAAATTAAGTTCATTAGAAATTAAACCTGCTATTCATCAGAATACCGAGTTTCATACTTTACAAAAAGCAAACATTACCATATACGAAAACTGGAAGACTAAACTAGTACCTGAATTGAATGAATTTGATAAAGATGACAAACCAAAATTGCTAATTAAATCCCTATCTGAAAGTTTACTGAATGAATTTAAAACGGCTAAGCTGATTAATCCTTATGATGTATATCAGCACTTGATGAATTACTGGAACGAAACCATGCAAGATGATGCCTATTTGATTGCAGCCGATGGATGGAAAGCAGAAACTAAAAGAATCATTGAAGAAATAAAAACAGGGAAAAATAAAGGGGAGAAAAAAGATAAAGGTTGGATTTGCGACTTAATTCCAAAAGAATTTATAGTTGGCAGGTATTTTAAAACTGAACATGATGCTATTTTATCAAAGCAAGCTGAACTTGACCAAATTAATGGAGATCTTGAATTACTTGTTGAAGAAAACAGTGGTGATGATGGTATTTTAAAAGATGTGTCAACCAAAATTGATGCTGAAAATGCAATAATAAATGCAATTATTGTTCTGTGGAATGAAGATGATAAAAAAGCTTGTAATAAATATACAAGTACAAAGCAAGAAGCAGCTGAATTAGATAATAAATTGAAAGAACTAAAAGAAAATCAATATCTATCTTCATTACGAAATAGCAAAGGAAACTTGACGATCAAAGCAGTAAAAGATAAATTAGATTCTTCATTAGATAGGGATGAGATAATTGCACTTCAATTATTTGTAGATACTGATAAGTTGCTAAAAGAGAGAACAAAAAAGGCGGAAGAGTTAATTGGAGTAGTTGAAACTAGTTATAAAAATCAATTGGCTAATAATCCATTACATGTACGATTGTCTGATTTGAATGTTGTTTTAATCTATATACAGTACTTAGCTAAACAAAGTGTTTTAAAATCAGAATTAAAAAAAATCGATGAGGAACTTGATATTTTAGCCTTTGCAAAATATCCTGAACTAACCGAAAAAGAAGTAAAATCTATTGTAATAGAAGATAAGTGGTTGCCTTCTATTGAACTTACAGTTAAAACTGAAATGAATCGTATTAGCCAGCAATTAACTGGACGTATGAAGGAGTTAGTTGACCGCTACGAAAAACCTTTACCTGCTATTGACAAGCAAGTGAAAGAGCTCGAAGAAAAAGTAAATGCTCATCTTGCTAAAATGGGATTCACATGGAATTAATTCATAAACAAAATATGAATAGTAGTGATGATTCAAATGGATGGAATCTAAAAAAAATTAGTGAAATTGCTACAGTAATTCGAGGAGCAAGCCCAAGACCTAAGGGTGATAAGCGTTATTATGGTGGTGAAATACCAAGATTAATGGTTGAAGATGTCACCCGGGACGGCAAGTATGTAACACCTTGTGTTGATTTTTTAACAGAAGAAGGTTCAAAAAGAAGTCGGCCATGTAAAGAAGGAACCCTAACTATAGTTTGTTCTGGAACGGTCGGAATTCCCTCATTTCTGAAAGTAGATGCATGTATTCACGATGGATTTTTGGGCATTATCAATATCAATAAAGAAATTTCTAAACAATATCTTTATTATCAATTTGTAAGATTAAAAGAAGCTTTTGATAAATCTGCCACACATGGAGGGATTTTTACCAATTTAACAACTAGCGGGGTAAAAGATTTTGTAGTCCCATTTCCTAAACATCTTTTTGAACAAACTGCCATCGCCGATGCATTATCAAATATAGATGAGCTTATAGCGCAAACAGAAAAGTTATTAGATAAGAAGAATGGGATCAAGCAAGGTGTGATGCAAGAATTACTAAAGCCTAAGGAGGGTTGGGTTACTAAGAAATTTACAGAAATTGTTGATTACATACATGGCAAAGCGCATGAACAATTTATCGTAGATGATGGAAAGTTCAAAGTAGTTAACTCAAAATTTATATCCTCTAACGGAGAAGTAGTTAAATATAGTAATAATAGCTTCTTGACAGCAAAGAAAAATGACATACTAACGGTACTAAGTGACCTTCCTAATGGAAAGGCTTTAGCGAAATGTTTTCTTGTCGATAAGGATAATTTGTATGCAGTGAACCAGCGAGTTTGCATTTGGAGATCAAAGGGAGCTGATTCCATTTTCTTGTACTATCTTTTGAATCGACATAAATATTTCTTGCAATTAGATGACGGTGTTACTCAAACTCACATTTTGAATGGTGACATTAATCGTTTTGAATTAACAATTACAGAGAATTTGGAAACGCAGAAAGAAATTGGTGTAGTTCTGAGTGATATTGATAAAGAACTAAATACTCTTGATAAAAAGGTAGTAAAATTAAAATCTCTAAAGCAAGGCATGATGCAAGCTTTACTAACGGGTAAAATACGATTACTATGAGAAGAGAAAAAGCAACACAAAATAGAGTTATAAAACTCTTTACAGATAACAGTCGTATTGATTGTTTAGGCTTTGAATTTCTGGGCGATTGGAGTAGCAAGTCAAATAAAAATATTGAATCTGATTTACTCAAGAAAAATCTTAAACGAAGAGGTTATACTGATGCGCAAATATCACAAGCATTATTACAATTAGAAACTGCTGCTGAAACAACAGGGACTACTTTGTATCAAGCCAATCTTCGTACTTATAATTTGTTGCGTTATCCAATCAAAGTTAAAACCTCTATTGATAAGCCTTTTGAGGATGTCAATATCATTGATTGGGAAACGATTGACAATAACGATTTTGGTATTTCGGAAGAGGTGACACTAAAAGGAGGATACGAACGCAGACCTGATTTAGTACTCTACATAAACGGCATTGCTGTTTGTGTAATTGAATTAAAACGCAGCTCGGTTGAAATAGCTGATGGTATAAGGCAATTAATTACCAACCAAGAAATTATTTTTAATGAGCGGTTCTTCTCTACAGTTCAATTGGTTTTTGCAGGTAGTGATTCACAAGGCCTTCGATACGGAACCACAGGGACACCTGAGCAGTTTTTTGTAGAATGGAAAGACCAAACAAAAAGTGCAATAGGTAGCACAACTGGAGAATTGCTTGACAAGCCTTTGGCACAAATGTGCAATAAGCAAACATTACTCGAATTAATTCGCAACTTCATTATTTTCGATGCTGGACAAAAGAAAGTTCCACGTCCACATCAATTTGATGGGACAAAAGCTGCTCAAGAGCGCATTCGTATTAGGGAAGGTGGAGTTATCTGGCACACGCAAGGAAGTGGTAAAAGTATTTTGATGGTACTTCTAGCTAAGTGGATTATGGAGCATGACGCTGACGCACGAGTGCTTATTGTTACTGATAGAGATGAATTGGATAAGCAGATTGAAGGAGTTATGAGAAATGCTGGAGTAATTCCTGAAACAGCAGCTTCGCCTCGTATAACCTCCAGAGCAAAATTTATTGAGGCCATTACAGCGCCAACACCTAGATTATTGTGTGCACTTGTACATAAATTTGAAACAACCGACCTAGAAGGTGAATTACCTCCAGTAAGTGGTAGATTTTATGTGTTTGTAGATGAATGTCACCGTACTCAGGGCGGAAACATGAACAAGCAAATGAAACGATGGATGCAAAATTCCATCTTCATTGGATTCACCGGAACTCCTTTACTTCGCAAAGACAAGCAGACAACTAGAGATGTATTTGGGAAAAATATACATACGTATAAATTTCATCAAGCAGTTGCAGACGGTGTTGTTTTGGACTTAAAATATGAAGCCCGAAATGTTCCACAGCAATTGACATCTCAATCTGCTGTTGACAATTGGTTTGAGAATAGAACAAGAAATCTAAATAATTTTCAAAAAGCCGTTGTACGAAAAGCATGGGCAAATATGGAAAAATTGATGAGTGCTGGAGAAAGAAAGCAACGCATCATCGCTAGCATCATTGAAGATTTTAGCTTAAAAAATAGACTTAATAATAACAGGGGTACTGCTATATTGGTAGCGGCATCTATTTATGATGCTTGTCATTATTATCGATTGTTTCAAAATACAAACTTTGGTCAGTATTGTGGCATCGTTACTTCCTATGAACCAAATCACAATGCTATTTCAAGGGAGCCTGCAAATAGTGACGAACGTTATAAATTTGACACTTATACAAAACATGTATTACGAAATGGTCAAACAACTACTACTTACGAAACTGAAATTAAAAGGAGATTCAAAGACGAGCCAGCAAATTGTAAATTATTAATTGTTGTAAGTAAGTTGCTAACAGGTTTTGATGCTCCATCTTGTTCTTACATTTATTTAGATAATGAGTTGAGAGATCACAATCTATTTCAAGCAATTTGCCGCACAAACAGATTAGATGGAGACGATAAAGACTTTGGATATATTGTTGATTTTAAAGAACTTTTTGGTGATGTACAAGAAGCTATTGCCGTTTATACATCCGATGAATTAGATACAGAAGATAATAGCGGTGGTGGAAATAATGTAGAATTAAAAAATTGGTTAGTAGAAGGGAAACAGAGATTAGATGATGCAAGAGAAGCTCTTAAATATCTTTGTGATCCAGTTGCACATCCGAAAGAAGTAGAACAATTTATTGCTTATTTCTGTGGAGACGCAAATAATCCTGATTCATTGAGTGAAACAGAACAGTTAAGAATTTCTTTTTATAAGTCTGTTGTTACGTTTGTAAGAGCATTTTCTGCTGTATCTAATTTTTTAACAGAAGCAGGTTATTCTGATACTGATATTATCGCAATCAATTATGAAGTTGAGAACTATTCTGAAATTCGCTCGTCAATTAAAAAGTATTCAGGTGAAGAATTAGACATAAAACCATTCGAGGCTGATATGCGGCACTTGATGAATACTTATATCAAAGCAGATCCGGCTGACCCATTAGGGGATATTGACAAATATTCTCTGGTTGAAATGATTATTCAAACTGGAATCAATGATGCGATTGCCAAAAAGTTAAATGAAAAAGGTAAATTGTCTCGTAATTCTGTAGCAGAAGGAATTATCAATAACGTAAGACAAACGATTATTCGCGACCAATTAACTGATCCGCGTTTTTACAGTGAAATGTCGAAACTTCTTGATGATTTAATTATGCAGAAGCGCGAAGATGCTGTAGAATATGAAAAGTTCTTGAGACAGGCTGAAGAGTTAGTTCTCAGAATGGCAAAGGGTCAAAATACAAGTAGTGTTCCATCTAAATTACAAGGGAAAACTGAGGCTATCATTATCTACAATAACCTTCCTGATATTTTATCAAAGGCATCGAGCGCATTCATTGCTGCTGAGCCTCAAGCGGAATATGGGGACAAGCTTGTCCATTTAGCACTTGAAATTGACAGAGCAATGCGTGAATTAGCTCCAGCAGGCTGGCGAGGCGATGATACAAGGGAAAAACAAGTTTTAAATGCACTCTTCCCTATCATGCAAAGAGATAGAAACGTTACAACTGCTCTTTTCGAATTGCTTAAAAACATGAAAGGTTACGAATGAAAGACACAATACAACTAGGAGAGTTAACTATTGACGTAACAAGAAAGGATATAAAAAATGTCCACTTATCTGTACATCCACCTGATGGCCGTGTTTCTTTGTCTGCTCCAGTGAATACTCGACTTGAAGTGGCAAGGGCATATGCCATATCAAAATTATCCTGGATAAGATTGCAACAAGATAAATTGGCTAAGCAGCCTCGTGAAACGCCTCGTGAGTTTGTGAAAAGAGAATCACACTATTTATGGGGAAGAAGATATTTACTTAATGTTGTTTTAACAGAGGATAAATCTAATATTATTATTGACCATAAACGGATTCATCTTTACGTAAAACAAGGCGCAGGTAAAGATAAAAAAGCAGAAATCTTATATGAATGGCAAAAATCTTTATTGCACGAATTTATCCAAGAAGTGATTCCAAAATGGGAGAAAATATTAGGTGTCACTGTTAAAGCCTATTTTGTTCAAAAGATGAAAACTAAATGGGGAAGCTGCAATCATAAATCACAAAATATTCGGTTAAATACAGAGCTAGTAAAAAAACCAAAAGACTTGGTAGAATATGTAATCGTACATGAAATGGTGCATCTTTTAGTGCCAACTCACAACGATCACTTTTTAACATTAATGAATAAGTTTTATCCCAATTGGCGTGAAGCAAGATTGGAATTAAATGCGTTGCCTTTGGGACATGTTGAATGGAAATAATTATGGCACACTTCGCTCTGTCAATATATTTGAAATAAATTAAATAATAAACGAAAATAATGTGGATGCCGAACATCCTATGGAAGTGATCATTTTTACCAATGATGAAGTGAAGGGATTGTCAGTAAGGCTATATTGGTCAATATAACTAGCGAAGGATTACTACAAAATGTAAAAACAGATTATCGTTGGCTGAAGGTATTATAGTCATTTGAGAGAATCCCATGCGGATTCGATTAAATTTCATTATAAACTCATTATCAATTAAATGCATAACTAATTTATAAGGGGTCTTGCAGGGGCAGTATAAGCCAACAATTAATATTATTCCTTTGTCATTATTTTTCAATGATTCGATAGATAAATAAAATCTCTATTTATTAAAAATTTTCCTTTAACTTGACTTTTAATATAAATATTTTATACCAAATAATTTATAATTAATTGATAATTAATAATATAGATATTAAATTGTTAATAAATTTACATAATTGTATAATTTTACAAAAATGTAAAATCAACTCTTTATCTTCACAATTGTAAAAGTGGTCTTTAAACTTGTTGAAATAAATGAATTGTCTGGTACACGCACCCAGATTCTTTCGGTAGTCTTCTTTAATGGAGAAGACTGGGAAGAAGATTCTTTGTTTGACTATTTTATACTTGAATGCGATAAAGATTATCCTATTGAAGTAGAAGACATTTATACAAGACTTGAAACAATTGGAAAAAAAACTGGTTTAAGAAGAGATCATTTTAAAGATAAAGAAGGAAAGCCTGGGGATGGTCTAATTGCACTTTTTGATTTGCCAAATAAATCACTTCGTTTATATGGAATATCATTTGGATCAATAGCAATAATATTAGGAAATGGAGGTCCAAAGCCAAAAAGTATAAGAGCATTACAAGAAAGTGAAAAATTAAATGCAGAAAACGCAACGATGAGAGCCATTTCAACAATAATTACAAAGGCAATATTTATAGAGAGGCGCTTAAAAATAACGGAATATGGAATTGTTCCGACAGATGATCATGATGATTTGGTGTTTACAGATGAAGATTAAGAAACTCTATTCCCGCAAACCTTCAGCGTAAAAAAGGTAACAATATGACTTTAAGACTTGAAAAAAGAAGTAGTTCTAGGATTGCCGCAATTGGTGCCAGACGTGATCCAAAAAGAACAGCTCGCATTCAAAAAACTATGGAATTGGCAGCAGCTATAGAAGATGCCATGAACAGAAAAGGATGGAGCAGAAAAAAGTTTGCGTTAGAACTCGATGTCCAACCCTCACAAATTACTCGTTGGCTCAGTGGAACACAAGGCATTAACACAGACTCTCTGTTTGATATAGAATATGTTTTAGGGGAGCGATTTGTTCTTCAAGAAAGGGAAAACCAGGATTTAACAAAACCATTTAGGATGGAAATGAGAAATGTGACTGTTTTTACTGGTACAATAGCTTCATTTAATAATTCTTCCTCTATAGTAGATGTATTATCCAAAGTGAATAAACTCACAACTCATAGTTTAGCAGAAAATCTTGATGCTTTGCCCTATCAATTTACTATTAGACGAATTTCAAGTGATGATTCCGGATCTGGCTTGTTAAATACTCCTAACTTATACGCAATGGGTTTTGGTCCAACTACTTTTATGCCACCCCAAATTTGCTCTTGGAATAATAAGAATCATTATGTAGTTGGTGAACAAAATAAAGTTGGCATTTAAGTGTTAGTTACAATAGACTTTCACATGTGTTTTTTATAACTTAGAAATAAATACTATAAATAATGTCAAATGAATTTAGATTTTCAATCGCAGGGATAGAACTTCTTGAAAAGACATTTGATCTTTCAAATCATAAGATTGATACGCAATTTAGCTTTAATGTACGTATTGAAGTAAGTGTTGATGTTGCAGAGAAAAAAACGCATCATAATATTGGCATTGATGTAATCCAAAAAGAGAATGAACAAAAAATTGCATCACTTGGTCTTTCATGTATTTTTTTGGTTCCTGATATAGGTAGTTATGAATTAAAGCCCAATCGGATCCCACTTCCAAATGAATTACTTTTATTGTTAAATACTGTAACAATTGGGACAGCCCGCGGGGTCTTATTCTCTGAATTTAGAGGGACGTTTTTACATGAAGCACTTTTGCCAGTTATTGACCCTAGAGATTTTCAACCTACATAATTTTAAGTAAATAATAGTGATAATTAGTAAACTAAATTAAGTTCTGTTTTTCAGGCATTCTACTACCCCTTTCAAAGTAGTTTTAATACATATTTAGTGGAATCAAATATTGCGCACGATAAGTTTCCACCTTAATAATTTTCCTCCTGTTCTCCAGCATTAACCTTGTAAAAACCATCAAAAAAATAGCTAATCCCCAACCCATCAAATAAACCAGATGATGTAACTTTAAAACAGATCACCATCGCGCCAGCCAAAAGAAATCATGCCCAACCTCACCCTCCATATCCCAACCCCCTGCACCCAAAACTGGCACGCATTCCCCCAGAACGCCACCGGCGGCTACTGCTCCCAATGCAGCAAAACAGTCATAGACTTCACCCAACTCACAGACAAGGAACTCTATGAAGCCCTCAAACAAGGAAAAAGTGGAAAAATCTGTGGACGATTCACCCAAACCCAACTCAACCGAGCAATCAGCTATCACGCACCACATAAAACAAAATTCAATAAAATTCTAGCCGGACTAATAGTCTTAGGAACCACACAGGCCGAATTCCCCAATGAAGCCAAAGCAACAAACATTGAAATAGTTTCCAACCAGGGCAGGGCAGATCATAAAAAAGACAAAGCCCAAGACAAAGCCAAAACCGACAGCACAAAATTCATAGAAGGAAGAATTGTAGACGACAAATTAAATCCCATAGCCTATGCTTCAGTATACTTTAAAGACAAAAACATAGGAGTGACCACAAACAACAATGGACAATTTAAATTAATGGTTCCCGACTCCTATAAAAGGAAACTAACCATACAAGTATCAGCAGTAGGGTATGAGCACAAAGAAATGTCCTTTAATAAAAAGCAATTGCCCGTTAAACGCGAATTGACCATGAAATTGTCGGAAGAATTCATGGGAGAGGTGATTATTGTCAGATCGGATGATTAATTTACCAATCACCAGTTCCTCAATTACCATCGCGCCAGCCCAAACCCATCACTTGGGAACAGCATCACAGGAATGGTTTTCAACTTCGCAGGGGCTTAAAAAATATTTAGTACCTTTATTTATAAAATTTTAAACAATGAAATACGGAGAAATAAGCATCGATCCTGAAGTGATGAGCGGCGCTCCTGTATTTGCCGGAACTCGAGTTCATGTTCAAACTCTCTTCGACTATATTGAAGGTGGCGAAGATTTAGCAGAGTTTCTTGACGACTTTCCTTCTGTTTCTAAAGAATCAGCTTTAGCCGTTTTAGAAATGGCTAAAAAAACGCTCACTACCGAGAAAATGCTCCATGAAAATTTTGCTTGACGAAAGTTTACCAGCAGAAACTCGAAAAACTTCCTCTAACAATTGCAGTTTTACGTGGGTCAGATAATCGTCTAAGAACACTGAGTAATCTCATACCACTACTATTCAAAAGAATCAACGAAGGAAGCCTTCCTAATGTAATTGAAATCTCTGCAGATTGACCGTCAGGATTATTTGGTTCAGTCATTCGTGATGATTTTTCGCCAAAACAACCGTTTCTCAATTACCATCGCGCCAGCCCAAAACCACCACCATGCCCCACCTCTTCTCCTACTGAACCCTCCAACTCCCATCGGTTCAACTATCTTCCTTTGACCGACTCTTAACCGGTACAGCAGACACCCTGCCCAAATAGTCTAAAACCCCATAGAATATGACATCTTACTAGATTTTGTATATTTGTTTTATGATACTTGACAATGCCAAGATTGAATCAATTAAAAACTATTTCAAAACAAGACCTGTTTTGAAAGCGTATCTATTTGGTTCATACGTAACAGGAATGGCAGATGTTAAAAGCGACATTGATATTTTAGTGGATTTAGATTACACCCAAAAAATAGGCCTACAGTTTATTCAAATGAAGCTGGATCTAGAAAAACTATTAAACAATCAAGTTGATTTGGTTTCTTCTAATGGGGTATCAAAATACATTAAACCTCTTATTGACGTTGAAAAACGTTTAATATATGAGAAGTGAAGTATCTATTTTTGAATCATAGAGAACGAAATAAAAACAAATACCATTGTTTCTTTGGATAAATGAGTTTAATCATAGCCCATCGCGCCAGCCCAAAACCACCACCATGCCCCACCTCTTCTCCTACGGAACCCTTCAACTACCATCAGTTCAACTATCTTCCTTTAACCGCCTCTTAACCGGTACAGCAGACACCCTGCCCAATTTTACCCTAGGCACCCTAGAAATCACCGACCCCAAGTCTTAGCCATCAGCAACCAACAACATCATCCCATTGCCATTCCATCACCAGGAGACAACATCACAGGAATGGTATTTGAACTAACAGAACAAGAACTCCAACAAGCAGATCGCTATGAGGTAGACTATACCAGAGAACTGGTAACACTGGCTTCTGGGATTCAGGCTTGGATTTATTTGCCTAAACCTCAATAATCTTTTTATTTTCGTTTATTTTGTATATTTCGAATATTTCGATTAATTTGCCATTGTCTAACCTGAAACACTATGAACCTATTAGAACCGCTGCAAAAGCCGTCAAAGCTTGACCAAAAAATTGCCCATGAATCTTACACGGCATTAGCATCTGCTATTCAACACTTAAATACTAATCAAGCTGAAATAGAAATAGAGGAAACAAATGAAAAAATTACAATTCCTATCAATGCTTTAAAACTTTTAGGGGAAATATTAAAAGCAATGGGTCAAGGTAAACTAATTTCAATAGTCCCTATAGCAACAGAGCTAACCACACAGGCCGCAGCTGAAATGTTAGGTTGCTCAAGACCACATTTGGTCAAACTATTAGAAGATGGAAAAATTGCATTTACAAAAGTGGGCAAACACCGAAGAATACAATATGATGATATTCTAAAATTCAGAAATCAAATGAAAAAGCAACAGAAACAAAATATTATTGACATTATGAATGCGGATGAGGAAAACGGGTAGGGGCAACCTGGTACTGGGGACTAATTAGTTGCCCAAGTTTTCTATTATAGACCAATTCATTTTAGTAAATTTACTTGTGAAGAAAAGTAAACCTATATACCTTGACTTTATTGTAGATAAACTGACTAATTCCATCCAAAACACAATTTCAGGGGACAGTTTTGCTACTGAAGTTTTGCGTTTGACAAAGGCTGACTTAAAACAAATAACTAAAAAGAACGGTTGGAATTTTGATTGGAAACAGGAGCTTGTTAACAACTCAAAGGAAGTTTTCAAATTGACAATTCTTAACAATCCAACCATCATTCAAGGTTTGTTAAGTCTGTCGTTAGAACCTGACCATATATACATACACTTACTTGAAAATGCACCATTTAATATTGGTCAAAACAAACTATATGAGGGTGTTGCAGGAAATTTAGTAGCCCATGCTTGCAAAGTTTCTTATCAGCAAGGGTTTGAAGGTTTTGTTGTTTTTACTGCAAAGACAAAACTTGTAAGTCATTATCAAAACACTTTAGGTGCTTATACTTTAGGTGGACACAAAATGATTATTTCATCAAAAGCAGCACAAATTCTAATTGACAAATATTTTAAATCTTAACAATATGGGACATATTAAAGAACCAAAAGGAGTTGATTTTGTGATTTCAAGTGAGCCTTTAACAGAAAAAGATCGTCAAGAAATAAGCGAGTTTATACGTAATTACAAAACCAAGGTTTCCAATAAGAAAGCAAAAGCAACTAAAGTTTCAAAGCAGCGTAAAGTTCTTCAAACTTGATATTTACCATCGCGCCAGCCCAAAACCACCACCATGCCCCACCTCTTCTCCTACGGAACCCTCCAACTCCCATCAGTACAACTATCCTCCTTTAACCGCCTCTTAACCGGTACAGCAGACACCCTGCCCAATTATACCCTAGGCACCCTAGAAATCACCGACCCCCAAGTCTTAGCCATCAGCAACCAACAACATCATCCCATTGCCATTCCATCACTAGGAGACAGCATCACAGGAATGGTATTTGAACTAACAGAACAAGAACTCCAACAAGCAGACCGCTATGAGGTAGACTATACCAGAGAGCTGGTAACACTAGCTTCAGGGATTCAGGCTTGGATTTATTTGCCTAAAAACTAAAACTTTTTGATACATCGGATTGCCAGCTACCGTATTTACTAGGTTAATTAAAATAAGTATATTTGACTAATCATTCAAATGACAACAAGAGAGAATATATTAACCATTTTAAAGAATAATAAACCTCAGTTTTCTAAATTGGGAGTTTCAAGTATTGGGTTATTTGGTTCTTATCTTAGGAATGAACAATCACCTAAAAGTGATATCGACTTGCTTGTTGACTTTGAACCTGAGAAAGAGAATTTTGATAATTACATGGCAGTTTATGACATTTTTGAAAGTCTTTTCAAAAATGAAAAAATTGAAATAGTTACCAAAAACGGGTTGAGTAAATTTATAGGTCCGAAAATCTTGAAAGACGTTATGTATGTCTAAGGAACCTATTGAATTTGCAAATTCAACAGGTGCTAAGTGCCGAATAAAACCTGAAGTATAAAGGCTCCGGAATATCAAAGAATCTTGGAAAATGCAATAAAGACAAATGCCATTGTTTCTTTGGATAAATAAGTTTAATCTGAGCCCATCGCGACAGCAAACCCTACCCATCCCCAAATTCCCTACAAATGATACTATAAATGATACTATCAAATGATATTATCAATTGAAGCAACCCTATACTATAGTACCACAAATTCTTAGGTTTTTAATAAACCTATAGGTTGATTTTCGAAAAAAAGAAAAGGAGAGAGTGTATCCTAAATTTCAAACCCAAGCCAACCCCGGCTCTCCCACTCCTCAATAAAAATATCCCCATTAAAAATAAATATTTATTGTTTATCAATAAATATTCTCTTATCTTCGCTGCATCATTTTAAACCATACATCATGCAAAAGAAGAACAACCTCATATTCACGCTCCTCCACATTGTAGCCTGGATCATCTTTGTAGGACTCTGTATAGAATCAGGCGCCTTACTCACCAATTTTGGATTTAGCATTTTCAAACCATCCATGGTCAGTCACCTCTACCAACAACTGGACATGAGCGATATGTACAATAAAAGCTGGTGGACATTCTATAGCATGTATAGCTTTATTTTATTCATTGCTATCTTAAAAGCTGCCATGTTCTATGTGGTCATTCAACTTCTAATGAAACTAGACCTGACAAAACCATTTAGCATGTATGTGGCAAATAAAATCATGCTCATTAGTTACTATGCTTTATCCATTGGCATTATTGGTCATATAGCCAGACAAGTCTCCAAATACTTAATGCACCATAATTATAAAGTTGACAACCTTAGCCAGTTTTGGCCAGACAGTGAAGCCTTTATACTAATGGCAGCCGTGATTTATGTCATTGGCAGCATCTTCAAAAAAGGTGTAGAAATTCAAACCGAAAACGATTTAACCGTATAAGCTATGTCTATCATTGTAAATTTAGATGTGATGATGGCCAAAAGAAAGGTATCGCTCAACGAACTTTCTGAAAGGGTAGACCTTACCTTATCCAATCTATCCATCCTCAAAACGGGAAAAGCAAAAGCCATTAGGTTTAGCACTTTAGAAGCTATTTGTAAAGCTTTGGATTGCCAGCCTGGCGATATTCTAGAATTTGTAAATGACGGCAAAGAGCAGCCTTAAAATGGTGTTCCTAGTCACATTAACATAGCTTATACAATATCCCTTGTCAATTTTCGTTTATTGTTGTAACCCATTTTATAACAAAAAACAAAACAATGGCAACAGCAAAAAAAGCCGCTAAGAAAGCAGCTCCTAAAAAAGCAGTAAAGAAAGCAGCACCAAAGAAAGCCGCTAAGAAAGCAGCTCCAAAAAAAGCAGCAAAAGCAGCTCCAAAGAAAGTAGCAGCTCCTAAAAAAGCAGCTAAGAAAGCAGCTCCAAAAAAGGCAGCAAAAAAAGCAGCTCCTAAAAAAGCCGCCGCTCCAAAGAAAGCCGCTAAGAAAGCAGCTCCCAAAAAAGCAGCAAAAAAAGCAGCTCCTAAAAAAGCCGCTAAGAAGTAATAAAAAGAAAATCCCGCAGCAATTGCGGGATTTTTTTTGCATCAATGTTAAGGTTTTTTTTACTGCATCGTCACAGCCCTGAGCGGTTCAATTTTCAAAGTATAAGGCCTATTAAACGCTTCCTGCGACACCTTAAAGTAAAGAGCCAGCTTCCTATCACATCCTTTGAAAGCCCCTTCTTATAGTTTAGAATATCAGAAACATAGCCCTTGCTTATCTCCAAAATCTCCACCAAGTCTTTTGCTTTTAATTGGTGATCTTTCAATCATTGTTTTCATTCTATTTGAACAAACCTAATAGGGTAAAATTTTTCCAGAATCTTGTATTTACCCAAGGTTCAAAATATATTCAATATGAATATTTAAATAAAAGTTCCCAATTCGGGAACTTTTCATAATTTTGAAAAAATCAGGAATTGAGGGTTATTGCTAAAAAAATATTAAGAGATTACTGGAGCAAGCATCCAGATTGTGAGCAACAGTTGAAATCTTGGTATAATGAAGCAGAATCAGCCATCTGGTTAAGTCCCAATGATATTAAAAGGGAATACCCTTCCTCAAGCATCTTAGAGGATAATAGGGTAGTGTTTAATATAAAGGGAAATAACCATCGGTTAATTGTAAAAATCAATTATCACTATCAAATGGTTTGGATAAGGTTCATTGGTACGCATGCCCAATACGACAAAATTGATGCAACAATAATATAAGCAACATGACAATAAAACCTATTAGAAATGAAAAAGATTATCAGGCAGCAATGAAAAGGCTGGAACTAATCTTTGACGCCAAGCCTAATTCAAAAGAAGGTGATGAATTGGAGATTTTAGGGATGCTGATAGAGAAGTATGAGCAAGAAAAATATCCAATAGAATTTCCTGATCCTATTGAAGCAATTAAATTCAGAATGGAACAATTAGGTTATAGCCAAAGCGACTTAGCTAACGTAGTTGGTTTGAAAAGTAGAGCAAGCGAAATATTGAATAAAAAAAGAAAGCTGACTCTTGAAATGATTCGCAATCTTCATGAATCTCTCAATATTCCAACAAACGTGTTGATTCAGAATTATTAAAACGGGGAGAAATCTCTACAAGAAATTGACCATGAAACTCCTCCTCCCACTGCTCCTTCTTTCTCTATTCACTTCGGCGCAGCCAAAGCTTTCAAATAAGATCACGAACAACAACTTCTGGAACACAACTACCGGAACCCCCATCTATTCCCAAGGTGGTGGCATCTTTAGGTTTAACAACAAATACTATTGGTACGGTGTGCAATACAAAGAAGCGGCACTTTATAGACAAGACCCATCTATCACACAAGCCAATGCTACATTTGAAAACGTGACTTGCTATAGCAGCACAGACCTTGTGAACTGGACATTTGAAGCCAATGTGCTCACCCAAGAAGAACTGGCCAAACATACCCGCAAAACCTGGATTGGTAGACTGGGTGTTGCCTATATAAAATCCATCAACCAATATACCCTAGTAGTACAATGCGGCAGCTCCGTGCTCTTTGCTACATCGGCCACGCCCACTGGAAATTTTGAATGGCATAACCAGATTAGCATGCAAGACATGATTGGTACACCCAATACGGGAGACCAAACCGTATTCACAGATGATGACGGCATTTCTTACCTGATCTATTCTTATGGAAGGGGGCGCAACAAAATCTATGTTTCGGAAATTGGGGTCAAAGACGGCAAAGTAAACCTGCTGGACTGCAAAGAAATATTCAAGGGTGAGAGCCGTGAGGGAAACTGTTTGTTCAAATACAAAGGCCGCTATTATATGAGCGCTTCCAATATCTATGGCTGGGATGCATCATTTGCTTATTACTTAGTAGCAGACAATATTCGCGGGCCATATACTCCCACTAACAAGATGCTAGTGATGAAGGGTTGCGAAGCCGATTTTGCCCATGTATCCCAAACCGGATTTTATTATACCATTCACGGAACCAAAGAAGAAACCGTTTTGTATTGCGGTGACCGATGGGCCGATTTTGCAGGCAATGGTTTGGGTTATAATCAGTGGGTGCCTCTAAGTTTTGAGGGCAAAGAAAATACACCCGTTTTCAATTCTCTGAGCGCCTGGCATTTAAACGCAACAACAGGTCAGTGGCAGGTAGCAGCAGACAATAACTATGTACGCAACGGCAGTTTTGAAGCCGATAGAAGACATATTCCAAGCCCCGTTAAACCTTTGCAAGACCAACTCACCGGATGGGAGACCAAAGTGATCTTGGGCGATGCCCCCAGCCAAGACTCGGTGCATTCACCCGTGCTTAATCACTTTAATTCCGAGGCAGAAAGAAAGCTAGTAATAGGGGAGAAATCGGCTCAGATCTCAGATCAAGTTCCCTTTGAACGCCAGCTCTCTCAAACCATTCAATCCACGCCAACCGTTCCATTGCCCAATGGGAAATATACCCTCACAGCCAAGATCCGCAACAGTACTGGCTTTAGCAAATTAGAGCTCTATGCTCTTGGCCAATCTCGTCAGTCCCAAGCCATTGGGCATTGCCCTGAATGGACTACTATCTCGCTTAAAAACATCTCCGTACGTAATGGAAAACTGGAAATTGGCATTTATGCTGTAGGTGAAGCCAATGCTTTTTGCTTGATAGATGATGTTAGCTTGGTGA
Organism: Chitinophaga pinensis; assembly: GCA_943372225.1. Lineage (GTDB taxonomy): Bacteria > Bacteroidota > Bacteroidia > Chitinophagales > Chitinophagaceae > Sediminibacterium > Sediminibacterium pinensis_L. Next base: position 47,452 of record CALRXV020000009.1, on the reverse strand, counting down.
AAGACTAATCAAGTTGTATTTCTGTCAAACCCTATTGGCTTTTTACTTATTTTCACTCTTGAACCCGCCCCGGTTCCAACCAAAACTAAAACTATGCGCATATTTGCTCTCATGGCCATGGCTGCCATACCTATGACCATTATTGGCCTAACCCAAAGCTTTCAATCCAAGAATCTATGGGTGTCTAACGCAGACAGCACCAAGAAGGATACTACCAAGTTCAGCACTTTCAAAGACCTGCCACTCAAGGCTGAACGCAGTATTCAGTTCAATACCCAAGAAGGTACTTGGATGTCTTTAGACGTATCGCCAGACGGCAATACCCTGGCTTTTGACATGATGGGTGATATCTATACCCTGCCTATCACAGGTGGCAAGGCCAAACAAATAACCAAGGGTTTGGCATTTGATGCGCACCCTAGGTTTAGCCCCGATGGCAAGAAAATCCTTTTTACATCGGACCGCTCCGGAGCAGATAACCTCTGGATCTTTAACCTACAAACCAATGATACCATTCAGGTAACCAAAACCAATGTAGATGACTATCCCAGTGCGGTTTGGACACCCGATGGCAAATACATTATTGCCAGCAAGGGGCGTAGGTTGCCACGTCTTTGGATGTACCATGTAGACGGCGGTGGCGGGATTCAACTAAATGACCAGCCAAGTAACCAAAAAACAATTGACCCCTATGTGAGTGCTGATGGAAAATGGGTTTATTTCTCTCAACGCAACGGACCTTGGAACTACAATGCACTCTTGCCCCAATACCAAATTGGTGCTTATAATATTGAAAAAGGAGAGTACAGTACCATTACTTCTAGATATGGTTCTGCCTTTACACCTACATTGAGTAAAGATGGCAAGTGGATGGTCTATGGTTCTAGACACGAAGACAAAACGGGTTTGATCCTGCGCAATTTGACTACAGGTCAAGAGCGTTGGTTGGCTTATCCCGTGCAGCGTGATGAGCAAGAATCCATTGCTCCCTTGGGTGTTTTACCCGGGATGGCATTTACCCCAGACAGCAAATTTTTACTGGCTTCTTATGGCGGTAAAATCTGGAAAATTACCATTGACCAAGAAGGAAAAACTGACCCTCAAGAAATTGCTTTTGAAGCTGGCGTAAACCTTGAACTTGGGCCCAGACTCTATTTCAACTATCCCGTAAAAGATACCAGCCACGCACTTAGTTCTCAAATTAGGGATGCTGTGCCTAGCGGCGATGGTAAACAACTAGCATTTACCGCATTGAACCGTTTATACGTCATGGACTATCCCAACGGCACGCCTAAGAGGGTTACCAATTTCAATTCCGTAGAAGCCATGCCTGCATGGAACCCCAATGGCAAGCAATTGGTCTTTGTTACTTGGAATGAGCAAGAGGGTGGTGCTATTTATAAGGCTAACGCAGATGGATCCGGCCTGACAAAAATCAGTAGCGAGTCCGCATATTATTCTCAACCGGCCTGGAGCTATAACAACCGCATTGCCTACTTTAAAGCACCCAATCGTGTGTTCAAAGACGCAGAGGGAAACAATTATAGTGATGCTGAAACCAAGATCAATTGGATTAGCCCTAATGGAGGTGCTGAGCACTTGATTGACTATGCCAATAACCGTGGTAACCTACATTTCACCACCGATACCAGCCGCGTATTTTTGAATAGTGGTGCAGGAACTTTGTTGTCTATTCGTTGGGATGGAACAGATGTGAAAACACTGGTAAAAGTGTCTGGGATCACAACATTTGGAACGGTGGCAGATGCAGACCATGACTTTGTGATGGGTAAGAGCCGCAGCAATTTTGATCCTATCAATAATTGCATGTTGCCAGAAGGTGTATCGGAGCGCGAGCCCCAACAAACACCAGCCAATGCCGATGTAATTTTAATGGCACCCAAGGGAGACCAAGCCTTGGCCCAGGTAAGAAACAATATCTATGTGGTAACCGTTCCTGATGCGGGCAAGACCGCCAACATTTCTGTTGCAGCGCCGCAGAATAGTAGTTTTCCATCGCGCCAGCTAACGGAAATTGGCGGAGAATTTCCAGCCTGGGAAGCAGACGGTAAAAAAGTACACTGGAGTTTGGGTAATGGTCATTGGGTCTTTGACCTAGACCGCGCCAAGACTTTGGAAGACTCTGTAAAAGCAGTAAAAAAACTAGAAGCACTTAAACCAAAAGATACCAGCAAACCCAAGCAGGATAGTACTTTGCTGGCTCAACAAAAATTAAAAGAAAAATATAGCCCGCTTGAAACACAGGTAAAAGTCTATTATCAAAAAGACCAGCCAACAGGTATTATCTTATTGAAAAATGCCCGTATCATTACCATGAAGGGTAATGAAATAATTGAGCGTGGCGATGTTTTGATTGAGAACAATCGTATTAAAGCCGTGGGTAAATCTGGTTCCTTAAAAACGCCAGCTGGTACCAAAGTCATTGACTGTGCAGGCAAGACCATTACGCCCGGATTTGTAGATACACACGCGCATATGTGGCCTTTCTGGGGTATGCACAAAGACAATATTTGGATTTATGCAGCCAACCTTGCTTATGGTGTTACCACTACCCGTGACCCTCAAACTGCTACTACCGATGTACTCACTTATGGAGACATGGTAGATGCTGGTCAGATTCCTGGTCCTCGCATTTATAGCACGGGTCCTGGTGTTGGCTACTGGTTATATAACTTGACTAGTTTGGATCAAACCAAAAAGATCTTAGAGCAGTATAGCAAGTACTATAAAACCCAATATATTAAAATGTACTTGACGGGTAATAGACAAGCTAGACAATGGATTATTCAAGCTTCCAAAGAACAAAAATTAATGCCTACCACAGAAGGTGGATTGGACTTTAAATTGAACATGACCCATATGCTGGATGGTTATCCAGGTATTGAACATTCATTGCCTATTTTTCCTTTATACAAAGACTTAACCAAGAGTTTGGCTGCAAGTAAAACAGCACTAACCCCTACTTTGATAGTAGCTTATGGCGGACCATGGGCCGAGAACTTTTATTATACCACCGAGAGTCCCTTGCATGATCCCAAGTTGAACCATTTCACACCTTACGAAGAATTGCATAGCAAAGCTGCAAGACGCGCTGGTTCATTGGGTGGTTGGTTTACACCAGAAGACCAGGTCTTCCCCAAACACGCACAAGGTTTGAAAAGCTTGGTAGAACAAGACGGTTTAGTAGGAGTGGGTAGTCATGGTCAATTACAGGGTCTGGGTTATCATTGGGAAATGTGGAGTATTGGTAGTGGTGGTATGAAGCCATTAGATATGCTAAAAACAGCTACCATTCTTGGCGCTACCGCCTTGGGTTTAGACAAAGATCTGGGTAGTATTGAATCTGGTAAATTGGCCGATCTGGTGATCATGGACCAAAATCCACTGGCCAATATTCGCAATACCAATACCATCAAGTATGTGGTTAAAAATGGCCGCCTCTATGATGGCAATACCCTTGAAGAGATTTATCCAACACCCCGAAAATTGGATACTGGTGCTTGGACCAAACCCGTTCCTGTGGTGAATACGCCGGTGAAACAATAAGATTTGCATATAGATAGCAAAAAAGAATTTTACAAAAGTATATACCAAAAGTGTATACTTTTGTAAAAATGCTGGTATGAAAACCCTTTCTTTAAAATTGGACGATGAAACCTTTGAAACTGCTGAAGCCATTACAGCTGAGCTCAAACTGGCAAGGAATAGATATATAAATGAAGCGGTGGATTTGTATAATCGGTTTAATCAAAGAAAACTGCTTAAAAATAAGCTAGCTAAAGAGTCAAAACTTTCAAGTAAGGAATCAATGGAAATACTCCATGAATTTGAAAAATTTGTGGATGAAAATTGAGCAATTTGATATTTGGCTAGCCAATTTAAATCCTTCCAAAGGAACAGAACCTGGTAAAACAAGACCCGTGGTTGTGGTACAAACCAATTTGTTGAATGAGCTACATCCTTCCACCATTATTTGTCCCATTACTAGCAATGTGCAACCCCAAATGGAACTTTTAAGGGTTCACCTCAAAAAACAATTGGAACAACCCAGTGATATTTTAGTAGACCAAATCAGAGCTATAGATAACAAACGGTTTATTCAAAAATTGGGGAAACTCAGTCAAGAGCAAATTAAAAAACTCAAACAGAATTTGACCATCGTGTTAGATTTAATTTAAGACTGATACTAATTAGTCAAAGTAATTGCTGATTTTTATATATTTTAAGACCTATTAGTAAAATCATTAAATTTGCCGGGCTTAAAAAGCATCCATTTTAGACCATAACTAATCCTATGCAGCAACTGGCTGACTGGTATTTTGCCCTAGTATTTTTTGTTACACTCCTTGGCTTCTTGGTCTCTGGAATTCTCTTTTTTGTTAATAGAACAGATACTTTTTCTTCCAAATTATTGGCCGGTTTTTTGGTCAGTATTTGTATTTTGGTATTGAATAATGAATTGATGGCCACCAGGTTCTTTTTGAACTTTCCGCATTTATGGCGTGTAGTGGTATTTGCAAGTTTTTGTTTTCAAGCTTTTGGGTATTTATATGTACGTTCTGTTTTAGAACAGTCTTATACGTTTAAGAAATGGGATTGGGTGTTTTTTTTACCGGCTTTATTGTATCCTTTTACTTTACTCCCTTTTTATATTTTGCCAACAGCTGAAAAATTGGTCATCATTCATAAGATTATCGCTGATAACACGCTGATTGCAAAGGAGCCAGAAGGAATTTTACCCAGTGGAATGGGGACCCTTACAAGATCAGTATATGGAATCTTATTAGCTTTTTTTCAATTTAAAATGTTGATTCAATGGAAGAAAAACCTTCATTTAGCACCAGAAAGAATAGAGCAAAATAAGGATACCTACAAATGGTTATTCTATTTTACCTGTTGTAGTGCTTCACTGTACTTGATAACTTTTGGGTTGATTATTTTTCAATTAACCGTCTATTTCAGCATCTGGCATACGGTCATTTTTGCCATTACTTTTACCATCTTATTTATTGTAGGATACTTATTGAGAAAACCCAATATTCTCTATGGTATGACGGGGTGGTTACAGCAGCCTAGTTTTGCTGAAGCAGCTATGAATGACAAAATGACCCTTGTAATTCAAAAAACTGCGGAAGAAACACCAAGGAATAGTTTAACTCCCGAGCAAGGCTTGGCCTATAAATCTTTGTTGGAAAACCATTTTGAGACAAACCAACCCTTTATCAAGGGGGGCTATACCATGGGCGATTTGTCAAGAGAACTCTCCATACCATCGCACCAGCTATCTGCATTTATTAATCAGGAATATGGCAAGAATTTTAATGAATTGATCAATAATTATAGGGTAGATTTTTTAGAAAAATTGGTCTTAGCATCTCCAGAATACCAGAATTATACCCTTGAAGCCCTTGGACAATTGGCGGGCTTTAAATCAAGAGCCTCCTTCTATTCAGCCGTAAAAAAGAAAACGGGGTTAACACCTGCGTCCCTTTTTAACCAAAAGTCCTCAGATTCAGATATTGTTCTGTCCTGATTTTCAAAATTGCTACATAAGTAGCATGGAAATTTTGTAACTAGGAAAGGTTTAGATTATTTTTATCTATATATAACCAATCCTTTTTGTTATGAAATTTTCCGCAATCAAGTCCTTGCTGGTTGCCACGGTTAGCTTAGTCTCTTTGACAACCGAAGCTCAGCAAGCAGCCCCCAAATTTAACGGGGTAGTTAAGTTGGACGTTAGGGATTCCAAACCCGATTGGGCGCCTTATATCCGCAAAAAAGCCCCGGCAGGCTCTCCCAACATTTTATTCATTTTGTATGATGATACCGGATTGGGTGCTTGGTCTCCCTATGGTGGTAGAATCAATATGCCCACTTTAGACAAACTGGCAGCTGATGGTCTTACCTATACCCAATGGCATACAGTAGCACTTTGTTCACCAACCCGTTCTTGCATCAATACTGGACGTAACCATAACTTGAATGGTATGGGTGCTATTACAGAAGGTGCTAACGGTTTCCCTGGATACTCTTGCCAATTGCCAGCTGAAGCTGCAACCATGGCCCAAGTCTTGAATGACAATGGTTGGAGTACTTTTTGGTTGGGCAAAGACCACAATGTTCCTGAAACCGATTTGTCTGCTGGTGCCAACAAAAGTCAGTGGCCTTTGCAACAGGGATATGATCGCTTTTATGGATTTATTGGTGGTGAAACCAACCAGTTTTATCCAGATTTAACCGAAGACAACCACGCCATTGAACAACCTTATGGTCCTGAAAAAGGTTACCATTTGTCAAAAGACTTGGCTGATCAGGCTATTAAAATGATTGCTGACCAAAATTCAGCCAATCCTTCAAAACCTTGGTTTATGTGGTATTGCCCAGGTGCCAACCACGCGCCACACCAAGCTCCCAAAGACTATATTGCTAAGTACAAGGGCAAATTTGACGATGGTTATGACGCTTATCGCAAATGGGTTTTACCCCGTATGATTGCAAAAGGTATTTTGCCAAAAGACACCAAGTTGACTGAATTCAACCCAATGCCTGCTGACCAAGCGGCTCCTGGTGACTATGTTAGACCTTGGGACAAACTTACTGCCGATGAGAAAAAACTATTCTCTAGACTTTGTGAAGTATACGCAGCTTTCTCTGAATACACAGACGTTCAAATTGGCCGTATTATTGACCACTTAAAAGCAACTGGTCAGTATGATAATACCATTATCATGTATGCAGCCGATAACGGTGCATCTGGAGAAGGTAGCCCTAGTGGTTCCGTAAATGAGAACAAGTTCTTTAACGGTTACCCCGATGAATTATCTGAGAACATGAAATTGATCAATGAATTGGGTGGTCCAAATACCTATGAGCACTATCCAACAGGATGGGCTGCAGCATTTTCTACTCCTTTTAAAATGTTTAAACGTTATGCTAACTACTCAGGTGGAACAGCAGATCCATTGATTATCACATGGCCCAAAGGCATCAAAGCCCGTGGCGAAGTGCGTAACCAATACCACCATGCAGTTGACATTGTACCAACCATTTTAGAAGCTTGTGGCTTAGAAATGCCAAAAGTGTATAAAGGTGTTGCGCAATATCCTTTGTCTGGGGTTTCTATGAAATATAGTTTTGACGCTAAACCTGATGCACCAACTCAAAAACACGTACAGTATTATACCATGTTGGGTACTCGTGCTATTTGGCAGGATGGTTGGAAAGCAGTGGCTGTTCACGCTCCACTGACTAGTAAGGGTAAATTTGATCAAGACAAATGGGAATTGTATCATACCGATGTGGATAGGGCAGAAGCAACTGATTTGGCTGCTCAATATCCAGAGAAATTAGAAGCTTTGAAAAAGCTTTATACAGCTGAAGCGGAAAAGAACAATGCCTTCCCATTAGATGATAGAAGCGCCGTAGAAATTTTGGGTCTAGATCGTCCAAAAGAAGAAGAAGATCGCGATAGCTATACTTATTATCCTCATACCAGTTCTGTTCCAGAAGCAGTAGCTGTAAACGTGCGTGGTAAGTCATTTAAGATTATTGCCAATGTTGAAGTAAAAGATGCTAACGCCTCTGGAGTAATCTTTGCACACGGTTCTAGATTTGGTGGTCATAGTTTATTTATCAAAGACCATAAGCTCTATTATATCTATAATTTCTTAGGTATTACTGAACAGAAATTAGTTTCAACTGCGCCTATAACTCCTGGCAAATACACATTTGGAATGGAGTTTACCAAAGAAAAAGCGGGAGAGCACAATGAGTCTATTGGTACAGCTAAATTGTATATCAATGCAAAGTCTGTTGCAACAACTTCTATGAGAGCCCAGGTAGGTAAATTTACCTTGGCTGGAGACGGTCTTTGCGTGGGTTATGATAGTGGCGACCCAGTAAGTAAATTGTACAAATCACCTGGTGATTTTAAAGGTGGTACCATTTCTTTTGTAACCGTAAGTACTGGAAAAGAACAGTATAGCGATTTGCAAAAAGACGCTCAAAGAGCATTTAGAAAAGAATAATCATATAAGCTTTACGCAGCATCAATCTCCTATTAAAAGATTGGTGCTGCGTTTTTTATTCCCCACGTTTAAAAAATTGATATGAAGAAATTATTAGTAGTAGTAGCGGTCTTGATTGCAGGAACAAGCTTTGCTCAGTCTGGCGTTAAAGAAGACATAGCTGTGATTCAAAGTTTGTATGGTAAGTCTAAACAAGAACTGGTTCAGGCATATATGAAATTGCAAGAACCACAGGCTTCTGCCTTTGCAAAAATTTACGAAGACTATGAAACAAGCCGCAAAGAATTAGGTAAACAACGCATGATGTTGATTGCCGATTATGCCAACAGTTTCACCACACTTACTGATGAGAAAGCTGACCAATTAGCCAAAGACGTTTTGAAAAACAATATGGCTTTTGAAAAACTTTATAGCAAATATTATGGCAAAGTAAAATCTGCCATTGGTGCTATTAATGCTGCCAAATTTATTCAATTGGAAAGCGCTTTGCATACGGCCATTCGTGCAGAAACACAAAACGAATTGCCCCTGATTGGAGAAATGGATAGAAGCAAAAAACACTAAGCTCCCCCCTTAGAATTTTAAAAGGCCCTGAGTAATCAGGGCCTTTTTTTATGCGAATTTTGCAATGTAATTTACATTCTTTCTGGAACTTGAATACCTAATAAAGACATACCCGTTTTGAGAATTTGTGCTGTGAGTGCAGCCAGTTGTAAACGCAATATTTTCTTTTCTTCCGTTTCTGCATTGCCAATAGACAATTGGTTATAGAAAGTATTAAAGGTCTTGGCTAGTTCAAACACATAAATGGCAATCTTAGAAGGGTCATGTTCTGTAGCTGCTTCTTCTAATACTGAAGGGAAAATTTCTTGCTGTTTGGCCAATGCCATTTCTAAAGGAAGTAGTTCTCCACTAACCGCAATACGGTGCCAGTCAGCATTTTCTTGCTTGCGCAAAATGCTCTTGATCCTTGCATGCGTATATTGAATAAAGGGTCCTGTAAACCCATGGAAATCTATACTCTCTTCTGGATTGAAAATCATTTTCTTTTTGGGATCTACGCGGAGCAAGAAAAATTTCAAAGCCCCCAAGCCAATGGTATCATAGAGTTCTACCAATTCTTCTGAACTAAAGTCTTTTACTTTTCCAAGCTCTTCCGTTTTCTGCTGCGCAATACCAATCATAGCGTCTACCAAATCATCCGCATCTACCACAGTTCCTTCACGACTCTTCATTTTACCGGTGGGTAGTTCCACCATTCCATAGCTCAAATGGAAAATACCATCGGCAGCTGGAATGCCCAATTTTTGACAAATCAGTTTCAAAACTTTGAAGTGGTAATTCTGTTCATCGCCTACTACATAGATACTTTGGTCAGCATGAAATTCTTGGTTCTTGTGTACTGCCAAACCAATGTCCTGGGTAATATACACCGAGGTTCCGTCTTTGCGTTGTACCAATTTTTCATCCAATCCATCGGCGGTTAAATCAATCCAAACCGAGCTATCTTCTTTTTGATAAAACACTTTTTTCTCTAATCCAGATGCTACCAAGTCCTTACCCAATAAATAAGTATTGGATTCATAATAGGTCTTGTCAAAATCACTTCCAATGCGTTGGTAGGTGGCGTCAAAACCTTCATACACCCAACCATTCATATTGCGCCAAAGTTCCATCACTTCTGGTTTGCCGGCTTCCCAGTCCAATAACATGGCTTGGGTGGCTTTCATAATGGGGGCTTCTTTTTCTGCCAACGCGCTTTCCATACCGCCTGCTACTAATTCCGCTATTTCTGCTTTATAGGCATCATTGAATTTTACATAATAGTCTCCCACAAAATGGTCTCCCTTCATGTTGGTGGTTTGCGGAGTTGCACCATTACCATATCGCTGCCAAGCAATCATGCTCTTACAAATATGAATACCTCTATCATTGACTATACAGGTTTTGGCAACATTGTATCCATTGGCTTTTAGAATTTCAGCAATACTCCAACCCAAGAAATTATTTCTTAAATGTCCTAAGTGAAGCGGCTTATTGGTATTAGGAGAACTGTATTCTACCATCACGGTTTGGTTTCGCGCAGCGTGTAAACCAAATTTATCTTGACCTTGAACAGTTTGTAAAAAGCCCAACCAATAAGCATTGGCAATACTTAGGTTCAAGAATCCTTTAATCACATTAAAACCACTAAAAAGTTCTGGGTGATCTGCAACTAGGGCCGTGCCCAATTCCTGACCCAGCGCATCAGGTGATTTCTTTAATTGTTTTACAAAAGCAAATAATACCACGGTATAATCCCCTTCAAATTCGGGTTTGGTGGCATTAACCAATACCTGTTCTATAGTCAGTTCTACGCCATACAATTGCTGTATGGATTTTACGGTGGCTGCTTTAATTTGGGCTACTACACTATTCATCTTAACATTTTCGGAGGACAAAGCTAACAAATTAAGGCCTACCTTCGCCGCGGTAAATGCGAAAGCTGCACGAAAATATACGTAGCCTGATTCTCAGTGTTGTGGACTTCTTCTATCCGTTCTTTCGTAGTCTCATGCCCTTACAAACCTTTAGATATGCCGCTTGTGGCGGTTTTAATACGGTTTTAGATATTAGCTTATTTTTTGTTTCTTATAATTTTATCCTTGACAAGCAACCAGTGCATATTGGTTATTTAACAATTGGGCCACATATTGCCGCATTTCTGATTGGCTTTATGGTCACTTTTCCTATAGGATTTTATTTGAGCAGGTACGTTGTTTTTCAAGAAACTTCAGTTAGAAAAGCCAAACAATTGGCCAAGTATTTTACCGTAGTCTTTGGTTGTTTACTACTCAACTATGCTTTCCTAAAATTATTTGTAGACCTTTTTGGTTGGTATCCTACCCCCAGCAAAATCTTAACCACTGTTTTTGTGGTAGCCTTCTCTTATGTGAGTCAAAAAAATTTTACTTTCCGCCCACAACAGGGGAATTAAGTAAATGGCTCTTGGGTATGATCTGTAATTGCAAGGTGGCGAGTCCTGTTTTTTCTGCATGTACTACTTTTAATTGGTGCTTTCCATTCAATGCTAGTTCCACCATATGACTAGTACCTTCATCGTATTGGGTATAGCTAGAAGACCATGCATCAATGATCATTTTTCCATCTAGATAAACGCGCACCAAATCATCAGCAGTGATGCTGAGTTGATAAATATCTTTTGGAAAATTCATGGTAGTAGTAGCCACTGTTGCAAAACTATCTGCCGGTAATTCTTTGTCTATTTTTCCCCACCAGATATAATTCAGATCCTTGACAGTAGTGCTTTTGATAGGAGGTCTCTTTAGTAATTGATCAAATGCAACCACCGCATTTTCTGGATGGCTCAAACTATCCCATTGATACCAATTCACCAGCCAATTTTCTTTGGGAGTAAAGCCCTTCCAGAAGAAATTTTGTACAATTCCTGCAGCCATTGTTTTACCAAACGCATCGGTAGTGGCAGCACCTTTGTATTGTAATTGTATCATAGGATTAATAGTATTGGAATCCAATTGCGCCAGCAGTTTCGATGGTAAACTATCTGGCCCACGAGTTAAGATTTCAAAACCATTCAATTTATTCAAAGTCCATTCTCCCTTTGGTCCTAAAATATCAAAATGATAGAGTCCCAAACTATCTATCTGTCTCAACCATAAAAGGGGAGACTTAAAATCATAGGGCCCCCATGGGGTAATCCTAATTTGATCAATGCCCTGTGGAAACCCTTGTGCGGGAAGGGCCTTAGCCGGGATGCTGGCCAGTCTTTTGTCTTCTTGATAATCTAGGTCAAGTAGATCTCCCTCGCGGCTGGTATCAATTTCATTGAGTCTTTCTCCTAATTTCCAAATTTCGCCTACTTGCATTTTTTTATTGCCCCCAAATGCAGAAGAGTCTGTGCCCATGATATCATAAACCAATTTGTTATAGCTAAACCTATTGGAGGTTATCCAATAATTCTTGCTCTGGGTATTGCGTAAATTGGCATAGGCCCAATCGGCTGGTTGCTTTTCTCTAGACCAAAGTTTAATGGCAGTTCCGTCTTCCAAAAATCGATTCATGGCAATATTATTGCTCTGCCCGTGTTCAATGGCAATACCAATTCTATTACCCACAAATACATTGTCTGAAAAATCACTGCTATAACTATAACCGCCCCAGATACCGTGATCACAACCCTCAAAGCGATTGTGTAAAACCGTGTTGGTACTAAATGTTAGTTCCGCTCCATTAGTGGGAGCAAAGGAGAAATCGTTTCCGTACAACAGGTTGTGATTACATCCACCAACGGCGGAATCCATGGTGGTTTGACCAGCCCAAAGAAAAAAGCCATCGCCCCCGTGCGTAACTGAATTATAGGCAAACACGTTTTCACTGCTTTGTTCAAATACTAAAATGCCCGCGCTGTCTTGTCCGCGTCTATAAAATCCAAAACTGCTGCCCCTTACATTATAGTCCAGCTTGTTGTGGTAGACCTGGTTAAAACTGCTTCTATACATGCCAATGCCTAAACCTGAATTAAAGGAAAAATCATTGTCATACACCTGGCCCTTATTGCAATTGGTGAGCATTAGAGCGCATTGCCCGCCGGTAACCAGATTGCCATGAATCTTGGCGCCATCGCAGTTTTTGAGATAAATGGCTGCCCCATATCGCATCCATTCGTCTTTTTCATTGTGGTGAAAACTCATCCAATCACTAATGTCTTCTTTGTTCCACTGGCTATGCAATTGTTGGCGATAATTATAACTGAGGTTACAGTCCTGAATAGTGAGCCCCTGAACACTATCGGCCAGAATGGCTATTTGATAACCCTTCACTACTAGATTTTTGATAGTAATGTTTTTAGATCCCGGAACAATATAAATGGCCAATCCCCGCATCTGATTAGGTAGGGTGCCCATGGGCGATCCGTCTAAAATGGCTTGGGCAAAATCTACGGTAATATTGGTTCCTTGAACCCGAATCAAGGATTTGTTCAAAGAGCCGTCAGCCTTGAGCTGGTAGTGACCTGGTTGAATCACGGTGTTCTGCAGTATTTGCATACCTGGCACCAATGGCAGGGCATTTTGGGCCTGGCTAATTAGGTGGATTCCTGTCAGCAATAAGGTCAAAATTGGGAGAACCAGCTTGTTTTGCATGACTAAAAGTACGGATTTGCTAAAAAAACTGCTAAACCTTGTAGAATTTACTGTCAGGTTCTGACAATTTTGCATTTTAAACCGGATGGCATGGTGATTGACAGTAATGCATAGATTTCATACAGGAATCATAGATTAAAAAATAAGTATATGGGAAAGATTATTGGAATTGACCTAGGAACAACCAACAGTTGCGTTTCCGTGATGGAAGGTAACGAGCCTGTTGTGATTGCCAACGACGAAGGACGCAGAACAACCCCTTCAGTTGTAGCATTTTTGAAAAATGGTGAACGTAAAGTAGGAGATCCTGCAAAGCGTCAGGCCATTACCAATCCTCAGAACACCATCAGTAGCGTTAAGCGTTTCATGGGTAGGAGGTTTGATGAAGTAACTGAAGAAATCAGCCATTGGAGCTATAAAGTTGCCAAAGGCGATAACAATACTGTGCGTGTAGCCATTGATGATCGTTTGTTTACACCACAAGAAATCTCTGCTATGATTTTGCAGAAGATGAAAAAAACAGCAGAAGACTACTTGGGTCAGGAAGTAACAGAAGCGGTAATTACCGTTCCTGCTTATTTTAATGATGCTCAACGTCAGGCTACCAAAGAAGCTGGTGAGATTGCAGGTTTGAACGTTCGCAGAATTGTGAACGAGCCTACTGCTGCTGCTCTGGCTTATGGTCTTGACAAAAAACACGCTGATCAGAAGATTGCCGTATTTGACTTAGGTGGTGGTACTTTTGATATCTCTATCCTTGAATTAGGTGATGGTGTATTTGAAGTAAAATCTACCAATGGTGATACCCACTTAGGTGGTGATGACTTTGATAAAGTAATCATGGACTGGTTGGCTGAAGAGTTCAAAAACCAAGAAGCTATTGACCTACGCAAAGACCCAATGGCTTTACAGCGTTTGAAAGAAGCTTCTGAAAAAGCAAAAGTTGAATTGAGTTCTTCTCAAGAAACTGAAATCAACCTGCCATATATTACTGCTGTTGATGGTGTTCCAAAGCACTTGGTACTGAAACTATCTAGGGCTAAATTTGAAGCATTGGCTGATAATCTATTCACTCGTTGCTTAAAGCCTTGCGAAGCGGCTTTGAACGATGCTGGTTATAGCATTTCTCAAATTGACGAAGTTATCTTAGTAGGAGGTTCAACTCGTATTCCTAAGGTTCAAGAGATTGTAGAAAAATTCTTTGGTAAGAAACCAAATAAGGGTGTGAATCCTGATGAGGTAGTTGCTATTGGTGCAGCTATTCAGGGTGCGGTTTTGAGCGGAGACATCAAAGACGTATTGTTGTTAGACGTTACGCCTCTTGGATTGGGTATTGAAACCATGGGTGGTGTAATGACAACCATGATTACTTCTAATACCACCATTCCTACCAAGAAAACAGAAGTATATTCTACAGCTAGTGATAACCAACCAGGAGTACAAATTCATGTATTGCAAGGTGAGCGCCCAATGGCCAACCAAAACAAGAGCTTGGGTATGTTTAACCTGGATGGTATTCCTCCAGCTCCACGCGGAGTTCCTCAAATTGAAGTGACTTTTGATATTGACGCCAATGGTATGATCCATGTGAGCGCTAAGGATAAAGGAACTGGAAAAGAACAAAAGATTCGTATTGAAGCGGGTAGTGGTTTGAGCAAGGAAGAAGTAGAAAAAATGAAAGCCGAAGCTAAAGCCAACGAAGCTGCTGATAAAGAAGCTCGTGAGCGCGTTGAAAAATTAAATGCAGCAGATAGCATGATTTTCCAAACTGAGAAGCAATTCAAAGAGTTTGGAGACAAGATTCCTGCAGACAAAAAAGCGCCTATTGAAGCAGCTTTGGAAAAACTCAAAGAAGCGCACAAGAACCAGGATATTGCAGCCATTGACGCAGCTACTGCAGAAATGAATACTGCATGGACTGCAGCTAGCGAAGAAATCTACAAAGCACAGGCGGAAGCAGGTGCTGGTGCAGGTGCAGGCGCTCAAGCTGGTCCTCAGGGCGGTGCTCAAGCTGGTGGCGCACAAGCTGCTGGTGAAACCGTTACAGACGCAGAATTTGAAGAAGTGAAATAAAAGAAGTCAAAATTCAAAAGTCAAAACTGAAGCGAAGAATTTAGCGAAGTTTTTGAATAAAAGAATTTGAAATTGATCAAATAATCAGCGGTCCCAATTTGGGGCCGCTTTTTTTTGTAAAATTTTCTGGAAAACTCAGCCCTGTTTTCTTGTACAAAATGGTATAAATCAGTGATTTTCAATTACCTTGTTATCTATGTCAGATATCAAGGACTTTGTCCACTCCAACAGCCCGGAGCCACATCGCGCCCGCACCAAAGCCATACTTCAAAACAAGCCAGAAATGCGCAAGCTAATAGGGAAGAACCCCTATACTTTTTTAGCCATTTTGTTCATTGTTTCCGTACAATTATTTCTTTGTTATTGGTTGCATGACCAAAGTTGGTGGTTGGTTTTTGGACTGGCTTATTTGATAGGTGCTTTTGCTGATCATGCACTCTTTGTGATGATTCACGAGTGCGCACACAAACTCATTTTTAAAAGTCATAGTGCTAATAGACTGGCCGGTATTTTGGCCAATATGCCACAGGTATTTCCCAGTAGTATTTCTTTTGAACGATACCATATTAAACACCATTCTTTTCAAGGCGTCATGGAACTTGACGGAGACTTACCCAATGAATGGGAAGCCAAGCTCATTGACAATTCTGTGATTGGAAAAATCCTCTGGTTATTGTTCTATCCTTTATTTCAATTATTCCGTTTGGGCCGCCTTCGTGAGATCAAACCATTTGATGGATGGATAGCTTTTAACATGCTGGTACAAATTGTTTTTGTTACAGCAGTGGCTGTTTTTCTAGGACCCAAATCCATTGTGTTTTTAATTGCCTCTTTCTTTTTTTCTGTGGGTTTACACCCGCTTGGTGCGCGCTGGATTCAAGAGCATTATTTGACAGATGGGGACCAGGAAACCCATAGTTATTATGGTCCTCTAAACACAGTAGCATTCAATGTGGGTTATCACAATGAACACCATGATTTTCCT
Source organism: Chitinophaga pinensis (assembly GCA_943372225.1). Lineage (GTDB taxonomy): Bacteria > Bacteroidota > Bacteroidia > Chitinophagales > Chitinophagaceae > Sediminibacterium > Sediminibacterium pinensis_L. The sequence continues at coordinate 31,184 of CALRXV020000009.1, read as the reverse complement.
TCTGTGCCTTGGAATAAATTGCCACAGATTAGGGCAACTGCTCCAGCTTTTTACAATACCCTCAACTATCATACATCTTGGACCAAACTTTTTTTCCGATTCATTTTTGATAAAAACATATCGCTCTATTCTAGGGTGGTAAGAATTGATAGGGGTAAAGTGCCTTTAACCGATCAGTCTAAACCAGATGTTGAAATAGTGGCGTAGTTCCCATTTAATTTTAAGGAAGTTTTTTCAAGTGCTACTAACGATTGTTAGTGTGAACGATTATCTTTGGCACTCAAAACCTTGTCATGCAACAAAGAACCGTTTATATTGTCTCTGCCGTACGTACACCCATGGGTAGTTTTGGTGGCTCCTTAAAAGATTTTAGTGCCACCCAATTGGGAGGCATAGCTATTAAAGCCGCAGTAGAAAAAGCTGGGATTAATCCCGCTCAAGTGCAGGAAGTATTAATGGGTTCGGTAATCCAGGCCAATCTAGGTCAGGCACCAGCCAGACAAGCTTCTAAATTTGCGGGGCTGCCCGATACTGTCATTGCAACAACCGTAAACAAAGTATGTGCATCTGGCATGAAAGCCATTGCGCTAGCAGCGCAATCCATTTTGCTGGGCGATGCTGAGATAGTAGTAGCCGGCGGTATGGAGAGCATGAGCAATGTTCCTTTCTATTCTCCTAATATGCGTTGGGGTAATAAATATGGCAATGTGCAACTAATTGATGGTTTGGCCAAAGACGGTTTAACCGATGTGTATCATAATTATGCCATGGGGAATGCGGCCGAACTCTGTGCCAAAGAATGTGGCATCAGCCGTGAAGACCAAGACGCATTTGCCATTGAAAGTTATACCCGTAGTCAGGCGGCCATTCAAAATGGTTGGTTTGATGCTGAAATTGTTCCCGTTCCTATTCCACAGCGCAAGGGTGATCCCATTTTATTTGCCAAAGACGAAGAACCTTTTAATGTAAAATTTGATAAGATTCCAGAACTCAAACCAGCATTTATCAAAGACGGTACGGTTACTGCAGCTAATGCTTCTACCATGAACGATGGGGCAGCTGCGCTGGTACTGATGAGTAAAGAAAAAGCAGATGCCATGGGCATTAAACCCCTGGCCATTATTCGCAGTTTTGCAGATGCAGAACAAGCCCCTGAATGGTTTACTACCACACCATCCTTGGCCCTACCCAAAGCCTTGGCCAAAGCGGGTTTGGAAACAAAAGACCTTGACTTTGTAGAACTCAATGAAGCTTTCTCTGTAGTAGGGATTGCCAATACCCAACAAATGAAACTTGACCCCGCAAAAGTAAACGCACACGGCGGTGCCGTTTCCATGGGTCACCCACTAGGTTGCAGTGGTGCTAGAATCATTGTTACACTCATCAATGTGCTCAAACAACAAGGTGGAAAAATTGGTGGTGCAGCTATTTGCAATGGCGGTGGTGGTGCTTCTGCAATGGTGATTGAATTGGCTTAATATTGCAGCTCAAATTGAAAAATGTATTCTATTCAAATAGTTCCAGCAACCATAGATGACGCAGCCCTGATAGCAGAAATTAGCAGGGAAACTTTTTACGATACTTATGCTGCGGATAATACCAAGGAAGACATGGATCTCTACTTGTCTACCAAGTTTTCTGATGAACAAATATTGGAGGAGTTAAAAGAACCTTTGCATCTTTTTTTGTTAGCCTATGTAGGCAATACACTTGCTGGTTATATAAAGCTCAAAGACGCTACACACGCTAGTTTGGGAGCTGATCCTGCAATGGAAGTAGCCAGATTTTATGCGCGTAAAAACTTTCACGGTAAGGGTGTGGGCAAAGCAATGATGGAAGCCTGTATTACCCATGCAAAAGCATTAAATAGACAATGGCTTTGGTTAGTGGTTTGGAAACAAAATCCAAGAGGCATTCAGTTCTACCAATCCGCTGGTTTTAGCATTTGTGCAGAAGCCATATTTGTGCTGGGAGAAGATGTACAACATGACTGGGTCATGAAGAAAAGATTACAATAAATACTGATACTTTTCTCTGAATTAGTGCGGCAATTTATCTCTCACTAATCCATATACCCAAGTGCCAGCAATAGCGCTGAGCAAAGTAACAATAGTAACCGTTGCGCCTGTTCCAATTTGGGCAAACAAAGGACCAGGGCAGGCTCCAGTAATGGCCCAACCAAATCCAAATAACAAACCACCATAGATCTGTCCTTTGTTAAAGGGGGTATTGTCAAAATGAACGGGTTCTCCGTAAATGGTTTTGATGTTAAATTTCTTGATCAGAAAAACGCTTACTACACCCACCACTACAGCACTGCCAATGACCCCATACATATGAAAGCTTTGCAAGCGGAACATTTCTTGAATCCTAAACCAACTAATGATCTCGGCTTTTACAAAAACTATCCCAAACAAAATGCCCACCACCAAATATTTGAGGTTATACCATGAGGGATGCTGGATCTGCGTTTCATTGGTACAGATACTGTCTTGCTTGCGAATTTCTGCGTCGTTTTCAGGTATTAGTTGGCTCATATTATAAAGAAAGAATAAGGGGTAAAATTAAATTGGCCATGATAAAACCACCTACCATAAAACAGATAGTGGCTACCAGCGATGTCCATTGCAAGTTGCTGAGTCCGGTAATGGCATGACCAGAAGTACAGCCGCCCGCATAACGGGTACCAAAACCTACTAGGAAACCTCCAACTACCATCAGGATCAAACCCTTAGGGTGCAAGAGTGCTGGCCAATTAAAAATTTCTGTTGGGATTAAGGAATCATAGTTAGTAATTCCATAGGTTTTTAATTCTGCTGCAAGCGCAGGATTGACCGCAACGGGTAGGGGATTTGCCAAAAATTGAATGGCAATAATGCCACCTAGAAAAATGCCCAATACAAAAAATAAGTTCCAAACTTCTTTTTTCCAATCGTATTGAAAATAGGGAATTTTGGCAGGTAAACAGGCGGCGCAAATATGACGCAGGGAACTGCTAATGCCAAAGCGTTTATTACCAATTAATAAAAGGGTAGGTACGGTAAGACCAATCAAAGGGCCAGCTACATACCATGGCCAAGGTTGTTTCAACCAATCAAGCATTGTGGGTTCTTTAGTCCACAAAAATAGTAGAAATGACCTATAATTGGGTGTTCTGGCAAACAAATTCAGAAACTGGGAATACACCAGTTTCTTTAAGTGCCTTGAATCCAGTGCTACAATTAATCAAGTTGTGATATCCCCTAGATTGAAGGATTGACACAAATGTCATACTTCTATAACCACCCGCACAGTGTACATAGATGGTTTGCTGATGGTCTATTTGGGCAATGCTGTCATCTACAAAATCCAAGGGGGCATTGATAGCGCCAACAATATGTTCACTATCGTATTCGCTTTTTTTGCGAACGTCTACTAGAACAATATTTGGGTTTTGTTGGTAAATGGCTGCTAGTCTTTCTCCATCTACGCTCGCCACTATGTCAAAATCTTTCTTGGCTTGTTTCCAAGCTTCAAATCCACCTTTTAAATAACCAATGGCGTGGTCAAAACCCACACGTGCTAATCTTGTAACAACTTCCGCAGCCCTGCCTTCTTCGGCTACTATGAGTAAGGGTTGTTTTACATTTTTGATTATGGCGCCTACCCAAACTGCAAAGGATCCATCAATACCAATATTATAACTATTGGGAATAAAACCTTTGGCAAATTCTGCAGCTGATCTGGTATCAATGATAATGGCTTCCGTTTCATCGGCAGCTGCTTCAAAAGCATTGGCACTAAGGGCCTTGGTGCCCCTGTCTAATACCGCATGAATGTCTTCATAACCTTGTTTGTTCAACGCAACGTTTAAAGGAAAATAACCGGGGGGACTTACTAATCCGTTGGTGACTTCTTGAATAAATTCTGCTCTTGACATATTGGCCCTAAGTGCATAATTACTGGCTTTTTGATGACCCAATGTATCAGTGGTTTCTGCACTCATTTTTTTGCCACAAGCACTGCCTGCGCCATGAGCTGGATAAACAATTAAGTTGTCATTCAAAGGCATGATTTTATTGCGCAATGAATCAAATAAGAGACCTGCTAATTCTTCCAAAGTCAAATGTGCAGCTTGTTGTGCTAGGTCTGGTCTACCTACATCGCCAATAAACAAAGTGTCTCCGGAAAATAATCCCAATTGTTTGCCAGCAGCGTCTTTCATTAAATAGCAACAACTTTCAATGGTATGCCCCGGGGTATGCAAAACTTCAAAAAATAGTTCGCCAACTTGAAACAATTGACCATCTGTTGCAACGGTGGCTTTAAAACCTGGTGAGGCTGTTGGTCCATATATAATTTCAGCACCTGTTAGTTTGGCTAAATCCATATGCCCAGAAACAAAGTCTGCGTGAAAATGGGTTTCAAAAACATATTTGATTTTAGCTTTATTTTGAGCAGCTTTGGCCACATAATTGTCAATATCACGCAGTGGGTCAATGACCACTGCTTCACCATTACTTTCAATATAGTAAGCACCCTGTGCCAAGCATCCGGTATAGATTTGTTCTACAATCATGGTTAGATTTTTTTGTTGTCCAAAATTGCAGTTTCAGCAGCGTCTGTACAATGACAATTGTCAGTTTTGAAAATCAGAACTTGGGGGAATAAAAAAGATAATAGTTAAGCCCAATAGCTACTTGAGTAAAAGCTCGTGTAAAATGATATAACATCCAGCCAAGAGAATAAAAATGCCAAAACCTTTTTTGAGTTTTTCACCTGGGATTTTTAAGCCCAATAAATTGCCTACAAAAGTGCCTGAAACAGCAATAGCTGTTAGGGTTAAAAGCAATTGCCAGTGAATCTCATATTGAGACAAATCTGAAGCAAATCCAAATAGGGCGTTTAGGGCAATGATGAGTAGGGAAGTACCCACGGCTTTTTTCATGCTCAAATGAAAAGAAAAGATCAATACAGGGATAATGAGAAATCCTCCTCCTGCACCTAATAAACCTGTTAGAATCCCAATCTCTACGCCTCTGAACAAAGCCTTGCCATAATGCATTTCATGAGCATGGTGGCTGCTTTTGGGTGTTGGCTTGAATATCATATTAAAAGATGCCAGAATCATAACTATTGCTAGAAGGATCATGGTTAAAAACGATCTACTAATGGCAAATCCTCCAATATCAAATAAGTGTTCAGGAATAATGGGAATCAATAATCGTCTAATCAACACTACGGTAACAATGGAAGTAATTCCAAAATATAGCACGGCTTTTAGGTCAATATTCCCCTTTTTAAAGCTATTGTATGAGCCTGCTAAACTGCTGATTCCTACAATAAAGAGAGAATAGCCAGTTGCAATAGTGGGTGGTATGTGAAACAGGTAGACTAATACGGGAATGGTAAGTATGGATCCACCACCGCCAATAAGTCCTAACGTGATGCCTATGATAAATGCAGCAAAAAAGCCAGCGATTTCCATATGCGTTTCTAATGGCTGCAAAGTTGCAGTTTTTTAATGGCAATCAATGTGATTTCAGTTACATTTAATTCTCAGAGAAGATTATTTTTAAAATGACAAATATCATTCCCCTTCTAATCAATTATTTTCAACTTTATCAAAAGAACCCATATGATTATCAATAACAAATCAATTAGAGAATTACATTTTGACCACGAATTGTGGTTGATTGAAATGGCATTTTGGAAACAAGAAATTGAAGTATTGGATAAATACTTAGCTGCTGTAAATTCCAGTTATTCAGATACTACGGTAAGAGCAGAAGTAGAGCATTTTCAAAATCAGTTCATCATTCAATTAAACTTTATCAATTCGCTTAAGAATGATGTTAAGGCACAAGAAAACCTGATTTCATTGTTGGAAAAAGACATCAGCAATAAAAAGCTGCAACAGAAAAAGTCGGATGATGAATACGATATCCGAGACAGAATGTTGACCAATCAAAAACTCTATATAGAGTTAAAACAGTCTTTTAAACAGTGGCTGTCTAAAAAGCTATAATACAATGCTGTGCTGAAAAATTATTGGGCGGACTGTTCAACCAGTTCGTCCATGCTAATGCCATAATGACTCTCGTCATAGACACATTCTCCTTGTTTGATTAGTAATACTTGAGGAGACTCATGGTGTACCTGAAATTTATCTGCTATTTGGTTAGAGATACTACGGTACTGTTTCAGGTCTAATAGGTAAAAATCTATGCCCTCTGGAGCTTCAGACCTTTCCATTCTACCCAATGCCATTCCGCTAATAGAGCAGGTGGTACTGTGTTTGAATATAACCTGAGGTTTGTTCTTAGACTGTTCTGAAATTTGTTCTAACTGAGATTCGCTGGTAAGTGGGATCCAATTCATACTAGTGTAAAATCTTTTTAGAAAGCCAGCTTATCTTCCCCTGAAAAAATTCTTGTTGGTAGTAGGGCAGCCATTGCTATTTCTGCTTGAAGCACATGAACTTCCTACAACTGAAACTAGGGTAAGAAGCACTATCAAGTAGCTGAATTTTTTCATACAAAGGTGTTGATAGGGTAATTGACTTATTTTTATTCTTTGATATTTAACGGTAAAGATAGCTTTTCATTGTGATTTGCTGCCTAAATGACAACCTATAATTGTTAAAATTGCTTTTTCACTATTAAAAACCAAGAATGCGGGTACATTTTATATCTATTGGAGGTAGCGTAATGCACCAGTTGGCCATTGCCCTTAAAAGGAAAGGCTATCTGGTAACAGGCACCGATGACGAGATTTTTGAACCTTCTAGAACCAATTTGGAAGCGGAAGGTTTGCTCCCAACTCAAATGGGCTGGCAACCGGACTTGATTACCCCAGATTTGGATGCGATTATCTTAGGAATGCACGCCAGACAGGATAATCCGGAATTGCAAAAAGCAATCGCCCTAGGCTTAAAAATCTATTCTTTCCCAGAATATATTTACCACGAGAGCCAACAAAAAAAGCGCATTGTAGTAGGTGGAAGCCATGGAAAAACTACTACCACCAGCATGATCATGCATGTACTTAGAACCCTGGATCAAAAATTTGACTATCTAGTTGGTGCTAAACTGGCGGGATTTGACCAATCGGTAGATATTACAGATGCTCCAGTGATAGTTTGCGAGGGGGATGAATATCCGGCCAGCGCCATTGAACGCAAACCCAAATTCCACTTTTTATTTCCACACGTGGCCATACTTACGGGCATTGCTTGGGATCATATTAATGTGTTCCCCACTTTTGAATTTTACTTAGAACAGTTTGTCATTTTTATCAATAAAATTGAATCGGGTGGTTTGTTAATTTACAATGAATCTGATCCAGTATTAGATAAATTGGTCAAAGAGCACCATCGCGCAGACCTGCGCTACCAGCCCTACGGCGTACCAACACATACCATTGTCAACGGTGCTACTACTGTGACTATTGAGGGCCATACTACAGGGTTAAAGGTATTTGGCAATCATAACCTTATGAATCTTTATGCGGCTTATTATGCTTGTGCAGAGATTGGAATAAGTGCAGCAGATTTTGTACGCGCTATTGCCAATTTTACCGGCGCTAGCAAGCGTTTAGAACTATTGGCCAGCAATGATCAAGTCAATGTCTATAGAGATTTTGCACACGCGCCTAGCAAGGTAAAAGCCACTATTGAAGCGGTAAAACAACAATATCCTAACCGTGAACTAATTGCCATTTTGGAATTGCATACGTTTAGCAGTTTAAATGAAGCCTTTATGAGTCAATACAATGGAGCTTTGGCCATGGCCGATACTGCAATTGTGTTTTATTCCAAACACGCTTTAGAGCTTAAGCGCATGCCTGATTTGCCTGCTGATAAGGTTCGCGAAGGATTTAATCAGCCAGGTCTTATGGTCATGAACCAAAAAGAAGACTTGCAAAACTGGTTAGAAAACAAATCTTTTGACCAAGCCAATTTAGTTTTGATGAGTAGCGGCAACTATGATGGCATAGATATGCTTACTTTCGCCAAAAGGATTACCGGAAATTCCAATTCCTGATAAAAGAACCAATATGAAATTACAACTTACTCGTCCCATTGCCTTTATAGACCTGGAAACAACCGGTATCAATATCACTAATGATAGGATTGTGGAATTGGCCATTGTGAAAATATCAATTGATGGTACCAAGCAAGTAAAGCGCAAATTGTTGAATCCACTCATGCCTATTCCCAAACAAGCAAGTGATATTCACGGAATTACTGACGAGATGGTCAAAGACGCGCCTAGTTTTAAGCAGGTTGCAAATGAGATCAAACAATTTATAGAAGGATGTGATTTGGGAGGATACAATAGCAATCGATTTGACATTCCCATGTTATTGGAAGAATTTCTCCGTGCAGGAATTGATTTTACAGTGGATGGTAAGAAATTGGTAGATGTGCAGAAGATTTTTCACATGATGGAACAGCGTACCCTAAGTGCAGCGTATAAATTTTATTGTAATAAAACCTTAGAAGGGGCGCATGGGGCTGAAGCCGATGCTACTGCAACCTGGGAAGTATTAGAAGCACAATTAGATCGTTATCCGCAAATAGGGGACTCGGTTGAACAAATTGTAAAATTTACTGGTGAAGACGATATTGTTGATTTTGCCCGCCGTTTTGTAAAGGAAAAAGGGGTAGAAGTATTCAATTTTGGAAAACACAAGGGTAAACCTGTTACACAAGTACTCAAAGAAGAGCCACAATACTATGATTGGATGATGAAAGGAGATTTTCCCATGAACACCAAACAAAAGCTCACTGAGATTCTGAACAGAACATTGTTAAAAAAGGGATAATTAACGCTTTCTGTAGTCTGATTTCACCGATTTGGGAAGTTTAATCTGCTCAAATGAAGCAGATTTGTAATTTAGCGGCAATTCTATATTTGGATTTGGAAAAAATAGTCATCATACCCACCTATAATGAAAAGGAGAATATCTCCCTCATTATTCACACCGTATTTGGTCTTAAACAAGGCTATCATATTCTGGTGGTGGATGATGGTTCCCCAGATGGTACGGCTGAGATTGTCAAAAATTTGATGAGCCAATACCCCCAACAATTATTTATTGCAGAAAGAACAGGTAAACTAGGTTTGGGTACGGCCTATATACATGGATTCAAATGGTGTTTGGAAAAAGGCTATGCTTTTATTTTTGAGATGGATGCAGACTTTTCTCATAGCCCACATGATTTGGAACGGCTCTATCATGCCTGTAAAATTGGCGGAGCCGATTTGTCAATTGGTAGTAGGTATGTACCAGGAGGTAAAACAGAGAACTGGCCTATTGATAGAAAAATCTATTCTAAGGGTGGTGCATTTTATACCAAGATCATCACTTGGATGCCAGTAAATGATCCTACTGCAGGTTTTGTTTGTTACAAAAGAGAAGTGTTGGACGCCATGAACTTAGACCAAATTAGTTTTGTGGGTTATGCATTTCAAATAGAGATGAAATTTGCTGCATGGAAACTAGGTTTCAAGATCAAAGAAGTACCCATCACTTTTATTGATCGCAAAATTGGTCAAAGTAAAATGAGCAAGGGTATTATTACAGAAGGAGTGCTTGGTGTGCTAAAAATTCAATGGCAGAGCCTGTTTAAAGACTACCACAAACGTTTAAAAAACAATAACTAATGCACTTAGTCTTCATAAGTAGCAATTAGATTGTTCCAATTCTTTTTACGGATACTGTCCATGACCATCCAATAAGCAATAATAGCTAAGACTGCAAGAATGATCACTACCGGCATAAAGCTATAGATCAAATAGTGTAGACCCGCAACCGTTGCTGGAATCAAGAAAGTGAACAATCCTCTGATAAAATTGATTTTTATTTGATCCTGTGCATGTGAAAAAGGAAGTTCTCTAATACTAATATATCCCACCATTGCAGTGATGAAAAGTTGGTTGGCACAACCCAAAACCAAATTAGGTATAATGGCTGGTCCCATAAATACAATGGACAATATAGTAATGACGCTTATCAAGGGTAGATAAAATTTTACAATCATGGCCCTGATGGCACCACTGATCAGCATACCTGGTTCTTTAACAGGAGTTGTAAAATAAATCCATGCTGCTTTGAACTTATCAGAATATTGAATCTGACCACAGGCCATGATCAAGATAAAAGAGCTAAAATAAATTAAAGAGATAAAGAGGATTTTACTAGAAGTATTGCCATAACTCAATTCAGACAAAGTGATTTTTTTGTTGGTAAAAAAGATCATCACCAAATAGACAACCAAGTAACCCATTGAAGGGTAAACTTTCATTTTAAATTCCCGGCTTCTAGAAGTGATTTTATAAGTGAGTAAGAAAGCCATTCTTTCAGCACCCTTTCGGCTAAACCATTTGGATACCAAACTTAAATAGAAGGAAGTAGTTGAGCTAATGATTTTGCCATTCTTAGGCAGAGGTGCAGCACCACCTTCAGAGCCACTGATCATGGAAAGTTTGCGATTAAAATTGGGAGCAAAATATTTGATTACTACCCAAATGCTAGCAATAGGCACAGTTATGCTCAATATTAAACTGATAATGGCTCCTATACTAAAGTCTGCATTGTTTAATAAGTTCCATGCATTGGCAAACCAATAGGGTGGTGTTAACCAGATCCAAGCGCTTTGACCAACACGGAAGTTTTCTAGGGCAGCTTTGTTAATTAATCTTGGTACCAATTGATAGGAAGCATAAAATGCAATGGCGATAAATATTTGAAAATAACTGATGATGGTTTTAAAGCGTTCAGGAGTGGTTACTTTTAAAATAAAGATATAAAGGGCGTTGATTAAGAAGATGGTAAAAAGTGTTGCTAGGAGTACCAAAAACGCAAAAGAACTAACCCCGCCAATACCCCTGTAGATTCCAATTAAAATCATAGCGGGCAAAGTCATGGGTAAAATGAGTTTGCTAATATGAACTACAATATGCAGGAGCCTAGATAATAAGAAGGTTCTGTCAGAAACGGGTTTGGGTAAAATAATCATATTGTCCCTAACATCAATTAAAACCGATGTGAAATCAGAAATGAGGGTTGCCGCCAGCATAAAAATATACATGCTGAAATAAATGGTTCCCTTAGTCACATCATCATTGCCTACAAAAAAACTAAACAAAAAAAAGGCACCCATCATAAGGGTTAAAAACATAGTACCCAATGTGGCCAGCTTAACAGGTTTTTTATTTTTCTGTGCCCTGGTTTGCTGAAAACTGCTGGCCCTTCTATCATCCATGGCTAGCTTGATTTTCAAGATAGATTTTAATTGGGTGGTATCTACTCCCATGCGTTCATAGATGCTAGAAGGGAGCATCACTATATTCAAAAAAAAGCGATTAACAATATTCATGGCTTAGTTTTCAAACGCACGCATGAGTTGATCAGCGGCATCATTTAAAGATCCTTTTGCAGTCATGTGGGCAAAGATTTTTTCTAGACTTTGGTTGCCTTGTTGGTTTTGTAATTCTTCAAAGCTACCATCAGCTATGACCGTACCATCATTAATAAGTACAATTCTATCACTCACTTTCTCTACCACGTCCATCATATGGCTACAATAGAAAATGGTTTTGCCATCCTTGGCTAGTTTACTGATCAGATCTTTGACAATAATCACGGAATTGGCATCTAAACCACTTAGAGGTTCATCTAAAATGATAATATCAGGATTGTGCAATAGTCCAGAAATGATTAATACTTTTTGACGCATTCCCTTACTAAAAGTGTCCATGCGTTGGTGTATGTTGGCGTCTAAACCAAATGCGGCTAGCATTTTTTGCATTCTTTCATCGGCCAATTCTTTGGGCATGCCATAGAGTTCGGCCATGAATCCCAAAAACTCTGCAGGGGTAAGTACATCATATAGTTCTGCCAACTCAGGAACATAACCCACTTTTCTTTTTACAGCCAATGGATCTGTTTTTAAATCAATACCTTCCACTATTACCGTACCCTCATAATCAGAAATTAAGCCACAAAGAATTTTTACCGTGGTGCTTTTACCCGCTCCATTTGGTCCAATATAGCCAATGACTTGTCCGGGATATATGTCTAGGTTAATGCCTTTGAGAACCTGTTTCTCACCATAATGTTTAACCAGGTTTTTCAATTGTATTATGGGTTCCATGAATAGTTTTTAGCGTTAGTAGCTGTTTTTGAATTTCATTACAATTTCAGAATAAACTTAATCTGTTCTCTACTCAAGAACAAAAAAGTTTTCAGCTTGGGGATAACCCCTATTTTTGAGACAGCCCAAATTGTGTATACATGAAACAGGCCTTGGTCAAATTACATATTGCGGTTTTTCTGGCTGGATTTACTGGCGTATTGGGAGTATTAATTACCCTAAATGAAGCCTTATTGGTTTGGTATAGAATTGCTATAACAGTAGTCAGTCTATTTGCGCTCTTGGTATGGAAAAAAGAGTTGCAACAAGTCCCATTTAAGAAAGCACTTCAACTCTTGTTTATAGGGGCTTTAATTGCCATTCACTGGGTTTGTTTTTATGGAAGTATCAAATATGCCAATGTGTCTATTGGGCTTGTTTGTTTTGCGTCAACGGGTTTATTTACGGCATTATTAGAACCCTTGTTTACTAAAAAATCATTTAGTTTGATAGAAGTAGGGTTGGGGCTATTGAGTTTGGCCGGTATTTACTTAATCTTTCATTTTGACGCGCGTTATAGATTGGGAATTGGTATTGGGATTGCATCGGCCATTTTTGCGGCCCTGTTTTCTGTATTAAACAAAAGAAATGTGGCAACAGTAGCGCCAAAGACCATGATGCTATATGAGCTTTCTGGTGGGCTCTTGATTCTGACCATATTAATGCCTTGGTACTTACAACATTTTCCAACCAATCATTTAATGCCCTCTTTAGAGGAATGGGGTTGGCTCCTGGTTTTGAGTTGGTTTTGTACAGTTTGGGCAATGGATCTGATGTTGCAGGCTTTGCAAAGAGTTTCTGCCTTTACCCAAAACCTGAGTTTGAATTTAGAGCCTGTTTATGGAATCATCTTGGCCTTTGTACTATTTCAAGAACAAAAAGAGTTGCAATCCAGTTTCTATATTGGGTTTTTATTAATTGCTGTTTCAGTTGTATTACAGATGTTGCGCGTTGTAAAACTGAAAAAACACTGATCAGTCTTCTTTTAATAATTGTGCTTTCTTTTCAGCAGGTATTTTTAAGGCTGGATTAAAGGAAGGAAATAATTCTTTTATTTTTTTCTCATTCAAATTAGAGACATCAATAAAATACCATTCTTTACCATTGTTATTGCTGATGGCCAATAACCATGATTCCTGTTTTAATTTACCAGGAGGTGTTTCAAAAATAATGGATTGACTAACCAAACAATGTAATTCATTGCCTGCTACAAACAAACTATCTGGTTCTCCTAATTGAATTTCCCTGAGATCAATACCCATGGAAAACAACTTTTTATTTTTTTCCTTTAAAGCTTGTGCCATTTTTTCTGCGCCACCCATTTGCTCTTGTAAGGGGGGGTAGGCTTTTTTTGCTAAGGTAGTATTGTCATTTTTCTCTGTTGCTCGGGTGATAACACGAGCTTGCTGCAGTATCTGATCCCGATAAGGATTTTGTGCAGATCCCAATTGGAATAGCCCCATTGTCAAGTATAGACAAAGCAAGAATGATTTCATGTATCAATATTTATGAGCAATTTGAGGTGGGGCTACCGCAAATTAATCTAGTTTGTAAGCTACCAATTTGTTGCCATAAAAACTTGGTACATACAAAATTCTATTCTTGGCATCATATCCTATATCTGCAGTGTTTTTCTTTTCCTTTCTGCTGTCAAGCAATACTTCCTTGGTTTTATAGGCAGTTACATAATAAATAACACCTTCCCAAGCACTAACCAGATATTCATCTCCCTTAACCCTTTCAATACCGTCTGTGCTAGGATCCATTCCTTCCATCAGTTGCACCAATTGGCCATTTCCATTTAATGCCAATAGACTGCCATTATCAAGAATTAATAAGTCTTGACCATTCATCAATAAGCCATTTGGTCTTTTTAAATTGCGCAGACAAACACTCACTCGCCCTTGGTCATATTGATAAATATTAAATGACCTAGTATCACTTACAAAAACGGTTCCCTTATTGTCAATGACTACATCATTCAAAAAAACAGAACCTTCCACCGGAATTTTTTCAAGAATTTTTCCTTGTTTGATATCTATGACTACTAATTCTGTAAGGTCGGCTACATAGAGTTTGTTTTTATACATACCCATACCTTTGGGAGCATTAAGCCCCTTGATCCATTCCAATGAAATGGGTTTGCCGTCTAATCCTAGAATGCTGATAGACCCCTTTCCATCTTTTTCTGCAGGAGCGCCATCTATATTGGATACAAATAGACGTTTGGCTTTGCCATCAAATAAAACAGACTCTGGTGTGCGCATAATGGTATCTGTTTCCCAAAGTTTGGTTAGCATGTGTTGCTGCGCCTGGCTAGTATCTGGCAATAATAATAGACTTAGAAAAAATAAGACGATTAGGGATTTCATAATTCATTTTTTAATTACCAAGAAACAATCCTATTAAAATTCAATAATAAATCCAATGGTAGGGGTAACGTTGGCGTCTTCACTAATTAAATAATAGGGTATGGCATTGGATCCGTTTTGTTGAATGGGTTGACCATTGGTTGTTACAAAACCTGTATTGTCAGCAGTGCGTTGGAAAGTGTAAATAGGCGCTGCTGGACTCTTGGCCAAGTACCAGTTGGTAACATCTAAATAAAGATCAATGGTAGTCTTTTTAAAATTCCATTTCTTATCAATTCTTACATCACTGGCATTGAAATTACGCAGACGTTGGGTATTGATCCTACCATAATCTAAGACGCCGGTACCCAGCGTTAAATAGTTGGTACGGCTGGCTAATTCATCATAAGGAGTATTGGGAACACCACCTTGGTAACGGAATTTCAGCCCCAGTTCCCAGTTATGGTTAAACTTATAACCCCAAGTAATACTAAGCAACTGTTTATTGTCCCAAGAGCTGGCAGTATAAGCCTGATTGGCATTGGTATATTCACTTCTAAAAAAGGTATAGCTCAAGATTCCAAAAAAGCGTTTGGTGAGTTTTTGTTGGGCAAAAAATTCAAATCCATAAGCCCTTCCCTTGCCATTAAAATTAACGGGTTCATTTCCTAGAATAGCAAAATCACCTCCTAGGTTAGACAAGCTAATACCATTTTTTACAGAAACTGGAACATTGCTGTATTGTTTGTAAAAACCTTCAAATGTGAAACGGGTTGACTCGCTTTTTAAATGCTCAATGCCTATCACATAATGATTGCTCATTTGGTATTTAGCGTCTTTGTTGACAAATTGGTTATTGGATTGAAAGCCCAAAATGGTATAAGGTGGAATCTTGGAATAGCGGCCAATACTGGCGTTCAGATTCCATTTGTCTGCTAAAACATAAGAGAAACTAATCCTAGGGCTAAGTGTTGATATTGGATTCCATCCGTCTGTGGTAAAGCTATTGACATCGCTACGCAAACCAGCACTAATGGCTAGTCTGTTATCAAAAAATCGTTTTCCTGCTTGGGCAAAGAAACCTAGTTTGCTGAAATTATTTGAAGTGAAATAATTAAAAGTTTCTGCTGGTTTTATCACAGTGCCTGCATTATCAGTTACAGCGGCTCTCACAATTTGGAAAGTTCTGTTTTCATAGTGCACCAATTGTGCCATGGCACCGTAGGTGAATTTCCATCCCCCCAGATTTTTATTGACGTCAAAACGGATTTTGTTTTCGGTTTCTTTTGAGTCTACATTTAATGTTTGGGTTCCTTTTACAGGGCCTAAATTATTCTCATATTTCTGGTTATTATTACTAAAATCATTGCGGCTAATAGCCAGATTCCAAAATCCATTATTGATCAAATGTTTCAGGCTGAGTCCAATGGTATAATTCCATTGTTCAATACTAGGATTGCTATTGAGTGCATACAATTTTTCGGGAGTAGCTTTTTTAGGAGCTGCAAAACTAAATTCATCAATGGCGCCTACACCCAAAAAGGTAAGTGTTGTTTTTGGGCTAATTTGATGGGTAATCTTGTATTGAAAATCCCAATAGTTGGGTCTAATGGGTAGGTCAATGGCTTGGAACAGAAACTGTAAATAAGACCTTCTAGCTGAAGCTAAAAAAGTGGTTTTGCCGCTCTTAGAAAGTGGACCATCAAAAGTAGCGGCTAGTTCAGTTCCACTCAATCTAATATTTCCTTGTACTTTATTGGTATTGCCTCTTTTTTGTTTGAACTCGAACACAGAAGATAGGGCATTATCAAATTTGGCGTCAAAAGAAGAACTGCTCAGTTTTACGTCTTCAATAAAACTCACGTTCAGAATACCTGCTGGTCCACCAGCACTTCCCTGTGTGGCAAAGTGGTTAATCACAGGAACTTCTATACCATCTAAGTAATACACGTTTTCATTGGGGGCACCGCCTCTAATCACAATATCATTTCTAAAACCAGCTGTACTTGCCGTACCACCCACACCTGGTAAACTTTGGATAACCCTTGAGATATCAAAATTACCACCTGGGTTCTGTTTGATTTCCTCAGTTGTCAAACGCTGCACACTCAAAGGCGTTTCAAGTGTAGCTGCTTTGGCCGTTTTTCTGCCTCCACTGGTTACTGTCACGGCTTTAAGTTCATTGACTAGGGGATCCATTTCTATTGCCAGGTTATTTTCATTACCGGAAGTGATGAGAATGTTGAAGAGTTGCAAGGGGCTATACCCAATGGCGGTCACTTTTATATTCACAGAACCATTCTTGATACCGGATTTCCTAAACCTTCCCAAACTATCCGTTATAACCCCTTGTTGCGTAGTTCCAATGGAGATACTGGCACCTGCAATGGGTTGTTGATTTTGTTTGTTTAAAATAATCCCTGAGATAGATCCTGTATTTTGAGCCATCGCCGTAAAGGCATATAAACTAACTAATACTAAAAACGTCCTGATTTTCATTTGTAGAGCTTGAGTGTGCAAATTTAGGTCTGTTATTGGTTGATTGTTGAACCGTTCATCCGTTGGTGGATTCCCTAGGGTAAAATGGGCATGCTTTACTATATTTAAACCCAATTTCTACCAAAACAACTAGCATGAAACAACTAATCACTGCATTTTGTTTGCTTCTTTGGGCAGGCAGTTTACAAGCGCAAAAAAAGCCACTGGATCATTCTGTATATGATGGATGGCAGTCAATTACCGAAAGGGTTTTGAGTAATGACGGTAAGTTCTTGACTTATTCCGTAAATCCACAGGAAGGAGATGGGGTTCTATACCTGCAAGCTGTACAGGGAGATGCCAAACTATCTATCCCAAGGGGTTATACTGCGCAATTTTCTGACAATAGTCAATTCTTGGTCTTGAGAATTAAACCAAGTTTTAAAGAAACCAGGGATGCAAGGGTTAAGAAGAAAAAACCTGATGAAATGCCCAAAGACACCCTTTGCTATGTGGCATTGAATAGCATGAAAACGGTGAAGATTCCAAGACTCAAGTCTTTTAAATTACCGGATGATTCAGGTATTTGGTTGGCTTGTTTGTTGGAAAAATCCTTGCCAGATCTGAGCCCTAAAGCAAAAGCAGAATTGGATTCAGCCGCAAGACTAAAACAGATATTTGCAACGGCTGATAGCATTTTACACATTGCAGATAGTATTCGTTTAAAAGGTATGGAAGCCAAGATAAAGGGCATGTCTGTGTTGCAACCAAAGAGAGAGACAAGACCAGGATCAGCTGCTCCTAAAGCACCTGAAGATCCTATTGAAGAAGGAACTGATCTCTTGCTGATTAATATGGAGACAGGTAAACAAGAAACATACAAACTGGTAACCGAGTATTTTTTCAATATCAAAGGAACATCCTTATTAATTGAAACTAGTAAAAAAAATGGCGATGCTACTGTAAAAGCCACAGTTCAAAAACTAGAACTCAATAACCTTTCCAAGAAAACCATCTTCCAATCTTTTAATGACGCAAAAGGTTTTAGAATGGATGAGTTGGGTAAACAATTGGCTTTTGTTGCTGAAAGAGACAGTGCTGCAAAAGCTTTGCAAAAATTCTATAAGCTCTACTACTATAAAGATGGAATGGATAGTGCTGTAATGCTGGCGGATAATTCCATTAAAGGTCTTCCTGCTAAACAAGGAATCAGTGAAAATGCACAGATTAGTTTTTCCAAATCTGGAAAACATTTATTCTTTGGTACTGCACCAATCTTGCCTGTAAAAGATACCACACTACCAGATTTTGAGCGCGTGTCTGTAGACGTTTGGCATTATAATGACGATTATTTACAGCCACAGCAATTGCGCAACCTGGAGTTTGAATTACGTAAAAGCTTTGCTGCGCGATATGATTTTTACAAAAAGGAATTGGTCTCTTTGGCCAATCCAGCTTATAGAAATCTGATCCTTACACAAGAAGGAGATGGGGCAGTGGCTTATGGTATTGCCGATGGCGGTAAAAGAATTGCTTCTCAGTGGCAGGGTTTTACACTAAATGATTTGTTTGCTGTAGATCCTATTACAGGTGCTACCAGTCTCATTCAAAAAGATTTTAAAGGAAATGTATACCCTTCTTATACCGGCAAATTCCTTTTGCAATATGATGAGCGCAAAAAGCAATTCAGTGCCTATGATGCTGATAAAAAAGCAACTGTTCGTGTTGCCAAAGACATCACAGTTCCATTGTATGATGTTGACAATGATGTACCCGATGATCCAAATGCCTATGGTGTCATGGGTTGGTTAGAAAATGATGCTGCGGTGTTTATTTATGACCAATATGATATTTGGCAAGTAGATCCTTCTGGGGTAAAACCATCAGTATGTATTACAGGCGGGCTAGGAAGAAAAAACAAAATCAGCTATCGCAATATTGTACTGGATAGGGACGAGAAATTTATCAAAGCAGGACAACAATTCTTGTATGGCTCGTTTAATGAAACAACTAAGGGTAGCGGTTTACAATGGCATACACTTGGAACGGCTTTGCAACCAGCTGCTACTTATCCAGTAAGATTATCTGGTGCTATTAAAGCCAAAGACGCAGCTGTATTGAGTTTTGGATCAGAGACCTATGCACACGCAAGTGATATTAGGGTTGTACCTGCTACAGCTGATCAGTTTGCTGATGCAAAAAACCTACCTGGTAAATCTTTGTTCCAACCAAATCCACAACAAGCTAATTACAATTGGGGAACTGCGGAACTCTTTAAATGGAAAGCCTATACAGGTAAAGAAACAGAAGGCATTGTCTACAAACCAGAAGACTTTGACCCTAAGAAAAAATACCCCATGATTGTGTATTTCTACGAGCGCAGTAGCGATGGCTTATACAGTTATCAAGCGCCTGCACCAACACCATCAAGGTTGAATATTCCTTTCTTTGTAAGCCGCGGTTATATTGTATTTGTACCCGATATCTGGTACAAAACCGGCTATCCTGGACAAGGTGCTTATGACCATATTTTAAGTGGTACAAGGGCTGTGGTAAAACAAGGTTATGTAGACAGTACCAAGATTGGTTTACAAGGACAGAGCTGGGGCGGATACCAAATTGTGTACTTGATAACCAAGACCAATTTGTATGCTGCTGCTTGGGCTGGTGCGCCAGTGGCTAACATGACTTCTGCTTATGGTGGCATTAGATGGGGTACTGGTCTTAACAGACAGTTCCAGTATGAAAAAACACAGAGCCGCATTGGTGCTACCCTTTGGGAGAAACCCAATTTGTATTTAGAGAACTCTGCATTGTTCTCATTGCCAAAAGTAAAAACCCCATTGGTAGTAATGGCCAATGACGCTGACGATGCAGTGCCTTGGTACCAAGGAATTGAAATGTTCACAGGTCTGCGCCGTTTAGGTAAACCTGTATGGATGTTGAACTATAACAACGAAGCCCATAATCTAATTGAAAGAAAGAACCGTAAGGATATTCAAATTAGAGAACAGCAGTTTTTTGATTATCTCTTAAAAGGAGAGAAACCTGCTAAATGGATTGCGGATGGTGTTCCTGCAGTGCTTAAAGGAAGGGATTGGGGTCTTGGCTATTAATTTAGAAAGCCAGATAATAGTCTTTTAATAAAGCTGTAAAAGCTTCAGAATAAACCCCGTTTTGCTTAATGATAATCTCATGGGCAAACGGGGTTTTTGCTGTCTGAGAGAATAGTAAAAAGCTTCTAAACGCTTTGTGTTTTTCAGTTTGGAAAATACTGGCTTCAGCATTTAAATGCCAACCCAATGCTAGTGCATGGCTAATAGCTGCTTCGCGGCGATGGTAGGGCAGGATCATGCTCAATTGACCAGATGGCTCAACCAATCTGTTCATGGCCAAGAATAGGGCTTCTAGGGTCAAAGCGCTGCTATGCAAGGCCAAATTTCTTTTAACATCGGGCGAAGCCAAGTCATGTTCATAGAAAGGAGGATTGGAAAAAACCAGTTGATAAGGCTTCTCAGATTGCCAATGATTAATATCGGCTTGAATTACTGTTAATCTATTGGCAAATGGAGATGCTTCAAAATTCTCCTTGGCTTGCTCTGAGGCTGCCGTTTCTAATTCAACTGCGTCAATAGAAGCGGTTGTTTTTTGTGCCAAGATCAAACTCAGTAAACCCGTTCCAGTTCCAATATCTAAACAGTTGCTGATACCAGTTTGATCCTGTATTTGGTGAGCCAACCAAGCCCCATACAAACAAGCATCCGTACAGACTTTCATGGCAACATGTTCTTGCCAGACGGTGAATTGCTTGAATTGAAAATAATGGTTGGGCACGTTAAAAAGTTAAAAGTCAAAAGTCAAAAGTCAAAAGTCAAAAAAATGAAATTAAAGGAACCAATTGATTCGAGTAAATAAAAAGCTCCCCGATTGATCAGGGAGCTTTCAAAAAAAAACATCAAACTAAAAACTATTTGTCTGCAGTAAGGCTGGCCACCAAGTACTCTTGGTTTAACCTAGCAATATTGCTAATAGAGATTTCTTTAGGGCAGGTGGCTTCACAAGCACCGGTATTGGTACATGCTCCAAATCCTTCCTTGTCCATTTGAGCTACCATGTTCAACACGCGAGATTTGCGCTCAGGTTCACCCTGTGGCAACAAAGCCAAGTGTGCAACTTTGGCACTCAAGAATAGCATGGCAGAACTGTTTTTACAAGCTGCAACGCAGGCACCACAACCAATACACATGGCTGCTGCAAAAGAAGCATCGGCCTTGTCTTTGTTAATGGGTAGTGCGTTACCGTCTACAGCATTACCAGTGTTCACGCTAATATATCCACCGGCTTGAATAATACGGTCAAATGCAGAACGGTCTACCATCAAATCTTTGATTACTGGAAACGCTCCAGCTCTCCAAGGTTCTACAGTTACGGTTTCTCCATCTTTGAATGCACGCATATGCAATTGGCAAGTAGTGTTGGCCTTCCAAGCACCGTGTGGCTTACCATTGATATACATGGAGCACTGCCCACAAATACCTTCACGGCAGTCATGGTCAAAAGCAATGGGGTCATCTCCATCGCGGATCAATTGTTCGTTTAATACGTCAATCATTTCCAAAAAGCTCATTTCTGATGAAATGTCTTTTACAGGATAACTTTGAAAACCACCTTTTTCCTTGCTATTTTTTTGTCTCCAGACCTTCACGGTCAGATTCATATTGTAATGTTCCATCTTTGCAATTTTTCAATTAAAGTCAAAAATCAAAACCTAATTATTTATAAGAACGTTGAGATGGTTTTACCACATCATAGATCAATGGTTCCTTTATCAGGTTCCATTCATGTGCTGATTTGGATTCCCAAGCGGCAACATACATATAGTTAGCATCGTCACGTAAAGCCTCTCCGTCTTCTGTTTGGAATTCTTCACGGAAGTGACCACCACAGCTTTCGTTGCGGTTTAATGCGTCTACGCACATTAATTCTCCTAGTTCAATAAAGTCAGCCACACGGTTGGCTTTGTCTAATTCAGGATTCATTTCATTGATGCTTCCAGGGATACGAACATCACTCCAGAATTCCTTTTTCAAAGCTTGGATTTCTTGAATGGCTTGTTGCAAACCTTCTTTGTTTCTTGCCATACCACATTTGTCCCAGATAATTTTACCCAAACGCTTGTGGAAGCTTTCAACGGTTTGTTTACCCTTGATATTCATCAATACATTAATCCTATCAGATACCTCTTTTTCTGCTGCTTCAAAAGCAGGGTGAGAGGTTTCAATGGCTTTGTTGTAAATCTCATCTGCCAAGCTATTTCCCAAGGTATAAGGGATGACAAAATAACCATCGGCCAAGCCCTGCATCAAAGCAGATGCTCCTAAACGGTTGGCACCATGGTCACTGAAATTGGCTTCACCTAAAGCATATAATCCTGGGATAGTGGTTTGTAATTCATAGTTTACCCAAAGACCACCCATGGTATAGTGTACCGCTGGATAAATACGCATGGGGAATTCATATGGATTTTCACCAGTAATCTTTTCATACATATCAAAAAGGTTACCGTATTTCTCTTTCACTACTTCTTTACCCAAAACAATAATCTCTTCCATGCTCATATTGCTCTTGCCTTCTTTACCGGCTTCAATCTTACCATAACGCACTATGGCGTCAGCAAAATCTAGGTATACCGCTTGTTTGCTGGTACCCACACCGTAACCTTCATCACATCTTTCTTTGGCAGCCCTTGATGCCACGTCACGTGGAACCAGGTTACCAAAGGCAGGGTAACGGCGCTCTAAGTAATAATCCCTTTCTTCTTCAGGAATATCTATGGCTTTTCTTTGATCGTCTTTCTTTTTAGGAACCCAGATCCTACCATCGTTACGCAATGACTCTGACATCAGGGTCAATTTAGATTGGTGGTCTCCACTTACTGGAATACAAGTGGGGTGAATCTGTGTAAAGCAAGGATTAGCAAAAGCAGCACCCTGACGGTGTGCTTTCCAAATAGCCGTGGTATTGCTACCCATGGCATTGGTAGACAAATAGAATACGTTTCCGTATCCACCGGTGCAAAGCAACACAGCGTGTCCAAAATGTCTTTCTAATTCACCATTTACCAAATTACGAGCAATGATACCTCTTGCTTTGCCATCAATTTTTACAATTTCTAGCATTTCATGACGTGCAAACATTTGCACATTACCTAAAGCAATTTGTCTTTCCAAAGCTTGGTAAGCACCTATCAATAATTGCTGTCCAGTTTGACCTGCAGCATAAAAAGTTCTTTGTACTTGTGTACCACCAAAAGAACGGTTGCTCAATAATCCACCATATTCACGTGCAAAAGGAACACCTTGTGCAACGCATTGGTCAATAATATTGGCACTCACTTCTGCCAAGCGGTGAACGTTGGCTTCCCTTGCGCGATAGTCACCACCTTTGATGGTATCATAAAACAAACGGAACACGGAGTCTCCGTCATTCTGATAGTTTTTGGCAGCATTAATACCGCCCTGAGCGGCAATGGAATGGGCTCTACGTGGAGAATCCTGAAAACAAAAGGCTTTTACTTTGTAGCCTAGTTCTCCAAGAGCAGCTGCAGCGGAAGCACCAGCCAGACCAGTACCAACGATGATCACTTCCAACTTACGTTTGTTGGCTGGATTCACCAGTTTGCAATGGCCCTTGTATTCCGTCCATTTATCATCTAAAGGTCCCGAAGGGATTTTGGCATCTAACATACACCTGAATGTTTACTATGATTAGAATATACTGTTTGTAAGAATGATTCCGGTTCTGCCGGAAGCTTGATTAATTGATCCAACCAAAATAGAAGCTTAGTGGCATCATGGCAAACGCTAAAGTGATCACCACAGAAAAGCCAAGACCCATGCTAACCAGCATCAGGTTGTATTTTCTATTGTGAACGCCTACTGTGCGGAAGGCACTTTGGAAACCGTGTGCTAAGTGGTAGCCTAAAGAAAGGCATCCCAATACATACACAATCACCACCCATAAAACACTAAAAGTTTCTTTCATTTTGGCATAGAGGTCAATTTCTTCACCTAAGACAAAATTTTGGTGGGCCCTATTGGGGAACCAAAAATCGGAGAGGTGCAATACCAAGAACAACAAGACTAAGGTTCCCAAAAGGGCCATGCTGCGGCTATACCACTTGCTACCATCGCTGTAAGCAACTGCATAACCAACGCTACGTTTTTTACGATTGTCCATTTCTAGCATCAAACCCTGAACAATATGCAGGATTAAACCAACAAATAAACCAATTTCTAAAATACGCGGAACTACATTAGATCCCATGAAGTGGGCACCTTTGTTAAACATTTCACCACCGTCATTGGCCCAGATACAGGCATTAAGACCAGCGTGAACTATCAGAAAAAGAATCAGGAAAATACCAGTGAAAGCCATTACTAGTTTCTTTCCTACTGATGAAGTGAAGACTTGTTTCCAGGTCATATTGCAAGTTTAGTTTTGAGAAATCGCTGCAAAAATAACGCATCAATCAATGCCATAATTGAAAACTTGTTTTTTTTGTACAATTATTGAGACAACGTTTGCGTGAGATTGTTTGGTAAAATCAGTTAAAAATTGCATTTGTTGAATGCTTTTTTCCTAGTCATAGGATTTGACTGAACAGGCATTTTGACCGCTCACATAAAAAACGCCCCATTCTAAGGGATTCGCTGCTTACATTTGAAGCATGTTAAAACTCTTCAGCATTCTATGGAATAGCTTCAAGATGGCCCTGCAAGAATTGCGGGTGAACAAGCTGCGTACTTTCCTATCCTTATTTGGCATCACCATTGGTATTTTCTGCATCATTGGGGTATTGGCAACAGTTGACAGTTTGGAGCAAAAAGTCCAGAACGATATTAAGTCACTTGGCAATAATACCATCTATATAGACAAGTGGAATTATGGCGGTGGTCCGGACTATCCTTGGTGGAAATATGTAAAACGCCCTGTTCCTAAGTACGAGGAAATGAAGATTGTCAAGGAAAAAAGTCAGTTAGCTGCTTATGCCACTTTTTTCATGAGCAATAATGTGAATGCCAGTTATATGGATAATATCCTAAACAATGTGAATTTGTATGGGGTTACAGAAGACTTTAATAGCATTCAAACCATTGATATATCCTTTGGGCGATATTTAAATGAATCCGATTTTGAAAGGGGAGGCCCTACTTGTTTAATTGGTTATACCGTTGCCGATGAATTATTTGGTAGCCAGGAAAAAGCAGTGGGTAAAGAGATTTCTTATAATGGAAAAAGACTGATCATTGTTGGGATCATTAAAAAGCAAGGTCAGAGTTTGATTGGTGGATTTAATTATGACCAATGTATCATGGTTACTTATAGGTATTACTCTTCTGTATACAATCCAGATTTTAGTAATCCAAATATTATGGTACAAGGTAAACCCAATGTTTCTTCCAAAGCATTGCAAGATGAACTTACCGGGGTGATGCGTCAATTGAGAAGACTAAGCCCATTGGATGAAGACAATTTTTCTTGTAATGATGTGGCCATGTTTAGTGAACAGGTAAAGGGTTTCTTTGGTCAGGTAAGTGCAGGTGGCTGGGCCATTGCGGGGTTGAGTTTGATTGTAGGTGCTTTTGGTGTGGCTAATATTATGTTTGTTACAGTGCGAGAAAGAACCAGTCAGATTGGTTTGAAAAAAGCCCTTGGAGCCAAACGTAGTACCATTCTAACAGAGTTCTTGATTGAAAGTGCTTTCTTGTGCATCATTGGCGGTTTGGTAGGTTTATTCCTAGTTTGGTTATTGTCTCTAGCCCTAACTAGTATTTTGCCATTCCCCATTTTTATTGCGCCTAATATAGTTTCATTGGCCATGAGTATCTGTATTATTCTGGGGATTATCTCTGGGATCATTCCAGCGTCCATTGCGGCTAAGATGGATCCGGTAGTAGCTATTAGAACAAAATAGAAGATTATCAATAGACTTTTAAAAAGCC
Source organism: Chitinophaga pinensis (assembly GCA_943372225.1). Lineage (GTDB taxonomy): Bacteria > Bacteroidota > Bacteroidia > Chitinophagales > Chitinophagaceae > Sediminibacterium > Sediminibacterium pinensis_L. The sequence continues at coordinate 5,169 of CALRXV020000009.1, read as the reverse complement.
ACACCGCAAGTGTGGCTTTTGCTTTTACCTTTGCAGCCATGAATCCTGTGCAACCTGCCGTTATTTTGGCCATTGAATCTTCTTGTGATGAAACCTCTGCATCTATTTGCAGCAATGGAAGCATCCTGAGCAATAGGATTGCCACCCAGTCTGTTCATGAATCATATGGTGGTGTGGTGCCGGAACTTGCTAGTAGAGCACATATGCAAAACATTGTTCCGGTGGTAGATTTGGCCTTAGCAGAAGCTTATCCCAATCTAGCTCCTGCACAGCGATGGAACCAATTATCAGCCATTGCCTGTACAGAAGCGCCTGGTCTGATTGGGTCTTTATTGGTAGGTGTTCAGTTTGCCAAATCATTGGCCCTAGCTAGAAACCTTCCTTTGATTGCAGTGCACCATATGCAAGCCCATGTATTGGCCAATTTAATTGGTCCCAATCCGCCCGGTTTCCCCTTCTTATGTTTAACGGTAAGTGGTGGTCATACCCAAATTATTCTGGCCAAAGCCCCTTTAGATTTAGAGATCTTAGGAGAGACTATTGACGATGCAGCAGGGGAGGCGTTTGACAAAACAGCAAAGTTGATTGGACTACCTTATCCTGGTGGTCCATTGATAGATAAATATGCAGCGTTGGGTAATCCTTTGGCTTACAAATTTGCCGAGCCACAGATTCCGGAATTGAATTTTTCATTTAGTGGATTAAAAACATCAATCCTCTATTTTCTACAAAAACAAGAACCTGATTTTGTAGAGAAAAATTTGAATGATCTATGCGCTTCTGTGCAGCATTCTATTGTACAAATTCTTTTGAAGAAACTCAAAAAAGCAGTGACACAAACAGGCGTAAAACAAGTATGCTTGGCAGGAGGTGTGAGTGCCAATAGTGGTCTTAGAACTGGCCTACAAGCCATGGGTGTAAAGCATGGTTGGAAAACCTATATTCCTGATTTTGAATTTTGTACCGATAACGCTGGAATGATTGCTATTACTGCGTATTACAAGTATTTAGCACAAGATTTTGCGGGTCTTGATCTTCAACCATCGGCGCGAGCGAATTGGTAATTTTCACTCCTCACTTTTCATTCCTCACTTTTCTCTCCTCACTTCTCACTCCTCACTCCTCACTTCTCACTTCTCACTCCTCACTTCTCACTCCTCACTTCTCACTTCTCATTCCTCACTTCTCACTTCTCATTCCTCACTTTTGTAAACCTCCCTCGTTGTTAAGCATATACGTAACTAAACTGCCATCTTGGTTTAGTTCTACAACCCTAAATCCTTTATACGCTGTTCCCCAATTACCACCAATATGTGCATTAAAATAAAAAGGAATTTTGCCCTGCATTTTCACGCCATCCTGATCGTGTTCGTGTCCATGAAATACGGCTTTGATATTGGGATACTTTGCCAATAATTCAAAAAAAGCGGGTGTGTCAATACCATTCTTTGTCCACTTGGCTTGTGGAATATGAACAAATAAGAAAACCTGTTTTTGCGTTTTCAAACTATCCAAAGATTCCTTTAACCAAATCAAATCAGGCGATAAGTATTCCCCTTTTTCATTTGAACTATCCATTAATAAAAAGGGATAGCCATTGACGGTGATTTGATGATTCAGCGGATAGCCCCAAGTCTTATTCCAAAGCTCCGCGGATACCATATCATGGTTACCCCTTGTTACATACCAAGGCATTGTTAATCGGTCAATTCTTTGTTTTACTTGAGCCAAAAACATGGATTCATTGTGAATGAGGTCTCCATTTATTACCGTTGCATCCAATGGGTGGGTAAGATGGAACAGATTAATCTGATCAATCACTTTATCCATCATGGCTTGGTATTCCGTATTGGGTTGACCATAATGGGAATCAGAAGCAACTACAAATCTTAATAGTACTTTATCCTTCTGATCAAATAATTCAGCAGCACTAATGCTATTGAGTTTTCCACTTGCCAATAGAATAGAGGCAAAACTAACCTGTTTGATAAAGGACCTTCTGCTATTTTGTAAAGACTTATTTGACATTGTATTGATTTTAACAAACCTATTGATAATGAATGTATTTGTAGGAGGTTAACTAATAATTAATAGAAATTTCATGCAGCCAATTTCTAGGTTTTTACCTCAATTTTTTGCATTCATATTTGAGGTTTTGAATTTTGACTATTGAATTTACCCGTTTTTACTGCAATTCTGCCCCCTAAACCTTAGTTTTGCGCCAAAATCCGCTTAAATAAATGATTAGTGCAAGAAATATCACCCTAGCATATGGTAAAAGGGTATTGTTTGATGAAGTAAATATCAACTTTATCAAGGGTAATTGTTATGGGGTGATTGGGGCCAATGGAGCCGGTAAATCCACTTTTTTGAAAATCTTAAGTGGTGAAATTGAACCCAATAAAGGGGTGGTAGAAATTTCAAAAGGAGAGCGTATGTCCTTTTTGAAACAGAACCAATTTGAGTTTGACGATTGTACAGTTTTGAATACCGTACTCATGGGGCACAAACACCTTTGGGATGTCATGCATGAACGTGATGCCATTTATGCCAAGGCCGATTTTACAGAAGAAGACGGTATGAAAGCTGGTGAATTGGAAGGTGAGTTTGGTGAGATGGGTGGTTACGAAGCAGAGAGTAGTGCAGGAACATTATTAAGTAGCTTGGGTGTGAAGGAAGACTTACACCAAAGCCTGATGAAAGAGATTCCCTCTAACTTTAAAGTAAGGGTGTTATTGGCACAAGCATTATTTGGAAATCCAGATATCTTATTATTGGATGAGCCTACCAACGGATTGGATATTGAAACCATTGGTTGGTTAGAGAACTTCTTGGCCGATTACGAAAACATTGTACTTGTTGTAAGTCACGACCGTCACTTCTTAGATACCATTTGTACCCATGTTGCCGACGTAGATAGATCCAAAATCAAAACCTTTACAGGGAACTATACTTTCTGGTATGAGTCATCACAGTTGATGAGCCGTCAGATCAATGACAAGAACAAAAAGAATGAAGAGAAGCGTCAGGCTTTATTGGACTTTATTGCCCGATTCTCTGCCAATGCCTCTAAGAGTAAACAAGCTACTTCTAGAAAGAAGGCTTTGGAGAAACTGACTATTGAAGAAATTGAACCATCAAACCGTAAATATCCTGGAATCATTTTCCAGCCATTGCGTGATGTAGGTAACCAAATTTTGAACGTAGAGAACCTAAGTAAATCGGTTGATGGAAGAAAGTTATTTGACAAAGTAAACTTTAGCATTAATAAAGGAGAGAAGATTGCTTTCTTAAGCCGAGATCCTTTAGCCGTTACCAGCTTCTTTGAAATCATCAACGAAAACCAACAAGCTGATACGGGTAAATATGAATGGGGTACTACTATTACCAAGGCCTACTTGCCTGTGGAGAACAATGAGTTCTTTACAGAAGGCTTAACCCTAATGGATTGGTTGCGTCAGTTTGTACCAGCACATGTTACAGATGCGGATGAACCCTTTATCCGTGGATTTTTAGGAAAAATGTTGTTTAGTGGAGATGATATAGCTAAAAAGACCAATGTATTGAGTGGGGGGGAGAAAGTGCGTTGTATGGTTAGCCGTATGATGTTGCAAAATCCCAATGTTGTGGTATTGGACCAACCAACCAACCACTTAGACTTGGAAAGTATCCAAAGTTTTAACGAAGGTTGCCAAACTTTCAATGGTATTGTATTAATTACTTCTCATGACCATACTTTCTTGCAAACTGTTGCTAATAGGATTATTGAGTTAACTCCTAAGGGCATCATTGATCGTTTAATGACTTTTGATGAATATATGGAAGACGCAAGGGTGAAAGAACTGAGAGAAGAATATTATAGCTAAGCATTTGCCCAAGAAGATTGTGTAAAAGAGCGCTTTTGGCGCTCTTTTTTTTTACCCTTCATCAATAGAGGTTTAAAAATGTCAATTATTCGTCATTTTTAAAGAATCAAAGGATAATTTTTTCATGGAAAAACAAATTATTCGCCTTTTTCTATGATTCAGATCTCTGTTTTTTAATACGTTTAAGGGGAATTCTACTTATTATTTTTTATTAATAAGTGTCTAGGAACAATATTTTTCAAAAAATATTGTTCACATTAGTTTTTGAATCTATATTTTAACTTAATTTTATTTTAAATTGGGTAGATACTACAAACAAATCATAGTAATTACTACAATTTCGGCATTTTATTTAGATTATACATCAAAAATTGATGACCCCCGCATCTGTAACCCCAAAGCGTATGAAACAAAGATTTCTACTCAAACTTTTTATCCCAATTGTATTGTTCCTAACCGGGAATCTGTTGATGGCACAGTCAATTGCAGTCACTTCTCCAGCTTCTCAAAAGTTTCCCGCTTTTACAACTACCTATGGTTTAGGTACTGCAACTAGTCAAGTAACTTTTACTGGGGCAGGTTATAATCCTCTCACTGATAATATCATTGTTCAAGTTGAAAGCGCTGTAAGTTCAGATTTTACTATAAGTATAGATGGTGGGGCAACTTATAATACATCGTTTATTCTTGGGCCAGCAACAGGAACTAACCCAAATGGTACCAAAACCATCATCATTAAGTTAAATAGCACTGTCAATGCACAAAATGCAATGTCTTTAGTTGCTGTTCAAATTAGTGATATGTTTAGTGCGCCAACAAAAATTCCATTTAACAGTCCCTGTGTTGTTAACAAAGCACCACTTACCGTTGATGTTTCAACAATTGGAGCTATAACAAAACAATATGATGCAAATAATATTGCTACAGTTCCTAGCCCTAGTAATGCAACTTTAAGCGGTACATTATATAATGGAGATCTAGTTACTTTAGATGCAGCACCAACAAATTATATATATTCAAGTGTAAATGCTTCAGTATCGTCTATATCAGTTACACCAACTGCACCATATACAATAACTCAGCCTGCAACAAATTATATTCTAACTCAACCAACATTAAACGGAACTATTACTAAGAAAGCTTTGAGTATTTCTGGCACCAATATACCAGGTAAGGATTATGATGGTGATGATGTTTGTCATACGATTCATATAGGTACTATTACCGGCAATGTTGTTGGAGAAACTCCTGTAACAACTGCTAGTGCAGTATATCCTTCAAAAAATGCTAATGTTGCTCCATA